>NZ_CP119133.2:2547500-3821250 GCF_001636945.3 Streptomyces sp. FXJ1.172 | reverse complement strand
CCCACACGCTGTCCGGCCTGAAGGCGGTCGACGCCAACACGCTGCAGGTCACCCTGACGGCGCCGTTCTCGGCGTTCCCGACCCAGCTGTCGTTCACCGGCTTCGTGCCGCTGCCGAAGGCGTTCTTCAAGGACCCCAAGGGCTTCGGCAAGAAGCCGATCGGCAACGGCCCCTACGAGGCGAAGACGTCCTTCGTCGACAACGAGGGCATCAGCCTGACCAAGTACGCCAAGTACCCCGACGCGTCCCAGTACAACGTCAAGGGCATCGACTTCAAGGTCTACTCGCAGCAGGACACCGCCTACAAGGACCTGGTCGCCGGCAACCTCGACGTCCTGCCGGTCATCCCGACCTCGGGTCTGGCCACGTACAAGAAGGACCTGCCGGGCCACACCATCGACGTCCCCGAGGGCGCGACCGGTTACATCGGCTTCCCGCTGAAGTACAACAAGGCCTTCGCGAACCCGAAGATCCGTCAGGCCATCTCCATGTCCATCGACCGGGACACCATCGCCTCGAAGGTGTTCCTCGGTGCCCGTACCGCGGCCGACGACTACGTTCCGCCGCTGATCGACGGCTACCGCAAGGGTGCCTGCGGTGAGGCGTGCACCTTCAACCCGACCAAGGCGAAGCAGCTCTTCACGGAGGCGGGCGGTCTGCCCGGCAACTCCCTGGAGATCGGCTACAACGCGGACGGCGACCACAAGGTCTGGGTCGAGGCCGTGGCCAACGAGATCCAGAAGTCCCTCGGCGTCAAGGTGACGGCCAAGCCGTTCGAGCAGTTCCAGTCCATCCTGAACGACCTGGACGCCAAGAAGTACCAGGGCGCCTTCCGTATGGGCTGGCAGATGGACTACCCGAACATGGAGGACTTCCTCCGCCCGGTGTTCTCCAAGGACGCCATCCAGAACGGCTCGAACTACGCCGGTTACACCAACGACCAGTTCGAGCAGCTGCTGAGCCAGGGCGACCAGGCGACCAGCCAGGCCGACGCCATCAAGAAGTACCAGGCCGCGGACGACGTCCTGCTCAAGGACCTGCCGTACATCCCGGTGTACTTCTACCGTCTGAACACGGGCTTCAGCAACAAGATCAGCTCGATGAACATCATCGCTCACCAGATCGACTGGACGAGCGTCAAGCTCGCCTGAGCGAAGCCGGAAACAGTGTCCGCGACGTGAAGTAACGGACCACGGGGTGGGCACGGGGAGCCGCCGGAGCAAGACGGCTCCCCCGCCCACCCTCTTCGCCGTTGGGTCCGACCGGCGAGCGCCCTCCCCCGGGGCGCCGGCACGGGCCAGCATTCCTTGGAGAACCAATGGGCCGATTCGTCGTGCGCCGTGTGCTGCAGGCGATCCCTGTACTCATAGGCGTCACGTTCCTCATCTACTGCCTGGTCTTCCTGCTGCCAGGCGACCCGATCAGGGCCCTGATGGGCGAGAAGCAGGACCCCCACCTCGCCTTGGTGCTGCGCGCGCGGTACCACCTCGACGACCCGCTGGTGGTGCAGTACTGGCACTACATCACCGGCGTCTTCCGAGGCGACCTGGGCACCACCTACACCGGCCGGTCGATCAGTGACATCGTCGCCCAGCGCTTCCCGGTGACGCTGAAGCTGGCGCTGACGGCGTTCGGCTTCGAGGCGGTCATCGGCATCCTCGCCGGTATCCTCTCGGCGCTGAAGCGCGGCCGGTTCGCGGACAACGTGGTCTTCATCGCCACGCTGTTCCTGATCTCGATCCCGGTGTTCGTGCTCGGCAACGTCCTCCAGCTCGAACTGGGCGTCAAGTTCAAGCTGACGCCGGTCGCGGGCATCGAGGACGGCTGGCCCGCCAGCTATGTGCTGCCCGGCCTGGTGCTGGCGGCCACCTCGATGGCGTACATCGCGCGGCTGACCCGGACCAGCATGATCGAGTCGGTCCGCTCGGACTACGTCCGTACCGCCATCGCCAAGGGCCTGCCGCGCCGCCGTGTCATCGGCATCCACGCGCTGCGCAACTCCCTCATCCCCGTCGTCACCTTCCTCGGCATGGACCTCGGTTCGCTGATGGGTGGCGCGATCATCACGGAGCGGGTCTTCAACCTCCCCGGTATCGGCGGTCAGTTGGCCCAGTCCGTCTCCCTGCGCGAGGGGCCCGTCGTCGTGGGCCTGGTCACCCTGCTCATCCTGATCTACCTGGTGGCCAACCTCGTCGTCGACGTCCTCTACGCCGTGCTCGACCCGAGGATCCGCTATGAGTGAACAGATCATCGAACGGCCCGTGCCCGCAGACGGCCCCACGGCCAAGGCGCCGGAGCCGGACGGCAAGCAGGAGCGCGTCGCCAGCCTCTGGCGCGACGGCTGGACCGACCTGCGCAAGCGGCCGATGTTCCTCATCTCGGCCTTCGTCATCCTGTGCCTGCTGGTGCTGGCCATCGCGCCCGGCATGTTCACCTCGCGGTCCCCGTTCAGCAACGGCTTCTGCGACCTGTCGAACTCGCTGACCGGCCCGGGCCACGGCCACTGGTTCGGCTACGACGTCCAGGGCTGCGACATCTACACCCGTACGGTGTGGGGCACCCGCAACTCGATCATCGTCGGTGTGGTCTCCACCATCCTGACGACGGCGATCGGTGGCGTCATCGGCATGCTGGCCGGTCTCACGGGCGGCTGGATCGACTCGCTGGTCTCCCGCTTCTCGGAGGTCTTCTACGCGCTGCCGATCCTCATCGGCGGTCTGCTGATCATGTCGATGGTCGGCAGCAGCAACGTGTGGACCGTCTCCATCGTGCTGTCCGTCCTCGGCTGGCCGCAGGTCTACCGGATCATGCGCGGTGAGGTCATCGGCAACAAGTACAACGACTACGTCGCCGCCGCCCGGGCGCTCGGCGCGGGCCAGATGCGGATCGCCTTCCGGCACATCCTGCCCAACACGCTCGCCCCGATCGTGGTCATCTCCACGATGAACCTGGGCGTCTACATCGCCACCGAGGCGGCGCTGTCCTACCTGGGCATCGGCGTCCAGTCCCCGAACATCTCCTGGGGCCTGATGATCAGTGACGCCCAGGACCGCTGGCTCACCTCACCGCACGCCCTGCTGTTCCCGGCCGGCGCGCTGAGTGTCACGGTGCTCGCGTTCATCATGCTCGGCGACGTGGTCCGCGACGCCTTCGACCCCAAGCTGCGCTGAGGAGGGCGTAACCCATGACCATCATCGAGGACGCCGCTCCCGCCTCCCGCGGTACCGGCGACGAGCAGACGCCGCTGCTCGAAGTGCGCGACCTGCACGTCGAGTTCCACACCCGGGAGGGTGTCGCCAAGGCGGTCAACGGCGTCAACTACACGGTCCGGCCCGGCGAGACGCTCGCCGTGCTCGGCGAGTCCGGGTCCGGCAAGTCGGTCACCGCACAGGCGATCATGGGCATCCTGGACATGCCGCCGGCACGCATCCCGCAGGGGGAGATCCTCTTCCGCGGGCAGGACATGCTGAAGATGTCCGGTGAGGAGCGCCGGAAGATCCGCGGCGCCGAGATCGCGATGATCTTCCAGGACGCGCTGTCCTCGCTCAACCCGGTGCTGACCGTCGGCTACCAGCTCGGCGAGATGTTCCGGGTGCACCGGGGCATGTCCCGCAAGGAGGCCAAGGCCAAGGCCATCGAGCTGATGGACCTGGTGAAGATCCCGGCCGCGGCGGCGCGGGTCAACGACTACCCGCACCAGTTCTCCGGCGGTATGCGCCAGCGCATCATGATCGCCATGGCGCTCGCCCTGGAGCCCGACCTGATCATCGCCGACGAGCCGACCACCGCGCTCGACGTGACGGTCCAGGCCCAGGTCATGGATCTGCTCGCGGAACTCAAGAACGAGTTCAACATGGGCCTGATCCTGATCACCCACGACCTCGGCGTGGTCGCCGACGTCGCGGACAAGATCGCCGTGATGTACGCGGGCCGGATCGTCGAGACCGCCCCGGTGCACGAGCTGTACAAGAACCCCGCCCACCCGTACACCCGGGGTCTGCTCGACTCGATCCCGCGCCTGGACCAGAAGGGCCAGGAGCTGTACGCGATCAAGGGTCTGCCGCCCAACCTGCTGCGGATCCCGGACGGCTGTGCCTTCAACCCGCGCTGCCCCAAGGCGCAGGATGTGTGCCGTACGGACGTCCCGAAGCTCACCCAGCTCACCGGCGACGAGGGCCGGGAACTGGTCGGCCGCCGCAGCGCGTGCCACTTCTGGAAGGAGACCCTCAATGGCTGAGCCCACGGCTCGGGACGCGGCCGAGACCCCGAACACCGCGCCGGTGGACAAGGTCGAGGCGTCCACCGAGGAAGCTGCCATCGCCGCCGTCGAGGCCCCGGTGGAGCGTGGGGAGCCGATCCTCCAGGTGCGCAACCTGGTGAAGCACTTCCCGCTCACCCAGGGGATCCTGTTCAAGCGCCAGATCGGCGCGGTCAAGGCGGTCGACGGTGTGTCCTTCGACCTCTACCAGGGCGAGACCCTGGGCATCGTCGGCGAGTCCGGCTGTGGCAAGTCCACGGTCGCCAAGCTGCTGATGAACCTCGAGAAGGCCACCGCCGGCGAGGTGTTCTACAAGGGACAGGACATCACCAGGCTGTCCGGCCGCGCCCTGAAGGCGGTGCGCCGGAACATCCAGATGGTGTTCCAGGACCCGTACACCTCGCTCAACCCGCGGATGACGGTCGGCGACATCATCGGCGAGCCCTACGAGATCCACCCCGAGGTGGCTCCGAAGGGCGACCGGCGCCGCAAGGTGCAGGAGCTGCTGGACGTCGTCGGCCTCAACCCCGAGCACATCAACCGCTACCCGCACCAGTTCTCCGGCGGTCAGCGCCAGCGCATCGGCATCGCCCGCGGCCTCGCGCTCAACCCCGAGATCATCATCTGCGACGAGCCGGTCTCCGCCCTGGACGTCTCCGTCCAGGCGCAGGTCATCAACCTGATGGAGCGACTGCAGGACGAGTTCAACCTGTCCTACATCTTCATCGCGCACGACCTGTCGATCGTCCGGCACATCTCGGACCGCGTGGGTGTGATGTACCTCGGCAAGATGGCCGAGATCGGCTCGGACGAGCAGATCTACGAACACCCGACGCACCCCTACACCCAGGCGCTGCTCTCCGCCGTCCCGGTCCCGGACCCGGAGGCCCGCGAGAACCGCGAGCGGATCATCCTCACCGGCGACGTCCCGTCCCCGGCCAACCCGCCGTCGGGCTGCCGCTTCCGCACCCGCTGCTGGAAGGCCCAGGACAAGTGCGCCGAGGAGATCCCGGTGCTCGCCGTGCCCGAGCGCTTCCAGGGCTCGGACTCCCCGGCGGCCCACGAGTCGGCCTGCCACTTCGCCGAGGAGAAGGACGTGGTCCACGCGGCCTGACGCCCCTCTCGCCGACGCCGGTTGCCGGCACCCTCCACCGTCCGAGGGTGCCGGCAACCGGCGTTTTCACCTGGGCGCCCGGCCCCGTGGGCGCGCCGTTCTCAGGTCGTCGCCCCGTCCGCCACCGAGGCCCGTGCCCAGTGGCAGGCCACCTGGGCCCGGGGGCCGGGGCCGAGGATCCCCGGGTCCTCGGTGCGGCACGCCCGGGCCACGCCCGTGCGTTCCGCCTCGCCGGCCGCGAGGACCGGACAGCGGGCGTGGAAGCGGCAGCCGGCGGGGATGCGGGCGGGGTCCGGCGGTTCGCCGGTCAGCACCACCGGTTCACCTCCGGCCTCCGGCAGGACCGACAACAGGGCCTGGGTGTAAGGGTGTTGTGGGGCGGTCAGGACCTGCTCGACCGAGCCGGTCTCCACGATCCGCCCCAGGTACATCACCGCCACCCGGTCGGCGATGTTCCACGCCAGCCCCAGATCGTGGGTCACGACCAGCGCCGCCAGCCCCAGGTCGGCGCGCAGCCGGAGCAGCAGGGCCAGGATCTCGCCACGTACCGAGGCGTCCAGGGAGGCCACCGGCTCGTCGGCGACCAGGAGTTCGGGCTCCAGCACCAGCGCACCCGCGATCACCACCCGCTGCCGCTGCCCGCCGGACAGCTCGTGCGGGTAGCGCAGGAAGAACCGCTCCGGAGGGCGCAGCCCGGCCCGGGACAGGGCCTCGGCGACCGCCACCCGTTCGTCCCCGCGGTGCCCGTGGATCCGCAGGCCCTCGGCCACCGCGTCGTACACCGTGTGCCGGGGGTTGAGGGAACCGGTGGGGTCCTGCAGCACCAGCTGGGCCCGCCGGCGGTACGACCGCAGGTCCCGCGTCGAGTACCGCAAGGGGCGCCCGGCGAAGGCCACCTGCCCCTGCGTCGGCCGCACCAGCCCCAGCAGCGCCCGGGCGAGGGTGGATTTGCCGCACCCCGACTCGCCCACCAGCGCCACGATCTCACCGGCCCGGATGTCGAGTTCGACCCCGTCGACCGCGCGGGCCGGCGCGCCCCCGTGCCGGCCGGGGAAGGCCACCTGCAGTCCGCGGGCGCTGAGCAGGGGCGGTACCTGCTGCCCGGAGTGCGTCATGGAGTGCTCCCTGCGTTCTCGGCGGTGCCCGCGGATCCCGTCGGCTCCGCGGCTTCCGCCGCCGGTGTGCCGACGCGCACGCATGCCGCCCGGTGCCCCGGGCCCGCCTCCCGCAGCGGCTGGTCCTGTGTCGCACAGACGGGCAGCGCCACCGGGCAGCGCGGATGGAAGGTGCAGCCCGGCGGCAGCGCGGCGGGATCGGGAGGGTCGCCGGGCAGACCTCGCGGAGCGAACCGGGAGGCGGGGTCGCCGATGCGCGGGAAGGCCTCCGACAGGGCCCTGGCGTAGGGATGCCGGGCGTCCTCGTACACCTCGCGCGCGGGGCCCTGCTCCACCACGCGGCCCGCGTACATCACCGCGAGCCGGTCGCAGGTGTCGGCCAGCACCGCCAGGTCATGGCTGATCATGATCAGGGCCAGGTCCTGTTCGGTGACGAGCCGGCGGATCAGCCGCAGGATCTGCGCCTGCACCATCACATCCAGCGCGGTCGTCGGCTCGTCCGCGATGATCAGCCGGGGTGCGCAGGCCAGCGCCATGGCGATCATCACCCGCTGCCGCTGGCCGCCGGACAGCTCGTGCGGGTACGCCGACGCCCGGGCCGCCGGCAGCCCGACCTGCTCCAGCAGTTCCCCGGCCCTGGTCCGCGCGGCGTCCGTACTCGCGCCGCCGTGCAGCAGGATCGGCTCGGCGATCTGGTCGCCGACCCGGTGCACCGGGTTGAGGGAGTGCATGGCCCCCTGGAAGACGATCGACGCGCCCGCCCAGCGGACCGCCCGCAGCCGTCCCCAGCGCATGCCCAGCACGTCCTCGCCGTCCAGCAGGATCTCCCCGCGGACATCGGTGCCGGCCGGCAGCAGCCGCAGCAGTGCCAGCGCCAGCGTGGACTTGCCGCAGCCCGACTCGCCGGCGATGCCCAGCGTCTGCCCGGCCTTGAGCCGCAGGTCCACCTCTCGTACGGCGGCCGCCCCGCCCGGATAGGTGACCTTCAGGTTCCGGACCTCCAGCAGTGTCAACGGGCCACCCCCAGCCTGGGATTGAGCACGGACTCCACGGCGCGTCCGCACAGGGTGAACGCCAGCGCCACACCCGCGACGGCGATGCCGGGCGGCGCCAGGTACCACCAGTCGCCGGAGCTGACCGCGCCCGTCTCGCGCGCGTCCTGGAGCAGTCCGCCCCAGGACACCACCGTCGGATCACCGAGCCCGAGGAAGGCGAGGGTCGCCTCGGCGAGGATGGAGGAGGAGACCATCAGGGTGGTCTGGGCGAGGATCAGCGGCAGCACGTTGGGCAGCACATGCCGGGTCATGACGTGCCAGTGCCCGCCGCCGAGTGCCTTGGCGCGTTCGATGTACGGCCGTGACTCCACCGCCAGGGTCTGGGCCCGGACCAGGCGTGCGGTGGTCGGCCAGGTCGTCACGCCGATCGCCAGGACCACCGTGCCCAGCGAACGGGACATGACGGTGGCGAGCGCGATGGCGAGCACCAGCGTCGGCATCACCAGGAACCAGTCGGTGACCCGCATCAGCACGGTCGCACAGGCGCCCTTGAAGTGGCCCGCGGTGATGCCGACCACGGCCCCGATCGCCACCGACAGCACCGCCGCCAGCAGCCCGACCAGCAGCGAGACCCGCGAACCCCACACCAGAAGGCCCAGCAGGTCCCGGCCGAACCGGTCCGTGCCCAGCAGGAACGCACCGCTCGGGCCCTGCAGCGGCTGTCCGGGCGCGCCGGTCACGCTCGCCACGTCCGAGCCGACCGTGAGCGGCGCGGTCAGCGCCAGCAGGGCGAACACGACGAGGGCGGCGAGCCCGACGAGGCCCGCGCGGTGGCCGCGGTACTGCCGCCAGAACCGGGCGGCGGCACGGCGCCTGCGCCGCCAGGCCAGTGCCCGGGCGCTCGGGCCCGCGGCCGCTTGCGTGGTCATGTCCGCCCCACCCTCGGGTCGAGCAGCGGATAGACCAGGTCGGCCAGGGTGTTCATGACGATCACCGCCGATGCGAAGAAGAGGAACAGGCCCTGCACGAGCGGCAGGTCGGGCACGCTGAGCGCCTGGTAGAACAGGCCGCCCAGGCCGGGCCAGGAGAACACCGTCTCGACCAGGATGACTCCCGCCACCGTCCGGCCCAGGTTGACGAACAGCAGCGTGACGGTGGGCAGCAGCGCGTTGGGCACGGCGTGCCGGCGCCGGACCAGGTCGTCGCGCAGGCCCTTGGCGCGCGCGGTCGTCAGGTAGTCGCTGTCCATCTCGTCGAGCAGCGCGGAGCGGGTGACCAGCAGGGTCTGTCCGTACTCGACCGCCACCAGCGTGAGCACGGGCAGCACGAGATGGTGGACGACGTCCACGACGTAGTCCAGGCCGTGCTTGCCGCCCGACTCCATGCCGCCGGTGGGGAAGAGGCCGGGGACCGGGCCCGCCCCCACCGCGAACACGATGATGAGGAGCAGCCCCAGCCAGAACGAGGGAACCGAGTACAGCGTCAGGGCCAGCCCGGTGTGGAACCGGTCGGCGAAGCGGCCCCGGTGCCAGGCGGCACGGGTGCCGAGGACCAGGCCGAGCGCGGTGTAGAGCACGAACGCGGTGCCGGTGAGCAGCAGGGTGTTCGGCAGCGCCTCGGTGATCTTGTCGATGACGGGGGCGTGGAACTGGTAGGACGTGCCCAGGTCGCCGGTGAGCACCTTGCCGCAGTAGTCCGTGAACTGCTCCCACAGCGGCAGGTCCAGCCCGAACTCCTTGCGGTATTCGGCCAGTTGCTGTGCCGAGATGGGCCGGCCCCCGGTCATCGTCTTCACCGGGTCGCCGGGGATCAGCCGGAACAGGAAGAAGCCGGTGACGAGCACGGCGAGCAGCGAGACGATCGCGCCGCCCGCCTTCACCGCCGCGTACCGCAGGTACGCGGCGGCACTGCCGTGCCTCTTCCCGCGTGCTGGACCGGCGGCCGGCAGCACCGCCTGGGCAGTGGGGTCCACCGGCTACTCGCGGTCGTCCGCGGTCGTGCGCCGCCGCCGCGCCACGAACACCCCGGCTCCGGCCAGGACCACCACGGCCCCCGCGGCGATCCCGAGGACGGCGCCGGTCGAGCCGCCGCCGGACGAGCCGCCGGAGTCCGCCGGGGTCGCGGACCACCAGCTCCAGTAGCCGTCCTGGCCGTAGATGTTGCCGGCGGCCTTCGGCATGGTCTCGATCGACTTGATCTGGTCGGTGCGATACGCCTCGACGGCGTTCGGGTACGCCATGACGTTCATGTACCCCAGGTCGTACAGCCGTGACTCCGCCTGCTTGACGAGTGCGGCCCGTTTGCCGGTGTCGTACTCGGCCAGCTGCCGCGCGTACACCTCGTCGTACGTCGGGTCGCAGATGAAGTTGTCGGTGGCGCCGGTGTCCTTGGGGGTCGCGGGCAGGGCCGCGCAGGTGTGGATGGAGAGGACGAAGTCCGGGTCCGGGTTGACGGACCAGCCGTCGAAGGCGAGGTCGTACTTGCCGGCGAGCCAGGGGTCGGTGACGTTGTCGAGGCAGTCGAGGCTCATGCCGATGCCGAGCTTGCCCCACCACTCCTTCAGGTACTGGCCCACCGCCTTGTCGTTGGGATCGGTGGCGTGGCACAGGACGCGGTAGTTCAGCGGCTTGCCGTTCTTGCCGACGCGTTTGCCGTCCGCGTTCTTCCGGTAACCGGCCTGGTCGAGGAGCTGGGCCGCCCTGGCCGGGTCGTAGCCGAGTTCCTGGCTCGCGGACGGCTGCCAGAAGTACGTCGAAAAGCGCGGCGGGATGTAGCCCCGGCCCTCGGCGGCGTGGCCCTGGAACACCTTGTCCACCAGGGTCTTGCGGTCGACGGCCATGAAGAGGGCGTGCCGTACCCGCTCGTCCAGCAGCGACGGGTCGCCGTCGCCGATCTTCTGGCCGTTCTTCGCCCGGGCGCCGGGGTTGGTGGCGAGGGCGTAGAAGCGGCGGCCGGGGGCGTCGTTGACCCGGATGTGCGGCTGGCCCTTGAGGGAGGCCGCCTGTGCGGGGGTGAGGGACGGGGAGCCCGCGACGAAGGACACCTCGCCCTTGCGCAGCGCGGCCACCGCCGCGTCCTGGTCCTTGTAGTACTTGAAGACGAGCTGGTCGAACTTGGGAGCCCCGCGCCAGAAGCTCTTGTCGGCCTTGAGCCGGACGTAGCTGTCGGCCTTGTAGTCGGTCAGGACGAACGGGCCGTCGCCGACGATCGGGAAGCTCTTGTCGTTGTTGAACTTGGCGAAGTCCGTGACGTTCTTCCAGATGTGCTCGGGAACGATCGGCACGTCCAGGGCGGTCATCGTGGCCTGCGGCTTCTTCAGCTGGATGACCAGCTGCGTGGGGCTCGGGGCCGTCACCTTGCGGAAGTTGGTGACGAAGTTGCCGTTCGCGGTGGCGGCGGCCGGATCGGTCATCAGCTTGTCGAAGGTCCAGGCCGCGTCCTGCGCGGTCACCTTCTGTCCGTCGGACCACCGCGCGTCGGAGCGGATGGTGTACGTCCAGGTCAGCTTGTCGGGGGAGTAGGACCAGCGGGTGGCCAGCCCCGGCACCGGGTGCCCGTCCCCGGGGTCGTAGTCCGTGAGGTACTCGTAGGTGAGGCGCAGGATGCTGGTGCTGACCAGGCGCACTGCCAGGAACGGGCTGAGGGAGTCGACGCTCTGGGCGACGGCGACGGTGAGGACCTTGTCGTTCGGTGCGGCCTGAGCCCGCTGGGGTGCGGGGCCGAGCGGGGTCGCGATGGCCGCGGCGAGCGTCAGCGCGAGGGCTCCGGCTGCGACGGCGGGCCGGCGCACGCGTGGTCGGGGGCTTTCCTGGGTGGAACCTCTCGTGCCGTGCTCATCTGGTGTGCTCATCAAGGGTGACCTCGCGTCATCGCTCGCACAGGGACGGCTTGTTCGGCTTCGGGACCGGGTTTCTCCTGGTGGCGCCAGTAGGGTGATGAGTGGTCTACCAGCGGCGGTCTGCGCGCGTCAACGGCGTGTGGATACCTTCGTGGCCTGCGGAAACGCCGAGTTGGCGGGCGAGATCGCCACTATTGGTCCAGACCGGTGAAGCGGTGCTGGTGGGGCGCTGGCGCCGGTTCAGCGGGCCTGCTCGGTGACGGTGAGGATCTCGGGGCTCTCCCGCGTCAGCGGCCCGCGCCCGAAATCGCCGTACTGCTCCGTCACGCGCAGCCCCGCCTCCGCGAGGAACGCCGACAGCGCGTCCGGGCCGAGGAAGCGCAGGGTGGAGCGGCTGACGCGCGGCGCGTCCCAGGGGGCGCCCGCGAACGTCTCGGTGAACGTCACCCGGTCCCCGGCCACGGGCTCCTCGACCTCGTGCCACACCCGGACGGGGCGCCCGTCGGCGTCGGCGACCTGGCGCACCCGCTCGGGCGTCCAGGTGGCCCAGGGCCGCACCGCCGGATTCCGGGTCTCGAACACGAATCGCCCGCCGGGTGCCAGGGCGGCCCGCACCGCGGCCAGGGCGTGCCGCAACTCCGCGTCGGACAGCAGCACTTGGAAGACATGGCCGGTCATCAGGACCAGGTCGTACTCGCCGCGCCAGGCACGCGAGCGCAGATCCCCCAGTACCCACTCGACCGCGGGAGCGCGCCGCCGGGCCTGGACGAGCATCGCGGCGGCGGGCTCCAGCCCGGTGAGCCGCCCGGGGTGGCCGTCCTCGTGAGCGCGTGTGAGCAACCGGCCCGTACCGCATCCGACATCGAGCACGTTCCGGGCGGACATCACCAGGTCGAGGTAGAAGGTGTCGCCCGTGTCCCAGGGGTTGAGCGCGTCGTACAGGCAGGCGAGGGACAGATCTGCGAACGAACGGTCAGCCACGCGCGGCAGTCTGCCACACGCTGTTGCAGGGCGAGAGGTGAACAACCGTCTTCTT
Organism: Streptomyces sp. FXJ1.172; assembly: GCF_001636945.3. Lineage (NCBI taxonomy): Bacteria > Bacillati > Actinomycetota > Actinomycetes > Kitasatosporales > Streptomycetaceae > Streptomyces > Streptomyces sp. FXJ1.172. The sequence continues at coordinate 3,808,894 of NZ_CP119133.2, read as the reverse complement.
GCCTTCTCCGGGCGGCGTTCGGCCGCGTCCGTACGGGTGGAGTGTTCCGTCCGTGGACGCCCCGAGATGCGCTTTACATCCTTTATGAGGATATTGGCCGGTATCGCATCAGTGATCGCGGAGGAGGCACGCCATGCGGGGAGTCACGCGCGCCCGGTGGGCCGTCTGCGCGATCGCCGCGGGTGTGCTGGCCGCCGGCTGCGGTGGCGGCGGCGGATACGGCGGTGCCGGGGTGCTGACCTCGTCCTGGGGCGACCCGCAGAACCCGCTCGAGCCCACCAACACCAACGAGGTGCAGGGCGGCAAGGTCCTCGACATGATCTTCCGGGGCCTGAAGAAGTACGACCCGAGGACCGGCAAGGCGCAGAACATGCTCGCCGAGCGCATCGACACCCCGGACTCACGGAACTTCACGATCACCGTCAAGAGCGGCTGGAGGTTCAGCAACGGCGAGCCGGTGACCGCCAGGTCCTTCGTGGACGCCTGGAACTACGGGGCGAGCCTGAGGAACAACCAGAAGAACGCGTACTTCTTCGGCTACATCGAGGGCTACGACAAGGTCCACCCCGACAGCGGCCCCCAGCGGGCCGGCACCCTCTCCGGGCTCCGGGTCACCGGCCCGAGGACCTTCACCGTCCGGCTGGCCCAGAAGTTCTCCAGCTTCCCCGACACCCTCGGCTACATGGCCTACGCCCCGCTCCCGCGCGCGTTCTTCACCGACCACGCGGCCTGGCTGAGCAAGCCGGTCGGCGACGGGCCCTACGAGATCGCGTCGTACACCAAGGGCTCCGCCATGACCCTGAGGAAGTGGGCCGGCTACCCCGGGCCCGACCCCGCGCGGAACGCCGGCGTCACGCTCCTCGTCTACACCGACAACAACACCGCCTACACCGACGTGCTGGCCGGCAACCTCGACCTGGTCGACGACGTGCCCGCCACCCAGCTCAAGAACGTCGGGACCGACCTGAACGGCCGCTACATCAACACCCCGGCCGGCATCCTGCAAACCCTGGCCTTCCCCTACTACGACCCGAAGTGGAACACGAGCGGGGCGCGGAAGGTCCGCACGGGCCTGTCCATGGCGATCAACCGCAAGCAGATCACCGGGACCATCTTCCGCGGCACCCGCACCCCGGCCACCGACTGGACCTCCCCGGTCCTCGGGGTGGCCGGCGGCTTCCAGGCCGGACTGTGCGGCCCCGCCTGCGACTACGACCCGGTGCGGGCCAAGAGGCTCATCCAGGAGGGCGGCGGGTTCCCCGGCGGCCAGCTCAAGATCGCCTACAACGCGGACTCGGGCTCGCACCGGCAATGGGTGGACGCCGTGTGCAACTCCGTCAACAACGCCCTGGGCGACGACAAGGCCTGCGTGGGCGATCCGGTCGGCACCTTCGCCGACTTCCGCAACCAGATCGGGCAGCACAAGATGACCGGCCCCTTCCGGGCCGGCTGGCAGATGGACTACCCGTTGATCCAGAACTTCCTGCAGCCCCTGTACTACACGAACGCCTCCTCCAACGACGGCAAGTGGTCGAACCAGCAGTTCGACCGGCTCGTGGACCGGGCCAACGCCGAGACCGCCCGGCCCCGGGCCGTCGCGCTCTTCCAGCAGGCCGAGAAGGTCGTCCGCGACAACATGGCGGCCATCCCGCTCTGGTACCAGAACGGCAGCGCCGGTTACTCCGCCCGGCTGTCCCACGTGGCGCTCAATCCCTTCAGCGTGCCGGTCTACAACGAGATCAAGGTCGGCTGAGCCGCATGGGGCGCTATGTCGTGCGGCGGCTGCTGCAGATGATCCCGGTGTTCGTGGGGTCGACGCTGCTGATCTTCCTGATGGTCAACGTGATGGGTGATCCGATCGCGGGCCTGTGCGGTGAGCGGGCGTGCGATCCGGCGACGGCCGCCCAGCTGAAGCGGGAGTTCGGCTTGGACAAGCCCATCTGGCAGCAGTACGCGACCTACATGGGCAACGTCTTCACCGGCGACTTCGGTACGGCGTTCAACGGGCAGAAGGTCACCGAGCTGATGTCGACGGCGTTCCCCGTCACGATCCGGCTGACCGTCGTGGCCATCCTCCTCGAGATCGTCATCGGGATCACGCTGGGCGTGGTGACGGGCCTGCGCCGCGGCCGGCCCGTCGACACCGGCGTCCTGCTCGGCACCCTGGTGGTCATCTCCGTGCCCACCTTCGTCACCGGTCTGCTGCTGCAGCTGCTGCTCGGCGTCCAGTGGGGCTGGATCAGGCCGTCCGTCTCACCGGCCGCCACGTTCGGCGAGCTGATCGTGCCGGGCCTGGTGCTGGCCTCCGTCTCGCTGGCCTACGTCACCCGGCTCACCCGCACCTCGATCGCCGAGAACAAGCGGTCCGACTACGTCCGCACGGCCATCGCCAAGGGCCTGCCGAGGCGCCGGGTCGTCGTACGGCACCTGCTGCGCAACTCGCTCATCCCCGTGGTCACCTTCATCGGCACCGACATCGGCGCGCTGATGGGCGGCGCGATCGTCACCGAGCGCATCTTCAACATCCACGGCGTCGGCTACCAGCTCTACCAGGGCATCCTGCGGCAGAACACCCAGACGGTCGTCGGCTTCGTGACGGTCCTCGTCCTGGTCTTCCTGGTCGCCAACCTCCTCGTCGACCTCCTGTACGCCGTGCTCGACCCGAGGATCCGCTATGCCTGAGCAGCCGTACGAACCCGAGCGCGCGATCGCCGGCACCGGCATGGGCGGCGCCATGGACCTCGCGGCGAGCGAGGCGACGACGCTGGAGCGAACCCCGGGCGGCCCGCAGGGCACGGGCCCCGCGGCGCCGCATCCTTCAGCCGGACGGGCCCGCTCGCTGTGGTCGGACGCCTGGCGGGACCTGCGCCGCAACCCGGTGTTCCTGCTCTCCGCCCTGGTCATCGTCTTCCTGGTCGTCATCTCCCTGTGGCCCTCGGCGATCGCCTCCGGCTCCCCCCTGACCTGCGACCTGGCCAAGGCCCAGGACGGCCCGGGACCGGGCGCCCCCTTCGGGTACGACGGCCAGGGCTGCAACGTCTACACACGCACCGTCTACGGCGCCCGTACGTCCGTCACGGTCGGCGTGCTGGCCACGCTGGGGGTGGCGGTCCTCGGCTCGGTCCTGGGCGGCCTGGCGGGCTACTTCGGCGGGGTGTGGGACGCGATCCTGTCCCGGATCACCGACATCTTCTTCGCGATCCCGGTGGTCCTCGGCGGTCTCGTCCTCCTCTCCGTGGTGACGAGCAACACGGTCTGGCCGGTGATCGGTTTCATGGTGCTGCTCGGCTGGCCGCAGGTCTCCCGGATCGCCCGCGGCTCGGTCATCACCGCCAAGCAGAACGACTACGTCCACGCCGCCCGCGCCCTCGGCGCCTCCGACAGCCGCATCCTGCTGCGCCACATCGCCCCCAACGCGGTGGCCCCCGTCATCGTCGTGGCGACGATCGCGCTCGGCACCTACATCGCCCTGGAGGCAACCCTGTCGTACCTCGGCGTGGGCCTCAAGCCCCCGAGCGTCTCCTGGGGAATCGACATCTCGGCCTCCTCCCCCTACGTCCGCAACGCCCCCCACGCCCTCCTGTGGCCCTCGGGCGCCCTCGCCGTCACGGTCCTGGCCTTCATCATGCTCGGCGACGCGGTCCGCGACGCCCTCGATCCGAAGCTGAGGTGAGGGCGGTGCTGCTCGAAGTCCGGGGGCTGCAGGTGGAGTTCCGGATGCGGGACGGGGTCGCCAAGGCCGTCAACGGGGTGAGCTACGAGGTCGAAGCCGGGGAGACGCTCGCCGTGCTCGGGGAGTCGGGGTCGGGCAAGTCGGTGACCGCCCAGGCCGTCATGGGGATCCTCGACATGCCGCCCGCAAGGATCACCGGGGGCGAGATCCTCTTCCAGGGGCGGGACCTGCTGAAGCTGAAGGAAGAGGAGCGGCGGAGGATCAGGGGCGCCGGGATGGCGATGATCTTCCAGGACGCCCTGTCCGCCCTCAACCCCGTCGTCTGCGTGGGGGACCAGCTGGGCGAGATGTTCGTCGTGCACCGGGGGATGTCGAAGAAGGACGCGCGGGCCAAGGCCGTCGAGCTGATGGAACGGGTGCGGATCCCGGCCGCCGCCCAGCGGGTGCGGGACTATCCCCACCAGTTCTCCGGCGGCATGCGCCAGCGCATCATGATCGCCATGGCGCTGGCCCTGGAGCCTGCGCTGATCATCGCCGACGAACCCACCACCGCCCTGGACGTCACCGTGCAGGCCCAGGTCATGGACCTGCTCGCGGAGTTGCAGCGCGAGTACCGCATGGGGCTCATCCTCATCACCCACGATCTGGGGGTGGTCGCCGACGTCGCCGACCGGATCGCCGTCATGTACGCGGGGCGGATCGTCGAGTCCGCACCCGTCCACGACATCTACAAGGCGCCCGCCCACCCCTACACCCGGGGCCTGCTCGACTCCATCCCGCGCCTGGACCAGAAGGGCCAGGAGCTGTACGCGATCAAGGGCCTGCCGCCGAACCTGACGAACATCCCGCCCGGCTGCGCCTTCCACCCCCGCTGCCCGATGGCCCGGGACGTCTGCCGTACGGACGTACCGCCGCTGTACGACGTGTCCGAACTGAGGGGCAGCGCCTGCCACTTCTGGAGGGAGTGCCTGCATGGCCCCGAGCAGTGAGCCGATCCTGGAGGTCAGTGGGCTGGTCAAGCACTACCCGCTCACCCGGGGCGTCCTCTTCAAGAAGCAGGTCGGTTCCGTGAAGGCCGTCGACGGCGTCGACTTCACCCTCGCCAGGGGCGAGACCCTCGGCATCGTCGGTGAGTCGGGCTGCGGCAAGTCCACGCTCGCCAGGATGCTGTGCCACCTGGAGCGCCCGACCGCCGGCACCATCCGGTTCAAGGGCGAGGACATCACCCGGCTGTCCGGCCGCGCCCTGAAGGCCGTACGCCGCAACATCCAGATGGTCTTCCAGGACCCGTACACCTCCCTCAACCCCCGGATGACGGTCGGCGACATCGTCGGGGAGCCGTACGACATCCACCCCGAGGTGGCGCCCAAGGGCGACCGGCGCCGCCGGGTGCGGGAACTGCTGGACGTGGTCGGCCTCGACCCGGAGTACATCAGCCGCTATCCGCACCAGTTCTCCGGCGGCCAGCGCCAGCGCATCGGCATCGCACGGGGGCTGGCGCTGCGCCCGGAGGTGATCGTCGCCGACGAGCCGGTGTCCGCGCTGGACGTCTCGGTCCAGGCCCAGGTGATCAACCTGCTGGACCGGCTGCAGTCGGAGTTCGACCTCTCCTACGTCTTCATCGCGCACGACCTGTCGATCGTGCGGCACATCTCCGACCGGGTCGGGGTCATGTACCTGGGCCGGATCGTGGAGACCGGCCGGGACACCGAGATCTACGACCACCCCACGCACCCCTACACCCAGGCGCTGCTCTCGGCGGTCCCGATGCCCGACCCCGAGGCCCGCGACCGGCGCGAGCGGATCATCCTCACCGGTGACGTGCCCTCGCCGGCCGACATCCCCTCCGGCTGCCGCTTCCGTACCCGCTGCTGGAAGGCCCAGCAGCGGTGCGTCGTGGAGGTCCCGGCGCTCGCGGTCCCCGCCGTCTTCCGCGGCACCGGCTCGCCGGCCGCGCACGACTCGGCCTGCCACTTCGCCGAGGAACGGCAGGCGGTCACGGCGGAGGGCGGGCAGGGCAACGGGCCCGCGTGACCGGCACGGCAGCGCGCGGGGACGACCGGACATGGCAGCGGGCCGGGACGACATGGCGCGTCCCGGCCCGCTTACGGCACCCGCACGGCCGTACGCTGATCAGGCTCCCGCGTCCGTATATCGGTGCGGCTTCCGCGAAGTTGCCTGCGTGTTAACGCAGTTGGCGGTCATTTTCCCTGGTGGGGCAGCGAACGCCGCAGGAAGTCCAGCTGGAGCCGCAGCAGGTTCTCGGCGACGGTCTCCTGCGGGGTCATGTGCGTGACCCCGGACAGCGGCAGGACCTCGTGCGGGTGGCCGGCGGCCAGCAGGGCGGAGGACAGCCGCAGGGAGTGGGCGACCACCACGTTGTCGTCGGCCAGCCCATGGATGATCATCATCGGGCGGTGCGGCCCGGCCGGGTCGACCAGGCCGGCGTCGTCCACCACCGAGTTGCGGCGGTAGACCTCCGGCCGCTCGCCCGGGTCCCCGAGATAGCGCTCCTGGTAGTGGGTGTCGTACAGCCTGAGGTCGGTGACCGGTGCCCCGACGATCGCCGCGTGGAAGACGTCCGGACGGCGCAGCGCCGCCAGCGCCGCCAGATATCCGCCGAACGACCAGCCCCGGATCGCCACCCGGTCCAGGTCCAGCGGGAACTGCCCGGCGAGCGCGTGCAGCGCGGCCACCTGGTCCTCGAGGGTGACGGCCGCGACCTCGTCCCGGATCGACTTCTCCCAGGCAGGCGAGCGCCCCGGGGTGCCCCGCCCGTCGGCGACGATCACCGCGAAGCCCTGGTCGGCGAACCACTGCGAGGTGAGATGGGCGTTGTGCGCGGCGACCACCCGCTGGCCGTGCGGACCGCCGTACGGGTCCAGCAGAACCGGCAGGGGAGTGTCCCCAGGGTAGTCACGCGGCATAAGCACGGCGCACGGAATTCGGCGTGCGCCCCCCTCGATCAGGGTCACCCGGGGCGACAAACCAGGATCTTCGGCGTACGACCGGACAGTGGCCACCGGATTTCCGTCACGCAGCACCTGCGCCCGGGTGCCCGGCCGCTCCAGGGTCGCGGACGTGAGCACCGTGACGTCCCCGGCCCGCACCGCCGAGTGCACCCCGGGCTCCTGGGACACGCGTTCCACGCCCAGTTCGTTCACGCGGTACACATGAACTTCGCCAATCTCGGCGGCCTCCGCCTCGTCGCCCGCCGAGGCGGAAACCAGTACGTCCCCCTCGCCCACGTCCAGCACCGCACGAATGTGCAACTGCCCGCTGGTCAGCGGACGTTCGCCGACCGCCAGCACCCGGGCGCCGCCCTCGTCCGCGATGCGGACAAGCTGCCCGGAGGGGCTCCAGCAGGGCACTCCAGGGAAAAGTTCCAGCCAAATCGGATCTTCATCGGCGTGCACCATCCGGGTGGCCCCCGTGTCCGGATCCACCGCCAGGAACAGCTGGCTGCGCTGGTCCCGCGCCTGCACCAGCAGCAGCGGTGCACCCGCCGCTGACCAGTGCACACGCGCCAGATACGGATAGCGGGCCCGGTCCCACGCGACCTCCGTGCGCGCCCCGTCGAGCCCCAGTACGAACAGATGCACGTCCGCGTTCGGGGTACCGGCCGCCGGGTAGGCGACGTTAACTGGCTCACGCTCCGGGTGGGCCGGATCCGCGATCCACCACCGCTTCACCGGCGTGTCGTCCACGCGCGCCACGAGCAGCCGGTCCCCGTCCGGCGCCCACCAGAAGCCCCGCGAACGCCCCATCTCCTCGGCCGCGATGAACTCCGCCAGGCCGTAGACGACGTTCTCCGACTCCGGTTCCGCGAGCGCCCGGTCCTGCTCCCCGCCGGCCCCCACGACCCGCAGCGCGCCCTGTGCGACGTAGGCGATGTGCCGGCCGTCGGGGGCGGGGCGCGGGTCGATCACCGGTCCCGGGACGCGCAGTTCGCGCGTCGTCCCGGCTCGCAGCTCGGCTGTGAAAAGCCGCCCTGACAAGGCGAAAGACGCCAACTCCACGGCTGCGTCGGTGGCGTAGCCGACGATCCCCGCACCGCCCTCCCGGCTGCGTTCGCGGCGCGCCCGCTCCTCGGCGGACAGCTCCTCCGAGGCACCGCCGAGAAGGGTGCGCGGATCGGCGGCCGGGCGCTCGGTGCCGTCCGGAAGGTCGAGAACCCAAAGGGAGTTGGCCCGGTCACTGCCGGAGCCGGAGCGGAGGAACGCGGCACGTGAACCGTCGGGCGCCACGGTGAACGAACGCGGCGCGCCGAGCGTGAACCGCTGTGTCCGGGCGTGCCGTCGGGGGAAGGAGTCAGCCTCGGTCGTCATACCCTGACCATATTGGCCATGCGCCCCCTTGTGCGGCCGTGCGCCGAGCGATGCGCGAGTACGGATAGTTATGATCACTACCGCTGTGTGGGTATGAACCTGCTGGCGTCTGCGTGGACTTGGTCAACTGATCCGGATCTGGCGACTTTTGGAGGTGAGCCGCCGTGGCACTCTCGATTTCGGCGGTGGTGCTGCTGGCGATCATCGTCTTCCTGCTGATCAAGAAGTCGGGACTGAAGGGCGGGCACGCGGTCGTCTGCATCCTGCTCGGCTTCTACCTCGCCTCCTCGACCGTCGCCCCGACGATCAGCCAGCTGACGACGAGCGTGGCGAGCATGATCAGCAGCGTCAAATTCTGACGGGCCGTGCCCCGGGGGGTGTGCGCGAACCCCGTCCGCGAGCGCAGGAACGCTGCTGCATACGTATACGCCGGTCCCGGCTGCCCACGGGGGCGCCCCGGCGGACCCCGCGACGCACATCGTGGCCGGGGAGCCGCGACGGCCCGGCGCCCTTGGGCGCGAAGGGCCAGGGTGCCTCGTAGGGTGGTCCCCATGACGGAACTGCCAGCCCGTCGTCTGCTGCTGGTGCACGCGCACCCGGACGACGAGTCGATCAACAACGGCGCGACCATGGCCAGGTACGCGGCCGAGGGTGCCCATGTGACGCTGGTCACCTGCACCCTCGGGGAGCGCGGTGAGGTCATTCCGCCGGAACTGCGGCATCTGACCGGGGCCGCGCTGGGCATGCACCGGCGCGACGAGCTGACCGCCGCCGTCCGCGCGCTCGGGGTGGCCGACGCCCGGCTGCTCGGCGGCGCCGGCCGTTACGGCGACTCCGGGATGATGGGTCTGCCCGACAACGAGGACCCCGGCTGCTTCTGGCAGGCCGACGTCGACGAGGCCGCCGGCCACCTGGCCGAGGTGATCCTGGAGGTCCGCCCCCAGGTCCTCGTGACGTACGACGACAACGGCGGCTACGGCCACCCGGACCACATCCAGGCCCACCGTGTCGCGATGCGCGCCGTCGAGCTGGCGGACGAGCGCGGGCACCGCATCGGCAAGGTCTACTGGAACCGCGTCCCGCGTTCCGTCGCCGAGGCCGCCTTCGAGCGCCTCCAGGACGAGCTGCCCGCACTGCCGTTCGACAAGGGTGCCTCCGTGGCCGACGTACCGGGCGTGGTGGACGACGAGCGGATCACCACCGCCGTCGACGGCACCATCCATGCCGCCGCCAAGGCCGCCGCGATGCGCGCCCACGTCACCCAGATCGACGTGGCCGAGCCGTACTTCGCGCTCTCCAACCACCTGGCCCAGCCGCTGTTCACCACCGAGTACTACGAACTGGTGCGCGGCACGGCCGAGAGCGGGGAGAGCGACCTGTTCGCGGGTGTCGAGGAGGCGGCGGTATGAGCGACAACCAGCCCGGCTCGCTGCTCGCCCAGCCGCTGCAACGGCCCTCGGCCGGGCGGATCGCCGCTTATGCCGGACTCTTCCTGCTGGGAGCCGTCGTCGGCTTCGCCGGGACGCTCGTCCAGGCCGCCTGGTTCCCCGGCGGGCTGCTCCTCGCGCTCGCGGGCGCGGCCGGGGCGTTCCTCGGCGGGGCCCGCGCCACCGGCGGCCGCGGCGGAGCCGTCGCGCCCGTGGCCGGCTGGATCATCGCCGTCGTCCTGCTCACCACCTCGCGCCCCGAAGGGGACTTCCTGTTCGGTGCCGGAGGAGGTTCCTACCTCTTCCTGCTGGGCGGCATGGTCCTCGCTGTGATCTGCGCCACCCTCGGTGCGGGACGGCAACCTCACGGCGCTCCCGCCCGACTTGGGAAGTGACGTACCACTTCGCCGTGCGGCGCACGTGCGAGTCCGGTGTGGGTTTCCTCAGCGGTCATGGGATAAGCGCCAGAAGTGGCCAGTATGGTGGTGCGCGCCGCCGAGCCGCCCGAGCAGTCAGGTCGTAACGGGCGGCGGAGCCAACTGGGAGAACCTGCCTTGAGTCGTGAAACTGACACTCCGTCCTCCGGGCCCAACGGGCGCGGCGGAGCCGCATACCCCTCCGGCACGCCGCCCTACGGGACCCCCATGGCTACCGACGACGGTACGGCAGCGGGCCGTTCGGGCATGCAGCCGGAGGAGAAGAAGACCGAGACCACGCTGACGACCCGGATCCGGATCAACATCCCCGGGTCCCGGCCCATTCCGCCGGTCGTCGTGCGCAAGCCCGTCGGGGACACCGAGGGCGCCGGGGACGAGGCGCCCGCCGCCGACACCCGGCCCGCGCCCGAGCGGCCGGCCGCCCCCGAGGCCTCCGCCGCGCCCGGAGCCCCGGCCGACGAGAAGCCCAGCGACTGGTTCGCGCCCCGCAAGTCCTCCGCCCCCAAGGGCGGACCGGGCGGCGGCGGCACGAACGGGGCCGGAGTCCAGGGCGGTTCCACCGCGGCCGGCGCCGCCACCGGCGTGCCGGGCGCCCGTCCGGGTGGTCCTGGAGCGTCCGGTAAGTCCGGTACCACCGGCGCACGCTCCGGCGGCGGCCGTCCCGGCGGTGTGGTCGGCTCCATGAGCGTCCCGGGCGCCTCCCGCTCCGGCACCGGCAACGCCAAGAACCTGCCCGGCGCCACCGGCGGCCCGGTCGCCCCCGGACACGGCGGCGGCACCGGCTCCTTCGACGTCACCGAGGCCCTGAACGCGGGCCCCCTGGGCCCCGGCACCCGCCCCGGCCCCTCGGCCGCCGAGCCACGCCGGGACGACCTGCCGTACTTCTCGGAGACCGGCAGCCAGGACGGCCCCGGCGGCGGGCCGTCCGGCGCGAACGGCCGGAGCGGCTACGGCACTCCGGGCACGCCCGGCACGAACGGCCAGGGCGGCTACGGCGGTCCCGGCGCGGCGGGCGGCCACGACGCCTTCGGCGCGGGCGCGACGGGCGCGAGCGGGCCCGGCGGTCCGGGCGGCCCCAGCGGTTTCAACGGCCCCCGCGGGCACGGCGGCCCCGGCGGTCCGCAGGGACCGGCCGGCCCCACCGGCGGCCCCGTCACCGGCGACAGCCCCCTCGCCCCCTCGGCCGGCGGCCCCGGCCCGGACTCGGGCGACCCCTTCGGCAACCCGGCCGGCGTCTTCAACGCCCCCGGCGGCCCGGGCACCACGCCCCCGCGCAGCGCCCTCGCCGACCTGGCCGACCTCGAAGGTCCCGCGGCCCCCGGCGCTCCCGCGGGCGGCGCCACCGGCCTCGGTCCCGGCGGCGGGCTGAGCGACGACACGGCGGTCCTCACCCCGCAGAAGCCGGCCCCCGGACCGGGCACACCCGGCTACCGCCCCGACAACGTCTCCGGACACACCGTCACCAGTGGCATCCCGGTCGTCCCGGGCGCCGGCAAGTCCCCGTTCCCCGGCCCCGGATCCGGCGGCCCGGCCGCGCAGGCCCCGGCCAAGCCGGAGCCGGCCGCGCCCAAGGCGAAGGCCGCGCCGAAGAAGAAGGGCCGCAGCAAGCTGGTGCTGCTCGGGGCCGGCGTGGTCGTCGTCGCGGGCGGTGCCTACTGCGCCGGACTGCTGATGAACCGCACCGACGTCCCCAAGGGCACCACGGTCCTCGGCGTCGACATCGGCGGCGGCACCCGCGACGACGCCGTCAAGAAGCTGGACGACTCCTTCGGCGGCCGGGTGAACAAGGCGCTGAAGCTGTCCGTCGGCGGGCAGACGGTCACCCTCACCCCGGAGAACGCGGGCCTGCAGTTCGACTTCCAGGCCACCGTGAGCAAGGCCGCGACCAGCGACTACAACCCGGCCCACGTCATCGGCTCGCTCTTCGGCCAGAAGCGGGTGATCGAGCCGGAGATGCCGGTCGACGAGGAGAAGCTCCAGGCCGCCCTCGCGCAGGCCGGCGGCGGCTCCGGCTCGGTCGTCGAGGGCGGCATCGACTTCAAGGCCGGCCAGGCCGTCGCCGTCTACGGCAAGGCGGGCAAGGCCATCGACGCGGGCCAGTCGACCCAGGCGGTCGAGCAGGCCTACCGCACGCTCGTGGAGACGGGCACGGCGACCGCGGTCACCGTCCCGACGACCACCAAGCAGCCGACGGTGTCGAACGCCGAGGTCGACCGCGAGATGAAGGCGTTCGCGCAGCCGGCCATGTCGGGCAAGGTGACGGTGGAGGCGGGCGCCGGGCACGTGGTCCTGATGAGCCCGGAGAAGTCGCTCTGGAAGTTCCTCAAGGTGGTGCCCGTGGGCGGCAAGCTCGTCGACAAGCCCGACCTGAACGTCCTGAAGCAGCTCTACGGCGGGGCCTTCAACGGCGTGCTCATCACCCGCGGCAACGGCAGCAAGACGCCCGTCACCCCGCAGGACGTCTACGGCGCCCTCCGGCAGGCGCTGATGAGCAAGACCAACCGGGTCGCGGTCATCTCCACCAACCCGAACTAGCCGCACGGCACATGGGGGGCGCCCGCCGGGCGCCCCCTTCGCCGTGTCTGTCACCCGATCCGCATGACATCTGTCATCCGGCTCTCAGGACCGCCGACACTGCCGGCCCCGGCGCCGCTCGGCGAGCATGGGGGTATGACAACGACTGCGGCACCGGCCACCACCACGCCGGTGGTCGGCTTCGACCAGGTGACCAAGACGTACGGCAGCGTGCGGGCCGTGGACGGGCTCTCGCTCCAGCTGCACCCCGGCGAGACCGTCGCCCTCCTCGGCCCGAACGGGGCCGGCAAGTCCACCACCCTCGACCTGCTCCTCGGCCTGAAGAACGCCGACAGCGGCACGGTGAACGTCTTCGGCACCAGCCCCCGCGAGGCCATCGTCGCCGGGCGCGTCGGCGCCATGCTGCAGAGCGGCGGCCTGATGGACGAGGTCACAGTCGCCGAGCTGGTCAAGCTGGCCTGCTCGCTGCACCCGAAGTCGTACAAGGCGGCCGACGTGATGGCCCGCGCGGGCATCACGCAGATCGCCGACCGCAAGGTCAACAAGCTCTCCGGCGGCCAGGCCCAGCGCGTCCGGTTCGCCCTCGCCACCGCCGGCGACAGCGACCTGATCATCCTGGACGAGCCGACCACCGGCATGGACGTCTCCGCCCGCCAGGCGTTCTGGGCCACCATGCGCGCGGAGGCCGACCAGGGCCGTACGGTCCTGTTCGCCACCCACTACCTCGAAGAGGCCGACGCCATCGCCGACCGGGTCCTGGTGCTGCACCGCGGCCGGCTCCTCGCCGACGGCACCGCCGCCGAGATCAAGGCCAAGGCCGGCGCCCGGCGGATCGCCTTCGACCTCGAGGGCGCCATCGACGAGGCCGCCCTGCGCGCCCTGCCCTTCCTGACCTCCGTCGACGTGTCGGGACAGACCGTCCGCATCCAGTCGACCGACGCCGACGCGACCGTCCACGCCCTGTACGGCCTCGGTGTCTACCCGCGCAATCTCGAAGTCGCCGGCCTCGGCCTGGAGCAGGCCTTCGTCGCCATCACGGAGGCCGAGGAGGCCAAGCAGTCATGAACGCCCTGATCAAGCTCGAACTGGCGCGTGCCCTGCGCAACAAGAAGTTCCTGTTCTTCTCGGTGCTCTACCCGGCGATCCTCTTCCTGATCTTCTCCAGCAGCTCCGGCTCGAACGAGAAGGTCGACGGCACCGGGCTGACCGTCGCCACCTACCTGATGGTCTCCATGGCCTCCTTCGGCGCCCTGACCGCCGTCCTGATGGGCAACAGCGAGCGCATCGCCAAGGAGCGCGAGAACGGCTGGGTACGGCAGCTGCGGCTGACCCCGCTGCCCGGGCGCGGCTATGTCCTCGCCAAGACCGCCAGCGCCGCCGTGGTGAGCCTGCCGTCGATCATCGTGGTGTTCGTGGCCGCCGCCGCGATCAAGCACGTCCACCTGGACGCCTGGCAGTGGCTGGCCCTCACCGGGGTCATCTGGGCCGGCAGCCTGGTCTTCGCCGCGCTCGGCGTCGCCATCGGCTACGTCGCCTCCGGTGACGCGGTCCGCCCCATCACGATGATCATCTACTTCGGTCTGTCGATCCTCGGCGGCCTGTGGATGCCGACGACGACCTTCCCGAAGATCATGCAGGACATCGCGAAGTGGCTGCCCACGCACGCGTACGCTGCTCTCGGGCGGGCGATCGAGCAGAGCCAGGCCCCGCACGCGTCGGACATCGCCATCCTCGCCGTCTACTTCGCCCTGTTCGCGGGCGGCGCGGCCTGGCTGTACCGGAAGGACACGCTGAAGGCGTGAGCACCATGACGGAAGACCGGCGGGCCGGCGAGAAGCGGCCGGAGACCCAGGTGCGGATCGGCCAGGGCCCCCGCAACCGGCGCGAGGTGGCGGTCAAGGCGCTGTGGATCGGCGTCTGGCTGGTCTTCCTCAGCTCGCCCATCCACGACCTGACCTCGGGGAACCACACCACGGGCGGCACCGTGGCCGGTGCGCTCGGGCTCACCGCGTTCGTCGTCTCCTACCTGACGCTGGTCTTCCGGAACATGGGCAAGCCCTTCACCCCGAGGGTCGTCGTCTCGCTGCTCGCGGTGATGCTCGTCCTCGCCCCCCTGCTGAACTACACCCTCGGCGAAGCCTGGACCGGGCTCTTCGTCTACGTCTCGGTGGCCTGCGGGGCGACCCTGCCGCTGCGGGCCGCGTTCTGGGCGATCCCGGCGACCGCCGTGGTGATGTTCGTGGTCGAGCGGCACAACGGCGTCTCGGGGTGGGACGAGACCCTGCTCCTCGTCGTCCTCATCGGGTTCGCGATGGTCGGCGTCGGCCAACTCGTCCGCACCACCATCGAGTTGCGCAAGGCCCGGGCCACCGTCGCCCACCTCGCCGCCAACGAGGAGCGCCTGCGCCTCGCCCGCGACCTGCACGATCTGCTCGGCCACTCCCTCTCCCTGATCACGCTGAAGAGCGAGCTGGCCGGCCGGATGCTGCCCGACCACCCCGACAAGGCGGCCCAGCAGGTCGCCGACATCGAGCAGGTCAGCCGCCAGGCGCTGGTCGACGTGCGGGAGGCCGTCACCGGTTACCGGCGGCCCCGGCTCGGCGCCGAACTCGCCGGCACCCAGGTCGCCCTCACCGCCGCCGGCGTCAGCGCCGACGTGCCCGCCGACCCCGACCTCGACGACGTCCCGGAGGAGGCCGAGTCCGCGCTCGCCTGGGCGCTGCGCGAGGCGGTCACCAACGTGGTCCGGCACAGCGGCGCCGACCGCTGCCTCGTCCAGCTCACCCACCGCCAGACCCTCGACGGACCGGTCCTCGAACTCTGCGTCGAGGACAACGGATCCGGCGGCGCGGGCGGCGTCCCGGGCAACGGTCTGACCGGCCTCACGGAACGGCTGGAGAAGGCCGGCGGCAGCCTGGAAGCAGGCCGGGTCAAGCACGGTTTCCGGCTCGTCGCCCGCGTCCCCACGGCCCGCTCGCGGGACGTAGGATCCGGGGCATGACGAGCACGATCAAGGTCCTGTTGGCCGAGGACCAGTCGATGGTCCGCGAGGCGCTGGCCGCGCTGCTCGGCCTGGAGGACGACATCGAGGTCGTCGCCCAGGTCGCGCGCGGGGACCAGGTGCTCGCCGCCGTCGGCGCGCACGGCGTGGACGTGGCCCTGCTCGACATCGAGATGCCCGGCTGCACCGGCATCGAGGCGGCCGCCCGGGTGCACCGGGAGTTCCCCCACATCAAGCTGGTCGTCCTCACCACCTTCGGCCGCCCCGGCTATCTGCGCAGCGCCATGGAGGCGGGCGCCGACGCCTTCCTCGTCAAGGACGCCCCGGCCGCCCAGCTCGCCGAGGCGATCCGCAAGGTGCTCTCCGGTGAGCGGGTCATCGACCCCACCCTCGCCGCCGCCGCGCTCGCCGAGGGTGCGAACCCCCTCACCGAGCGCGAACGCGAGGTGCTGCGCGCGGCGGCCGACGGCGCGACCAACGCCGAACTGGCCAAGTCCCTGCACCTCTCCCAGGGCACCGTCCGCAACTACCTCTCCACGGCCATCCAGAAACTGGCGGTCCGCAACCGGGCGGAGGCGGTACGCACGGCGCGGGAGAAGGGCTGGCTGTGAGCGAGCGGCCCTGAAGGTCAGTTGAGCATCGCCCGCGCGGTATGGGCCTGTTGCCGCACCTTGCGGGCGGTCGACTCGTCGACGACCTCGATCAGGTCGGCGTAGGCGTCCAGTTCCTTCGCGCCGGAGACGAACTCGCCCCGCTGCACCAGCAGGTGGCCCCGCTCGTAGCGCAGCCGCGCCGGATGCGACGGCACCAGCAGCGCCAGCTCCACGGCCCACAGCGCCACGTCCGACCGCTCGGGCCGGGCGGCCGCCCAGGCCCGGACGTTGTTCAGGACCCGCTGGACGACCTCCAGGGGCGGGGCGGGCTGCAGCATGGACGGCTCCAGCGGCGCCCCCGTGGCCCCCACCACCAGCAGCTCGGTGTCGGACCCGGTCAGCACCCGCCCGCCGTCGAACGGATCGGCCAGCACCTGCTCCGCCGCCGCGCCGAACCCCACCACGAAGTGCCCCGGCAGCGCGACCCCGTACACCGGAGCGCCCGCCCGGCGGGCGACCTCCAGCCACACCACCGACAGCAGGATCGGCAGCCCGCGCCGCCGCCGCAGCACCTCGTGCAGCAGCGAGGACTCCAGCCGCTGGTAGTCGCCCGCGGTGCCGTGGAACCCGTAGCGGGCGCCCAGCAGCCGCCGTACCGCCTCCGCCCACGCGCGCGGCCCGCCCGGCCGGTACGGCAGCTCGCCCGCCAGCCGGTCCAGCTCCAGCTGGGCGGCGTCGGTCCCGGCCTCGTCCAGCGAGCCGTCCGCGCAGGCGCCGATCAGCAGGCACAGCGCCGACAGATCCGGCCGCTCGGACCGCGCCTCCTCGGCGAACCGCCGGCGCAGCTCGGCGGACCGCTCCGGCGGGGGCGGATGCGGGGGCGGCAGGTGCGGGTGACGCATGACCGGCTCAGGCCCTTCCACCGTGCTCGCTCTGCTCGTCCGGCGCCCGGTAGTGGTGGTAGGCGTGGTGCGGGCTGAAGCCCAGCGCGGCGTACAGCGCCCGCGCGCTCTCGTTGTCCGTCTCGACCTGGAGCCAGGCCGCCGACGCGCCCTCGTCCAGGGCCCGCCGGGCCAGCGCGGCCATCACCTGCGTGGCGAGCCCCTGCCGGCGCCGGCCGGGGTCCACCTCGACGGCGGCGAACCCGGCCCACCGCCCGTCCACGACACAC
This sequence comes from Streptomyces sp. FXJ1.172, assembly GCF_001636945.3. NCBI lineage: Bacteria > Bacillati > Actinomycetota > Actinomycetes > Kitasatosporales > Streptomycetaceae > Streptomyces > Streptomyces sp. FXJ1.172. Next base: position 3,791,729 of record NZ_CP119133.2, on the reverse strand, counting down.
CGCCCGATGGCCGCCGGGGGCACGCCGCCCTCCCCTGGCACGGTCGCGAACCACACCGAGGGTCCCGTGCCGAGCACCCGCAGGGCCACCTCGCTCACCCCCTTGCGCTGATACCGGGCGAGCCATGCCTCGTCCGCCTGCCGGGCGAGGGCCACACCCGCGCCCTCGGCCCGGTCCGCGACCGGTGCCAGGGCACCGGTCCACACCTCGGCGGTCACCTCCCGCACCCAGCCGCGCCGCTCCAGCTCCGCGCACAGCAGCTCCTGTGTGTCCTCGGCGCCGGTGGCGGTCTGGACGTAGGCAGGCAGACCACGCTCGCGGTACCAGCGTCGTACGGCCGCCAGGGCCGCGTCGAGCGGAAGCCCCGGATCGCCGAGCGGCAGCACGCAGTTCGCCCGCCGCGTGAATCCGGAGGCGGCCCGCAGCTCCCACTCGCCGAGCCGCTCGCTCTCCAGCGGCTGCCAGCCGCGCGAGGCGATGCGCGCGAGTTCCGGGTAGGTGGCCGCGGGCCCCCGGCGGCGTGCCGGAGCGGCCGGCACGACCTTGCCCGCTACCACGACGGCTTCCGGGATGCGGACACTCTCCCCGCTCCGTCGTGTGATCATGAGCACGCCGGAATCCCATGATGTGAGAACACCCACCGTGTCGGTGAACTTCTCCGATGTTGCTCCAGGCTCTTCCAAGCACCGTACGGAGACGCGTTTGCCCACGTCAGCAGGGGTAATTCGGACTTCCAGGCGTCCTGTCGCCGAGATTTCCACTGGTCAGTTCACCCCTCCTGTTCGGATCATGCCCCGGAACGGAGATACTAGGGGCGGGCATCGACGACGCCGCGCTCCCGCGCGCCAGGCGGCGGAGCCTGAGGAGGCCCGCCAGCGCCCTATCGAGGAGGAACGACAGCGTGACCTACGTCATCGCGCAGCCTTGTGTCGACGTCAAGGACAAGGCGTGCATCGAGGAGTGCCCGGTCGACTGCATCTACGAGGGCCAGCGGTCCTTGTACATCCACCCGGACGAATGCGTCGACTGTGGTGCCTGTGAGCCGGTCTGCCCGGTTGAGGCGATCTTCTACGAGGACGACACTCCGGAGGAGTGGAAGGACTACTACAAGGCGAACGTCGAGTTCTTCGACGAGCTGGGCTCCCCGGGCGGCGCCAGCAAGCTGGGGCTGATCGAGCGCGACCACCCCTTCATCGCCGCGCTGCCGCCGCAGGCGGGCGAGTAACACGCCAAGCGGCCCGCATCGCCGCCTCGGTCCCGTACGGCCCCGATCACCCGATCACCGCCGCACGGGACCGAGGCGTTTGCCGCACCGTACGAAAGTGAGCCACTGACCGTGTCCGCAGTCTCCGACCGCCTGCCGACCTTTCCCTGGGACAAGCTGGAGCCGTACAAGAAGACGGCCGCCGCGCACCCCGACGGGATCGTCGACCTCTCCGTGGGTACCCCGGTCGACCCGGTGCCCGAGCTGATCCAGAAGGCCCTGATGGACGCGGCCGACTCGCCGGGCTATCCGACGGTCTGGGGCACCCCGGCGCTGCGGGACGCGATCACCGGCTGGCTGGAGCGCCGTCTCGGCGCCCGCGGGATCACCCACCGCCACGTCCTGCCGGTGGTCGGTTCCAAGGAACTGGTCGCCTGGCTGCCCACCCAGCTGGGCCTCGGCCCCGGCGACAAGGTGGCCTATCCGCGCCTCGCCTACCCGACGTACGAGGTCGGCGCCCGCCTCGCCCGCACCGCGTACGAGGTCTACGACGACCCACGCGACCTCGACCCGGCGGACCTGAAGCTCCTCTGGCTGAACTCCCCGTCCAACCCGACGGGCAAGGTGCTGTCGAAGCAGGAGCTGACGGACATCGTCGCCTGGGCCCGCGCCCACGGCATCCTGCTCTTCTCCGACGAGTGCTACCTGGAACTGGGCTGGGAGGCCGACCCGGTCTCGGTGCTGCACCCGGACGTCAACGGCGGCTCGTACGACGGCATCGTCGCCGTCCACTCCCTGTCCAAGCGCTCCAACCTGGCGGGCTACCGCGCGGCCTTCATCGCCGGCGACCCGGCTGTCCTCGGCCCGCTGCTGGAGATCCGCAAGCACGGCGGCATGATGACCTCGGCGCCGACCCAGGCGGCGGTCGTGGCCGCCCTCGGCGACGACGCCCACGTCCACGAGCAGCGCGCGCGGTACGCGGCCCGCCGCGAGGCCCTGCGCACGGCCCTGCTCGGCCACGGCTTCCGCATCGAGCACAGCGAGGCCAGCCTCTACCTGTGGGCCACCCGCGACGAGTCCTGCTGGACCACGGTCGCCCACCTGGCCGGCCTCGGCATCCTGGTGGCTCCGGGCGACTTCTACGGCGAGGCGGGCGAGAAGTTCGTACGGGTGGCCCTGACGGCGACGGACGAGCGGATCCGGGCGGCGGCGGAGCGCCTGACGGCCTGACCCGGCCGCACCCGCCGCCCCGCGGCGGGCGCACGCCCCGCACACAGGGAAACGGGGCCCAGGAAGCTCCCTGGACCCCGTCGCCGGTGTCAGCTCAGCGGCAGCGCGGCGGACCGTCAGCCGCCCAGCCCCTGAACCGGCAGGTTGGCCGTCGGCAGCGCGCTGCCGCCCTGCGCGGCGTCACCGAGGACGTTCCCGGCCGTCCCGGCGACGCTGCCCGCGGCCTGCTGCGCCACCGGCGCCGCCTTCCGCACGGCGCTGCCGCCGGCCTGGCCCGCGGCCGGCACCGCCGTCCCGACCACCCGGCTGCCCGCGTTGCCCGCGAGAGTGGTGGCGTTCGTTGCGGCACTGTTGGCGGTTTCGGCGACGTGCGTGGCGTCCACGGCGGTCAGGCCGCCCAGGTTCGGGGCCGCCGTCGGCAGGCTCGGGGCCGCACTGGCGGAGCCGGCCGCACCGACCCCGGCGGCCGCTCCCGCTGCGACGAGCAGCGCGGTACGGGCGATCCGGCGGGTCAGGGGGAGGGACATGATGCTCCATTCGACGGGAGAGAACGGTGTGTGTCCGGGTCCGGTCCGGGCCCGGACGCCGTGACTACCGCTCGAGACCCGCGAAGGTTGCGGACGCCCCAGGTAACGAATGGATAACGCATCGCATTATCAGGTGTGGAGAAAAACGGGCAAAGAACGCCTGCCGGAATTCCCGCAGAATCCTTACAGCCCTTGAATTTCCGGGGTTTCAGGCACCGACGTGCAAGACGCCCGCCCGGCGGGGCGAACCGTCGCCGCACAACCCGCCGGAGTGACCTCTCGTACTACTGTCCGGTCACGATCTGGACGGCCCTCGTGGACTGCTCCGCCCCGCCGGTCCCGGCCGCGGACTGCGAGGCGGCCGCCTTCCACTGGCTGTTGTCGCTCCCGGCGGTCCACTGCCGCCCCGCGTACGACACCCGCTGGATGTGCAGCGCCGAGGAGTTCGCGACCGCCCAGTGCGCCAGCTGCCAGCCCCGCTGCCGCTCGCCGCGCCCGGTCGCGTCCACCTCCGTGCCCTGCGGCACCGGCACGGTCACGGTCCGGCCCCGGGCCGTGGCGGTCACGCTCGGCGACGGGGACGGCGACGGCACGGGCGTACCGCCCACCTCGGCACCGGTCTCCTGGAGCGCGTCGCGCCCGAAGTCCCGTACCAGCGCGGCCCGTACCGCGTCCGGACCGGTCGCCGTGGCCGTGCCGTCCGGATGCCCGTCGCAGGTGAGTGTGGCCGCCGCGGTGCCGGTCAGGGCCGCCGCCAGCAGCGTGGCGTCCGGCTCGTGCTTGGCGTACGCCTCCGGGTACCCGCTGCGCTGCACGCGCTGCGCGGCCTGCGTCAGCGGCAGGTCGGTGTAGTCCGGCACCTTCGCCAGGTGCGCGTAGAAGATGCCCGCCGCGTAGTCCGGGTCCATGATCTGCTGCGCGGTGCCCCAGCCCTGCGAGGGCCGCTGCTGGAACAGGCCCAGCGAATCCCGGTCGCCGTGCTGGATGTTGCGCAGCCCCGACTCCTGGATGGCCGTGGCCAGCGCGATCGCCACGGCCCGCTCGGGCATGTGGCGCCCGGTGCCGACGGCCGCGATCGTGGCCGCGTTCACCGCCTGCTCCGGGGTGAACTCGTACGACGTCCCGTCGCCCGAGTCCGACACCACCGTGCAGCCGTGCGGCCGCCCTCCGGTGACGTACTGCACCACGAGGTACGCGGCGACGCCGCACAGGACCAACAGGGCCGCGGAGAAACGAAGAAGACGGCCGCGACGCTTGGGACGGGTGGGGGACGGCTCTGACACGCGTACAAGGTACTGGAGCCGCGCCGGGCCCTCACCGGGGGTCTGGCCAGTGTGATCCAGCAGACGCAGCCGCGCCGCGGCCGGCGGACCCGGGGCGCGGTCGGCGAAACCGGTCCCGGCGGGCGGCGCGCTAGGGTCGGGGCATGGCCGACACCTCGCTTGACCTCACGCTCGACGCCGCCGCGCTCACCGCGCAGCTCGTGGACATCCCCTCCGAGAGCGGAACCGAGAAGCCGCTCGCGGACGCGGTCGAGGCCGCCCTGCGCGCCCTGCCGCACCTGACGGTGGACCGCCACGGCAACAACGTGATCGCCCGCACGAACCTGGGCCGCTCCGAGCGCGTCATCCTGGCCGGCCACATCGACACCGTCCCGATCGCGGACAACGTCCCCTCGCGCCTGGACGAGGACGGCGTGCTGTGGGGCTGCGGCACCTGCGACATGAAGTCCGGCGTGGCGGTGCAGCTGCGCATCGCGGCCACGGTCCCGGCCCCCAACCGCGACCTGACCTTCGTCTTCTACGACAACGAGGAGGTCGAGGCCGAGCGCAACGGGCTCAGGCATGTGGCCGAGGCCCACCCCGACTGGCTGGCGGGCGATTTCGCGATCCTGCTGGAGCCCTCCGACGGCCAGGTCGAGGGCGGCTGCCAGGGCACGCTGCGGGTGCTGCTGAAGACCGCGGGCGAGCGGGCGCACTCCGCGCGCTCCTGGATGGGCTCCAACGCCATCCACGCCGCAGCCCCCATCCTGGCCCGCCTGGCGGCCTACGAGCCCCGCTACCCCGTCATCGACGGCCTGGAGTACCGCGAGGGCCTGAACGCGGTGCGCATCGGTGGGGGAGTGGCCGGCAACGTCATCCCCGACGCGTGCGTGGTCACGGTCAACTTCCGTTACGCCCCCGACCGCACCGAGGAGGAGGCGATCGCGCACGTCCGCGAGGTCTTCGCCGACTGCGGGGTGGCGGAGTTCGTGATCGACGACCACAGCGGCGGCGCGCTGCCCGGCCTGTCCCACCCGGCCGCGGCGGCCTTCATCGAGGCGGTGGGCGGCACCCCGCAGCCCAAGTACGGCTGGACGGACGTCTCCCGTTTCTCCGCGCTCGGCATCCCGGCCGTCAACTACGGCCCGGGCAACCCGCACTTGGCGCACAAGCGCGACGAGCGGGTGGAGACGGCCAAGATCCTCGCGGGCGAGGAGCGGCTGCGGAACTGGCTCACGGCATAGCCGGCGGAGCGCGTCGCTGCACGCCGGACATGCGTACGTCCCCCCGCTGTAACCCACGGCGATCTAGTCTGAGATCGAACTACCCGCAAGCGGAGGGAGCGCACATGGCTACCGGCAACCCCGTGGGGAAGAAGCAGCCGCCGGACGAGCAGCAGCTCGGACCGGTCCTCCGACGGCGCGGACAGGTGATGGCCAGCACGACCGACCAGCGGCTGCTGGACGAGCGCGCGCCGACGGACTGGGTCCACACCGACCCCTGGCGGGTCCTGCGGATCCAGTCGGAATTCATCGAGGGCTTCGGCACGCTCGCCGAACTCCCGCCCGCCATCAGCGTGTTCGGCTCGGCGCGCACCCCGGTGGACTCGGCGGAGTACGACGCGGGCGTGCGGCTCGGCCGCGGCCTCGTGGACGCGGGCTGGGCGGTGATCACGGGCGGTGGCCCCGGGTCGATGGAGGCGGCCAACAGGGGCGCGTGCGAGGCGGGCGGTGTCTCGGTCGGCCTCGGCATCGAGCTGCCCTTCGAGCAGGGCCTGAACCCCTACGTCGACATCGGCCTGAACTTCCGCTACTTCTTCGTCAGAAAAATGATGTTCGTGAAGTACGCCCAGGGCTTCGTGGTCCTGCCCGGCGGCCTCGGCACCCTGGACGAACTCTTCGAGGCCCTCACCCTGGTCCAGACCCAGAAGGTCACCCGCTTCCCGATCGTCCTCTTCGGCAGCGAGTACTGGGGCGGCCTGGTCTCCTGGCTCCGCGGCACCCTGGTCGCCCAGGGCAAGGCCTCGGAGAAGGACCTCCTCCTCTTCCACGTCACGGACGACGTGGAGGAAGCGGTGGCCCTGGTCTCGAAGGAAGCGGCCCGCTAGGTCCTGTCGTCAAATTCCCGCCTGCCCTGCCCCGTGGGAGCCCCCGGCGGGTCAGGCCAGGCCGCGGCGGGCCACCGCGGGGGCCCGGTGGCCGGCGATGGAGGCGACCATGTCCAGCACCTGCCGGGTCTCGGCCACCTCGTGGACCCGGTACACCTGCGCGCCGAGCCATGCCGACACCGCGGTCGTCGCCAGCGTGCCGATCAGCCGTTCCTTCACCGGCCGGTCCAGCGTCTCGCCGACGAAGTCCTTGTTGGACAGCGAGACCAGCACCGGCCAGCCCGTCGCGACCATCTCGGGCAGCCGCCGTGTCGCCTCCAGGCTGTGCCGGGTGTTCTTCCCGAAGTCGTGCCCGGGGTCGATGAGGACCGATTCCCTCGGCACGCCCAGCGCGACCGCCCGCTCCGCCAGCCCCACCGTCACGCCGAGGATGTCGCTCATGACGTCGTCGTACGTCACCCGGTGCGGACGCGTCCGCGGCTGCACGCCCCCCGCGTGCGTGCACACCAGCCCCGCCCCGTACCGCGCCGCGACCTCCGCGAGACCGGGGTCGACCCCGCCCCACGCGTCGTTCAGCAGGTCCGCCCCCGCCTCGCACACCGCCTCGCCGACCTCGGCCCGCCAGGTGTCCACGCTGATGATCACGTCCGGGAAGCGCCGCCGTACCTCCGCCACGAAGCCGACCGTCCGCAGCGCCTCCTCCTCGGCCGTGACCTCCTCGCCCGGCCCGGCCTTCACCCCGCCGATGTCGATGATCGCGGCACCCTCGGCCACTGCCTGCTCCACGCGCGCGAGAGCCGGTTCGTCGCGGAACGTCGCCCCCTGGTCGTAGAAGGAGTCGGGGGTCCGGTTCACGATCGCCATGATCACCGGCTCGTGGGGCCCGAATTCCCGCCTGCCCAGCCTGAGCATCCGCTGTGACCTCTCCTAGTACCTTCCGCAGTACAGCCGCCTGCGACCCTAACTGTCAGAGTCGCATGGCACGATCGGACTCAGACAGTTTCGGCGTCCGGCACACCGTCCGGCATCGAGCGTGGGGACCCTAAGGCGATGGTGATGTTCTTGTTCCTGGTCGTCGCGCTGGCCGTCGTGGTCGCCGCGGTGACACTCGCCGTGGTGGGCGGCGGTGAGAGCGCCCCCCTGCCCGAGGTGGCGCCGGAGCGCCTCCAGGACCCGCTGCCCGCGGACCGCCCGGTGGACCGCGCCGACGTGGAGAGCCTGCGCTTCCCGCTCGCCCCGCGCGGCTACCGCATGGCGGACGTCGACGACGCCCTCGGCCGCCTCGCCGCCGAACTCGCCGAGCGCGACGCCCGTATCGCCGACCTGGAGTCGGCGCTGGCCGGGGTGCGGGCCGCCGCCGCGCACCCCCGCCCGGACCAGCCCGAGCAGGAGGACCAGCGATGACCGACGGAGCCGCCGTCGCCGGGCCGGACGGCGCCCTGCGCTGCCCGTGGGCCCTGTCCACCGAGGACTACGTGTCGTACCACGACGAGGAGTGGGGCCGCCCGGTCCACGGCGACGACGCCCTCTTCGAGCGGATCAGCCTGGAGGCCTTCCAGTCGGGCCTGTCCTGGATCACGATCCTGCGCCGCCGTCCGGGTTTCCGCGCGGCCTTCGCCGGCTTCCACATCGAGAAGGTCGCCGCCTTCACCGACGACGACCGCGAGCGGCTGCTGGCCGACGGCGGCATCATCCGCAACCGCGCCAAGATCGACGCCACGCTCGCCAACGCGCGCGTGCTCGCCGACTGGTCCGAGGGCGAGCTGGACGAGCTGGTCTGGTCCCACGCCCCGGACCCGGCCGCCCGCCCGGCGCCGAAGACCCTCGCCGACGTCCAGGCGGTCACCCCGGAGTCCACGGCCCTGTCCAAGGCCCTGAAGAAGCGGGGCCTCAGGTTCATCGGCCCGACGACGGCGTACGCGCTGATGCAGGCGTGCGGACTGGTCAACGACCACCTGGAGGCCTGCGCCAGCCGTACCGGTCAGCCCGCCCGCTGACCGCTCACCGGCCTAGGTACTTGGGCTTCTCCTTGTTGACGAAGGCCTGCACGGCGATCGCGTGGTCCTCGGACCGCCCCGCCCGGGTCTGCAGTTCGTCCTCCTTCGCCAGCGTCTGGACCAGCGAGTGCGTCAGCCCGTAGGCCACCGCCTCCTTGATCGCCGCGTAGGCCACTGTCGGCCCCTCGGCCAGCGCCCGTGCCACCTTCTCGCCCTCGGCGCGCAGCTCGGCGGAGGGCACGACCCGGTTGGCGATGCCCAGCTCCAGCGCGTCCTGGGCGCTGATGCTGCGCGGGAAGAACAGCAGGTCGGCGGCGCGGCTCGGGCCGATCACCCGGGGCAGGGTCCAGGAGACGCCGGAGTCGGCGGTCAGGGCGACGCCCGCGAACGACGTGTTGAAGGCGGCCGTGTCGGCCACGATCCGGTAGTCCGCGGCGAGCGCGAAGCCGAAGCCCGCCCCTGCCGCGACGCCGTTCACCGCGGCGACCACCGGCTTGTGCGCCCCGACGAGCGCCGTGACGATCGGGTTGTAGTGCTCCTTGACCGTGCTCATCGTCTGCCCGGCACCCGTCTCACGGTCGGCGGCCAGCAGCCCGATGTGCTCCTTGAGGTCCTGGCCCACGCAGAACGCCCGGTCCCCGGCCGCGGTCAGCAGGATCGCCCGTACGGCCGTGTCCCCGGCCGCGGATTCCGCCGCCTCCCGGAGGGCGGCCTTGGTCGCGATGTTCAGCGCGTTCATGGCCTCCGGGCGGTTCAGCGTGATCGTCGCGAGTCCGTCGCTCACCTCGTAGAGCACGGTGTCGGCCATGGGACATCCCTCCGGTGTCGCGGGTGACGTACCGCTCAGTACGTCCATGTATGAAGGACAGCATGGCGGAGATCGCCGACCAAGGGCCGGAGCGGACGTGTGACCTGCGTCAAAGAAAAACGGAGCGGATCCGGCCGCCGGATGTCCGCGCGGTGGCGCAGTATCGCAGCCACATCCCCGAATTGGGTGGTTTTGCTCGCGCGCGTTGCCCAAGCGATGCCGACTGATGTTGGTCATCGGGTCCTGCGATGCGGGATAATGGCCGGGAAGCAATGTGTTCGATGCCGGTGTCGCGTGTCCGTTCGGGAACCGCGGATGCCCTCTGGGGGCTCTCGGCAGACGATGAGCTGGTTTCAGGAAGGGGAACGAGCATGGCGGCCATGAAGCCGCGGACGGGCGATGGCCCGCTCGAGGTGACCAAGGAGGGGCGGGGCATCGTCATGCGCGTTCCGCTCGAAGGCGGCGGTCGACTCGTCGTCGAGCTGACCCCTGACGAGGCCGCGGCGCTCGCCGACGCCTTGAAGAACGTCGTCGTCTGACACGTCAGCGACTCAGTCCTCACGGCTGCCCCGGCATCGTACGCGCTGCTGGGGCAGCCGCGTTCCCGGACCCCGGCGACCGGCGCTCACCTCTTTCCGGCGCCGCACCGCCCGACGGCGCTCACCGCTTGACGGCACACAGCAGCCCGTCGCCCACCGGCAGCAGTGACGAGACCAGTTCCTGGCTCTCACGCACCGAGCGCAGCAGTTCGCGCAGCCGCAGCACCTCCGTCGGCTGCGGCCCCGAGTCGACCGTACGGCCGCTCGCGAAGATGCCCTCGAAGACCACCAGGCCGCCAGGTCGCAGCAGGCGCAACGATTCAGCGAGATAGTCGGTGTACTCCTGGCGGTCGCCGTCGCAGAAGACGAGGTCGTAGCCCGCGTCCGCGAGCCGGGGCAGGACGTCCAGGGCGCGCCCCGGTATGAACCGGGCCCGGTTGCTGGCGAAACCGCAGGCACGGAAGGCCTGCCGGGCGAACTGCTGGTGCTCCGGTTCCGGGTCGACCGTGGTGAGCACCCCGTCCGGGCGCATGCCGTGCAGCAGATGGATTCCGGACACCCCGCAGCCGGTGCCGATCTCCGCGACGGCCTTGGCGTCCACGGAGGCGGCGAGCAGTCGCAGCGCGGCGCCCGTGCCGGGCGACACCGAGCGCAGCCCTGCCTCGCGGGCCCGGTCGCGGGCCCAGCGCAGCGCTTCGTCCTCGGCGACGTAGGCGTCGGCGAACGCCCAGCTCGTCTGCCGGTTGCCGGTAATGACCCTCTCCTGTCCCCGTGGTTGCCTGGGCGTGACTGTATCCGTTGGCGTCGGGAACCCGCAGATGGGACCGGACGTTTAAGGGGATGAGACGGTGGTCGGCTGTGCGATGGGGGGAATGCGGTGGATCAGGACACCGAGCATCTGCTGACGCAGCCGCATGAGCCGTATCAGCGTGTATCAAATTCTCGTAAAACCGCTTATCCGGAGCTAACGGGCGAGGTGGCTATGGTAGGGGCTCCACTGGACACCACCAGAGCCGACAGGGGAGGTGCGGCTGCGCCCGAGGACCGGGGCGGAGTGCTGAGGCGCTTCCTCGGGTCGGCGGGCAGGCCGAAATCCGTGACCGACACCGCTGCTGACCACCACGCCGGTTTCGCCGCAGGCGAGGCCCAGACCGCGACCTTCTCCACCGACGCGGACGGGCAGGCGTGGACTCCGCCCACGTGGGAGGAGATCGTCAGCACGCACAGCGCCCGGGTCTACCGCCTGGCGTACCGCCTGACGGGAAACCAGCACGACGCCGAGGACCTCACCCAGGAGGTCTTCGTCCGCGTCTTCCGCTCCCTGTCGACCTACTCGCCGGGCACCTTCGAGGGCTGGCTGCACCGCATCACCACCAACCTCTTCCTGGACATGGTCCGGCGCAAGCAGCGCATCCGCTTCGACGCCCTCGGCGAGGACGCGGCCGAGCGCCTGGCCAGCCGTGAGCCCACCCCGCAGCAGCTCTTCAACGACGCGCACTTCGACGCCGACGTCCAGCAGGCCCTCGACACCCTGGCGCCCGAGTTCCGTGCCGCCGTCGTCCTGTGCGACATCGAGGGGCTGTCGTACGAGGAGATCGCCGCGACCCTCGGCGTGAAGCTCGGCACCGTCCGCTCCCGTATCCACCGCGGCCGCTCCCAGCTCCGCAAGGCCCTCGCGCACCGCTCTCCCGAGGCCCGCGCGGCCGAGCGGCGCTCCTTCCTGGCCCGCGTCCCCGCTCTGGGAGGAGGGGGCGCGACCGCGTGAGTGCATCCAGGCCGAAACCTGTCGGGAAGGCACACCTCGCCGAGCAGCATCTGGGAGACCGGCTCTCCGCCCTGGTGGACGGAGAGCTGGGTCATGAGTCGCGCGAGCGGGTCCTCGCGCACCTGGCCACCTGTGCCCGGTGCAAGGCGGAGGCGGACGCCCAGCGCCGACTGAAGAACGTGTTCGCGGAAGCCGCCCCGCCGCCGCCCTCGGCGAGCCTCCTGGCCCGCCTCCAGGGCCTGCCCGCGGGTGGCGACGGCATGTCCACGCCCGGCGGCGGTCTCTTCGGAGCCGATCCGCAGGACGAGCCGGCCGGAAGAGACGACGGCTCCGGTGGCGCGTCCGGTCTGCCCGGCCTGTCCGGCCTGCAGGACGTCTCCGCCGTCTTCGGAGCGTCGCGCGGTGAGCGCTTCGCGTTCGGATACGTACCTGCCCGTCCGCACGGCCCGGTCCCCGCCCCCGCGGCGCATGAGCGCGGCTTCCGTACCCATCCCGTCGGCCGCCCGGACGACGGGCGCTCCGCCTCGCGCGGCCTGCGGTTCGCGTTCGCCGCCGCCGGTGCGGTGTCGCTGGCCGCGGTCGCCCTCGGCGGCGTGACCACCGCCTTCCCCGGCGACACGACCGCGGACGCCCGCGGCGGCGCCGGCAGCGGCAGCGTCACCCCGGCCCGCTCGGCCGGTACGGGTTCGGGCGCGGGCGCGGTCACACAAGACAGCCCCGGCCAGCGGCGCCGCTCGACGGGACCGCTGCTCGTCCAGGGCAGTGCGCTGCTCGGGCAGACCTCGGTGGCGCCGACGTCGATGTCCGCGCCGCTGGTGCCCGGCGTGCCGTCCTTGGGCACGGAGCAGGCCCAGGGCGACGCGGTACGCGGTCTGACCGCGCCGGTGATGGCCGGTGCGGCCGCGGTCTCCCCCCTGATACGTCCGCTCGACGACACCGTGGTCTACCCGCTCGCCGCATGGTCCGCGATCCCCGGAGTGACCGGCTCCGGCCTGCTGTCCGCCCCCGTCCCCACCCCCACGTCCCCCACCGCGCCCGCCGCCCCCTCGCCGTCCCCCTCCGCCCCCTCGCAAACCCCCTGACCGGCCACTGCGCCACGGCCCGCGAACCTGGTTGAATCCTGTGAGGACCGTTCCCGCGGCGATGACCCGGGGGCGCAGTCGACGTTCCGCGACCGCCGCCGAAGCGTGCGGCCGCGGCCAGCTGTGGGGAGAGCATGAACGAGGGGAACCGCGTCCCGCCGGAGCAGGAACCGGAGGGGCCGGCGGAGGTGACGCCGCCCGGGCGACGCACGAACGAGACCGGCCGGGACACCGCATCGACCGACGTCGATCCGGCAAGGCCGGGGCCTTCGACCGGGCTTCCCGAGCGGACCGACCCTTCCGAGCAGCCCGAGCAGCCCGAGCAGCCCGAGCCGGTTGAGACTGCTGAGTCCTCTGAGGCTGACGGAGACTTCGAAGACGGGGATTTCGAACTGGCCAAGCCGGCGCCTGCCCCTACCGGGGATGCCGACGCGGGCGACGCCGAGGCGAGCGGGGGTGCGGTGACCGACCTGCCGGCCGAGTCGGCAGAGCCCGGGGAAACGGTCTGGGCGGCTCCCACCGGGCGTCCGAAGCCCCTGCACGACCCGGACCCCTACGGCACTCCGCCGTACGGCGAGCCGGGCCCCTGGGCGCCCGCACCGCCCGTCCAGCACCCAGCGGCGGCCACGGCTCATACAGCCCCCACACCGACGGCCCCGGCCCCTGGCGCCCCCGCCCCCGGCGCCGCGCTGACCGACCCCTGGGGGCGTTACGACCCCTGGGCGGCCGGGTCTGCGCGGGAGCAGGCTCTTCTGCACGGGGTTCTGCAGCAGACCGGGGGCAGCGGGGCCAAGGACGGTCGGTGGAGCAGGCGGCTGGTGGTGGGGTGGACCCTGGTGGTCGCCCTTGTCTGCGCGGGGGTCGGCGGAGTCGCCGGGGCCTATGTCGAGAGGCAGGGGTTCGGCGGCGATGTGCACCTGCCGCAGGCCGGCTCGGTGCCCGCCGGCCGGGCACCGAACAGCGTGGCCGGGATCGCCGCCCGCGCGCTGCCCAGCGTCGTCACGCTGCACGTCTCCGGAACCGACCAGACCGACACCGGCACCGGCTTCGTGCTCGACACCCAGGGGCACATCCTCACCAACAACCACGTCGTCGCCCCCGCCGGATCGGGCGGCTCGATATCCGTCACGTTCAGCAGCGGCGCCTCCGTCAAGGCCGAGGTGATCGGCCACGACAGCGGCTACGACCTCGCCGTCGTCCAGGTCCACGGCGTGCACGGGCTCACCCCGCTGCCGCTCGGCAACTCCGACGACGTCCGGGTCGGTGACCCCGTCGTCGCCATCGGTGCCCCCTTCGACCTGGCCAACACCGTCACCTCCGGCATCATCAGTGCCAAGGAACGCCCCATCACGGCCGGCGGTGAGAAGGGCGACGGGAGCGACGTCAGCTACGTCGACGCGCTGCAGACCGACGCGCCCATCAACCCGGGCAACTCCGGCGGGCCGCTGCTCGACTCCCGCGCCCAGGTGATCGGCATCAACTCGGCCATCCGTTCTGCCGACGGCGGCACCGGCTCGGACGGCAGCCAGTCCGGCTCCATAGGCCTCGGCTTCGCCATCCCCGTGAACCAGGCCAGGCGCGTCGCCGAGGAACTGATCAACGACGGCCGTGCGACCCACCCCGTCATAGGCGTCACGCTCGACATGGCGTACACCGGCGACGGTGCCCGTATCGACAGCAAGAGCGCGAGCGGCGGCCCCGCCGTCACCAGGGGCGGCCCCGGCGACCGGGCCGGTCTGAAGGCGGGCGATGTCATCACCGCGGTCGACGCCGAGCCCGTGCACACCGCGGAGGAGCTGATCGTCAAGATCCGCGCCCACAGGCCCGGTGACGAGCTACGGCTGACGGTGCGCCGCGACGGCACCGACCGGGAGGTCCCGCTGGTGCTCGGCACGGCGTAGCAGAACTGACTCAAGTCTCACCCCGGGACGGTACCGATGGGACAGCGACGCCGGGTACCGTTGAGCGACCGAGGACACGCAAGGAGCGTCAGGTGTTCAATGACATAGGGCCAATGGAGCTGCTGACGATCGTCGTCATCGCCGTGCTCGTCTTCGGCCCTGACAAGCTCCCCAAGGTCATCCAGGACGTGATGCGGACGATCCGGAAGATCCGCGAGTTCTCGGAGAGCGCCAAGCAGGACATCCGCAGCGAGCTGGGCCCCGAGTTCAAGGACTTCGAGTTCGAGGACCTCAATCCCAAGACGTTCATCCGCAAGCAGCTGGACAATGACGAGCTGGGCCTGAAGGAGATCCGCAACGGCTTCGACCTGAAGAAGGAGATGGCCGACGTCACGGACGCCGTCAACAGCTGGGACCGCGAGGCTGCTTCTTCCGCTTCTTCCGCTTCTTCCTCGTCCTCGAATTCCGGTTCCGGGAGTTCCGGTTCGGGCGGGCGCATCGACATGACCAAGAAGCCCGAGGCGCCCGGCACGGACGAGCGGCCGCCGTTCGACGCGGACGCCACCTGATCCCGAGTTCCCGCCCGGCTTCGCCGGCCACGGCCGGCGGACGCCGACACGCGCACGCGGGCGTGTGCGGCGCACGTGACGCGTTTCATAGCGCACCCCCGTCGCATACGGCTTGAACAGGTTGTTCGCGCGACGCACACATCCAATGCCTGCCCTGCGGCCCTCGTACGTGTGGATATGCTGCCGAGTTGTTGTGCGGACCGGACGAGTACGCCCGAAGGGGGGCGGGCCGCTCCGGTCCGACGAGAGCGAGGAGGCGTCCGGGCAGATGGAGACGACGAGTCGGGTGGGCGCGCAGGCGCCGGCCGCGGAGGGCGGACAGCAGTTCCCCTCCGCCCGGCGCACGGTCGACGGATACCTGCAGGCGCCCTTCCCGTGGTACGGCCTCGACGAGGCGTTCACCGGGCCGCGCTGGCTGATGCAGGTCGGTACGGCGGCCGACGGCGCCGTCGAGCACGGTTCGATCGGGCACGGTGACGAGCCCTCCGTACGGGGTGAGACCGGTGCCGCCGGTGAGCCGCGGGAGAAGTTCGCGGTGGTGGTCACCGTCGCCGCGCAGCCGTCCCGCAGGAGCGCCGACGGTACGGGGCTGCTGGAGGCGACGTCCGTCTCCTCGGCGGCATGGCTGGCCGGGGTGGGGCTGCTGTCGTTCACCTGGCCCGGGCAGATGGACCACAGCCTGCGGGACGACTGGCTGGAGCAGCAGACGGAGACCGCGTGGGCTCTGGCCGACGATCTCGAGGGACCGGAGTGGTCCAGGCTCTCCCTGCCGGTGGACGGGGTTGCCGCCTCGTTCCATTACCGGGAGTCGGAGTTCGGGTGGGTGCTCGCCGGTACGACCGAGGCGGGGGTGCACCTGGGGGCGTACGGGCGGGGCATGAGCGCGTACGGGCTCGGGTTCGCCGTGGTCAAGGACATCGCCGCGTACGCCGCCTAGCGGAGGATTGCGGGGACCGCCGCAGCCTCGCGGCGGTCCGGTCCGTACCTTCTAACCGCGGGCCACTTCGTGGTAGATGGCCGCTGCCGCCCCGACCTGGGCAAGGAGCCAGGCGACCTGTCCGGAGAAGCCCCGGAGCTGGTAGATGGACAGCAGCAACGCGAAACGACTGGGCCAGTACTGCCGTTCCTTCCTGAACGTCGACGTGTCCATCCAGATGCTGGTGAGCGTCAGGATGGTCAGCATGAGCACGGAATAGAAGAGCAGAATGGTGAAGTCCACGTCGGTGAACCTGTTGAGCAGGACGGCCAGGCAGGCGGGCACGGCGTAGGCGAAGGTCACGCTCCAGGCGCGAACGACGCTGCGCCGGCCGGGGAGCAGACGCCACAGCGCGCCCAGGACGAACCCGGCTGCGGCCCACGCCACCTGATAGGCGATGAGACTTGCGACGACCCCGGGAATTCCGGTGGGTTCGGAGGTGAGCTGCAGCAGGTCCCAGGGATCACGCAGCTTCAGATAGAGCAGGACTGCGCTGGCCGGGAGTCCGAAGCAGAAGGCCAGACGCGCGGTGTGCACGGCGTTGGCCCACCAGTGGCGATCCGGCCCCCAGGCCAGTGCGGTCTCCAGAACGGAAATGTGGTCGGGTGGGTTCCTCTGGCCGCAGCCGCCCACCAGCCACCGGCGCAATCCGTGCAGCTGGCCCTCCAGCTGTTCGCGTGTGACACCTTCGACGCGCCCCTGGTCCAGCAGTTCCAACTGGTGGTTGACACTGCGGTACTCGTGGGCCTTGGCCATCAGCGCACGGCGACGCTTCTTGGTGCTCAGCCGCTTCACGTAGAAGGTGGGGCCCAGCTCGCTCAGTACCGACCACCGTCGCCCCGCGGTGAGAACCGCGAACAGCGAGGCGATGTTCAGGATGAGCCAGAGGCTGTACTGGGCGCTGTTGCCCGCCAGGCTGGCGCCCTGGAGACCCGCGGTGAAGGCGAACACCACCGCGGTGAGCAGCAGGTCCGGCCCCTCCGGGCCGAGGGCGGGCATCTCCCGCTTACGACCGGACCGGGGCCGTGGCGATCTGGCGCGAATGTGCAAGAGGGCCAGGAGTGCGACACCTGTCAGGACCCAGCTGTAGGAGAAGACCCACGTGAGTTCGGTGCCGGCGAATCCTCCCAGATAGTGGCTGACGTATTGCCCGTGCTTGGCTCCGGTGTTCTGGTCGGTGAGCCAGGTGACCCGTTTCCATTGGTTTTCGCTGTCCCAGACGAGGTAGGCGAGCAGGCCTGCGGCGACCACCGCGAGCAGCGCGGAGACGACGGCGGCACAACGCACCGGCGCCTTGTCCCACCGGGCGGTCCAGGCGGCCGGGAGGAGTGCGCCCTCACGTCCGAAGCGCCACGCCCACGCGGTCATGGCGGCCAGCCACAACCACACGGTCGCCAGCCCGACGAGCACGTAGCCGATCTCGCTGGAGACGGTCGGCGCCCCCTTCGACACCAGAGTCGGCGGCAGGCCGAACAGCTCAGGTGCCAGGGCCACGAGCAAGCCGACGGCCGCCACGGCCGATGCCGAGCCGATGACGGCGTGGGCCTGGCGACGCCGTTGGGCCGCCAAAGATGCGGGCGCGACGGTCGCGCCCGCATCCTTGGCTGTGCGCGGCACGTCCGTGACCAGCGCGCTGGCGCACCAGGGGCGGGCGACGAGAATGAGTGCCAGGCCGGCGGCAATACAGACCAGGGCGTACCCATGTGGGCTGACCGGCTTCTGGGAATTGAGCAGAATCAGCATCAGGGCGACCGCCCCGCTGAGCACGGCCCACTGCAGAACCGCCTGCGTCGGGCCGTCGCTGGGCCGCCCGGTGGCGCCGGCCCGGGACTCCCGCTGGGTGCGCAGTGCTGCCAGTGCGATCACGATGGAAGCGCACACCCACCAGGCCGCGACTCCGGCCGTGCTCCAGGACGACTGGCTGTAGCTCAGGATCCAGGAACGCTGCCACGGGAGGTCGACTTCGAGCTGGATACTGGTGGGCGGATTATGCTGCCATACCAGCTCTTTCTCCGTGGAAGAAGATGCGAGTCCGGAGCGGTCATTGAAATGCAGGCCGCCCAGGTCGGCATCGACGTGCTCCCAGTCGGCCTTCTGGAGCGCGTGCGGGTGAAGGAAAACCTGCCACGTCTTACCCCCCTGTCTTTTGATGTCCCAGGGGCCGAGCTGAATTTCATTGTAATTGGTGATCACGGCGAGAGATTCGTAATCGACATGCACTTTGTCGCCCTTGAAGCTCACGACCGGGTCCTGCGTGCGCCACTCTTCGTTGTGCTCCGAATTGTCCGAGCCGCGCAACAGGCAGTGCATTGCGATCCGGTATTCCCTGGAGTCCTCACTGTGTGTCAGATTCCGAGCCAGGCGCCACTGGTGCAGGGGTAAGGTGACCGTCATGTCGGAACGGATTCTGACGTAATCGCCCTTGGCGTACTCGTCGAATTGGATCGTGGCATCGACCTTGGTGTTCGTAGTGTCGAGTCCGCTTTCCGAACAACTGGCGCTACTATTCTCCCGCGCCTCCGCGGGGGAGCATCCCCACCACAGCATGACCGCCGTCATGAGCAGTAAAAACCGCCGCCACTGGATTCCCTTCATCGCCCCGAAACCTCCTCCCCGAGGAATTTAGCGGCGCGCCACAAGTGGCGCTCGCTGACACACGGAAGGAGGTCCGTCAGCCCACTCCATCAGCCGCTGTCCCCGAATTGCAGGAAATCAGTCAGTGGGTGATAATGGAATCCGATGACCGTCAACTATTTGGACCGTCAACTATTTGACGGAGGGGTCATGACCGACACGTCGATGTCCGTTCCGAGGAACCCCCTTCCCCGTTTCGAGGAAGCCGAGGGGCTGGGGCCCCAGGACGCGGAGTTCGTCCGGGATCTGGTGGCGGTGCTGGCCAGGCACGGGAACCTGAACCGGTTCGGCCTGTGCCTTCTGCACGACCACTTCCCGATCGCCGCGGACGAGATCCTGGTGGAGACGAACGACTCCAGAGCCCGCACGCTGCACGCTCATGTGGAGAAGACGGACACCACACGGCACACCAAGGCCTCGCAGTGGCGCTTCCTGCCGCATGGCGAGGCCGGGCCGGGTGCGGAGCACGGCGCAGGGGCGTACGAGGTGCTCCAGCTGTGCACCACGCTCGACCTGTGCCCGGGGAACGAACGCGAAGGCGACCACTGACCGCGATCACACAGAGAGGCACAGGAACGAGGGGCGCCGTCCTGGAAGACGGTGCCCCTTCGCCGTGTGTGCCGCCGTGCCCGTCCTAGAACTTGTTCTTCGGCGTGATCCCCAGCGACAGGCCGGACAGGCCCCGCTGCCTGCCGCCCAGCTTCCCGGCGATCGCCCGCAGGGCCGAGCCCGCCGGGGAGTCCGGGTCGGTCAGGACGACCGGCTTGCCCTCGTCGCCGCCCTCGCGGAGGCGGACGTCGATGGGGATGTTGCCGAGGACCGGGACCGTCGTACCGGTGGTGCGGGTCAGGCCGTCGGCGACCAGCTGGCCGCCGCCCGTGCCGAAGACGTCGACCATCTCGCCGCAGTGCGGGCAGGGCAGGCCGGACATGTTCTCGACCACGCCGACGATCTTCTGGTGGGTCTGGACGGCGATGGAACCGGCGCGCTCGGCGACCTCGGCCGCCGCCTGCTGCGGGGTCGTCACGACCAGGATCTCGGCGTTCGGGATCAGCTGGGCCACGGAGATCGCGATGTCGCCGGTGCCGGGCGGCAGGTCCAGCAGGAGGACGTCGAGGTCGCCCCAGTAGACGTCCGCGAGGAACTGCTGGAGCGCCCGGTGCAGCATCGGGCCGCGCCAGACGACCGGGGCGTTGCCCGGGGTGAACATGCCGATGGAGATGACCTTCACGCCGTTCGCCGACGGCGGCATGATCATGTTCTCGACCTGGGTCGGGCGGCCGTCCGCGCCCAGCATGCGCGGCACGCTGTGGCCGTAGATGTCGGCGTCGACCACGCCCACCTTGAGGCCGTCGGCGGCCATCGCGGCCGCGAGGTTCACCGTCACCGAGGACTTGCCGACGCCGCCCTTGCCGGAGGCGACCGCGTAGACCCGGGTGAGGTTGCCCGGTTTGGCGAAGGGGACCTCGCGCTCGGCCTGGCCGCCGCGCAGGGCGCTCGCCAGCTCCTTGCGCTGCTCGTCGCTCATCACGTCGAGCGTGACGTCGACCCGCGTGACGCCCTCGACCCGGGAGACCGCCTCGGTGACGCGCTGGGTGATGGTGTCGCGCATGGGGCAGCCGGAAACCGTCAGATACACGGTGACCGCGACCGCTCCGTCCGCGCCGATCTCCACCGATTTGACCATCCCCAGTTCGGTGATGGGGCGGTTGATCTCGGGGTCGTTCACCGTCGCCAGTGCCTCACGCACCGCGTCTTCCGTAGCCATAAGGACGATGGTACGGCGCGTCGAGGGACCTTCGGGATGCTTCTCAGCGGTCGTCTGTGTCACGTCCCGCGGGCCGATCTGACCGTTCCGCCGGGAATACGACATGCCCGCCGTGCCCGTCGGAACGCCGCCGCTCCTCCAGTTCCTTCATCAGGTCCTGCAGCTCCGAGCGCATCCAGTCGCGGGTCGCGACCTCGCCGAGGCCCATGCGCAGCGCGGCGATCTCCCGGGTCAGGTACTCGGTGTCGGCGATGGACCGCTCGTTCTGCTTGCGGTCCTGCTCCAGGTTGACCCGGTCGCGGTCGTCCTGCCTGTTCTGCGCCAGCAGGATGAGCGGAGCCGCGTAGGAGGCCTGCAGGGACAGCGCCAGGGTCAGGAAGATGAACGGGTACTGGTCGAAGCGCAGCGCGACGGGCACGGTGACGTTCCACAGCACCCACATGATGATGACGACCGTCATCCAGACGATGAAGCGTCCCGTGCCCAGGAACCGGGCGATCTTCTCCGACAGCCGGCCGAAGGCCTCCGGGTCCCACTCGGGCAGGATCCGGCGACGGGGCGGGCGCGGCTGGTCCAGGCGGGGCGTGCGGGGCCGGGTGGCCGCCGTGGCGCCCACCGGGATGCGCTCGCGGGTGCCGCTCTCGCGCTCAGGAGCCATGCGTGGCCGCCCCCTCTCCGTCGTCCAGGTGGAACTCGGTCTCCCGCCAGTCCTCGGGCAGCATGTGGTCCAGTACGTCGTCCACGGTCACCGCGCCCAGCAGCCTGCCGGCCTCGTCCACGACGGGCGCGGCCACCATGTCGTACGTGGCGAAGAACCCGGCGACGACGGGCAGTGCGGCGTCCGGGGCCAGGGTCTGCAGATCGTCGTCCACGAGCGAGCTGACGAGCGTGTACGGCGGGTCGCGCAGCAGCCGCTGGAAGTGGACGGTGCCCAGGTACTTGCCGGTGGGCGTCTCGTCGGGCGGGCGGCAGACGTAGACCTGGGCGGCGAGGGCGGGGGAGAGGTCGGGGTTGCGGACCCGGGCGAGCGCGTCGGCGACCGTGGCGTCCGGGCGCAGCACGATCGGTTCGGTGGTCATCAGACCGCCGGCGGCGTGCTCCTCGTACGACATCAGGCGCCGCATGTCGGCCGCGTCGGCAGGCTGCATCAGGCTCAGCAGCCGTTCCTTGTCCTCCTCGGGCAGCTCGGAGAGCAGGTCGGCCGCGTCGTCGGGGTCCATGGCCTCCAGCACGTCGGCCGCGCGCTCCTCCTTCAGCTTGCCGAGGATCTCGATCTGGTCGTCCTCCGGCAGCTCTTCGAGTACGTCGGCGAGCCGGTCGTCGTCGAGCGCGGCGGCGACCTCGGCGCGCCGTTTGGCGGAGAGGTGGTGCAGGACGTTGGCGAGGTCGGCGGGGCGCAGCTGCTCGAAGGTGGCGAGCAGGCTCTCGGCGCCCTGCCCGTGCTCTTCGAGGGAGAAGCCGGTGACGTCGGACCACTCGGCGGTCAGCGTCTCGCCCTTGGCCCGCCGGAAGGCGCTCGCCTTCTTCCCCTTGCGGACGAAGACGCGGTCTACCTCCCAGTCCCGGCGGGCGGGCAGCTGCTGCACGGACACGTCGAGGACGGTGACCTCCTCGCCGGTCTCCACGAGCGTCACCCGCCGGTCCAGCAGCTCGCCGAAGACCAGCCGCTCGGTGGGCCGCTGCTCGAAGCGCCGGACGTTCATGACGCCGGTGATGATCACCTGGCCGGTCTCGATGCCGGTCACCCGGGTCATGGGCAGGAAGATCCGGCGCCGGGTGGACAGCTCGACGACCAGTCCGAGCACCCGCGGGGGCCGCCGGCCGACGCGCAGCATGACGACCAGGTCGCGGACGCGGCCCACCTGGTCGCCGTTGGGATCGAAGACGGGGACCCCGGCGAGGTGCGAGACGAAGATCCGGGGGGCGCCGGCTGCCATGGCTCTGTCTTCCTTGCTTCCTTTGCCGGTGGATTGCTGTGTGCGCGGGTGTTGCCCGGCGCTGGGGAATTACTCTGATCTGCCCTGTCGGGTGCGCTTCAGGCTAGCCCGTACCGGTCGGACACGCCTTGGGGAGAGGCCGGACGGACCGGCTCCGCCGGGCGGCCGGGGCACCGGTACGCTGCCGTACGCCGCTCAGGACTCGTCAGAAAGGCAGCCTCACCTGTGACTGCGATTCCCCCGGGCCGAATCCGCCGGACCGCGCGGATGACCGCGATGTGCGCACTGGCCGTGACGGGGGTGGCGGTGCTGACGGGGTGCGGCGCTGACGATCCGGACGCGGGGACGAACGGGGTGGGCAAGCTGTCCGCCGACAAGATCCAGGCGAGGACCCGGGCGGCGGCGGACACGGCACCGGCAGTACGGCTGGCCGGGACCGTGGTCACCAGTGGCCGTACGTATCAGCTGGACATGCGGCTGAAGGCCGACGGCGGGACCGGATCGGTGACCTCGCAGGGGGCGGCCTTCCAGCTCCTGCGGGTCGGGCAGCAGCTCTATCTGAAGGCCGGCTCGGACTTCTGGAGCCACGCGGGCGACGGCGGTGGCGGCGACGGTACGGCCGGCAAGCTGAACGGCAAGTACGTCAAGGTGCCCCAGCAGGATCCCGCGTACAAGAAGTTCAGCGGCTTCACCGACAAGTCGGTGCTGCTCGACGGGCTGCTGACGCTGCACGGCTCCCTGGCGACCGACGGCCACCACGACCAGTCGGGCACCCCGACCATCCGTATCACCGGCGACAAGGGCTCCGGCGGCACCCTCGACGTCTCCCTGAAGGGCACGCCGTACCCGCTCCGCCTGGTCCGCGCCGGTGGCGCGGGGACGCTCAGCTTCTCGGACTGGGGCAAGGACTTCACCGTGACCGAGCCGTCGAAGGACGACACGGTGGACTACGGCAGGCAGCTGCCGACGTCGTAGGGCCGCTCCCGCTCCGCCGGCGGTCCTCGCTTCGGGGCGCTACTTCCTGCGCCGCCTGGCGAGGAGCTTCGGCAGCCCCGCCGGAACCGGCTGCCGTGTGGTCGCCGCGGTGGGCACAGGAGCCTCGGCCAGGCTGCCGGACGGCAAGGGCGCCACGGACCCGGCCGGAACCAGCCGCAGCACCCGGCATTCACGGGCCCAGCGGCCCGGCATCTCCTCGCCGTCCGGGGCGTTCAGGCGCTTGCCCTTCAGCTCGGCAACGACCGCCTCCCACGCGGCGGAGCCGGCGGCCAGTTCGGTCACGGTCGCCGGGAACGTCACCAGCCGGCCGCCCTTGTCCTTGCTGCGCACGGTCACCTCGGCGAGGCCGCCGTCGGCCAGCGCGGGCAGCGGCTGCTCCCCGGGCCCGTCGCCGACCAGGCACACCGCGCCCTCGTGCCACACATGCCACAGCGCACGCGCGGCCGGGGCGCCGGCGCCCCTGACCCAGACGAGGCCGGACTTCTTCGCGGCCTCCTCGATGAGGGCCTGGTCGAGAAGGGCCCGGCCGGGCAGCTCGCTTGTCATGCGCCCAGCCTATCCAGCCCCGCTCACAGCCAGCCGTTGCGCTTCAGCACACGGTGGATGCCCACACAGGCGGCGACCGTGACGGTGAGGACCAGCGGGTAGCCGTACTTCCAGTGCAGCTCCGGCATGTGGTCGAAGTTCATGCCGTACACACCGGTCACCATCGTCGGTACGGCGATGATCGCGGCCCAGGCGGTGATCTTGCGCATGTCCTCGTTCTGCGCGACGGACGCCTGCGCCAGGTTGGCCTGGAGGATGGAGTTGAGCAGCTCGTCGAAGCTCATGACCTGCTCCTGGACCCGGGCCAGGTGGTCGGCGACGTCCCGGAAGTACTTCTGGATGTCCGGGTCGATCAGCCGCATCGGCCGCTCGCTCAGCAGCTGCATGGGCCGCAGCAGCGGGGCGACGGCCCGCTTGAACTCCAGCACCTCGCGCTTGAGCTGGTAGATCCGCGCCGAGTCCACACCGCGCGAGACCTTGCCGCGCGGGCCCGGCGAGAAGACCTCGGTCTCCACCTCGTCGATGTCGTCCTGCACGGCGTCGGCGACCGCGATGTAGCCGTCCACGACATGGTCGGCGATGGCGTGCAGCACGGCCGAGGGGCCCTTGGCGAGCAGCTCCGGGTCGTCCTGGAGGCGGTGGCGCAGCGCCCGCAGCGAGCCCTGGCCGCCGTGCCGGACGGTGATGAAGAAGTCCCGGCCGGTGAAGCACATGACCTCGCCGGTCTCCACGACCTCGCTGTTGGCGGTGAGCCGGTCGTGCTCGACGTAGTGGATGGTCTTGAAGACGGTGAAGAGCGAGTCGTCGTAGCGCTCCAGCTTGGGCCGCTGGTGGGCCTGCACCGCGTCCTCGACGGCCAGCGGGTGCAGCCCGAACTCGCTCGCGATACCGGCGAATTCGGCCTCGGTCGGCTCGTGCAGCCCGATCCAGACGAAGCCGCCGTCGCGCCGCACCAGCCGCATGGCCTCGTGCGGGCTCAGCGGCTTGCCGCTCTCGAGCCGGGTGCCGTCGCGGTAGACGGCGCAGTCCACGACGGCCGAGGGGGTGGCGGGGTCGCGGGTGGTGTCGTACGACGCGCCGGTGTCCTTGCGCAGCGAGGGACGGGACGGGCGGACCACGGCGCGCAGGTCGCGGATCATCGACATGGGCAGGCTCCTTCGCAGGCAGGCAGCGAGAGCACACGGCGACGGGTGGAACTACCCGGAATGAGGACGGTCCTGATTGCGGATGTTTGGCACGTCCACAAAGCGGGGAGCACCGCACCGTTGCGGTGGTGACTTCGCTGCTGACGCAGAACTGACGGTGATCAGGCGGATCAGGCAAAGCGAATTGAAGTGCTCTTCCGGATCGACCGGACGGCAGCGCCCACGGGAGGTGGCGGACAGCCAGGGATTGAGCCAGTGACCAGATCAGCGGTCGGAAGAGCGGGTGGTACTACCAGGTCGACTTCGATCCATGACAGCCCCACCTCCTCCGTCCGGTCCCTCGTGAGGGAGTCCCCAAATCGGTGTCGGGACTTGGAGCGACGCCTCCGCGCGCTGCCCGAACCACCGGCTCAGAGTAGCAGCAGCCCGAACTGTCAAGGCGCCGCTTTGCCCGCCACTGACGAGTTCTATGCTCACCGCATGGTTGATGTTCTTCCTCTTGTCGAGGCACGGTTGAGCACCGCGCTCGGCGAACCGGACGCCCGCGCCGCCGTCACCTTCCTCGGCACGGACCGCATCGAGGTGCTCCGTTTCCAGGAGGGGGATCTCCTGCGCTACGCCACCCTCGGGATGTCCCAGCACCCCATGACCGACCCCACGGCGATGCTCTCCGACCCGGTCAAGGGGCCCCGCGCCGAGCTGGTCCTCTCCGTCCGCGCGGGCCTCGCCGACACCGACAAGGTGCTGCGCCCGCTGGCCGTCCTGGCCGCGTCCCCGCAGGTGGAGGGTCTGGTCGTGACTCCGGGCGCCTCCTTGGACACCGGCGAGGCGCTGTGGCCCGGCGCCCCCTTCTCCTCGGTCCTGGTGGGCGAGAGCGGCGGCCTGGTCGAGGATCTGGAGCTGGACGGCCCGATGGATCCCGTACGGTTCCTGCCGCTGCTGCCGATGACCCCGAACGAGGCCGCCTGGAAGCGGGTGCACGGTGCCAAGGCCCTCCAGGAACGCTGGCTGGCGAGCGGGACGGACCTGAGGGATCCCGCTCGCAGATCCGTCCCGCTCGACTGAGCCGACGTGACCGGTCTCACCAACGCGCGGCCGGATCCGGTCAGTTGGCGAAGACGGTGACGCCGTCCTGCGCGGCGTGGCTGCCGTGACCCAGGACCAGGACGTCCGCTGCGAGCAGCACCGGCGGGCCGCCGAGCACCTTCAGCGAGCCGAGGCGTGCCTGCATGCCGGCCGAGCGCCCTGACCGGGTCCGGGACGGAGGTCTTGCGGGCCGGCTCCGGCTGCTCCTTCAGGAACGCCGTGATGCACAGGACCGGACGGGTGATCGTCCTTGACGTGGGCGGGCAGGGGTAGGACCGTGGAGCCCTATGAGGGGCGAACCCAGTTGCCCGAGGTGTGGTGGCCGGGTCAGGGCGCCCGGTCTCTTCGCCGATGCGTGGCAGTGCGACGTGCACGGCACGGTGTATCCGCTGCAGCCCGTGATCCCGCCCAGCGTCGAAGCCCTCGGCGCCGTCCTGCACCGCACCCACGTCCCGGTGTGGATGCCCTGGCCGCTGCCCGTCGGCTGGCTCTTCACGGGTGTGGCCTACGCGGGTGACGACCGCAGCGGAGGCCGCGCCACCATCGTGGCCTGCTCCGGGCCGGGCCCGCTCGGCGGCCCGGGGGAGCTGATCCTGGTCGCCGAGGAACTCGGCGTCGGCCTCGGCGCGCGGTACGCGGGCCTCGACGGCCCGGACCCCGGGCCGTACATGAACATCGAGAAGCCGCCCGAGGCCAAGGTGCTGGCCGCCGGCCGCCCCACCCCCCTCTGGCACGTCTTCCGTACCCCCGAGGACCGCGCCGTCTTCGCGGGCGAGGCGCTCGGCATGTGGCTGTGGGCGGTGATGTGGCCCCAGCAGTCCGGGCTGCTGATGTACGACGAGCTGGTGCTGACGGATCTGCGGGAGGCGGGGGCGGAGCTGGATCTGGTGCCCTGCGGAGCGCTTTCGCCGCGTCTGCTCCGGCCGTAGCGCCCACCGGGGTGCCACAGGTGCCGTGCCGTCGGCGGGTTGCGGGCGCGGGTGCGGTGTGGTTTCTGGCGCGGCTCCGCGCGCCCCTTCGGGCGTTCAAAGTACCGGTACTATCAAGTGTCCCCCTTTGAATCGTCGGTGTCTGGAGTCCCTGTGCGCATTGATCTGCACTGTCACTCCACGGCTTCCGACGGTACGGACACCCCGGCCGAGCTGGTGCGCAATGCCGCCGCTGCCGGGCTGGACGTCGTCGCGCTGACCGACCACGACACCACGCGTGGCTACGGCGAGGCGATCGCCGCGCTGCCCGAGGGACTGACGCTGGTCACCGGGGCCGAGCTGTCCTGCCGTGTCGACGGCGTCTCCATGCACCTGCTGGCCTACCTCTTCGACCCCGCGGAGCCCGCGCTGCTCGCCGAGCGCGAGCTGGTGCGCGACGACCGGGTGCCGCGGGCCAAGGGCATGGTCGCGAGGCTCAACGCGCTCGGTGTGCCGGTCACGTGGGAGCAGGTCGAGCGGATCGCCGCGGGCGGCTCCGTGGGGCGCCCGCACGTCGCGACCGCGCTGGTCGAGCTGGGCGTCGTACCGACGGTGAGCGACGCGTTCACCGAGGAGTGGCTGGCCGACGGCGGGCGGGCCTTCGTGGAGAAGCACGAGACCGACCCCTTCGAGGCGATCCGGCTGGTCAAGGGCGCGGGCGGGGTCTGTGTCTTTGCGCACCCGGCCGCCGCCAAGCGTGGCCGGACCGTCCCGGAGGCACGGATCGCCGAGATGGCGGCGGCCGGCCTGGACGGCATCGAGGTCGATCACACGGACCACGACGCCGACGCGCGCGAACGGCTGCGGGGCCTCGCGAAGGAGCTGGACCTGCTGGTCACGGGCTCCTCCGACTACCACGGCAGCCGCAAGACCGTGCCGCTCGGCGCGTACACGACCGACCCCGAGGTGTACGGGGAGATCACCCGGCGAGCCACCGGCGCGTTCCCGGTGCCGGGGACCGGGGGAGCCTGAGGCCGGCCGGCCTCATCGACTCACGCCCCCATCACGTCACTTCTTTCCGCAAGGCCTCTTCAGCATGTTCGACTTCGCCGTCTTCGGCTCTTTGTTCCTGACCCTTTTTGTCATCATGGATCCCCCCGGGATCACCCCGATCTTCCTCGCCCTGACCGCGGGCCGGCCGGCCAAGGTGCAGAAGCGGATGGCCTTCCAGGCCGTCTGCGTGGCGGGCGGGGTCATCGCCACCTTCGGTGTCCTCGGCCACCAGATCCTCGACTACCTGCACGTGTCCGTCCCGGCGCTGATGATCTCGGGCGGTCTGCTGCTCCTGCTGATCGCGCTCGACCTGCTCACCGGGAAGACGGACGAGCCCAAGCAGACCAAGGACGTGAACGTCGCGCTCGTACCGCTGGGCATGCCGCTGCTCGCCGGGCCCGGTGCGATCGTGTCCGTGATCCTGGCCGTGCAGAAGGCCGGCAGTGTGGCCACGCAGGTCTCGGTGTGGTCCGCGATCCTCGCGATCCACGTCGTGCTGTGGCTGGTGATGCGTTACTCGCTGCTGATCATCCGGGTCATCAAGGACGGCGGTGTCGTCCTCGTGACGCGCCTCGCGGGCATGATGCTCTCCGCGATCGCCGTGCAGCAGATCATCAACGGGATCACTCAGGTGATCCGGGGGAGCTGAGCGACGCGGCCCGGCTCCCCCGGAAGGCTTGAGTGGTGGCTCCCGTTACGAGGCCGGGGCCTCGGCCGGGCGGATCCACAGGCGCTGTCCGATGGCTGCGGCCTGCTGAACGATCCGGTTGACGGAGGCGGCGTCCACGACGGTGCAGTCCACGGTGGTGCCGTCGACCTCGTCGAGTCGCCTGATCTCGAAGCGCACGGGCTTCTCCCTTCGTCTGGTCATCCTCCTGCGGAGAACTACTGGTGCGACGTGCTGTCGTACGTAGTCAACGAGCTTCGTGTTACAAACATTCCCTACGCTAAAGAAATTTTTCGAACAGCTAACTACTGACCGGTACGTGCCGCCGTCGCGCCCCTCGGGGAACCGATCGGGACCGGTTGTGTTCACAGCGTGACCACCGGGACAATGGAGCCGATGAACGACGACCTCGCGGCCCTGGGTGCCCGCATCGACCGCACGAACGAGCTGCTGCAGCGCATGCTCGCCGAGGTGGCGAAGACGCCCTCCACCCACGCGATCTTCGTCGACGCGGGCTATCTGTACGCGGCGGCGGGCCGGCTGGTCGCCGGGACCGAGGATCGCCGGGCCTTCGACCTCGACGCCGAGGGCCTGATCGAGGCGCTGATCGACAAGGCCCGCACGATCTTCGCGGACAGCAGGCTGCTGCGCGTCTACTGGTACGACGGCGCCCGCCGCCGCATCCACACCGCCGAGCAGCAGACCATCGCCGAACTGCCCGACGTCAAGGTCCGCCTCGGCAACCTCAACGCCAACAACCAGCAGAAGGGCGTCGATTCGCTGATCCGCACGGATCTGGAGTCGCTCGCCCGGCACCGCGCCATCAGCGACGCGGCCCTGCTCGGCGGCGACGAGGACCTGGTCTCGGCGGTCGAGGCGGCCCAGGGCTACGGCGCCCGGGTCCACCTGTGGGGCATCGAGGCACCCGAGGGCCGCAACCAGGCCGAGCCGCTGCTCTGGGAGGTCGACAGTCAGCGCACCTTGGAGCTGGAGTTCTTCAAGCCGTACGTCTCGCGCCGGACGGCCCTCGCGTACGACGCCGGCGCCGGGGCCCGGCCCAGCCGCGAGGACGTCCGCTTCGTCGGTGCCCAGATCGCGGCGAAGTGGCTGGCCTCCCGTGGCCGCGAGGCCCTCGTCGAGCTGCTCCCGGGCCACCCCTACCTGCCCGGTTCCGTCGACCAGGACCTGCTGGTCGAGGCCGAGGGCCTGCTCCAGTACTCCCTGCGCGGCCAGGCGGACCTGCGCCGCGCCCTCAGGGACGGCTTCTGGGAGCACTTGCAGGCGCAGTACTAGCCGACGCGGTACCGGCCGGCGCCGGGAGCCGACTTGGCGGTCCGGCACGGGAGTTGCCGCGGAACACGCATCGGCGGCCGGTGCCGAGGCCCCTGGTGTGGGGCGGGAGGGCACCGGCCGCAGCCTGGTTGCCGGGGCTGCGCCAGCGGTGCGCCGACGGTGTTCCGGATCCCGCGCTGTGGTTCCCTTACGGGAAACGCTGAGCGGGAACCGGTAGGTCACCCGGCTCTGTCCCGGAGGCCCCGCTCGCAGATACCGGTCGGTAATTCGCAGGTTTACCGATCAGTTCCCGCAAGGGGGGTGTATCCACGTGGTCACCGGTGAGCACACTGGCAGGCCGACGCCACGCACCACCGAGCATGCAGGACACACCTACACGATTTCTACGGGAGATCTTTCGGAGTAAAGCCAGCACCATTAAATACACTGACTGACCGTCAACGATGCCGGGGGAACCGCACCAGTGAACAAGCGAGCACTGAAAGCCCTTCTCAAAGACCGACGCGCGCTCATAGCCCCCGAAACCCACGGCCTCACCCGGCCGACCGGGCCCGGCCGGCGTGCCCCCGGGCTGTCCCAGCTCCAGGTCGACCAGCTCCTGAACCGGGCCTACGGCACCTATCACCGCCTGGAATCCGGCACCTACCCCAGTGCGCCCGTCGACCTGCTGCGCGACATAGCGCGCCTGTTCGCGCTCAACGAGCAGGAGTGGATCTCGCTGTGCCGCTACGCGCGCGGGGAGGATCCGCCGAGCCCCCTGTACGACACCAGCGGCGATGCCGTCCCCGCCGCCTGGGAGGACGCCGTCACCGGCGTGACGCACCCGACCTATGTCACCGACGCCTCCTGGAACCTGCTCACCTGCAACGAGCCGTTCCACCGGATCTTCGAGTCCGGACAGGCGCCCGAGAACACCATGCGGTGGATGCTGATCGACGGCCGCGAGCAGCTGACCGACTGGGCGAACGCCTGGGCGCCGCTCGTCATGCCCCAGCTCCAGGCCGCGCTCGCCCAGCGCCCCGACGACAAGGTCCTGCGGCAGATCGAGAAGGAACTGCTCGACGACCCGCTCGCCCGCCCGCTGTACGAGGTGGGCGGCGCCTCGATCCATCCCGACGGCGACGAACGCCCCATCCGGCACGCGGTCGAGGGGCCGGGCTGGGTGACGATGTGCGTGGCACAGCCGCTCGCGGCCCCCGGCTCGAGGTTCATGATCCTCATTTTTCGGCCGGGTCCGCGCCGCTCGAGTCCGCGTCCGCCGATGCTGCAGGCTCGCTGACCACGCTGAAGATCAGTCTTTGCCCGAGTTTGGCGGGCCGTACGAGAGCATGGCCTGGACGGCAGGGAAACGAACCAGCCAACTTTGCCGTACCTTGACCCCTAATCAGGTTACGCGTCCTAGGGGGGACCCATGCCCGTCCATATCGCCCGCCCCAGCACCACCCTCGCCGCGCACAAGATCACCACGGGCGAGATAGCCGACGACATCCGCACCCATCACCCCGACCATCCCCGCCTCGGCGCGATCCTCCGTGTCCTCGGCAACTGCGGTGTTCAGACCCGGTATTTCACCCAGCCGCTGAACTCGCCCACCATCAACGGCACCGCCCCCATCGGGGAGCGCGCCCCCCGTGCCTTCGCCGACGGCCTCGACATGGCCGAGACCGCGGCCCGGTCGATCCTCCAGCGCCATGGTCTCGATCCGGCCGACATCACTGGCCTGATCACCACCCACGCCACCGGCTGGGCCGTACCGAATCTGGACATCCACCTCGTGGCCCGGCTCGGCCTGCGCCCCACCGTCCGCCGTGCCGCCCTGACCACCGCGGCCTGCGCGGGCGGCGCCCAGGCACTCATCCGCGCGGTCGAGCAGGCCCTGCTCCACCCCGGCTCCCGCGTCCTCGTCGTAGCCGCCGAGGTGCTGTCCACGGCCTACAACCACGCGGACAGCAAGATCGAGCACATGATCTACAAGGCCCTGTTCGGTGACAGCGCGGCCGCCACGATCGTCAGCAGCGACGCCCTGGGCCCCGGCCTCACCATCGACGGGCCCGACGGCCTCTTCGAGTTCGCCCTCCCGGACTCCCTGCACTACTACGCCGGCCGCATCGACGCCCACGGCCTCCATTTCGACTCCACCAAGGCGGCCATGGGCGGGGCCAAGCACGTCATGCCCGCCCTCCGCGAGTGGCTCGACGGCCGCGCCGTGACCGTCCCCGTCATCCACCCCGGCTCCCGGCCCATCATCGAGGACACCGCCGCCGCGCTCGGCCTCACCGACGACGACGCCCGCCACTCCCTCGACACCCTCAGGGAAGAGGGCAACCTCGGTGGCGTATCGGTTTTCCGCGTCCTCGAGCGCACCCACGGCCTGCCCCCGGCGGCCGGTGAGAAGGCCCTGATCGTCGCCTACGGCCCCGGCTTCAGCGTCTGCGCCATCCACGCCACCTGGACCGACTAGTGGGCCGCTGAGGACGACTGTCCCGCCCTGCATCCCCCGCCGGAGCAGGGCAGTCGTCTTCCGTCCGGCCTGCGCCGGCTAAGCGGTGGCGTCGTCCCAGAAGTCGGCGAGCGCGTGGGCCGTGGCGAGCGGCCGGTCGGTGTTGGGCGAGTGCTCGGCGCGCTCGATGACCGTGCGCCGCGCCCGCAGCCGTACCGCCATGTCGTCCAGCAGGGGCAGCGGCCAGGTGTCGTCCTTGTCGCCCGACAGGACGTGGAACGGCAGCGGCACGGCGGCCAGTTCGGCGACCCGGTCCGGTTCCGTGCACAACTGGCGTCCGGTGGCGAGGAGTTGGCCGGGCTTGGTGCCCAGCCAGCGGCGCCGCAGGTCGTCCCGGTCGTCCAGTCCGCCGTCCAGCGCGGCCGTCTCGGTCTCCTCGGGCGTCTCCATGGCCTGGATCGCGTCCCAGACCGCCGCCATGTCCATCACCGTGAGCGCGTCCTGCAGCAGCTTGACGCGCTGCTGCTGGGATTCCGAGATGTGCGCCGGGCCGGACGCCATCAGGGTGAGCGAGCGGAAGGGCGTGTGGTCGAGCAGCACGGCCGCGCGCGAGAGCTGCCCGCCGAGCGAGTGCCCCAGCAGGTGCACCGGCGCCCCCGCCCCGACCGCCTGCGCCTGCGCGAGCACGTCCCGCGCCAACTCCTCCTGCGCGTAGGCGGATTCGTCGGCCTCGGGCCCGTCCGACTCGTACTGGCCGCGCCCGTCCACGGCCACGGTCCGGTACCCGCGCAGCGCGAGCGGCACATGCAGCGGGTTGAAGTCCTCCTTGCTCCCGGTGAACCCCGGCAGCAACAGCGCGACCCCCCTGGGCTCGACCCCGTCGGCCACCGGAGCGTCGACGACGGCGAACTCCCCACGCGCGGTGGACAGCGCGTACGCACGGGCACCGGGGGGCGGGACGAAGGTGGCGGGCCTGCTCATGGGGAGAGGCTATCGGGCGAGGAAGGGGAAGGTGCAGGAGGCAGCAGGCAGGCGGCACCGGGACCGGGAGGCGGCCGTGACGGGCCGGGCTTCTCCCCGAGCGCAGCCGACCCAGCCGTGCGCCACACGCGCGACGGCCCGGCCCACGAGCGTGGACCGGGCCGTCGGTGACGGGTACTGCCGGATCAGCCTTCGACGGCCTCGACGACCTCGACGGCCGTGGCGGCCTTGCGGGTACGACGCCGCGGCTTGACCTCCGGCTCCTCGGCGGCCTGCGCCGGAATCTCCGGAACAACCGCCGCGGCGGCGGCCTTACGCGTCCGCCGCACCTTGGGCACGGCCACCTCGGCAACGCCGTCCACCTCGACGACGGCGGCGGCCGTCTTGCGGGTGCGGCGGGGCTTGGCCTCGGCCTCGGGGGCCTCGTCCGTGCCTTCCGGCGCGGTGGCGGCCGTCTTGCGGGTCCGGCGCGGCTTGGTCGCGGGGGCGGCCTCGGCCGTGCCTTCGCCTTCGGCGGTCTCGACGGCAGCGGTGGCGGCCGTCTTCCGGGTGCGGCGGGGCTTGGCCTCGGCTTCGGGGGCCTCGGCGGTCTCCGGCGCGGTGGCGGCCGTCTTGCGGGTGCGGCGGGGCTTGGTCGCGGGGGCGGCCTCGGCCGTGCCTTCGCCTTCGGCGGTCTCGACGGCAGCGGTGGCGGCCGTCTTCCGGGTGCGGCGGGGCTTGGCCTCGGCTTCGGGGGCCTCGGCGGTCTCCGGCGCGGTGGCGGCCGTCTTGCGGGTCCGGCGCGGCTTGGTCGCGGGGGCGGCCTCGGCCGTGCCTTCGCCTTCGGCGGTCTCGACGGCAGCGGTGGCGGCCGTCTTCCGCGTCCGGCGGGGCTTGGCCTCGGGGGCGGGCTCGGCCGTGTTCCCGGTGCTCTCGGCCGCGGCGACGGCCGACTCGGCGGCGGACGCGGCCGTCTTCCGCGTACGGCGGCGCGGCTTCGCCTCCGGCGCTTCGACCGTCACCGTTTCGGACGCGGACGCGGTCTCCGTCACGGCCACCGGCGTCTCGGTCACCGGCTCGGCGACGGGCGCCGTCTCCGCTGCCACGACGGCCGGCTCGGCCGACTTGCGGGTGCGGCGGCGGCGCGGCGTCTCCGGGGCGTCCGGCGCGGCCAGGACCTCGGTCGGGGCCACCGTCTCGACGACGGTCTCGGCCGCGGCCTCGACGGCCGGAGCCGGCTGCGCCGAAACCCCGCCGCGGGTACGGCGACGGCGGCGCAGGGTGCGGGGCGCCGTGGCGGACTCCTCCGCCGGGCCGGACTCGGCGGCCGGCGCCGGAGCCGTCGTAGCGGCCGGCGCGGCGGTGGCGGCGTCCAGCGGGGTGCCACCGCGCGTACGGCGACGACGGCGCGGTGTACGGGACGCACGCTCGCGCTCGTCCGACGCGGCGCCGGACTCGGCGCGGCCACCGCGCCCGCCTCGGTCACCACGGTCACCACGGTCTCCGCGACCGCGGTTGCGGGCGCCACGCCCGCCGGTCTCGCCCAGGTCCTCCAGCTCCTCGGCGTCCAGACCCGCACGGGTCCGCTCCGAGCGCGGCAGGATGCCCTTCGTGCCCTCGGGGATGTCGAGGTCGGAGAACAGGTGCGGGGACGTCGAGTACGTCTCCACCGGGTCGTTGAAGTCCAGCTCCAGTGCCTTGTTGATCAGCTGCCAGCGCGGGATGTCGTCCCAGTCGACGAACGTGATCGCCGTACCCTTGGCGCCCGCGCGGCCCGTACGGCCGACGCGGTGCAGGTACGTCTTCTCGTCCTCGGGGGACTGGTAGTTGATGACGTGGGTCACGCCCTCGACGTCGATACCGCGCGCGGCCACGTCGGTGCAGACCAGGACGTCGACCTTGCCGTTGCGGAAGGCCCGCAGCGCCTGCTCGCGGGCGCCCTGGCCGAGGTCGCCGTGGACCGCGCCGGAGGCGAAACCGCGGCGCTGCAGCTGCTCGGCGATGTCGGCGGCCGTGCGCTTGGTACGGCAGAAGATCATCGCCAGTCCGCGGCCCTCGGCCTGCAGGATGCGGGCGACCATCTCCGGCTTGTCCATGGAGTGACCGCGGTACACGAACTGCTTGATGTTCGCGACCGTCGCGCCCTCGTCGTCCGGCGCGGTGGCGCGGATGTGCGTGGGCCGGGACATGTAGCGGCGCGCGAGGCCGATGACCGCGCCCGGCATGGTGGCCGAGAACAGCATGGTCTGGCGCTTGACCGGCAGCATGTCGATGATCTTCTCGACGTCGGGCAGGAAGCCCAGGTCGAGCATCTCGTCGGCCTCGTCGAGGACCAGGCACTTGACGTGCTTCAGGCTGAGCTTCTTCTGGCCCGCGAGGTCCAGCAGCCGGCCCGGGGTGCCGACGACCACGTCGATGCCCTTCTTCAGGGCCTCCACCTGGGGCTCGTAGGCCCGGCCGCCGTAGATCGCGAGGACGCGCACGTTACGGACCTTGCCGGCCGTCAGCAGGTCGTTGGTGACCTGGGTGCACAGCTCGCGCGTGGGGACGACGACGAGCGCCTGGGGGGCGTCCGTGAGGTCCTCGGGGGCGGCGCGGCCGGCCTCGACGTCGGCGGGGACGGTGACGCGCTCGAGGAGCGGGAGACCGAAGCCCAGCGTCTTGCCGGTGCCGGTCTTGGCCTGGCCGATGACGTCCGTGCCGGAAAGGGCGACCGGGAGCGTCATCTCCTGGATGGGGAAGGGAGTGATGATGCCGACGGCCTCCAGGGCCTCGGCGGTCTCGGGGAGGATTCCGAGTTCTCGAAACGTCGTAGTCAGGGTGCTGCCTCTTCTGTGTGGCGCGGTGCGAGGCGAGCGCGGGGGTCATGTCTGACCGTGCCGGGGACGTCGGCTGCCGTACGGGCGAACCACTCGGGCAAGCCGTATGACACGGGACCTCTGCCGACGCTCTAGCGCTCGTACCGCTGAGGGTGTCCCTCCGGTCGTCGTACGTACTGCGCCGTACGGCCAGGGAGGGCTGTCGGGTCGGAGCCGATCGGGCCACCGACCGGGCATCCTCATGCGTGCGCCCTGTCGGGAGACGTCGAACACCGTCGACGCGCTCTGGCAGGCGCATTACCACCATACCCCGGATTGGCGCACACGCGATGGCCGATTTGGTCACGTAGTGGTGGTCACACTGATCAGCCAGGCACTTCCGGGGTCGCGCGAGCGGGCTATTGTGCGCCTCATGACTAGCTCTGACAAGCCTGAGAACGACTCCGTCGCACCCACGGGCATCGCTGCCCAGGACTGGGCGCAGGCCTCCGCCGACCCGCAGTACCGCGCCGCGGTCGTGGACCTGCTCGGCGCGCTCGCCTACGGGGAGCTGGCGGCGTTCGAGCGGCTCGCGGAGGACGCGAAGCTGGCGCCGACCCTCTCGGACAAGGCGGAGCTGGCGAAGATGGCCTCGGCCGAGTTCCACCACTTCGAGCGCCTGCGGGACCGGCTGACCGAGATCGGCGAGGAGCCGACGGCCGCCATGGACCCGTTCGTCGCCGCGCTCGACGGCTTCCACCGGCAGACCGCGCCGTCGGACTGGCTGGAGGGCCTGGTCAAGGCGTACGTCGGCGACTCGATCGCGAGCGACTTCTACCGGGAGGTCGCCGTCCGGCTCGACTCCGACACGCGCGAACTGGTCCTCGCGGTCCTCGACGACACCGGGCACGCCGGGTTCGCGGTGGAGAAGGTGCGGGCCGCCATCGATGCCGACCCGCGGGTCGGTGGCCGGCTGGCGCTGTGGGCGCGGCGGCTGATGGGCGAGGCGCTGTCGCAGTCCCAGCGGGTGGTCGCCGACCGGGACGCGCTGTCGACGATGCTGGTGGGCGGGGTCGCCGACGGGTTCGATCTCGCGGAGGTCGGCAGGATGTTCTCGCGGATCACCGAGGCTCACACGAAGCGGATGGCTGCGCTGGGCCTCGCGGCCTGAGGGCCCCGCGCCTCCAGGGGGCAGTCCCTTGCGTCCGCCGCAAAGGCGCCGTTGCTACGCCGTCGCTGATCGGCGGATTCTGCCCGCCGGGCGCAGGAGCAGGGACAGGGATGCCGCGGAGATGGCCGCGGCTCCCAGGAGGCTCAGCCAGTCGACGCCGGGGCCGAGTGCGGTGTGGGTCACGAAGTCGCCGAAGAGGGCTCCGGCGATGCCCGTCGAGTAGACCAGCGGGCGGGCCGGCAGCCGGTGGGACAGGCGGTGCGCCGCCGCCCAGGCGAGGACGAGACCGAGCACAGCGGATCCGAGCGCTTCAAGGATCATCTCGAGGTCCCTCCCACGGCACGTCTGCCCTTGACGGTCGTAACCCGTCATACCCGTGACCTGCGGACTGCAATCCTCCGCTGTGCGGGAGTTGTGCTCCGTCCGTGTGCACAGTCCACACAGAAGGGCCCGGCGGCCGAGTGCCGCCGGGCCCTTCTCGCGAGGTCGGCCTACAGCGTGCCGAATCCCACCTTGCGCACGGTCGGCTCGCCGATCTCCACGTACGCCAGGCGGTCCGCCGGCACCAGGACCTTGCGGCCCTTCTCGTCCTGGAGGCTCAGCAGCTGCGTCTTCCCGGCCAGCGCGTCGTTCACCAGGCGCTCGACCTCCTCGACGCTCTGACCGCTCTCCAGAACGATCTCGCGGGGCGCGTACTGCACGCCGATCTTGACCTCCACGGCTATGTCCCTCCGACGGTCAGTGATGTGCGCGATCTTCCGCGCCGTACGCAGCACACATTAGCCCGGTGAGGGGACGAACACGCTGCGGGCCGGAACGCCAACAGCGAACAGCCTCCGGGAACAAACGGCCGTCAGTGGTGTTCGGTGCCGTGCAGCGGGAAGCCGGCGATGCCCCGCCAGGCCAGCGAGGTCAGCAGCTGCACCGCCTGGTCGCGCGGCACGCTGCGGTCGCTGTGCAGCCAGGAGCGGGCCACCACCTGGGCGAGACCGCCGAGGCCCGAGGCGAGCAGCATCGACTCCGCGCGCGACAGACCGGTGTCCTCCGCGATGACCTCGCAGATCGCCTCGGCGCAGTCGTTCGTGACCTTGTCGACGCGCTCGCGCACCGCGGGCTCGTTCGTCAGGTCAGACTCGAAGACCAGCCGGAAGGCGCCGCCGTCGTCCTCCACGTACGCGAAATAGGCGTCCATGGTGGCGCGCACGCGCTGCTTGTTGTCCGTCGTGGAAGCGAGCGCGGTGCGCACGGACTGGATCAGTGACTCGCAGTGCTGGTCCAGCAGGGCGAGGTACAGGTCGAGCTTGCCCGGGAAGTGCTGGTAGAGCACCGGCTTGCTCACACCGGCCCGCTCGGCGATGTCGTCCATCGCCGCCGCGTGGTAGCCCTGCGCGACGAAGACCTCCTGGGCGGCGCCCAGCAACTGGTTCCGCCGGGCTCGGCGCGGCAGACGGGTGCCGCGTGGGCGTGCCGCCTCAGTTTGCTCGATGGCTGTCACGCCGCCTCCCAAAGTCGTCCACATGCGGTGTCGGCCGCGCGGCCATCGTACTTTTCGGTAACCGTGGTGTGCGCGGTGCGAGCGCAGAATTTCACGTACCGGACGGTGACGAAAGCCGCGATCGGCCCCTGAGCAGCTTCTTGTGCGGCCGCAGGAGCCCGCCGGGGGAGCGGAGCGGTCCGCCGGGGTCAGCGGTAGTCGTCCTCGTCGAGTGCGACCACATGCGCCTGTTCCAGCTGATCGGCCTCGTTGGCGGCCCGGTCCGGGTCCACTTCGGTCAAGGGGTCCTCGCGGTCCGGCGGAGTGTCCGTGCGTTGCTCGTCGGCGTCCACCTCGGGGGCCTCCACATCAGTCTGCTCGGCCGCGCCGGCGGCCTCCAGGTCGTCGGTCTCGTCGGTCTCGTCGGGCTCCATGGGGTCATAGGCCATGGTGGGCTCCCTTCCTACGAACGTCCCCGGAAGCAGCAGGGGCCACATGCGGGTGCCCTGTGTACGAGCCTAGGAGAGAGCCGATCCGGACGCCATGCCGTGACGGCCGTTCGCCGCGCGGTTCAGCCGCGCGGTTCACCGGACACGTACGGCCCATGCCGTGACGCCGAACTCACGCTGTGACAGCGAACACATGAACCTCTGCGTGATCACCTCGTAACATTGCCGCATGTCTTCGACCGAGTCGCCGTCCGTGCCGGCCGCCAGCGTGCTTCCGAAGGTGGCGCCCGTACGGGTCGGCGAAGGCGAGCGGCTGCGGTCCGTGGGCCTGCCCGGCGTCACCTTGTCGATCCGTTCCCGTCGTACCGCGCGCGAGGGCCTGCCGCCCGCGCTGTACGTCCACGGGCTCGGCGGTTCCTCGCAGAACTGGTCGGAGCTGATGGCCGGGCTGGACGGCGTCGTCGACAGCGAGGCGCTCGACCTGCCGGGCTTCGGCGACTCCCCGCCCCCGGACGACGGCGACTACTCCGTCACCGGGCACGCGCGCGCGGTGATCCGCTATCTCGACGTGGCCGGCCGTGGCCCGGTCCACCTCTTCGGCAACTCGCTGGGCGGCGCGGTCACCACGCGCGTGGCCGCCGTACGCCCCGATCTCGTCCGTACGCTCACGCTCATCTCGCCCGCCCTGCCTGAGCTGCGCATCCAGCGCACGGCGGCGCCGACCGCGCTGCTCGGTGTGCCGGGTATCGCGGCCCTGTTCACCCGCCTGACCAAGGAGTGGACGGCCGAGCAGCGGGTGCGCGGGGTCATGGCCCTGTGCTACGGCGACCCCGCGCGCGTGTCGTCGGAGGCCTTCCAGTACGCCGTCGAGGAACTGGAGCGGCGGTTGCAGCTGCCGTACTTCTGGGACGCGATGGCCCGCTCCGCGCGCGGGATCGTCAACGCCTACACGCTCGGCGGGCAGCACGGACTGTGGCGCCAGGCCGAGCGCGTGCTCGCGCCGACCCTGCTCATCTACGGCGGCCGCGACCAGCTCGTCGCCTACCGTATGGCCCGCAAGGCCGCCCGCTCCTTCCGCGACTCCCGCCTGGTGTCCCTGCCGGACGCCGGGCACGTGGCGATGATGGAGTACCCGGAGGTGGTGGCCGCGGCGTTCCAGGAACTGCTGGCCGACACCGCGGAGTGCGGCACCGGCGCCGTGCACACGTCCGGCGCGGACGACGTGACCGTCCCGGGCGCGGGGAGCTGAGGCCCGCGTGGGACGCCACAGCCGCCGCGGACCGGCCCCCAAGGACGAGCCCGCGGACATAGCCGGCGGGCGCGCGCAACAAGCGGACCGGGCAGAGCGGGCAGAGCGGGCAAAGCAAGCAGAACGAGCGGCGCAGGGCATGCGCAGGCCTCCGGACGGGACGCCCGCGCACGGCATGCCCCGGCTTCCCGACGGGACGCCTGCGCGTGGGGTGCCGCGGTTCCCCGATGGCACTCCCGCCCACGGCGTGCCGGGCTTCGCCGGCGGTACTCCCGCGCGCGGTGTGCCCCGTTTTCCCGACGGGACGCCCGCGCGTGGGGTGCCGACGCTTCCCGACGGCACTCCCGCCCACGGTGTGCCCC
The DNA here is from genome assembly GCF_001636945.3 of Streptomyces sp. FXJ1.172. Taxonomy (NCBI): domain Bacteria; kingdom Bacillati; phylum Actinomycetota; class Actinomycetes; order Kitasatosporales; family Streptomycetaceae; genus Streptomyces; species Streptomyces sp. FXJ1.172. Next base: position 3,750,826 of record NZ_CP119133.2, on the reverse strand, counting down.
ATTTCCGTGAGGGTGACCCCGTGCGTGGTGGGCATCCCGAGCAGCGCGAACGCGGCGGAGGCTGGGGGGAGTTCGCCGGGCGGGCCGGGGCCGGTGGTGGTCCCGGTGTCGTGCTTCCGCGGCAGCGGCGGGCGGGGCAGCGGGGCGGGCCCCGGCAGGAGTACCTCGACGCCTTCGGTGATGTCGGCGACGCCGACGCGGGCCTGGAGGACGTCGACGTCTTCGCCCCCCGCGCGCGTGGGCCGCGCCGCACCGACGCACAGCCCGCCGGCACCGAAGCCGGGTCGGCGCAGGCGGCACCGACAGGGGACGGCGGTGAGGAGCCTCCCGTCGGGCTGCCCGCGCAGCGCTCGGGCGGCAAGGGGCGGGCCTTCACCGGTGTCGCGGCGGCCGCCGTCACCACCGTGCTCGCGGTGGTCGTCGCCGGACAGGTGGCCGAGGGGCGGCGCAACGACGGCGCCGCACCGTCGCGGTCCGCCACCGACCAGGCCCGTGGCACTCGCGCTGCGGGGGAGCCGGCGCCCTCGGCCCCGGTGAGCGCGGCGGCACTGACGTACGAACAGGCGATGGGCCGGACGTACCCGCTCAGCGCCACGCTGAAGGGCCCGGGGCGGTTCGAGGCCGTGCCCGGGTTCGACAAGGCGCCGGGCACCGGGCGGAAGTACACCTACCGCGTGGACGTCGAGCAGGGGCTGGGGCTGGACGGTGCGCTGTTCGCCGAAGCCGTGCAGAAGACCCTGAACGACGACCGCAGTTGGGCCCACGGCGGCGCCCGTACCTTCGAGCGGATCTCCTCCGGCAAGCCCGACTTCGTGATCACCCTGGCCAGCCCCGGCACGACCGCCGGCTGGTGCGCCAAGTCCGGGCTGGACACCACGGAGGACAACGTCTCCTGCGACTCGGCCGCCACCGAGCGAGTGATGATCAATGCATACAGGTGGGCTCAGGGCAGCAAGACATATGGGGACAAAATCCACCCCTACCGGCAGATGTTGATCAATCATGAGGTCGGCCACCGGCTGGGCTACGGTCATGTGACCTGCCAGAAGAACGGCGAACTCGCCCCCGTCATGCAGCAGCAGACCAAGTTCCTCGACCATGACGGAATCCACTGTCTGCCCAATCCATGGCCATATCCCGGGAGTTGACAGGAGTCGCCTCCGGAGCGCTTACGTCACATTGACATGAGCCGCGAGGTCGTTCATATTTCTGCGCATGTGGTCTAGTCATGCCGTCCGTGGGAGCGCCGCCATCGAGCTGGCGCTCATCGGCGTGACCGCAATCTGCGTGGCCGACATCCACTGTCGCTGACGCCGCCTCCCGGGCGTTCGCGTCGCGATTCTTCTTTCCTTCTGCGTCCGTGACTCTGTCGCGGGCTTTTCGACGACCCGACGCCGGGGCCGACGTCTGCTCGCAGCCGTCTCACTCCTCGTCCGCATGTCTCACTCTTCGAGAAATCCTCGATCAGTCCTCCGAGAGGTCGTCATTCCGATGCGTCAACCGTCCGTCATAGCGCGCCGCGTGGCAGCGGCATCCGTCAGCCTGGTCGTGGCAGCGGGCGCCGCCGCCTGCGGCCCGAAGGACAGCGATGCGGGCTCCGGTGGCGACTCCACGCCCCACAAGGGCGGCACCCTCACGGTGCTGAACTCCGAGCCGCAGACCGACTTCGACCCCGCCCGCCTCTACACCTCCGGCGGCGGCAACGTCCCCTCGCTGGTCTTCCGCACCCTCACCACGCGCAACCGTGAGAACGGCGCGGCCGGCGCCAAGGTCGTCCCCGACCTCGCCACCGACACCGGGCGCCCCAACAAGGACGCGACCGTGTGGACGTACACCCTGAAGAAGGGCCTCAAGTACGAGGACGGCACGCCGATCACCTCGGCCGACATCAAGTACGGCATCGAGCGCTCCTTCGCCCCTGAGCTGTCCGGCGGCGCCCCCTACCTGCGGGACTGGCTGGTCGGCGCGGCCGGCTACCAGGGGCCGTACAAGGACAAGAAGGGGCTCTCGGCGATCGAGACGCCGGACGCCCGGACCATCGTCTTCCATCTCGACAAGCCCGAGGGGGAGTTCCCGTTCCTCGCCACGCAGACGCAGTTCACGCCGGTACCCAAGAGCAAGGACACCGGCACGAAGTACGAGCAGCACCCGGTCTCCTCCGGCCCCTACAAGGTCGTCAAGAACGAGAACGACGGCGAGCACCTGCTGCTGGAGCGCAACACGTACTGGTCCGCCGACGACCAGCGGAACGCGTACCCGGACACCGTCGACGTCCGCTCCGGCCTCGACTCCTCCGTGATCAACCAGCGGCTGTCCGCGTCTCAGGGAGCGGACGCCGCGGCCGTCACCACGGACACCAACCTCGGCCCGGCCGAACTCGCCAAGGTCAGCGGCGACAAGGACCTCGCCGCGCGGGTGGGCACCGGCCACTTCGGCTACACGAACTACATCGCGTTCAACCCGACCGTGAAGCCGTTCGACAACCCCAAGGTGCGCCAGGCGATCGCGTACGCCGTCGACCGCTCCTCGGTGGTCAACGCGGCCGGCGGCAGCGCGCTCGCCGAGCCCGCCACCACCTTCCTGCCCGACCAGAAGTCCTTCGGCTACACGCCGTACGACCCGTTCCCGGCGGGCGCGTCCGGCAACCCGGCCAAGGCCAAGGAGCTGCTCGCACAGGCCGGTTACCAGAACGGGCTCACCATCACGCTGACCCACTCCAACGCCAAGGACTTCGAGACCAGCCCGGAGATCGCGACCGCCGTCCAGGACGCGCTCAAGAAGGCCGGCATCACGGTCAAGCTGCAGGGCCTGGAGGACAACGACTACCGGGACACGATCCACAGCGTGAAGACCGAGCCCGGCTTCTTCCTCGCGCACTGGGGTGCCGACTGGCCCTCCGGCGGTCCCTTCCTCGCCCCGATCTTCGACGGCCGGCAGATCGTCAAGGACGGCGCGAACTTCAACACGGGCCTGCTCAATGACAAGTCGGTCAATGACGAGATTGACGCGATCAACAAGTTGACCGACCTTGACGCCGCTGCCAAGCGGTGGGGTGCACTGGACAAGAAGATCGGTGCGCAGGCCCTCGTCGTGCCGCTGTTCCACCCGGTCTACAAGCGCCTGTACGGCAAGGACGTCAAGAACATCGTCATCAGCGACTGGACCGGTGTCCTCGACATCTCCCAGGTCGCGGTGAAGTAGCGTCGTGAGCGAGGCACTTGTCGCCGTCGAGACCGCCGGGGCGGAAGCGTCCGTCCCGGCGGCCTCGGGGGCCCGTCAGTTCTGGCGGCGGCTGCGGGCGCAGCGCGCCGCCCTGGTCGCCGCGGCCGTCGTCGCGCTGCTCGTCCTGGTCGCGCTCGGCGCGCCGCTGCTCACCGCCCTGGAGGGCCAGGACCCCACCACGTACCACCCCTTGCTGATCGACTCCGCGCGCGGGGGCGTGCCCATCGGCTCCTTCGGCGGAATGAGCGCCGACCACTGGCTGGGCGTCGAACCGCAGACCGGACGCGACATGCTCGCCCGGCTCGTCTACGGGGCGCGGGTGTCGCTGGGGGTCGCGCTCGCGGCCACGATCCTCCAGGTGGTCCTCGGTGCCGCCATGGGTGTGGCGTCCGGCCTGGGCAACCGCTGGGCCGACCTGGTCCTGAGCCGGATCACCGACGTCTTCCTCTCGATGCCGCTGATGATCATGGCGCTCGCGCTGCTCGCCGTCGTCCCGAACGGCTTCCCGCGGCCCGTCCTCGTCGCCCTGATCATCTCGCTGGTCTCCGGCTGGAGCACGACGGCGAAGATGGTGCGCGCCCAGACCCTGACCCTCAAGAACCTCGACTACGTCGCCGCCTCCCGGCTCAGCGGCTGGAGCACGTGGCGCACCGCGGTACGCGAACTCCTCCCGGGCCTGGCCGCGCCCGTCATCACGTACTCGGCGCTGCTGATCCCGACGAACATCAGCACCGAGGCGGCCCTGTCCTTCCTCGGCGTCGGTGTGAAGCCGCCGACGCCCTCGTGGGGACAGATGCTCACCTCCGCCGACGTCTGGTACCAGGCCGCCCCGCAGTACCTGCTGCTGCCCGCCGCCGCCCTGTTCGTGACCGTGCTCGCGCTGACCGTCCTCGGTGACGGCGTCCGCGTCGCCCTCGACCCGCGCGCGGCCTCACGCCTGCGCGTCGGCACCGGCCGCAAACGGGAGGCCCGCGCCGGGACGGCCGTACCGAAGACGGCCCTAGCGAAGACGGCCGTACCGAAGAAGGAGGACCGGGCATGAGCGGCCTCACGGGCTTCGTCCTGCGCCGTGTCGTCGGCGCCGTGGTCACCCTGTTCGTGCTCTCGGTGATCATCTACGTCGTCTTCTACGTCACCCCCGGCAACGTCGCCCAGATCACCTGCGGCCCGCGCTGCTCCCCGGAGCAGGTCCACCAGGTCGCCCAGCAACTGCACCTCGACGACCCGCTGTACGTGCGCTACTGGCATTTCCTGCAGGGCGTCCTCGCCGGGCAGGACTTCTCGACCGGCACCGGCGTGGAGCACTGCCCGGCGCCCTGCCTCGGGGAGTCGTACCAGAACGGCCAGCAGGTCACCGACATCATCCTGACCAAGCTCCCGGTGAGCTTCTCGCTGGTGCTCGGCGCGATGGTGATCTGGCTGGTGCTCGGCGTCGGCACCGGTGTGCTGTCCGCCTGGCGGCGCGGCCGGCTCAGCGAGCGCGCCCTGACCGCGGTCACGCTGGCGGGCACGGCCACGCCCGTCTTCGTCATCGGCCTGATCCTGATGGTCGTCGTCTGCGGCGAGCTGCAGCTGCTGCCCTTCCCGCAGTACGTGAACTTCACCGACGACCCCGAGCAGTGGGCGTGGAACCTGCTGCTGCCCTGGCTCTCCCTCGCCCTCATCGAGGCGGCGGGCTTCGCCCGGCTGACCCGGGCGTCGATGCTGGAGACCCTCGCCGAGGACCACATCCGCACCTTCCGCGCGTACGGCGTCGGCGAACGCGCGGTGATCGTCCGGCACGCGCTGCGCGGCGCGACCGCGTCCGTCATCGCGCTCAACGCCGTCACCTTCGGCTCGGCCGTCGGCGGTGCCGTCCTCACCGAGACCCTTTTCGGCCTGCCCGGCGTCGGCCAGGAGCTGGTGCACGCGGTGAAGGTCGTGGACCTGCCGGTGGTCGTCGGCATGGTGCTGGTCATCGGCTTCTTCGTGGTCCTCGCCAATGCCGTCGCGGATGTGCTGTACGCGGTGGCCGACCGACGGGTGGTGCTCGCATGAGCCTGGTGGAAGTGACGGACCTGACCGTCGAGTTCGGCTCCCTGCGGGCCGTGGACGGGCTGTCCTTCAGCCTGGCGAAGGGCGCCGCCCTCGCCCTCGTCGGCGAGTCCGGCTCCGGCAAGTCCACGGTCGCGGGCGCCCTGCTGGGCCTGCACCGGGGCACCGGGGCGCGGGTCGCCGGCTCGGTCCGCGTGGCCGGCACCGACGTCCAGGACGCCTCCGACGAGGAACTGCGGCGGCTGCGCGGCGCCAAGGCCGCCATGGTCTTCCAGGACCCGCTGTCCTCGCTCGACCCGTACTACGCGATCGGCGACCAGATCGCCGAGGTCCATCGCGTGCACACGCGCGTGTCGCGCCGCACCGCACGCGCGCGTGCCGTGGAGGTGCTGGAGCGAGTTGGAATTCCGGACGCGGTACGGCGCTCCCGGTCCCGGCCGCACGAGTTCAGCGGCGGCATGCGCCAGCGCGCCCTGATCGCCATGGCCCTCGCCTGCGAGCCGGACCTGCTGATCGCCGACGAGCCGACCACCGCCCTCGACGTCACCGTCCAGGCCCAGATCCTCGACCTGCTGCACACACTGCGCGAGGAGACCGGCATGGGCCTGCTGCTCGTCACCCATGACGTGGGCGTCGCCGCCGAGAGCGTGGACGACATCCTCGTCATGCGGCACGGCAGGGCCGTCGAGCACGGCCCCGTCGGCACCGTCCTCGCCGCGCCCGCCGAGACGTACACCCGCGAACTCCTCGACGCCGTCCCGCGCGTGGACGCGCGCCGCAGCGGCTCCCGGGCCAGCGACGAGGTCGTGCTGGAGGCCACCGGGGTGCGGCGCGAGTTCGGGCGCGGCAAGCGGGCGTTCGCGGCCGTGGACGACGTCTCGCTGGCCGTCCGGCGCGGCGAGACCCTGGGCGTGGTCGGCGAGAGCGGCAGCGGCAAGACCACGCTCGGCCGGATGCTGGTCGGGCTGCTGGAGCCGACGGCGGGCGAGATCCGCTACGAGAGCCGTCCGCACACGGCGGTGAACCCGGCCGTCCAGATGGTCTTCCAGGACCCGGTCTCCTCGCTCAACCCCCGCCGCAGCGTGGGCGAGTCCATCGCCGGCCCGCTCCGCGCGCGCGGCGAACGCGACGAGGAGCGCGTCCGGGGGCGCGTGGCGGAACTGCTGGAGCGCGTGGGGCTCGAAAGGGCGCACTACGACCGCTACCCGCACGAGTTCAGCGGCGGCCAGCGCCAGCGCATCGGCATCGCCCGGGCGCTCGCCGCCGAGCCGCGCGTCATCGTCTGCGACGAGCCCGTCTCCGCACTCGACGTCACCACACAGGCCCAGGTGGTCGGCCTGCTCGGCGAGTTGCAGCGGGAACTCGGCCTCGCGCTGGTCTTCATCGCCCACGACCTCGCCGTCGTACGGCAGGTCAGCGACCGGGTCGCGGTGATGCGCCGCGGCCGGGTCGTCGAGTACGGGCCCGCCGACGAGGTGTACGACAGTCCGCGTGAGCCGTACACCCGGCAGCTCCTGGCCGCCGTCCCCGCGCTCGACCCGGAGCTGGCGGCCCGGCGCCGCGCGGCCCGGCGCGAACCGGCCGTGGCGTAACGTTTCGCGCATGACGGATGACGCTCTGAACTCATAGCGCGACGGAACGCGACCCGCACGCGAAAGTTACGACCGTTCACCCCTTTTGGTGGCGCGATGGACAACCGTCCGTCGCGCCACCGCCTTGTCCGCTTACGTTCGTCCCGCTGCGAGCCGCCGGGACAACGGCGGCTCCCCAGAAGGGAGATCGGGGGTGCACACGTGCGCATCGGACTGCTTACGGAGGGTGGCTACCCGTATGTGAGCGGTGACGCCGGACTGTGGTGCGACCGGCTCGTGCGCGGGCTCGAGCAGCACGAGTTCGACATCTACGCGCTCAGCCGCAGCCGGCGCCAGGAGGAAGAGGGCTGGGTCCCGCTCCCGCCGCAGGTGAGCCGGGTGCGTACGGCGCCGCTGTGGACGGCCGGGGACGACGCGACCGGGTACGGCCGACGCGCGCGCCGGCGCTTCACCGAGTGCTACGGGGAGCTGGTCGCGGCGGTGTGCGCCGGAGCCGCCCAGGGCATCGGCAGCGCGCGCGACGGCGCGTCGGGAGACGGGGCCGGGGCAGGGTCCGCCGATCTGGCGGACCGTTTCGGCAGCGCGCTGTACGGACTCGCGGAACTCGCCCGCGAAAAGGGCGGACTGGCCGGTGCCCTGCGCTCGGACGCCGCCGTACGCGCCCTGGAACGCGCCTGCCGCGCTCCCGGCGCGCTGCGCACGGCGCACGAGGCGCGCGTCCCCGACCTGCTCACCGTCACCGCGCACCTCGAACGCACCCTGCGCCCCCTCTCCCTCGACTGGTACGGCGACGACGGCCTCGGCGCGGCCGACCTCAGCCACGCCACCGCCGGCGGCCCCGCCGCCCTCCCCGGGCTGCTCGCCCGGCACTTCTGCGGCGTACCCCTGCTCGTCACCGAGTACGGCGTGCAACTGCGCTCGCACTACCTGGCCCTCGGCCCCGACGCCGCCGCACCCGCCGTGCGAGCGCTCCTGGCGGCCTTCCACGGCCGGCTCGCCGCCGAGGTCTACCGCCGCGCCGAGATCCTCACACCCGGCAACGCGCACGCCCGCCGCTGGCAGGAACGGTGCGGCGCCGACCGGGCCAGGATCCGCACGGTCCACCCGGGCATGGACGCCGCCCGTTTCGCGGAGGTCGGCGAGTCCCCCGACCGCGCCGACCCCGACACCCTGGTGTGGGTCGGGCGCGTCGAGCCCGCCAAGGACCTGATCTCGCTGCTGCACGCCTTCGCCGAGGTCCGCAAGGAGGAGCCCAAGGCGCGCCTCAGAATCGTCGGCGCGCCCTTCGGCCCCGAGGGCGCGGCCTACCTCGGCCACTGCCGGGCCCTTGCCGCACAGCTCTTCCCGGACGAGGCGGACGGTGCGCACGCCGTCGGCGACAATCCGGTCTCCTTCGAGGAGATCGGCGGCCCCGAGGCCCCGGCCCTGCCCGACGCGTACGCCGCCGGCGCGGTGGTCGTGCTGTCCAGCGTGGTGGAGGGTTTCCCCATCGGCCTCGTCGAGGCCATGCTCTGCGGCCGGGCCACGGTGTCCACGGACGTCGGCGCGGTGGTGGAGGTCATCGGCGGCACCGGGCTCGTCGTGCCCCCGCGCAATCCACGGGCGCTCGCCGAGGCGTGCGTGGCGCTGCTGCACGACCCCGAGCGCCGTGAGCGCCTCGGTGCCGCCGCGCGCGCCCGCGCGCTCGAGCTGTTCACCGTCGAGCAGAACGTCTCGGCATTTCACAGCATTTACCTGCAGATCGTTTCGCACTGCCCGGTCCGGCGGGTGGTCCTCGACGCGGCCGGCGAACCGCTGCCGTTCGCCGCGCCCGCCGAATCCCGCGTCCCCGGCCGCTGGACCGGCCCCACGGCCCGTGTCCTGCCCCGGACCGTCCCCGGCTGGGCCACGACCGCACCGGTGCGCGCGACACCACTGGCGGCGGCGGAGGGGGCGTGATGGACGCACAGGACGACGACCACCACGGCGGCGAAGACGGGTTCGGCGGATCCGACCGGCCCCGCATGCCCAGCGGCGCCGAACCGTGGACCGGGGCCGCGCCCCACAGGCGTGGACCCGCGGCGGCTTCGGCCCCCGTGAGCGCCCCCGGCTCACCGGTGCGCACCGCGCCCCGGCGCGGTGCCGCCGACCCCGTGAAGGCCCTGCTGCACCGGCACCGTGCGCTGTGCGAGCGGGCGGTGGACCCGTTGGAGATCGCCGCCGGGCTGGAGGCGCACGGCATCACCGACCGGGCCGCGGCCCGGTTCCGGCATCGTGATGTCTTCTCGCTGGCCGAGGAGTTGTACGCGCGCGTGCCGCGCGGCAGCGGCGAGGAGTGCCCCGAGCCGGGGCCCCCGCCCGTACCCCGCGTACGGGCCGACCGGGTCCTGCTCGCCCTCCTGCCCGGTGCGCTCGGCGCGGCCACCACCGCCGGACTGCGCCTCACCGAGGGACACCTCCGCCTCCTCGTCGCCCTCGCCGGTGTCCTCGCCCTCGCCCTCGTCACGCGCGCTGCTGCGCCACGGCCCGCTGGCGGGCCGTGGCGCAGCGCGCGCGTGGCGCACGGGCACCGGCACGCGCGCGTGGACCCTCTGGCTGCTTGGGTACGCCCTCTTCGGCGACGGCCTCCTCGACGCCGTCCTGACGGGCGGCCCCGATGCCCTGCCGACCGGCGCGCCGGACGGCCCATGGCCCACGGCCATCGCACCCGCCCTGGCCCTCACGCTGGCCTGCGCCCCGGCGGCCTGGTGCGCCCACCTGCTCAGCACGGGCGCCCGCCGCAGGCTGGCCGGCAGCCGAGGCCTGCAGGACTTCACGGCCGCCGCCACACCGCTGCTGTTCGGCACGTTCACCCTGTTCCTGGGCGCGCTCACCGCACTGCTGTTGCTGTGCGGCGGGCTCCTGCAGGAGCCCGCGGCCTACCCGCAGGCCCTCACCCTGGGCACGCTGCTCCTGCTCGCCCGGCTGCTCGCCGTACACCACCACCGGCACGCCCCGGCCCTCGCGCTGGGCGCCGCGGTGGCCACGGAGGCGGCGGCCCTCGCCCTGCCGCTGGCCGGCCGGCTGCCCGGCTGCGCCGTCCTGGCGGTCCCCGTCCGCACGCTCGTGAACGCCTGGGGCACCGCCGCCGTACCGGCCCTGGCCTGCGGCTGCGCGGCCCTGGCCCTGCTGGTCCACGCCGGCCGCACCCTCACCCGGGCCTCGGCCCACGCGCCCACGGGAGCCCCCGAGTGAACCTTCCGCCATCGGCCCGGCCGCAGGCCCCGACCCCCCGCCCGGAGCGCGTGACCGCCCCGGGCGGCGGCCGCACACGCCCGGCCCGCCACCGCAGGCGTCCGCGCCACCCCTCTGAAGGAGAACACCAGATGACCACCTCCCGACCCGGAGCGTCCGGAGCCACCGGAACAGCCGGAGCGCCCGCAGCGACGGGAGCCTTCGCCGTGGCAGGCTCCGCCGGCGCGCACACCCCGGGAGCCGCACGATGAGGGTCCTGCTGATCGGAGCCAACGGATACATCGGCCGCTTCGTCGCCGACCGCCTGCTCGCCGACCCGGCCGTCCAGCTCACCGCGCTCGGCCGCGGCGACGACGCCGACGTCCGCTTCGACCTCGCCACCGGCAGCCCGGGCGCTCTCACCCGCTTCCTCGACGCGGTCCATCCCGGCGTCGTCGTCAACTGCGCGGGCGCCACCCGCGGCGGCGCCCGCGAACTCACCCGGCACAACACCGTCGCCGTCGCCACCGTCTGCGAGGCCCTGCGCCGCAGCGGCTGCGGCGCCCGGCTGGTGCAGATCGGCTGCGGCTCGGAGTACGGCCCCAGCCAGCCGGGCTCCTCGACGGCCGAGGACGCGGTGCCCCGCCCCGGCGGCCCGTACGGCGTCAGCAAGCTCGCCGCGACCGAACTGGTCCTCGGCTCGGGCCTGGACGCCGTCGTGCTGCGCGTCTTCTCCCCGGCCGGCCCCGGCACCCCGGCCGGCTCGCCGCTGGGCCGCCTCGCCGAGGCCATGCGCCGAGCCATGCAGTCCGGCGACGGCGAACTCAAACTCGGCGGGCTCGGCGTCCAGCGCGACTTCATCGACGTACGCGATGTCGCGCGCGCCGTGCACGCCGCCTCGCTCTCCGCCGCGCAGGGCGTCATCAACATCGGCTCCGGCCGCGCCGTCCGCCTCCGCGACGCCGCCGCCGTACTCGCCCGGGTCGCCGGATACGGCGGCGCCCTGCACGAACTCGACGCCCCGCCCGGGCCGCTGCGCAGCGCCATCGGCCACCCCCGCACCGACTCCGACCACGCGGCCCCGGTCGCCTACCCGTACCCGGACGGCTGCGGCAGCTGGCAGCAGGCCGACGTGCGCACCGCGCGGGACCGGCTCGGCTGGCGGCCCCGCATCAACCTCGAAGAATCCCTGGCCGACATCTGGATGGAGGCGGCATGCCGCATCTGACCAGCACCCCGGCGGGCGCCACGAGCACCGGCCTGCGCACCGCGCTCGGTGTCCCCGGTTTCGCCCACCCGCTCGTCGCCCCCGCCCAGTGGGCCGCACTCGCCCGCCCGGGCACCCCGCTGGACTGGGTGGTCCTCAACGTGGCCGCCGGCCCCGGCACCCGCCCGGACCCGCACTGCCTGGAAGCCGCGGGCCGGCTGCGGGGTGCCGGCGTCCGCGTCCTCGGCCACCTGGACCTCGCGTACGGCGCCCGTGCCTTCGGCGACCTGCTCTCCGACGCCCACCGCCACCTCGACTGGTACCGGGTCGACGGCTTCCTGCTGGACCGCTGCCCCGCAGAGCGCACCGCGCTCCCCGATGTCCGCCGTGCGGTCACCACACTCCGGGCGATCAGTGACTCCGCCCACATCGTCCTCGGCCACGGCAGCCACCCGCACCCGGGCTACGCGGAGAACGCCGACCAGCTGGTGACCTTCCGCGGCCCCTGGTCCGGCTACCGCTGGTCGCAGGCCGCCGAGTGGACCGCCGACTATCCGCCGGACCGCTTCTGCCACTTCGTGCACGGCGTACCCCGCGGCCACCTGGACGAGGCGCTGCGCATCGCCCGCTGGCAGGGAGCCGCGACGATCTACTTCACCGACCGCACGGACCGCGGCGGCCGCGCCGACCCCTGGGAGACCATGCCCGGCTACTGGGACGACATCGTCTCGCGCATCGGAACAGGTGTCTCGGAATGAAGAAGGCCGTGGCAGTGTTACGGGAGAACAACCGTAGTGATTGACCGACCAACGGAGTCCCCGTGTCGCTGCCACCCCTGGTCGAGCCAGCTGATGAGCTCACCGTAGACGAGGTTCGCCGGTACTCCCGCCACCTGATCATCCCCGACGTGGGCATGGACGGGCAGAAGCGGCTGAAGAACGCCAAGGTGCTGTGCGTCGGCGCCGGCGGCCTGGGCTCGCCCGCGCTGATGTACCTGGCCGCCGCGGGCGTGGGCACCCTCGGCATCGTGGAGTTCGACGAGGTCGACGAGTCGAACCTGCAGCGCCAGATCATCCACAGCCAGGCCGACATCGGCCGCTCCAAGGCCGAGTCCGCCCGTGACACCGTCAAGGGCATCAACCCGTACGTGAACGTGATCCTTCACGAGGAGCGGCTCGAGGCCGACAACGTGATGGACATCTTCAGCCAGTACGACCTGATCGTCGACGGCACCGACAACTTCGCGACCCGCTACCTGGTCAACGACGCCTGCGTGCTGCTGAACAAGCCGTACGTGTGGGGCTCGATCTACCGCTTCGACGGCCAGGCCTCGGTCTTCTGGTCCGAGCACGGCCCCTGCTACCGCTGCCTCTACCCGGAGCCCCCGCCCCCCGGCATGGTCCCCTCCTGCGCCGAGGGCGGCGTTCTCGGCGTGCTGTGCGCGTCCATCGGCTCCATCCAGGTCAACGAGGCCATCAAGCTCCTCGCGGGCATCGGCGAGCCGCTGGTCGGCCGCCTGATGATCTACGACGCCCTGGAGATGCAGTACCGCACGGTCAAGGTCCGCAAGGACCCCGACTGCGCCGTCTGCGGCGAGAACCCGACCGTCACCGAACTCATCGACTACGAGGCCTTCTGCGGCGTCGTCTCCGAGGAGGCCCAGGAGGCGGCCGCTGGTTCGACGATCACTCCCAAGCAGCTCAAGGAGTGGATCGACGACGGCGAGAACATCGAGATCATCGACGTCCGCGAGCAGAACGAGTACGAGATCGTCTCCATCCCGGGCGCCAAGCTGATCCCGAAGAACGAGTTCCTCATGGGCAGCGCTCTGGAGGGCCTCCCGCAGGACAAGAAGATCGTCTTGCATTGCAAGACGGGTGTCCGCAGTGCGGAAGTCCTCGCGGTTCTGAAGTCCGCCGGCTTCGCCGACGCCGTCCACGTGGGCGGCGGCGTCATCGGCTGGGTCAACCAGATCGAACCCCACAAGCCGGTCTATTAATCAGCGGTTCCGCTGACCAGCGGGACAGAAGAAGCCCACGGCTCTGAGCTGCTCGGATGCCGTGGGCTTCTGTCGTTGGTGGTCGGCGTCGGGTGACCTCGGACGGCCCAGAGACGGCCCCGGCTTCGCCGGACCGTGGACCGTCTTCGTAGCTGTCTCGCGGGCTTATAGCTCCATGCGGGACGCACTGGCGCCTCGGCTGACGACAACGTGTGCCGGCCGGAACGGCAGACCGCGCAGCGTCGGCTCCATGACTTTGAAGAGAGCGTCTCCATCCGGTCCGTAGGCGTAGAGGACGGCCTCGCCCGCGCCGAACTCGTTGCCGTCGAACTCCCCGACCCCGGCCTCATCGATCGCTGCGGCCATCACCTCCTCAGCGGCGTAGACCTGCTCTCGCTGGTCGGCGTCGCCGAAACCGTCAGCGGCAAGCCGGAAGTGGGCGATCACGGCGTGCTCGTCGTCCCCGCTGTCCGGGGCACTGGGCGTCTCCATGGCGGAGACATTCTCATCGAGCTCTGATATCGGCTGCTTCGGCCGGGGTCACCGGGAGCTGGTGGCACGACCTCTTCGTTCCGAAGCAACTTGGGTGGGGGCTGTGCCTTGGGCTGGTGTGTCGCTCACCTGCGCTGATGGTCCTCAAGCGTCCGCGCTTGTCCGCCGTTGTTCGTGGGCGTTGTCACGCAGTTAGACACTCACTGCTGCTCTCCCTGTGCCTCGGGTCCCAATGCCCGCGGTTCGGTGACTGGGTCCTCAGCCGCGTGCTCCACGACGTGGCCAAGGGTGCCCATGAGGGGACTGGTCCAAAGGCCGGCCCGCCCGAACGAAGTCGCCGTATTCGTCTTGGACGATGTTCTCGTTGACCCACCGTCCCCGCCCTGCGCCCGTCGCCTGCTCGGCAGCGGCCAGTGCGTTCGACGGGTCCTCGGCCACGGCAACAAGTCGACCGAACTCTTCCGCGTCCGGGTCGGCGTCGAGCGGTGGAAACTCGCCCAGGTCAAGGAACCCCTCATGCCCGACGTCCTCGACGGCATGGACGTAGACCTCGTATGACGCCTTCGCTGGGCGGACCTCGACGTAGCTGACGCCGAGCCGACCTGGAGCACCGACCGGACCAAGGAATTGCTCCACCGGCCGACCTCGCTTCAGGGCCCCGACGATGAAGTCCTCTGTCAGGTAGCGCATCGACTGACCTGGGCGGAAGAGTGCCGACGTCTGTCGGGCGAACCCGTTGACTTCCTGGTGTTCCCCGTGATTCCCCGCACGATCTGGCATGCGTCTGGCACGACCTGTCCGTCCCAAACTCTCGGCCGGACGGCTAGACACTGGTCGTGCAGTCAACGGGGGCAGATAGGGCCACGGCCGGTCGAGGTGGTTACTTCGCTACTGCGCGAAAGGCGGGCCCAGCGTACGGCGTATGCCATGCACCAGCGTGCACATCACAGCCGCTGCCAGCGGTGGTGAGCCGCGTCGAAAGGGTTCACGATGGAGGGAACAGCGGCATAACAAGCAGAATGGTGATCATTCGGCTGGACTGGTCATCGTCACGTATTCCTAGCGTCTTCCCCGCTGCTTGCGCTGGTTTCGTCGTTGGGCGCGTCCCGAGCAGTCGATCACTGAGTGTGCCTGGCGGACCGGTTGCTCGCAAACCAGTCCACGGCCACAGGGGTTGCCGGGCCGAGGAAGGTCGTGATGACTACAGAGGCTGAACTGCTCAGGACCGATGATCAGCGGCTTGAGGAGTTGTTTCGCAGGAGTCCGGCCGGTGAGATCCCCAAAGGCCCGATGGAAGGCCGGGCGATCTTCCCCGATGCAGGGCCTGGGGGAGCGTGGCTGCTCGCCACCCTGATGCATCTGTTCGCGTGGCGGGGCAAGGTTTTCAGCCCGGACGGCTACCTCAGCAACCGGCTCACACCGATGGACATTCTGTCCATCGTCGCCATGGTCGCTCCCGGCCCGAGCCTTCTGGATGACCAAGAGTGCATCGTCATCGACTACTCCAACACGTCTCTGGTGTTCGGGAGCGTGCGCGATGAGATCCGCCAGGTCGGCCCCCACCTGTATTTGGGGCTGATCTGGCTGTCCGGCCGCAAGATCGGATGGTTCACACTGCGTTACCCGAATAGCGGCGATGCATAGGGCCGATTGCGCCGAAACCCTGATCGCGATCACACGGAGTGCCAGCCATCGACAGCGCGTCCTCCCGGCGAACGCTCGGCAAGACCGTCGTCACGTCAGACTTCCGGCCTGCGGGCGGACGTTCTGCACCGTGCGACACGACGAAAGGCCCCGATCTTGCTTCCCCCCACTGTTCACTCCCACGGAGCAACAGGGCGATACTCGCGTGGTGTTGGGCAGACCAAGCTCTGCCGGCGCCGCTCGGGCACCGCCCTTGCCGCATCGGCCACCATGGCCCTGGCCCTGGCGGGACTGCCCGCAGCCACGCCCTCCAGCACACCGGCCCCGTTGCACGGAACAGTCACCAGCGCGGGAAAGCCGCTGTCCCACGCCACCGTCACCCTCTTCGCCGGAGACCGGCAAGGCGCGCGGACACTGGGGCGCGCCACGACAGACACCAACGGAGCCTTCCAGATTCGGCCCAGCCGGCGTACGGGCCCTGTGCTCTACGTTGAAGCCGCGCCCGCCGGGGACCGGTCGTTGCGTATGCGCTCCGTCGTGGGGTTCGGCCCTGGAGGCGGCGTCGCGCAGCGCTCCGAGTCCGCTGTCACGGTCAATGAATTCACCACCGTCGCCGCCGCGTACGCATTGGCCCAGTTCACCGACCAGCGTGGCGTCACCGGGCCTAGCCCCGGCTTGGAGAACGCCGCAGCCACGTCCTACAGTCTCGCCGACCCGGCAACGGGTAAGCCCGGCAAGGTCGTCACCGATCAGAACAACGGCAGCAAGAACGACACTCTGGCCACCCTCGGCACCCTTGCGAACCTCATCTCGCTCTGCGCGCCGGGAGCGAACACCGGGCATTGCAACGACATGCTGCAACTGGCCACGCCGCAGGGCGGCAGCACACCGGGTGACACGACTCAAGCGGTGGCCAACCTCGCCATAAACCCGAGACTGGCCACACGCAAGCTGTACGCCCTGGCCGGACAGGCACACACCTACAGCCCCGCGCTCACCGCTGCCCCGGCGGCCTGGGTCCTGGCGCTGCACTACACCGCTCCGAAGGTCTACGCCCCCGGCCGGATCGCCGTCGACGCCAAGGGCAACATCTGGGCCGCCAACAACTGGCTGCCCGGAACACGAAACCCTAGCCCCTACGTCACCGTGCAGGACCCCGTGGGCAGTCCCATTTTCAACAGCCCCATCAGCGGCGGCGGCATGAAGGCGGGCGCCTGGGGCCTCGCCATCGACCACCAGGGCTTCGTCTGGGTGCCCAGCTACGCCGGGGACGCAATGGCGAAATACTCGCCGTCCGGGAAGCCGTTGTCGCCCAGCACGGGATTCAAGAACGGTGACCTGAACCACCCCCAGGGCACCGCGGTCGACCAGAGGGGCAACATCTGGATCGCGAACTTCTACGGCCTCAAGGGCAACCCTGGCAAGGGAAGCCTGATCGTCTACCCTCACGGTGACCCCTCCAAAGCGATCACCATCACCGGCGGCGGACTCGACCACCCGTTCTCCCTTCAGATCGACGGCTACGGCCGGGCCTGGGTCTCCAACGCCCGCTTCAACGGGGCGAAACACCTCGACACACGCGTACTCAAGGGCCACGTAGGCGGCAGCGTCACCGTCATCGGACCCGACTTCAAGCCGACCTCGTTCTCGCCCATCAAGGACGCCTCATTCGACTGGCCCCTCGCCCTCGCCGTCGACTCCAAGAACAACGTGTGGGTGCCGAGCTTCGTCAGCAACTCGGTCACCGAACTCGGGCCCGACGGAAAGGTCACAGGTGTACACAAACTCCCCACGGCCATCGCCCCCTGGTCCGTCGCCATCGACGGGTCCGACCACGTCTGGGTGGCTGGCTTCGGCGCCCCCACCGTCTCCGTCCTGTGCGGCGTGAACACCAGTGCCTGCCCGCCCGGCTCCTCCACCGGCTCCGTACTGTCACCGCCCGACGGCTACCGCAGCAAGTCCATCCAACACCTCACCGCCGTCCAGCTCGACCAGTCCGGCAACGTCTGGCTGGCCAACAACTGGTCCAAGATCATCCCACCCACCGGCGGCAATGGCCTGGTCGAACTCATCGGAGCCGCCACACCCGTCTGCACACCACTGAACCCCCTACCGGCCCGCCCGACAGCCACCGGCACATCCGCCTGCTCGGCTCAGACCGGCGTCCAGTCCAGATGAGAATGGCCCACGCAGCGCCGTCGTCGAGTACCAAAGGCCGGCAGAGTGATTTTGGCCGGGAGTTTCAATGAACGAGTCAAGGTCATGGGCCGCCCCCACCAGTGCGGGCGGCACCTCGTCTCGGAGATCGTTTGTGCCTCAGCCGACGAAAGTCAGCCACGACGGCGGGCACGCCGACCGATCACGCGCGCGTGTGCCTCGCTGCACCCCCACCGGTCTCCACCACGCTGCAGGCTTTGTGGCCTCGGGCTGAGTCAAGCCGTCTGCGTGATGGGGTGTGTCCAATCAACGGCTGATCTTGGTTGGTTGAGGGTCAGTTGCTGGTGGTGGGGGTGAGTCGTCCTTCGAAGGCGATCTGGAAGGCGTTCAGCGGTGCCTTCCAGCGCATCGTCCAGCGGCGCCGTCCCTTGCCAGTCGGGTCGAGGCTCATCAGCGCCATATAGACGCACTTCAACGCGGCAGCTTCCGAAGGGAAGTGGCCGCGGGCCCTCACGGCCTTGCGGATGCGGGCGTTCACGCTCTCAATTGCGTTCGTGCTGCAGATCACCTTGCGGATCTCGACGTCGAAGGAGAGGAAGGGCACCATCTCGGCCCAGGCGTCAGACCACAGCTTGATCACGGCCGGATACTTGGCGCCCACTTCTCGGAGAACTCCAGGAACCGCTCGGTCGCGGTGGCCTCGCTCGGCGCGGTGTAGACGGGGCGAAGGTCCTTGGCGAGTTTGTCCCAGTCCTGGCGGGCGCAGTAACGGATACTGTTGCGAATCAAGTGAACGATGCACGTCTGCACGACAGTTCGCGGCCAGACTGTCTCGACCGCGTCCGGTAGACCCTTCAGCCCATCGCAGACCAGCATCAGGACATCTTCAACTCCCCGATTCTTCAGCTCTGTAAAGACCTGGAGCCAGTGCTTGGCGCCCTCACCGCCGTCGCCAGCCCAGATCCCCAGGATGTCGCGAGTGCCCTCGACCGTGACCGCCATAGCCACGTAGATGGGACGGTTAGCGACCTTGCCGTCGCGAATCTTTACGTTGATGGCGTCCACGAAGACGACCGGATAGACACGGTCCAACGGGCGGGCCTGCCATTCCGCCATGCCCTCCACCACCTTGTCCGTGATCGTCGTGATGGTCTGCTTGGAGACCTCCGCTCCGTACACCTCGGCCAGATGAGCCGATATCTCCCCGTGGGTGAGGCCCTTCGCGGACAGTGAGAGCACCATCTCGTCGACACCGGTCAGGCGCCGCTGCCGCTTGCGGACGATCTGCGGCTCGAAGGTGCCGGCCTGTCACGGGGCACCCTCACCTCGACCGGGCCAACGTCGGTCAGCACCGTCTTCGACCGAGTGCCGTTCCGGCTGTTGCCGCTGCCTCGGCCCGCCGCGTCGTGCTTGTCATAGCCGACGTGATCGGTGATCTCGCCCTCCAGGGCGGACTCGAGCACCCGCTTGGTCAGCTGCTGCAACAGCCCACCCTCACCTGTCAGCTGGAGGCCGTCAGATCGGGCGCGGTCGACCAGCATCGCGATCAACTGCTCGTCCGACACTGCCTCCGCGGCCGACTCGACTACCGGCTCCTCCGCGGCCCCGTGCTGAGTGATGGTCTCGCTCATTCAGGCGTCTCCTTGATCATCGGATCCGCCGTCTATTGGACACTCCCCACCGAAGCCGTGCTGATCGCCGAACCGGTGATCCTCGCCGCCGACAGTTACGAGGGCGACGAGATCTTGCGCTGGCTGGCCGACCACGTCACCGACTTCACCGGCGAGAACGACGAGGAGACCCGCTGATGCCTGCCAACCGCCGCTTCCGCAACGTCGTCCGGATCGGTCCCGTTCAGGTCGCCACGTACTACGACGGCCGGGGCCGCGAGAAGCACGCCGCCGCCTGCACGGCCCCGCGCTGCGGCTTCTCCACGGACTACGACAGCCGCGCCGCCGCCGAACTGGCCGCCCGTACCCACCGCTGTGCCGTCCGCTGAGGAGAATCCGTGACCGTCTCGCTGCCGCTCGTCTTCTTCCTGGGCGTCATCGCCTGGGCCGCGATCAAGTTCCTCGGTATCCGCCTCTGGGTCGCCGTCGTGATCGCGTTGTTCGGCTTCTGGCTCTCGCACACCTTCCTCGCCCCGGCCACCGACTCCGGCACCCGCTCAGGGGTCGGCGTCATCAATGGCACCCACAAGTGACAAGGAGGCTCGCCATGTTTCGCCCCAGGCTCCCCGACGTTCCGACCTTGCCGACGACACCGACCGTCCTTCCGCAGAGGCAGGCTCCGGTTCCCTCCGCAGGCCGGTCGCTGACTCCCTACGCGGGCGCGGTCGCCGCCGTGGTCGTCGTCGGCGTCGTACTCACCGCGCTCCTGGCGGCTGTCGCCATATCGGCCGTGTCGGTAGCCATCGCCGCCGTAGTCCTGCGCTCCCTGCTCAACGGCGCCAACAAGCGCTGACCGGCCACCGGGGCGGCAACAAGCCGCCAAGCATCCCGCCGCCCCGGGGCCGCCCCTCCCAACCGTCGGAACAGCAGAAAGGAAGTCCCATCATCACCCGGCAGACTCTGCCCCCGCTGGCGGAACTCTCCATGCTGGCCTCCCTCGGCACCATGCCGGAGCTGGCCCACCAACTCTCCGGTCTGGGCGGCTGCACCCACCCCGTCCGCCTCGACGGCCACCGCACCGAATACGAAGTCGACACGGCAACCGGCGAGATCGGCAACGTCCTCAACCACCTCGACTCCACCACTCTCCCCGCCGGACAGCTGCTCGTCCGATGCAACAACCGCCGCGCGACCCGGTGCGCGGCCTGCGCCGAGACCTACCGCCGCGACACCTACCACTTGATCACCGCTGGCCGCGGCGGCAAGGGTACGTCGGAACACGTGGCGAGCCATCCGCGCGTCTTCGCCACCTTCACCGCCCCGAGCTTCGGGCCGGTCCACAACCGTCCCTCTGGCGGTCGGAACTGCCGATGCGGCATTCGCCACGACGAGCAGGATCCCGCCCTGGGCACTCCGCTCGATCCGGACAGGTACGACTACGAAGCGGCCGTTCTCTGGAACGCCCACGCCGGTGCTCTCTGGCGGCGCTTCTCGATCTACCTCCGACGGGAGGTCGCCAAGCGCGCGGGCCTCACCCAACGCGCGTTCCCCGATCACGCACGGATCTCGTTCGCGAAGGTGGCCGAGTACCAAAAGCGGGGCGCGGTCCACTTCCACGCGGTCATCCGCCTCGACGGCCCGGAAGGCGGAGAGACCGCACCCCCAGCCTGGGCGTCAGCCGAACTGCTCACCGACGCAATCCGAGCCGCCGCCACCGCGGCGCGCGTGGACGGACCGGAGATCGACGGCCGGGCACACGGCTTCGTCTTCGGCCGACAGCTCGATGTCCGCACCATCCGCTCCGCCGACTTCGACGACGGCCAGGAGCTGACCGAGCGAGCCGTAGCGGCGTACATCGCCAAGTACGCCACCAAAGGCGCCGAGACGGCGACCGGCACTCTGGACCGCCCGATCCGCTTCCTCGCCGAGCTGGCCCAGGCCCGGCTCAGCGACCACGCCCGGCGCATGATCCGAACTGCCTGGTCCCTCGGCGCTCGCCCTGAGTTAGCAGACCTCCGGCTTCGGTCGTGGGCCCACATGCTCGGCTTCCGCGGTCACTTCTCCACCAAGTCCCGCCGCTACTCCACCACCCTCGGCGCTCTCCGCGACGCCCGCGCCGACTGGCGCCCCGCCCAAGCGGCTCCGGCCGTCCCGCAGGACGGCGAAACCACGCTCGTCCTCGCCCACTGGGTGTTCGCCGGAACCGGCCTCAGCAACGCCGAATCCTGGCTCGCCGCTTCACTCGAACCCGCCCCGGTACGGAAGGAGAACCCACGCATGGCTGACCGACGCCGCGCCTCGGCGGAAGTGACCCCCGCACCGCGTGCCCTGCCCACACGGTTCCTGACTCCTGACGACCTGGTGGAGATGTTCGAGCTGCCCAGCGTCGAGACGGTCTATCAGTGGCGCCGTAAACACACCGGTCCGCGTGGTTTCCGGGTCGGCCGGCACTTGCGCTTCGACCCGGACGACGTACGCACTTGGGTGGAGTCCCAGCTCAAGGGGGCCGCTGCCTGATGGCCGGACACATCCAAGACCGCTGGTACAAGGCCGAGGTCGGTTCGGACGGCAAGACGCGCAAGGTCAAGACCGACCGGTACGGCACGGGGATGCGCTACCGCGCTCGCTACGTGGGCCCGGACGGCACCGAGAAGTCCAAGAGCTTCCCCGACCGTCAGAAGCGGCTCGCCGAGCAGTGGCTCTCGCAGGTCGAGGCGGACATGGCGCGCGGGCAGTACATCGACCCGCAGGCCGGTCGCCTCACCGTGCGCCAGCACGCCGAACGGTGGCTTGCGTCCCTCACCATGGACCCCGGCACCTTCGTGGGCACCGAGCAGCGGATTCGCCTGCACGTCCTGCCGTACCTCGGCAGCCGTACGCTGGGCTCGCTACGGCCGACGCACATGAGTGAGTGGTTGCGGAAGCTGCATGACGGGGGAGTGGCCCCCGCCTATCAGCGGGTGATCTTCGCGAACCTCTCCACCATGCTGACGGCGGCCGTGGATGACCGTCTCATCCCAGAGAACCCGTGCCGGTCGTCGTCCGTGCGGGCGCCGAAGCTCGACCCCCGCCGCATCGTCCCCTGGCCTCGCGAGCGCGTTCTGGCGGTGCGTTCGGCACTGCCGTAGCAGTACCGGGCCATGGTGGACCTGGCTGGGGGATGCGGCCTGCGTCAGGGTGAGGTCCTGGGACTGGCGGTCGAAGACGTGGACTTCATCGAGGGTGTGATTCACGTCGTACGGCAGGTCAAGCTCATCCGTAACCGGCCGGTGTTCGCGCCGCCAAAAGGAGCCAAGACACGCACGGTTCCCCTGCCCGAAAGCGTCGCCCGGTCGGTCGAGAAGCACATCAGCGAGCATTCGCCGGCCGAAGTGACGCTGCCTTGGCGGGCTGTCGACGGCGCACCGGTCACGGCATCGCTGATCTTCCACCGGGACCAGGGCCGTCCGGTCAACCGCAACGACTTCAACCGTGGTGCCTGGCGCCCGGCTCTCGATGCGGCGAACGTCCCTCCCGGCCGGGCGAGCGGAATGCACGCGCTGAGGCACTTCTACGCCTCCGTCCTCCTGGACGCCGGAGAGAGCATCAAGGCCCTATCCGAATACCTGGGCCACCATGATCCGGGCTTCACGCTCCGGACGTACACGCATCTCATGCCGAGCAGCGAGAAGCGGAAGCCCCCGTCCTTGTACGGGCTCCCCTGCGGCTCAAGAACAGACCGCGCCGGTCTTCGGCACCTTCCCGTCCAGCAGGTAGCTGTTCACCGCGCTCTGCACGCACGTGTCCTTGCTGTCGTACGCACCGTGTCCCTGGCCCTTGTACGTCAGCTCGACGCCGACGCCCTTGCCGAGCGCCTCGGCCATCTTCCTCGCACCCTCGTACGGGGTGGCCGGGTCACCGGTGTTGCCGACGACGAGGATGGGCGCCGATCCGGGCGCGCTGACGTCGGGATGGTAGGCGGCGCCCGGCACGGCCCAGTTGGTGCAGCTGATCATGCCCCAGGCCAGGAAGTCCCCGAACAGCGGGGAGGCGGCGCGGAATTCGGGCAGTTTCCGCTGGACGTTGTCCGCGGTGTAGCGAGGCTTCTCGTCGGCACAGCTGATCGCGGTGTTGGCCGCGGTGATGTTGCTGTACCGGCCGTTCTCGTCGCGGCCGTTCATCGAGTCGGACAGCAGCATGAGGATCCTGCCGTCGCCGTCGTAGGCCGCCTCCAGCCCCTCGGTGAGGTATTCCCAGAAGTCCTTCGAATACAGGGACTGCGCGATGCCGTTCGTCGCGGCGGTCCGGGTGAGCCGGCGCGGGGGGATGCCGGAGATCGGTTTCCGGTCCAGGGCGGTCAGCAGCTTCGCGATGCGGTTCTTCACGTCCTGCGGGGTGTCGCCGATCGGGCACTCGGTGGTCTTCGACGTGCAGTCCTGGGCGAAGTTGTCGAGCGCGAGCTGGAAGCCCCTGGCCTGTCCGAGCGCGCTCTGCTCGGGGTCCTGTGTGGGGTCGACGACTCCGTCGAAGACGGCCCGGCCGACGTTCCTGGGGAACAAGTGGGCGTACACACCGCCGAGTTCGGTGCCGTAGGAGATGCCGAAGTAGTACAGCTTGTCGTCGCCGAGGACCTGGCGCAGCAGATCCATGTCGCGGGCCGCGTCCGTGGTCGCCACGTGCGGCAGGATCTTCCTGGAGTTCTTCTCGCAGGCCGCGTTGAACTGCTTGGTGCGGTCCAGCAGCTGGGTGACCTCGGTGCTGTTGTCGGGCGTCGAGTCCTGCTGGAAGTACACATCCAGCTGGGCGTCGCTCTTGCACTCCACCGGCGCGCTGCGGCCGACCCCGCGCGGGTCGAAGCTGACCAGGTCGTAGCGGGTGCGCAGGGCGCTGTAGTCGGAGCCGAACGCGGGCAGTGTGGTGACGCCACTGCCCCCGGGGCCGCCGAAGTTGAACACGAGCGAGCCGATGCGCTTGCTCGCGGGGCCGTCGGCCCGGGTGCGGATCAGCGCGATGCCGATCGTGTCGCCCTTCGGCTTGTTCCAGTCCAGGGGCGCCTTCATGGTGGCGCACTGCCAGGTGCCGCCGTTCGGCAGCGGGGACGGGGCGCTGCCGCCGCCCTCGGCCTCGGACGGGGCCGAGCAGTCCTTCCAGTCCAGCCGCTGCGCCGTGAGGTCCCCGTCCTTGGCGCCGTCGCCGCATCCGGCCAGCAGCGTGGACAGCAGCACGGCGGTGGTGGTCAGGGCGGCGGCGCGCAGCCAGGAGGGGTTCGCCATGCCCCCATCCTCGGGGCGTGCACGCCCCGGCGCGCGGGGCGCGGGCCGTACGAGGTACGGCCCGCGGTCCTACAGGGCTCCCTTGCGGGTGAGCTGGTTGAAGGCGAGCCAGCCCGGCAGCACCGGCAGCCACAGGGTCAGCAGCCGGAACAGCAGAACGGCCGGGGCGGCGACCTCCTTGGGCAGGCCGAAGGCGATCAGGCCGAGCGTGAGGCTCGCCTCGACCGCACCGACGCCGCCCGGGGTGGGCGCCGCGGAGCCGAGCGCGTTGCCGGCGAGGAAGACGACGGCGACGCTGGCGATGCTCAGCGAGGGCGTGCCGTCGCCGAACGCGCGGACGGAGGCGTCCAGGCACATCACGAAGCAGGCGGTCAGCAGGAGCATGCCGCCGATACCGGTGATCAGCTTCTGCGGCCGCTGGAGCACATCGAGCATGCGCGGGACGACACCGGCGAACAGCGACCTCACGCGCGTGACGAGGAACTTCCGCAGGAACGGTACCGAGGTCACCACGAGCACCAGCACCGCCACGGTCAGCAGACCCGCGATGACCGTCCGGGACGGCGACAGCGACGGTGTCTTCTCGGTGCCGGTGAGATAGCCGAAGGTCAGCAGCATCAGGATGTGGCAGCCGAGCCCGAACAGTTGCGACGCGCCGACGCTCGCCACCGCGAGCCCCGCGCGTACGCCGGCGCGCTGCAGGAAGCGCGTGTTGAGGGCGACACCGCCGACCGCGGCCGGCGCCACGATCTTCACGAAGGACCCGGCGACCTGTGCCGCCACCGTCCGCGGGAACGGCACCCGCTCCGGCACGAATCCCAGCAGCGCCATCGCGGCGGCGACGTAGCTGAGCGCGGAGAACGCCACCGCGGCGACCACCCAGCCCCACTGGGCCTGGGCGAACAGCGTGCCGAACTCGATGTGGGTGAGCTGCGTCAGCAGGTAGTAGGCGCCGATCGCACCGGCGATGAAGCTGATGAGCGTGCGCGGCCGCACCCGCTCCAGCCGGGCCGGCTCCACGGGGGCCTGCGGCCTGATCCGCAGCACCTGGTGCCGGATCTGGGTGAGCAGGTCCTCCTCGCGGGCCTCTTCGAGAGCGTCGTCCACGGCCCGCTGCTCCGCGCGCTGCTCGGCGCGGACGGTCTTCTTGTCGGGCTTTTCGAGGGCGGGCCGGCCCGTCTCGGCCGCCTCCTCCAGGCGGATCTGCTTCGCGTGCCGGGACGCCTCCAGGACCGCGTCCCGTTCCCGCTGGGCGCGCTCCCGGGCCAGCCGGCGCAGCGTCGCGCGCGTGGAGCGCGTCAGCGCGATCGGCTGCAGCAGGGGCAGGCAGTCGGCGACCGCGTCCGGGCCGAGCACCCCGACCGCCGAGGCCACCGCCCGCTCGGCGCCCACCCGCAGACCGAGCGTGGTGACCAGCTGGGCCACGTCCATGCGCAGCAGCAGCTCACCGGCCGCGATCTCGCCGCCGCGCAATTCGGTGAGGATCACCGTGCCGGAACGATCCACCAGAATCGCGTCACCCGCGAGTCTGCGGTGCGCGATGCGCCGCGACTGCAGCGCCTGCACCTGGCGCCAGGTGTTGCGCAACAGTTCGTCGGTGATGTCCTCGTCGGCCAGCGAGTCCAGGGTGCGCCCGCCGCTGTGCTCGTAGACGAGCATGACGGCGTCGGGGCCGAGTTCGGAGGTGGCGATCAGCTTGGGCGCGTTGGCGCCCGCCGCGATCGCCGCGTACGCCAGCAGGGCCTCCTGCTCCAGCGCCTGGCGCAGCGACTGGAGGCTGGAGCGGGTGGCGAAGCCGCGCAGGGTCAGATTGCGCCACGCCCGGTAGAAGAAGCCCTGGGCCTGCTGTTCCCGGTCGACGACCGTGACGTCCAGCGGCGGGCCGTCCTCCAGGGTGACGAAGTAGCGCCGGCCGCGGTCGCCGTTCTCCGTCTCCACGGCCTCCTCGCGCGCGGTGGCGACGGGGTGGAAGCCGACGTGCCTGAGGCCCGCCATCAGGGTCTGCCCGGTGGGGCGGACGTTGGGGGAGCCGACCGCGTACAGCGTGCCGTAGGCGATCGTCCAGCCGATCAGCACCGTCAGGATGATCGAGAACGGTGTCGTGTAGCCGGTGACCAGCATGGAGAACGCGTCGAGCAGCAGCACGATCCACAGCACCGCACGCCATCTGGGTCTGCGGGACATGCCGACGGCCGTCATGTAGGCGATGACGGGTGCCAGGTAGCCGTGCACGGGGTCGGTCAGGGCGTGGATGTCGCCCGGGGAGGGCTGGGTGAGTGCCTCCTGGATCGAGCCGGGCGCGGCGCGCGCCACCCACAGGTCGGTCGCGAGGGTCACCCCGTGGGCGAGGACGGCGGCGAGGACGCCGTCGGCGATGCGCAGCCCGTCGCGTTTGATCAGCCGCTCGATCGCGAAGGCGACCGGCACCAGCAGGATCGCGATGCTGGACGCCAGCCCCGCGAACCTGATCAGCAGGTCGGGGGCCTGGCCGGTGCCCTTGTTGATGTCCTGTTCGAGGCCCGAGGTGGTGCCGTGCGCGAACGCGGCGATCGCCAGCAGCACCACGATCGCGAGCACGCCCACCAGGAGCCGCATGAGGTCGGACGGGCGGTGCACGCGCGCGGGGAGCAGCGGCTCGTCGCCCTCCACCTCGTCGGCGTGCGGCTCGTCGTCGGCGCCCGGACCGTGGTCGGGGGGCGTGTTCTCAGAAACGTGCGCCCCCTGGGTGTCGTGGCTGTCGTCGGCACGCGCGCCTGCGCCGTGGCTCTCCCGAGCCCCGGCATCGTCCCCACGCGCGCGCGTGGCGTCGTTGTGCGGATCCGTGTCCTTGCGCGGACCGGTGTCTTCCTGGTGTGCGCCGGTGCCGTCCTTGCCGGCGCCGGCGGCGTCCGGGCGCGCGGCGGCGTCAGGGGTGCCCGCCGCGCCTTCGGGGTGCACGCCCTGCTGATTCATGGTCTCTTCTTGGTCTCGTATCACCGGTCACCGCCCGCACGATGGTGGCATGCCCCACCGACACACGGGGGCATCAGGGTGCGGATGCGCGGGCGCACAGTCTGCCCGAAGCGCCGTCCGGGAGCGAGAGGGCCGTGCTCCCGGTCCGCACCACGATGTCGGCGCGGTGCGGCAGGATGGGACGAATGAGCGAGCAGAGCACTGCCGAGGACGCCCGCGAGGGGTACGCGGAAGCGCTGCCGGAGTACGCCGAGCGGGTCCTCGAGGTCGCCGAGCGGGTTCCGCCGGGACGTGTGATGACCTACGGCGATGTCGCCGAGTGGCTCGAGGAGGGGGGACCGCGTCAGGTCGGCCGGGTGATGTCGCTGTACGGAGGCGCCGTCCCGTGGTGGCGGGTCGTCCGTGCCGACGGCGTGCTGCTGCCCGGGCACGAACTGCGCGCCCTCGACCACTACCGCGCGGAGGGCACACCGCTGAAAGAGGCGGGCAGGAACGCCGAGGGGCATCTGCCACGGCTGGACATGCGGCGGGCCCGATGGGACGGCGGGGCGGACGCGGAGGGTCACACCTGACAGCTTCCGCCATCGGATGCCATCAGGGAGAGCCTGTGGCCCGTACGGGGGACAGCGGGGACATCCGTGGCATGACGTACGTTCGATGAATGTGGGACTCGCGTGGCGCGAGCGCCGCGAGGGAAGAAGCGGAAGCCCTGCTTCCGGCCGGAGCGGCGGCGTAGCGTCGGCTGCACCCGTCCCCCTCACCCCGCGGCCACCGCCTCGCGCGCGTGACCGCACGCCCACCCGCACGACCACCAGGACCGGCCGACCACGTGAGCTTCTCCTCCTTCACCGGACGCCTGCCACACCCCCAGGTGCAGCAGGGGAGCCGTGGCGCTTACCGACTGGTCCGTACCCCGCCGGCCATGGTGGATCCCCCTCAACTGGACGCGGCACAGCGCGCCGTGGTTGACCACCGGTCCGGACCGCTGCTCGTCCTCGCGGGCCCCGGCACCGGCAAGACC
The DNA here is from genome assembly GCF_001636945.3 of Streptomyces sp. FXJ1.172. Taxonomy (NCBI): domain Bacteria; kingdom Bacillati; phylum Actinomycetota; class Actinomycetes; order Kitasatosporales; family Streptomycetaceae; genus Streptomyces; species Streptomyces sp. FXJ1.172. The sequence continues at coordinate 3,722,452 of NZ_CP119133.2, read as the reverse complement.
ACCACCCTGGTCGAGTCCGTGGCCGCCAGGATCGCCGGCGGCGGGGACCCGGAGCGCATCCTGGTGCTGACGTTCAGCCGCAAGGCCGCCGTCGCCCTGCGCGACCGCATGGCCCTGCGCATGGGCGCCGCCCGCGCACCCAGGGCGACCACCTTCCACTCGTACTGCTACGCCCTGGTCCGCGCCCACCAGGACAGCGACCGGTTCGCCGAGCCGCTGCGCCTGCTCTCCGGACCCGAGCAGGACGTCGCCGTCCGCGAGCTGCTCGCCGGACAGCCCGAGCTGGAGCGGCTCGGCCTCACCCACGTGCGCTGGCCCGACGAACTGCGCGCCTGCCTGACCACGCGCGGCTTCGCCGACGAGGTTCGCGCCGTCCTCGCCCGCAGCCGCGAGCTGGGTCTCGGCCCCGAGGCCCTGGACGCCTTCGCCCGCCGTATCGGCCGCCCCGACTGGCGCGCCGCCGCCGCGTTCCTCGCCGAGTACCTGGACGTGCTCGACCTGCAGGGCGTGATCGACTACGCGGAACTGGTCCACCGCGCGGTCCTGCTCGCCCGCCGCCCCGACACCGCCGCACGGCTCGCGGCCCGGTACGACGCCGTGTACGTCGACGAGTACCAGGACACCGACCCCGCCCAGGTACGGCTCCTGCACGCACTGGCCGGCGGCGGACGGACCCTGGTCGCCTTCGGCGATCCCGACCAGTCGATCTACGCCTTCCGGGGCGCCGATGTGAACGGCATCCTCGACTTCCCCGCGGCCTTCCCGCGCGCCGACGGCCGCCCCGCTCCCGTCGAGGTGCTGCGCACCGCGCGCCGCTCCGGCGCCGCCCTGCTGGCCGCCACGCGCCTGATCACCCAGCGCATGCCGCTGCCCCGGCTGCCCGCCGAGAAGGTGCGCGCCCACCGCGAGCCGGCCGCGGTGCGGGACGGGGGGCGCGTGGAGGTCTACACGTACCCGACGCCCGGTACAGAAATGGACAACATCGCGGACGTCCTGCGCCGCGCGCACCTTGAGGACGGCGTCCGCTGGAGCGACATGGCCGTCCTGGTCCGCGCCGGATCCCGCCTGCCGACCCTGCGTCGCGCCCTCACCGCGGCCGGCGTACCGCTGGACATCGACGGCGACGACCTGCCCCTGCGGCACGAGCCGGCGGTGGCCCCGCTGCTGACGGCCCTGCGCGCGGTGGCCACCGCGGAGGCCCGGCACCGCGAGGAGGGTGCCGCCGCGCCCACCCTCGAGAGCGAGCCTGTCCCGGCCGAAGCCGCTGCTGAAGAAGCGCTCCCCGAAGGGACCGCCGGTGCCGCCGAAGAGGCCGCTGATTCGGATACAGCCGATTCGGACACGGCCGCCGAGGGCGCGGCTCTTGAGGGCGCCGCCGAGGGCACCGCTCTTCAGGACGCCGCGTCCGAAGACGCCGCGTCCGAAGACGCCGCCGCCGATGACGCCGCGCCCGAGGACTCCGAAGACACCGGAGCGCCGGCTCCGGACGCCTCCTGGCTCGGCATCGAGGCCGCGCTCACCCTGCTCACCTCCCCCCTCGCCGGCATGGACGCGGCCGATCTGCGCCGGCTCGGACGGGCGCTGCGCGAGGAGGAGCGCGCGGCCGGCAATCCGCTGCCGCCCCCGTCCGACGAACTGCTCGCGCGGGCGCTCGCCGAGCCCGAGCGGCTGGCCGTGCACGACCCGGCGTACGCGCGCGGAGCGCAGCGCCTCGGCGCGCTGCTGCGCAAGGCCCGCGCACGTCTCGCGGGCGGCGGTACGGCCGAGGAGGCGCTGTGGGACCTGTGGGAGGGCACACCCTGGCCCGCCCGCCTGGAGCGGGCCGCCCGGCGCGGCGGCGCGGCCGGCCGCAACGCCGACCGCGACCTGGACGCCGTGTGCGCGCTGTTCGCCAAAGCCGCGCGCGCGGAGGAGCGCACCGGGGGCCGTGGCGCCCTGAACTTCCTGGAGGAGATCGAGGCCGAGGACATCGCCGCCGACACGCTCGCGCGCCGCGCGGTGCGCCCCGACGCCGTCCGCGTGATGACCGCCCACCGCGCGAAGGGCCTTCAGTGGCGGCTGGTGGTCGTCGCCGGCGTCCAGGAGGGGCTGTGGCCCGACCTGCGCCGCCGCGGCTCCCTCCTGGAGGCCGACCGCATCGGCCGCGACGGACTCGCCGAACCACTCACGCCGGGCGCGCTGCTCGCCGAGGAGCGCCGACTGTTCTACGTCGCCGCCACGCGCGCGTGCGACCGCCTGGTCGTGACCGCGGTGAAGGCACCGGCCGACGACGGCGATCAGCCGTCCCGGTTCCTGACCGAACTCGGCGTCGAGCCGAAGGACGTCACCGGCCGCCCGCGCCGCCCGCTGTCCGTGGCCGCGCTCGTGGCCGAGCTGCGCGCCACCACCGTCGACCCGCGCGTGTCCGCCGCCCTGCGGGAGGCCGCCGCCGGGCGGCTGGCCCGGCTCGCGGCCCTCGCCGACGAGGACGGCCGCCCCCTGGTGCCCTCCGCGCACCCCTACCGCTGGTGGGGCATGTACGACCCGACGGAGAGCAAGGTGCCGCTGCGCCACCACGACCAGCCGGTCGTGCTCTCCGGCAGCGCCCTCGACCAGCTCGCGAACACCTGCGCGCTGCAGTGGTTCCTGGGGCGCGAAGTGAAGGCGGATGCCCCGGCCACCACCGCACAGGGCTTCGGCAACGTCGTCCACGTCCTCGCCGACGAGGTCGCCTCCGGGCGTACCCCGGCCGACCTCGACGTCCTCATGGAACGCCTGGACTCGGTGTGGAACGCGCTCGCCTTCGACGCGCCCTGGAAGTCGCGGCAGGAGAAGGACAACGCGCGCGCGGCGCTCGAACGCTTCCTGAACTGGCACGTCCTGGACCGCACCGGGCGCACCCCCGTGGCGAGCGAGCAGGACTTCGACGTCACCCTCGAGGCGGGCGACTACCAGGTCCGCATCCGCGGCCAGATGGACCGCGTGGAGACGGACGGCGAGGGCCGCGCCTACGTGGTGGACTTCAAGACCGGCAAACAGGCGCCCAGCGCCGCCGAGGTGGCCCGCCACCCCCAGCTCGCCGTCTACCAGCTCGCCGTCCGCGAGGGCGCCGCCGACGAGGCCTTCGGCGGCGTACGTCCCGAACCGGGCGGCGCCGAACTGGTCCACCTCAGGCAGGGCGCCGCCAAGCGCGACGGAGGCGACAGTCTGCCCAGGACGCAGTCCCAGGAACCGCTGTCGGGGGAGTGGGCCGGCGAGCTGCTGGCCACCGCCGCCGGGAAGGTCCTCGACGAGCGGTTCGCGCCGAGCACCGGCCAGCACTGCACCCACTGCGCGTTCCGGGCCTCCTGCAGCGCCCGGCCCGAAGGGCGGCACGTGGTGGAGTGAACCACCGCGGAGGCAGGAGTGACGCACGGCACCACACGCGCTGACCTGCGTTTCTTCCGCCCCGTGCGGTCGATCCGTCCCCGGCTGTCAGTACCCGCCGCTAGCCTTTTCCGACATGCCCGCCCGTATCACCGATCCCGACCAGCTCAAGGAGCTGCTGGGTATCCCGTTCACCCCGGAGCAGACGGCCTGCATCACCGCGCCGCCCGCCCCGCAGGTGATCGTGGCCGGAGCCGGGTCGGGCAAGACCACCGTGATGGCCGCGCGCGTGGTCTGGCTGGTCGGCACCGGACAGGTCGCCCCCGAACAGGTCCTCGGCCTGACCTTCACCAACAAGGCCGCCGGAGAGCTGGCCGAACGCGTCCGCAAGGCACTGGTCAAGGCCGGCATCACCGACCCCGACGTCATCGACCCCGACAACCCGCCCGGCGAGCCGGTGATCTCGACGTACCACGCGTTCGCGGGCCGGCTGCTGACCGACCACGGCCTGCGCATCGGCCTGGAGCCCACCTCCCGGCTGCTCGCCGACGCCACCCGCTACCAGCTCGCCGCGCGCGTGCTGCGCGAGGCGCCCGGCCCCTACCCCGCGCTCACCCGCTCCTTCGCCGACCTCGTCAGCGACCTGCTCGCCCTCGACTCCGAACTCGCCGAGCACCTCGTCGACCCCGAGGAGCTGCGTGCCTTTGACGCGGACCTGTTGCGCACCCTCCAGGGCGCCAAGCTCACCAACGCCGACCTGCGCAAGGTCCCCGAGACGGCCGCCGCCCGCCGTGAACTCGCCGAACTCGTCCAGCGCTACCGGGTCGCCAAACGCGCACGCGACCTGCTCGACTTCGGCGACCAGATCGCCCTGTCCGCCCGCCTCGCCCGCATCCCCGACGTGGGCCGCCTGCTGCGCGAGGAGTTCCGCGTGGTGCTCCTGGACGAGTACCAGGACACCTCCGTGGCCCAACGCGTCCTGCTGGCGGGCCTGTTCGGCGGCGGTACGGGCCACCCGGTGACCGCCGTCGGCGACCCCTGCCAGGCCATCTACGGCTGGCGAGGCGCCTCCGTCGCGAACCTGGACGACTTCCCCGCACACTTCGCGCACGCCGGGGGCCGCCCCGCCACCCGGCAGGCGCTCAGCGAGAACCGCCGAAGCGGCGGCCGCCTCCTCGACCTCGCCAACGGCCTCGCCGAGCCCCTGCGCGCCATGCACGCGGGCGTGGAGGCCCTGCGCCCGGCTCCCGGCGCCGAGTACGACGGCACGGTCCGCTGCGCCCTGCTGCGCACGCACGCCGAGGAGATCGACTGGCTCGCCGACTCGATCGCCCACCTCGTGCGCACCGGCACGGCCCCCGGCGAGATCGCCGTCCTGTGCCGTACGGCGACCGACTTCGCACAGATCCAGGGCGCCCTCGTATCCCGTGACGTCCCGGTCGAGGTGGTGGGCCTGTCCGGGCTGCTGCACCTGCCCGAGGTCGCCGACCTCGTCGCCGTCTGCGAGGTGCTGCAGGACCCCGGCGCCAACGCCTCCCTGGTGCGCCTGCTGACCGGGCCGCGCTGGCGCATCGGCCCCCGCGACCTCGCCCTGCTGGGCCGCCGCGCCCGCCTGCTCGTCGCCCACGCGCGCGTGGACGACGGTGACGACCCCGACCGCCGGCTCGCCGCCGCCGTCGAAGGGGTCGACCCGTCCGAGGTGATATCGCTCGCGGACGCCCTCGACACGTTCCTCGAAGCGCCCATGGACGCCGAGGCGGATGACGACGGGCTGCCGTTCTCGCCGGACGCGCGCGTGCGCTTCGCGCGCCTGGCCGCCGAACTGCGCGACCTGCGCCGTTCCCTGTCCGACCCGCTGATGGACGTCCTGCACCGCGTCCTGGCCGTCACCGGCCTGGAGGTGGAGCTGTCGGCGTCGCCGCACGCCCTGGCCGCCCGCCGCCGCGAGACCCTGTCCAACTTCCTGGACATCGCCGCCTCCTTCGCGGCCGGCGACGGCGAGGCCACCCTGCTCGCTTTCCTCGGCTTCCTGCGCACCGCCGCCCAGTACGAGAAGGGCCTCGACAACGCCCTGCCCGGCGGCGAGAACACCGTCAAGGTGCTCACCGCCCACAAGTCCAAGGGCCTGGAATGGGACGTCGTGGCCGTCCCCGGCCTGGTCGAGGGCACGTTCCCCAGCGCCCAGGGCCGCGAGAAGTGGACGGCGCAGGCCAAGGTGGTGCCCCACGCCCTGCGCGGCGACGCCGACACCCTGCCCGACGCCGCCGGCTGGGACTCACGCGGCATGAAGGCCTTCCACGAGGCCATGAAGGACCACCAGCACACCGAGGAGCTGCGCCTCGGCTACGTCACCTTCACCCGCCCCCGCTCCCTCCTGCTCGGCTCCGGCCACTGGTGGGGGCCCAGCCAGAAGAGACCGCGCGGCCCGTCCGGCTTCCTCCAGGCCCTGTACGAGCACTGCGCCGCCGGACACGGGGAGATCGAGGAGTGGGCGGACGAGCCCGCCGAGGACGAGGAGAACCCCGCCCTGCACGCGGCCACCGCCGACCAGGTGTGGCCGCTCCCGCTGGACGACACCGCCCTGGCCCGCCGCCGGGCGGCCGCCGAGACCGTCCTCGCCCACCTGGACGGCCTCACCGCCCGGGACACCGGTCACCCGCCGGCCACCCACGACCCCGCCCTCGTCGACGACCCGGACTGGCCGACACCGCCGGACGAGGATCCCTACGGGGACGAGCCGTACGACGAGCGCGCAGCGGCCTTCCCGTACGACGAGGACCCCTTCGGGGACGAGGAACCGCCGTACGACGCGGACGCCCCCGCCCCTGACGCCCCCGCCGGCCGGGACACCGCCCGGCCCGCCGTCCCCCACCAGGTGCCCGCCCCCCGGCGCCACCCCCGCCCCGCCGAGCCGCAGCCCACCCCCGAGGAGGCCCGCACCATCGCCTCCTGGGACCGCGACCTGGACGCGCTCACCGGGGAGCTGCTGCGCGCCCGGCAGGCCGTCACGGACGTCCCCCTGCCCGTCACACTGACCGCGTCCCAGCTGATGCTCCTGGCCGAGGACCCCGATGGGCTCGCACAGGAACTCGCGCGCCCCATGCCGCGCCCCCCGCAACCGGCCGCACGCCGGGGCACCCGCTTCCACGCCTGGGTCGAAGCCCGCTTCGAGGAGCTGACGCTGCCCCTGCTGGAACCCGACGAGCTGCCCGGCAGCGACGCCGAGATCGCCGACGAACAGGATCTTCAGGCCCTGAAGGAGGCCTTCGAACGCAGCGCCTACGCCCAGCGCACCCCCTACCGGGTCGAGGCCCCCTTCCAGCTCACCCTCGCCGGCCGCGTCGTACGAGGCCGCATCGACGCGGTCTACCGATACGGCGACGGCGACGAGACGACGTACGAGATCGTCGACTGGAAGACCAGCCGCACGCGGACCGCCGACCCGCTCCAGCTCGCGGTGTACCGGCTGGCCTGGGCCGAGCAGCAGGGCGTTTCGCCGGAGTCGGTCACGGCCGCCTTCCTGTACGTGCGCACCGGCGAGGTCGTACGCCCCGCAGGCCTGCCCGGCCGGGCCGCGCTGGAGCGGCTGCTCACGGGCGAGCCGCAGGCGGTGCGGGAGGCGGACTGAGTGTGACGAACCGCCCGCCGAGGATGTCGGTGCGGGCCGATAGGCTCGTGAGCATGAGCCAGACCCCGGACAGCGCCGTCCGCACGTACATCGAGCAGCACCGCGCCGCCTTCCTCGACGACCTCGCCGCATGGCTGCGCATCCCCTCCGTGTCGGCCCAGCCCGACCACGCGCCCGACGTACGGCGCAGCGCCGACTGGCTCGCCGCCAAGCTCCAGGAGACCGGCTTCCCGACCGTCGAGGTCTGGCAGACCCCCGGCGCCCCGGCCGTCTTCGCCGAGTGGCCCTCGGGAGACCCCGAGGCCCCCACCCTCCTCGTCTACGGCCACCACGACGTACAGCCCGCCGCCCGCGAGGACGGCTGGGACAGCGACCCCTTCGAGCCGGTCGTCCGCGGAAACCGGCTCCACGCGCGCGGGGCGGCCGACGACAAGGGCCAGGTGTTCTTCCACACACTCGGCGTCCGTGCCCACCTCGCCGCCACCGGCCGCCCCGCCCCCGCGGTCAGCCTGAAGCTGCTGATCGAGGGCGAGGAGGAATCCGGCTCCCCGCACTTCCGGGCCCTCGTGGAGGAGCGTGCCGGGCGCCTCGCGGCCGACGCCGTGATCGTCTCCGACACCGGCATGTGGTCCGAGGACACCCCGACCGTGTGCACCGGCATGCGCGGCCTCGCCGAGTGCGAGATCCGCCTGTACGGCCCCGACCAGGACATCCACTCCGGCTCCTTCGGCGGCGCCGTACCGAACCCGGCCACCGCCGCCGCCCGCCTGGTCGCCGCCCTGCACGACGAGCACGCGCGCGTGGCCGTCCCCGGCTTCTACGACGGCGTCGTCGAACTGACCGACCGCGAGCGCGAGCTGTTCGCCGAGCTGCCCTTCGACGAGGAGCGCTGGCTGCACACCGCCAAGTCCCGCGCCACCCACGGCGAGGCCGGGCACACCACCCTCGAGCGGATCTGGGCCCGCCCGACCGCCGAGGTCAACGGCATCGGCGGCGGATACCAGGGCCCGGGCAGCAAGACGATCATCCCGTCCTCGGCCATGGTGAAGCTGTCGTTCCGGCTGGTCGCGGGCCAGGAGCCCGAGCACATCGAGAAGGCCGTGCGCGCCTGGGCCACCGAGCAGGTGCCCGCCGGGATCCGCTGCGAGATCGACTTCGGCTCGGCCACGCGCCCGTGCCTGACCCCGCTCGACCACCCCGCGCTGCAGTCCGTGGCCCGCGCCATGGGCCGCGCCTTCGAGGGACCGGTCCGCTTCACCCGGGAGGGCGGCTCCGGACCCGCCGCCGACCTCCAGGAAGTCCTCGGTGCCCCCGTGCTCTTCCTGGGCATCTCCGTCCCCTCCGACGGCTGGCACGCCCCCAACGAGAAGGTCGAACTGGACCTCCTCCTCAAGGGCGTCGAAACCAGCGCCTATCTGTGGGGTGACCTGGCCGAGAACTGGCGTCCCATGCCCTGACCGGACCGCGCCGTACGGGAAGCCGTCGCGCGCGGGGCACACTGGAGGAACCGCCCCGCACGCCCCGCCCCCGCCCGGCCCGGTGCCCCACGCCCTACGTCCCGCCGAACCGCCCGCCGAACGAACCGCTGTACTGGGGGAGTTGGAAGCACCCGTGACCACCTGGACCGACGACACAGCCGACCGACCCATCTCGCTGACCGCCCCGAGCGGCATCGACCGCGCCGCCCACCACCGGCTCGACGAAGCCTGGCTCGCGGCGGCGTGGAGCCACCCCACGACCCGCTGCTTCGTGGTCTCCGGCGGCCAGGTGCTCATCGACGAGACCCCGGACGGCCGGACCGAACTCGTCATGACGCCCTCCTTCGAGGCCCCGCTCACCGAGGCCCACCGCTACTTCCTCGGCACCGACGAGGACGGCGTCAGCTACTTCGCGCTGCAGAAGGACGCGCTGCCCGGCCGCATCGACCAGTCCGCGCGCCCCGCGGGCCTGCGCGAGGCGGGCCTGCTGCTGTCGCCGCGCGACACCGGCCTCATGGTGCACGCGGTCGGCCTGGAGAACTGGCAGCGCACCCACCGCTTCTGCTCCCGCTGCGGCGAGCGCACGGTCATCGCCGCCGCCGGACACATCCGCCGCTGCCCGGCCTGCGGCGCCGAGCACTACCCGCGCACCGACCCGGCCGTGATCATGGCGGTGACCGACGCGGACGACCGCATCCTGCTCGGCCGCCAGGTCCACTGGCCCGAGGGCCGCTTCTCCACGCTCGCCGGCTTCGTCGAGCCCGGCGAGTCCATCGAGCAGGCGGTGCGCCGCGAGGTGTCCGAGGAGGTCGGCGTCACCGTCGGCTCCGTGGAGTACGTGGCCAGCCAGCCCTGGCCCTTCCCGTCCAGCCTGATGCTGGGCTTCATGGCCCGTGCCACGTCCACCGAGATCGACGTGGACGGCGACGAGATCCATGAGGCCCGCTGGTTCTCCCGCGAGGAACTCCGCGAGGCCTTCGAGTCCGGCGAGGTGATGCCGCCCTACGGCATCTCCATCGCGGCCCGCCTGATCGAGATGTGGTACGGCAAGCCGCTGCCGACCCGCAGCTTCGTCTGAGCACCGCACCGGTCACTTCCCGGGACACGGCACAGCGGGGCGGCCCCTGACTCTCAGGGGCCGCCCCGCTGCGGTCACCGCGGAAACCCGCGGAGCGTCACACGCCGATCTTCTGCTTCACCTGGGCCAGCGACGGGTTCGTCAGCGTGCTGCCGTCCGCGAAGAGCACGGTCGGCACCGTCTGGTTCCCGCCGTTGGCCTTCTCCACGAACGCGGCCGACTCGGGGTCCTGCTCGATGTTGATCTCGGTGTAGCCGATGCCCTCCCGGTCCAGCTGCTTCTTCAGCCGCTGGCAGTAGCCGCACCAAGTCGTGCTGTACATCGTCACAGTGCCCTGCATGTCTCTCGCGCTCCTCAGGCAGCTCGGAAAAGATTGTCCGGCTGGAGAACGTACGCGACGGGCCGGCCATTCCCGCCCGGGGTATGCGCCTCTCACCCGGGTTGTCCACAGGCGGCTGTGACGCCTGCCGCATTAGTACGACAAAGGGGACCCGCCTGTGGACAACCGCCACGGCTGTCCCGGACGACCTGGCAGCATTGCGGTGTGACAGCAGCAACGCACTCCACCCTCTTCCCGCAGGTACCGGACTCTGCCGACGCGGTGCTCGAAGGGCTCGACCCCGAGCAGCGCGCGGTGGCCACCGCGCTGCACGGCCCGGTGTGCGTCCTCGCCGGAGCGGGCACGGGCAAGACCCGGGCGATCACCCACCGCATCGCCTACGGGGTGCGCGCCGGCATCCTGCAGCCCCCCAGCGTGCTCGCCGTCACCTTCACCAACCGCGCCGCGGGAGAGATGCGCGGCCGGCTGCGCCAGCTCGGCGCTCAAGGGGTCCAGGCCCGCACGTTCCACTCCGCCGCACTGCGCCAGCTCCAGTACTTCTGGCCGAAAGCGATTGGTGGCGGCATGCCCCGGCTCGTCGACCGCAAGATCCAGCTCGTCGCGGACGCGGCCGCCGCCTGCGGCACCAGGCTGGACCGCGGCGAGCTGCGGGACGTCACCGCCGAGATCGAATGGTCCAAGGTCACCCAGACCGTCCCCGCCGACTACCCGTACGCGGCCGCGAAGGCCGGCCGAGAGGCCCCCCGCGCCCCCGCCGAGATCGCCCACCTCTACGCGGCCTACGAAGACCTCAAACGCGACCGCGGAGTGATCGACTTCGAGGACGTCCTGCTGCTGACCGTCGCGATCCTCCAGGACCGCAACGACATCGCCGACCAGGTCCGCGCGCAGTACCAGCACTTCGTCGTCGACGAGTACCAGGACGTCAGCCCGCTGCAGCAGCGGCTGCTGGAGCTGTGGCTCGGCGACCGCGACAGCCTGTGCGTCGTCGGCGACGCCAGCCAGACCATCTACTCGTTCACGGGAGCAACCCCCGACCATCTGCTCGACTTCCGGACCAGACACCCGGGAGCCACCGTCGTGAAGCTCGTCCGCGACTACCGCTCCACCCCCCAGGTGGTCCACCTCGCCAACGGCCTGCTCGCCCAGGCCCGCGGCCGCGCCGCCGACCACCGGCTGGAACTGGTCTCCCAGCGCGCCCCGGGCCCCGAGCCGGTCCACGCCGAGTACACCGACGAGCCGGCCGAGGCCGAGGGCGCCGCCCGCCGCATCCGCGAGCTGATCGACGCGGGCGTCCCGGCCGCCGAGATCGCCGTCCTGTTCCGTACGAACGCCCAGTCCGAGACCTACGAGCAGGCCCTCGCCGACGCCGGCGTCCCCTACCAGCTGCGCGGCGCCGAGCGCTTCTTCGACCGGCCCGAGGTCCGCAAGGCCGGCATCGCCCTGCGCGGCGCGGCCCGCTTCGGCGGCAACGACTCCCTGCTGGACGACGCCGTCGACCTCCCCTCCCAGGTCCGTGCGGTGCTGTCCGGGGAGGGCTGGACCAGCGAGCCCCCGGCGGGCTCCGGCGCCGCCAGGGAGCGCTGGGAGTCCCTGGCCGCTCTCGTCAACCTCGCGCACGACCTCGCCGCGGCCGGCCCGAAGGCCACCCTCGCCGACTTCGTGGCGGAGCTGGACGAGCGGGCGGGCGCCCAGCACGCCCCCACCGTCCAGGGCGTCACCCTCGCCTCCCTGCACGCCGCCAAGGGCCTGGAGTGGGACGTCGTCTTCCTGGTCGGCGTCGCCGAGGGCATGCTGCCCATCACCTACGCCAAGACCGACGAGCAGATCGAGGAGGAACGCCGGCTCCTCTACGTCGGCGTCACCCGCGCGCGGGAACGGCTCCACATTTCCTGGGCCCTGTCCCGCTCGCCCGGCGGGCGGCCCAGCCGCAGACCCAGCCGCTTCCTCGACGGCCTGCGCCCCGGCACCACTGCCGCCGCCGGCCACACCGGCACCGTCGCCGGCGCGGGCGTCGAACGCGGCACCGGCCGCGACACCGTCGCCGTACCCCGTCGCGCCCAGCGCACCCCCGCCCGCTGCCGGGTCTGCGGCCGGACGCTCACCGAGGCGGGCGAGATGAAGCTGATGCGCTGCGAGGACTGCCCGTCGGACATGGACGAAGGGCTCTACGAACGGCTGCGCGAGTGGCGGGCGGTCCAGGCCGGGCGCAGCGGACAGCCGGACTTCTGCGTCTTCACCGACCGGACCCTGATGGCCATCGCCGAGGCCCGGCCCGAGAGTTCCGCCGAACTGTCCCGCATCCCCGGCGTCCTCAGCCGCAAGCTGCGCAGCTACGGAGCCGAGGTTCTGGCCATCTGTGCAGGTCAGGACGTCAGCGAAGCCGTCGGTGACGACTGATGCGAACTCGTCGAAAAAATAGTTTGCGCATGCCCCAGCAATCCCCATAGGTTCTAGGCACGGAAGCAGCGGCCTTCTCGAAGGCAGCCGCTCCGTGATGTACTTGCATATCCGAACGGACTGGTTCACCCCAGTCCCCAAGACGCCGAGAGGAGGCGAGTCCAGTGATCAGCATCAACACCAGCACCATCAGCACGGCCAAACTGACCGATCGCTCGGCCGTCTCCACGTGCATGCTCGGCGCCTCGAATCAGGGCACCGGTCTGTCCGGCATCCGTGCCGTCCGTCCGGCGTCCTCCCTTGCTCTCGCGGGTCTTCCCATCCGTGAGCGCAATGAGCGACCGACCAAGGCACTGGAAGCGGTAGCGGCACAGGCACATGCCTATGCCTCTGCGGCGGCCGGTGCCGGATTCCGGAAGCAGACGACGCAGCACCACCTGATGTGGGCCTTCCGTGGGCCAAAACCCTGGAGTGATCCAGCCTGACAGCCGATCAGGCCGGCGCCTTCAGGGCCGCGGAACCCCATCCGGGATCCGCGGCCCTTCTGTTTTCCCTCACGCGGGAAGACGGAGCCGAAGGGGCCTCGGGACAAGAAAAGAACCCGGTACCAAGCCGACACCCGGTCAACCGGCCGGAACGACAAGACGAGGAAGACCAACCGTGCAACTCGAAGCGCACGCCCCGTCCGTACCGCCTTCGCAAACGATCCCCCCGCCCGGCCTCACGGAGGACTCCACCTTGACCCCCCTCACCGCGCTCACCGCGCTTGACGACGCCATCGAGAACCTCGGCGTACCCGTCCCCTGCCGCTCCTACGACCCGGAGGTCTTCTTCGCCGAGTCGCCGGCGGACGTCGAGTACGCCAAGTCCTTGTGCGGCACCTGCCCGCTGATCGAGGCCTGCCTCGCCGGGGCCAAGGAGCGGCGTGAGCCCTGGGGTGTCTGGGGCGGCGAGCTGTTCGTCCAGGGTGTCGTCGTCGCCCGGAAGCGGCCGCGTGGTCGCCCGCGCAAGAACCCGGTCACAGCATGAACACCGCAGGAACGATCGATCGCCCCCTCACGCACGACCCCCAGAAGCAGGCCCCGATGAAGCCGTCCACCAGCGAGCCCGCCGGCTCCGCGACCACAGACTTCACCACCACCGGCGCGACCGAAGCGCGCCAGAACAGGAACCGTGAGATGCAACTCATGCAAGAAGCCCTGGCTCGTGCGCATATGCACGAGCGCCTCCGTGACGCCGAGAGAGAGCGCCGGGCCGTGCGCCTGATGGTCGCTCAGCGGATGCAGCGCCGGGCCGAGCGGGCCTCGCTCCGCGCCCGCCGCGCGCTCGCCATCGCCGTCATGCAGTAACGATCACACCCGAGAAGCGGTGGCCTCCCGGCCCAGGGAGGCGAAGACTTCCCCGCGGGGGCCGGTCCGGCCGAACGGACCGGCCCCCGCGGTGCGTTGCGCACGGCGATCGGCCGGTCCGGGAGTTATCGTCAGCAGGTGACGAGTCCTCCCGGAGGCAGTGATCAGGGCGGCTCCAGCACGGAGCCCCGGCTTCCCCTCGTGTGCGCCCGCTGCGGCACCCCCGCCGACGGCCCCCAGCCGGCCACCTGGACCTGCTCCGTGGAGAACGGCATCCGCCAGTACTTCTGCGACGTCTGCTCCCGGGAGAACCTCAGAGCGATCGAGGGGCGGCTGGACTCGGCCTGGTGGTGAGCCCATTCTGCTTCTCGGGTCAGGCCTCTGCCGCCGGCTCCTCCTCGGGCAGGTCCGCCGGGCTCTCCTCGACGAAACCGGGGAGCCACTCCTGCAGCTCCTCCCGCAGGCGCACCGTGGCGCCCAGCTGGCACAGCACGCCGATCGTGCTCAGTGTCACCCGGTGGATCAGCAGATAGGCCGGCGGCAGGTTGAGCCGCTTGCCCAGCTGGTAGGCGGGCGAGCGGGGGTCGGCGATGCGGGCGGCCTGGCTGCGCATCCAGGTACGGGTGAAGGTGAAGGCCTCGACCCGGGCCGGTTCGATGATCGGCAGCAGGTAGTCGAGCACCGCGTCGGGGTCCAGCTCTATGGACTCCTTCACGAACCCTTCCTCGCAGAGGAGTTCGTAGACCGGCTCGGCCTCGCCGTCCAGGGTCATACGAAGAGAGAAGCCGATCGGCGTCGGCAGTCCGCCGGGCAGCCGGTCGACCGTGCCGAAGTCCAGGACGCCGAGCCGCCAGTCGTCCTCTCCGGACGGGCCGCCGGGCAGCAGCCGGAAGTTGCCCGGATGCGGGTCGGCGTGCAGCAGGCCGGTGCGGGCCGGGCCCGAGAACAGGAAGCGGGCCAGGAGCTGGCCGGCCCGGTCACGCTGCTCCGGGGTGCCGTCCGCGATGACGTCGGCCAGCGGGATGCCGTCCATCCACTCGGTCACCAGGACCTGCTCGCTCTGATGCACCACCGCCGGGACCACCACGTCCGGATCGCCCGCGAACTCCTCCGCGTGCACGGCCTGGGCCTGGGCCTCCAGCCCGTAGTCCAGCTCCTCCGAGACACGGTCCTTCAGCTCCGCGATCAGCGGCTTGATGTCCATGCCGGGGATGAGGGGACCCAACAGGCGGGCGAAGCGGCTCAGTTGGCTCAGGTCCGAGATGAGGGCCTCGCCGGCGCCGGGGTACTGCACCTTGACCGCCACCTCGCGGCCGTCGTGCCACACCGCCCGGTGCACCTGCCCGATCGAGGCCGCGGCGGCAGGCTTGTCCTCGAACTCCTCGAACAGCTCCCGCCAGTCCGGGCCGAGCCGCTGCTCGAGCACGGAGTGCACCGTGCGGGTCGGCATCGGCGGTGCCGCCTCCTGGAGCTTGGTCAGGGCCGCGCGGTAGGGGCCGGCGACCTCCTCGGGCAGCGCGGACTCGAAGACGGACAGGGCCTGCCCGAATTTCATCGCACCGCCCTTCAGCTCGCCGAGCACCTTGAACAACTGCTCCGCCGTGCGCTGTTGCAGCTCCCGGCCGACGATCTCCGCGGACTCGCCCACGATCCGCTTGCCCAGCCCCCAGGTCGCCCGGCCGGCGAAGCCGAGCGGGAGCGCGGCGAGCTTGGCGGTACGGGTGACCGCCTTCCGGGGAAGATCAGACATACGCCCTCCAAGTCCCAGTCGGCCGCGTCGCGCCCGCTTCGCATCGTCGCTCCGTCGACGGCCGTTGCACCGCCATTGTCGCTCGGCGCTCCCCATCGATTGAGGAGTGCTCCCCCTCGGCTTTCTCCGTGCCTCTGCCGGCCGCACCGCACCCGCATTCCGGATGCGGCAAGATCGGTCGGGCGGACCAGTTCAGGCCGGGTACGGACACCTCCCAGCGGGCTCCGGTGCCGGACGGCGACTCTCCGTCGAGGAAGGCCAGTGCGTGCGCGGCGGCGAGTCCGGCGACCGCCGTGGCCAGCGTCAGATCACAGGCCCCGATCCGACGGGACCCGGCGCAGCGCCACTGCGCGATCAGCCGGGGCCAGGCCGGGTCCCGGTCCGTGCGGTGGAGGTGCAGACAGCGGGCGCAGCCGGTCTCGCCGGGCAGGACGAGCGGGCCGACGACCCCCGTGCTCTCCACGACGCCCGCGTACAGGTGGGGCGTCCCCGAGTCCATGAGCGGCTCGGCCGCGGCCGGGTCGGGCGCGTGCACGGCCACGTCGTCCCGGGGCGCGAGGACCACCAGGGAGAGTCCGGGGACCGGTGCGCCGTGATCCGGGCAGGGGGCCCGCCGTCGGGGGTGGTCCGGTGCCGCGCGGCGGACCGCGGCCCGCGCCGCCGTGTCCCGGCGCTCGCCGAGCGCGTCGGCGGGCAGGCCGCCCGGAGCCACGTCCCACGGCTCCACGCGTCCCGTGTCGCGCACGTCGACCTCGCCGACGCCGGCGCCCGAGAGCACCGACGCCAGCACGGCGCCGACGCGTCCCGCTCCCTCCACCCGCACTCTGAGCGTGCGGCGGGCGGCCAGCCGGGCGAGTGCGCCGCCCGGCTCGGCCGTGGTCAGGGACAGGGAGGTGAGGTCGGGGCGCAGCCGCAGCAGGACGTCGTCCTGCGCGCGCAGCGCGTCCGCGGCCGGTCCGCCGCCGCGCGCGTCGTCGACGAGGCCCGCGTGGGTGAGCCGCTCCAGCAGTGTGTCGACCCGGTCGGCCGGCAGGTCCATGCGGCGGCCCTCCTCGCGCAGCAGCGGCAGCCCGCGGGTGCCGTTGAGCAGGTCGAGGAAGTCGCGCGTCGCCGGGTCCATCGGCCCCAGCGTCTGTGCGTGCGCCGCGGTCATCCCGAACTGCACGGTGTCGCGATCGCGCCAGCCGCGCCGCAGCGCGGGCTTCATCACCGGATGCATGACTGACCCCCGTCCGTAAGCACCCCGGTACGCCCCGGTGCATCCCGGGAGCATCCTCGTCGCCGGTGGAGCCGGTGTCGCTCCGCCGACGCCTGTCAGCATGCCGTGCCCGGCCGTCCGGTGCCGAGAGTTATCCACAGGCAGGGGTATTTGTCATACAAGCTGGGCGGGCAAAGTCGTCCCGTCCGGTCGAAATCGACCGACAGTGGTCGGGTGACGTCGAGTGAATGAGCCGGGCACAGTCATGCAAACCGGATGTGCGGATCAGTCGGAGGAATCATAGGAATCAAACGCATGGTGGGGGATCGGCATCGAACCGTCCCGGAGCCGGGACTTTGGCCGTGCCCACCGGGTAACGTCGGGGCGTGCCCGCCGACCCACTGCACCGCGCCGGAAAGCCACAGCGCAGCACGACGAGCCAGCCGCCCAGCGGCTCGGGGGCGAGCGCGATCGAGGTCCGCAGGAGTTCCCGGCGCCGCCGGACGGTCTCCGCGTACCGCGAGGGCGATCGCACCGTCGTACTGATCCCCGCCCGGATGTCGAAGGCGGAGGAGCAGCGCTGGATCACCGTCATGCTCGACAAGCTCGCCGCGCAGGAGAGCAAACGGGTTCTCGGCGACGCCGAGCTGGCCGAGCGTGCCGAGCGGCTGTCGGCCCAGTACTTCGACGGCCGGGCGTGTCCCGCCTCCGTGCGCTGGGTCACCAACCAGAACACGCGCTGGGGTTCGTGCACCCCGGCCGAGGGCAGCATCCGGCTCTCGCACCGGTTGCAGGGGATGCCCGAGTACGTCATCGACTACGTCCTCTGCCACGAGCTGGCGCATCTGCTGGTGCCCGGTCACGGGGCGGATTTCTGGCGGCTCTTGGAGGCGTATCCGCGCACCGAGCGGGCCCGCGGCTACCTCGAGGGGGTCGTGGCGGCCGAGCGGCTGCCGCATGTGCCCGGCGCGCGCGGGGAGTGAACCGGGCGCCACAGGTCCGTCCCCCGCGCGGGTTGTGTACCGGGTCTGTACCGGCTGCGTCCGCTGCCGGACTTTGCCGTTAGCCTGGCGCGACGCACTCACATTCGGGATGGGGGACGGTCGTAACGCATGGCCAGGGAATTCCAACGCGGCCACAAGGCCAGGATCAGTGACCTCACGGCGGGCACGGATCTGTACGTAGGCGTGCAGATCTCCGCCCCCGGACTGACCTTCGACATCAGCTGCTTCGGTCTGGACGGCGACGAGCGCCTCTCGGACGACCGGTACTTCGTCTTCTTCAACCAGCCGAAGTCCCCCGAGGAGTCCCTGCAGCTGCTGGGCGCCCAGGCGGGCGACACCGAGTCGTTCCGGGTCACCCTGGACCGCATCCCGTCGCACATCCGCAAGCTGTCCTTCACGGCGACCGTCGACGGGGCCGGGCAGATGTCGCAGATCGCCCCCGGCTATCTGCGCATCGTGGCGGGCGGCGAGGAGGTCGCGCGGTACTCCTTCAACGGCGCGGAGTTCTCCACCGAGCGGGCCGTGATGCTCGGTGACATCTACCTCAAGGACGTCTGGCGGTTCGCCGCCGTCGGTCAGGGCTTCGACGGCGGACTCGAGGCGCTGCTGAGGAACTTCGGCGGCGAGGTGCTCGAGGAGGAGGCGCCCGCCGCCCCGCAGCAGCCGCAGTCCGGCGCCGCCCCCGGCTTCGCCCCGCCCGCCCAGGCCGCGGCCCTGCTTACCGGCCCCGGCCGCCCCCGCGCAGGCCCCAGCACCCGCCCCGGCCCCCGCACCGCAGGGCTTCGCCGCTCCGGCCGGAAGCACGCCCCCGCAGGGCTTCACCCCGCAGATCGGCCACACCCCGCCCGGCCACACCCCGCCCCCGGCTCCAGCGCCGGACGTGCACGGCGCGCCGACGGTCATCGCACCCCTGGGCGCGCAGGCCGCCGGCATGGTCCCGCCGCCCGCGCCGGCCCCCGCCCCGGCTCCCTCGCCCTACGGACAGCCGCCGCACCAGCCGTCCTACGGCGGTCAGCCGGGCGCGCCGATGCCGCCGGGCTACGGCCAGCAGCCGCCCTCCTACGGCGGTCAGCCGGGCGCGCCGATGCCGCCGGGCTACGGCCAGCAGCCGCCCTCCTACGGCGGTCAGCCGGGCGCGCCCATGCCCCCGGGATACGGCCAGCAGCCGCCGTACGGGCAGGTCCCCGGCCAGCAGCCCGCCGGTTACGGAATGCCGCAGGGCGCCCCGCAGGGTGGTGCCGGTGTGACGGCCGGGCTCCAGATGTTCAAGGAGACGCCCACCGGTCAGCGGTGGACGCTGCAGAACAAGAAGCTGATCCGGGCCGACCTCGGCGTCGGCGGACAGCCCGTGCTGGCCCGGCAGGGCAGCATGGTGCTCTACCAGGGCAAGGTCGACTTCGCCTACAAGGGCGCCGGGTTCGCCGGGCGCATCGTCGGCCACGCCACCGGCCAGGAGATGCAGCTGATGCGCTGCACCGGCCAGGGCCAGGTGTTCTTCGCCGAGAACGCCACCCAGCTGCATCCCATCGAGCTGCAGGGCGACGCGATCTGCGTGTCCGCCGAGAACGTGCTCGCCTTCGACGAGGGCCTGCACCACGAGGTCCGCCGGATCGAGGGCCACGGCATCCCCGGCGGCGCGCTGTTCACCATGCAGTTCCAGGGCACCGGGACGATCGTCGTCAAGACGCACGGCACGCCCGTCGTCCTGCCGGTCACGCCGACCACCTTCGCCGACTGCAACGCCGTCGTCGCCTGGTCGGCCGCCTCCCAGGTGATCGTCTCCAGCCAGGTCCGCATGCGCCGCAACGCCTACCCGGGCGACACCGGAGAGAGCGTCAATCTCCAGTTCCGGGGCGCGCCCGGCAACTTCATCGTCGTCCAGCCGTACGAGGTCTGAGGGAGCCCGTCATGAACCAGCCGCTCGCGGGCTTCGCTCCCGCACCCGTCACGGCCCGCATGGAGAACCACGGCCATCACATGCTGAAGGTCGCCATGCAGACCGGAAACGACCTCCTCGCACGCGTGGGGTCGATGGTGGCCTACGAAGGCTTCGTCCAGTACGAGCCGAACCCGCCGGCCGTCCGCCAGATCGCCCGGGACTGGATCACCGGCGAGGGCGCGCCCCTGATGAAGTGCACCGGTGACGGACTGCTCTACCTCGCCGACTACGGCGCCAACGTGGTCGTGATCAACCTGGGCGGCGACGGCATCTCCGTCAACGCCACCAACCTCCTCGCCTTCGACGCACACCTGAGCTGGGGCGTGGAGCGGGTCAAGGGGCTCGCGAAGTTCGCCGGTCAGGGCCTGTGGAACACCAGGATCTCCGGGCAGGGCTGGGTCGCGCTGACCTCCCGGGGCACGCCGATCGTCGTCGACTGCGGTGGCGGCGAGGACGAGACGTACGTCGACCCCGACGCGCTCGTCGCCTGGTCGCCGAACCTGAAGGTGCGCGGCAAGCGCAGCTTCAAGGCGCAGTCGCTGATCGGCCGGGGCAGCGGTGAGGCCTATCAGATGGCCTTCTCCGGCCAGGGCATCGTCGTCGTCCAGCCCAGCGAGGACAGCACCGACCGCCTCCGGATCCGGGGCTGAGGGGGAGTCAGAACGTCATGCAGAGCCCGCTTTTCGCGCACAACGACGTCCAGACCCAGGAGCGCTGGAGCCTGCAGAACGCGCAGTTGCTCCGCGTCACCCTGGAGGGCCACGACGACATCCTCGCCCGCAAGGGCACCATGGTCGCCTACCAGGGGCTGATGGAGTTCGACGCCGAGTACCAGAGCAACAACCAGGCACGCGCGCGTGCGTACACCGGTGAGGGCCTGGACCTGATGCGCTGTCACGGGCAGGGCACGGTCTACCTCGCCAACCTCGCCCAGCACGTGCACATCATGGACGTCGAGCAGGACGGCCTGACCGTCGACAGCTCCTACGTCCTCGCCATGGACTCCTCGCTCCATTACGAGGTCGTCGCCGTCGACAGCCTCTACGGCATCTCCGGCTCCGGGAAGTACCAGC
Source organism: Streptomyces sp. FXJ1.172 (assembly GCF_001636945.3). Lineage (NCBI taxonomy): Bacteria > Bacillati > Actinomycetota > Actinomycetes > Kitasatosporales > Streptomycetaceae > Streptomyces > Streptomyces sp. FXJ1.172. The sequence goes on along the minus strand of NZ_CP119133.2, from coordinate 3,701,870 downwards.
TGAACATCACCGGACGCGGCAAGGTCGCCCTGATGACCTCCGGCGCGCCGCTGCTGATGCAGGTCACGCCCGACCGGTACGTCAACTGCGACGCGGACGCGATCGTCGCCTGGTCGGCCGGCCTGCGCGTGCAGATGCAGGCCCAGACGCACTCCTCGGGGGTGTGGCGCCGGCGCGGCAACACCGGTGAGGGCTGGGAGCTGAGCTTCATGGGCTCCGGGTTCGCGCTCGTCCAGCCCAGCGAGCTGCTGCCGCCGCAGAACGCGGTGATCGGGCAGGGCCTCGCCGCCCAGTTCGGCATGGGACAGCACGGGGCGCGCGGGCAGAACCAGGGCAACGTCTGGAACTGAGCCGCAGGTAAGGGGTGCCCGCAGAGGCGGTCACCCCTTACACGGTCACCCCTTACGCGGTCAGAGCCTGGCGCGCGTGGCCTCCAGCAGGCGCAGGACCGACTCGTCCGCCACGTCGGCCACCTCGTCGTAGGCGAACCAGCGAAGGTCGAGGGACTCGTCGCTGATCGTCTCCACGGCCCCGTCCGGCGCCACGGCGGCGTACTGGACGTCCAGGTGCCAGGCACAGGGCGTCAGGTGGCGGTCCAGGCGGACCGGGTCGCTCCGCAGCAGGCGCAGACAGGAGATGCCCGACTCCTCCGTGGCCTCCCGCAGGGCCGCTTCCGCGAGGCTGGGGTCGGTCCGCTCGCAGTGGCCGCCCATCTGGAGCCACATGCGGAGCTTGCGGTGGAGGGTGAGCAGGACTCGCCCACCCTCGGGGTCGATCACCAGCGCGCTCGCCGTGATGTGGCCGTGCGTGCAGTCCTTCCACATCCCGTCCGGGTGCCTGTGGAGATGATCCAGGTAGACCTGACGCAGTTCCTGCTGGCCGGCATACCCCTCCAGCACCCGGACGGCATCGCTGTGCAGGGTCACTCCTTGTCGTCGCCCTCTCCGGCGGAGCCGTCCGCCGCCTCGCCGAGCATCTTGTCCAGCTCGGAGAAGTCCAGCTGCTCGCGGTGCACGAAGCCGTCCGGGTCGTCCAGGTCGGTCGCGGTCGGCAGCATGTCCGGGTGGGCCCACAGGCCGTCGCGGCCGTCGACCCCGCGCGCGTCCGTGAGCGAGGCCCACAGGCGGGAGGCGTCGCGCAGCCGGCGCGGGCGCAGCTCCAGGCCGATCAGCGTGGCGAACGTCTGCTCCGCCGGGCCGCCGGTCGCGCGGCGCCGGCGCAGCGTCTCGCGCAGGGCGTCGGCGGAGGCCAGGCGCGGCTTCGCGGCCGCGTGCACCACCGCGTCCACCCAGCCCTCGACGAGCGCCAGAGCGGTCTCGAGGCGAGCCAGCGCGGCCTTCTGCTCGGGCGTGTCCTCGGGCTGGAACATGCCCTGCTGAAGGGCGTCCTGCAGCTGCTCGGGGTTCTGCGGGTCGAACTGGCCGACCACGTCCTCCAGCTTGGCCGTGTCGACCTTGATCCCGCGCGCGTAGCCGTCGACCGCGCCGAACAGGTGCGAGCGCAGCCACGGCACATGCCTGAACAGGCGCTGGTGGGCCGCCTCGCGCAGCGCCAGGTACAGCCGCACCTCCTCCTGCGGCACGCCGAGGTCCTTGCCGAAGGCCTCCACGTTGGCCGGGAGCAGCGCGGCCTTGCCGATCGGGCCCAGCGGCAGGCCGATGTCGGTCGAGCCGACGACCTCGCCCGCGAGCACGCCGACGGCCTGCCCGATCTGCGTGCCGAACATGGCGCCGCCCATCGAGCGCATCATGCCGATCAGCGGGCCCGCCATGGCCTGCATCTCCTCCGGCAGGACGTCGCCCATGGCCGCGCCGACCCGCTCGGCGACCGGGTCGACCAGCTCCTGCCACGCGGGCAGGGTCGCCTCGACCCACTCCGCGCGGGACCAGGCCACCGCCGAGGCGGCGCCCGACGGCAGGGACGTCGCGTCGTCCAGCCACAGGTCGGCCAGGCGGACGGCTTCCTCGACCGCCTTGCGGTCGGCCGGGCCGACGCTGGCGTCCTTCGTGCCGTCCGGGGTGCCCTGGGCGACCGTCTGGCGGGCGATCTGCTTGGCCATGTCCCAGTTCACCGGGCCGCCCTCGTAGGAGAGCATCTGGCCCAGCTGCTGGAAGGCTGCGCCCAGGTCGGTGGGGTTCAGGGACCCGAACATCGCTGCGAGCGGATTGTCGGCGCCGGGGCCGCCCAAGCCTCCGGCTCCGGGCAGGCCGCCGAAGCCGAACGGGTTGGCCGGTCCCTGCCCACCACCGCTCTGCTGGTCCTTCTTCTTGCCCTCGTCGCCGTCCTCCGGCTCCTCCGGCGGAAGGCCGAAACCGAATGGGGTGTCACTCACGGGATTCCTCGGCTGGTAAGGCCGCCGGTCTGTCTCCGGCGGCGCGGCTGCCCGACAACACCACCCAGCGTAGACACCCGGACCCGATCGGGCCTCGGTGCTTCGCCCACGCAAGGCCTGCGGCAGGATGGATGCACCTGGTACGTACGCGTCACTCGCGCCCGTATGCGAAGACAACCGCTGGAGACGCCCGGTGAGTTCCCCAGATCCGCAGGTTCGCGCAGCGCGAAACCTGTCAACCCCGTCCGCAGCCCCTGCCGTGCGCGGGCCCGTCGTCGCGGTCACCGGCGCCGCCGGCGGGGTCGGTGCCCTGCTCACCGAGCGGCTCGCCGCCTCCGGGGAGATCAAGCGGGTCGTCGCCATCGACGAGCGGCGCGGGGAGTGCGCCGGCGCCGAGTGGCACATCCTCGACGTGCGCGACCCTTCCATCGCGGACAAGCTGCGGGGCGCCGACGTGGTCGTCCACCTCGCGCTGGACCTCGACCTGGAGACCGATCCGGCGGCACGGACGGCTTACAACGTCCGGGGGACACAGACCGTCCTCACGGCCGCCGCGGCCGCCGGCGTGCACCGGGTGGTGCTGTGCACCTCGGCGATGGTGTACGGCGCCCTGCCGGACAACGAGCTGCCCCTTTCGGAGGACGCCGAACTGCGCGCGACCGCCGAGGCCACCGGCGTCGGCGACCTGCTGGAGATCGAGCGGCTGGCACGGCGGGCACCGCGCGCCCATCCGGGGCTCAACGTCACCGTCGTACGCCCCGCCGTGCTGGTGGGAGGTACGGACACGGCGCTGACCCGGTACTTCGAGTCGCCGCGGCTGCTCGTCGTGGCCGGATCGCGGCCCGCGTGGCAGTTCTGCCACGTCGAGGACCTGTGCAGCGCGCTGGAGTACGCCGTCCTGGAGAAGGTCGACGGGGAGCTTGCCGTCGGCTGCGACGGATGGCTGGAGCAGGAGGAGGTCGAGGAGCTGAGCGGGACCCGGCGGATGGAGCTGCCGTCGGCGGTCGCCCTCGGCGCCGCGGCCCGGCTGCACCGGATCGGGCTCACGCCGTCCCCGGCCGGTGATCTCGCGTACACGATGTATCCCTGGGTGGTCAGCGGGAGCCGGTTGCACGACGCCGGGTGGCGGCCGCGGTGGACCAACGAGGAGGTGCTCGCCGAGCTGCTGGAGGAGGTCTCCGGGCGGCACACGGTGGCCGGGCGGCGGCTCGGGCGCAAGGACGCCACGGCCGCGGGTGCCGCGGGCGCGACGGTCGCCCTGCTGGGCGCGGCGGCTGTCGTACGGCGGGCGCGCAAGGCCCGTCGGCGCCTGTGAAGCACCCGGCCGGAACCCACGGCTGGAACCCTGGCCGGAACCCACGGCTGGAACCCGTGGCTGGAACCCTCGCCCGGAAGGTGACTGTAGGAGCATCCAAAGCGCTCCGCGCGCGTGCCTGGTGAAACTCGTATTCCCCCGTGTCACAGCCGTGCGGCACGATGGGACCATGGCACACGTGAACGAGCATCCCGGCGAGCGGGCGGCGCAGGATCCCATCAAGCTGATCGCCGTCCGGGAGACCGCGCTCCTGGTGGACGAGGTGTTCCGCGCCGTCGGGGACGACGCGGCCGGGGGCGTCGCGCTGTTCGTGGGGACCGTGCGCAACCACGACGAGGGCGCCGACGTGGACGCGCTCGGGTACTCCTGCCATCCCAGTGCCGAGACCGAGATGCGGCGGATCGCCGAGAAGGTGGTGGCCGAATATCCGGTGCGGGCGCTGGCCGCCGTGCACCGGGTCGGGGACCTCGCGGTCGGGGACATCGCCGTGGTCGTCGGTGTGGCCTGTCCGCATCGCGCCGAGGCCTTCGACGCCTGCCGCAAGCTGATCGACGACCTCAAGCACGAGGTGCCGATCTGGAAGCACCAGAAGTTCTCGGACGGCACGGACGAGTGGGTCGGCGCGTAGCACCGTCGTCGGCGTCCGGCACCTGGAGCACATCCACACCCACCTTCCGGTTGCGTAACCGGCCCCCTCACGTGAGCGTTGTCAGTGCGGGAGGTTAATCTGCTGATCAGTCAGTTGCGGACGCACTTGGCGTTGGGAGGTCGGCATGGGGGCGCTTGTCTGGCTGCTGATTCCGCTTCTGGCCGCGATCGGTGGCGGGCTCTGGGGCAGCTGGGCCAACCGGACCCGCAAGGTGCGCGGGGACGGACCCGAGCTGGACGGGTATGCCCGGTTCCGCGCGGCGATGGAGAAGTCCCACCCGGGCGCGGGCGGGGCCTGACAGGGGTGCCCTGACGGGCCGCTGACAGAGGCGTCACGTACTGTCGTGGCATGCCACGCCGCACCGCGACGATGCTCGCCTCCACCCTGATGCTGATCGCGCTCCTGTGCGCGGGAGTGCTCATCCCCGTGCCGTACGCGGAGATGTCTCCCGGCCCGACCGTGAACACACTGGGCGACCACGACGGCGAGCCGGTGCTGCAGATCACCGGGCACCAGACGTACAAGACCAGCGGCAACCTGAACATGACGACCGTCCGGGTGACCAGCGCGGACTTCCGCATGAACCTGGTGGAGGCCGTCTACGGCTGGCTCGACCCCGAGACCAAGATCGTCCCGCACGACACGCTCTACCCCAACGGCACGACGGAGGAGCAGTCCTCCCAGCAGAACGCCGAGGAGTTCAGCCAGTCCCAGGAGAGCGCCAAGGTCGCCGCCCTGAAGGAGCTGCACATCCCGGTGAAGTCCTGGGTGATCGTCTCCACCGTCGTCAAGGACTCCCCGGCCGAGGGGAGGCTGCACGCCGGAGACGTGATCAAGGCCATCGACGGCACGACGATCAAGCAGCCGGCCGATGTCGCCAAGCTCGTCACCAGGCACAAGCCCGGGCAGAACGTCGTCTTCACGGTGATCCCCGTCAAGGAACAGGCCGCCGCGGAGAAGGCGCACAAGACGGCGACCGCGACCCAGGACGTCACCATCACCACCAAGGCGTCCGACGACAGCGGACCCAGGCGGGCCATAGTCGGCATCTCCGCCGGGACCGACCACACCTTCCCGTTCAACATCGACATCAAGCTCGCCGACGTCGGCGGGCCCAGCGCCGGCCTGATGTTCGCCCTCGGGATCTACGACAAGCTCACCCCGGGCGACCTCACCGGCGGCAAGTTCGTCGCCGGCACCGGCACCATCGACGACAACGGCACCGTCGGCCCGATCGGCGGCGTCGAGATGAAGACCGTCGGCGCGCGCGACAAGGGCGCCCAGTACTTCCTGACGCCCGCCGACAACTGCGCGGCCGCCGCCAAGGACACCCCGAGCGGGCTCACCCTGGTCAGGGTGAAGAACATCGGCGACGCGCTCAGCGCCCTGAAGGACATCCGCAGCGGCGACACCGGCGCGCTGCCCAAGTGCACCACCAAGGGCTGAGCGGCCTCTGGAGCACGGCTGGGGGCGCCCCGCGCGGCAGGGGCGCCCCCATCGCCACACGGAAACCGCCGTGCCGGCAAGAGGCCGAAAAGCCGTCAGTCCTCGAACGTCGCTGCCAGGGCCTCCGCCAGGCCGGGCACCAGGTCCGGGCCGGTGAGGACCTCCGAGGGGGAGTCCTTCTCGCGCAGCCGCAGAGCCGACTCGCGGCTGCCGTCGCGCAGCACGGCCACCGTCATGCGCACCTCCTGGCGCTCGGGATGCTGCGCGACCCACTTGGCCAGCTTGGCGTCGCTCAGGTTCTGCGGGACCTGCGCCTCGGCGGACGGCGGCAGCATCAGGCGCTCCACCGACAGCGCGCAGCCGGCCACCGCGTCGGGCCAGGCGATGGTGCCGAGGAAGTCGTCGAGCGGCTTGCCGGACGGAAGCTCGTCCTGCTCGATCGGGGTGAGGCCGGTGGTCTCGGCGGACCCGTCCGCCAGGCCCAGCTGGGCCGCGAGCGAGGGTTCCTGAGTCCGCAGGCGTGCGGTGTCGACGAGGGCGAAGAGGCGAGCGGGCTGGTCCCAGCCGAGCCCGGAGACGTACTCGTCGATCTCGAGTACGGCCCGGGTGAGCGGGTTCGCTGCCATGGGAGTGTTGGACATGGTCACAATCCTGCCTCGTTCATGGCCCGAATCGGGAACCGAGCAAACCGTGAGTAAGTTGCATAGGTGTGGGTCCGCGATCACGGGGGGCCACGGCGGGCCCGCGAACACGAGGGCCTGACGGATCGACAGCGACTTCGAGGTGCGCACCTTGGCTTTCCAGATGCCGGACCGCGGCGGAGGCCCGACGGGGCCACGGATCAGAGCGGGCCGCCCGTCCCGGGGGGTTCGGACCCTGCTCATGACACTGGGCGTGCTGGCCGTCCTCGGCATGGCGTTCACCATGTTCGCGGGCTTCTGGACGGACTGGCTGTGGTACCGGTCGGTGCACTATTCCTCGGTGTTCACGATCACGCTGTGGACCAAGATCGGGCTGTTCTTCGTCTTCGGCCTGCTGATGGCCGTCGCCGTCGGGGTCAACATCTGGATCGCGCACCGCCTGCGGCCCCCGCTCAGCGCCATGTCGATGGAGCAGCAGAGCCTCGACCGTTACCGCATGGGCATCGCGCCGTACAAGAAGTGGCTGCTGCTCGCCGTCACCGCTCTCGTCGGACTGATCGCGGGCGCCTCGGCGGCCGGCCAGTGGCGTCTCTGGCTGATGTGGGTCAACGGCGTGCCCTTCCACCAGAAGGACCCGCAGTTCCACCTCGACGTCTCCTTCTACGCCTTCGACCTGCCCTGGTACCGCTTCCTGCTGGGCTTCGGCTTCGCCGCCGCCATCCTGTGCCTGATCGCCGCCGCGCTCACGCACTACCTGTACGGCGGGCTGCGCGTGACGAGTCCCGGTGCCCGGGCCACCGCCGCCGCGACCGGCCACCTGTCGGTGCTGCTCGGCATCTTCGTCGCCCTCAAGGCGGTCGCCTACTGGCTCGACCGGTACGGCCTGGCCGTCAAGTCCAGCGACTTCAAGGCGACCGGCAACTGGACCGGCCTGCGCTACGTCGACGCCAACGCCTATCTGCCCGCGAAGACCATCCTTTTCTGCATCGCCGTCATCTGCGCGCTGCTGTTCTTCGCGACCCTGTGGCGGCGCACCTGGCAGCTGCCCGTGATCGGCTTCGGCCTGATGGTCCTGTCCGCGATCCTGATCGGCGGGCTGTACCCGGCGATCGTGCAGAAGTTCCAGGTCCAGCCCAACGAGCAGGCCAAGGAAGCCCCGTACGTCCAGAAGAACCTCAAGGCGACCCGTGAGGCGTACGGCATCGACGACACCAAGGTCACCGAGTACGAGGGCAAGCCGACGTCCACGGACAAGACCAGGCTGCGCAGCGACGCGAACGACGCGGCGAGCATCCGCATCCTGGATCCCAATGTCGTCTCGCCGACGTTCCAGCAGTTGCAGCAGATGAAGAACTACTACGCCTTCCCGACCAACCTGGACGTCGACCGGTATCCGGACAAGGCCCACAAGGAGCAGGACACGGTCATCGGCCTGCGCGAGCTGAACCTGGACGGCATCCCGAAGAACAACTGGATCAACGACCACTTCCGTTACACACACGGCTACGGCGTGGTCGCCGCAAAGGGCACCGAGGCCGACTCCCAGGGCCAGCCGGTCTTCACCGAGTCCGACCTGCCGTCCAAGGGGGACCTCGGCACGTACGAACAGCGCGTCTACTACGGAGAGAAGACCACCACCTACTCCATCGTCGGCGGTCCCCAGAAGGAGATCGACTACTCCGACGACAACGGTGAGAAGACCACCAGCTACACGGGCGACAGCGGCGTCAACCTCGACAACCCGATCAACCGGGCCGCGTACGCGGTGGCGTTCAACGAGCCGCAGATCCTCTACTCGGGCGCGATCGGCAAGGGCTCGCGGATCCTCTACAACCGCACGCCCAAGGAGCGCGTGGAGGCGGTCGCCCCCTGGCTGACCATCGACGGCGACGCCTACCCGGCGGTCGTCAACCACCGCATCCAGTGGATCGTCGACGCCTACACGACGTCGAACGGCTACCCCTACTCCTCCCGTACGACCCTCGGCGACACGACGGCCGACTCGCTGACCGCCGCCAACAACAACCGCGCGGTGGTGGCCCAGCAGAACCAGGTCAACTACATCCGCAACTCGGTGAAGGCGACCGTCGACGCGTACACCGGCGAGGTCAAGCTGTACCAGTGGGACACCCAGGACCCGGTGCTGAAGACCTGGATGAAGGCCTTCCCGGGCACGGTGAAGCCGAAGAGCGCCATCTCCAACGACCTGCTGTCCCATCTGCGTTATCCGCAAGACCTGTTCAAGGTCCAGCGTGAGCTGCTCACCCGCTACCACGTGACGGACGCGCAGACGTTCCTCACCGGCAGCGAGGTCTGGCAGGTGCCGGACGACCCGACCAACGACTCGGGCAGCGCGGTGCCGCCGTACTACCTGGGCATGAAGATGCCGGACCAGAGCGCGCAGTCGTTCTCGCTGACGACGACGTTCACCCCGAACGGGCGGGACAACCTCAGCGCCTTCATGGCGGTCGACTCCGATCCCGGCACCAGCGACTACGGCAAGATCAGAATTCTGAAACTGCCGACCAGCAGGACGGTCGACGGTCCCAAGCAGGTGCAGAGCCAGTTCAACTCCCAGCAGGACATCGCGGAGACCATCAGCCTGCTCAGCCGCGGGCATTCGAAGGTCGAGTACGGCAACCTGCTGGCGGTCCCGCTCGACGGCGGACTGCTGTACGCGGAGCCCGTCTACGTCCGCGGTGGTGAGCTGAAGTACCCCTTGCTGCGCAAGGTGCTGGTCACCTACAACGGCAGGACGGCGTTCGAGGACACCCTGGACGAGGCGCTGAACAAGGTCTTCGGGGTGCAGGGTTCGGCCACCACACCACCGGACACCGGTACCACCAGTCCGCCGGCGTCCGGCAATCCGACCGTCCAACAGGCGCTGGGCGACGCCCAGAAGGCGTTCGACGCGGGACAGCAGGCCCTGCAGGGGCCGAACGGCCCGGACTGGACGGCGTACGACAAGGCGCAGAAGGACCTGAAGGCCGCGCTGAAGCGGGCGGAGGAGGCGGAGGCCAAGGCCGGCAAGAACGGGACCGGCACCAAGAGTTGATCAAGACCACCCCGCGCCGTGGTATGGTTGCTGAGCAACGGCGCGGGGTGGAGCAGCTCGGTAGCTCGCTGGGCTCATAACCCAGAGGTCGCAGGTTCAAATCCTGTCCCCGCTACTGCAGTCGAAGGCCCGGATCCAAGGGATCCGGGCCTTCGTGGTGTGCGAACTCAATTACGGGAGGGAGGTACGGCCGCGCCGCCGTGGGGAGTTGAGGGGTGTGTGTTTGACTTGTCTCCCTGTGGGCATGTCGACAAAACGCTGAAGTGACCTCACGGGCTGCGGTATACCGGGTGTACCCGGGTTGATGGTGGTGCGACGATGGACGTTATGGGGGACAAGGCAACTCTGTTCGAGTCAGGGCGATTTGTGCTGCCTTCCGGTGAGGAGCCGACCCGCGACGAGCTGAGCGAGATGGGGGACGCGACGGAAGAGGTACGCCTCGCTCTCGCCGCGCAGAGCGGCGACGCCGAGGCCGCGAGCGTCCTCGGAGCCATGCTGCTGCGCCGCGGCGACCTCGACGGAGCCGAACCCCAGCTGCGGGCGGCCACCGCGGCCGGTGACCGGGCCGCCGCCAACAATCTCGGCGTCCTCCTGCACCAGCGCGGCTACCCCGAGGAGGCGGCCGGCTGGTGGCGTATCGCCGCCGTCGCCGGATCCGCCGCCGCCGCGCACGCGCTCGGCCGTTACCACCGCGAGCGCGGGGACGAGCCGGCCGCCGAGTACTGGCTGCGCCAGTCCGCCGAGCAGGGCCATGCCCTCGGCGCCTACGCGCTCGCCGATCTGCTGGAGCACCGTGGGGACGTCGGCGCGGAGCACTGGATGCGGGCCGCCGCCGAACGCGGGCACCGGGAGGCGGCGTACCGGCTGGCGCGCACCCTCGACCGCAAGGCGGCCCCGGAGGAGGGGACCGGGGCCGACAACGCTGTCGCGGAGGTCGAGCAGTGGTACCGGCAGGCGGCCGCGCGCGGGCACCGGCGGGCCGCGCTGCACCTCGGGGCCATCCTGGAGAAGCGGGGCGAGCTGAAGGAGGCCGGCCGCTGGTACCTGACCTCGGCCAAGGACGGCGAGGCCCGGGCCGCCTGCGCGCTGGGCTTCCTGCTGCGCGACGCCGGGGACACCGAGAGCGCGGCCGTGTGGTGGCTGCGTGCCGCCCAGGACGGCGACGGCAACGCGGCCAACGCGCTCGGCGCGCTGCACGCAGAGCGCGGCGAGACGCAGACCGCCGAGCGCTGGTACCGGGCGGCGCTGGACGCGGGCGACGACAACGGCGCGTACAACCTCGGGCTGCTCTGCGCCGAGCAGGGGCGCACCGCGCAGGCCGAGCAGTGGTACCGGCGGGCGGCCTACGCGGGGCACCGGGAGGCCGCGAACGCGCTGGCCATCCTGCTGCTCCAGGGCGGTGACACGACTGGCGCCGAGCCGTGGTTCTCCAAGGCCGCCGAGGCCGGGAGCGTGGACGCCGCGTTCAACCTCGGGATCCTCTACACGGGACGCGGCACCGAGCAGGAGGCACGGGCGGCGCTGCGCTGGTACGAGCGGGCGGCGTCGGCCGGGCACACCGAGGCGGCGCTGCAGGTCGGGATCGCCCGGCTGCGCGAGGGAGAGGAGCAGGAGGCCGAGCGGCATCTGCGGTGCGCGGCGGGCGGCGGCAGCTCGGAGGCGGTGGTACCGGCAGCTACGCGACGCGCCACGGAGCTTACGCGGCATGAGCTGGGCGAGATCGTGCACGAGAAGACCGAGTGCGAGGAGTGGTACGAGCGCGCCGCCACGCAGGGGCACCGGCGCGCCCAGGTGCGGGTCGGCATGCTGGCCGCCGCCCGGGGTGACGTGGTCGAGGCGGCGCGGTGGTACCGGGCGGCGGCGGAGGCCGGCTCGCGCAACGGCGCGTTCAACCTGGGGCTGCTGCTGGCGCGGGAGGGAAGCGAGCCCGAGGCGGCGGTGTGGTGGACCCGGGCCGCGGATGCCGGGCATGGCCGGGCGGCGCTCCGGCTGGCCCTTGTCTACGCGCGTCGGGGAGAGCTGGCGGAGGGGCAGCGCTGGGCCGACCGGGCGGTCGCACTGGGGCCGCCCGAGGTCGCGGAGCGGGCGGGACGGCTTCGGGACGCGCTGCGGGAAGAACTCTCCGCGTGAGCCCCGCCACGTCGCGGGCAACTGATTTGCCTCCGCCCACCTCCCTCACGTAATGTCGTGTTCACCGACGCGGGGTGGAGCAGCTCGGTAGCTCGCTGGGCTCATAACCCAGAGGTCGCAGGTTCAAATCCTGTCCCCGCTACTGAAGGCCGAGGGCCGGAATCCAGAAATGGATTCCGGCCCTCAGTCGTTTCCGGCCCTCAGTCATTTCCGGGCGCCAGACGTTTCCGGGCGTCCGTGCAACAAAGGTGTCCGGGCAACAAAAAAGAGGGGGCGTGCTCCCCCTCCCGCTCATGGCCTGCGGCCCGCGGCTTGCGGCCCGCGTCCTACGCGGCCGCGCAGTCCGGGCACAGCCCGCGGTACGTCACCTCGACGTCCGACACCGTGAAGCCGAAGCGTTCCGCGTCGGGGAGGTCGGCGAGCGGGTTGCCCGTCGGGTGGACGTCACGGATCGCGCCGCAGCGGGCGCAGACCAGGTGGTGGTGCGGGCGGTGCGCGTTCGGGTCGTACCGCTTGGCGCGCTTGTCCGTCGTGACTTCCAGCACCTCGCCGAGGGAGACCAGCTCGCCCAGCGTGTTGTAGACGGTCGCCCGGGAGATCTCCGGCAGCTTCGCGACAGCGCGCGCATGGACCTCGTCGGCCGTCAGGTGGACGTGCTCGCCGTCCAGGACCTCGGCCACCACGCGTCGCTGCGCGGTCATCCGCCATCCGCGTCCACGCAGCCGTTCCAGAAGGTCGCTCATGGCTACCAGCCTAACAGCAGGGCGTACCAGGACGGGAATAGGTGTGAGATTGGAACGATGTTTGACTTAGATCTAGTCCAATGTAGGATCCGAAATGGATTTGGTCGCAGGGCAGGACTGGGACAGGACAGGTCAGCAGTGACTCAGGAGGCGCACGTGACGCAGGGACCGCTCACCACGGAGGCCGGTGCCCCGGTTGCCGACAACCAGAACAGCGAGACGGCGGGCGTCGGCGGGCCGGTCCTGGTGCAGGATCAGCTGCTGCTGGAGAAGCTCGCCCACTTCAACCGGGAGCGCATCCCCGAGCGCGTCGTGCACGCGCGCGGTGCGGGTGCGTACGGCACCTTCACGGTGACGGCGGACGTCACTCCGTACACGCGGGCCGCCTTCCTCTCCGAGGTCGGCAAGGAGACCGAGGTCTTCCTGCGCTTCTCGACCGTGGCCGGAAACCTCGGTGCCGCGGACGCCGTCCGCGACCCGCGCGGCTTCGCGCTGAAGTTCTACACCGAGGAGGGCAACTACGACCTCGTCGGCAACAACACCCCGGTCTTCTTCATCCGGGACGCGGTCAAGTTCCCGGACTTCATCCACACCCAGAAGCGCGACCCCTACACCGGCAGCACCGAAGCCGACAACGTGTGGGACTTCTGGTCGCTGTCACCGGAGTCGACCCACCAGGTGACCTGGCTGTTCGGCGACCGCGGCATCCCGGCGTCGTACCGCCACATGGACGGCTTCGGCTCGCACACCTTCCAGTGGAGCAGCGAGTCCGGCGAGGTCTTCTGGGTCAAGTACCACTTCAAGACCGACCAGGGGATCAAGAACCTCACCGCGGACGAGGCCGGGATCCTCGCGGGCAAGGACCCCGACTCGCACCAGCGTGATCTGCGGCAGGCGATCGAGCGCGGCGAGTTCCCGAGCTGGACCGTGGGCGTGCAGATCATGCCGGCGGCCGACGCGGCGACGTACCGCTTCAACCCGTTCGACCTGACCAAGGTGTGGCCGCACGCGGACTACCCGGTCATCGAGATCGGCAGGCTGGAGCTGAACCGCAACCCGCGGAACGTCTTCGCCGAGGTCGAGCAGTCGGTCTTCAGCCCCGCCCACTTCGTGCCGGGCATCGGCCCCTCGCCCGACAAGATGCTCCAGGGCCGGCTCTTCGCCTACGGCGACGCGCACCGCTACCGCGTCGGCATCAACGCCGACCACCTGCCGGTGAACCGCCCGCACGCCACCGAGGCGCGCACGAACTCGCGTGACGGCTTCCTCTACGACGGCCGGCACGGCGGGGCGAAGAACTACGAGCCGAACAGCTTCGGCGGGCCGCAGCAGACGGGCCGCGCGCTGTGGGAGCCCAGCTCCGTCGCCGGCTTCACCGGCAACCACCCGACCCCGGTGCACGCCGAGGACGACGACTTCGTCCAGGCGGGCAACCTGTACCGGCTGATGTCGCAGGAGGAGAGGGAGCGGCTGGTCGCGAACCTGGCGGGGGCGATCGCGCCGGTCTCGCGCGAGGACATCATCGAGCGGGCGATCGGCAACTTCGCGAGCGCCGACGCCGGCTTCGGCAAGCGGCTTCAGGCGGCGGTACGGGAGCTGCGCGGCTGAGCCGGATCGAGCCGGCGGCACATCCGTGCTGCTGAGCGGGCCGGACCCCAAGGTGCTCGGGGTCCGGCCCGTTGTGCCGCTCAGGGTACGAGTGCGGGAGCCCAGCAGCGGATGATGTCGCGGACCGAGACGATGCCGGCCGGCTGGCCGTGGTCGAGGACGATCAGGTGCCGGAACCCGCCGTGGGCCATCGCGCGGGCGGCCTCCTCCAGGGTCCAGGTGGGAGCCGCGAAGACGACGTCGTTGGTGGTGTGGGCGTGGACGTGTTCCGTGTCCGGACTCTGGCCGAGGCCGACGGAGTTGAGGATGTCGCGTTCGGTGATGATGCCGATGCCGCCGGCGTCCGGGTCGAGGACCACGGCGGCGCCGACGCGGCGGGCGGACATCAGGGTGGCTGCCTGGCGGAGTGTGTGGGCGGGGCCGAGGGTGAGGACCAGCGTGCTCATGGCGTCACGGACGAGCATGGGTGGGGCCACCTCCTCGAATCCCTGAGCAAGTTCAGGGATTCACAAGTTCACAAGTGGGGGTGGCTTCAGGATGCCAGGTAAAGGAGCGGTCAACAAGAGGGCGCGCGTGGTCAGTTGAGGGCGTACGCGAGTGTCTCTCGTGGCTCAGTGGCGCTGGTTGAGATACCCCAGCAACTCGTCGTGCAGCAGACCGTTGGACGCCACGGCGTTACCGCTGTGCGGGCCCGGGCGGCCGTCCAGGCCCGTGAAGGTGCCGCCGGCCTCGGTGACGACGATCGCGTTGGCGGCCATGTCCCACAGGGACAGCTCCGGCTCGGCGCAGATGTCGATCGCGCCCTCCGCGACCATCATGTACGGCCAGAAATCGCCGTACGCGCGCGTGCGCCACACCTGGCGGGTGAGGTCCAGGAAGCCGTCGAGCCGGCCCTGCTCCTCCCAGCCGGTGAGGGAGGAGTAGGCGAAGGAGGCGTCCGCGAGCTTGCCGACGCCGGAGACGCGCAGGCGGGTGGCGGCAGTGAGGTTTCGGCCGGTGAAGGCGCCGTGGCCCTTCGCGGCCCACCAGCGGCGGCTGAGGGCCGGGGCGGAGACGACACCGACGACGGGGTGGTAGCCGCCCTCGCCCGCTTCCATCAGCGAGATGAGCGTGGCCCAGACGGGGACACCGCGGACGTAGTTCTTGGTGCCGTCGATCGGGTCGATCACCCAGCGGCGCGGGCCGGTGCCCTCGGCGCCGTACTCCTCGCCGAGGACCGAGTCCCTGGGGCGGGCGCGCTGGAGCTGGCCGCGGATGAGTTCCTCCGCCGCCTTGTCCGCTTCGCTCACGGGCGTCATGTCCGGCTTCGTCTCCACCTTCAGGTCGAGGGCCTTGAAGCGGTCCATGGTGGCGGCGTCCGCGGCGTCCGCGAGGACGTGGGCGAGGCGCAGGTCGTCGAGATAGTCCGGCATGTACGGAACGGTATCCGCCGAGGTCGCTGCGGAGCCAGCGGGGACACGGGAGGCGCACCGCAATTCCCTGAGATGCGCGGAACTGCGTCGACATGCGGCCGCGCCGCGCGGGCGCGGCCGGTCGCACCCCTTGACAGTGCGTAGCGGCGCGTCAAATCTGGGCGCAGAGCTGGTCTGGCCCAGGGAGGCGATGATGCCTGCTGCCCGGGAGTCCCTACTGGACGCCGCCTTCACGGCGCTCGCGCGCCGGCCGTGGTCCGCGGTGCGGATGGTCGATGTGGCCGCGACGGCCGGGGTGTCCCGGCAGACCCTGTACAACGAGTTCGGCAGCAAGGACGGCCTGGCCCGGGCGCTGGTGCGGCGGGCGGCCGACCGCTACCTGGCCGGCGTCGAGCGGGCGCTCGCCGGTTCCGCCGAGCCCTGCGAGCGGCTCACCGCGGTCGCCGAGTGGACCAGCTCGGCCGCGCGGGACAACGCGCTGATACGGGCCATGCTCACCGGCTGCTGGAGCGAGCGGCTGCCCGCCCCGCCGCTCGCCGCCGTGCCGTCCTCCTCCGCGGTGCCCGCGCAGCGCCGGGCGGACGGGCCGCTGCCGGCCCCCTGCGACTTCGTACGGATCGTGCGGGACCGCGCGGTCACCGCCCTGGCCGCAGGGGCCGCCACCCCCGTCGACGCCGCCGAACTGGCCCACCCCTGCGAACTGGCCGTACGCCTCGCGCTGTCCTGCGTCGCGGCTCCGCCGGGAGAGGGCGGCGTGGCGGAACTGGTCCGCGCGGTGGTTCCTCGCCAGGCGGTGTGAAGGCCCGGACCGGCGCACGGATCACGGGAGTTGCGGGAAGTGGCCCCGCGATCTAGTGCCCCAACAGGCAACGTTCGCTCCGTCGCGACGCCCGGCACCCTCCCCCAGCCTTCGGCCGGGAGGTGCCCCCACTCGCCGCACCGCCCGGAAGCCCAAGTACGTCCAGTACGAGGGCATCCGGCCGGCGCACCGAGAGCACGCACCGGACGCCGCTCCTTGACGGGCAAACGTTGTCTGCCGGGGCACTAGTGCGCGGAGCCGGACAGCTGCAGGCCGATGACCCCGACGATGACGAAACTGATCGACACGATCTTCAGCGTGGAGACCAGGTCGCCGAGGAAGACCATGCCGTAGACCGCCGTGCCCGCCGCGCCGATGCCGGTCCACACGGCGTAGGCGGGGCCGACGTCGAGCTTCTTCAGCGACAGCGTCAGCAGACCGAAACTGCCGAGCGCGAACGAGGCGAAGGCGATCGTCGGCCACAGCCGGGTGAACCCGTGCGAGAGCTTCAGGCACACGGCGAAACCGGTCTCCAGCATCCCGGCCACGATGACCAGCAGCCACGCCATGCGCTGTCCTCCCGTTGATCCGGATCACCGGTTCGGTGCGAGTATGCACTTACCGGCCGTACGCCCCGGCAAACAACGCAGGCGTCAGTCGCCTTCCCGGCGCTCCCTGGTGGCCAGCAGCCGGCGCAGCGAATACAGCCGCGCGGGATCCGCGTGTCCCTCCTCGACCCAGGCGTCCAGCGCGCAGTCCGGCTCGTCGTGACTGCACGCGCGCGGGCAGCCCTCCGTACCGGACTCGAGGTCGGGGAAGGCGTGGATCACCCGGGACGGGTCGATGTGCGCGAGGCCGAAGGAACGCACGCCCGGGGTGTCGATGACCCAGCCCCCGTCGTCGCTCAGCGGCAGCGCCAGCGCCGAGGTCGTGGTGTGCCGGCCCCGGCCGGTCACCGCGTTGACGTGTCCCGTCGTACGCCGCCGCTCCTGCGGGACGAGGGCGTTGACCAGTGTCGTCTTGCCGACGCCCGAGTGCCCGACGAACGCGGTGATCCGGCCGTCCAGATGCGCGCGCACCCGGTCCGCCGCGCCCCCGCTCTCCAACTCCTCGCGGCTGGTGACGACATACGGGATGTCGAGGTGGCCGTACAGTTCGAGGAGCTTGTCCGGCGGGGCCAGGTCCGACTTCGTCATCACCAGCAGCGGCTCCAGGCCGCCGTCGAACGCGGCCACCAGGCAGCGGTCGATCAGCCGTGGGCGGGGTTCGGGGTCGGCGAGCGCGGTGACGATCGCCAGCTGGTCCGCGTTCGCCACGACGACCCGCTCGAAGGGATCGTCGTCGTCGGCCGTGCGGCGCAGCACCGAGCCGCGCTCCTCGATGCGCACGATCCGGGCCAGGGTGTCCTTCTTGCCGGACAGGTCCCCGACCAGCGCCACCCGGTCGCCCACCACGGCGGCCTTGCGGCCCAGTTCGCGGGCCTTCATCGCCATGATCGTACGGTCCTCGACCAGGCAGGTCAGCCGGCCCCGGTCGACGGTGAGGACCATGCCCTCGGCCGCGTCCTCGTGCTTGGGCCGGATGTTCGTCCGCGGCCGGTTGCCCTTGCGGTTGGGACGGCTGCGGATGTCGTCCTCGTCGGTGTGCTTGCCGTAGCGGCGCATGGCGTACGTCCCTACTGCCCGAGCATCCCGGTCCACAGCTCGGGGAAGTCCGGCAGGGTCTTGGCCGTCGTCGCCACGTTCTCGATGAGCACGTCCCGGGCCGCCAGGCCGAGGATCGCGCCGGCGGTCGCCATGCGGTGGTCCTCGTAGGTGTGGAAGGTCCCGCCGTGCAGCGGTCGCGGGCGGATGTGCAGGCCGTCGGCCGTCTCCGTGACGTCACCGCCGAGTTCGTTGATCTCCTTGGTGAGCGCGGCCAGCCGGTCCGTCTCGTGCAGCCGCAGATGGGCCACGCCCCGCAGGGTGGAGGGGGAGTCGGCGAGGGCGGCCACGGCCGCGATGCCGGGGGTCAGCTCGCCGACGTCGCCGAGGTCCACGTCGATACCGTGGATGGCACCCGAACCGGTGAACACCAGCCCGTAGTCGGTGAGTTCACAGGAACCGCCCATCTCGGTGAAGATCTCCCGCAGCCGGTCGCCGGGCTGCGTGGTCCGCTCCGGCCAGTCGGGGACGACCACCTTGCCGCCGGTCACCAGCGCCGCCGCCAGGAACGGCTGGGCGTTGGACAGGTCCGGCTCGATCGTCAGGTCCCGGCCCAGCAGCGCGCCCGGCGTCACCCGCCACACGTTCGGCTCGCCGCCCGACTCCGGGGTGTCCACCTGGGCGCCGACCGCGCGCAGCATGTCCACGGTCATCCGGATGTGCGGCATGGAGGGCAGGGTCGTGCCGGTGTGGCGGACCTCGACGCCCTGGTTGAAGCGCGGGCCGGAGAGCAGGAGGGCCGATACGAACTGGGACGAGGAGGACGCGTCGATCGACACCGGGCCGCCGTCCAGCGCCCCGCCGCCGTGCACGGTCAGCGGCAGCGCGCCCCGGCCGTCGTCGTCGATCCGGGCGCCGAGCACGCGCAGCGCGTCGATCACGCCGTTCAGCGGGCGCTCGTACGACCGCGGGTCGCCGTCGAAGCGGATCGGTCCGTCGGCCAGCGCGGCCACCGGCGGCAGGAAGCGCATCACCGTGCCGGCGTTGCCGACGTCGACCGTGGCCGGGCCGTGCAGGCCGGTGGGCAGCACCCGCCAGGCCTCGCCGGTGCCGTCGGGGCCGACCCCTTCCTCGATCTCGACACCCATCGCGCGCAGCGCACCTGCCATCAGCAGGGTGTCGCGCGAGCGCAGCGGGCGGCGCAGCCAGCCGGGCTCGGAGGCGAGGGCGGCGAGGACGAGGGCGCGGTTGGTGACCGACTTGGACCCCGGCACGTGGACCGTCGCGTCGACGGCTCCGCTCGCGTGCGGGGCGGGCCAGAGTGCGGGAAGGGCGGTGTTCGGGGCCATGAGCCCACTTTATAAGGAGGCTCGGCCGTCAACCTTCCAGCAGCCAGCGCCCGCCGCCGATCAACGAGCACAGCGACACCGCGTGGAACAGGAACAGCCACAGCCCCGCCGGCACGTGGGTCAGGCGGGACAGCTGGTCCGCGTCCGAGTCGCCCGCGCCGCCCCGGCTGCGCTTGGCCTGCAGTTCGAAGGGCGGCCGGACCCCGCCGAGCAGCAGGAACCACACCGCCGCGTAGGCGAACGCGGCCTGCACCTGGGGTCCGGTCAGCCAGGACACCAGCACGAAGGCGCCCCCGGCCAGCACCACGGTCAGGACGCCGTACGCGTTGCGGATCATCACCAGCATCACCACCAGCAGGGCCGTGGCGACCCAGAGCAGGAGGGTGATGCGGCCCGCGGCCAGCAGAGCGGCCCCGCCCAGCCCCAGCAGGGAGGGCGCCGTGTACCCCGCCGCCGCCGTCAGGATCATGCCCAGCCCGTACGGCTTGCCCCGGCTGACCGTGAGGCCGCTGGTGTCGGAGTGCAGCCGGATGCCGGTGAGCTGCCGGCCGGTGAGCAGGGCGGTCAGGCCGTGGCCGCCCTCGTGCGCGATGGTGACCGCGTTGCGCGATATGCGCCACACCGGGTGCGGGACGACGACGGCCAGCGCGGCGGCGAGCGTCGCGATCACGACCCACAGGTCGGGATCGGGCTGGGTGCCGGTGAGCCGGTCCCAGAGATCGGGCAGCGAGGTGATGGCGAGGCTGTCCATTCCGGTGATGGCTCCCTGTCGTCGAGTCGGTAGGGGTCGGCGCGGAGCGCCGTCGTCGAGGGGTGGTGGTCGGGTGACGGGTGGGCCTGGCAGTGTGGCACGTATGTGCGGACGGTATGCATCGAGTCGTAGGCCCGAGGATCTCGCAGGAGTCTTTGAGATCGAGAAGTGGGACCCCGAGGAGACCTTGGCGCCCGACTACAACGTGGCGCCGACCAAGGAGGTCTACGCGGTCCTCGACCGCCCCCTGAAAGACGCGGACTCCCCGCGTCCGGTTCGCCAGCTGCGCAAACTGAAGTGGGGACTGGTGCCGTCCTGGGCCAAGACGCCCGAGGGCGGCGCCCGGATGATCAACGCGCGCGCGGAGACGGTGCACGAGAAGCCCGCCTACCGTCGCGCCTTCGCCGCCCGGCGCTGCATCATCCCCGCCGACGGCTACTACGAGTGGGTCACCGGCGAGCAGGAGCGCGACCTGGAGGTCGAGGGCAGGAAGAAGCGGCCGCGCAAGCAGCCGTACTTCGTGCTGCCCGCCGACGGCTCGGTGTTCGCGATGGCCGGGCTGTACGAGTTCTGGCGCGACCGCACCCTGCCCGACGACCACCCGCAGGCCTGGTGGGCGACGTGCTCGGTGATCACCACGGAGGCCGAGCGGACCCCGCTGGCCGTGGCCCCCGCAAAGGGCCCGGGCACGCTCGCCGAGATCCACCCCCGGATGCCGCTGATGCTCACCCCGGACCGCTGGGACGCCTGGCTCGACCCGGCCCGCACCGACCCCGAGGCCCTGCGAGACCTGCTCGCCCCGCCCCCGCCCGGCCTGATGCGCGCCTACCCGGTCTCCACGGCCGTCAGCAACGTCCGCAACAACGGCGCGGAGCTGCTGAAGGAGCTGGAGGCGCCGGAAGAGGGCACACTCTTCTAGCGTGATCGAGATTGTCGAGACCGACGCCGGGACCGCACGCATCACCTGGCGCAAGGCGAAGAGGCCCCGGCTCGTCCTCGCCGTGAGCCACGGGGCCGGCGGGGGCGTCGAGGCGCGCGACCTGCAAGCCCTGGCCCAGGCCCTCCCGGCGCAGGGTGTCACCGTGGCGCTGGTCGAGCAGCCCTGGCGGGTCGCGGGCAGAAAGCTCGCGCCCGCGCCGAAGACGCTCGACGCCGGCTGGCGCGGCATCTGGCCCGCGCTGGCCGGGATGGAGCTGCCCGTGGTCTCCGGCGGGCGGAGCGCCGGGGCCCGGGTCGCCTGCCGTACGGCCACCGAGCTGGGCGCGCACGCCGTGCTCGCGCTGAGCTTCCCGCTGCACCCGCCGGGCAAGCCGGAGAAGTCCCGCGCTGGGGAACTGCTCGGGACCGGGGTGCCCACGCTCGTCGTACAGGGCGGCAACGACCCCTTCGGCAAGCCGGAGGAGTTCCCCAAGGGCTCGTACGAGCTGGTCGAGGTGGCGTACGGGGATCATGGCTTCGCGGTCCCCAAGCGCGCCGTGATCACCCAGGAGCGGGCCCTGGAGATCATCACGGAGAGCGTCGCGAAGTGGCTCGCGTCACTCGGGTGACGGCAGGGAATGCCCCGCGCCGGGCCACTGTTGTGGCGGACAGAAGTGCTGAGGCCTCGGCACCGACGTCGTAGGGGAAGGAAGTCCGCCGCATGGGTCCGACCATCTGCCCGAGCCGCGAGCGCAGCGCCGACCTGGACTGGACGGTGCTCCACGCGGCCAAGGCCGCTCCTATTCGAGCGGCGGCAGGCACGGGTCGTGTTCTATCCTCCGAAACGAGTGGGACCGGACTCGGTCCCGCCCGGGATCTTGAGGAGGTGGGTCCGGTCACCGGTACCGACGCAGGGACCGACAACGGCCAGGCGGAGCAGCCCGAGGGCCGGGGCATGGGCGCGGAGGCGGCCTCCGAGTCCAGCACGGAGCGCAGCGCGCGCTTCGAGCGGGACGCGCTCGAATTCCTCGACCAGATGTACTCGGCCGCGCTGCGCATGACACGCAACCCGGCCGACGCCGAGGACCTGGTGCAGGAGACGTACGCCAAGGCGTACGCGTCCTTCCACCAGTTCCGCGAGGGCACCAACCTCAAGGCCTGGCTGTACCGGATCCTCACCAACACGTTCATCAACTCCTACCGCAAGAAGCAGCGCGAGCCCCAGCGCTCCGCCGCGGAGGAGATCGAGGACTGGCAGCTCGCCCGCGCCGAGTCGCACATGTCGACGGGTCTGCGCTCCGCCGAGTCGCAGGCGCTCGACCACCTGCCCGACTCCGACGTGAAGGAAGCGCTGCAGGCGATCCCCGAGGAGTTCCGCATCGCCGTCTATCTCGCGGACGTAGAGGGCTTTGCGTACAAGGAGATCGCGGACATCATGGGGACACCCATCGGTACGGTGATGTCCCGGCTGCACCGGGGCCGCCGTCAACTGCGCGGCATGCTGGAGGACTACGCCCGTGACCGCGGGCTGGTCCCGGCGGGCGCGGGAGAGTCGAACGAAGCGAAAGGCTCGGGCTCATGAGCTGCGGAGAGCCGCACGAGACGGACTGCAGTGAGGTCCTCGACCACCTGTACGAGTTCCTCGACAGCGAGATGCCGGACGTCGATCGCGACAAGTTCCGGCACCACTTCGAGGAATGCTCCCCGTGCCTGGAGAAGTACGGCCTGGAGCAGGCCGTGAAGAAGCTGGTCAAGCGGTGCTGCGGGCATGACGACGTGCCCGCGGACCTGCGCGCCAAGGTCATGGGGCGGCTCGACCTGATCCGCTCCGGACAGGTCGTGCCCGAGCACGATGTGACGACGACCCCCCAGGAGAGCTGACCGCCGCGTCACCCCTCCCGTCACCCGAACGTGCTAATCCTCAGGTCATAAGCCCCAAACCCCTCGGTTCCAGGCCTAGGCTCCGAGCCCGGACAGGCACGGTCCACGGTCGGGGAGGGGCGCGATGGAGGCGGTTCCGGCGAGAGCGCGCGGCTATGTGGCCGCCGTCGCCGTGCTGGCGCTGCTCTGCCTGCTGCCGCTGCCGGCGATCCGCACGCCGTGGTGGGCGCTCGGCTTGCTCTGTGCGCTCTACACCGCGTGCGAGTACGCCGTACGGCGTCGCTTCGGCAGCACGTTCCATCCCGTCCTGCTCGCCGGGGCGTTCCTGCTGCCCCCGCCGGCCGCCGCGCTCGTCCCGCTGGCAGCCGCCCTGCTGTGCCCGGTCGAGCACCGGCCCGCCCTGCTGCGGCGCGTCTGGCGGGCCGCGCGGCCCGCGCTCGCCGTGTGGGGCGCCGCCGAGGTGCACTGGACGCTCGGCGGGCGGGATGCCGTCGTCGCCTCCGACTTCCCCTACGCCCTGCTGCCCGCCGGCGCGGCCGTCCTCGCCTTCTGCCTGATCCTCACCGTCCTCGACGGCGGCATCCTGGCCATGGGCGTGGGGGCACCTCCCACGCCTTTCGGGCAGTGGGGCAGGGTGCCGCTGCGCCGGGCCTGGCGCGGGCTGCTGTCCCGCTCGCTCGCACCGGTCGCCGTGCACGGACTCGCCGGGCTGATGATGGCCGTGCTGTGGCGCAGCCCGTACGGCCCGGTCGCCGCGCTGCTCGTGCTGCTGCCGATGTGGGTCTCCTGGTGGATCTTCGCCCAGTACCACCGCGAACGCGCCGCCCACCAGGCCACCATCCGCGCCCTGGTGCAGGCCGTCGACATCAAGGACGGCTACACCCGCGGCCACAGCGAGCGCGTGGGCCAGGCCTCCGTGCTGATCGCCCGCGAACTGGGCATGGACGACGACCGCGTCGAGGTGCTGCGCTTCGCCGGCATCCTGCACGACGTCGGCAAGCTCGGCGTCCCCACCCGGCTGCTGCGCAAGGAGGGACCGCTCACCCCCGAGGAGCGCCGGATCATCGAACTGCACCCCGAGTACGGCCATGAGATGGTCCGCGGGATCTCCTTCCTCGGCGAGGCCCGCGCGGCGATCCTGCACCACCACGAACGCCTCGACGGCAGCGGCTACCCGTACGGCCTCATCGGCACCCAGATCCCCGAGTGCGCCCGGGTCGTCGCCGTCGCGGACGCCTTCGACGCCATGACCTCCACCCGCTCCTACCGCAGGGCCCGGCCCGTAGAGACGGCCGTCGCCGAGCTGGAGCGCTGCGCCGGTACGCAGTTCGACCCCCGGATGGTCGCCGCGCTGATCCGGGTCCTGGGCCGCCAGGGCTGGCATCCCACCGTCACCGCCGACGAACCGGCGCACAAGGCGGCGTCCCGGGATCGGGTGGCCGGCACCGGGACACCCCGGTGACCGCCCTGCGGCTGATCCACGCTGCCGCCGTCCTCACCGCGGCCGGATCCCTCGCGGCCACCCTGGGCACCGGCCTCGCCGACCGGGGCATCGCGCTTGCCTTCGGGGTGCTCATAGCCGTCGGCGAGCTGACCCGGTGGAGCGACGACGAGGTACGCCAGGCCGCGCCGATCGGCGCCGCGGGCTCACTGGCGTACGCCCTGCTCGGCGCCGACGCGGGACGGCCCACCGGGCAGCACGCCGCCCAGGTCGTCACCGTCGTCCTCACCGCCACCGTGCTCGGCACCGTCCCGCACATCTGGTCCGGCCGCACCCCCACCCTCGACCATCTCGCCCGCCGCGTCCTCACCGTCGGATTCGCCGCGGTCTGCTTCCAACCCTTGTACAGCCAGGGCCTGTTCGCCTCCTGGAGCGGCCCCGCCTACGCCCTGCTCCTCGTCGCCCTGAGCGGCCTCACCGGCCTGTGCGACGCCGTCCTGGCTGCCGCCCTCGCCCACTCCCGCACCCGCTGGCCGTTCGCCCCGCTGCTGCGCGAGGAACTGCGCGGACTGCTCGGCATCGGCTCCGCCGTCGGGGCGACCGGCGCCGTGATCGCGCTCGCGGTGGCCGTCGCCGGACTGTGGGCGCTGCCCGTGTTCTGTCTGCCCCTGCTGCTCACCCAGCTCTCCGTACGACGCTACGCGGCCGTGCGTGCCACCTACCGGCAGACCATCGCCTCCCTCGCCCGTGCCACCGAGATCGCCGGCTGCACCCCCACGGGCCACGCCCGCCGGGTCGCCGCGCTCAGCCTCGCCGTGGGCCGCGATCTCGGGCTGGCCGGAGGCGAACTGACCGTTCTGGAGTACGCGGCCCTCATGCACGACATCGGCCAGCTCAGCCTCGTCGACCCGGTCCCGGCCGGCGCCACCGCCGGACTGCCGGCCGCCGAGCAGCGCCGGATCGCGCTGCTCGGCGGCGCCGTCGTACGGCAGACCGGGGTGGACGCCGCCGTCGCCGTCGTGGTCGAGCGGCA
The DNA here is from genome assembly GCF_001636945.3 of Streptomyces sp. FXJ1.172. NCBI lineage: Bacteria > Bacillati > Actinomycetota > Actinomycetes > Kitasatosporales > Streptomycetaceae > Streptomyces > Streptomyces sp. FXJ1.172. The sequence goes on along the minus strand of NZ_CP119133.2, from coordinate 3,676,724 downwards.
GGCCGACCCGTGCCGGGAACAGCCCCTGGCCGCGCGGATCGTCAGGGCCGTGAACGCCTACGAGGAGAAGACCCGGGACACCGGCCCCGAGGGCCCCCTGCGGGCGTTGGAGGAGCTGCGGCTCGCCGCCGCCGGGGACTACGCGCCCGAGGTGGTCGAGGCCCTCGCCCGGGTGCTCGCCCGGCCGCGCGACTGGGGCCGGACCGCACCGGCGCCGGGGGAGGGGAGACGTACGGCACTGTCTGACCCCGTCCCCGGCTGGGTAACCCATGGGTAATGAGCGCCTTTCCCACCGTACGTGGTTGGATGCGAGGGAGAGGGTGTCCGGGGGCACAAGCCAGCCCACTGTGCGGAACTGGAACTGGCAGGCGGGAATCGTGAGGATCTTCGGCAAGGGACGACACCGGCCCTCCGCCTCCTGGCGGCAGGCCACCGACCGCGCGTTCACGCTCATCGGCGACGGCCGCTACGAGGACGCGGGCGAGCTGCTGACACGGGCCGCCGACCTGGAGCCCTGGCTGTCGGAGTCCTGGTTCAACCTCGCCCTGCTGCACAAGTTCCGGCACGACTGGGAGCAGGCCCGTGCGGCCGGACTGCGCGCCGTGGCCCTCCTGGACCGGGCGACCGGCACGCCCGACTGGTGGAACGTCGGCATCGCCGCCACCGCCCTGCAGGACTGGCCGCTGGCCCGCCGCGCCTGGCAGGCGTACGGCCTGAAGGTGCCCGGCGGTGTCACCGCGGCCGGGGAACCGGCGGGCATGGAGCTGGGCAGCGCGGCCGTACGGCTCTCCCCGGAGGGCGAGGCCGAGGTCGTATGGGGCCGCAGGCTGGACCCGGCGCGGATCGAGGTGCTGTCCATCCCGCTTCCCTCGTCCGGGCGACGCTGGGGCGAGGTCGTGCTGCACGACGGCGTCCCGCACGGCGAGCGCACGACGTCCGCCGGCCACGCCTACCCGGTCTTCGACGAGATCGAGCTGTGGGCGCCCTCGCCCGTGCCGACCTGGGTGGTCCTGCTGGAGGCGGCCACGGAGGCGGACCGGGACGCGTTGGAGCAGCTGGCGGCCGACGCCGGGTTCGCCGCGGAGGACTGGTCCTCCTCGGTGCGGCTGCTGTGCCGGATGTGCTCGGAGTCCCGGATGCCCTCCGACGAGGGTGAGGGTGTGCACCTGGACCCGCACGACCACAGTGAACCGGGTCACCCCGGCCCGCTGGGGCACCGGACGGACGGGCAGCTGTGGGTGCCGGAGCGCGAGTGCGGAGTCGCGGCGCCGGCCTCCCTCGTCCGGGGGCTGTTGGACGGGTGGGTCGCGGACAGCCCGGACTCCAGGGACTGGCGTGATCTCGAAGAGGTTTGCTGAGCCGACGGTGACCAGCCACCTTTAGTCTGTACTCGAGACTTTTTCGCTCGGGACTTTTCCAAGGTTGCAGGAAGGCGTACGTCGGTCATGGCGCAGCAGGACACCGATCAGCAGCACGGGGGCGTGCTCCCTGTCGACGACGAGGGCTATGTCGTCGACACGCAGGACTGCGAGGAGCGCGAGAAGGCCTGGCGGGAGCGCGGGACCACGCGGCCGGTCACGGTCGTCGGCAATCCGGTGCTGCACAAGGAGTGCAAGGACGTCACCGGGTTCGGCGAGGAGCTGCAGCAGCTGGTCGCCGACATGTTCGCCAGCCAGCGCACCGCCGAGGGCGTGGGCCTGGCCGCCAACCAGATCGGCGTCGACCTGAAGGTCTTCGTCTACGACTGCCCGGACGACGACGGCGTCCGGCACACCGGCGTGGTGTGCAACCCGAAGCTGGCCGAGCTGCCGGCCGACAGGCGGCGGCTGGACGACAGCAACGAGGGCTGCCTGTCCGTGCCCGGGGCCTACGCGCCGCTCGCGCGTCCCGACTATGCCGAGGTGACCGGCCAGGACGAGCGGGGCAACCCGATCAAGGTCCGTGGCACCGGCTACTTCGCACGCTGTTTGCAGCACGAGACCGACCACCTCTACGGCTACCTGTACATCGACCGGCTGTCCAAGCGGGACCGCAAGGACGCGCTGCGGCAGATGGCCGAGAACGAGCCACGGTACCCTGTGGTCGCCAACGACTAGGCACCACAAGGCCGTTGGGGCGCCCGGCCGGGATCACTCCCGGTCGGGCGCCCTTCGTATGACCAGGCTTCGCTCATCCGTGCGTCGTACAACCGATCCCATCAGGCCGCCTAATGATCCTTAACCAGTCACGCAAGAGGGGATTCTCGGCACCTTGGGGTAGTGAGTGGAGCAAATCCGTTCCCATGGCGGTCAGTTGTGGTGCTGAATGGAACGGCGGGGATACGCAACGGCGCACGCCCGGCACAACGGGAGGGGTGTGCGCTCCCGGCGGCTGAGAGGGGTTTGTTCGTGCAAGCTTTCCCACACGGCACCACAGCGACGCCGACGGCGGTCGTAGTACCACCCTCACTGGCACTCCCGGTGATCGAGTCCGCCTTTCCCCGGCAACTGCACCCGTATTGGCCGCAACTCCAGGAGAAGACACGGCTCTGGCTGCTGGAAAAGCAGCTCATGCCGGCGGGCAAGGTGCAGGAATATGCCGACGGACTTTGCTACACCGACCTGATGGCGGGCTTCTACGTGAACGCCGCCGACGAGGTCCTGCAAGCCATCGCCGACTACAGCGCATGGTTCTTCATCTGGGACGACCGCCACGACCGCGACATCGTGCACGGCCGGGCGGGCGACTGGCGGCGGCTGCGGTACCGCCTGCACGCGGCCCTCGACGCCCCCAGGCACCATCTGCACCACCCCGACCCACTCGTCGCGGGCTTCGCGGACAGTGTGCTGCGGCTGTACGGCTTCCTGCCGCGCACCTGGAACCAGCGGTTCGCCCGGCACTTCCACACCGTGATCGAGGCCTATGACCGGGAATTCAGAAACCGCACCCAGGGATACATACCCGGCGTCGAGGAATACCTCGCCCTGCGCCGGCACACGTTCGCCCACTGGATATGGACGGACCTGCTCGAGGTGAGCGCCGGATGCGAACTCCCGGACGCCGTGCGGAAAAACCCGGTCTACCGCCGGGCCGCGCTGCTCACCCAGGAATTCGCCGCCTGGTACAACGATCTGTGCTCGCTGCCGAAGGAAATAGCGGGCGATGAGGTGCACAATCTCGGAATCTGCCTCATCACCCATGAGGGACTGAGTCTCGAAGAGGCCGTGGACGAAGTCAGGCGGCGCGTCGAGGAGTGCATCCAGGACTTCCTCGAAGCCGAGCAGGACGCCCTGCTGTTCGCCGATGCAATTGCCGAAGGGAATGTCCGCGAAAAGGAACTGAGCATCGCGGTGCGGGCCAGCGTCGGCAATATGCGGAACTGGTTCAGCTCCGTCTACTGGTTCCACCACGAGTCCGGCCGGTACATGGTCGACAGCTGGGACGACCAGTCCACGCCCCCGTACGTCACCAACGAAACGGCAGGTGAGAAATGACCCTCGAGTCCGTGCGGCCGGCCAACTCCGAGCCGGCCGAACTGCGCGAACCCCCGCTGGCCGGGGGCGCGATACCGGTCCTCGGGCACGGCCTGAAACTGGTCCGCGACCCGCTGGCCTTCATGTCGGGGCTGCGCGACCACGGTGACGTCGTACGCCTGAAACTGGGCCCCAAGACGGTGTACGCCGTCACCACGCCGGAGCTGACCGGCGCGCTCGCGCTCAGTCCCGACTTCAAGATCGACGGCCCGCTGTGGGAGTCCCTCGAGGGGCTGCTCGGCAAGGAGGGCGTGGCCACCGCCAACGGTCCCCGGCACCGGCGCCAGCGGCGCACCATACAGCCCGCGTTCCGGCTGGACGCCATACCCGGCTACGGGCCGATCATGGAGGAGGAGGCGCATCGGCTCACCGAGCGCTGGAAACCCGGCGAGACCATCGACTGCACCTCGGAGTCCTTCCGGGTCGCCGTGCGCATCGCCGCCCGCTGCCTGCTGCGCGGCGAGTACATGGACGAGCGCGCCGAGCGGCTGAGCACCGACCTCGCCACCGTCTTCCGCGGCATGTACCGCCGGATGGTCGTCCCGCTCGGACCGCTGTACCGGCTGCCGTTTCCGGCCAACCGCGAATTCAACTGGGCCTTGGCCGATTTGCATCTCCTGGTCGACGAGATCGTCGCCGAGCGGAGGGCATCTGGTCAAAAGCCGGACGATTTGCTGACGGCATTGCTGGAAGCGAAGGACGACAATGGCGACCCCATCGGGGAACAGGAGATCCACGACCAGGTCGTCGCGATAGTCACCCCGGGCAGCGAAACAGTGGCCTCCACGATCATGTGGCTGCTCCAAGTCCTCGCCACGCACCCGGAACACGCCGAGAAGGTACGGACCGAGGTCCAATCCGTGACCGGCGGCCGACCCGTCGCATTCGAGCACGTCCGCGCACTCACCCACACCAACAATGTCGTCGTCGAGGCCATGCGGCTCAGGCCGGCCGTATGGATATTGACGCGGCGTGCCGTGACCGAAACCTCACTCGGCGGCTATCGCATTCCGGCCGGGGCCGACATCGTCTACAGCCCGTACGCGATCCAGCGCGATGCCCGCTCCTACGACCGCCACCTCGACTTCGACCCCGACCGCTGGCTGCCGGAGCGGGCACGGCAGGTGCCGAAGCACGCCATGAGCCCCTTCAGCACGGGCAACCGCAAGTGCCCCAGCGACCACTTCTCCATGACCCAGCTGACCCTGATCACCGCGGCGATCTCGACGAAGTACCGCTTCGAGCAGGTCACGGGGTCGAACGACACCACCCGCGTGGGCATCACGCTGCGCCCGCACGACCTGCTGCTCAGGGCGGTGGAATGGTGAGGCACAACGCCTGATACCGGCGCGCGCTCACGCGGCGATCAGGCCGCGGAACGTGCGCCGGTAGGCGCTGCGGAGCAGGATCAGAAGTCCTCGTCCAGGTCGACCGTGCCCTCGACCGCGACCTGGTACGCCGACGGGCGGCGCTCGAAGAAGTTCGTCAGCTCCTGGACGCCCTGCAGCTCCATGAAGGAGAACGGGTTCTCCGAGCCGTACACCGGGGCGAAGCCGAGGCGCGTGAGACGCTGGTCGGCGACGCACTCCAGGTACTGGCGCATCGACTCGGTGTTCATGCCCGGCAGGCCGTCGCCGCACAGGTCGCGGGCGAACTGCAGCTCGGCCTCGACGGCCTCCCTCAGCATGTCGGTGACCTGCTGCTGCAGCGCGTCGTCGAAGAGGTCCGGCTCCTCCTTGCGGACGGTGTCGACCACGTCGAAGGCGAACGACATGTGCATCGTCTCGTCGCGGAACACCCAGTTGGTGCCGGTGGCGAGACCGTGCAGCAGACCCCGGCTGCGGAACCAGTAGACGTAGGCGAAGGCGCCGTAGAAGAACAGGCCCTCGATGCACGCGGCGAAGCAGATCAGGTTCAGCAGGAAGCGACGGCGGTCCGCCTTCGTCTCCAGCCGGTCGAGCCGGTCGACCGAGTCCATCCACGTGAAGCAGAACTGCGCCTTCTCGCGGATGGACGGGATGTTCTCCACGGCCGCGAAGGCGGCGGCGCGGTCGTCCGGGTCGGGCAGGTAGGTGTCCAGCAGGGTCAGGTAGAACTGGACGTGCACGGCCTCCTCGAAGAGCTGACGGCTCAGGTACAGCCGCGCCTCGGGGGAGTTGATGTGCTTGTACAGCGTCAGCACCAGGTTGTTCGCGACGATCGAGTCACCCGTCGCGAAGAAGGCGACCAGCCGGCCGATGAGGTGCTGCTCCTCGGGCGTCAGCTTCGCGAGGTCGGCGACGTCCGAGTGGAGGTCGACCTCCTCCACGTGCCAGGTGTTCTTGATCGCGTCCCGGTAGCGCTCGTAGAAGTCCGGGTAGCGCATGGGACGCAGGGTCAGCTCGAAGCCCGGGTCGAGAAGGTTCTGAGGACGGTCGGACATTACTGGCAGGCCTCGCAGGACTCGGGGTTTTCCAGGGAGCAGGCGATCGCGTCGGGGTCGGCGGCCTGCTGGACGGGGATGGTCTTCGGGGACTGCGCCTGGGCCGCGCGGGCGATCCGGGTCGCCGGGCGGGAGCGCAGGTAGTACGTCGTCTTCAGGCCCGACTTCCAGGCGTACGCGTACATCGAGGAGAGCTTGCCGATCGTCGGCGTCTCCAGGAACAGGTTCAGGGACTGCGACTGGTCCAGGAACGGGGTGCGGGCCGCGGCCATGTCGATCAGGCCGCGCTGCGGGATCTCCCACGCCGTGCGGTACAGCGCGCGCACCTCCTCGGGGATCCACGCGAAGTCCTGCACCGAGCCGTTCGAGTCGCGCAGCGCCTCACGGGTACGGGCGTCCCACACGCCGAGGTTCTTCAGGTCCTGCACCAGGTAGGAGTTGACCTGGAGGAACTCACCCGACAGCGTCTCGCGCTTGAACAGGTTCGACACCTGCGGCTCGATGCACTCGTACACGCCGGCGATGGAGGCGATGGTGGCCGTCGGGGCGATCGCGAGGAGCAACGAGTTGCGCAGGCCCGTCTCGGCAACACGCCGGCGCAGCGCGTCCCAGCGCTCGGGCCAGGTCAGCTCCACGTCGTAGTGGTCCGGGTGCAGCACACCCCGGGCCGTACGGGTCTTCTCCCAGGCCGGCACCGGGCCGCTGCGCTCGGCGAGGTCGGCGGAGGCCTCGTACGCGGCGAGCATGATCCGCTCGGCGATCCGTGTCGAGAGGGCCTTGGCCTCGGCGGAGTCGAAGGGCAGACGCAGCTTGAAGAAGACGTCCTGCAGACCCATCGCGCCGAGACCGACCGGACGCCACTTGGCGTTGGAGCGGCCCGCCTGCTCGGTCGGGTAGAAGTTGATGTCCACGACCCGGTCGAGGAAGGTGACGGCGGTGCGGACCGTCTCGTCCAGCCGCTGCCAGTCGATGTCGCCGCTCGCCGTGTCGACGAACGCGCCGAGGTTCACCGAACCCAGGTTGCAGACCGCCGTCTCGCCGTCGTCCGTGACCTCCAGGATCTCCGTGCAGAGGTTGGAGGAGTGGACCACGTGGCCCGGCAGGGCCGTCTGGTTGGCGGTGCGGTTGGCCGCGTCCTTGAAGGTCATCCAGCCGTTGCCGGTCTGCGCGAGGGTGCGCATCATCCGGCCGTACAGCTCGCGGGCCGCGATGGTCTTCTTCGCCAGGCCCGCCGCCTCGGCCTTGCGGTAGGCGGCGTCGAACTCCGCGCCCCACAGGTCCACCAGCTCGGGCACGTCCGCCGGGGAGAACAGCGACCACTCGGCGTCGGCGTTGACCCGGCGCATGAACTCGTCCGGGATCCAGTGCGCGAGGTTCAGGTTGTGCGTACGGCGGGCGTCCTCACCGGTGTTGTCCCGCAGCTCCAGGAACTCCTCGATGTCGGAGTGCCAGGTCTCCAGGTACACCGCGGCCGCACCCTTGCGCCGGCCGCCCTGGTTCACGGCGGCCACCGAGGCGTCCAGCGTCTTCAGGAACGGCACGATGCCGTTGGAGTGCCCGTTGGTGCCGCGGATCAGCGAACCGCGGCTGCGGATCCGGGAGTACGACAGCCCGATGCCGCCGGCGTGCTTCGACAGCCGGGCCACCTGGTGGTAGCGGTCGTAGATGGAGTCCAGCTCGTCCAGCGGGGAGTCGAGGAGGTAGCAGGACGACATCTGGGGGTGCCGCGTGCCGGAGTTGAACAGCGTGGGGGAGGACGGCAGGTAGTCGAGGCGGCTCATGAGCCTGTAGAGCGCGGTGACCTCCTCGACGGAGCGGACGCTGTCGTCCTCGGCGAGGCCGCTCGCGACCCGCAGCATGAAGTGCTGGGGGGTCTCGATGACCTTGCGGGTGATCGGGTGGCGCAGCAGGTAGCGGCTGTGCAGGGTGCGCAGGCCGAAGTAGCCGAAGCGGTCGTCGGCCGCCACGTCGACCAGCGCGTCGAGGCGGGCCGCGTGCAGCCGTGCGAACTGGGCGGTGCGCTCGGCGATGAGGCCCTCGCGGTGGCCGACCGCGACGGACTCGGTGAAGGACGTCACGCCCTGCGAGGCGGCCTCGGCGCGGATGGAGAGGGTCAGCAGCCGGGCGGCCAGCCGGGAGTAGGCGGGGTCCTCGGAAATCAGCCCGGCGGCGGCCTCCGTGGCCAGCTCCCGCAGCTCCGCCTCGTCGGCGCCTGCCGACCGGCCGCGCAGCGCGGCGGCGGCGACCCGGCCGGGGTCGGCGTCGGGGAGGTCGGCGGTCAGCTCGGTCAGGGTCCGCAGCAACGCGGTACCGGGACCGTCGGTGTCCAGGCCGCTGGCTGAAGCCGGATCTGCTGGCGCGATGGTCACGTGGGACTCTCCCTCGCTCGGCACGGGGGCCTTGCGGAGGGCAGGGGGCAGCCACGAGCGCGCACGCGTCGCGTCCACCGGCCCATTCCACGAGGCCCGGACGTCGGAAGGCACCCGGGCCGGACGGCCGGGCGCACGCTGCCGGCAGGTCCTCGGACTGACTCCTGGGCGCGGATGCGCACAAGTACACCGTTGCGGGACAGTTCCGGATTCGCACCGGATTCCCCTGCGACGACAGCGAGGATGAGCATACATCTAGTGCCGGGCTGTCGTGGCACCCCCAGATGTTGTGTCTGTTGTGTGTTGCGCTGGCTTCAGAGCGTCAACTTGTGTATGACGAGCGGCATGCGGAACGGGCCGCCGTGGGTTCGTTCCCCGGCGGCCCGCTGCGGGTCGTTCGCGGTTGCTCGCGCAGTGCCCCTCCGGGGCGCGGCTCAGAGCACGGCGCCTGCCAGTTCCGTCTCGACCCCCGGCTCTCCCGCGTCCGCCGTGTAGTCCTCCGGCTTGGTCTCGTCCACGCCCTCGGGGGCCTTCAGGGCCTTGAGGACGAGGGTGAGGACCACCGTGACGGCCACGTTCAGGACGAACGCCGTGAAGCCGATGTAGCCGATCTCACCGATGCCCGGGATCTCCTTCGCCGAGCCGCCGAAGTGCTTCTGGGTCGGGGAGGCGACGCCGTACGCGGCGATCGTGCCGTAGAGCATGCCGACCGCCCAGCCGGCGAGCAGCGCCCAGCGGTGGAACCAGCGGGTGAACAGGCCGCCGACGAGCGCCGGGAAGGTCTGCAGGATCCAGATGCCGCCGAGGAGCTGGAAGTTGATCGCGACCGTCTTGTCCATGGTGAGGACGAAGGCCAGGGCGCCGACCTTCACCAGCAGCGAGACGATCTTGGAGACCTGGGCCTCCTGCTTCGGTGTGGCGTCCGGCTTGATGAAGTCCTTGTAGATGTTGCGGGTGAACAGGTTCGCCGCCGCGATCGACATGATGGCCGCCGGGACAAGCGCGCCGATGCCGATCGCCGCGAAGGCCACGCCCGCGAACCAGTCCGGGAACATGTCCTCGAACAGCTGGGGGATCGCCAGCTGGCCGTTCTTGACCTTGACCCCGGCCGCGATCGCCATGAAGCCCAGCAGGGCCAGCAGGCCGAGCATCAGGGAGTACAGCGGCAGGATCGTGGTGTTGCGGCGGATCACGTCACGGCTCTTGGACGACAGGGTCGCGGTGATCGAGTGCGGGTACATGAACAGGGCCAGGGCGGAGCCGAGGGCCAGGGTGGCGTACGTCCACTGGCCCGCCTGCGGCGGTGCGAGCGCGCCGCGCGGCTTGCCGGTGGCGGGGTTGACCTGGCTGAACGCGTGGCCCGCCTTGGCGAAGATGTCGTCGAAGCCGCCCAGCTTGACCGGGATGTAGATGATCGCCACCGCGATGACGATGTAGATCAGGGCGTCCTTGACGAACGCGATCAGGGCGGGCGCGCGCAGGCCGGAGGAGTAGGTGTAGGCCGCCAGCACACCGAAGGCGATCAGCAGGGGCAGGTCCTTCACGAACCAGTTGGTGTTGTCCCCGCCGCCGACGCCCATCACATCCAGCACCGCCTGGATGCCGACGAGTTGGAGCGCGATGTAGGGCATCGTCGCGAGGATGCCGGTCAGCGCCACCGCCAGCGACAGGCCCTTCGAGCCGAACCGGCCGCGCACGAAGTCGGAGGTGGTGACATAGCCGTGGCGGTGGCTCACCGACCACAGGCGGGGCAGGAAGGTGAAGATCAGCGGGTACACGAGGATCGTGTACGGCACCGCGAAGAAGCCGGACGCGCCCGCCGCGTAGACCGCCGCCGGTACGGCGACGAAGGTGTACGCCGTGTACAGGTCACCGCCGAGCAGGAACCAGGTGATCCAGGTGCCGAACGACCGTCCGCCCAGGCCCCATTCGTCCAGCGAGTGCTCGTTCTCGGCCTTGCGCCAGCGGGCGGCGAGGAAGCCCATGACCGTGACGGCCAGGAAGAAGAAGATGAAGACGCCGAGCGCGACGCCGTTGACCCCGTTCTTCACCTCGCCTCACCGCCCTTCCGGCCGGCGCGGGTGCGCTGGTCGCGCTGCCACAGCTGGTACGCCGTCATGGTGAGTGCGGTGGAGATCAGCACCCACAGCATCTGGTACCAGTAGAAGAACGGGATCCCGATGAACGCGGGGTCCGTCTTGGCGTACGAGCCGACCCACAGCATCGCCACGAAGGGCGCGACGAGACACAGGCCGATGATCACGCGGACCGGTGTCACCACCGGTGGTCTCACTTCTGGCGTATCGGACATGCCACGGCTCCGTCCCCTCGCTGATCACCTGGGTCATGCGATCACCTGTGTAATGCGCAGGCAATCTAGGTGACGGACGACCTCAGTGGAAGACCTCGTCCGGATTCCGGATCGCCGGTTCTCCCCCTGGGCGGCGGCGGGTTCAGAGGGTCTTCGTCACCACGAAGTCGCAGAGCGCCTCGAACACGTCGCGCGCCGGGGAGCTGGGCAGATCCCGGATCTCCCGCCGTGCGATGTTCGCCCACTTCTGCACCTCCGCGCGCGCCATGTCGATCGCCGGGTGCTCCTGGAGCAGACTCAGCGCCTCGGCGTGCAGGGCGGGGTCGGTCAACTGGCCGGAGCGGAGCAGCTCCACGAGCCGCTGGTCCGAGGGCAGCGACGAACGCAGCACGTAGATCATCGGCAGGGTGGGGACGCCCTCGCGCAGGTCGGCACCCGGGGGTTTGCCGCTCTCGCCGGCCGCGCTCGTGACGTCGAGCACGTCGTCCGAGAGCTGGTAGGCGACGCCCCAGGCCTCACAGGCCCGTCCGATGCGTACGGTGACGTCGCCGGGCGCGCCGGCGAGCATGCTGCCGAGTTCGCCGGAGGCGGAGAAGAGGGAGGCCGTCTTGTCGCTGAGGACGCCGATGTGGTGGTTGAGCCGGTCGGAGTCGGACTGCGGCCCGGCCGTCTCGGCGGACTGCCCCTCGCAGAGCCGCATGAAGGTCCTCGCGTGCAGCTCGATCGCGGACTGGCCCAGTTCGGCGATGAGCTGGGACGCGCGGGCGAAGAGGAAGTCCCCCGTCAGCACGGCGACCGAGGAACCCCACAGGGCGTGCGCGCTCGGCACTCCGCGCCGGATGGTGGCCTCGTCCATGATGTCGTCGTGGTACAGCGTGCCGATATGGGTGAGTTCCATCGAAACGGCCGCCGACAGTATGGGCCCGAGGTCGGGCTCGCTCCCGAACTGGGCGCCGAGGAGCACCAGAAAAGGCCGCAGCCGCTTTCCGCCGGCACTGATCAGATGACGCGCCGACGTGGCCAGCAGTTCGTTTTCCGTCGCCACTGCCGCGAGCAGGTGCTCCTCGACCTGTTCCATGTTCTGGGTGAGCTTTTCCGCCAACCCCGCATCGGCGACTTCCACGGGCAATGCACGGGCCACGCAATTCTCCACATGTCGGCAAGCAGTGACGCATCGTCGGGACGTACTTAATCATCAGCCGTGCGGGGGCGTCCAGCTTCGGCCGGTTCCTCCGTGGGTGCACCGGACCCGGCTTGCTCCGGCGGGCCCGCGGGACGTCTGCGCAGCCCTCTCACTTCGGGAATCAGGGCCCCCACGGCGCCCAGCAGCACGACCAGAATGCCGCTGGAAGCCAGGACCGCAGGGGCGCCGAACGCGCCCGCCAGCCCGCCGGCGGCGGCGGTTCCGACCGGGCTCAGCGAGTAATTCCCGAGGGCGTCGTACGCGGAGATCCGGGACAGCTCCTGCGGCGGGATCTCCTGCTGCAGGGCGACGGCCCAGCTGACTTCGAACACTTCGAGACACCCGCCCGCCACGAATGAAAGCGCGCCGACGACCGGCACCGGCACCGGAAAGGCGAGGGCGAGGAACAGCGGGGTGAGCGCGGAAAAGGACAGAACGCCCGTCAGGAGTATCCGGCTCGGCCGGAATCTGAGCATCACCAGTCCGCCCGCGACCGCACCGGCGCCGTAGGCGGCCACGACGAGGCCCCAGCCGGCGGAACCGCCCAGATACAGATGGGCGGCCAGCGGACCGAGCACGCTGACCAGGGCCGAGCTGATCGTGGTCACGACCGCGGACAGGGCCACCGTCACCCACAGCCAGCGGCGGGAGACGAACGTGCGCCAGCCGTCGCGCAGTTCGGCGAGGAAGTCGGTCCTCCTGGTCCGCGGCACCCCCGTGAAGTTCATCCGGAACCGCAGGGCGCCGGCGATCGCGAAGCTCGCGGCGTTGATGGCGAGGCCGGTGCCCGCGCCCCAGAACGCGACAAGGGTGCCGCCGACCGCGGCACCGCCGATCGACGCGGTGTTGCGGCACACCCGGTCCACCGCCACCGCCTGCTGGCGGTGCTCGGAGGGCACCGTGTGGGGAAGCAGTCCCTGCGCGGCCGGGTAACTGACGGCCACACCGATGCCGCTGAGCGCGGACAGCGCGGCCAGCTGCCAGATGTGGGCGTGACCGCTGATCACCAGGGTGGCCGTGGTTCCCTCGGTGGCCGCCTGGAGCACGTTCGCCGCGACGAGGACCCGGTGGCGCGGCCAGCGGTCGGCGATGACACCGCCGATGAGCAAGAACGCGACCAGAGGCAGGAGTTTGGCAGTCGCGACCAGACCGATGTCGCCTGCGGAACCGCCGACGTCCAGGATTGCGAACGGCATCGCCACGGTCGCGATGGAGGACCCTGTGACGGATATGGAATTGCAGGAGACGAGCAGCCGGAAGTTACGGCCCCGCAGCGGGCCTCGCAAGATGGACATGTCATGAAACCTGCACTTACTCGTCTCCCTCGGGCCGGGACCCGTGCAATTCTTCCGCGAAGACATTTCCGGGCCCGAAGGGGCGCGTGAAGACCGTGGGGTGATCTTGATCACGGTTTATCTTCATGCGGTCGCCGAGCGCTGCCCTTTCCTTCTGCCGCCACGCCTCATCCGTCACGTCAAGCACTGTCGTGACACGATTCCCGCTGCTAAGGTCCCCGACTTGACCAGCAGTTCAGTGAACGGGCACCTCAACAGGCGCACGGGGGACACAAGTTGAACGCGGAATTCCGCAAGGCTGCGCTGTCGTACGGGCAGCGGCGGTTGTGGTTGGCGGATCAGGTGGAGCCGGGGAGTCTGGCGTACAGCACGCCGTTTGTTCTTCGGTTGCGGGGTCGGGTGCGTCCTGAGGTGGTGGGGGCGTGTCTGAGTGAGATTGTGCGTCGGCATGAGGTGTTGCGGACGACGTTTGCGGTGGAGGGTGGTGTGCCGGTTCAGGTGGTGGGTGTGCCTTTTGAGGTGGATGTGCCGGTGGTGGATTGTCGTGGTGGGGGTGTGGGGGCGGTGGATGCGGCGGTGCGGGGTGAGTTGTCGGTGCCGTTCGATCTGGCGCGGGGTCCGTTGTTGCGGGCTCGGTTGATTGTGGCGGGGGTGGATGAGTGGGTGTTGGTGCTGAATATGCATCACATTGTGGTGGACGGTTGGTCGGTGGGGGTTTTGCAGGATGAGTTGTTGGCGTTGTATCCGGTGTTGTGCCGGGGTGATGATGTTTCGTTGAGTGGGTTGGCGGAGTTGCCGTTGCAGTATGCGGATTTTGCTGGGTGGCAGCTGGGTGAGCTGACGGCGGAGCGGCGTGGGGTGTTGGAGTCGTTCTGGTGTGAGCGGCTTGCGGGTGCGCCGGCGTATATGCGGTTGCCGTATGACCGGTTGCCGTCGGTGGCGGGTGGTTGGGAGGGGGATGTTTTTGGTTTTGGGTTGGATGCGGGTGTGGTGGCGGGGGTGCGGGCTTTTGCTCGTGCTGAGGGGTGTACGCCGTTCATGGTGTTGTTGGCGGCGTACAAGGTGTTGTTGTGGCGGTTGACGGGTGAGACGGATGTGGTGGTGGCGACTCCGGTGGCGGGGCGGGGGCATGCGTCGTTGGAGGGGTTGATCGGGTTTTTCGTCAACAATGTGGTGTTGCGGACGGATCTTGGTGGGGGTGTGGGTTTTCGTGAGGTGGTGCGGCGGGTGCGGGAGACCGTGCTGGACGCGCAGGATCACCAGGACCTTCCCTTCGACCTCCTGGTCGCGGCCACCCGGCCGCCCCGGCTTCCCGGCCGCACCCCGTATCTGCAGACCTCCCTCGTCCACCAGCCCGAGCCGGTCACCGAGTACCGGCTCGGCGACCTGGTGGCGACCCCGACCCAGGCGCCGCTGACCGGAGCCCCCCTCGACCTGACCCTCTCCGTCTTCGAGGGAAGCGGCATCGACATCCAGGTCAACTACCGCAGCGATCTCTTCGACGCCGACACGATCAAGTCGATCAGCGAGCAGTTCGTCGAGGTCCTGCGACGCGGCATCGAGGACGACACCGCGGTGCAGGCCGGGGCGGGCCGGGACGGCGGACCGGCCTCGACCCTCACCGGACCGGACCAGCCGGCCTTCCTGAACCTCTCCGTCACCGAGGCGCTGGCCCGCGTCGTCCGCCGTGCCCCACAGGCGGTCGCGGTCCAGAGCGAGGGCGTCGCCCTGTCGTACGCCGCGCTCGACGCGGCCGCCGAGGAGGTGAGCGCCGCTTTGCGCGCCGCCGGTGTCGGACCGGGGGACGTCGTGGGGCTGGCCTTGGAGCCCGGTGTCGCCATGGTGGTGACCCTGGTCGCCGTGGTCCGGACCGGCGCGGCCTACATGTGCCTGGACACCACGGCGCCTGCGGAACGCAACACCTGGCTGCTCCAGGACGCCGGCTGCTGCGTCCTCGTGTCCCACGCCGGCACCGGCACCCCGCACTCCTGGACGGACCTGCGCTGCGCACGGCTCGCCGCCGCGCAGGGACCGTGGCGCGGCGGCACGGAACTCCCCGAGGCCGAGCGGCCCGCCTACGTCGTCCACACCTCGGGTTCCACGGGGCAGCCCAAGGGCGTCGTGGTCGTCCAGGAAGCGGTGTGCAACTGGTCCCTCGGCATGGGCGAGGCCATGGGCGTCGACGCCACCACCAACATCGCCCAGCTCGCCTCCCCGTCCTTCGACGTCATGTCCGCGGAAGTGTGGATGGCACTGCTGAACGGGGCGCGCCTCAGCGTCGTCCCCCGGCACGAGCGACGCGGTGCGAGCGTGACGGTCGAGGCCCTGCGCCGCGAGGGTGTCACCCTCTACATGGGCACGCCCGGCCCGCTCACCGTGATCGACCCCGCCGACGTACCCCTGATCGACACACTGGTCCTGGGCGGTGACGCCCTGTCCGACAGCCTGCTCAAGACCTGGCTGCCGCAGGCGGCCGTCGGCCAGGTCTACGGGGCCAGCGAGGGCACCATGTCCACGACGGTCGGCATCCTGGACGCCGGCTCACCGGCGAACCGCACGGGCCGGCCCCTGCCCAACACGTCCATCCACCTCCTGACGGACTCCCTGGAGCCGGTGCCCGCCGGTGAAGTGGGGGAGATCTTCATCGGCGGCGTCGGCGTCGGCCAGGAGTACCTCGGGCGACCCGCCCTGACGGCGGAGAAGTTCCTGCCCGACCCCTTCGGCCGCGGGCCGGGCGCCCGGCTGTACCGCACCGGTGACCTGGGACGCATCACGCCCGACGGCCAGCTGGAGTTCGTCGGACGCCTGGACGACATGCTGAAGATCCGCGGCGTACGGGTCGAGCCCGCCGAGGTCGAGGCGGCCATCGGCGCCCTGGCCGGCGTGTCCGCCTGCGCGGTGGCCGCGGAGAAGAACGCGCTGGGGGACACCCTGCTGCGCGCCTACGTGATCCCGGCCGACGGGGCCGTCGACGAGACGACGCTGCGCTCGCTGGCGAGAACCGTCCTTCCGGACAGCATGATCCCGCACTCCTTCGTGTGCCTGGACTCCTTCCCGCTGACCACGAACGGCAAGATCGACCGCGCCGCGCTGCTCAAGACCGTGCCCGCGCACACGCAGGGCGCCGGCCGGGACGTGGTGTCCGAGGTGACCCGTATCGTCCTCGACACCTGGGAAGAGGTCCTCGGCCAGGGGCCGGTCACCCCGTCCGGCAACTTCTTCGAACTCGGCGGTGACTCCATGGGAGTCACCCGCGTCATCGCCAGGCTGGAACGCTCCTTCGGCGTCCGGATCGAATTCTCCGCGTTCCTGCGCAATCCGACGGTCCGCCAGCTCGTGCGGCACATCGAGGACCTGCGCGGGGTGCCGGCCGCGAGCGGACCCACCCGCAGGGAGCCGGGCCGCACCAGGGTCGCGTTGTCGTACGGGCAGCGGCGGTTGTGGTTGGCGGATCAGGTGGAGCCGGGGAGTCTGGCGTACAGCACGCCGTTTGTTCTTCGGTTGCGGGGTCGGGTGCGTCCTGAGGTGGTGGGGGCGTGTCTGAGTGAGATTGTGCGTCGGCATGAGGTGTTGCGGACGACGTTTGCGGTGGAGGGTGGTGTGCCGGTTCAGGTGGTGGGTGTGCCTTTTGAGGTGGATGTGCCGGTGGTGGATTGTCGTGGTGGGGGTGTGGGGGCGGTGGATGCGGCGGTGCGGGGTGAGTTGTCGGTGCCGTTCGATCTGGCGCGGGGTCCGTTGTTGCGGGCTCGGTTGATTGTGGCGGGGGTGGATGAGTGGGTGTTGGTGCTGAATATGCATCACATTGTGGTGGACGGTTGGTCGGTGGGGGTTTTGCAGGATGAGTTGTTGGCGTTGTATCCGGTGTTGTGCCGGGGTGATGATGTTTCGTTGAGTGGGTTGGCGGAGTTGCCGTTGCAGTATGCGGATTTTGCTGGGTGGCAGGTGGGTGAGCTGACGGCGGAGCGGCGTGGGGTGTTGGAGTCGTTCTGGTGTGAGCGGCTTGCGGGTGCGCCGGCGTATATGCGGTTGCCGTATGACCGGTTGCCGTCGGTGGCGGGTGGTTGGGAGGGGGATGTTTTTGGTTTTGGGTTGGATGCGGGTGTGGTGGCGGGGGTGCGGGCTTTTGCTCGTGCTGAGGGGTGTACGCCGTTCATGGTGTTGTTGGCGGCGTACAAGGTGTTGTTGTGGCGGTTGACGGGTGAGACGGATGTGGTGGTGGCGACTCCGGTGGCGGGGCGGGGGCATGCGTCGTTGGAGGGGTTGATCGGGTTTTTCGTCAACAATGTGGTGTTGCGGACGGATCTTGGTGGGGGTGTGGGTTTTCGTGAGGTGGTGCGGCGGGTGCGGGAGACCGTGCTGGACGCGCAGGATCACCAGGACCTTCCCTTCGACCTCCTGGTCGCGGCCACCCGGCCCCGCCGCCGCCCCGGCCGCACCCCCTATACGGAGGCCTGGTTCGGCTTCGAGCAGGAGCAGCCGGGCGAACGCATGATGGGCGACGTGGCGGTGTCGACGGCGCCGTTCACCGGGGAACGCGACAGCGTGCGGCACGACTTCACCCTCGATGTGATCGTGCGCGGTGACGTCATGGAAGCCACCCTCTCGTGCCGCGACGGCATGTATTCCCGTGCGGAGATGCGTGAAATGGCGGACCTCTGGCGAGAGATCCTGACCGCGGGCATCGGCATCGGCCATCCGGACCGAAAGTAGTGAACTGACCGCTGACTGGGGGAAATTTAGTGGCACTGATCGCGGGGTATTCCGAAGGATTTCACGATGCCGCGCTGTGTCTCCTGGACGACACGAAGATCGTCCATGCTTCGCACAGCGAGCGCTACTCCAGAGTGAAGGGGGACCGCTGGCTCCACCGGACGCAACTGGACATGATGGCCAAGGCCGACACGGTCGCGTACTACGAGCGGCCCTGGCTCAAGGCCACGCGGCGTCTCTACTCGGGCCAGAAGCTCGCCAGGCGCCGGAATTCCTACGACGTCAGCTTTGCGCATCACGAGAGCCACGCGGCGGCCGGCTACTACACGGCTCCCTTCGACGACTGCAACATCCTGGTGATCGACGCCATCGGGGAATGGGACACGATCTCCATCTGGGACAACATGAAGAAGGTCCGCAGCTGGAGGTACCCCTACTCGCTCGGGCTGCTCTATTCGGCCATCACCAAGCGGGTCGGTCTCAAGCCCAATTCCGATGAATACATCACCATGGGCATGGCCGCCTACGGAGAGCCGGTCCACGACCTGAGCCCGCTGCTCGAGGAGAACCTCCACCTCGGCTGCGACGATCTGTATCCCGACGCCCGCAACGAGGACCTGGCCGCCTCGGTGCAGAAGCTCTTCGAGGAGAAGCTGCTCGAGCTGGTGGCCATGTGTCCGAAGGAGAACCTGGTTCTCATGGGCGGCTGTGCCCTGAACTGCGTGGCCAACTCCCGTATCCAGGGCAAGAACATCTGGATCATGCCCAATCCGGGCGACGCCGGCAGCGCACTCGGCGCCGCCGCCCTGGTGCGCAAGGCCAAGCTGCAGTGGGCGGACCCGTACCTCGGCACCGAACTGCCCCGGGCGAACCCCTCGGACATCGTCCGCGAACTGCTCAAGAACAAGGTGTGCGGCGTCGCTTCCGAGCGGGCGGAATTCGGCCCGCGTGCCCTCGGCAATCGCAGCCTGCTCGCCGACTGCCGGTACGAGGTCAAGGACACGGTGAACAAGATCAAGCGGCGGCAGCTCTTCCGCCCGTTCGCCCCGGCAATCCTCGAGGAATACGCGCACAAATACTTCGAGGGTCCCATGAACGAGTACATGCAGTTCACCAGCAGAGCCCTGCACGACTACTCCAGCGTGACGCACGTCGACGGCACGGCCCGCGTGCAGGTGGTCAAGAAGAACTGCTCCTCGGTCCTGCGTGCGGTTCTGGAGGAATGGTACGAGGCCACCGGGGTCCCGATGCTGTTGAACACCTCTCTCAACATCAAGGACGAGCCGATGGTCGACACCGCCCACGACGCTCGCATGTTCACACAGAAATACGGGGTCAATGTCTACTAGAAACGGATTCCTGGCCAAGCTGGGCTGGCCGATTCGCTCCCTGAAGCGCTACCTGAGTTTCCGGCGGCGGGCCAAGCGCCTGTCGAAGAAGGACGCGTACATCTATGACTGAACGGGACGAGTCCGTACGCGTCGCAGGGCAGTTACACCGACCGATAGGGGAGAACGTGCAGATGCGGAACGCCGGGCAGGAGTACGGGGGCAGCCAGGTCCGCTCGTACACCGAATGGGACCCGCTGGAAGAGGTCGTCGTCGGCATCGTGGACGACGCCCGGTTCCCGGAATGGCATCAGTCGCTGGAGCCGGTGCTCCCGGCCCAGCAGCACGAGACGTTCCGCCGCAACGCGGGCCAGGAGTTCCCCCGGGAGATCCTCAAGGCGGCCCACGCGGAGCTGGAGGAACTCGTCCGGATCCTGGAAGGGGAAGGCGTCACCGTCCGCCGCCCCGAGGTGATCCCGCAGAGCCGGGTGTACTCGACCGGCGCCTGGGCCACCACCGGCATGTACGCCGCCATGCCCCGCGACACCATCCTGGTCGTGGGCGACAAGATCATCGAGTGCCCCATGGCCTGGCGCTCGCGCTACTACGAGAACCTCGCCTACCGGCCCCTGATCAAGGAGTACTTCCGCAACGGGGCCAACTGGATCGCCGGTCCCAAGCCGGAGCTGACGGACGAGCTGTACGACCTCGACTGGACGGAGCCGGCCGAGGGCGAGCCGACCCGCCTGGTCGTGACGGAGTTCGAACCGACCTTCGACGCCGCCGACTTCCTGCGCTTCGGCCGCGACATCATCGGACAGAAGAGCAACGTCACCAACGAGTTCGGCATCGAATGGCTGCGCCGGACGCTCGGTGACGAGTACCGGCTGCACATCCTGGAGTTCGACGACTCCCACCCCATGCACATCGACGCCACCCTCGCCCCCCTGGCACCGGGCAAGCTGCTCATCAACCCGGAACGCGTGAGCGAGGTCCCGAAGATGTTCCGGAACTGGGAGGTGCGGACCGCTCCCGCGCCCGTCATCCCGGACGCGCACCCGCTCTACATGACGAGCAAGTGGATCAACATGAACGTCCTGATGATCGACGAGGAGCGCGTCGTCGTGGAGGCCCAGGACGAGCCGATGATCGAGTTCTTCAAGAACTGGGGCTTCACCCCCATCCCCTGCAACTTCCGCAACTTCAACAGCTTCGGCGGCTCCTTCCACTGCGCCACGCTGGACGTCCGCAGGAACGGCTCTCTCGAGACGTATGTCGACTGACCCACTGCTCAAGAACCTGCTTCCGGACCGGCAGGTCTCCCTGTGCACCGTCGTCTGCTTCCCCTATGCCGGCGGCGGTGCCCGGGTGTTCCGGGACTGGCCGCGTCGGCTGTCACCGCTGGTCAGCCTGTACGCGGTACAGCTGCCCGGCCGGGAGGAACGCCGGTCGCAGGCTCCGGTCCACGACGCCGAGCGCGTGGTCGCCGACCTGTGCTCGGCCATCGAGCCGCTCCGCGAGGAGAAGGTCGTCCTGTTCGGCCACAGCCTCGGCGCCGTACTGGCCGCACGAGTGGCGCAGGAACTCTTCGCCGACCGGAGCGCGGCGGACGCGCTGCTCGTGGTGTCCGGCCGCCGCTCCCCCTGGAGCGGGCCACGGACGCCGTCGGCACGCGGACTGACCGACGAGGAACTCGTCGAGGCCTTCCGGGCCGGAGGCGGGGAGCGGGCACAGCTGGCCGCCGACCCCGACTTCGCACGGCTCATGCTGCCGGCCCTGAAGGCCGACCTGCAGCTGGCGGACGCGGCGTCCCGCATCCGTGAACGCAGCATGTCGATACCGGTGATCGGCCTCTACGGCACACACGACACCGGTACGCCCCTGCACTACGTCCGCCCCTGGTCACGCGTGACGACGGGCGGCTTCCGCACCGTCGAGATCGACGGTGACCACTACTTCGCAGAGACCCGGGCCGCAGATGTCGTGGCCGTGGTCGACGCGGCGGCACGCAGCCTGACCGGGCTGTGAACGATTCCGATGCCTTGCACTGACGGGGAAGGTGTACCGACGTGACGTCCGTTCCGATCAAGTCGTTCCTTGACACTCCTGACGCCGAGGGGGTGACGGTGCCGGCTCTGTTCGCGGAGCAGGTGGTGCGGACGCCTGATGCGGTGGCGTTGGTGGTGGGTGAGCGGTGTTGGTCGTACCGGGAGCTGGATGTGTTGGCGGGGGTGGTGGCTGGGCGTCTGGTGGGGCTCGGGGTGGGGCCTGGGGATGTGGTGGGGGTGTGTTCGGAGCGGTTGTGGGAGATGGTGGCGGGTCTGCTGGGGGTGTTGCGGGCGGGGGCGGCGTATGTGCCGTTGGATCTGTCGTATCCGGTGGAGCGGTTGGCGTTCATGCTGGGTGACAGTGGTGCGGGTGTGGTGGTGGCGGGTGCGGGGGTGCCTGCGGAGGTGGTGGGTGACCGGGTGGTGGTGGGGCTGTCGCCGGAGGGGGCGGTGGCCGTGGCGGGTGTGGACGGGGTGGGGCCCGCGGCTGCGGAGGATCTGGCGTATGTGATCTACACGTCGGGTTCCACGGGTCGTCCCAAGGGCGTCGAGATCACCCACGCCAACCTGACCGCGATGCTGCGCGAACTGCGTCCCTGCCTGGGGGCCCAGGTACTCCTGCTCGCCTCCTTGTCGTTCGACGCCTCCTGGCGCGCGGTGGGCATCCTGCTCACCGGCGGGACCCTGCACATGCTGGAGGACCGCAAGGACCTCCACGCCGCTTCCCGGCATCTGCGCGAGCACGCGGTCGACTCCCTGAGCTGCACCCCCTCGCAGCTGGCGGCACTCCTTGCCGTCGGCCCCCTGCCCACCCCGATGCGCCTCATGGCCGGCGGCGAGCCCTTCCCGGCCGACCTGTGGCAGCGCGTGGCCGCCCTGCCCGACGTCGTCGCCTTCAATCTTTACGGGCCGACGGAGTGCACGGTGGATGCGACGGTGGCACGGGTGTCGGGTGTGCGGCCGGTGATCGGGCGGGCGTTGGGTGGGGTGCGGGTGTATGTGCTGGACGGGGACGGGGTGCCTGTTCCGGTGGGGGTTGCGGGGGAGTTGTTCGTCGGTGGTGCGGGGGTGGGGCGGGGGTATCGGGATCGTCCGGGGCTGACGGCGGAGCGGTTTGTGCCGGATCCGTTCGGTGGGGTGGGGGAGCGGTTGTACCGGACGGGGGATGTGGTGCGGTTCCGGGAGTCGGGGGAGTTGGAGTTCTTGGGGCGTGTGGATGATCAGGTGAAGATCCGGGGGTATCGGGTGGAGCCTGGTGAGGTCGAGGCGGTGCTGGGGGGTCTGCCGGGTGTGGGGCGTGCGGTGGTGGTGGCGCGGGGTGAGCGGTCGCAGGAGCGGCGGCTTGTGGGGTATGTGGTGGCGGAGTCTGGGGTGGGGGTGGTGGGTTCGGTGTTGCGTGAGCGGTTGGCGCGGGTGTTGCCGGATTTCATGGTGCCGTCGGCGGTGGTGGTGCTGGAGGAGTTGCCGGTGGGTCCGGGTGGGAAGTTGGACCGGGCGGCGTTGCCGGAGCCGGAGGTGGGCCGGGTGGCGGCGGGGGAGGGGTTCGTGGCGCCGGGGAGTGGGACGGAGGAGGTGATCGCGGGTGTCTGGTCGGAGTTGCTGGGTGTGTCGCCGGTGGGGGTGAACGACGACTTCTTCGAGCTGGGCGGGCACTCGATGCTGGCCATCCAGGTCATCTCCCGGATCAACGAGGCCCTCGGCACCGACATCAACCTGCGCGTGGTCTTCGACAACCCCACCGTGGGCGAGTTCGCGCGGCACCTGGACGGCCTCCGTGACGTCACCGGCCCCGCCCCGGCCCTGCGGCCCGTCCCCCGGACCGGCCGGATGCCGCTGTCCTACGCACAGCAGCGGCTCTGGTTCCTGGACCGGCTGATTCCGGACAACCCCTTCTACAACGTGCCCGACGCCGTCCGGATGCGCGGCCCGCTGGACCTCGACGCCCTCACCAGAGCGCTGAACACCGTGCTCGTCCGGCACGAGGTCCTGCGCAGCACCCTGCACGAGGAGGGCGGCCTGTCCTGGCAGGCGATCGCCGTACCCGCACGGGTGGAACTGCCGGTGACCGACCTGTCCGCCGAAGCCGACCCCGAGTCCGCGGCCCGCCGCCTGGTCGCGGAGGAGGCACGCGCACCGTTCAACCTCTCGCGCGGGCCGCTGCTGCGGGCCGGAGTGCTGCGGCTGGGCGCACAGGACCATGTGCTGTGGGTGACCATGCACCACGTCGTCGCCGACGCCTGGTCCCGGCTCGTCCTGATGCGCGAGCTGAGCGCCCTGTACGGCGCCTACGCCCAGAACACCGAGGCCGACCTGCCCGAACTGGCCGTGCAGTACGCCGACTTCGCCGTCTGGCAGCGACAGCTGAGCGAGGCGGGCGGCCTCGCCGCACAGGCCGAGTACTGGCGCCGGACGCTCGCGGAGGTGCCCGAGGTGCTGGAGCTGCCGCTGGACCGGCCCCGGCCCGTCGTGCCGTCGTACCGCGGAGCCTCCTGGGAGTTCGACGTCCCGGGGGAGGTGGTGAGCGGGCTGCGCCGGCTGGGTCAGGCGCGGGGCGCGACCCTCTTCATGGTCGCGCTGGCCGCGTTCCAGTCCGTCCTGTCCCGGTTCGCCGGCACCCGCGACGTGGTGGTCGGAGCGCCCATAGCCGGCCGGACCCGGCCCGAACTCGAGTCCCTCATCGGCTTCTTCGTGAACACGCTCGTCATGCGCACCGACTGCTCGGGCGACCCCCGCTTCAGCGAACTCCTGGACCGCGTACGGGAGACGGCACTCGGCGCCTACGCCCATCAGGACCTGCCGTTCGACCAGCTGGTCGAGGAACTCGCGCCGGCCCGCGACCTGAGCCGCAACCCGCTCGTCCAGGTGATGTTCCAGCTCAACGAGGTCCCCCCACCGGTCCTGGAGATGCCGGGCGTCCGGGTGGACTCCTTCGCGCCGACGGACGAGGTGACCCGGTTCGACCTGTCCATGTTCCTGATCGAGTCCGGCGAGGGACTCGCGGGCCAGGTCGTCTACGCGGCCGAACTCTTCGACCAGGCAACGATCGAACGGCTCGCCCAGGCCTTCCTGCGCGTCCTTGCGGCCGTGGCCCAGGACGCGTCCGCCCGGCTGTCCTCCCTGCCCGTCCTGGCCGAGGACGAACGGCACCGGCTGCTCACGGAATGGAACACCAGCGCCCACGAGACACCGCGCGGCGTGACGGTGCCGGCTCTGTTCGCGGAGCAGGTGGTGCGGACGCCTGATGCGGTGGCGTTGGTGGTGGGTGAGCGGTGTTGGTCGTACCGGGAGCTGGATGTGTTGGCGGGGGTGGTGGCTGGGCGTCTGGTGGGGCTCGGGGTGGGGCCTGGGGATGTGGTGGGGGTGTGTTCGGAGCGGTTGTGGGAGATGGTGGCGGGTCTGCTGGGGGTGTTGCGGGCGGGGGCGGCGTATGTGCCGTTGGATCTGTCGTATCCGGTGGAGCGGTTGGCGTTCATGCTGGGTGACAGTGGTGCGGGTGTGGTGGTGGCGGGTGCGGGGGTGCCTGCGGAGGTGGTGGGTGACCGGGTGGTGGTGGGGCTGTCGCCGGAGGGGGCGGTGGCCGTGGCGGGTGTGGACGGGGTGGGGCCCGCGGCTGCGGAGGATCTGGCGTATGTGATCTACACGTCGGGTTCCACGGGTCGTCCCAAGGGCGTCGAGATCACCCACGCCGCGCTGGCCAACCTGCGGGCCGCGCTCCACGAGGAGCTGGACCGCGACGGGCTGCTCGAGCCCGGCCTGCAGGGTCTGCTGCTCTCGCCGCTGTCGTTCGACTCCTCCGTGAAGCAGCTGCTGCTCATGTGCGAGGGCGTCACCCTGCACGGCCTCGACGAGGCGACACGGCGCGACCCCGCGGCAGTGGTCGCCTACCTGCGGCAGCACCGCATCGACGAGTTCGGCTGTACGCCCACGATGCTGCGCGCGCTGATCGACGCGGGCCTGTTCGGCGAGGACCACACCCCCGCCTTCAGCCTGATCGGCGGTGAGGCCATCTCCCCGGAGCTGTGGCTGCTGCTCTCCAAGCTCGGTGCCCGGCACGGTCACAGCGCCTTCAATCTGTACGGGCCGACGGAGTGCACGGTGGATGCGACGGTGGCGCGGGTGTCGGGTGTGCGGCCGGTGATCGGGCGGGCGTTGGGTGGGGTGCGGGTGTATGTGCTGGACGGGGACGGGGTGCCTGTTCCGGTGGGGGTTGCGGGGGAGTTGTTCATTGGTGGTGCGGGGGTGGGGCGGGGGTATCGGGATCGTCCGGGGCTGACGGCGGAGCGGTTTGTGCCGGATCCGTTCGGTGGGGTGGGGGAGCGGTTGTACCGGACGGGGGATGTGGTGCGGTTCCGGGAGTCGGGGGAGTTGGAGTTCTTGGGGCGTGTGGATGATCAGGTGAAGATCCGGGGGTATCGGGTGGAGCCTGGTGAGGTCGAGGCGGTGCTGGGGGGTCTGCCGGGTGTGGGGCGTG
This sequence comes from Streptomyces sp. FXJ1.172, assembly GCF_001636945.3. Lineage (NCBI taxonomy): Bacteria > Bacillati > Actinomycetota > Actinomycetes > Kitasatosporales > Streptomycetaceae > Streptomyces > Streptomyces sp. FXJ1.172. Next base: position 3,651,075 of record NZ_CP119133.2, on the reverse strand, counting down.
CGGTGGTGGTGGCGCGGGGTGAGCGGTCGCAGGAGCGGCGGCTTGTGGGGTATGTGGTGGCGGAGTCTGGGGTGGGGGTGGTGGGTTCGGTGTTGCGTGAGCGGTTGGCGCGGGTGTTGCCGGATTTCATGGTGCCGTCGGCGGTGGTGGTGCTGGAGGAGTTGCCGGTGGGTCCGGGTGGGAAGTTGGACCGGGCGGCGTTGCCGGAGCCGGAGGTGGGCCGGGTGGAGGCGGGGGAGGGGTTCGTGGCGCCGGGGAGTGGGACGGAGGAGGTGATCGCGGGTGTCTGGTCGGAGTTGCTGGGTGTGTCGCCGGTGGGGGTGAACGACGACTTCTTCGAGCTGGGCGGGCACTCGATGCTGGCCATCCAGGTCATCTCCCGGATCAACGAGGCCCTCGGCACCGACATCAACCTGCAGGTGCTGTTCGACACCCCGACCATCACCGCACTGGCGAAGCACGTACACAGCACGTCCGGCGACGGGAACGCCTGACTCCTGGGCGCTTGAGGCTACGACGAGGGAGCACCGGAACATCGTGATCGAGGGCATGCGGATAACGACGCTGGCCGAGCGTCCGGACCTGATGGCACGGGTCGAGGCGCTGAAGGGCAACTGGCCGGAGTTCATGCGGCACGAGCCGATCGGTGAGCGCTTCTACATCGACGCTCAGCAGGACTACCCGGACTACACCCTGGTCGCGCTGTCGGCCGACGGCCAGGTGCTCGCACGGGGGCACTGCGTGCCCATCGGCCTGCAGGAGGTGCCGCCGGCCGGCCTGCCCGACACCGGCTGGGACGGCGCGGTGCGCCAGGCCCATCTCGCACGGCTGGCCGGATACAAGGGCGACGCGGTGTGCGGTCTGGAGGTCATGGTCCGCGAGGAACTGCGCGGCGGCGGAGTGGGCACCGAGATGCTCCGGGCCATGCACCGCCTGACGGAACAGAAGGGCTTCAGGCACTTCGTCGCACCCGTCAGGCCCCCGGGCAAGGCCGAGGCACCGAACGTGCCGATGAGCGAGTACGCGCGGAGGGTCAGGAACGGACTTCCCGAGGACCCGCTCCTGCGCGCGCACGTCAGACTCGGGGCGGACATCGTCGCCGTGGCCCCCGCGTCGATGATCGTCGTGGGTTCCCTCGACGAGTGGCGGGAATGGACCGGACTTCCCTTCGACACGGAGGGCCCGACGATCGTCCCGGGCGCCCTGACCCCGGTGCAGAACAATCTGCGGCATGACTCGGCGGTGTACGTCGAGCCCAATGTGTGGGTGCACCGGGCCTTCTGAGAACCCCGTGTGCGGGGCGGGCCCCCGGCGCGGTTCGCGCCGGGGGCCCGCCCCATGTCACCGCGCCGAGGTCACTGCGCCGGCACGGGCGCCAGCTCGAAGAGGTAGCCGTTGGGCGGTGTCGTGGTCGGGCGGACCGTCCTGCACTCCCATCCGCCCTCGGTGAAGGCCTTCTGCCACTGGTCGTACGTGGGCAGATAGTCCCCCATGAGGGCGTGTACGGATTCGAACCCGAGCGTGAAGATGGTGGTGCCGGGGCCGGGCAGCTCGGTCGTGCGGACGACGTCGCAGATGAAGAGACGCTCGGCCGAGGGGAACGCCGAGCGCAGCCGGCGCAGGGTGTTCACGCAGCTGTCGTAGGGCCAGAAGTCGTGCCCCATGAAGACGCAGGTGACCGTGTCCACGTCCGCGAACTCGGGCAGCGGCTCGAGCGCGAGCACATCGCCCTGCAGCACGGTGATGCGTTCGGCGAGGCCGGCCTCCGCAACGGATTCGGTGGCCAGCTCGACCGCCGCCTCGGACATGTCCACCCCGACACCGCGCATGCCCGGGTGGTTGCCGCCGATGCGGATCAGCCGCTGCCCGGAGCCGCAGCCCAGGTCGGCGACCTTCTTCAGCGGCAGGTCGCGGAGCAGGGAGTCGAAGAGGTTCTCGACCTCCTCCTCGCCGATCAGGCGGGAGCCGATGGCCACCGCCCGCATGTCCCGGTGGTAGAAGGAGCCTTGCCGGTCCTCCTCGTGGGTCACGTCCGGCGCGATGCTGAACAGCTCGCCGCACCCCTTGACCAGCCAGTAGAAGTAGCCGCGGGCGGCATACGCGTCGTCGAAGAGCGCCCCGGGCGTCACGGAGCCGTCGTCCTTCATCTCGACGATCCGCGCCCAGTGCAGCGCGCGGTAGACCTGGCGCAGCACATTCCGGTCCAGCCGGCCGTCATGGTCCTCGAGAGCGACCCGGCCCTTCTCGGACAGCTGGTCCAGCAGGCCGAGCTGGTACGCGGTGGACATCGCCGCGGTGGCGACGTACGACGAGAACAGGTCCGCTGCGGGACCGCGGGTCCACTCGACAGCGGGCGGGGTACCGATCCGCGAAGACATGGGGTCCGACCCTTCGGTTGTGTCTGGATACGGCACGGAACTCATGCGTGCGCGGAGAGCGGCTCGGTCATGCCGACGATGATCTGCCGTGGCGGCTTGAACGACTCGCGGCCGTGGGCCACGAGCATGTTGTCCAGCACGAGGATGTCGCCCGCCTGCCACGGCACCGCGACCTTCTCCGCCAGATAGGCGGCGCGCAGTTCTTCCACGACCTCGGGTTCGATGTCCGCCCCGTCGCCGTAGTACGTGTTGTTGGGGAGCCGGTCCTTGCCCATGGACATCAGGGCCTTCACGATCCCGGGATCGAAGAGCTGCACATTGAAGAACACCAGGTGGTTGAACCAGGTGGTCTCGCCCGTGACCGGATGCCGCCGGCTCACCTCCCTGACCTGCCGGGTGGTCAGCGTGTCCCCCTCGCCCCAGCTGAAGCTGATGCCGTTCGCGTCGCAGTACGCCTCGACCTCGGCGCGATCAGCGGTCTGGAACGCCTCGCGCCAGCTCAGCCCCAGCCGGCCGCCGAAATGGCGCACGTAGCAGTACTTCCGCTCCTCCAGCCTGCGCCGGGTCTCCTCGGAGATGCGCCGGTACACCTTGCGGCAGTCGGCGATCGGCGTGGCACCGCCCGCGCCGGGCTCCTGCACACAGTGGAAGAAGATCAGCTGCGGCCAGTTCAGGTTGTACGACTGCTCGTTGTGCAGGAAGATCTCCTGCGCCGCGGGATGGTCGGTCGAGGTGTAGACCTTGTCACCGACCTCGTGGCGGGGGGACGACCGCTCCACGTAGTCCAGTGGCTCTGCGGACAGCGCCGTCATCAGCTCGCGGAACGTCGCGGGCGTGACGTCCGCGAAGCCGCGGAACAGGATGCCGCCGTACCGGCGCAGCCGCTGCCGGATGTCCGGCCGGTGCGCGGCGACCAGTTCGATCAGGTCGGTGTCGGCGGTGCGGGGCTTGAGGACGAGAGGCAGCTGCCGGCCGGGGGCCGCCCACTCCTCTATTACGTTCGGCAGATCCGCCGGCTCGGTCATTTCCGGCATGCTCACAGGCCTCCTAAAGGGTTCCGTTCGCCTTCAGCTCCGAGTGCAGCAGCGTCGCCCACTGCTGGTGGGCCTCGGAGAGAGGGTGCTGCTGGGTGGCGCGCGGGCAGCCCGAGCGGACCAGCCACTCCTCGAATGTGTGGCCCTCGCGGTAACTCATCTCACCGTTGCCCATGGCATGGACGGACCGGTGCACACCGGGTTTGACGAACTGCAGCAGATGCTGCGTCAGCAGGGAGAACCTGTTGATCGGTTCGGCGTTCGTCGCAAGTGCCTCGTGGAAATGGTGGCGCACCCCGAGTGAGGACAGGAAGAAATGCAGATTGAGGATCTGATGGACGTGGGTGACCGTGGCCTGTTCCTCGGTGAAAAGGTGCCGGTAATACAGCTTGTTGGCCTTCAGCGCGTTCCGGTCGGCACCGTGCTTCTTCGTGGACAGGTTGGTCTTCATCAGCAGCCAGCCGTCGTCGAACGGCGCGTCCGACCTGACGTCCACCCCGGGCATGCTCTCGAAACGCTCGGTCCGCACCAGGTCGGTGAACCCGACACAGACGAGGAGTTCGTCGGCCGGACCTCCCGCGGCGAGATAACCGGCGACGTAGTCGTACGTCATCCGCACCGCGCGGGCGTTGGAGCCGCCGCTGCGCCCGGCGTTGACGACCGTCTCGGTGCCCACCAGCCGGCCCAGATGCGCGGGCCAGGCCTTCTTGTTGCGGTAGGCGCGCACCTTGTGCTGCGTGTGGATGTCCGTGCTGTGCCCGGCGAGGCGCAGCTGCTCGTCCTCCTCTTCCAGTTCCTTTCCCTCGGTGAAACTGCAGCCGTTGGCATACAGCGTCCGAATCACGTCCACCTCCCCCTCGTGGATGCCGTGGTCACCGGCTCCGCAGACTCAGCGGCCGCATATCGGTCCACGTGCGTTCGATGTGGTCCAGGCATTCCGTCTTCGTGCCGCGGACATCAAGGGCCCGCCAGCCCTCCGGAACGTCCCGGTGGGCGGGCCAGACCGAGTACTGCTCCTCTGCGTTCACCACGACCACGTGCTCTGTGGCGTCTTCCGCGGAATTCTCCATTGGTCAGTCTCCTTGGGATTCGGTGCTGCGGAGCTTGGTGATCAGTTCTTCGAGCGCGGGGACCGTGCGGTGGTCCAGGATGTCCCGCAGGCGCAGTTCCACGCCGAAGGCCTCGTTGATGCGGGCCGCGAGACGCATGCCGGACAGCGAGTTCCCGCCGAGGGCGAGGAAGTCGTCCTCGGGGCCGCAGCTGTCGATCCCGAGCACCTGCACCCACAGGTCCCGCAGGTCGGCGCCGACGCCGGAGGCGGACGCGGAGGCGGAGGCGGGCGGCTCGGCAGGGCGTGGCCGCGGATGCCTGGCCATCAGCGCGGTGACGTCGGTCTTCCCATTGGGCAGCACCGGCAGCCGGTCGAGCACCTCCAGAGTGCCCGGCACCATGAAGTCCGTGAGCCGGCTCTCCAGGAACGCCGAGATGTCCGCCGTACCGTCCTGGTCGTCGACGAGTTCCAGGAAGGCGACGAGCCCGGTCAGGCCCGACGGTTCGGTGCGCGGGACGACACAGGCCCTGCGCACCCGGGGGTGCAGCCCGAGAGCGGACTCCACCTCCCCGGGGTTGACCCTGAACCCCCGGACCTTGGCCTGCCGGTCCACCCGGCCCACGTAGTGCAGCAGGCCCGACGGATCCTGCCGGACCAGGTCCCCCGTGCGGTACAGGCGCCCGGTGCCGTGCGGATCCGGGACGAAGGCCCTGGCGGTCGCCCGGGGATCATCCCAGTATCCGCGCGCCACACCGGGCCCGCCGATGCACAACTCCCCCGCCTCGCCGACGGGCACGGCCGTCATGTCCTCGTCCAGCACGGCCACGACGACGCTCGGGCAGGGCAGGCCCAGCGGCATGCCGGCGACCCCCTCCACCGGCCGTTTCCTGTCGTCCAGATGGACGGTCGAGGTCACACAGGTCTCGGTGAGCCCGTAGCAGTTCCACAGGTCCACGTCCTCGGCGACGCGCGCACGCCAGACGGCCATGTCGGCCGGGGAGGAGGCCTCGCCGCCGATCAGCACACTGCGGACGCACTTCGGAAGCCGCACCGATCCGCGGCTCAGCTCGAGGCAGATCTCATGCCAGTACGACGTCGGCAGGTACAGGTGGGAGACGGACTGCTCCGCCAGCTCCCGCAGGAAGTGCGGTACGCCGTAGTCGGCCTCGTCGGTGCGCATCAGCAGGGAGGCGCCCTTGCACAGCGGGAGGATGACCTCCTCGATGCTGGAGTCCCAGCCGAAGGCGCCGAAGTGCAGGGCCCGGTCGTCGGCGCCGAGCGCGTACGGCTCCGTCACGTTGGCCACGAGGTTCGCCAGTGCCCGGTGGTCGATCATCACGCCCTTGGCCGGCCCGCTGGAACCGCTGGTGTGCACGATGCAGGCCAGCTCGGCCCCTTGGGACGCGGCCGCGGGCGCCACGGCCGGGAGGGCGGCCGCACCGGAACTCTCCTCCACGTCGATGACGGGACACTCGCTCCAGGTCTGCCGGAGCCGCTCGGCGGCGGCCCGGTCCGTCAGCAGCGCGGCCGGGCGGACCCGGCCGAGGATCTGCGCCAGCCGCTCGGGCGGAGTGCCCTCCGACAGGGGCACATAGACGCAGTCGGCCCGCCATGTGGCGAGCATCGCGACGACCGCCCACTCGCTGCGCCCGGTGATCACCGCCACCGGACGCTCGGCACCCGGTCCGACGGCGGCGGACAGCTGCCCGGCCGCCGAGGCGACCAGGTCGTCGAGTTCGCGGTAGGTCAGCCAACGACCCGAGGAACCCAGGGCCTTGGCGTCGGGCCGCTCGTCCGCGTGCGCGGCTATGGCCAGGTGGACGCGCTCCAGCACACATACCCCCGTGAAAAGTTCGAACGAAGCGTCGCATCGGCAAGCCGGTCGTCGGCGAGCCGGTCAGCCGCGCCGGTGGTCGTCCCGGCTCAGCTGGAGGGATCGTTGCCCTCGGAGAAGTTGCCCGTCCGCAGCGCGTCGTACAGACGCTTGCCCGTGGACGGCGGGGAGAAGAAGAACCGGGTCTCCTCGCTCTTTCCGCGCAGCCCGTGTTCGATGAAGTCCCGTGCCGTGCGCTGCCAGTAGGCGGGCCCGAGCCGGCCCAGCAGCGCCAGGTACTCGGTGAAGCTCTGGGACGGGCCGAACCAGTGGTTGACCGACACCGACGGGGTGTGCGACCGGATGTCGTGCCAGCAGCCCCGCGGGATGAAGACGATGTCGCCGGGCTGGACGACGGAGCTGTAGAAGGTGGCCTCGCGCAGCAGGGGGTGGCGGACCACGTCCGGGTGGGCGACGTCGATCTGGCTGTTCACCAGGTTGTCCGGGAAGGGGTAGGCGGCGCGGCTGTCCCGCCAGGGCAGCAGCGTGACCGTCTTGGTGCCCCATATCTGGCAGAACAGGTTGTCCTTCAGATCCGAGTGCAGCATCGAGCGGGTGCCGGCGGAGCCTATCCAGGTCCGGGTGTCGGTTCCGTGCCGGTTCGCCGGGCCGAGCAGGGCCGTGAAGCCGCAGTCGGCGGGGTCGAGGAGTTCGGAGGTGCGCTGGTAGGCCAGATAACAGGGTTTGGTGCGCCGCTCGTCCAGCATCGCGTCGATGAACTCGCCGAAGGTGAGCGTGCGTTCGTACAGGCTCTGGTCCTTCGGATAGAGCACGCCGTCGGTGGGCAGGTCCATCAGGGCCGTGACCTTCTGGTCCCCGAACGTCTCCCGCAGCCGCTCGGGTGCCCAGGCCGCACGGGCGGGCCAGTCCTCGGTCAGACCGCTGAAGACGACCGGCGTGTCACGTTGCCGTACGGCCCTGCGCAGTCCGTCCGGCGTCTGCTCGGCGGCCCGGGGGATGGGACGCACGTCGACACCCGCCTGCCGGAGCGCCTCTCTGGGGTCCGCCTCCGAGGTGAGGGTACGGGCGTCCGCAGTACCGGGACTTGTGGTCACCTATGTCCTCCTGGCGTTGCTGAAGCGGCATCCGCGCCGGCACGGGAAGCGTGGGTGATGCATCCCGGATCGGCGCGCTGCCTGGCCGGGGCCGGGGATCCGGCCCGTGGGAACGAGCCCTGGAAGGCTCGAACGCGACTCGCAGGAACGGTGAGCAGCGGCTGGGCTGCGCACGTTATACGGACGTGATGTTGCCCCAACATCCAACAGGGGGTGACGCGTTCGCATCAACCGCCACTCCAAGTGGCGTCTGTCACAAGTTGATGTTGGGCGCGGATCTACTCGGCAGGCCGCTTCAGTCTCGCCACGAACTTGTAGCGGTCCCCCCGGTACACCGACCGCACCCACTCCACCGGTTTGCCCTCGCGGTCCAGGGAGTGACGGGAGAGCATCAGCATCGGCAGGCCCACGTCGGTGCCGAGCAGGCCCGCCTCGCGCGGGGTGGCCAGGGAGGTCTCGATGGTCTCCTCGGCCTCGGCGAGGTGGATGTCGTAGACCTCGGCGAGGGCGGTGTAGAGGGACGTGTACTTCACCAGGGACCGGCGCAGCGCCGGGAAGCGCTTGGCGCTCAGGTGCGTGGTCTCGATGGCCATCGGCTCGCCGTTGGCCATGCGCAGTCGCTCGATGCGCAGCACGCGTCCGCCGGCCGTGATGTCGAGCAGCCCGGCGAGCCGGTCGTCGGCGGTGATGTAGCCGATGTCCAGCAGCTGTGAGGTCGGCTCCAGGCCCTGGGCGCGCATGTCCTCCGTGTAGGAGGTGAGCTGGAGCGCCTGGGAGACCTTGGGCTTGGCGACGAAGGTGCCCTTGCCCTGGATGCGCTCGAGCCGGCCCTCGACGACCAGCTCCTGCAGGGCCTGGCGGACGGTGGTGCGGGAGGTGTCGAACTCGGCCGCCAGCGTGCGCTCGGGCGGCACCGGCGTGCCCGGGGCCTGCGTCTCCGTCATGTCGAGCAGGTGCTTCTTCAAGCGGTAGTACTTGGGCACGCGCGCCGTACGGACGGTCGTGCCGGCCTCGTTCTCCGCACTGCTGACGTCGGTGCTCATGCTCTGCCTTCCCGGCTCCGGGTGCCGAAAGCGACCGGCTGACATCGGCCACGGCTCACATCGTGGCACGGCTTCGTGTGTCCGGAGTCCACCCGCACGCTCCGTGATCTCCTCTGTATACCGTCGCACTCCGTGCTGGTCTAGTCCAACGGTCCCGGTGGCCGCGGCCCGCACCGGCGCGGGCCGCGGCGCACCGGTACGGCCGCCCCGGGTCAGATCCCCTGCCAGTCCGGCTTGTTGGCGTAGGTGTGCCGGAAGTAGTCGGCGAGCTTCAGCTTGGACGCGGCCGCCTCGTCGACGACCACCGTGGCATGCGGGTGCAGCTGGAGCGCGGAGGCCGGGCAGACGGCCGCGACCGGGCCCTCGACCGTCGCCGCGACGGCGTCCGCCTTGCCCTCGCCGGTCGCGAGCAGCACCAGGTGCCGGGCCTCCAGGATGGTGCCGATGCCCTGGGTGATGACGTGGTGCGGGACCTGCTCGATGTCGCCGTCGAAGAAGCGGGCGTTGTCGATACGGGTCTGCTCGGTCAGGGTCTTGATCCGGGTGCGCGAGGCGAGCGAGGAGCACGGCTCGTTGAACCCGATGTGTCCGTCGGTGCCGATGCCGAGCAGCTGCAGGTCCACCCCGCCGGCCTCGGCGAGCGCGCGGTCGTACGCCTGGCACGCCGCCGGGACGTCCTCGGCGGTGCCGTCGGGTCCGAGGAACGCCTCCATCCCGATGCCGAGCGGCTCCAGCACCTGGCTGCGCAGCACCGAACGGTAGGACTCGGGGTGGTCGGCGGGCAGCCCCACGTACTCGTCGAGCTGGGCGATCCGGGCCCGCGAGGTGTCCACGGCCGCGGAGCGCACCTTCGCGGTCAGTGCCCGGTAGACGGGCAGCGGGGTGGAGCCGGTGGCCACACCGAGCAGGGCGTCGGGCTTGCGTCGCAGCAGCTGGGCCATGGCCTCGGCGATCAGCTCGCCGCCCGCCGCGGCGTCCGGAACGATGACAACTTCCACGCTGGGCCTGCCGTTCTGAAGTGGGCTCTGTGCGTCTCTATGTGGTTTAGACCAATCTAACAGAATCGGCGTTCGCGGACGCGTAAAGGAGGGAAAGCTCTGTAATTTTCTAGGGTCCGCTATAAAATCGGCTCCATGGTGAACGGGCAGGAGGCGCACGTGCAGGACGGTGCCCGCAGGACACGCGGCCGGCCGCGCTCCTTCGACCGGGCCACCGCGCTGGAGAAGGCGCTGATGGCCTTCTGGGAACACGGCTACGAGGCCACCTCGGTCTCCGACCTCACCCGGATCATGGGCATCGGGGCCCCCAGTCTGTACGCGGCCTTCGGTGACAAGCGGAGCCTGTTCGAGGAGGTCGTGCAGGTCTACACCGAGACGTACGGCGCCTTCGGGGACCGCGCCCTCGCCGAGGAGCCCACCGCCCGCGAGGCCGTCGCGCGCATGCTGCGCGAGGCCGCCGCCGAGTACACCGACCCCGCTCACCCGTACGGCTGTCTCGTCGCGCACGCCGCGACCAACTGCACCAGCCCCGAGGTGGAGCGGCTGCTGCGCGAGCGGCGCACGGCCGGCATCGCCGCCTTCGCCGCCCGGATCGGGGCGGACGTCGCGGCGGGACTCCTGCCGGCCGGCGCCGACGCCGGTGCCCTCGCCCGGCACACCGGCGCGATGATCCAGGGCATGTCCCAGCAGGCGCGCGACGGGGCGAGCCGGGAGGATCTGGAAGCACTCGCGGAAATTGCCATGGCCATCTGGCCCCAAGACTGAGCCCGGCGGGCTAGGCTGCGTGCTGCGTGGCATCGAGTGCCATCAGTCGTGCATGCCGACAAGGCCATGGACACATCCTTGTGGTCTAGTCCACAATTCCAAGAGAACACATGCCTCCGTCTTCCCCGCACAGGAAGGCGGATCGAGGAACCGGCGCTCTCTGCCCTGACTGCCCCGGCTCCTCGACCTTCGGCCGGCCGGGACCGCACACCCCGCGGCCGATGATGCTCCGGGCTGCGGTGCCGGGAGGGTTGAGGGTCCCTTCCAGGCGCCGCGGCCCGCGGGTGTTTTCAGCCATGTTCAAACGTGCGGGTACGCTCCAAGACGTGCCCTCCATGAACGAACTGGTCCGCCAGCACACCGCCCTCGACGACTCCGACCTCGAGTGGCTCCACCTGCTGGTCTCGGAGTGGCAGCTGCTCTCCGACCTCTCCTTCGCGGACCTGGTCCTGTGGGTCCCCACCCGGGACGGCACCCGGTACGTCTCGGTCGCCCAGATGCGCCCGAACACCGGCCCCACCTCCTACCAGGACGACATGGTCGGCCACCTCGTCCCGCGCGGCCGCAGGCCCATGCTGGACGCGGCCCTGGACGAGGGCCGGATCGTGCGCGAGGGCGACCCGGAGTGGCGCGAAGAGGTTCCCGTACGGGTCGAGTCCATCCCCGTACGCCGCGAGGGCCGGGTCCTCGGCGTGATCGCCCGCAACACCAACCTGCTCACCGTGCGCACGCCGAGCCGGCTGGAGCTGACCTACCTCCAGAGCGCCTCGGACCTCGCGCAGATGATCGCGGCCGGCTCCTTCCCCTTCCCCGGCCAGCAGGTCGACATGGATGCCGCACCGCGCGTCGGCGACGGACTGATCAGGCTCGACGCGGACGGCGTCGTCCAGTACGCCTCCCCGAACGCCCTGTCCGCCTACCACCGCCTCGGCCTCGCCGCCGACCTGGTCGGCCAGCACCTCGGGCAGACCACCGCGGAACTCGCTCCGACCCGGGGCCCGGTGGACGAGGCGCTCGCCAAGGTGGCCAGCGGCTGGGCGCCGCGCGAGTTCGAGATCGAGGCCAGCGACGGGGTGATCCAGTTCCGGACGATCCCGCTCAAGCCCAAGGGCACCCGCATCGGCTCCCTGGTGCTGTGCCGGGACGTCACCGAACTGCGCCGCCGCGAACGCGAGTTGATCACCAAGGACGCCACCATCCGGGAGATCCACCACCGGGTGAAGAACAACCTGCAGACGGTCGCCGCCCTGCTGCGCCTGCAGGCCCGGCGCATCGAGTCCGAGCGCGGCCGGGAGGCCCTCGAGGAGGCCGTCCGCCGGGTCGGCTCGATCGCGATCGTGCATGAGACGCTGTCCCAGAACCTGGACGAGCGGGTGGAGTTCGACGACATCGCCGACCGCGTGCTGGCGATGGTCGCCGAGATCTCGCCGGGCAAGGTGACCGGCCGGCGCAGCGGACGCTTCGGGATCCTCGACGCAGAGGTCGCCACCCCGCTGTCGATGGTTCTGACCGAGGTCCTCCAGAACGCCCTGGAGCACGGCTTCCGTGAGGGCGACACCGGCACGGTCGAGGTCTCCGCGGTCCGCGGCGGCACGACGAAGGAGGCCCGCCTGCTGGTCACCGTCCAGGACGACGGCGTCGGCCTGCCCGAGGACTTCGACCCGCACCGCTCGGGCAACCTCGGCCTGCAGATCGTACGCACCCTGGTGGAGGGCGAGTTGGGCGGCTCCTTCGACATGGTCCCGGCACCGGGGCGGGGGACCCAGGTGATCCTCGACATTCCGGTGCGGACGCAGAAGTGAGCAACTCCCGCTGTCGTCAACGGGCTTGAGGACGACAAACGGGATCGAGGATGACACACAGGCCTCAGGACAGCAAAAAGCCCCGGACCGCCATTGGTCCGAGGCTCGTGCTCGTTGCTGCTCTGCTGTTGGGCTAAGCGCATCGGGGGATACTGCGCGCTGCGGCTCGGGGGCGGGAGATGCGTGCGTGGTGCACGCGCCGCCAAGCTCAGGCTGTCAGCAGGGGTGGGAATGTCAGGCGGAGGCCTGACGAGCCCGGTTGCGGGCGGCGCGGCGCTTCATGGCGCGGCGCTCGTCCTCGCTGAGACCACCCCAGACGCCGGAGTCCTGACCGGACTCGAGCGCCCACTGCAGACACTGCTCGATCACCGGGCAGCGACGGCAGACGGCCTTGGCTTCCTCGATCTGCAGCAGCGCAGGACCGGTGTTGCCGATGGGGAAGAACAGCTCGGGGTCTTCCTCGCGGCAAACGGCGTTGTGACGCCAGTCCATGGCTGCTACCTCTCCTAGGTTCTCTGAACGTATTACGTACAGGTTGCTTGTGAATGTGAACGCTTTCACGAATCCCTCAACAAGTGAAGGGCCGACCGCCGAGATCTCCCCGGCGTGGTCCTGGGTTTGAAGAGGGGTTCTGTTGATCAGTGGAGGCCGGTGTTGCGGGCCGTCCCGATCGACACGTAGAGACTCGCAAACCTCAGCGGCGGATACAACCCCTTCCGGAAAGTTTTTTTTGATTCCTCGGTGTCGACTAGGTCACAGCCGTACTTCCATGGGGTGGATCCTGGCCTAAACGTTCGAGTGAAAGGACTTTGGCCCCTTCCGCTCACACAATCACACGCAGTGCACGGCGTACGCCTGTGAACGTCACGCTCGTACGCAGCCCGAGGTGGTCGCCGTCCATCTGCAGGGGCAGGCGCGCCTTCGAATGCAAGGTGAACTGGTCCAGATCGTGCAGCGAGTGGGCATGCCTGCCGTGGGGGCCGCGCTCGGGGGACGAAGTGAGCAACTGGGTGCCATACCGGGCAACCGCGGCCGGCGACAGGCGGCTGAGACCGAGCACGTCGAGGCCGGTATCGAACGAGGCTTTAGGCGACGTGTACATGGGGCGATTGCCGAGATACGTCCAAGGGGCCGTGTTCGAGACTATGGCGAGCACGAGATCCGGGACCGGGTCCTCGCCGGGCCGTTCGAGCGTGATCGCGCCGTGCCGGCGGTTCGGCTCGCCGAGGTACTGCCGGACCACCTGACGGACGTAGAGCCCGTGCGTCGACGTCTTGCCGCGCTCGCGCTGCTGCTCGACCCGGCCGACCACGCCCGCGTCGAAGCCGAGCCCGGCGTTGAAGGTGAACCAGCGGTCCGGGACCGCCTCGTCCTCGGTGCCCGGCGTGCCCGAGGTCAGCCCGAGCCCGACGACCCGCTCCCGGCTCTCACGCAGCGCGTCCAGCACGATGCCGGTGGCTTCGACGGGTTCGTTGGGCAGGCCCAGCGCGCGGGCGAAGACGTTCGTGGAACCGCCGGGCACCACGGCGAGACCGGGCAGCCGGTCCAGGTCGGGGCCGGCGTGCAGGAGGCCGTTGACGACCTCGTTGACGGTGCCGTCGCCGCCGAGGGCCACCACGAGGTCGATGTCGTCGCTGTCCGCCGCCTGCCGGCCGAGGTCGCGTGCGTGGCCGCGGTACTGGGTGGTGACCGCCTCCAGCTTCATCTCGCTGGCGAGCGCGTGGATCAGGACGTCACGCCTGCGTGCGCTTGTGGTGGTAGCCGCCGGATTGACCACGAGAAGTGCACGCATGGAGGGCAGCGTACCTACTGGGGGGTACCCGGCGAAGCGCGAGGTAGGGATCGGGTAAGAGGAGGGGGCGTGAGCCTGGACACTCCATGGCCCCCGGGGCGTGGGAGTGCGGCCATGGGGCGACGGCTACGCTGCTGGGGTGAGCAGTGAGCAGAAGCCCGTCAAGGACGCCGCGGACACCACCGAGGCCGTCGCCGCCGAGCCGCGCCCGCGCCGGCTGACGTACGCGGCGGCGCTCGCCGCGCTGGAGGGCGCCGCCCTGGTCGTCGGCGGCCTGTGGATGCTCGTCCTCGGGATCACCGGCGACGGGTCCGAGCGGCAGCAGGGTGTGTCCCTGGGGATCACGCTCGTCGTACTCGCGCTGCTGCCGCTGCTCGCCGCCCGCGGTCTGCTGCTGCGGCGCGGCTGGAGCCGGGGCCCGGCCGTGATCACACAGCTCATGGCGCTTCCGGTGGCCTACAGCCTGCTCCAGGCCGACAGCATGGCCATCCCGGCGGGCATCGTGCTCGCGGTCGTCGCCGTGCTGGCGCTGGTGCTCCTCGTCAATCCCGCGACGACCCGGGCCCTCGGCATCAAGGGTCCGGGCCGCGGCGAATAACCCGCCGGCCGGCGGCTCACTCCTCCACGAGGAGCTTCTCCCGCAGCTGGGCCAGCGTGCGGGCCAGCAGCCGGGAGACGTGCATCTGGGAGATGCCGACCTCCTGCGCGATCTGGGACTGGGTCATGTTCCCGAAGAAGCGCAGCAGCAGGATGCGCTTCTCGCGCGGCGGCAGGTCCTCCAGCAGCGGCTTGAGGGACTCGCGGTACTCCACGCCCTCCAGCGCCTCGTCCTCGGCGCCGAGGGTGTCGGCGACCGCCGGGGACTCGTCGTCGGTGTCGGGGACGTCCAGGGACAGCGTGGAGTACGCATTGGCGGACTCCAGGCCCTCCAGGACCTCCTCCTCCGAGATGGCCAGCTTCTCGGCCAGCTCGTGAACCGTAGGGGAGCGGCCGTGCAACTGGGACAGCTCGGCGGTCGCCGTGGTGAGCGCGAGCCGCAGCTCCTGGAGCCGGCGCGGCACGCGCACCGCCCAGCCCTTGTCGCGGAAGTGCCGCTTGATCTCGCCGACCACGGTCGGGGTGGCGTACGTGGAGAACTCCACGCCGCGCTCCGGGTCGAACCGGTCGACGGACTTGATCAGGCCGATCGTGGCGACCTGGGTGAGGTCGTCCAGCGGCTCGCCGCGGTTGCGGAAACGGCGCGCCAGGTGCTCCACGAGCGGCAGATGCATGCGGACCAGCTGATTGCGCAGCTCCGCGTACTCCGGGCTGCCCGAGTTCAGCTTGCGCAGCTCGACGAACATCGCCCGCGCCCCGCTGCGGTCCTGGGGGCCGTGCTGTACGGCCTGCACGGCTTGCGCGCCCAGTGTGTCGTCCTCGGCGTATCGCTCGTGCTCGCTCATCGTCCCGCCCGTAGCCCTTCCCCGAGCCCTCGCACCCGCGCGGACGGCGGACCCGGCGCCACCGGGCCGCTCCGGCGGTACGCCCTGCACGGCGCCGTCGTCGCCGACCCGCGCGGAGTCGTCCACCGGGTGCGGTCTGGCCTGCTCGGGGATGCTGTCGATGCCGTCCGCCATGCGCCGGGAATCGTCCCGAGGGGGCTCCTCGGAGATCCCTCCGGCGCTCGGCCAGGGGGCACCCCCGTCCCCGGCCGGCAGCTCCCGTGTGCCGCGCTCTTCGTCCCGCACCGGACCGTCCCCGTTCCTCACGCCGGGCCGGGGCCCGCGCCGCGCTGTTTGTAGAGGCTGATCGACACGGTCTTGTCCTCGTCGACGGCGGACGAGACCTTGCCCGCGAGGGCCGAGAGCACGGTCCAGGCGAAGGTGTCCCGCGAGGGGGCGTGTCCGTCCGTGGTCGGCGCCGCGACCGTGACCTCCAGCGAGTCGTCGACGAGCCGGAAGACACAGCTGAGCACGGAGCCGGGCACGGCCTGTTGGAGCAGGATCGCGCAGGCCTCGTCCACGGCGATGCGCAGGTCCTCGATCTCGTCCAGGGTGAAGTCCAAGCGGGCCGCGAGACCGGCCGTGGCCGTCCGCAGCACCGACAGGTAGGCACCCG
Organism: Streptomyces sp. FXJ1.172; assembly: GCF_001636945.3. Taxonomy (NCBI): domain Bacteria; kingdom Bacillati; phylum Actinomycetota; class Actinomycetes; order Kitasatosporales; family Streptomycetaceae; genus Streptomyces; species Streptomyces sp. FXJ1.172. The sequence goes on along the minus strand of NZ_CP119133.2, from coordinate 3,635,187 downwards.
CGGCCGGCAGCCGGACTTCCACGAAGTCCTGATTCGCCGCGGGCTCGCCTGCGATCTGGGACACCCTCACCTCCATGGTGGTACAAGCTTTACGGGGCCGAGGGTCGCCCCCCGGGGTAACGCGTACGTGGTTCCGCGGTGACGCTATCGCGCTCCTGACGGTCCTGTCCCAGGGACCCCAACCCCCTGGCGTCACTCACAGTAAAGCTGTGGATACGCTCCGTGTCTAGGGGGTCTGCGGTTCCAAATAGGAAGAGCGCGCGCCGGGTTGACGTACCCAGGCGTCCGATGCTCGAACCGTCGTACGGCGGCCACCGCATGCAGTGTCACACGAGGATGTGGTCCACGAAGCACCACCGCCAGTCCTCGCCGGGTTCGAAGGTCCGCATGACCGGGTGACCGGACTCCTTGTGGTGCCCCGTCGCGTGCTGCCCCGGCGAGGAGTCGCAGCAGCCGACGTGACCGCAGGTGAGGCACAACCGCAGCTGCACCGGGTGTGTGCCGTCGCGCAGACACTCCGGGCAGGTCGGGTTGAGCGGCTCCGGTTCCGGGTGCGGCAGCGCGTCGGCGTGCGTGCACTGTTTCATGATTGCCAGATTACGACGGGCGTGCGGGTGGCCGCGCGGAAACCGAGGGTGGGCGAGGACCATGGACGTGATGCCGCTGCTGTTGCTGGTGGCGGGCAGTGCGGGCATCGCGGGGGCCGCCCGGCGCACCCCCGTGCCGGCGCCCCTGCTGCTGGTCGCCGTGGGCCTGGCCGTCTCGTACGTCCCCGGGATCCCGCACTACACGCTGGACCCCGAGGTCGTCCTGCCGCTGGTGCTGCCCCCGCTGCTGTACAAGGAGGGCACCGAGAGTTCGTACCTCGACCTGCGGGCCCAGAAGCGGCCCGTGGGACTGCTGTCCATCGGGTACGTGCTCTTCGCGACCTTCGTCGTCGGCTGGGCCGCCTATCTCGTCGTGCCGGGGCTGCCGCTGCCCGCAGCGCTCGTGCTGGGCGCGGTGGTCGCGCCGACGGACGCGGTCGCGGCCGCGGCGATCGCGCGCCGGGTCGGCCTGCCGTCCCGGATCACCACCATCCTCCAGGGCGAGTCCCTGCTCAACGACGCCACCGCGATCACCGCCTACAAGGTGGCCCTCGCCGCGGCCGTGGGCGAGGGCGCCACCTGGGCGGGAGGGATCTGGGAGTTCCTGCGGGCCGCCGTCGGCGGTGTGCTCGTCGGACTCGTGCTCATGGTGCCGATCCACTGGCTGCGCACGCACCTGAAGGAGGCCCTGCTCCAGAACACCCTCTCCCTGCTGATCCCGTTCGTCGCCTACGGCGTCGCCGAGCAGCTGCACGGCTCCGGGGTGCTCGCGGTCGTGGTGGTCGCCGTCTATCTCGGGCACCACGCGTGGGAGGTCGACTTCGCCACCCGGCTCCAGGAGGACGCGGTGTGGCGGATGGTCGCCTTCCTGCTGGAGTCGGCGGTGTTCGCGCTGATCGGCCTGCAGCTGCCGACCGTGCTCAAGGGGCTCGGCGCCTACCACGGGGCCGACGCGGCCTGGTACGCGGTCGCGGTCTTCGTCGTCGTCGTGGCGGCCCGCTTCGCCTGGGTGTTCCCGGCGACCTTCCTGCCCCGCGCGCTCTCCAGCCGGATCAGGGAGCGAGAGGAGGACGTCACCTGGCGGGCGCCGGTCGTCACGGGGTGGGCCGCCATGCGCGGGGTGGTGTCCCTGGCGATCGCGTTCTCGATCCCGCTCACGGTGCACGGCGGCGCCCCCTTCCCGCAGCGCAACCTGATCCTCTTCCTGACCTTCACCACGGTCATCGGCACCCTGGTCGTGCAGGGCCTCACCCTCGCGCCGCTGATCCGCCTGCTGCGCTTCCCCGGCCGCGACCGGCAGGCCGAGACGCTCGCCGAGGCCAACGCGCAGGCCCAGGCCTCCCGCGCCGCCGAGAGGCGCCTCGACGACCTCCTCTCCGACGAGCGCAACGCCCTGCCCCCGCCGCTCGCCGACCGCCTGCGCACGGTCCTGGAGCGCCGCCGCAACGCCGTCTGGGAGCGCCTCGGCCAGACCAACCCCGTCACCGGCGAGTCCGTCGACGACACCTACCGCCGTCTCTCCCGCGAGATGATCGGCGCCGAGCGCGAGGTCTTCGTCAAGCTCCGCGACCACCGCTACATCGACGACGAGATGCTGCGCGCCCTGCTCAGACGCCTGGACCTGGAGGAGGCGGCGGCCTACCGGGAGGCCGACTGATCCTGCGGGAACGGCCGCCCGGTGACCACGGCGGCGATCGCCGTCCCGCGCGCGCAGGCGCCTTCTTCCGCAAGGGCGACGAGTCCGTAGAGCAACTTGGCGACATAGAGACGCTCGACGGGCAGCCCGTGGCGGTCCTCGAAGTCCTGTGCGAACGCGTGCAGTTCGGGGGTCGTACGGGCGTAACCGCCGAAGTGGAAGCGCTCGTCGAGGGACCAGGAGCCGCTGCGACGGCCGAAGGCGCGTTCCTGCAGTGCCTGTATGCCGCCCTCCAGGAAACCGCCCCTGAGGACCGGTACACCGAGCGCGCGCTGCCCCGGCGCCAGGCCCGCGGCCAGCCCCGCGAGCGTGCCGCCGGTGCCGCAGGCGACGGCCACCAGTCCCGCGTGCCCGCGCAGCTCCTCGCCGAGGGCCCGGCAGCCCCGCACGGCCGCGCTGTTGCTGCCGCCCTCGGGGACGACGTACGCACCCTCTGCGCCCGCCGCGCGCAGGATCGCGGCGAGGATCTCCGGTTCGGTCTTGCGCCGGTACGTCGATCTGTCGACGAAGTGCAGCCGCATGCCGTCGGCCGCGCACCGGGCGAGGGACGGGTTGAGCGGCCGGCCGGCCAGCTCCTCGCCGCGGACCACGCCGGTGGTCACCAGCCCCAGGAGGCGGCCCGCGGCGGCGGTGGCCCGCAGGTGGCTGGAGTAGGCCCCGCCGAACGTGACCAGCGGCCGGCCGCGCGCCGCCGCGATGTTCGGCACCAGCTTGCGCCACTTGTTGCCGATCAGCTCCGGGTGGACGAGGTCGTCGCGCTTGAGCAGCAGCCGCAGCCCGCGCCGCTCGAACCGCGCGTCCCGCACCTCCTGCAGGGGCGAGGGAAGCCGGGGAGCGAGGGCGTCGGAGCTGGTCACGCTTCATTGTCGCCCGGCGCGGGCACCCGGCCGCGGCGGCGCTACCCCGTAAGCCGCTGCCCGACCCGCTCGCGCAGCCAGGCCATGCCGAAGCCTCGCGGATCCGCCTTGCCCGGCTGCCACTCCAGATGGCCGATGACCGACCGCTGCGACCACCCGTGCCGGCGGCACACCGCCGCCGCGGCGCGGATGACCGCCTCCAGCTGGGCCTCGGGCCAGGGATCCTCGCCGTCGCCCAGGTTCTCGCACTCGAAGCCGTAGAAGTGCCGGTCGCCGTCGGTGTCCGCCCCGTTGCTCGGCGGCAGCCCCTTCTCGGCGATCACCGCGCGCAGGACGTCGTCGTCGCCGAGCCCCGCGTGGTTGGCGCGGCCGTGGCCGACCAGGTGGACCGTGCCGTCCTTGGTGATCACGCCGTGGCACAGCGGGCCGGGCAGCGCCCCGTGGCCGTCCCGGCAGACCTGGACCGTGTGCGCGTCACCCAGGGTCACCGTGTGGTGGATCATGACGCCGTGCACGGGACCCCACGGGCCCTTGTGGTTGCGGTTGTGGTGCCGCCAGTCGCCCACCTCGGCGACCGTGACGCCCTCCGCGCGCAGAACGGCCAGAAACGTGCTCGCTGACATGGGTGGGGCCATGCCGTCTCCTTCGTTCGCGCCGGGCCCTCGAGATCTGTACAGAGTCCCTCCTTATGCCCAGGGGCCCCATGACCCATTCCCGCTCTTTCGGGTAATGGCGACGACACGCTCCGTGATGGAAGGCTCGGCCCCGAGACCGGTGCGTGTGCGATTCGGCACCGGGCATACATGGGAGGACATGTCCTTATGTCGGTAGGCGAAGAGGTCCGCACGGAAGACGGCAAGCCGCAGCAGTCCCTCGGCACCGCCGCAGCGCGGAACCTGGCCACCACCACCAAGTCCGTTCCACAGATGCAGGAGATCAGTTCCCGCTGGCTGCTGCGCACGCTCCCGTGGGTGGACGTACAGGGCGGCACCTATCGCGTGAACAGGCGGCTGACGTACGCCGTCGGCGACGGCCGCATCACCTTCGTGAAGACCGCGGACCAGGTCGAGGTCATCCCGGCCGAGCTGGGCGAGCTGCCGGCCCTGCGCGCGTACGAGGACCAGGAAGTGCTGACGGAGCTGGCCCGGCGCTGCCGTCAGCGCGACTTCGCCCCCGGGGAGGTCATCGCCGACTTCGGCAACCAGACCAATGAGGTGTACCTGCTCGCGCACGGCAGGGTCGAGAAGATCGGCACGGGCCCGTACGGCGACGACGCCGTCCTCGAAGTCCTCGCCGACGGCGCCTACTTCGGCGAGCAGGCCCTGCTCGACCCGGACGCCATCTGGGAGTTCACCGCCCGCGCGGACACCGCGACCACGGTGCTGATCCTCACCCGCCAGGACTTCCAGCAGGTCGCCGAGCGCGCGGACTCCCTGCGCGAACACCTCGAGCAGCTGCGCTCGATCCCCGAGCAGCAGACCAACAAGTACGGCGAGAAGGAGGTCGAGCTGGCGGCCGGCCACTCCGGGGAGCCCGACATCCCGCACACCTTCGTGGACTACGAGGCCCGGCCCCGAGAGTACGAACTGAGCATCGCCCAGACCGTGCTGCGCGTCCACACGCGCGTGGCCGACCTGTACAACCAGCCGATGAACCAGACCGAGCAGCAGCTGCGGCTCACGGTCGAGGCGCTCAAGGAGCGCCAGGAGCACGAGCTGATCAACAACCGCGAGTTCGGCCTGCTCAACAACTGCGAGTACGACCAGCGGCTCCAGCCGCACGACGGCGTGCCCAGCCCGGACGACATGGACGAGCTGCTCAGCCGCCGCCGCAGCACCAAGCTGTTCCTGGCCCACCCGCGCGCGATCGCCGCGTTCGGACGCGAGCTGAACAAGCGGGGCCTGGTCCCGGAGAGCGTCGACATCGGCGGCAACCGCATCCCGACCTGGCGCGGTGTGCCGATCTACCCCTGCAACAAGATCCCGGTCACCCCGGAGCGCACCACGTCGATCATCGCGATGCGGACCGGCGAGGACGAGCAGGGCGTCATCGGCCTGAGGCAGTCGGGCGTCCCGGACGAGATCGAACCGAGCCTGTCGGTCCGCTTCATGGGCATCAACGAACAGGCCATCATCAAGTACCTCGTCACGGCCTACTACTCGGCCGCCGTGCTGGTGCCGGACGCGCTCGGCGTGCTGGAGAACGTCGAGATCGGCCGCTGGAGGTGACGTTTGCGCACTTCGCGGCCGTGTTCCCGCCCGCCGGGGCGGGTAGACCCCCTGGACACGCGTCCGGGCGCGCCGGTGACACCGGCGTCCACGGACCTGGCAAGGGGGAGACATGGCCGAGTTCATGACGGAGACCACGCAGAGTGAACAGCGCTCCCCCGCCGTGCCGCACCAGGGCACGGCGGGGGACACGTGGGGCGGCACCGGGAGGGCGGAGCGGGCGGCGGACGGTGACGACACCGGTCCGGGCGAGGGCCAGGAGGCGCTGGCGCTGCTGGAGCGCACCAAGGCCCTGGTCGACCCGGAGCTGCGCGCGGCCCTGGAGTCGCTGCCGGACTCCATGCGCCGGATCGCGCTCTACCACTTCGGCTGGCAGAACACCGACGGCACCCCGGCGGCGGGCAACGGCGGCAAGGCCATAAGGCCCGCACTGGTCCTGGCCGCGGCCGAGGCCCTCGGCGGGCCCGCGGCCCGCGCGGCGGCCGTCGGGGCGGCCGTGGCGGTCGAACTGGTCCACAACTTCACGCTGTTGCACGACGACCTGATGGACCGCGACACCTCCCGTCGGCATCAGCCCACCGCCTGGACCGTGTTCGGCGACACCGACGCGATCCTCGCCGGGGACGCCCTGCTGGCGCTGGCCCTGCGGCTCCTCGCCGAGGACACCCACCCGGCCGGCGGCCCGGCCGCGGCCCGGCTCGCGAACTGCGTCGTGGAGCTGTGCGCCGGGGAGCACACCGACACGGACATGGAGCACCGCGCCCCGGACGAGGTCACCCTCGACGAGGTGCTCGCCATGGCCGAGGCCAAGACCGGCGCGCTGCTGGGCTGCGCCTGCGCCCTCGGCGCGCTGTACGCGGGCGCCGGGCCGGAGGAGGTGGCCGCGCTGGACGGCTTCGGCCGCCAGGTGGGGCTCGCCTTCCAGCTGATCGACGACGTCATCGGCATATGGGGTGATCCGGAACGCACCGGCAAGCCGGCCGGCGCGGACCTCGCGGCCCGCAAGAAGTCGCTGCCCGTGGTGGCGGCGCTCACGTCCGGCACCGAGGCGGCGGCCGAGCTGGCCGAGCTGTACGGAAAGCCGTACGTCACCGGGGACGCCGAGGGCATCGCGCGCACGGCACTGGCCGTGGAGCGGGCCGGCGGCCGGGACTGGGCGCAGGCCGAGGCGGCCGACCGGATGGCCCGCGTCATGCAGGAGCTGGCCCGAGCGGTTCCCGACCCCGAGGCGGCGGGCGGACTGCTGGCCCTCGCCGAGTTCGTGACCCGGCGCAGCAGCTGACGGCTGCCGGAACGCAGCCGAGAAGAATCCGGAGTCCCGGCCCCGTGCGGCTCCTGACCCCGCACGGGTCCGGGACTCCGGTCAGACGGCCCCCGCACATCCCCACAGTGTGCGGGGCCCGCCGCTTGCGTGGATGCGGAAGTCCTGGAGGAGTGCCCCGGCTTCCGACGGCACGATCCGTGCGGTCGTACACGAGGAAGCGCCGAGCCGGCCGCCGGCGCCGTACCGTGGGCGCATGCCGAAACTGCCCCGGATCTTCCACATCACCGAACGCTCCCTGTGGGAAGCGGCTCGCGCGCGCGGCGCCTACGAGCTGTCGACGCGCGGCCGCACGCTCCAGGAGGAGGGCTTCATCCACTTCTCCACCCGCGAGCAGCTCCCGCGCATCGCCGACTTCCTCTACGGCGACTACGACGGCCCGGACGAGCTGGTCGTGCTCGTCGTGGACCCGGCCCTGGTCGGCGCGCCGGTGAAGTACGAGGCCGTGGGGCCGGACGGGGAGGAGTTCCCGCACGTGTACGGGCCGGTGCCGGCCGACGCCGTGGTGGACGTGGAGCCCTGGGGGTGAGCGGAGCCAGGGGGTGTCGTCTGGATCATCCCGGCGTCGCGGGGCAGACGGGAATGTGACGACCGGGCCTGGCCGCCCGGACAGGCGCTAGTGCCCCGGCAGGGCGCCCGTCTGCGGGTCGCGGCCGGTCAGGCAGTAGATGCCGCCTGCCGGGTCGCGCATCACCGACCAGTGCGGGCCGTGGTGCACCGCGACCGCCCCCAGCTCCTCGTGCCGGGCGCGGACCTCGGCGACGTCCGCGCAGGCGAGGTCGAGATGGGCGGAGGCGGGGCGCCCGTCGTCGAGCCGCTGGAGCAGGATCCGGACGGGCAGTCCCGTCGGCGGCCTCAGCACCTCGAACTCCGGCCGGGACCCCCTGAGCCGCTCCCAGCCGGTGAGAGCGGCCCAGAAGTCCGACTCGGCGGCGTACGCGGACGGCGGGATGTCGAGGCACACCTGGTCCAGCCGGCTGCCCGCCACCACGGGCGGCCGTACCGTCTCGTCGTGCCGGCGCACCGCGCAGAACAACTGCCCCGCGGGAGAGCGCAGTACGGCCCAGTCGCCGTGGTCCGCCACGAGGTCCGCGCCGAGTTCACGGGCGGCCCCGGCCAGCTGCCCCACGTCCTCGGCGCACAGGTCGAGATGGGCGCCGCCGTCCCCCTCGGCGACCCCCTGGAGCTTCACGCACGCGTCCGCCCCCTCGCCCGCATCGGGCAGCAGGGTCATGAACTCGCCCTGTTCGCCGCGGGGTTCGGACGGCCGGGTGCCGGTGACCGCCGCCCAGAAGGCGCGTGCCTCGGGCAGCCGGGCGGCGGGGCGGTCGACGAAGGCGTACGTCCAGCGGATGATCACGCTCCGCGGTCCAGGCACGAACTCCCCGGAAATGGCCGGGGATCCACTCTCTCTCACTCGGCGGGCCGCTGGAGGAAGCGCAGCTGGTTGCCCGCCGGGTCCCGGAAGGCGCAGTCGCGCACGCCGTACGGCATGTCCGTCGGTTCCTGGATCACCTCGGCACCGGAATCCCGGACGCGGGCGAAAAGGGCGTCGCAGTCCTCGGTGGTGAAGTTGACCCCGCGCAGCACGCCCTTGGCCAGCAGCTGCTCCATCGCCTCCCGATCGGCGGGGGAGAGGTCGGGGTTCGCCGCGGGCGGCTCCAGGACGATCGACACGTCCGGCTGCAGCGGCGACCCGACGGTCACCCACCGCATCCCTTCGTACTTGACGTCGTTGCGGATCTCCAGGCCCAGGACGTCGCAGTAGAAAGCGATCGCCTTGTCGTGGTCGTCGACGGCGATGAAACAGGTCTGCAGTTTCAGGTCCATGGGTCCAACCTAAGGTCGATACCGGCGTTACGTCCGTCTTGGGCGCATGTACGCGCGCGCCACGCAGGGCGGGATCGCCGCGCTCTCCTCGTGCGAGCGGGCCCGATAGGAACTCGGTGTCTCCCCGACCAGCTCCGTGAAGCGGGCGCTGAACGAGCCGAGGGAGGTGCAGCCGACCGTCATGCACACCTCCGTCACCGTGAGATCGCCCCGGCGCAGCAGTGCCTTGGCCCGCTCGATCCTGCGGGTCATCAGGTAGCTGTACGGCGTCTCGCCGAAGGCCTTGCGGAAGCTGCGCTGGAAGTGGCCGGGGGACATGTGGGCGCCCCGGGCCAGCTCGGTCATGTCGAGCTGCTCGGCGTACTCGCGGTCCATCCGGTCACGCACCCGGCGCAGCCGTCTGAGGTCCTCCAGGGTCACGACGACAGCTTGGCACAGGGGACTGACAACGGGAGATACAACGTTTCCACACAGGACCGCACAACAGGGTTCCCCATCTTCGACACGCCGTTCGCCCTCGGTTCCCCGTACATTGGCCTGCCCTTGCTTGCCTTGGGGGATGGACCACATGACGTTCCTCGTGGCGGTCGTCATCGTCACGGCACTGGCGTTCGATTTCACGAACGGGTTCCACGACACCGCGAACGCGATGGCCACCTCCATCGCCACCGGCGCGCTCAAGCCGCGCACAGCGGTCCTGGTCAGCGGAGTCCTCAACATCGTCGGGGCGTTCCTGTCCACCGAGGTCGCCAAGACGATCTCCGGCGGCATCGTGGACGACACACTGGTCAGCCCGGCGATGATCTTCGCCGGGCTGATCGGGGCGATCCTGTGGAACCTGGTGACCTGGCTCGCCGGACTGCCCTCAAGCTCCTCCCACGCTCTCTTCGGCGGTCTGATCGGCGCGGTCTGGGTCGGTGCGGGCTCGCACGGCGTGCACTTCGCCAAGGTCGCCGAGAAGGTGCTGATCCCCGCGGTGGCCTCTCCCGTGGTGGCCGGCGTGGCGGCCCTGGCCGCCACCTACCTCGCCTACCGGCTGGCCGCCCGCGCCCGCCAGGACTCGGTCACGAAGGGCTTCCGGCTCGGCCAGATCGCCTCCGCCTCCCTGGTCTCCCTCGCGCACGGCACCAACGACGCGCAGAAGACCATGGGCGTGATCACGCTGACCCTGATCTCGGCGGGCGCGCTCCACCACGACGCGGGGCCGCCGGTCTGGGTGATCGGCGCGGCGGGCCTCGCCATCGGCCTCGGGACCTACCTGGGCGGCTGGCGGATCATCCGCACCATGGGCAAGGGCCTGGCGGAGATCCAGTCCCCGCAGGGCTTCGCTGCCGAGACCGCGTCCACGGCGGTGATCCTCACCTCCGCCCACCTCGGCTTCGCGCTGTCCACCACGCAGGTCGCCTCCGGCAGCATCCTCGGCGCGGGTCTGGGCCGCCGGCTCGCCGAGGTCCGCTGGGGCGTGGCCGGCCGGATGGTGCTGGCCTGGCTGATCACGCTGCCCTCGGCGGCGCTGGTCGGCGGCCTCGCGGCGAGCGTGGTCAAGCACGGCGGCAACGCCGGTACGGCCGTGATCGCGCTGGTGGCCCTCGCCCTCGCCGGGGTCATCGTGGCCGCGTCCCGCCGCAACCCGGTGCGCGCCGACAACGTCAACGACCACCACGAGGTCAGCCTCAGCACCCCGGCCCCGGCGAATGTCGGCACGGCCGCCTGAACTTCCGGGAGCCCCGCATGCATGTCGACTGGTCCGCCCTCGGCCGCGTCGCCGCGGTCAGCCTCGGCGTCACGGTCGCCGTGGTCGTCGTCTTCACCTTCGGTGTCCTCGGCCTGTCCCGCGCCGAGGCCGCCCGGGACGCCGGTGCCGGTGCCGGCACGTCCGGCCGCGCCCAGGCCGCCCTGTGCTTCCTCGCCTGTGCGGCCGTGGTGGCGTACGGGATCTACCTGATCGTGCCGCTGTTCCACTGACCGCGGCAGCACACCGGCAGGGGCCCGCCGGGCGGACCGGCCGGGCCCCTGCTGTCGAAACCGATAAGTCGCTCGACAACATATGACGGTCACCGATATATATAGATCACATGAGTGACCGACCGCTTCAGGAGCCGACGCTGCTCCTGCTCACCGCCCTGGCCGACGAACCCAGGCACGGTTACGGACTGATCCAGGAGATCGAAGCGATCTCCCAGGGCCGCGTGCGGATGCGCACCGGCACCCTCTACGGCGCGCTGGACCGGCTGCTGCAACAGGGCCTGATCCGTGTCGAGCGCGAGGAGGTCGTCGACGGCCGGGCCCGCAAGGTCTACGCCCTCGCCGAGGCCGGCCGCTCCGCGCTGGCCGCCGAGACGGAGCGGCTGCGCGCCGTCGTCGCCGAGGCCGAGCGCCGCATGGCCGCCCGCCGGGTGCTCGCCGTCCGCCCGAAGGGAGCCCTCGCATGACGGACCAGCATCCGCCGCGCGCCCTGCGCTGGGCGCTGCGCTGCCACCCGGCCGCCTATCGCGCCCGGCACGAGGCCGAGTTGACCGCGATCTACGCCGAGGCCACGCAGGGCGCTGGACCGCTCGGCCGGCTGCGCGAGGCGCTCGACGTCGCCGGGCACGGGCTGCGCCGGCGCACCGGGCTGGGATCCGGCCGGACCGCCGGGCAGATCCTGGCGCAGGCGGCGCCGTCCGCCGTCGCCGTCGCGGCGGGCGGCAGCGTGGTGAACCTGCTGTGGGTCTTCGCCCCCGGCGTCCGGACCCTGTCGTGGTCCTCGTTCCCGGAGGCGGTCGTCCTCGTCGACCAGGTTCTCGTGCCGCTGCTCTGGCTGGCGGCGCTCGCGGGCGCCTGGACCGGGCGCTGGACGGCGGCCCGGACGCTGGCCGTACCGGCGACGGCGCTGCGGCTGGCCGACGTCCCCCTGCTCCTGCTCGCCCACCCCGGCGGCCAACCCGCCTACCCGGCCGCGGTGTTGAGCCTGATCGTGCCGCTGCTCACCGGAGCCGTCGTCCTCGCCGCGCCCAGGGATCTGCTCGGCACCTCCCGGCCGCAGCATGCCGCGATCGCGGGTGCCGGAGCCCTGACCGTCCTGCTGTGGGGAGCGCAGTTCCTCAACATCTACCACGCCCTGCCGGGTGGCCCCCGTGCCGTCCGCACGCTCTGGGCCGGGGTCCTCGCCGTCGCCCTGCTCTTCAGCGGACACGACCGGCTGGCCGCCGCGGGTCTGGCGGTGGCCGTGCTCCCCACCGCGGTGGAGATGACGGTGCCGCTGCTGTACCCGCTCTCCCCTGCGGGCGGGATCGCCCTGCTCGCGCTGCTGATCGGCGCCGCGGTGGCCGCCCTCCGCGCCCGCCGCGGCACCCAGGCGGCCCCGCCGAACGCGGCGTAGGACCGCGCAGAGAGCAAGACCGCGCAGGGAGCAAGACCGCGTGAGAAGGACCCGCAGGACTCACCAACCACTCCTTCAACAGCGGCCTCGAGGTTTGCCCGACGCGCCCCCGCGGGCCTGCTTGCGTACTTCCGGCCGCCTCGCGGGCTTCGGGACAGCGCGTGCCGGTGTTCCGCCGGGTGTGCCGGTGGTGCGGAGCAGGAGCAGGGTGATGTCGTCGGTGTGCCGGCCCTTGGGCCAGCTCTGGTGCACCAGGTCGTCGATCAGCTGGTCCAGGTCCGATACGTCGGTTAGGGCGAGGTGGTCGGTGAGGCCGGCGGTGGTGTCATCGGCCTCCTGCGAGGGGACTTCGACCAGGCCGCCTGCCGGTGCGCAGCGCCGCAGTGTCGACGGCCGGCACAAGCGGGATCCGGCAGCGCCGCACCGCACCGGACACAGGGCCCATCGCCCATACCGGGACACTACGCCCGCACAACAGTGACGGCGCCCCCCGAACAGCCTCGCGTGCAGGACAAGGAGGTGGGCGGCCGGTTCAGGCGCCGACCCCGCACCCGACAGCGCCATCACCCGAATGGCCCAACATCACGTGCCACCCACATGGGTGAAGATCAAGCTGACTAGTGCCCCAGCCGAGGCAATCCGTGAAAGGGGAACCACATGCGCATTCGACGAATCCTCGCCGCCGTCATCGCAACGGCAGCCCTCGCCGGACTCGGCCTCACCAGCGCCGCCAGCGCCACCGCACAGGGTGCCCCGTCCTACGTCACCCCTTCTCAGTGCAAGCAGGGCGGCGGAACGGCCGACCTGAAGGACAACCTCTGCAAGGGCGGTACGTACAACGGGGAGAAGATCGACTGAACCCCACAAGGCGCCCCGCAGCCACGCGCCCCGCAGCCACGCGCCGCGGGGCGCTCCCGCGCGAGCGCAGCGTCCAGCCGCAGCGGCTCCAATGTACCGAGGTAACCATCACTCCGCTGATCTGGGGTTTTTGTGCTGCTTGGCATTGAAGCGCGCTTTCTTCTGACGATTCCCGCATGTGTTCATGTCACACCATTTGCGGGTGCGGCTTTGGCTGGTGTCGAAGAAGGCGGCTTGGCAGGTCGGTGATGCGCACAAGGCCAGTTTTCCGTCTCGTTCGCCCGCGATGATGCTGATCGCGTCGGCGGCGATCACGCTGAGGGCATCTTCCACGCGGGAAGCCGAGCTGAGCCGCCATCGCCGCGTGCCCTCGGGGGTCAGGATCGCTGCGGCCCGACCCTGAACGCTGAAGTCATTGATGACTTGGACAGCAGACGCGGGAAGAGCGTCCTGGAGTGCGGCCGCTGTCGCGGCGGCGTGAATCGACTCCCTCAGTTCCCGAGCGAGGTCGAGCTGGGCGGCGGTGCAGGAGTCCACAGCGAGGCCGTTCACCGTCAGCCAGTCGATGAGTCGCTGCGGCGTGGGAATGCGCTCCACGGCGTCGCCATGACGCTCCGACAGGGTCCCCGTGAAGCTGGTCGCCAGCACCTTGCCGAGGCGGAAGTCAGGGAACTCAGCACGCATGGAACCACCTTAGCCGGTTGCGGTGTGGCTTGGAGGACTGCTAGAACCGTCTTAGCCGGTTCCGCGATGGCTAGGAGGTCTCATGCCCCGTCCAACCAGCGACGTGCAAGCATTTGATGCCCACGCAACTGACGCCGACCTCGACGATCTGCGCGCGCGACTGGCTGTGGCGCGGCTACCGGAGGCCGAGACGGTCCATCGCGCCGCGTCCGGCCCGCGCCGATGGGAACAGGGTGTTCCTCTCGCCGACCTCGTCGAGGTTGTGGACTACTGGCGCACCGGTTACAACTGGCGGTCGTTCGAAGCGCGCCTCAACGGGATCGGCCAATTCCGTACGACCATTGATGGGCTGGGAATCCACTTCCTGCACCGCCGATCCGCCCGCGCAGATGCCACGCCTCTGATCTTGACGCACGGCTGGCCGGACAGCATTGCCCGGTTCATCGATGTGGTAGACGAGTTGGCAGATCCGAAAGATGTGGACGCGCCGGCGTTCCACGTCGTGGTCCCATCGCTACCGGGCTTTGGTTACAGCGACAAGCCGACCACCACCGGGTGGGGAACCGAAAAGATCGCGGCCGCGTGGGTGGAGCTGATGGGAAGGCTCGGCTACAGCAGGTTCGCGGCCCACGGCGGCGACTGGGGAGGCAATATCACCACGGTTCTCGGCGGCAGGTTCCCGGCGCACGTTCTCGGTATCCACACGACGTTCGCGGAGGGACCGCCCGGGCTGTCGACGGACGGGCTGACGGCGGTCGAGCGCAGGTGGGCCGAGGAGACCCGCGATTTCTGGCGCCACCGGGCGGCGTACGCGAAGCAACAGGCGACCCGACCACAGACAATCGGCTACTCGCTCGTCGACTCACCGGTCGGGCTTCTCGCCTGGATCCTTGACAAGTTCGCCGAGTGGTCAGACACCGAAGACAGCCCGTTCGAGGCGATTTCCATGGACAGGGTTCTTGACGACGTCACCCTGTACTGGCTGACGCGGACCGGCGCGTCGGCGGCCCGCATTTACTACGAAAGCCACAACTCGCTCGACCCGGAACTTCGGGTCGACGTCCCATCGGCACTCACTATGTATCCCCGCGACGTCGAGAAGTGTCCGCGCCCCTGGGCGCAGGAGCGGTACCGACAGATCGTCCGATGGAGGGAGCCCGAAAGGGGAGGACATTTCCCGTCGTTGGAGGTCCCCGAGTATTTCGTCAAAGATCTGCGAGAGGGCCTCGCGGCAGTGCTGGCAGCTCATCGGTGAACGCGGCTGCGGCGCCGGCACTCGATCCCGCCTGGTCGCGGCTGCCGGGCCGCCCGAGCATGGTCCCTCGTAGCCCTGACAACGGCACGTGGATTTCGCGTGCTCAGCCTTCTCCGGGGCGAGGCATCAGAGGCGCGAGAGCTGAATCTCGATGGCGAGGGCGCCGAGGGATTCCTTCTCGGGAGGGTAGATGGCGCGGATGTTGGTGAGCTGCTGATCGCGGGTGGCGGTGGGGTTGACGTTGGCGGGTCCCTCGCCGTCGAGCAAGGCTTCGAAGTCGGGGTACACGGTGACCCGCTTGACCTTCACGTCGCACGTCTCGTCGGTGCCCTTGATCCGGAAGCGGATGGTGTCGCCGGCTGCGAGGTCGGCTAGGTGCGGGTATTTCACCCGCACCTCGATGGTCTTGGTGCCCGCGGCGACGAGGTCGAAGTACTGGCGGTAGAGGTTCAGCTCACGGACGCGGGCGGTGGTGTCGGTCATGGGCGGGAACGCTCCTGGTGGCTGGTGCGGTCTTCATGAGACCGATCGCGGCTGCCGTGCACGAGTGGCGAAGGGCTCGCCCTCGGCGACGACTAATCGGTCCGCGGTTGGCGCCGCTATTGCCAGCCGTCGAGGGAGACCTCCGGGCCTCCTGCGAGGTACCCGTGGTGCGGCTGCTTGAGGCTCAGGGCCTGGTGGGCCAGGGCCCGCATCACCCAGGCTGCGTGGCCGTGTGGGTCGGCCTCACAGGCCAGCTGGTAGCCGGCCCCGCAAGCTCGAGGCCCAGCGCTGGCTCGACGAGGTCACGGCAGTGAGCCCCTCAACTGCCGCCGTTGGAAGACCGAGTGGAACTGGACGCTCCAAGCAGCGGAGAACGAAGCGGCCGACCGCGAGGGGCGTAAGTCCGTCGAGCCGCCGCACATGGTGACCCACGACCTGCGCCACTTCCTCGCCTCCGCCCTCATCGCCGGCGGGGCGAGCGTCAAGCAGGTCCAGCTGGTTCTCGGCCACGCGTCCGCCGTCATCGCGCTGTGGATCTACGACCGTCCGCGGCCGGGGAAGAAGACCGCACCCGGGCCGCCATGGGCGCCATGCTCGGCGGCCTGCGGTCCGGGTGCGGGCAGGTAGACCAGGCGATCAAGGAAATCGCAGGTCAGAGGGCCTGAATGGAGATCAGGCCTTCTTGGTCTCCCAGAAGATCTTGTCGATCTGGGCGATGTAGTCCAGAGCCTTCTGGCCGGTCGCCGGGTCGGTCGACGCCTTGGCGGCCGAGAGGGCCTTCAGGGTGTCGTTGACCAGCTGGTGCAGCTCCGGGTACTTCTCGAAGTGCGGGGGCTTGAAGTAGTCGCTCCAGAGCACGGAGACGTGGTGCTTGGCCAGCTCCGCGCGCTGCTCCTTGATGACGGTGGCGCGCGCCTGGAAGTGGGGGTCGTCGTTGGCGGCCATCTTTTCCTGCACGGCCTTCACCGACTCCGCCTCGATGCGGGCCTGGGCCGGGTCGTAGACGCCGCAGGGCAGGTCGCAGTGGGCGCTGACCTTGACCTTGGGGGCAAACAGGCGGGAAAGCATGGAGCATTCCTTCCTCGTGATCGTCTTCTCAGGTGCGACATTACTCCCTGAGGAACGCGATTTCTCGGGTGCCCCCTAGGGCTTAGGACAAAAGTCCAGGGTGAGACTGAGACTGGTGGAGGAACGGACCGGGGAGGTGCCGGGGATGCCGGAGCTGTCGCAGGAGACCGAGCGGGGGAGGGCCGTGGCGCCGTTCGGGCTGGCTGAGGTGACGGGCCCGTCCATGGTGCCCACGCTCCGGCACGGGGACCGGCTGCTGCTGCGCTACGGGGGAGCGGTCCGGCCGGGGGACGTCGTCGTCCTGCGTCATCCGTTCCAGCAGGACCTGCTGGTCGTCAAGCGCGCCGTGGAGCGGCGCGAGGGCGGCTGGTGGGTGCTCGGGGACAACCCCTACGCGGGCGGGGACAGTACGGACTACGGGGTCGTACCGGACGAACTCGTGCTGGGCAAGGCGTACTTCAGGTACCGGCCGCGGCCGGCCGGTCAGCGCTCGCTGCCGGCGCTGGTGCGCTGGGCGTTCTCGGCCGCGAGGCCGCTGCTGCCCGACCGGTCGGCCTCCAGGCGCTTGCGGGCCCGGTAGGCGGCCACGTTGGCGCGGGTCGCGCAGCGGTCGGAGCAGTAGCGCCGGGAGCGGTTGGTGGAGGTGTCGAGGTAGGCGTTGCGGCACGGGGCCGCCTCGCACAGGCCGAGGCGGTCGACGCCGTACTCGGTGAGGTGGAAGGCCAGGCCCATCGCCGCGATGGCCGCGTAGCCGGCGGTGGCGTTGGAGGGGTGGTCGGCCAGGTGCATGTGCCACAGCGGGCGGCCGTCCTCGTCGCGGAAGTCGTGGCCGGAGATCTGGGGGCTGACCGGGAACTCCAGGAGGAGCGAGTTCAGCAGGTCCACGGCCAGTGTCTCGTCGCCCTTGTCCGCCGCCTCGAAGACGGCGCGCAGCCTCCCCCGTACCGAGCGGAAGCGGGTGACGTCGGCGTCGGTGGCGCGGCGGGCCGCGGACGCGTTGGCGCCGAACAGATCGCGGACGGCCTCGACCGACGTCAGGGCGTCCTTCCCCCGGGCCGGCTCCTCGCTGTTGACGAGGCGCACTGCGTAATCCGAGTAATAGGCCAGTTCCACTTGTAGTCCTTACCGGGGCGCTTTATGGTCGTGTCTGCGGTCGGGTAACAGCCGGTCGTGCTTCCAGGGTATTACGCATCGCGAGGGGAGATGAGGTGCCGTGACCACGAGTACCGGAACCGACTGGGCAGCGTGGCAGGAGAGCTGGGACCGGCAGCAGGAGTGGTACATGCCGGACCGCGAGGAGCGGTTCCGGATCATGCTCGACATGGTCGAGGCGCTGCTGGGGCCGGCCCCGCGGGTCCTCGACCTCGCGTGCGGGACCGGCAGCATCACCGCCCGGCTGCTCGCCCGCTTCCCGGCGGCCACCAGCACCGGCGTCGATCTCGACCCGGCGCTGCTCGCCATCGCGCGCGGCACCTTCGAGGGCGACGGCCGCGTCTCCTTCGTCACCGCCGACCTCAAGGACCCCGACTGGCCGGCGCGGCTGCCGTACGGCTCGTACGACGCCGTTCTGACCGCCACGGCCCTGCACTGGCTGCACAGCGAACCCCTCGCGGCCCTCTACGGTCAGGTCGCGGAGCTGGTCCGCGACGGCGGTGTCTTCATGAACGCGGACCACATGATCGACGACAGCACGCCCCGGATCAACGAGGCCGAGCGGGCCCTGCGGCACGCCCGGATGGATCAGGCCAAGCGGGACGGGGCCGTCGACTGGGCCGAGTGGTGGCAGCTCGCCGCGCAGGACCCGGTCCTCGCCGGGCCCACCGCCCGCCGCTTCGAGATCTACGGCGAGCACGCGGACGGCGACATGCCCTCGGCGGACTGGCACGCGCGCGTGCTGCGGGACAAGGGCTTCGGCGAGGCTCGGCCCGTGTGGTGCTCGCCGTCGGACACGCTGCTGCTCGCGGTGAAGTGAGGTGCAGTGAGGTGCCGTGAGGTGCACCGATGTGCCATGAGGTGCAGTGATGTGCCGTGAGGTGCAGTGAGGCGGCGCAGCCGGTCGCACGGTCGTGAGCGCGGGGCGGTACGGGAGGTCCGTACCGCCCCCGCGCGTCACGCGGTCAGAGGACCTTCGACAGGAACGACTGGGTCCGCTCGTGCCGCGGGTTCGTCAGGACATCGCGCGGATGGCCGGATTCGACCACCACGCCCTCGTCCATGAACACCAGGCTGTCGCCCACCTCGCGGGCGAAGCCCATCTCGTGGGTGACGACGACCATCGTCATGCCGGACTCGGCGAGGTCGCGCATGACGTCCAGGACGTCGCCGACCAGCTCCGGGTCCAGGGCCGAGGTCGGCTCGTCGAACAGCATCAGCTTCGGGTCCATCGCGAGGGCCCGGGCGATCGCCACCCGCTGCTGCTGGCCGCCGGAGAGCTGCGAGGGGTAGTGCCCGGCCCGGTCGGCCAGCCCCACGCGCTCCAGCAGCTGCATGGCCCGCTCCCGGGCCTGCGCCCTGGTCACGCCCTTGACCTGCACCGGCGCCTCCATGACGTTCTCCACGGCCGTCATGTGCGGGAACAGGTTGAAGCGCTGGAAGACCATGCCGATGTCCCGGCGCTTCAGGGCGACCTCGCGGTCGCGCAGCTCGTACAGCTTGTCGCCCTGCTGGCGGTAGCCGACCAGCTCGCCGTCGACGTAGAGCCGGCCGGCGTTGATCTTCTCGAGATGGTTGATGCACCGCAGGAAGGTCGACTTGCCCGAGCCGGAGGGGCCGATCAGGCAGAAGACCTCGCCCGGCCGCACCTCCAGGTCGATGCCCTTGAGCACCTCGACCTGGCCGAAGGACTTGTGCACGCCCTCGGCCCTGACCATCGGGACGGTGTCCTTCGCCGGGGCGTCCGGGCCGTCGGCGGGCTTGCTCGGCTTGTCGGTCATGCCGTGACCTTCCTGCTCGAGAAGGTCGTCAGGTGGGACCGGACCTTCTGCCACGGGGTGGGCGGGAGGCTGCGGCTGGAACCGCGGGCGTAGTACCGCTCGATGTAGTACTGGCCGACGCTCAGCACGGAGGTCATGATCAGGTACCAGGCCGCGGCCAGGAAGTACATCTCCACCGGGGCGCCGGAGTTCTGGCCGATGTCCTGGGCGTAGCGGAACAGCTCGGGGTACTGGACGGCCGCCACGAGGGAGGTCGTCTTCAGCATGTTGATGACCTCGTTGCCCGTCGGCGGCACGATCACGCGCATCGCCTGCGGGATGATCACCCGGCGCAGGGTCTTGCCGTGGCTCATGCCCAGCGCGTGGGCCGCCTCGGTCTGGCCCTCGTCCACCGCGAGCAGGCCCGCCCGGCAGATCTCGGCCATGTACGCCGCCTCGTTCAGACCCAGGCCGAGCAGCGCCGTCAGCAGCGGCGTCATGAAGTTCGACCAGTAGTCCTTGTAGAACGGCATCAGGTTGATGTACTCGAAGACCAGGCCCAGGTTGAACCAGAGGAAGAGCTGGACCAGGACCGGGGTGCCGCGGAAGAACCAGATGTAGAACCAGGCGATCGACGAGGTCACCGGGTTCTTCGACAGCCGCATGATCGCGAGGACGATGCCGCCGACGATGCCGATCAGCATCGACAGCACCGTCAGCATCAGGGTCTTGCCGACACCGGTCGTGATCCTGTGGTCGAAGAAGTACTCCGGCACCGCGTGCCAGTTGATCTTGCCCTGGCCGAACGCGTAGATGATCGCGACGAGGATCGCGATGGCGACGACGGCGGTGACGTAGCGTCCGTAGTGCCGCACCGGGATGGCCCTGATGGCCTCCGGGCGGGTGGCCCGGGTCTCCCCGGCCGGCGTCTGCCCGGCCGTCTTGTCTGTGTCAGTCACGGGTGTTGCCTCTCAGTGGCCGCTTCGGGGTGCGGGTCACTTGCCGCCGTTGATCACGGACTCCTTGACGGCGCCGTCCTGGGCGCCCCACTTCTCGAGGATCTTCTGGTACTCGCCGCTCTTGACGATCGCGTTCATCGCGGCCTGGAGCGCGTCGCGCAGCTGGGTGGCCTTCTTGGCGACGGCGATGCCGTACGGGGCCGCCTCGACCTGCTGGCCGACTATCTGGAAGTCCTTGCCGCCGCCGGAGGTCTTCACCGCGTACGCGGCCACCGGGAAGTCGGAGGAGGCGGCGTCCACACCGCCCGAGCGCAGCCGGGTCTGGGACTGCTGGTCGTCGTCGAACGGCTCGATGGAGAGCTTCTTGCCGCCCGGACACTTCTTGGCCTCCTGCTTGGCCAGGTCCTCCGAGACGGTGCCGCGCTCCACGGCGATCTTCTTGCCGCACAGGTCCGACCAGCCGTTGATGCCCTGGGTGTCGCCCTTGCGGGTGTAGATCGAGACGCCGGCGGTCAGGTAGTCGACGAAGTCGACGCCCTCGCCGACCTTCTTGCCCGTGTCGGGGTCGACGCCGTTCTGGCGGTTCTTGTTGTCCGTCATCGCGGACATCGCGATGTCGTAGCGGCCCGAGCGCAGACCGGTGAGCAGGGCGTCGAAGGTGCCGTTCTCGAACGTCAGCTTCACGCCGAGCTGCTTGCCCATGGCCGCGGCGAGATCCGGGTCGAGGCCGGTGACGTTGCCGGAGGAGTCCTTGAACTCCACGGGGGCGTACGCGATGTCCGAGCCCACCTTGATCTCGCCCTTGCTCCGGATGTCGGCCGGGAGCTTGTCGGCGAGCGGGGCGCTGCCGGTGGAGGTGCTGCCGGAGCCGTTGCTCTTGTTCTTGGTCTGGTCACCGCAGCCGGTGAGCAGCAGAGCGCCCGCGACCGCGATCGCACCCACCGCGGCCAGACGGGAGTGCGCGGCAGGGGTGCGACGGGGGGAGCTTGCGGTCATCGTGGTTCCTCCGGCGGATGGGGAAGATTTTCCGATGGGTCGACGGGGACACACACCTTCGGGTGTCGCGACCTCGTGGGTTTACGGCATCTTGCCATTCGGACTACGCCATTCAGGGCTAGTACCATGTCAAAATCGCATAACGGGTGACCCCCCGAACCACATCAGGTCGGTGCAGCAAGGGTGTTGACCGCCGAACCATCTGCGGAAATCCAGCACTCCGGCCGGAAGATCTTCCGTTCATCTCACGATGCGGTCAGCGCATCTACGCGCGTACCCACGGCCGCGTGTGCCCGGCGCGGACGTCAGCCTCGTGTCAGCCGCGTGTGGCTCTCTAGTTGCCAGATGTGACCTTGGACCTAATGGACTCGTCGTGGGCGCCGTCCGTCCGGTAAGAAGGTTCTTTACACCCCTCATCCGGGGCTCAGGGCGCGTGTGCGGCGCGCCCGTCGCGTATGTGCTCGTACGTATCAGCAATCGGGCCTTGCGCGGTGCCCGCCCACCCCTCACCAGGAGTGGTCGACCCTCAAACCATGCATACCTAAGGGGTAAGACAAAGTGGCAGCGGAGATCGTCAATCCTCGCAGCGACAGCACAACGGACCAGGACGGCGGGGCCGAGCCCCTCGATTCCTTCGATCCGGTGTTCGCGCTGCACCGCGGTGGCAAGATGGCCGTGCAGGCCACCGTGC
Organism: Streptomyces sp. FXJ1.172; assembly: GCF_001636945.3. Lineage (NCBI taxonomy): Bacteria > Bacillati > Actinomycetota > Actinomycetes > Kitasatosporales > Streptomycetaceae > Streptomyces > Streptomyces sp. FXJ1.172. Next base: position 3,613,401 of record NZ_CP119133.2, on the reverse strand, counting down.
CGGTCCGTGACAAGGACGACCTTTCCCTCGCGTACACGCCCGGCGTCGCGCGCGTGTGCACCGCGATCGCGGAGCAGCCGGAACTGGTCAACGACTACACGTGGAAGTCGAGCGTGGTCGCCGTCGTGACCGACGGCACGGCCGTGCTCGGACTCGGGGACATCGGTCCCCAGGCCTCCCTCCCCGTCATGGAGGGCAAGGCGATCCTGTTCAAGCAGTTCGGCGGCGTCGACGCGGTCCCGATCGCGCTCGACTGCACCGACGTGGACGACATCGTCGAGACCGTCGTCCGGCTCGCCCCGTCCTTCGGCGGAGTGAACCTGGAGGACATCTCGGCACCCCGGTGCTTCGAGATCGAGCGCCGGCTGCAGGAGCGCCTCGACATCCCGGTCTTCCACGACGACCAGCACGGTACGGCCGTCGTGACGCTCGCGGCGCTGCGCAACGCGGCGCGGCTGAGCGGCCGCGAGATCGGGCAGCTTCGGGCCGTCATCTCGGGCGCCGGCGCCGCCGGTGTCGCCATCGCCAAGATGCTGGTCGAGGCCGGCATCGGGGACGTGGCACTGACGGACCGCAAGGGCGTCATCTCCGCCGACCGGGAGGACCTCACCCCGGTCAAGCAGGAGGTGGCCGGCTTCACCAACAAGGCGGGCATCACCGGCTCGCTGGCGGACGCCCTCGCGGGCGCCGACGTCTTCGTCGGCGTCTCCGGCGGTACGGTCCCGGAGGAGGCCGTGGCCTCCATGGCCGAGGGTGCCTTCGTCTTCGCGATGGCCAACCCGAACCCGGAGGTGCACCCGGACGTCGCGCACAAGTACGCGGCGGTCGTCGCGACCGGGCGGTCCGACTTCCCGAACCAGATCAACAACGTGCTGGCGTTCCCGGGCATCTTCGCCGGGGCGCTGCAGGTGCGGGCCTCTCGGATCACCGAGGGCATGAAGATCGCCGCGGCGGAGGCGCTGGCCGCTGTGGTCGGGGACGACCTGGCCGCCGACTACGTGATTCCGTCGCCGTTCGATGAGCGCGTTGCTCCCGCTGTCACGGCGGCGGTGGCGGCTGCCGCTCGTGCCGAGGGCGTTGCCCGACGCTGACCTCGGCTCTGGGATGGAGACGGCCCCGTCTGCTGAGGCGGGGCCGTCTCCTTTCCCGGCCGCCCCCGCGTCGGGTGGTGGGAGGGGCTAGTGCTGTGGCCGGAAAGGTTTGCCGGTGAACCTTTCCGGTCGCAGCACTAGCTAGGGCCGCTCGGGCGTGGGCTGCGCCGCACGGGTGCTGGTGCGCAAGAGGGCATGTGTCACAGAGCCGCCTGGTTCCGTCGGCTGTGCGGTGCACCTATCGTCGGGCCCATGTTCGCTGTCTACGCCGCCCGAATCGACCGCGACCAGCCGCTCACCGGCCTCGAGTTGGGGGAGCGTCCGGCTCCCGAGGCCCGGCCCGGCTGGAGCACGATCACTGTGCGCGCCGCCTCCCTCAACCACCACGACCTCTGGTCCCTGCGGGGCGTCGGCCTCCCGGAGGACCGGCTGCCGATGATCCTCGGCTGCGACGCCGCCGGGGTCGACGCGGACGGCAACGAGGTCGTCCTGCACTCCGTCATCGGCCAGACCGGCCACGGCGTCGGCCCGGACGAGCCGCGCTCCATCCTCACCGAGCGCTACCAGGGCACGTTCGCCGAGCAGGTCGCCGTGCCGACCTGGAACGTGCTGCCCAAGCCCAGGGAACTGTCCTTCGCCGAGGCCGCCTGTCTGCCGACCGCCTGGCTGACGGCGTACCGGATGCTCTTCACCAACGCCGGGGTGCGACCCGGTGACTCCGTCCTCGTGCAGGGCGCGGGCGGCGGCGTCGCGACGGCCGCGATCATGCTCGGCAAGGCGGCGGGGCTCAGGGTCTTCGCCACCAGCCGGGACGAGGCCAAGCGGAAGCGGGCCCTGGAGCTGGGGGCCGTGGAGGCCGTGGAGCCGGGCGCGCGGCTGCCGCAGCGGGTGGACGCCGTGATCGAGACCGTGGGCGCGGCCACCTGGTCCCACTCGGTGAAGTCGCTGCGGCCCGGCGGCACGATCGTCATCTCCGGGGCGACGAGCGGCGACCGGCCCTCGCACGCCGAGCTGACCCGGATCTTCTTCCTGGAGCTGAAGGTCGTCGGCTCCACCATGGGCACCAAGGAGGAGCTGGAGGACCTGCTCTCCTTCTGCGCGGCCACCGGCGTACGGCCCGTCATCGACGAGGAACTGCCGCTGGACCGGGCCCGGGAGGGCTTCGAGCGGCTCGCGTCCGGGGAGCAGTTCGGCAAGATCGTGCTCACCAACTCCTGAACCCTGCCGGCTGGTGGGGTCGCCGGGCGGGTCCGGGGTGTTTCCCGGCCCGCCTCCTTCGCGCGGGGATCCCGGCTGCCGGGGCCCTGTCAGGCCTTCGGCTGGTGCAGGAGCGCGGCGATGCGGGCCGCTGCCGTCGACAGGTGGCTGCGGGTCTCCTGGAGCTGGCCGGGGGTGACTCCGTGGTCGCGGGCCGCGTCGCGGATGTCGTCACGGAAGCGGTCCAGGAGCCGGTCCAGGTCACGGGCCGGGTCGCCGGTGAAGTCCTCGTGGGCCCAGGAGGGTTCGTACCCGGCGGTGAAGGCTTCGGCGGGCGGGACGTAGTGAGGCTCCGCCGGGGCGGACGGCGCGGTCGTGTCCTCAGGGGCGCGGGTGAAGCCCCGGTCCTTGCCCAAGCCCTTGCTCCAGTCCTTGCCGAGATCGCCGAACTCCTTGGCCAGTTCGGTCAGGCCCTCGCGGACGCCGGTCGGCCAGTCGCCGCGCGTGAAGTGGTCCTGCACACGGTCCTGGACGTGCCGGGCGATGCGCTGCATCTCCTCCTGGGCCTGGGCCCGCGCCCGCGCCTGTGCCTCCTGGGCCTGGCGGCGGGCCCGCTGGGCCTCCTCACGGGCCCGGCGGCTCTCGTCCTTGGCGCGGCGGGCCTGCTCCTTCCACTCCTGCTTGACCCGGCGCATCTCCTCCTTGGCGGACCGCCAGGACTCCTTGTCGTCGCCCAGGTCGCCGTACTCCCCGGCCGGCGCGCCCGTCTTCGTGTCCCGGCGGGCCTCGGAGGCGGCCGCGCGCATCTCGCGGCGCAGGTCGCCGGCCGCGCCGCGCACGTCGGCCCTTATCTCGGCGGCCAGTTCCGCGACCGACTCGCGGATCTCCAGCTCCAGGTCGGCCAACTCGCCGCTGCGGTCGGCCAGTTCGGCACGGCCGGCGTCGGTGATGGCGTACACCTTGCGGCCGCCCTCCGTGGTGTGCCGGACCAGGCCCTCGGCCTCCAGCTTGGCCAGCCGGGGATAGACCGTGCCCGCGGAGGGGGCGTACAGCCCCTGGAAGCGTTCCTCGAGGAGCCTGATCACCTCGTAGCCGTGGCGAGGGGCCTCGTCGAGCAGCTTGAGCAGGTACAGGCGCAGGCGCCCGTGGGCGAAGACGGGGGGCATGTCAGAGCACCTTCTTGTCGGTCGTGCCGTCGGCCGGGGCATCGGTGGCCTCTGCGGCCTGTGTGCCCTGGTCGGAGACGGAATTGTCTCCTGGGGCGGCCGGGGTGCCGGTGGCGGGGGCGGTGCCCGGGTCCCGCGGCGGCTCGGACCCCCACGCGGTGTCCCCCTCGTCCTCGCGCGGCGGGCGGCGCAGCAGGGCGATCGAACCGGAGACCGTGGTGGCCCGGAGCCGGCCGGTGCCCGCGCCGAGCCGGCCGGTGATCTTGTGGGCGCCCCACTGGCCGTGCACTCGCAGTCCGTCGAAGGCGTTGGAGATCGTGCCGCTCGCGGTGTTCGCCTCCACCTCGGCGTCTCCCGGATGCGGCAGGCGGATGGCGATCTCGCCGGAGACGCTGGTGAGGCTCACCTCCGTGGGACCGTCCGGGTCCAGGTCGACGATCATGGATCCGCTGACGGAGTCGGCCCGGACCGAGCGGCCGGAGCCCTCGACGACCGTCAGGTCGCCCGAGACCGAGTTGAACCGCAGGTCACCGGTGACCGCCTGGGCCTCCAGGTTTCCCGACACGGTGTCGGCGCGGACCGGGCCGGAGACACCGACCAGGGTCGTGTCGCCGGTCACCCCCTTGACCACGGCGGGGCCGCGGATGCCGGAGACGACCGCGCCGGCGTCGACCACGCCCACCTCCACGCGCGTGTCGGCGGGGACGGCCAGGGAGACGACGGCGCTGCGCCGCCAGCCCTTGCGGTCGAGCCACTTCAGGAAGCCCTTCCAGGGCAGGTCCTCGTAGGCCACCGTGAGAGTGCCGCCCTTCTGGGTGACCACGAGGGGTGGGCCCTTGATCTCCGAGACTTCGAGGCGTGCGGAACCTTCTTCCGTGCCCATCACGTTGACCGTTCCGCTGACGATGCGGACCTGGAGTTCGCTCACGCCGGCGTCAAAGGTCAGCTTCTGGGGCTCGACGACGGACCACTCGGGCATGGGGCCTCCTTGGCCGGACACGGTCACGACGCGCCATATCGCGTCTTCCGTAAAACACGATATATCGTGGACGCCGGAAGTCAAGGCGCCCGTGGCCCGCCGGGCGGTTCCCCGCGTTGCATAGGCTGTCTGTGCAGGCAATGTCGGCCTTGATGCAGATGCAGGAGACGCACCCCATGTACTTCACCGACCGCGGGATCGAGGAGTTGGAGAAGCGGCGTGGCGAGGAGGAGGTCACCTTCGAGTGGCTCGCCGAGCAGCTGCGCACGTTCGTCGATCTCAACCCCGACTTCGAGGTGCCCGTCGAGCGGCTGGCCACCTGGCTCGCGCGGCTCGACGACGAGGACGACGAGTAGCGATCATCAGCCGTATCGTTCGTTCCCCCTCCCCCTCCCTTTCCCCTGGAGTTAGCCTTCTCCTCCCATCGGGGAACGGGGGGCGTCATGACCGCGGGAGTCGAACGGATACGGCTGGACGACGGGACCGTCGTCTGGGCCAGGATCGGTGCGGGGGACGAGAGCGGGTACGGCGGGTACACGGACACCTCGCTCGGGGATCGGGTCATCGGCATGGCGGGGGGACTGGCCGGCACGGTCGGCGGGGTCGTGCGCTCCCTGCGCGCCGGTCTGGACACCCCGGCCCCGGTGCAGGTCTCCGTCAGCTTCGGAATCGAACTGACGGCGCAGTCCGGCAAGATCGTGAGCGCCATCGCGGAGGGCGGCGGCAAGTCGTCCCTCACGGTGTCCCTGAGCTGGACCGAACCCGCCACCACGGCGGGCGGCGCGGATCCCGGACCGGACGCCGGCCCGGCCGTACCGCCGCAGGCGGCGGCCCCCGGCTCCGTATGAGCACCTTCGCTGCGATGGTGCGCCCCTGCCTGGCACGCGTCGGCGCACCGGGTGATGGGTATGCAACGGACCGTGACCCGTACTGGGGGTCGGGGTTCTTCATCGCTCCCGGCTGGCTGCTGACGTGCGCGCATGTCGTGGGGAGGGGAGGAGCCGCGGTGTGCCGAGGGGAGAGCGCCATGAGCGTGACCTGGCTGGAGCGCTCCGCAGCCGACGGCTGGGCGGAGCGCACCGGCACCGGCACGGCCGTACTCGTCGCACCCCGCCCCGACGCCGCGCAGGCGGCTCGGGACCGCTGGCCGTTCCCCGACCTCGCGCTCGTCCAAGTCACCGGCGCCGACGACGTGCCCTGCCTGTGGCTCGCCGACCGGGAAGCGGGCCCGCGGACCCCGGTCGGGCTCTACGGCTGGTCCGTGCAGACCGGCGAGCTGGGCATCCGGCACGGCGACGGCGAACTCGCCGGCTCCGACGCCCGGGCCCTGCTGCTCGCCGGGAGTCTCCCGGTCGGCGGGCTCTCCGGCGGCCCGGTGCTCGACCTGCGGCACGGCTCGGTCGTCGGCGTGATCAAGGGGCGCCGGCCGGAGGAGGGCGTCGCCGTCCCCGTCACCGCGCTGTACGAGCTGCTGGACCTGCGCGACGGCGCCCCGGCGGTACGCGAGGCGCTGCGCGCGCACGACCTGCATCACCTGCGCCGCCTGGAAGCCTCCTTCGCCTCCCCTGCCTCCCCTGCCTTCTCCGTCGCCCCGGTCCTCCCCGGCTCTGCAGCCCCCTTCAGCTCACCAGGCTCGGTACCCTCCTCCGCCTCTCCCGGCTCCTCCGTCTCCCCAGCCCCCGCCGTCTCCGTCATGTCCTCCGCCGTCCCGGCGTACCCCGACTGGACCGCCTACCAGGCCGGACTGCCGGGCTACGCACCCGCGGTCACCGGCATCACCGCCGAGCTGCGCACCCGGCTCTACGGTCATCTCGCCCAGCTGCCGCCGCCGGCCGGCGCGGGTGAGGTCGTCCATCTGGTGGAGGACGTGAAGGAGCAGGTGCGCGGCGAGCGCCTGCCGTCGCTGGTGCTGCGCAACGTACGGACCTGGCGCGAGGGTGCCGGACTGCTGTACGGGCTGCGCACGCTGGAGGCGGGCGGCGGCGGGACGCTCGTCGATCTGGACGCCGTGCTGCTCTACGCGGCGAAGGTGGCCCGCAAGATCGCGTCGCAGCGGGCCGGGGAGGTGGACCCGGGCCGGCTCGGCGCGTTCACCGACTGGATCGCCGGACAGGCCGCCGGCCACCGCAACTGGGCGGTCGGCGAGGCCATCCGGGCGCTCCTGGAGGCCGGGGGCGGATCGCCGCCGCGGCCCGCGCCCACGCCCGGGCCTGCCGCCGCGCCCGCGGCCACACCCGCCCCCGTCGCCTCCCGCACCGACGTCCTCGTCAAGGTCGGCGCCGCCATGTACGACGGCCGCTACCCCTGGAGCGTGCAGCTGATCTACGACGGCCGGGACGTCACCCCGGTCGCCGCCGACGACCGGGGCGTGCGTGTCGAGGAGCTGGTGCGGGCGCTGCGGGAGCCGCTGGCCCGGGCGCTGAGCCAGGGCGACCACGGGGAGCACCTGGCCGCGATCGAGGTGTTCCTGCCGCGCAGGCTGTTCGATCTGCCCGTGGACGAATGGCAGTTGCTGCCCGAGCGGCCCGGCGGCGGGGACGACTACGACGACCGCGACCACTGCGACGACTACGGCGACTACGACGACGAGGACGACTTCGTGGACGAGCGGGCCATCCCCCTCGGCATGCGGCGGACCGTCGTGGTCCGGGACGAGCGGCGCAACGCGCTGCCGCCCTCCCCGGAGTGGCGCCGGCGCTGGACGGGCGTGCAGGGCGGGCCGCTCGCCGCCGGGACGCTGCACGGGCGGCTGCCGGGAGCCGGGCATCAGCCCGGTGTGCGGCCCGGGGGCCGCCTGCCGTACTACGGCGCCCTGTCCGCGCTGGGCGACGCGTGCGTACCGGTCTACTGCGGGCCCGTCGGCGGCGGAGAGGGGCAGGCCGCGATGCGGGACGCGCTGATGGCCGGGCACTCGGTGGTGCTCTGGCGCCGGGACGGGCACGACCACGCGGAGTGCGGGGCCTTCCACCGCCAGGCCGCCGAACTGCTGGCGGCCGCCCGGCAGGCGAGCGGTCTGCACGGCCCGGTGCGTGACCTGCGCATCCGCCTCGCCGACCCCGACACCGCCCGCGCCCACGGACTGCACGGCAAGATCGCCGTACTGTTCGATCCGCCGGACCGGCCGCCGTACGGCGCGGAGGCGATGCGGCCGCCGCCGCTGGCCGCGCCGGGCGGCTGACCCCGCCGCGGGCCGGACCCGGCCGGACGACCCGTCAACCCGCTTGGTCCGCAAGGGCGTTCGCCCGGCCGGAAGTGAACGCCGGACGTCCTGAAACTCGGCAGGCACGGCCCGCTGGCGGTAGCCTCATAGGCCGGACGGCCGGGACCCGCTGCATGATCACCAGAGCCGGGAGGAGCCCAAGGTGAACGACTGGCGGATCTACCGCGGAGTGGGCCAGCCGCACGACGGCGTACGGCGGTTGCCGGCGCCGCCGCCCTGGCGCGACTTCGCGGCGGGCCGGGAGAGCGAGGAGTCCGGCCCGGAGGACCCCAGCAGCGCCCGCCGGCTCGGTGTGCGGCGCCGGATGGTCGAGAGCTACGCACCCCGGCCCGCCGAGGTCGACGCCGTCAACGCGGCCCTGTATCTGCGCCGGCCCCTGCTGGTGACCGGCAACCCGGGCACCGGCAAGTCGACCCTGGCCTACGCGATCGCCCATGAACTGGGCCTCGGCAAGGTGCTGCGCTGGCCGATCGTCAGCCGCACCACCCTCCTGGACGGCCTGTACCGCTACGACGCGATAGGCCGCCTCCAGGACGTCCAGCTGGAGCGCGCCCGAAGCGGCGGCGAGGCCCCGGGGAGCGCCTCCGGGATCGGGTCGTACATCCGGCTCGGACCGCTCGGCACCGCGCTGCTGCCCGCCGGCGAGCCGCGCGTGCTGCTCATCGACGAGCTGGACAAGAGCGATCTGGACCTGCCCAACGACCTGCTGAACACCCTGGAGGAGGGCGAGTTCGCGATCCCCGAGCTGGAGCGGCTGGCCGACCGCGAGCCCGTCGTGGAGGTGCTCACGCACGACGGCGACCGGGTGGCCGTGCACGGCGGGCGCGTCGCCTGCACCACCTTCCCGGTGATCGTCCTGACCTCCAACGGCGAACGCGACTTCCCCGCCCCGCTGCTGCGCCGCTGCATCCAGCTGGAGCTGGAGGCGCCCGGCGAGGAGCAGCTGACCGCGATGGTCGAGGCGCACCTGGGGCCGGAGGGCGTCGCCGCGGGCACGGAGCTGATCCGCAGGTTCCTGGAGCGCGAGCCGGGCGAGGTGCTCGCCGCCGACCAGCTCCTCAACGCCCTCTTCCTCACCCGGCACGACCCGCGCGCACAGAGCCTGACCCGGGAGCGCATCGCCGAGATGCTCATGCAGCCGCTCGACCGTACGAGGTGATGGCCCGATGCCCGGCATGGGTCTGGACGAGCTGATCGGCAAGCTGCGCCAGGGCGGGCTCGACCTCACCCCCGAGGACGTGGCCGACGCGCTCTGGCTGGCCGGCCGGCTCGGTGCGGGCCCGGCCCGCGACGCACCCGGGCCCAGCGCGGACACCCCCGTCCACCCGCCCGAGGCGGTGCCGCCGGTGCCGCTGCCGGCGGCACCTCCCGCCCCCTTCCCGGATCCGGAGACCGGCCCGCACCCACAGCGCCCGGAGCCCTCCACCGCCCCCGTCCCGCTGCACACGCGCACCGCGAGCCCCGGCACCGCGAGCCCGGCCGCCGAGGGCGCCCCCGCTGCGTTTCCCGTCCGCGCCCCCGCCGCGGGAGCCCTGCCCGGGCTGCTCGGCCTGGAGAAGGCGCTGCGTGCCCTCGGCCGCTACCGCACCGGCTCCCCCCGCGGCCTGGACGAGCGGATCGACGAGGAGGCCACCGCCGACCGCGCCGCCACCAGCGGCATCCTGCTCCCCGTCACCCGGCCCGGCCGCCGCCGGCGCTGCGACGTGCAGCTCCTGATGGACACCGGCCCCGCGATGGCCGTGTGGGGGCAGATGGTCGAGGAGCTGCGCCAGGCCTGCCAGCAGTCCGGCGCGTTCGCCTCCGTCCGCGTCCACCAGCTGTACGCCGGGCACGACGGGGACGCCGGCCTGCCACTGGTGGGGACGACCGCCGGGCCCGGCCGGCGCACCCGGCTGCGCCCGGCGGACGAGCTGCACGATCCCACCGGCCGCTGCGTCACCTTCGTCATCAGCGACTGCGTGGGCCCGCTGTGGCAGACCGGCAGCGCCCAGCGGCTGCTGCACACCTGGCCGCGCACCGCCCCGCTCGCCGTCGTCCAGCCGCTGCCGCCCCGCCTGTGGGGCCGTACCGCGCTGCCCGCCGAACCCGGCGTGCTGGTGCGGGGCGCCGAGGTCGGCGGGCGGCTCGTCTTCGTCCCCGACGACGAGCCGTGGGAGGAACCGGCCCCGGACGCCCGGCCGGTGCCGGTCCTGCAGCCCACCCCGCACGCCTTCGAGGCCTTCGCCCGGCTGCTCGCGGGCACCGGGCCGACCAGCGAGCGCGCCTGGGCCGCGGTGACGGGAGCGGGTACGGCCCCGCCGGCCCCGCCGTCCGCGTCGGCCGCCGCGGCCGGCCCGCCCCGGGACGACGAGCTGCTGCGCACCTTCCGCGCCGGCGCCTCGCCCGGCGCCGTGCGCCTCGCCGTCTACCTCGCGGCGGCCCCGCTCACGCTGCCCGTGATGCAGCTGGTGCAGCGGGCCATGCTGCCCGACACCGGGCCCATGGAGCTGGCCGAGGTGCTGCTCGGCGGACTGCTGCGGCAACTGCCCGGCACCGAGGACCAGCCCTGCTTCGTCTACCCGGGCCGGGTGCAGGACCTGCTGCTCGCCTCCCTCGACCAGGACACCGCCGGACTCGTCCTCAAGCACTGCTCGGCGTACGTGGAACGGCACTTCGGCCGGGGCACGCGGAACTTCGCCGCGCTCGCCGCCGCCCGGCTCACCGACCACGACCCGGCCGGCGGCGCGGGAGGGCTGGCCGAGGACACCGGGGCGCGGGACGGCGGCAGCGTCGAGGCCGAGCTGTTCGCCCGGATCCCGGCCCGGGTGCTGCGCTTCTACCAGCCCGAGAGCCCGGCGGTCGACCCGCTCACCGAGGGCGGCCGGCTGTTCGAGCAGTGGCGGCGCCGGGGCGACCCGGAGGTGCTGCGACAGGCCCGGGACCTCGCCCGTACGGCGGTGAGCGGCTCGGACGACGCGCCGCTCACCGCCGTACGGGCCCGGCTGCTGCTCGGCCGGGTGCTGCGCGCACAGGCCGGTACGGCGGCGGTCCGCGCGGCGGGCCGGCGCGAGGAGCTGCTGCGTCAGGCCGTGACCGAACTCGGCTCCGCCCGTGGGCAGGCCCGCGCCGACAGCCGGGAGCGCGCCGAGGCGGCTCTCGAACAGGCCTCCTGCCTCTGGGAGTTGTGGCAGCTCACCGCGGACGGCGACTGCCTGCGGGCCGCGCTGGAGATCCTTGACCCGGACACGCCGCCGTGGCCGGCCCCGGCCGAACGCGCACGCGTATGGGCACGGCAGCGCGGGGGCGGAGACGCGGGGGACGCGGGGGACCCGGCCGCGGCTTCCGGCCCGGCCGACGCGGGAGCCGCGGCCGAGCCGAGGGATGTGCCGGACCGGGGTGCTACGGCCGGCCCGAGAGGACTGGTGGACCAAGACGCTGCGGCCGGGCCGGCCGGTCCGGTGGACCAGAGCGCCACGGCCGGCCCGGCCGGTCCGGCGGAGCGGGGCGTTCGGGCCGGCCGGGAGGACGAGGGCACCCGCGCCGCAGGGCAGCCGGCCCTCGCCGCAGGGCAGCCGGCCGTCGTGGATGCCGAGGCCGTGCCCTGGGCCGTGGTCGTGCACCGGACCCGTCTCCTGCTGCGCGGCCGGATCCTGCTGGAGTTGCGCCGGGCCGGTGCCGCCGTGCCCGAACTCAGGGAAGGCTGTGCTCTGTTGGAGTTCGGTCAGGCATCCGATGTGGTGCGGGCCCCCGCGTTGCTCGATCTGGCGCGGGCGCTGCGGGCCGCCGGGGCCGAGGACGCCGAGACCCGCCGGGCGCTCGAGCGGGCCGAGCGGGCCGCCGGGGACGAGCCCCGCCTGCTCCTGCCCTGCCTGGCCGCGCTGGCCGCCTTCCACGACGAGACCGGGCACAGCGGCGAGGCCGACGCGGTCTACGAACGCGCCGTGCTGCTCTCTCCCGCGGACAGCGCACTGCGCTGCCGGCTGCTGACCGGCTGGGGCGAGTCGCTGCTGCACCGGGCCTCGGCACAAAGCGGCGCGCAGGTCGTGGACCGGGCCGAGTACGTGCTGCGCGAGGCACTGAAGGTGCTGCCGGCCCGCTCGGCGCAGCGCGGCCGGCTCCAGGCGCTGGTCGGCAGCGCGCTCGCCCAGCGGTTCCGCCATCTCGGCTTCCTGCCCGACCTGTTCGAGAGCCGGCACCTGCTCGGCCAGGCGGTGCGCGTGGCGGCCGACGCGGCGGTACGGGCCGAGGCGTGGCTGCAGTTGGGGCGGGCGCGGCTGGAGGGCTGGTACCACGCGGGCGCACCGGCGCTGATGGAGGCGCTGCAGGCCTACGAGAGCGCGGAGCGGGAGGCGCGGGCCGCGCACGGCGGCGACCCCGGCTCGGTCACCGCCGCACGGGCCCGGCACGCCACCGGCACGGTGCTGGCGCTGATGGGCCGGCCCGGCGCGGCCCGCGGCGCCTTCCGGGCGGCCCGCGAGCAGTGGCAGCGGCTGCTCGCCACGCTGCACGAGGTCGACTGGGCGGATGTCGAGCTGACCCGGCGGGCCGAGGAGGAGTCCGCGGACCTCGCGGCCGCCACCGGCCGCCGGATGCCGGAGGAGCAGTGGCGACAGACGGCTCCGCCCTGGTGGCCGTGGACCGAGGAGCTGGCGAACTGGTCGGTGACTGACCGGAGTTGATCGATTCGGGGTTTCTCCTTCCTGCACCTCGGGAAGAACTGGGCAGCCGATATGGCCGTGCGGGGCGGGCGTTGGGCAGGGAGGAGCCGAGGTGGCGGAGCAGAGGAAAGGAGCGGCCGGTCCCGGGGAGAGCGGCGGGCCGACCGCGTTCCCGCCCGATCTCACCGACGTCGACCTGCGGACTTTGCGCGCCATGGACGATCCGGACCTGATGGCGGCGGTGGCGGGCGTCCTGTGCCGGACGCGGGAGCAGGGCGAGGTCTGGTACACGACCGAGGACCCGCCCGACCGGCCGCCGGCCAGGCGGGCCTGGCCCGGGGACCGTACGTTTCCGGCCGGACTCGGCGCGCCGGCCACCGATGAGGACGACTGGGGATGATCCCGGCGACCGTCCCCGCCGAGACCATCAGGCAACTCGCCACCACCCGGCCCGCGCCCGCGGGTTCCGCGGCACTGCGTGCCGCACTCCACGCGCGTCGCATGCTGCTCCTGAAGGCCCTCCTGGTCCGGGTCGAGCGGGCGGGCGCCTCGCTCACGCCGGCCGCCCGCGGCCGCTTCGAGGCCGACTGGGCACTGCTGGAGAGGGCCGAGCACGCCGACCCGGCGGCGGTGCGCGCCCTCCTCGACTACCCGATGACCGGAGCCTGGCTCACCGCCGCGCTCGCCGCCGACGAAGGCCCCGCGCTGGAAGGGCAGCTGGCCCAGCTGAGCGGGGTCGCCCTTGCCGCCGCCGTGCGCGCGGGCTGCGCCGTGTCGGGGGAGCGGGCGGTGCCCTCGGGCGTGCTCGTGCTGCCCGGCCTCGGCGTGCTGCACTGCCCGTCCGGCCGGGTCCTGTTCGGCGGAGACCCGGGCCTGGTGCGCATCGGCGACTTCGCCGGCCGGACCGAGGTGCTGCTCGCCCGCGGCGGACCCGGCGGCCGGCCGGTCGGCGGCGGCACCGGCTGGTCGGGGCTTCGCGCGCTGCCCGGCAGCGCCGTACTCCTCGACGACCTCGACCCCTACCGGGTGCCGGCCCAGGGGATAGGCCGCGAGGCGCTGCCCGCCGTAGGGCGGCCGCACTCCACCCCCGGCCGGTGGGCCGAGCGCTGGCTCGCCGCACGGGCGCTGCTCGCGGCCGTGGACCCCGACCGGGTGGCGGAGAACGGGGCGGTGCTGCGGGCCGTGGTGCCCCTGGCTCCCTCGGGGCGGACGCACGGCCCGCCGATGAGCGCCACCCTGCGGGCCGCGCCCGGCGCCATGCTCAGCCAGCTGCCCGACGACGCCGACCGCCTGGCCGAGATGCTGGTGCACGAGACCCAGCACACCAAGCTGGCCACGCTGCACGAACTCGTCCCGCTGTACCGGCCGGGCGGCGCCCGGTACCGGGTGGGCTGGCGCACCGACCCGCGTCCCGTGCCCGGGGTGCTCCAGGGCGCGTACGCCCATCTGGCCCTGACCGACCTGTGGCGGCGGGTCCGCGCCGGGCCCGCCGGGCCGGACGGCTGGCGCACCCGGGCCGGGCACCAGTTCGAGGTCTCCTGGGATCAGGTCGGCGAAGCCTTGTCCATCCTCCGGGAATCCGATGAACTGACCTTTACCGGGCGGGAGTTCGTCCAGGAGATGGAACGGCGGCACGCGGATCTCGGCGTGGCGGCCCGAAGTCCTGGGTGACACGTCGTACATGGTGTATTGCGCTACGTTGTGCGGGCGCTCGCCCGTGGTGAGTCGGGCGTGGAAGGCAGGGAGCGGCGATGGCGGAGCAGCGGCGGTCGGACACCAACGGGGCACAGCACTTCCTGGTGGTCTTCCCCGGCTATCACCGTTCCTGGGCGGCCTGGATCGCCCAGACCCTGGAACGCCACGGCCACCGGGCCACCCTGCAGCGCTGGGACCCGCCGCGCGAGGTCCCGCTGGAGGACTCGCTCGGCGATCTGCTGCTCTCCAGCGGCCGGGTGCTGCTCGTGCTCAACGACTGGTTCTTCGAACTCGGCCCGCGCCCGGCCGGCGAATGGAACGACGTGCTGCGCGGCTTCGTCGCCCACCACGCCGACCGGTTCGCCGCCGTCAACCTCACCAACCGCCCGCTGCTGCCCGCCACCGCCGTCCTCGAACCGGCCAGCCTCTGGGGGCTCGGCGCGGAGGCCGCCGAGGAGCGCCTGCTCAGCCGGCTCGGCCTGGAGCGCCGGCGCAGTCCGCGCGTCCTGCCCGGCGAGGCCCGCTACCCGGAACTGCGCTGCGAGATCTGGGGCGAGGTGCCGCGCCGCAACCCGCGCTTCACCGGCCGCGACGACCTCCTCAACGAGATCCACGAGCGCCTGTCCGACGCCGAGCGAGGCGCCGCCGCCTGCACCCTGCTCGGCATGTCCGGCATCGGCAAGACTCAGCTCGCCGCCGAGTACGCGCACCGCTTCAGCACCGACTACGACCTGGTGTGGTGGGTCAACTCCGACGACCGCAACGTCCAGCGCGACCGCTTCGGTGAACTCGCCGTGGAACTCGGCCTGCCCATCGGCGGCGAGCCCGGTGAGCGCATCCGCGCCGTCCGGGAGGCGCTGCGCCGGGGCGAGCCGTACGCCAACTGGCTGGTCGTCTTCGACGGCTGGGACGAATCCGAGGGCATGAACGCGCTCCTGCCGCAGGGCGCCGGCCATGTCCTCGTCACCTCCCGCAGCCGGGCCTGGACCGAGTACACCGACGTCCTGGAGATCCCGGCCTTCCTGCGCGCCGAGTCCACCGGTTATCTGCTGCGCCGCGCCCCCCACATCACGGCGGCCGAGGCCGACGAGGTCGCCGCCGAGTTCGGTGACGTACCGCTGCCGCTGGTGCAGGCCGCCTCCTGGCTCGGCGAGTCCGGCATGGAGGTGCCCGAGTACCTGCGGATGGTGCGTGAACGCAAGCTCTCCACCGTCGACGAGCCCGCCACCGGCGAGGGCTTCCCGCAGTCCTCCATGACCTCCTGGTCGATACTGCTCAACCGGCTGCGCCGTTCCCAGCCCCAGGCCATCGACATCCTTGGGCTGTGCACGTCCTTCGCGCCCGGGCGCATCCCCCTCGGCCTCATCCGCGCCTACCCGCAGGCCGACCTGCCCGAAGAGCTGCGCTGGATGGCCACCGACCTGCCGGCCTGGACCCGCGCCCTGGACACCCTCGTCAACTACTCGGTGCTCACCCGCGAGACCCGCGGCCCGCTCGGCGCCGAGATGGGCCCGCACCAGGAGTCCGTGCACATGCACCGGCTCGTGTACGACATCGTGGCCAAGCTGACCAGCGAGGAGAACCGGGCCATCCACCGCCGGGCGGTGCGCACCCTGCTCGCCGAGGCCGACCCCGGCAACCCCGTGGACAGCAGGAACTGGCCGCGCTACGCCGAACTCCTGCCGCACCTGGAGCCCTCTGGCGCGCTCAGCAGCGGCCAGCCCCGGGTGCGGGTCACGGTCCTCAACTGCCTCCAGTACTGCCTGCGCAGCGGCGAGTACAACAGCGGCCTGGAACTGGCCCAGAAGATCCGCGACCGCTGGTCGAACGCCATGGACCCGCTGGACAAGAGCATGCTCGACCTGACCTACCAGGAGAGCTACATCCTGCGCTCCAGCGGCAGGTTCCGCGAGGCGCACGAGCTGGACCGGCGGCTGCTGGAGCGCCAGCAGGCCGCGCCCCGCAGCGACGGACTCACCGAGCTGATCACCCAGGGCTCCGTCGCCAGCGACCTGCGCTACCTGGGCCGCTACGAGGAGGCGCACGCCCTCCAGTTCCAGGTGTGGGAGGGCAACGAACGGCTGCTCGGACCCGACGAGGTCGGTACGCTCATCGCCCGGCACAACCTCGGCGTGAGCCTGCGGCTGCTCGGCCGCTACGCGGAGGCGTACGAACTCGACCTGGAGACCCTGACCCGGCGCGAGAACGTCCTGCGCGCCCGGCACATCAGCACGCTCCACTCGGCCAGCGCCGTCACCCACGACCTGCGCCTCCTCGGCCGCTTCCGGGACGCGCTGGCCCGCCAGGAGCCGGTGGTCCGCCTCCATGTGCAGGTGCTCGGCCCCCAGCATCCGCAGACGGTGGCGGCGCGGGTCCAGATGGCCCTGTGCCGGCGCCGTGAGGGCGGGCACGGCCAGGACGTGGGCGTCATGATGGCCGACCTCCTCGACCAACTCGTCCAGCTGCACGGCCGGGAGCACTACCGCACCCTGGCGTTCCTCACCGACTACGGCAACTACCTGCGCGAACACGGCGATCTGAGCCACGCCCGGGACCTGATCGGCGAGGCCGAGGCCGGCTACCGTGCCCTGCTCGGCCCGGCCCACCCGGTGGCCACGGGCATGCTCTCCAACACGGCGCTCGTCATGCAGGTGGCGGGCGAGCGCTCCGACGCGCTCGCCATGTCGGAGGCCGCGCTGGCCGGACTCACCTCCACCCTCACCGCCGACCACCCCTGGGTCCTCGGCTGCGCCCTGAACACGGCCGCCGCCCGCAACTTCACCGGCCGCCTCACCGAGGCCGCCGAGCTGAGCCGGGACACCCTGCGCCGGACCCGGCGGGTCCTCGGCCACGAGCACCCGCTCACCCTCTCCAGCCAGGTGGCACTCGCCGCGGACCTGCGGGGCGTGAACGAACGCGAGGAAGCCGGAAAGCTGGAGGAGGACGCCCTGCTCGCCCTCACCCGCACCCTGGGAGCCCAGCACCCCCACACCATCTCGGCCCGCCAACGGGTGCGGCCGTACTGGGACTTCGAGGCGTACTTGGGCTGAAGCGCCCCGGAAAGGGGCGCGGGGCACGCGCAAGGGCCCGGTACCGAGCGGACACTCGGTACCGGGCCCTCGCGTTCGGCTGGACCGCCGGAGGCCTACGCCTCGAACACCTCACGCACCAGCTGCTCCTGCTCGGCCTGGTGACGCTTGGCCGAACCCACCGCCGGGGACGAGGAGTGCGGGCGCGAGATGCGCCGCAGCCGCTCGCCGTGCGGGACGTCCGCACCGACCGCCAGGTCCAGGTGGTCGATCAGGTTGAGCGCGATGAACGGCCAGGCACCCTGGTTCGCCGGCTCCTCCTGCGCCCACAGGTACTTCTCGGCGTTCGGGTACTTGTTGACCTCCGCCTGCAGCTCGGCACCCGGCAGCGGGTACAGCCGCTCGATGCGGATGATCGCCGTGTCGGTGACGCCGCGCTTGACCCGCTCGGCCTCCAGGTCGTAGTACAGCTTGCCGGCCACGAAGACGACCTTGCGGACCGCGGCCGGGTCCACCGTCGCGTCGCCGATGACGGGACGGAACTGACCCGACGTGAACTCCTCCGTCTTCGAGGCGGCGGCCTTCAGGCGCAGCATCGACTTCGGGGTGAAGACCACCAGCGGCTTGTGGTGCGGGTTGTGCACCTGCCACCGCAGGAGGTGGAAGTAGTTCGACGGCAGGGTCGGCATGGCGACCGTCATGTTGTTCTGCGCGCAGAGCTGGAGGAACCGCTCGACACGGGCCGAGGAGTGGTCCGGGCCCTGGCCCTCGTAGCCGTGCGGCAGGAGCAGGGTGACGCCGGACGTCTGGCCCCACTTCTGCTCGGCCGCCGAGATGTACTCGTCGACCACCGTCTGGGCGCCGTTGACGAAGTCACCGAACTGCGCCTCCCACATCACGAGCGCGTCGGGGCGGGCCAGCGAGTAGCCGTACTCGAAGCCCATGACCGCGTACTCGGACAGCAGGGAGTTGTAGACGTTGTAGCGCGCCTGCTCCTCGGCGAGGTACTGCAGCGGGGTGTACTCCTCGCCCGTCTCGCGGTCGATGAGGACCGCGTGGCGCTGGCCGAAGGTGCCGCGCTGGGAGTCCTGGCCGGACAGCCGGACCGGGGTGCCCTCGAGGAGCAGGGAGCCCACGGCCAGCGTTTCGCCCATGCCCCAGTCGATCGTGCCGTCCTCGACCATCGTCGCCCGGCGCTGCAGCTGCGGCAGCAGACGCGGGTGCACGTGGAAGGAGTCCGGAATGTTGACCTGGGACTCGGCGATGCGCTTGACGACCTCCGAGGAGATCGCGGTGTTCACGGCGACCGGGAAGTCCGCCTGCGGGTCCGGCACCGGGCCGGTGCCCTCCTGGGCCGTGACGGCCTCGCGGACCTCGGTGAAGACCTTCTCCAGCTGGCCCTGGTAGTCCTGCAGGGCCTGCTCGGCCTCTTCCAGGGTGATGTCGCCGCGACCGATCAGGGACTCGGTGTAGAGCTTGCGCACCGAGCGCTTCTTGTCGATCAGGTCGTACATCAGCGGCTGGGTGAAGGCCGGGTTGTCCGACTCGTTGTGACCGCGGCGGCGGTAGCAGATGAGGTCGATCACCACGTCCTTGTTGAACGCCTGGCGGAACTCGAAGGCGAGCCGCGCCACGCGCACGACGGCCTCGGGGTCGTCGCCGTTGACGTGGAAGATCGGGGCCTCGATCATGCGGGCCACGTCCGTCGCGTACATGGAGGAACGCGAGGACTCGGGGGCCGCGGTGAAGCCGACCTGGTTGTTGATGACGATGTGGACCGTGCCGCCGGTGCGGTAGCCGCGCAGCTGCGACATGTTCAGGGTCTCGGCCACCACGCCCTGGCCCGCGAAGGCCGCGTCGCCGTGGATCGCCACCGGCAGGACCGTGAAGTCCGTGCCGCCCTTGTTGATGATGTCCTGCTTGGCGCGGGCGATGCCCTCGATGACCGGGTCGACCGTCTCCAGGTGGGACGGGTTCGCGGCCAGCGAGACCGTGATCTGCTCGCCGTCCAGGCCGGTGAAGGTGCCCTGGGCGCCCAGGTGGTACTTCACGTCGCCGGAGCCGTGCATCGACTTCGGGTCGAGGTTGCCCTCGAACTCGCGGAAAATCTGCGCGTACGACTTGCCGACGATGTTGGCGAGGACGTTCAGGCGGCCGCGGTGGGCCATGCCGATGACGACCTCGTCCAGGCGGGACTCGGCCGCGGAGTCGATCACCGCGTCCAGCAGCGGGATGACGGACTCGCCGCCCTCCAGCGAGAAGCGCTTCTGGCCGACGTACTTCGTCTGCAGGAAGGTCTCGAAGGCCTCCGCGGCGTTCAGCCGGCGCAGGATGCGCAGCTGCTCCTCGCGCTCCGGCTTGGAGTGCCCGCGCTCGACCCGGTCCTGGATCCACTTGCGCTGCTTGGGGTCCTGGATGTGCATGAACTCGATGCCGGTGGTGCGGCAGTACGAGTCGCGCAGCACGCCGAGGATGTCGCGCAGCTTCATCATCGACTTGCCGGCGAAGCCGCCGACGGCGAACTCGCGCTCCAGGTCCCACAGGGTGAGGCCGTGCTCGACGATGTCCAGGTCGGGGTGCTTGCGCTGGCGGTACTCCAGCGGGTCGGTGTCGGCCATCACGTGGCCGCGGACCCGGTAGGAGTGGATCAGCTCGAAGACACGGGCGGCCTTGGTGACGTCGTCGTCGTGCGAGGCGTCGATGTCCTTGAGCCAGCGCACCGGCTCGTACGGAATCCGCAGGGCCTCGAAGATGTCGTCGTAGAAGCCGTTCTCACCGAGGAGAAGGTTGGCGACGGCGCGCAGGAACTCGCCGGAGGCGGCGCCCTGGATCACCCGGTGGTCGTAGGTCGACGTGAGCGTCATGACCTTCGAGACGCCGAGCTTGTTCAGGGTGTCCTGGCTGGTGCCCTGGAACTCCGCGGGGTAGTCCATGGAGCCGACGCCCATGATCACGGACTGGCCGGGCATCAGGCGCGGCACGGAGTGGACGGTGCCGAGGCCGCCGGGGTTGGTCAGGGAGACCGTGACGCCGGTGAAGTCGTCCATCGTCAGCTTGTTGTCGCGGGCGCGACGGACGATGTCCTCGTAGGCCTGCCAGAACTCGAAGAAGTTCAGGGTCTCGGCCTTCTTGATGGCGGCGACGACGAGCTGGCGGTCGCCGTTGGGCTTCACCAGGTCGATGGCGAGGCCCAGGTTGACGTGCGGCGGCTTGACGAGGGTCGGCTTGCCGTCCTTCTCGCCGAACGACCAGTTCATCGACGGCATGGCCTTGATGGCCTGCACCATCGCGTACCCGATCAGGTGCGTGAAGGAGATCTTCCCGCCGCGGGCGCGCTTGAGGTGGTTGTTGATGACGATGCGGTTGTCGAACAGCAGCTTCACCGGGACCGCGCGGACCGAGGTGGCGGTCGGCAGCTCCAGCGAGGCGTTCATGTTCTTCGCGACCGCGGCGGCCGGGCCGCGCAGCGTGACCAGCTCCGGGCCCTCGGGGGCCGCGGCGGCCGGGGCGGCCTTGGCGGCGGCTTACGGCTGGGCGGGCGCCTGTGCGGGCTGCGCCGCTTGGCCGGGGCCGGGGCGGCCTGAGCCGCGGGGCCGGTGCCGGGGCAGGGGCCGCGGCGGGCTTCGGGGCGGCCGGAGCCGGCGCGGCGGCCTGGGGGGCCGGAGCCGCGGGCTGGGCCTGCGGGGCCGTGGAGGTGGTCCCTGCGGCCCCCGCGGCCGCAGTACCCGCCGCAGCCGGGGTGGCAGGTGCTCCCGGCTTGTAATCGGCGAAGAAGTCCCACCAGGCGCGGTCTACCGAATTCGGGTCCTGGAGGTACTGCTGATAGATCTCGTCGACGAGCCACTCGTTGGGACCGAACGCAGCAGCGGGGTTCTTCCCGGCTTGGTCGTCGGTCGAGACGCTCGGGTTACTGGGGGACTGTGGCGACACGGCGGCAACCGCCCTCTTCCGCTTCACAAGGTGGTGGACAGCGGGAATTAAGGCTACGCCCCCACAGGCGGGAAGGTCAGGTCGAGCAAGGTCATCGTCGCGTAAGTCACATCGGAAATCTTGTTTCAGGGCTTGATATGGCGGGAAACAAGCGTGGTTCCGCATGTGGGAAGGTGCACCGGAACGGACCCGGCGCGCCTTCCTCCGAAGGGTGGCGCGGGCCTGTCCCTGATCACACGTGTCCAGCTGCGCAGAAGGGCGGCGACCGTCGTGGATCTTGTGCTTCCGGTTCGGACTTTACGTCAACTTGAGACGGAAGTCAGTCCCGGAAGGGTGACGATGATCCGGCAGCCCCGCTCGGATTCGGCCACGCCGATCCGGCCACGGTGCAGATCCACCGCCCAGCGGGCGATCGCGAGGCCGAGGCCCGTGCCGCCGTCGCTGCCGGGGCCGTGCGGCCGGGTGACCGCGCCCCGGTTGAAGCGCTCGAAGACCCGGTGCCACTCCGAGCGCGGGATGCCGGGGCCCTCGTCCAGGACCTCCAGCTCCAGCGACTCCGGCTGCGGCCCGCGCCGCGCCTTCACCGTGACCCGGCCGTGCGGCGGGCTGTGCTTGACCGCGTTGTCGATCAGGTTCGCGACAACCTGGTGGATGCGCTCGGGGTCCGCGTGCGCGGTCAGCTCCGGCGGGGAGACGTCCAGGTGGAGGTGGACGTCGGTGCGCGTGTGGCTGCCGGAGCCGGAGGCGATGCCCGCCCGTGCCGAGGCCACCATGTTGGCCTCCTTCAGCACGCCGGACAG
Source organism: Streptomyces sp. FXJ1.172 (assembly GCF_001636945.3). Classification (NCBI taxonomy): domain Bacteria; kingdom Bacillati; phylum Actinomycetota; class Actinomycetes; order Kitasatosporales; family Streptomycetaceae; genus Streptomyces; species Streptomyces sp. FXJ1.172. The sequence goes on along the minus strand of NZ_CP119133.2, from coordinate 3,591,657 downwards.
GTACGGCCACACCTCGAAACGGCGCATCTTCAGCGGGACGACGCCGTTGTCGAGCCGGGACAGGTCCAGCAGGGTCTCCACCAGCCGGCCCAGCCGCTCGGTCTGTTTCAGGGCCGTCCGCATGGTCTCCTGGTCGGCCTCGGTGACCCCGTCGACGATGTTCTCCAGCACGGCGCGCAGCCCGGCGATGGGCGTGCGCAGCTCATGGGAGACGTTCGCGACCAGCTCTTTTCGCTGCCGGTCCTGGGCCTCCAGCTCGTCCGCCATGACGTTGATCGTCTCGGCGAGGTCGCCCAGCTCGTCCCGGCGGTTCTCCCGCACCCGGCGGGTGTAGTCGCCCTGCGAGATCGACCGCGCCACGGTGTTCATCTCGTCCAGCGGCATGGTCAGCGAGTGCGCCACGAACTGCGTGATCAGCAGGGTGGCGATCATCGAGAAGACCGTGATGAAGCGCAGCTCGGTCTTGGTGTGCACCGCGATCATCGACAGGCCGGTGGTGATCAGCACCGCGATGACGACCAGCGCGCCCAGCTTGGTCTTGACCGAGAACGGGCGCACACCGCCCCAGGGATCCTCCCCGGGGCTCCTCCGTGCGGCCTGGCGCCCGTCGTCGTTCATGGCGTCGGTGTCTCCAGGGCGTAGCCCACGCCGTGCACCGTACGGATCCGCTCGGCGCCGATCTTCCGGCGCAGCGCCTTGATGTGGCTGTCGACGGTACGGGTCCCGGAGGCGTCCGCCCAGTCCCAGACCTCGGCCAGCAGCTGCTCGCGGGAGAGCACCGCGCGCGGGGTGTTCGCCAGGCACACCAGCAGGTCGAACTCGGTGGGCGTCAGGTGGACGTCCTCGGACTTCACCCGCACCCGGCGCTGCGCGTGGTCGATCTCCAGCTCGCCGAGGCGCAGGATGCCGGAGCGGGGCGTGGTGGCGGCGAGGGCCGCCCGCTCCACCCGGCGCAGCAGCACGTGCACGCGCGCGGCCAGCTCCCGCATCGAGAACGGCTTGGTCATGTAGTCGTCCGCGCCGACCCCGAGACCGACGAGCATGTCCGTCTCGTCGTCCCGCGCGGTCAGCATCAGCACCGGCACCGGCCGCTGTGCCTGCACCCGCCGGCAGACCTCGAGCCCGTCGAAGCCCGGCAGCATGATGTCGAGGATCAGCAGGTCGGGCTGCCAGGCCTCCGCCGTGTCGACCGCTGCCGGACCGTCCATCGCGGTCTGTACGAGAAATCCCTCAGCGCGCAGCCGGGCCGCGATGGCGTCGACGATCGTGGGGTCGTCCTCGACGACCAGCACCCGGCGCTGGGCGCCCTGGGTGCTCGTCGCGCCGCTCTGGGAGGTATGTGTCTGCTCCATCGCCCGCCCCTGCTTGTTGCTTTCCGGAATCCGTGGGGTGATCCCATGTCTGCGATTGACGCTTGAATGATCCGCGTCAGGGCAGCACATTACGGGGATCCACCGCGCTGTCGCTATCCAGGGCGGACCCCGAGGTGCACAGCGTCCGGAACGCCCCGGGCAACCGGCACCTCTTCGGTACGCACCTGCCGGAACCCGGCATTCCGCATGGTTCCTTCAAAATCCGGAGAGGGTTCGGCCGACCACACCGCGAGCACCCCGCCGGGTCTCAACACCCTTGCGCAGGCGGCGAGTCCGGCCGGAGCGTACAGTCCGGTGTTGCCGTCCGTGACGGTCCAGCCGGGTCCGTTGTCGATGTCCAGGCACAACGCGTCGAACGTGTCCGAAGTCTCATGGACGTAGCTCACGAGATCATCCCGCACGACCTGTGTGCGCGGATCACCGAGCGCCCCGGCGGACAGCTCCGCCAGCGGTCCGTCCCGGTGCCAGTCGATGACGGCGGGTTCCCGTTCCACGACGGTGATCCTTCCCCAGCGTGGATCCGCCGCGGCGTGTGCGAGCGAGAATCCCACCCCCAGGCCGCCGATCAGCACCGCGGGGCCCGGCCGGCCGTCCAGCGCGTCGTACGCCGCGTCGATCAGCAGCCGTTCCGAGCGGCCGTCGGAAGTGTCCATCAGGAAACACCCGTTGGCGATGATCTGGAGCAGTGCGCCGTGCCTGCGCAGCACCACCTCGCCGTACGGGCCGTCGCGCCGGTCGAGGACCACGGGAGCGTCGTGGGCGGCAGTCATGCTCCCATCCTGCTTGAACACGCCTTGTCGTTCACGGGAATTACGGATGGCGAGGGGGCCGGCATGGTGCGATGTACCCGTTCGTGCGATGCCGGGCGGTGGGTGTGCGGCGAGGTGCGGACGCCGCCCCAGCGTGAGAGGTTGCTGTGAATCGGCTCTCGCGTGGCGTCGGTCATAGACACGCGGACCTTCGAGCCCCAAGGGTGGGGCGCGACGGAAGGAGCGCCTCATCGTGGAACGGACCGCGACGGGCCCTGTGGCGGCCGCGTCCCCGCCCCCCGCGGGCACGCCCCTGTCCGACGGCACCGCCGCCGTGTTCCCGGCCCTGCTGGACGGCATGCCCCGCCAGCGCGGCGCCACGGCTCCCGCTCCCGTCCCCCTCGAGGTCCGCCCGCTCCCGCTCGGCGCCCGGTTGTGGCGGCTGCTGCCCACCCCGGCCGGCACACCCTTCACCTTCGCCTACGCGGCGGTCCTGGCCCTCACCTCCGCCCTCGCGGCCGTGGCCGCCCCCCAGCTGATGAACGTGCTCTACCAGAACTCCAGCACGGACGTGTCCCACCTGGTGCGCATGCCCGCGCAGGTGCTGCTGGCGAGCGCGCTGTGGATCGCGGGCGGGATCTTCTCGCCGTACACGGCCGCCTTCGTGCTGGTGCTCACCGCGCTGGAGCGGCGCATAGGCGGGGCGCGGGCGGCCTGTGTGTTCCTGGCCGGACACGTCCTGGCCACGCTCGCGACCGAGATCCCGGTGGGCCTCGCCGTCCTGTTCGGCCACCTTCCCGCCAGCTCGCTGCACCGCCTCGACTACGGCATCAGCTTCGGCGTGGCCGCGAGCATCGGCGCCCTGGCGGGCCTGCTCGGCCCCTGGCTGCGCTGGCCCCTGCTGACCGTGGTGGGCGGCCTGCTGCTGAGCGACCTGGCCGAGTTCGTGGACCCGATGACGGACTGGGGCCACCTGATCGCGCTCACCATAGGAGTGGCGAGCTGGCGCTTCGTGCGCCGCTGGGCGCGCGCCGCCTGACCCCTCCACCTGCGGAGGTCTCTGCGTCACCCCCTGATCGCTCACAGCGAACAGACCCGGGGAACACCAGCCCCATGCCCAGAGGTTGAGTCGGCATAGCTCAAGTTGACTGCCGAAGGGGAGATCATGGCTGCTGAGTCCACGGCGTTCACGCTTGTCCTGCCCGTGCTGCCGCTCGACGACGAGGTCGTGCTGCCCGGCATGGTGGTTCCGCTGGACCTGAGCGACACCGAGGTGCGAGCCGCGGTGGAGGCCGCACAGGCCGCCGCCCGGTCCGCGCCCGGAAAGCCCACGGTGCTGCTGGTGCCGCGCGTCGACGGCACGTACGCCAAGACCGGTGTGCTCGGCACGGTCGAGCAGGTCGGCCGGCTGGCCGACGGTGACCCGGGGGCTCTGATCCGCGGCCGCAGCCGGGTGCGGATCGGCGCCGGCACCACCGGCCCGGGCGCCGCCCTGTGGGTCGAGGGCGCCCGGATCGAGGAGAGCGTGCCCGAGCCGCTGCCGGGTCAGGTCGCGGACCTCGTCAAGGAGTACAAGGCGCTGGCCAGCACCTGGCTGAAGAAGCGCGGCGCCTGGCAGGTCGTGGACCGCGTCCAGGCCATCGAGGACGTCTCCGCGCTCGCCGACAACTCCGGCTACTCACCGTTCCTCACCATCGAACAGAAGGTCGAGCTGCTGGAGACCGCCGACCCGGTGGTCCGGCTCAGGCTCGCCACGCAGCAGCTGCGTGACCACCTCGCCGAGCAGGACGTGGCCGAGACCATCGCCAAGGACGTCCAGGAGGGCGTCGACAAGCAGCAGCGCGAGTTCCTGCTGCGCCGCCAGCTCGAGGCCGTCCGCAAGGAACTGCGCGAGCTGAACGGCGAGCAGGACGGCGAGGAGCCCGACGACTACCGCGCCCGCGTCGAGGCCGCCGACCTGCCCGAGAAGGTCCGCGAGGCCGCGCTCAAGGAGGTCGACAAGCTGGAGCGGTCCAGCGACCAGTCGCCGGAGGGCTCCTGGATCCGCACCTGGCTGGACACCGTCCTGGAGATGCCGTGGAACGAGCGCACCGAGGATGCGTACGACATCCAGGGCGCCAAGGCGGTCCTGGACGCCGAGCACGCGGGCCTTCAGGACGTGAAGGAGCGCATCACCGAGTACCTGGCCGTGCGCAAGCGGCGCGGTGAGCGGGGCCTCGGCGTCATCGGCGGGCGGCGCGGCGGTGCCGTACTGGCCCTCGTCGGCCCGCCCGGCGTCGGCAAGACCTCGCTCGGCGAGTCCGTCGCGCACGCGATGGGCCGCAAGTTCGTCCGCGTCGCCCTCGGCGGCGTCCGTGACGAGGCCGAGGTCCGCGGCCACCGGCGTACGTACGTCGGTGCGCTGCCCGGCCGGATCGTGCGTGCGATCAAGGAGGCCGGTTCCATGAACCCGGTCGTCCTGCTGGACGAGATCGACAAGGTGGGCTCCGACTTCCGCGGCGACCCGGCCGCGGCCCTGCTCGAAGTCCTCGACCCGGCGCAGAACCACACCTTCCGGGACCACTACCTGGAAGTCGAGCTGGACCTGTCCGACGTCGTCTTCCTCGCCACCGCCAACGTCCTGGAAGCAATCCCGGAGGCCCTCGCCGACCGTATGGAGATTGTGCGACTGGACGGATACACCGAGGACGAGAAGGTCGTCATCGCCCGTGACCACCTGCTCCCGCGCCAGCTGGAGCGGGCCGGTCTGAACAAGGACGAGGTCACGATCGACGAGGGCGCCCTGCGCAGGCTCGCCGGCGAGTACACCCGTGAGGCGGGCGTGCGCACCCTGGAGCGGTCCATCGCGCGGCTGCTGCGCAAGGTCGCGGCCCAGCACGAACTCGGCGAGCGGGAGCTGCCGTTCACCGTCCGGGACGAGGACCTGCGCGCGCTGATCGGGCGCCCGCACCACGTGCCCGAGTCCGCCCAGGACCCGGCCGAGCGCCGTACGTCCGTCCCGGGCGTGGCGACCGGCCTCGCGGTCACGGGAGCGGGCGGCGACGTCCTCTTCGTGGAGGCGTCCCTGGCCGACCCGGAGACGGGCGCGGCGGGGCTGACCCTGACCGGTCAGCTCGGCGACGTGATGAAGGAGTCGGCGCAGATCGCGCTGAGCTTCCTGCGCAGCCACGGTGCCGAACTGGAGCTGCCGGTGGCCGACTTGAAGGACCGGGGCGTGCACATCCACTTCCCGGCGGGCGCAGTCCCGAAGGACGGCCCGAGCGCGGGCATCACGATGACCACCGCCCTCGCGTCCCTCCTCTCGGGCCGGCTGGTCCGCACGGACGTGGCGATGACCGGCGAGGTCTCGCTGACCGGCCGGGTGCTGCCCATCGGCGGCGTGAAGCAGAAGCTGCTCGCCGCCCACCGCGCCGGGGTGACCACCGTGATCATCCCCAAGCGCAACGAACCCGACCTGGACGACGTCCCGGCCGAGGTGCTGGACAGGCTGGACGTCCACACCGTGACCGACGTCCGCCAGGTCCTCCAGCTGGCGCTCGCGCCCGCCGTGAACGGCGCGGTGCCGGAGGTTCCGGTCGCGGCGTGACGGACGCGGCCGGACGGGCGAAGGCCCGGGTCCCGTGAGGGAGGCCCGGGCCTTCGCCATACGCTCGTATCGATATGGATTGTTATGGGTCGTTATGGGTCGGGTGTGGGTCGGTAGAATTCGGGCGTGGGCTGGCCGCCCAGGAGCCCCTCCGGGCTGATCGGGGCCGAGATCGCGGGATACCGGGTGGAGCGCGAACTCGGCCGTGGCGGCATGGCCGTCGTCTACCGCGCCAAGGACCTGCGTCTGGGGCGTACGGTCGCGCTCAAGCTGCTGGCTCCCGAGTACACCCGCAACGAGGCCTTCCGGCGCCGCTTCACCCAGGAGTCGCGGGTGGCCGCGGCCATCGAGCACCCCCACATCGTCCCCGTCTTCGAGGCGGGCGAGGCCGACGGGGTCCTCTACATCGCCATGTGCCTCGTCGACGGCCAGGATCTGCGGGCCCTGATCGACCGGGCGGGCCCGCTGCCGGTGCCGGCCGCGCTGCGCATCGCGGCCCAGCTGGCATCCGCGCTCGACGCGGCCCACGCGCACGACCTGGTGCACCGGGACGTCAAACCGGCCAATGTCCTGGTCGCCAGGGGCGTCGACAGCGAGCACCCCGAGCACGTCTACCTCACCGACTTCGGGCTGGCGAAGAAGTCGCTGTCGCTCACCGGCTTCACCGGCGCGGGCGAGTTCGTCGGCACCCTCGACTACGTGGCCCCCGAGCGGATCGCCGGGCGCCCGGTGGACGGCAGGGCCGACCTGTACAGCCTGGCCTGCGTCGTCCACGAGATGCTCGCGGGCACCCCGCCCTTCCGCCGGGAGGACCCCCTGGACCTGCTCCGGGCCCACCAGTACGAGCCTCCCCCCGCCCTCGGTGCGCGGCGGCCGGGCCTGCCCCCGGCCGCCGACGGCGTCGTGCGCAGGGCCCTGGCCAAGGCGCCGGACGACCGGTACGGCAGCTGCCTGGAGTTCGTCGCGGCCCTGCGCGCGGCCGTCGCCGACGCCGGCCCCCGGCGCCGTACGCCGACCCTGGTGGACCGCGCTGCGCCACCGGATCCGCCGTCCTGGGCCAGGGCGTTCCTCACCTAATGGGACTCATCGAGTCGTGAGTGAGACTCGATGAGTGGCCGCCAGCAGGTGAGCACTACCCACACCTGAGCCGTTCGAGCTCTGGTGTCAGACCGTGCCCCTGCTTGGTCGGCCGGGAGGCCGGACTGCTGATGGGATGGCGTGCGCGCCGGGCAGGTTGGGCGTGAGCACTGGATCCATTAGGGCGCGAGCTGTGTCTTCCGCGGGCCACGCGCACGATGCGGCATCTGTGCCGGGCTCTGCGACGGCAGCGCCAACGGCGGCAACGGCACCGACGGGGCGGCGGGCCGGGACGGCACCAAGGGCGGCAACGGCGGGATCTGCGTCGGCGTCTGCTCGGGCAGCGTGGGCGGCGGCGCCGGCGGCAACGGCGGCGCCGCGACGGGCACGGGCGGCGGCGGCAACGGCGGGCGCGGCGGCAACGGCGGGACCTGCCTCGGCACCGGGTGCGAGACCAGCGGTCAAGGCGGCCGCGGCGGCAACGGCGGCCGCGGCTGACTCACCCGGCGGCCGCGGGAAGCGATCTCACCCGGCGGCCGCGGGGAGCGACTGCTCCGCCCACACCGTCTTGCCGACCCGGTCGTGCCGGGTGCCCCAGCGCTCGGCGAGCTGGGCGATCAGCAGCAGACCCCGGCCGCCCTCGTCGAAGATGCGGGCGCGGCGCATGTGCGGAGTGGTGCCGCTCGCGTCGTACACCTCGCAGATCAGGGTCGCGTCCTGGTGGATCAGCCGGAGCTGGATGGGCGGGCGGCCGTAGCGGATGGCGTTGGTGACCAGCTCGCTGACCATCAGCTCCGTGGTGAAGGCGACCTTGTCCAGGCCCCAGGTGGACAGCTGCTCCTCGGTGAGACGGCGGGCGTGGGCGACCGTCGCGGGGTCGTCCGCCAGCTCCCAGGCGGCGACCCGGTCCTCGTGCAGGACGCGGGTGCGGGCGAGGAGCAGGGCGATGTCGTCGTCGGGCCGGTGGCTCAGCAGCGCGGTCAGGACGTGGTCGCAGACCGCCTCCAGCGACCTCGCGGGCCGGCCGAGCGCGGCGAACATCTTGTCCAGGGCCTCGTCGATGTCGTGCTCGCGGGCCTCGAGCAGCCCGTCGGTGTAGAGGGCGAGCAGGCTGCCCTCGGGAAGTTCGCTCTCGACGGCCTCGAACGGCAGCCCGCCGAGCCCGAGCGGCGGCCCGGCGGGCACGTCGAGAAAGCGGACGGCGCCGTCCGGGGTGACCACGGCAGGCGGCGGATGCCCGGCCCGTGCGAGGGTGCACCGGCGCGAGACGGGGTCGTAGACCGCGTACAGACAGGTGGTGCCGATGCCGCCCGCGGTCTCGCCGGCCGGGTCCGCGCTGCCCTCGTCGGCGGCGAGCCGCAGGACCAGGTCGTCGAGGTGGGTCAGCAGCTCGTCGGCCGGCAGATCGACGTCGGCCAGGGTGCGCACCGCGGTGCGCAGCCGGCCCATGGCGGCCGAGGCGCGGATGCCGTGCCCGACGACGTCGCCCACGACGAGCGCCACCCGGGCCCCGGACAGCGGGATCACGTCGAACCAGTCGCCGCCCACCCCGGCCCGGGTGGCGGCGGGCAGATAGCGGCTGGCGACCTCCAGTGCCGCCTGGTCGGGCAGGGTGTGCGGGAGCAGGCTGCGCTGCAGGGCCATCGTGGAGGTGCGGGCCCGGGAGTGGTCGCGGGCCTGCCGGATGCCGGCCGCGGCCCTGGCCGAGAACTCCTCGGCCTGCCGCAGCCCGTCGGGGCCGAACGGCTCCCGGTCGCGGCGCCGGCCGAACAGGGCCACGCCGAGCACGCCCCCCTCGGCGAGCAGCGGCACCGCCAGCAGCGAGCGCGTCCCGGTCGCCCGCAGCCAGACCGCGCCCGGGTCCACCGCCGCCCACTCGGCGACGCCCGGGTCCGTGGTGTCGTACAGCAGCGGCCGGCCGGCCGCCAGGCACTGCGCGGGCGGGGAGTCCGGCGGGCACACGACGGTCTCGCCCACGTCGGCGCCTGGCCCGCGCCGCTCCTCGTCCGGTACGCCGCGCAGGGCGGCGCGGCGCAGCACGACCGGGCCCGGCGGCGGGCCGGAGTCCTCGGCCCCCTCGGGCGGGGTGTCGAGCAGGTCGACCGCCATGACGTCGGCGAGCCGGGGGACGGTGACCTCGCCCAGTTCCTGCGCGGCCCGCGCCCGGTCCGCCGCCGTACCGGTGCCCACGCCGCTCCCGGCCGGCGCGGCCGCGGAGCCCCGGGCGCCCGCCGAGTCCCCGGTGACCGCGGAGTCCGGGGCGACTGGGGAGTCCGGGGCGAGTGGGGGCCGGGTGGACATGCAGACGGCCCGCACCGTGCCGCCCGCGTCCTTCAGCGGGGTGAGCACGATGCCGCGGTCCAGCTCCGGGCCGAGCCGGACCCGGGTCTCCTGCGCCCGGCCCGACTCCAGCGCGCGCCGCATCGACCGGTCGGCCTCCTCGCTCCCGGCGCCGGGCACGATGTGCGGCAGGCCGAGCCCGCGCATCGCGGCCTCGGGCAGGGTGAGGGCGCACTCCATCCGGTGGTTGGCCCGCACCAGGCGCAGCTCGGCGTCGAAGATGGCGAGCGGGAACGGGGACTGCAGGAACGTCCACTCCTCCAGTGGCTCGCCCCGCGGCGGCCGCGTCCGGGCCGGTACGGCGCTCACCACGAGCCAGTCGGTGACCCCGGTGTCCGAGGTCCGGCGGTGCGCGAGCACGCCCAGTTCCAGGAGCCGGCCGTCGCGGTGGCGCAGCGGGACGGTGCCGTTCCAGCGCCGCCGCCCGGCCAGCACCCGGCGGGCCGATCCGCCGTCGGCGGCGAGCAGGGCGGTGGCGGGGCGGCCGACGACCGCGGGGGAGTCGTAGCCGAGCAGCTGCCGTGCGCCGTCGCTCCAGCCCGTGAGGATGCCGTGCTCGTCGATGGTGGCCGTGGCCGTGTACGTCGACTGCCGCTCCTGTCGCTCCATCGCCGCTCATCTCGCCCCTGCTCGGCAGGCTCTCCCTGACCAGCATCGTCCGGGGCGGCCTGGAGCACCAACGCAGTGACCCCCGCCGGCCGGCGGGGGTCACCGAGGCCCTGACAGGAGCGTCAGCCGTTGGCCAGCGCCTGCACCCGGTCCAGGGCGCCGTTGAACTTGTCGTGGTCGCCGACGGTCGGGCCGGAGGAGGTGTACTGCCACATCGTGTAGTACGACCAGCCGGCCGGCAGCGTCCCCGGGTCCGAGGCGTACCGGGCGATCCACAGCGGGTTGTTCGCCGCGAAGCCGCCGTAGTTGCCGGTGCAGTCGCTCCACCAGCTGGTCGCCGTGTAGATCACGGCGTCCCGGCCGGTGCGTGACTTGTAGGTGCCCAGGAAGTCGGCGATCCAGCTGACCATCGCGCTCGCCGACTTGCCGTAGCACTCGGCGCCGTACGGGTTCCACTCGATGTCGAGGGCGCCGGGCAGGGTCTTGCCGTCCTTGGACCAGCCGCCGCCGTGGTCGACGAAGTAGTTGGCCTGGGCGGCGCCGCTGGTGGTGTCCGGGGTCGCGAAGTGGTAGGCGCCGCGGATCATGCCCACGTTGTACGAGCCGTTGTACTGCTGGGCGAAGTACGGGTTCGTGTAGTACGTGCCTTCCGTGGCCTTGGTGTACGCCCACCTGACCCCGCTGTTCCACAGGGTCGGCCAGTCGACGTTGCCCTGGTAGCCGGCGACGTCCACGCCCTCGGTCTGGGTGACGGCACCGGGGGCGGGGGTGCCGTGCCGTCCGTCGTGGGCGAGGACGCCCATGCCCATGTGGGCGGAGCCGCGGCGGGGAGTTGCCGCGGCCTGGGCGGAGGTGAGGGGAAGGCTGAGGGAGAGCGCCGCGAGCACGGCCGTGACGAGGACGGCGACGGGGCGCGGGCGCGGCGGGCGCGGGATGCGGGAGGTGCGGGAGGTGCGGTCGGAGCCGGGTCTGTGCACGGGCATGACGTGCCTCCGGGAAATGAGGTGGGGGGAGCGAGAATGTGGGGGGTCCGTCCCACTGGCGTGGGCATGCCATTCATTGCCTGCTAAGGAAGCTACGCACGTAGATGACGGGGTGGGAAGGGGGTCCGGACGCCGCCGTTGGTCTACGCCTGCGAAATACTGACGGAGCTGCGGCAATGACGACTTTTGGCAGAAACTTTCAGGAACGCGAAACCGGGCAGGGGTGCTGACGTGCACGACGACGGAAACGACGGCGCACATCGCGCCGCCGGGCAGATGACGCCCAGTGGTGCAGACCAGGAATTCCTGGCTCTGGAACGGGAGTTGACCGTGCTGCTCCGGCGCGCCCGGGCGAACCAGGGCGAGATGGCCCGCGAGGTCCATCCCGACCTGGAGTCCTCCGCGTACGGGCTGCTCATCCGGCTCGACGAGTGCGGCGGTCGGCGGGCCACGGAACTCGCCGCCTACATCGGTGTCGGCAAGGCCACCATGTCCCGCCAGCTGCGCGCCCTGGAGGAGCTGGGCCTGATCGCCCGCGAACCCGACCCCGCCGACGGCCGCGCCTGGCTCGTCACGCTCACCGACGAGGGGCGCAGCCGGGTCGGCAAGGTCCGCGAGGCCCGCCGCGCCCGCTACGTCAGCCAGCTGGCCCACTGGGACCGCCGGGAGGTCGCGGAACTGGCCAGGCTGCTGCACCAGTTGAACGACGTCATGGAGAAGTAGACCCGACGGTGGCGCACGGGGAGCCGGTCACAGCTCCACGTACACCACCGTCGCGTCGTCGTGCGTCTTGCTGCGGCGCAGGAACGCCCGTTCCTCCCGGTCCGCGGTCTCCAGCTCCCGCACCCGGTCCACCAGCGCCCGGGCGCCCTCCTTCTCGACCATGCCGAACAGGGCCGTCCAGTCGCCCTCGTGGAACTTCTCCGTCCAGCGGGTCGCCCCGTCCGTCAGCGCGGCCAGGGCCCGCACCGCACCGCGCGGCGCGGTGCCGCTCACCGCGCGGGCCGCCACCGAGGGGTCGGCGGCGGCCGTGAAGAAGCCGCCCTCCTTGTTGCGCAGGTCCGCGTCCACCAGGGCGTCGGTGGCGAGCGCGGAGCGCGGCAGCCGGGCCAGACGGTCGTCCAGGACCGGGGTGACCGTGCCGTCCGGAGCCGTCAGCAGCAGCGCGGCGTCGGACAGCACCAGGTACTCGACCGCGTCGGCGGACCAGCGGGCCAGGGCGACGGTCGCCTGGGGGGTTCGCGGGTGAGAAAGCTCACAGGTTTGTACATGGGCCTCGGCGGTCCGGGCGATCGCCCGCGAGAGGATCTCGGGAAGCGTCAGATCTCGCCCGGAAACGGTCAGTTCGGTCAGTGCGCCGCCGAGCCGCGCAGTGAACCAGGGAACGGAATGCAGACACCCCGTCCCGCCCTTCGGAGGTGTCACCCCGTCCAGGACGATCACGCAACCGCCCTGTCCGGAAGCGGGTAGTCCGACACCGGCGAAGTCCTCGTTGGGGCGGTTCGCCTCGCCGGGTTCCGAAACGAGATCAGTTCGCATCCGGCCAGTCTGCACGAGGCCTTCACAGGATTCGCCAAAGGCTGGCAACTATCCTCGAATTGATACGACCCCGCAGGTCAGGCGCCTGCTTTGCGGCAGAATGAGCCATTCCGGGAAGGCGTGGGTGGCGAATACTGCCAAAGCCTGTCCCGTGCGTCCAACCGGCACGCCCCGCGGGGGCAGTGCACGCGCCATGGGAACTTGCCCGCCAACTCCCCTCCGATGTTCACTCCTTCGGGTGGCGGGTCAGGTGATGCGCGACCACCGCCCACCGGCACTGGGAGGGTCGGGAACCGTACGAACCGGGTGTACGCACCACGTGGCACCGAGCTGATGGGGCGCCACCCGGGCCCCTGGGTAGACGAGTTCAGGAATGCGAGCACCGGTGCAGAAAAAGCGGCCTCGGCGCACAGGCAGGCAGACGGACCCCACGGGGACCGCCCAGCAGACCCCCGTCGGCACAGGCCGCCCCACTCATGTGCGCAGTCGGCTCATCGTCGCCGTCGCCGTGGTGGCCGCCGCGATCGCGGGCGCCGGGACGCCTTCCCTGCTCAGCGCCTCCCAGCAGGTCAGCGACTCACAGGACCTGGTGACGCTGGCCACCCGCACCGAGGACGCGCTCGCCCTCGCGAACTCCCTCGCCGACGAGCGCGACGAGGTCACCTCCTACATCGCGGCCGGGCGCCCCAAGTCGAAGGCCCCCTCCGAGGACCGCAGCGCCCGCGTCGACCGTGAGGTCGAGGACCTGCGCGCCGAGTCCGGCACCCCGGCGAGCCTGCGCGGTGCCCTCGACGGCATCGACGCCGTCCGCCATGACGCGCTCACCGGCAAGACCACGGCCCTCCAGGCCCACCAGGCCTACTCGGCGACGATCACCGCACTGCACCGGCTCACCGAGCAGCTGGCCGAGCAGTCGCCCGCACGGGCCGGCTCCGGTGCCCACGCGCTCGCCGAACTGGACACCGCCGTGCAGCAGTCCGCCGCCGCCCGCGGTCTGCTGCTGGCCGCGCTGAACGTGCCCTCCGTCACCCGTACGGTGATCAATCCGGTCACCGGCCTGCCCCTCACGACCTCCACCGCCTCGGCGGCCGACATCAAGCAGCGTGACGCCCTGTCCGCCGCCGCCCAGCAGGCCCGGCTGCGCGCCGACGCGGCCCTCGCCGAGTTCCGCGAGACCGCCCCCCAGGACGTCGTCGAGTCCTACGACACGACGGTCACGGGCCCGGACGTCAACTCGGCGGAGCAGTACCTGGCCACGCTCACCGCCCAGCCCGGCCTCACCGGCCGCGAGACGGCCACCAGCACCAAGAAGCTGGACGCGGCCCTGTCCGCCCGGGTCGACCTGATGCGCGGCGCGGAATCGGCCCTCTACGACCACCGGGCCAAGAAGCTCGCCGCACTCCGGGACGACGACGTCACCGCCCTGGAGATCCGTGTCGCCGTGCTCGGCGCCCTGATGCTGGTCGCCGTGGGCATCGCGACGGCCATGGCCCGGACGCTGACCCGCCCCCTGTCCGTGCTGCGCCGCGGCTCGGCGCGCCTCGCGGAGCCCGGGGAACCGGCCACCCGGGAACCGATCGCCTTCACCGGCCGCAACGACGAGTTCGCCCAGGTCGTCCGCTCGGTCAACGCCCTGCACGCGCACGCGGCGGCCCTGTACGAGCGCGTGGCCACGCTGGAGACCGACCGCAAGCACCTGGTCGGCCAGCGCCAGAAGATGGCCGACGCCCGCGAGCAGCTGCGCGCCGAACTCGCCGAGTCCGCCGACCAGTTGGCACGGCTGCGCACCAGCATCGGCGGCACGTTCGTCAACCTCGCGCTGCGCACCCTCGGCCTGGTCGAGCGCCAGCTCGCCGTCATCGAGGGCCTGGAGGACCGCGAACAGGACCCCGAGCGTCTCGCCACGCTCTTCAAGCTGGACCACTTCGCCACGGTCATGCGCCGGCACAGCGAGAACCTCCTGGTCCTCGCCGGCACCGAGCACGTCCAGCAGCACCACGGCCCGGTCCCGCTGGTCGACGTCGTCCGGGCGGCGGTCAGCGAGATCGAGCGCTACGAACGCGTCCGTATCGCGGCGCTGCCCCCGCACGCCCACCTCGCGGGCTTCGCGGCCGACGACCTCTCCCACCTGCTCGCCGAACTCATGGAGAACGCCACGTCGTTCTCCCCGCCGGACCTCCCGGTCGAGGTCTCCGGCTGGCTGCTGGAGAGCGGCGAAGTGATGCTCTCGGTCCAGGACGAGGGCATGGGCATGGCGGCCGACCGCCTCGGGCACCTCAACGCCCGCCTGGCCGACTTCGACCCCGAGTCGCACTACGACCACGAGGGCGACGCCGGCCTCGGCCTCGGCCTCTACGTCGTCGCGCGCCTCGCCCACCGCCACGGCGTGCGCGTGCAGCTGCGTGAGCAGAAGCAGGGCGGCATCGCGGCGGTCGTGGTCCTGCCCGCCAGCCTCCTCACCGAGGCCCCGCCGGCCGCCCTGCCCCCGCAGACCACGTCCATGAGCGGCACTGGCACCTTCTCCCTCCCCGGCGCCGACGCCGAGGTCAACTCCAACGTCCTGCACGGCCGTACGAAGGCCGCCGACCCGCTGGTCGCCCTGGCGGAGGAGGCGGTACGGGCCAAGGAGGGCGGCGGCGGGAGCGAGGAGCCCGCCGTCCACGAGCAGACCGCCCCGGCCGCCACCCAGCACACGGAGACCCGCCCGAAGGCCCCGGCGGAGACCTACGCCGAGACGACGATGGAGCTGCTGCTCCCGGACCTGGCCCAGGACCCGGCCGCTGCCGGACCGGCCACACCGGCGGACCGGGCAGCGCCCATGGACCAGGCAGCGCCCGCGGACCAGGCGGCGCCCACGGACCCGGCGGCCGCCGGTGCCGGACGCGCCGCGGACGCAGGGCACGCCGCCGAGGGGAACGAATCCGCCGGAGCCGGCACGGAGGCCGGCACGGAGGCCCACGCCGAGGCCCTCGCCGAGGCCGAGGCGGAGGAGCGGGTCACCAGCAAGGGCCTGCCCAAGCGCACACCCAAGATCACCGCCCCCGCCCAGGCCCCGCGCCGGCGGACCGGCACCGTCGACGCCGAGGCCCTCCGCAGGAGGCTCGGCGGGTTCCGCAGCGGCGCCCAGGCCGGCTACCGCGACGTAGAGGCGGAGATCCAGGAACAGACCGCCGGCCACCAGCGGCCGGCCCGCTACGCACACGCCGAAGAATCCACGGGGGGCACAGCCGAGGAGGCAAGCAGTTGACCGCGCCCAGTACCTACGGCCTGAGCAGTGAAGCCCGCAATCTGCACTGGCTGCTGACCAACCTGGTGGAAGAAGTACCCGGCATCCAGTCGGTCGCCGTGGTCTCCTCGGACGGCCTGCTGCTGCTCTCGTCCGACCCGGGCCACACCCGGCGCTCCCGGCAGCACCGGCCGGCGAAAGGGCCCCGCGGCTCCTCCGCCGACCTCGCCACCATCGTCTCCGGCATCGGCAGCCTCACCGTCGGCGCCGCCCGGCTGATGGCCTTCGGCGGGGTCAAGCACACGATGGTCGCGATGGAGGAGGGCAGCCTGTTCGTGATGTCCATCAGTGACGGCTCGCTGCTCGGGGTGCACGGCAGCGCCGAGTGCGACATGAGCGTGGTGGCGTACCACATGGCCCTGTTCGTCGGCCGCGCCGGCCATGTGCTGACCCCCGAACTCCGCACCGAGCTGCGGAAGTCCCTGGAAGCCGAGTCGACGGGGAGCACCCGATGAGCGGCACGCCCAGGAAACTCCCCGTGCGCGGCGGCGACCGCAAGCCCGCCCGCGTCCGCCCCTACTCGCTCACCGGCGGCCGTACCCGCTTCGGCCACGTCCTCCTCGTGGAGACGTTCGTGGCGGCGCTCGAAGCCCCCGAGGAGCGCAAGGAACTGACGGCCGGCTCCCTCACCGGTGCACAGGGCCGTGTCATGCCGGAGATGCGGGCCATAGTCGAACTGTGCCGCCGTATGCGCACGGTGGCCGAGATCGCCGCGCTGCTGAAGATGCCGCTCGGCGTGGTCCGCGTGCTCCTCAGCGACCTGGCGGACCAGGGAAAGATCCGTGTGTACGGCACCGGAACCGGTCATGGCACCGGCCGCCCGGACCGCGCTCTGCTGGAAAGGGTGCTCGGTGGACTCCGTCGTCTCTGACGCCGCCGCCTCCGCGGTCGCAGGCGTTCCCCTCATGGCCGGGTTCTCCGAGCCCGACGAGGACCTGAAGTCCTGGCAGACGGACCGTGCCCGGGCCCCCATAGCCACGAAGATCGTGGTGGCCGGGGGCTTCGGCGTCGGCAAGACCACGCTGGTCACCTCCGTCTCGGAGATCACGCCCCTGCAGACGGAGGCGCTGATGACCGAGGCGAGCGAGGGGACCGACGACCTGACCGCCACGCCGGGCAAGCTCACCACCACCGTCGCCATGGACTTCGGCCGCATCACGCTCGACGACGACCTGGTGCTCTACCTGTTCGGCACGCCGGGCCAGCAGCGGTTCTGGTTCATGTGGGACGACCTGGTGCGTGGCGCGATCGGCGCGGTCGTCATGGCGGACACCCGCCGGCTGAAGGACTGCTTCCCGGCGCTGGACTACTTCGAGAGCTGCGGGCTGCCCTACGTCGTCGCCGTCAACCACTTCGACGGCAGCGAGGTGTTCGAGCCGGAGGACGTACGGGAGGCGCTGACGATCCCCGCACGCATCCCTGTCATGATCATGGATGCGCGGCGTCGAATTTCGGCCATCGAGACACTCCTGGCCCTGGTCGGCCACGCGCTGGACGAAACCCCCGAGTAGTCCCTGTTAGGAGCCACCACCCGCATGCGGAAGATACTCGTCGTCGGAGCCGGCCAGTCCGGCCTCCAGCTCGCCCTCGGCCTCCAGTCGCACGGCTACGAGGTCACCTTGATGTCGAACCGGACCGCGGACGAGATCCGCACCGGCCGGGTCATGTCGACACAGTGCATGTTCGACACGGCACTGCAGCACGAGCGCGATCTCCAGCTGAACTTCTGGGAGTCCCAGGCCCCGAAGATCGAGGGGCTCGGCGTCTCGGTCGCGGCCCCCGGCTCGCACGACCCGGGCCCCACCCAGCGGGCGATCGACTGGGTGGGCAGGCTCGACGGGTACGCGCAGTCGGTCGACCAGCGGGTGAAGATGGCCGGCTGGATGGAGACCTTCGCGCAGCGCGGCGGCCAGCTGGTCATCCACGGCGCGGCGGTCGGCGACCTCGACTACTTCTCCCGCGCCTACGACCTCGTCATGGTCTCGGCCGGCAAGGGCGAACTGGTCCAGATGTTCGGCCGCGACGCCTCGCGCTCTCCGTACAGCGAGCCGCAGCGCGCCCTCGCGGTGGCGTACGTCCACGGGCTCGGTCCGCGCCCGGAGCACCCGGAGTTCGACGCGGTGCGCTGCAACCTGGTGCCGGGCGTCGGCGAGCTGTTCGTCATGCCGACGCTCACCACCTCCGGCCGCGCCGACATCCTGTTCTGGGAGGGCATACCCGGCGGCCCGCTCGACGTCTTCAACGGCGTCAAGGACCCGGCGGAGCACCTCTCCCTGACCCTGGAACTCATGGAGAAGTTCACGCCCTGGGAGTACGCGCGGGCGACCAAGGTCGAACTGACCGACGCCGGCGGCACGTTGGCGGGCCGTTACGCGCCCACGGTCCGCAACCCGATCGGCCGTCTCCCCGGCGGCGGCCTGGTCCTCGGCGTCGCGGACGTCGTCGTCGCCAACGACCCGATCACCGGCCAGGGCTCCAACTCGGCGTCCAAGTGCGCCGCCGCCTACCTCGCCTCGATCCTCGAACACGGGGACAAGGAGTTCGACGAGGCCTGGATGCAGGCGACGTTCGACCGCTACTGGAACACCGCGCAGCACGTCACCAAGTGGACGAACGCGATGCTCGCCCCGCCGCCGGAGCACATCCTGAACCTCATCGGCGCGGCCGGCCAGCTGCAGCCGGTGGCGGACCGCTTCGCCAACGCGTTCAACGACCCGGCCGACTTCGAGAACTTCTTCTACGACCCCGAGAAGACGGGCGCCTACCTGGCCTCGGTCGCCGGGGCCTGATCCGGCCGTACGGCACCGAGCACCGGATAGGACGCCAGGGGCGAGACCTTGACGTCCTCTCCCGGTCTCGGTGCCTGGACGACCCTGCCGTCCCCGACGTACATCGCCACGTGGGTCGCGTCGGGGAAGTAGACCACCAGGTCGCCGGGCCGCAGTTCGTTCAGCGGGACCTTCCTCAGCCGCCGCCACTGCTCCTGGCTGGTGCGCGGAATGGGTGTGCCCGCGTGCTCCCAGGCCTCGGAGGTCAGGCCCGAGCAGTCGTAGGAGCCGGGGCCCTGCGCGCCCCACGCGTACGGCTTGCCCAGCTGCTCCATGGCGTAGCGGACCGCGCGGTCGCCGGCGGGGGAGGCGGGGCGGGCCGTGGGCAGGGCGCCCGCGGTGGTGAGCCGCTGCTGGGCCGCCGTGACGGCCTGCCGCTCCAGCGCGGCGATCGTGGCCAGCTGGTCCGGGGTGAGGCCGGCCAGCAGCCGGTCCACGTCGGCGAGCCTCGTCAGGACCTCGTCGCGCTGCTTCTGCTGCCGGCCGGCGAGGGTGAGCTGGGTGTCCAGGGCCGCGCGGGCGGCCCGGGCCAGGGCGTCCCTGCGCTGCTCCGCGGCGGTCAGCCGGTGCACCGTCCGGGCCCGCTCGCGCGCCAGCTCGCCGATGACGTGGCCCTCGTCCAGCGCGTGCTGCGGGTCCGGGGCGAGCAGGACACGGACGTAGGTGCCGAGGCCGGAGCTGGTCCGGTACTGCTCGCGGGCCAGCCGGCCGGCGTCGGCCCGGCTGCCCTGGAGGGCGACGCGGGAGCGGGCCAGTTCGGCCTCCAGCCGGGTGACCTCGGCGCGCTGCCGCTCCAGCTTCTCCGCGGTGGCGTTGTAGGTCTCGGTGGCCGCTTCGGCCTGCCGGTACAGCTGCTGAAGGCCGGTCAGCAGCTGGGAGACGGTGTGCCGGGGGGCCGGCTCGGCCGCGGCGGGCACGGGCGCGAGGACGGCCTGGGCCGCCACCGCTGCCGTACAGGCCAGGCGCAGAAGCGTTCCTGACACGACATCACCTCGGGTGCGGGGAGGGCGGGCGGTTCGCCTCCTATCGCACCGCGATAATCGGATGTATCCGTGCGGGGCGCGCGCCGGGCGTGCGCGGTTCGGCCCAAGCCTGTCACCCGTCCGTGTCGCCGGGCTTGCCGGGCTCGCCGCGGCGTGGGACGGCCCGCTTCGACCAGGGCCACCTGAACTGCGCGCCGGAGGTGTCGTCCGGGTCGTAGGTGTACTTCCAGCCCTGGATCAGGCCGAGGCGCTTGCTGTGTTCGTGCGGGACCCGGCGGTAGACGAGCACGGTGGGCGGGCCGCCGTCCGGGTCCGGGACGGGGATGCGGTACGTCTTCGGGGGGTGCCCGGTGGGGCCGACCAGCACGGGCAGTACGCGCCCGTCCATGGGGCCGCCCTCGAAGGGGGTGTCCTGGCTCTTCACGGGTTCAGTCTCGGCCATCCCCGGCGAGCGTGCCGACGAGGGCGGCCGTCTGCGGATCGCGGGCGGCGGTGACCGTGAGGACGGCCACGAACTGCTCCACCAGCCAGTCGCGCAGCTCCTCGACCGGGGGCTGCTTGTCCTCGTCCAGCCAGATCAGGGAGGCCGCCTCGACGGCCGTGATCCACGTCCGGACCGTCATCCGCAGCCGGGGGCCGGGGCCCGTGACACCGAGATGGCGGTAGATGTGCTCGGCGGCGGCCCGGCGCACCCCGTCCACGGTGGCGGTGGTGCGGGAGGTCTCCACCACGCTGCCGCCCTGGAGCAGCGCGCTGAAGCCCGTGTCGTGCTCGTCGACGAAGGCCAGATAGCGGTCCAGGGCGCGGGAGAGCCGGCGCAGCAGCGGGCCCTCGAGGGGCTCGTCGAAGCACTGCTGCAGCTCTTCGGCGGCCGACCGCAGCGCGGCCTCGTACAGCTGCTGCTTGCCGCCCGGGAAGTACCGGTACACCAGGGGGCGCGAGACTCCGGCCTCCTCTGCCACGTCGTCCAGCGACACGTCCTCGGGCGCGCGGTGGGCGAAGAGGTTCAGGGCGGCGCCGAGGAGCTGGCTTCTTCGCTCCTCGACGCTGAGCCGACGGTAGGCGGGGGTGGCGGACGGGGTCATGGCCGTCAGCCTAATCGCCGGGGGTGCGCGGCGTCGGCGGCCGCGGGTGGCCGTGGGTCGCTCGCGCGGTTCCCCGCGCCCCTCCGCGCGCGGGGGCGCAGCCCTCAGGCCAGAAGGCCCGAGGACCTCCACAGGCGTCGGCCGGCACCCCGGAGCACCCCGATGTCGTCCAGGAAGTCCGTCAGCCGCTTCGCTCCCGTCTGCATGACCTCCCGCCGGTGGCCGCTCGCCTTCACCTGGGCCATCGCCTCCCTCTTGTCGAGGCCGACGTTCGTGTAGACCTCGGGGTTGACGAAGGCGACCGAGAAGACGCGGGCGAACTCGCCCGACGTGACCCGGGTGAACTCCTGGGACCACTTCGGCGCCGTCATCATCTGGCGCCGCAGCTCCTCACGGGCGTACCGGACGTGGCGCGCCTCCTCGACCACGTGGATGCGCGTGACCCCGCGGATCAGCGGCTGGATCCGCTCGTCCGGGAACGTCAGCCGCTGCATCCAGTCCAGCACCTCCTCGCCGAGCAGGGTCGCCGTGAAGGAACCGGGGGTCGTCGAGATGGTCTTGAAGACACGGCCGAGGTTCCGGTGGGCCCTGCTGACCGGGTACCAGGGCGTGCCGCCGTGCGAGATCAGGCGGGCGAACATCTTCGAGTGCCGGCACTCGTCCTCGATCTCGGTGAGCGCGTAGCGCACGTGCGCGCTCGTCGCCGCCTTGTCGTAGATGTGCCGGACCAGCAGCTGCATCAGGATGATCTCGAACCAGATGCCGAGCGAGGCCAGCGCCGCCGCCTCGTGCTGGGAGAGCAGGATCCGCTGTTCCTCGCTCATCCGCTTCCACATCGGCGTGCCGTACAGCGACACCAGCTCCGGCGGCCAGAACCACTTGCCCTCCTCGAAGGGCGCGTCCCAGTCCAGCTCCGTGTCCGGGTCGAAGGAGTGCTTGGCGGAGGAGACGAGGAGCCGTTCGGCCACCTGTTCGCGGTCCTTGAGCAGGCCGAGCGCGTCGCGCAGTCCCTCCAGCGCGTCCGCTTCCGTCAGGGTCGTCATGGCTCCCTCACCTCGTTACCGGGGGGTACGTCGTCGTGCCTCTTATGAGACTGCCTGTCAGCAAGCCCGTCAATCCCCTGCACGCGACTTGTTGACTCCGCGTCTACGTGTGAGCCTGCGGGGTATGCCGACCCATGACCTGTACGCGAACGATCCGGGAGACTCCCCCTGGCAGGTGCCCGCGAGCGGCGCGGCCCGGTTCAGCTGGGAGTACGACGAGGGCCGCGACCGGCTGCTCGCCCTGTACCAGAAGGGCAAGGACAAGCAGTGGGACGGGCAGCAGCGCATCGACTGGGACCTGGAGGTCGACCCGTACGACGCGCTCGGCACGCCCGAGGAGTCCATGACCCTGTACGGGACGCCGTACTGGGACAAGATGTCCGCGCGGGACAAGGGCGAGCTGCGCCGGCACTTCGCCTCCTGGCAGTTCAGCCAGTTCCTGCACGGCGAGCAGGGCGCCATGATCTGCGCGGCGCGGATCGTGGAGTCGGTGCCCGACCTGGACGCCAAGTTCTACTCCGCGACCCAGACCATGGACGAGGCCCGGCACGCCGAGATCTACGGCCGCTTCCTGCACGAGAAGATCGGCCTCGTCTACCCCATCAACGACAATCTGCAGTCACTGCTCGGGGACACCCTGCGCGACAGCCGCTGGGACATGCCCTACCTGGGCATGCAGGTGCTCATCGAGGGCCTGGCCCTGGCCGCCTTCGGGATGATCCGGGACACCACCGACAAGCCGCTGCCCAAGCAGATCCTGACCTACGTCATGCAGGACGAGGCCCGGCACGTCGCCTTCGGCCGGCTGGCCCTGAGGGACTACTACAAGCAGCTCACCGACGCCGAACTGCGCGAGCGCGAGGAGTTCGTCATCGAGGGCTGCTATCTGATGCGCGACCGGCTCCGGGGTGTGGAGGTGCTGGAGAACTTCGGCATCCCGAGGGCCGAGGCGGAGGAGCTGAGCGAGCGCTCCCCGTTCCTCCAGCTGTTCCGCAAGCTGCTGTTCAGCCGCATCGTGCCCTGCGTCAAGGACATCGGCCTGTGGGGCGAGCGGCTCCAGCGGGCCTATGTGGACATGGGGGTCTTCGAACTGGGCGACGCCAGCCTGGACCTGCTCATGGCCCAGGACGAGGAACTGGCCGAGCGGCTGGACGCGGAACGCTTCGCGGTGGAGGAGCGGGAGCGGGTGGCGGAGGTGGAGGAGGCCATCGAGGCGGGGGCGGCCGAGGACTGAGGGCTGGAGCTGAGGGGTGGGGCCGAGGACTGAGGAGGTGGCCGGGCCGGTGTACGGCCGGTGCGGTGACCGGGCGTTCCCCCGGGTGCAGTAGCGTGCTGGCGTGTCCATGCCTCCGCCACCGCAGCAGCCGCAGCCGCCGTACGGCCAGCAGCCTCCCTATGGCCAGCAGTCGCCCTACGGCCCGCCGGCGCAGGCTGCCCCCGGCCCGTACGGAGCCCCCGGCCCGTACGGCTCGCCGTACCCGCAGGGCCAGCCGTACCCGCCGCATCCCTACCCGCAGGCGCAGCCCTACCCGGCCTGGGGCGCGCCGCCCATGGCCATGCCGCCGAAGAAGCGCCGGGTCGGGCTGGTGCTCGGGATCGTGGGCGGTGTCGTCACGCTGGTCGTCGTGGGGCTCGTGCTGCTCGGGGCGGCGGCCGGCAGCGGCTTCCCCGAGGCGAAGAACAAGCTCACCCTGCCCGGGACGCTGCTCGACGGTAAGTACAAGCTCGCCCGGGACCTCTCCGACTCCGAGGGCAAGAAGATCGAGAACGAGGCCGACGGCGCCTGGAACGCCAAGGACACCCACGGCGTCGTCGGCACCTACGCCCTGGGCGGCGACGCGGCCAAGGGCAGCCTGGTGGTGTCGGGCATGTACGGCCGGTTCAAGGACACCGACGGGGCCCGCCGGAACATGATGAAGGGCGCCGCCGAGGGCGGCACCAGCCCCAGACTGGCGGTACCCCCCAAGGACTTCGACCTGGCGGTGACGGTCACCTGCGAGGTGGTGACGCAGGAGCAGATGGGCACGAAGATCACCATGCCCACGTGCGCCTGGGTCGATGGCAACACGGGCGCCGCGGTGGGCTTCCTGGACACGCCGCTCGCCTCGCAGAACCCGGCGGACGTCGATCTGGCGGCACTGGCCAAGCAGACCCTGCAGATCCGCACCGAGGCGGTCCAGCCGATCGGCTGACCCGCCTCACCGGGCCAGCACCGCCCGCATCACGTCCCGCGCGATCGGGGCCGCGTCCCCGCCGCCGCTGATCTCGCCCCGGTCCGCCGAGGCGTCCTCCACCACCACCGCGACCGCGACCTGCGGCTCCAGGGCGTTCTCGGCCTGCGCCCAGGAGACGAACCAGGCGTACGGCACACCGGAGTTGCCGACCCCGTGCTGCGCCGTGCCGGTCTTGCCGCCCACGAGGGCACCGGGGATGGCCGCCCGGGTGCCGGTGCCCTCCCGGACCACGTCCGCCATCAGCTCCTTCAGCCGCACGGCGGTCGACGGGTTCATCACCTGCCGCACCGGATGCAGCCCGCTCCCGGCGACCGTCTCACCGGTGTGCCGGGTGGTCCGCTCCACCAGGTAGGGGGAGCGCAGCAGCCCCCCGTTGGCGACGGCCGCCGCGACCATCGCCATCTGCAACGGCGTGGCCCGCGTGTTGTACTGCCCGATCGACGACAGCGCCAGCTGCGCCCGGTCCACGCGCGGGTCGAAGGTGCTGGGCGCGACGCCGAAGGGGATGCGCACCCCGGTGTCGTTGAACCCGAACGCCTGCGCCATGCCCACCATGCCCGGCACCCCGACGTCCACGCCGAGCTTGGCGAACACCGTGTTGCAGGACCACTCGAAGGCCATGCGCAGCGAGGCGTCGTAGCAGCCGTCGGACTCGTTGGTCAGCCGGGTCGTGGTGCCCGGCAGCCGGTACGGATCGGGGGAGTCGGTGGGCTCGTCCAGGTCCGTGACCACGCCCGCGTCCAGCGCCGCCGCCGCCGTGACCACCTTGAACGTCGAACCGGGCGGATAGGTCTGCCGCACCGCCCGGTTGAGCATCGGCTTCTCCGGGTCGTGGTTGAGCCGCTCCCACGCCGAGGACACCGCCTCCCCGTTGCCGGACAGCTGCCCGGGGTCGTACGAGGGGCTCGACACCAGCGCCAGGATGCGGCCGGTGGCGGGCTCGATCGCGGCGACCGCGCCCTTGCGTCCGGCCAGCCCCCGGAACGCCGCCTCCTGCGCGCTGCGGTTCAGGGTCGTCACGACGTTCCCGCCCGGAGCGAGCCGGCCCGTCACGTCGTTCCACAGCGGCAGCGGCGACAGCATCGGATCGCTGCCGGAGAGCACCCCGTCCCCGGCGTGCTCCAGGAACGTGGTGCCGTACGTCTGCGAGGCGAAGCCGGTGACCGGGGCATACAACGGGCCGTCGCGGTAGCTGCGTTCGAAGCGCAGCGGCTCGCCGGTGTCGGTGGACCCGGTGACCGGCTCGTCGCCGACCAGGATGTCGCCGCGCGGCTGGCCGTAACGGGCGATCGTGGCGCGGCGGTTGGCGGGATTGGCGTCGTAGAGCCGGGACTGCACCACCTGCACCCGGGCGGCGTTGACCAGCAGGGCGGCCAGCAGCAGGGCGCAGAACGCGCAGGCGTGCCGGATGTACCGGGCCATGGGCCGCCCGCCCTCGGGAAAGCCGTGGTCGCTCATGGGGCCTCCCGCCCGTCGTACTGGCTGCGTGCCGAGTCGCTCACCTGGATCAGCAGCGCCACGATCGCCCAGTTGGTGACCACGGAGGAGCCGCCCTGGGCGAGGAACGGCATGGCCATGCCGGTCAGCGGGATCAGCCCGGTGACCCCGCCCGCGATCACGAACACCTGCAGCGCCAGGAGCGAGGCGAGCCCGACGGCGAGGAGCCGGCCGAACGGCTCGCGCAGGGCGAGGCCCGCCCGGTAGCCGCGCTCCACCAGCAGTGCGTACAGCAGGACGATCGCCGCGAGGCCGGCGAGGCCCAGCTCCTCGCCCGCCGTGGCCAGGATGAAGTCCGACTTCACGGCGAAGCCGATCAGCACGGAGTGCCCGCGCCCGAGCCCGGTGCCGAGCACCCCGCCCGCCGCGAACGAGAACAGCGACTGGGCGAGCTGGTTGGGCCCCCGGCCGGCATCGATGGTCGCGAACGGATGCAGCCAGTCCTCGATCCGCTGGTTCACATGCGGCTCCAGCCGTCCGACGGCGACCGCCCCGAGGACGGCGAGCGACAGGCCGACCAGGATCCACCCCGTCCGGCCGGTGGCGACGTACAGCAGCACCACGAACAGCCCGAAGAACAGCAGCGAGGTGCCCAGATCCCGCTCCAGGACCAGCACGCCGACGCTCAGCAGCCAGATCGTCACGATGGGCCCGAGCACCCGCCAGGTCGGGAACTGCAGCCGCCACAGCCTGCGGCCCGTGTACGCGAGCGCGTTGCGGTTGGCGGCCAGGTACGCGGCGAAGAACACCGCGAGCAGCACCTTGGCGAACTCGCCGGGCTGGATGGAGAACCCGGCGACCCGGATCCAGATGCGGGCGCCGTTGACGGCCGGGAAGAGGATCGGCACCGCGAGCAGGACGAGCGCGGCGGCCACGCACACGTACGCGTACCGCTGGAGCACCCGGTGGTCGCGCAGCAGCAGGACGACGACGATGAACAGCGCGACCCCGAGCGTGGACCACACCAGCTGGGCGGGGGCCGCCCGGTTGTTCGGTGTCTCCAGGTCCAGCCGGTAGATCAGGACCAGGCCGAGCCCGTTGAGCAGCACCCCGATCGGCAGGAGCAGCGGGTCGGCGTACGGCGCCCGCAGGCGTACGGCGAGATGGGCCCACAGGGCGAGCACCCCGAGCCCCGCGCCGTAACCGGCGGCGCCGGGCGGGACGGTACCGGTCCGCGCGATCCCCACCGCGCAGTACCCGTACACGGACAGCAGGACGGCCAGCACGATCAGGGTGAGTTCGATGCCACGGCGCCGGGGGAGGCGTACTACGGCTGCGGGAGCCTGCGCCGCCGCCACGGTGGTTCCGGCCTTGGTCATGCCCGGAACCTACCCAAATGGGTCGTCCTGTGGGCTGTGGGCGCGCCCCGGACGGGGTCGAGGCTGTGCCGCAGGTGCGGCTGCGCCGAGCGCTACTGCCCCTCGGTCGGCCGAGCGCTACTGTTCCTCGGTCATGGGCAGGATCAGCGTGGCGACCGCGCCCCCGTCCACCGCGTTGGCGAACGTCAGCCGGGCGCCGAGCACCTCCGCCTGCCCCAGCGCGATGGTCAGCCCCAGCCCGTGCCCGGTGGCCCCGCCCTCCGTGCGGAACCGCTGCGGACCGTGCGCCACGAGATAGCGCGGATACCCCTCCCCGTGGTCCCGCACGGTCACCACGGCCCCGTCCACGGTGAGCACGACCGGCTCCCGCCCGTGCTTGTGCGCGTTGGCCACCAGGTTCCCCAGCACCCGCTCCAGCCGCCGCCGGTCGGTCTCCACGCGCGCGCCCCGGACGATCCGGACCTCCGTGTCGGTGCCCGAGGCCCGCACCACCCGCCGGGCCAGCGCCCCCAGCTCCTCGGTGCCCACGTCCAGTTTCTCCCGGCCGGTGTCCAGCCGGGAGATCTCCAGCAGGTCCTCGGTGAGCGTGCGCAGCGCCGCCACCCGGTCCCGCACCAGCTCCGTGGGCCGGCCCGGCGGCAGCAGCTCCGCCGCCGCGTGCAGCCCGGTCAGCGGGGTGCGCAGCTCGTGCGCCACGTCCGCGGTGAACCGCTGCTCGCTCAGCAGCTTGCTCTGCAGCGTGGAGGCCATGGTGTCCAGGGCCGCCGCGACCGCGGCCACCTCGTCCTGCGGCCGGGACGGGTCCTTGGTCAGCGGGTCGTCCACGCGCGCGTCCAGGTCGCCCGTGCTGATCCGCCGGGCCACGCGCGCGGTGGCGTGCAGTCGCCGGGTCACCCGGGTCACCGCGAACACCCCGACCAGCACCGTCACCCCGATCGCGAGTCCCGAGGACCACAGGATCGAGTTGTCGAGCCCGGCGATGGTGCGGGCCTGCTGTGAGTAGTCGACCTCCACGGCCAGCGCCCGGTGCCCGGCCACCGGGCCCGCCGCCCACATGGTCGGGCGCCCCTGGTGCTGGGAGACCATCGTGCCGCGCAGCCCGGACGCCGCCAGCGACCGCAGCGACCCGGGCAGTCCCTCGGGGTCCACCCCGGCGCCCGGCAGCAGCGTGTCCCCGGCCTCGTACGCCTGGGTGGCGTCCGTGAGGCGGGACAGGGCCTGGCCGCGGGCCTGGCCGACGGTCTGGTTGGTCACCGAGACATGCACCAGCACACCCAGCAGCGCCGCCAGCGCACAGCACATCACCGTGATGAACACGGCCGCCTTCACGGCGAGCGGTCCGGCCCACCGGGGCAGAGCGGGCTTCACGGGGTGCTCACCGAGGCAGTGTCCGAAGGGGAGGAGTACGCGGACCCGGACGCAGACGCGGACGCGGACGAGGAGGCGGACGGGGCCGGGGTGGCGGACCGGGTCGGCTTGGTGGGCTTGCGGCCCTCACCGGTGTGCAGGTACTCGTCCCGGGAGAACACCATCGCGCGCTGGCCCGGGTCCCACACCCAGGTCGTGCGGTACTCGTAGCCCGAGATGTCGGCCGGCGAGCGCTCGATCAGCGACCGGCCGGCCAGCTCCACGCCGAGGATCGCGTCGTTGTCGGCCAGCACCTGCACCAGCTTGTGCTTCTCGACGGTGTAGACCCGCACCGCCGTCTGGTTGGTCGGCAGGAGCCGGAAGCCGAGCGTCAGGTCGTCCTGGCCGTCGCCCGTGAGGTCCCGGTAGTACGGCGGGAGCAGCGGGCAGCGCGCCTTGTCGCCGCCGGCCCGGCAGTCCTTCAGCCGGTCCACTGTCGCGTGGTACGCCCCCTTCGAGCCGTAGTCGTCCGGCTCCGCCTTGATCTCCGCCTCGACCACGTCCACCGGATCCACCTTGTGGATGTCGTCACCGGGGACCGTGACGCCCTTGACCACCGACCTGGTGGACACGTCGTAGGGGTAGGCGGGGCTGGACGCCGGACGCAGGTCGGGCCAGAGCTTGGCGGGGCTGACCGCGGTCGGCGTCGGCCCGGCGGCCAGCAGCGCGCCCCGGTCCCCGCAGGCCGCGGCCGTCACCGACAGCAGGGCGACGAGGACCGCGGTGAGGGCGGTGCGCGCGGGACGGCGGGCTGGCACGGTACTCCTGGGGTGTCGGTGCCGGACGGGACCCCGTACACCTTATTCGTAGTTTTGTAGCTAAGTCCTTTTTGCGCTCCGGTGGCGGCGCTGGGAGAGAGGCTACTCGGCCAGTTCCTCCAGCAGTCGCACGGTCGGCAGTCCCGCGCGCAGGTACTCCACGAACAGCTCGTTGTGCAGCGCCCAGGCCGAGCGCCGGGCCCGGATCAGCTGGATCACCTCGTCGGGCGAGGAGTGGCCGCGCTGGGCCAGCGCATGCGCGACGACCAGGCCCGAGCGGTTGTACCCGTGGTAACAGCGCACGAGCACCTGCAGCCCGGCGTCCAGCGCCTCGTTCGCCGCCGAGGCGAGCCGCATCACCCCGGCGAGCTGCGTCCCGTCCAGCGGGCCGTCGGGAATCGGCCACACGTGGTGCTCGATGCCCGGATCGGGGCCGTACCCCGGCATCCGCAACAGCGACTGCACCACGTCGAACTGGTCCCGTACGACCACGGGCTCCACCCGCCCCGAACGGCCCCGGACCTCGTACCCGCCCATCCACAGGCCCGGCACGATCTCGCTCCACGGACGCTCCGGAGCCGGTACGGGCTGCTTTCCGTGGGTCCCCAACAGCGCCTCCCCAACTCCCCCTCGCAGGGCCGTCCTCCAAGGTAACCGGTCTTGCCCCGGGAGCACCCCGCCTGTTCCCATGGTCGAGGGGTGATGGCGCATGAACGCACTGCGCGTGGTGCCGGCCTATCGGCACGGCCGGGAACGGCTGTACGTCTGCCGCCCGGACGGCAGCAACGTCGCCTGGTACGACCGGGAGGCGGGCCGGGTCAACCTGCTCGGCGAGGACAGCAGGGACGTGGTACTCCAAGCCCTGAAGCCCTTTCTCACCGGCCCGGTGACCGTCGGCCCGCCCCCGGTCCCGACCCCTGCGGAACTGGCCCGGCTGACCCTGCACCCGGACGACGACCTCGCGCCCAACCGCCCCGGCGAGGCCCTGCTCGTCGCCCTCGACCGCGACCCGGGCCCCGCCCACCGGCTGCGCCCCGATCCACGCCGCCGCGCCCTGGCCGCCGAGCAGACCGTCGGCGAGGCCCTGGACGGCCTGGAGGGAGCCGGCTGGCACACCCTGCACTCCGTCCCGCTGCCCGGCGGCGACCGCATCCACCACCTGCTGCTCGGCCCCGGCGGCGTGTTCGCCGTACACGCCCTGTACGCCCGCAAGGCCCGGATCCTGGTCGCCGACCCCATGGTCACCGTCGGCCGCCGAGAGGCCGAGCCGCTGCTGCGCCGGCTGCGCGCGGACGCCGACCGGGCCTCCTACGCCCTGACCGCCGAGGTGCGCCCGGTACTGGCCCTGGCGGGCCCGGCCGCGGTCACCGTGACCGCCCCGCCGCGCGCGGTCCGCATCCTGCAGGACACCGAGCTGGCGGGCCTGGCCCGCTCGGGCGGGGTGCTCAAGCCGGCGGACGTGGAGGCCCTGCACGGGATGGCCCGGGACCGGAACACCTGGGGGAGGGTGTAGCTCAGGGGAGGGTGTAGCTCAGGGGAGGCGCGCCGCCGTTGCCGGGTCCAGCAAAGGTGCCATCAGATCCCCGAGGTCCCGCAGCCGTGGAGCGATGTCCCGCGCCTGGAACTCCAGCTGCGCCGGACTGCGGCAGGCCTCGACCTCCTCCCAGGTGACCGGGGCGGACACCAGCGGCGCCGTACGGGCGCGCAGCGTGTAGGGCGCGGCCGTGGTCTTGCGCGCGGCGTTCTGGCTCCAGTCGACGAACACCTTCCCCGGCCTCAGGCTCTTCGTCATCCGGTGCACCACCAGCCGGGGCAGCGCCCGCTCGGCCTCGACGGCGAGCCCTTTGGCGTACTCGCTGGTCCGCTCGCAGGACGAGCCCCGTACGGAGGCCAGCAGATGCAGCCCCTTCGACCCGGCCGTCTTCGGGTACGCCTCGATCCCGTCCGCCGCGAGCCGTCCGCGCAGCCACAGGGCCACCTCGCAGCAGTGGACGAGATGCGCGGGCGCCCCCGGATCGAGATCGAACACCAGCCGGTCCGCCTGATCCGGTGCCTGCACCAGCCACTGGTGCGTATGGAACTCGGTGACGAGGTTCGCCGCCCAGACGAGGCTGGGCAGATCCTGTACGACGACCATCCGGGCCGGCCCCTCCGAGCGGGGCACCTCGGCGGTGGTGACCCAGTCGGGCGTACCCGGCGGCACGTTCTTGGTGAAGAACTGCTGCCCCTTCGGGCCGTCCGGATAGCGCAGGAAGGACACGGCCCGGTCGCGCAGGTGCGGCAGCAGTGCGTCGGCGCTGGTCGCGTAGTAGTGCACCAGCTCCGCCTTGGTGAAGCCGGTCTCCGGATACAGCACCTTCTCCAGGTTGCTGAGCGCGACCCGCCGCCCCGCCACCTCTGTGATAGGCGTCATAAGATGACAATCCCAGAAAATGCGCCAAAACCGGCGGAATAAGGCAATGCCGTCCGGCAGCGTCATGGGCAGGGTTGCCCGGCGCCGTCGTGGGCAGCGCCGTCCGGCGACGTCATGGGCGGCGTCTCGGCAGAGGAAGGGTGCGGCACGTGCGGTCGATATGGAACGGCGCCATCTCGTTCGGGCTCGTCAGCATCCCGATCAAGCTGGTCAACGCCACGGAGAGCCACGCGATCTCCTTCCGCCAGATCCACACCGAGGACAACGGCCGCATCCGCTACCGCAAGGTGTGCGAGCTGGAGGACCGCGAGGTCAGCCAGGATGAGATCGGCAAGGGGTACGAGGACGCGGACGGCACGATCATCCCGATCACCGACGAGGACCTCTCCCACCTGCCGATCCCGACCGCCCGCACCATCGAGATCGTGGCCTTCGTACCGGGCGACCGGATCGACCCGCTCCAGCTGGACGCGGCGTACTACCTCGCGGCCGGCGGGGCGCCCGCGGCCAAGCCGTACGTCCTCCTGCGCGAGGCCCTGAAGCGCAGCAACAAGGTGGCCATCGCGAAGTACGCGCTGCGCGGCCGCGAACGCCTCGGCATGCTGCGGGTCGTCGGCGACGCCATCGCCATGCACGGCCTGCTCTGGCCGGACGAGGTGCGCGCCCCCGAGGGCGTCGCCCCGGACACCGAGGTCAGCGTCCGCGCCAAGGAACTCGACCTCGCCGACGCCCTGATGGACACCCTCGGCGAGGTCGACCTCGCGGATCTGCACGACGAGTACCGGCACGCGCTCGAGGAGGTCATCGCCGCGAAGGCCTCCGGCGAGATCCCGCCCGAAGCCCCGGCCCCGGCCGCCGGCGGCAAGGTCCTCGACCTCATGGCGGCCCTGGAGAGCAGCGTGCGGGCGGCCCGGGAGTCGCGCGGGGAGGCACCGCCCTCCGGGACGGAGGCCGAGGTCCGACGGCTGCCCCGGAAGACGGCCGCCGCCGCGAAGAAGACGGCCGGCGCGAAGAAGACGACGGCGGCCAAGAAGCCGGCGACGGCCAAGTCGGCGACGAAGAAGGCAACGCAGGGGACGCCCCGGAAAGCGGCACAGAAGACGGCACAGAAGACGGCACAGAAGACGGCACAGAAGACGGCACAGAAGACGGCACAGAAGACGGCACAGAAGACGGCACAGAAGACGGCACAAAAGGTGACGCAGAAGGCGGCACAGAAGACGACGCAGAAGAAGGCCGCGCCCCGCAAGCGGTCGGCGTGAGGGTGTGAGGGTGCGAGGTCTTCCGGGCCGGGAGCGGCCGGGGCGGCTGACACATGGGTGGAGCGACCGGTGGCGGGGCGGCGAGGCGGCGAGCGTCAACGTAGCGATCACGGTCCCCTGAGGGGGCGATACGTTAGGGTGACGCGGTGAACCGTGAGCTTCCTGTGATCAGTCTGTTCTCCGGGGCCGGTGGCCTCGACTGCGCCATCGAGAGCTGTGCTGAACCACCGCTGGTCCAGGACGGTTCCGGGTCTCCGCTGCGCGTCGCTGTCGCCACGGACCACGACCAGACGGCCTTGGCCACGCTGTCGGCCAACTTCCCGCACACCAAGACGTTGTGCGGGGACATCCAGACGATTCCGACCGCAGAGCTGCTGGAAGCCGGCGGCCTGCAGCCCGGCGATCCGGCCCTGGTCATCGGTGGCCCTCCCTGTACGCCGTTCAGCAAGTCCGGCTTCTGGATCGAGGAGAAGCGCAACAGCGCCGATCCCAATGCCTCGCTCCTCGACGAGTACGTCCGTGTGGTCCGTGAGAGCAGGCCCGAAGCCTTCATCCTGGAGAACGTGCAGGGCCTGACGTACAAGACCCATCAAGCCCAGTTCGACCGGCTCATCGCGGGTCTCAGGGACGCAGGTTACAACCCGGCCTTCCGTGTGCTCCTCGCGGCCGAGTACGGAGTTCCGCAGCTCCGCAGGCGAGTGTTCGTCGTGGGCCGACGTGACGGTAAGCCCTTCCGTTTCCCGGAGACCACACACTCTGGTGAGTCGGAGCGGGACCGGGTCGTCGATCACACCAAGATTCCCTTTACGAGCCTGCGTGAGGCGCTTGCCGGACTCCCCGACGTTCCTGAGGCGGGAGAGATCGTCGAGGGAACCTACGCCGAACTTGCCGCGGAAGTTCCTCCCGGGCAGAACTACCTGTGGCACACCGACCGGTACGGCGGCCGCAACGAGTTCAAATGGCGCAGCCGCTACTGGACCTTCCTGCTGAAGGCGGATCCGGATCGCCCTTCCACGACGCTGCAGGCCCAGCCGGGGCCATGGGTCGGGCCATTCCACTGGGAGAACGTGAAGAACGCGAGCGGGGAAGAGCGGGCCCGCCGGTTCCGCGTCGCCGAGATGAAGCGAATCATGACGTTCCCCGACGAGTTCGTCTTCACCGGCGGAAAACGGGAAGTGCAGCGCCAGATCGGCAACGCGGTTCCAGTGGAGCTGGGGAAGGTCGTTGTCCGGGCCCTGATGGAACAGCTCGGCCACCTCAATCGTGACGGCGCCAATATTCCTAACCAGGTCGGCCATGAACAGCTTGAATTGATCTAGAGCTACGTGGGGGGACAGTGGGCATAACAATTAAAAAGAGCGAAGCCGAGAAGGTTCTGCGGGCGGCATACGAGGCGGCCAGCGAGGGCGACTGCTTTCTCGACGACTGGAAGTTCCTTGCCACCTCACTGCGCGAGGCGGATGCTCCGAGGACTTACACGGCCGCACTTGTGACGGCGTTGCTCGCGCGTGCATGTGACGAGAGCGTGGACCCTCTCTCGATCAAAGAGAAATACGGCGAGCGGGCCTTCTCTCTTCGTACTCTCTGCCATGGTGTAGTGGTCCCGATGTCCGTCGATCTCGGATTTGACCTGGGTGCGACAGGACGGGAACCGATAAACAACCAGCCGTTCTTCCGCTACGACCACTACAGCGAGATAGTCAGGGTTACGACCAAGGCGCGTCCGTACCTGGACCGAGTAAGCAGCGCGCTCGCCAGGGTCGATGAACAGAACTTCTCCACCGAAGATTCATTCCATGCCCTCGTCGCCGTCCTGGCAGTGTGCATCGATGTGGCGAACAAGAAGCGTCGCGTTGCAGTCGGCAGCGCCATCGTCGAGGCGAGCCTGATTGCCGAGACACAGAGATTCGTCGTCAGCGGGCATGACGTTCCGCGCAAGCTCCAGGCTTGCGTCGCGGCCGGCCTCGACATGGCCTACGACGACGTCATCTCCCGCAGAATCAACGACCCTTCCCGCGATCTGCCCGGCGACGTCCAGGTGATCGTGGACGGCTATCCCTTGCTGACCGTGGAAGTGCGGGGCAAGAGTGTGTCGCAGGAGGGACTTGAGCAGTTCGTTCGCAGCGCAACGGACGCCGGCTTCCGTCGGGTGGCGCTCATGGTCGATGCGGCGTCGCACGTATCGCTCACGTCATTCGGCGAGCCGACAAGCGAGCTTGAGTGGAAGTACGAGTGCATCGTCAAGGTGAACGAGAGCGTGTCGAGCTTCCTGCGTGACGTATTCGTGTGGTCGCCTCTCGACACCGACTCCATCTTGTCGGCCTTTCCTGAGGCGATGTACCGGCGGATGATCGAGATCGAGGTACGGGACTCCGAGATGGAGCGCTGGACCCAGCTCTTTCCCGAAGACGCGTGACGACCGGGGGCTGCCGCGGCAGGCGCGGCAGCTAGTGGGCCGGCATCCAACACCGTCTGCAGTAGTTGCAGTTGGCCTGAGTCGAGCTTGCAGCGAGCCCCGCCGGGGCCCTTGGAGGCCAGGGCCTGCCGACCGCCCGAGGCCAAGGCCCGCCGCCAGCGGTTCGCCGACATCCGGGTCACCCTGAACCGCCGAGCCACCTCCCGGTCACTGGCCCCGGCCTCGATCAAATCGGCGGCCGCGAGCCGGACTTGCTCACGCCGAGCCCGTTCCTCAGCCGTCAAGCCGCCGCCATCGGGATACCTCATCCTCCCGGCATAGCGCGGCCCACGACAGCCGTCACGACGCGCCGTAACCCGGACCGTTAAAGATCTCTAGCTGCGCGTCTGTACGACCTACGGCACTCGGTGCTGTCGAGCTGGCTCAACTCCGGCGTCGACCCGACCGAGGTCGCGGAGCGTGCGGGCAACAGCGTCGAAGTCCTGCTGAGCCGCTACGCGAAGTGCATCGACGGCCGACAAGAAATCGCCAACCGCAAGATCGAGGAGTTGTTGCGCGAGTACGAGTGAGCGAGTTGCCATCAGCACTAGGCCCCTGGACAGTCCAGGGGCCTTCGCCATTGCTGTGACTTGACTTTGCCGTGCCAAATCGATCGGTCTACGGTTGTTTTCGGGATATCCCTGACGTCCGCACCCTCAGTCCATGAGGAGGTCGGACTCAGTGAGCGGCCTCGCTCTGACCGCGGAACGAAGGTCAAATGCCACGGCTTTCCAAGCCAAGGCGTCGTTCGGTAGGCGCAAACGACTGGAGCGAGAGAAGAGATCATGGCAGCGACGAAGAAGATCCTGGTGATCGTCACCAACGTCGGGGAGTACGAGAAAGTCGGCATGCGTACGGGGCTGTGGCTGGGGGAGCTGACTCACTTCTGGGACGTGGCTACTGAGGGTGGTTACACCATGGACATCGCCAGTCCTCAGGGTGGCAAGATCCCGCTGGACCCTGAGAGCCTTTCCCATGAGGTCCTGGCCGAACTCGGCACCGAAAAGCGGTACCGGGACCGAGCGTTCATGGATCTCCTGGAAGACACGCGGAAGATTTCCAACGTGCGTCTCGACGACTACGACGCGATCTACCTCACGGGTGGACACGGAGTGATGTTCGATTTTCCGCAGACCCCTGAACTGGAAGAACTGATGGCGCGGTTCTATGAATCGGGGCGCGTCGTGTCGACGGTCTGCCATGGAGGGACTGGTCTGCTGAATGTCGTCCTCAGCAACGGCGACCCCCTCGTGAAGGGGAAGAAGGTCACGGGCTTCTCCTGGCCCGAAGAGGAACTGGCGAACCGGGCAGACGCCGTCCCCTACAACCTGCAGCAGAGGCTGAAGGAACTCGGGGCCGACTACAGCACGGCAGACAAGCCCTTCGAGTCGTATGTGGTCGAGGACGGCCGGCTGATCACTGGACAGAACCCTGGTAGTGCCAGGGGAGTGGCGCAGGCGGTTCTGAGGCAATTGACCAAGGCCTGAGATCGACTCGGGCGGCCCCTCGGGCCGTGTCGGACGGCAGGTGGCCTCTCTCGTAAGCGGTTGATCCCGAAGGGCCGGCTGCCCTTCACGGCGAGGCACCGAACGCTTTGACACGTCAGGCAGTCCTCCCGTTTGCCTGGGCTGACCAGGGTGAACGCCCCATGATCCTGTCCACGGATAGTCCGCAGGCCCTGTCACACGGCCACGTCCGGCGGCGGACGTCTGCTATACGAGCCGCCGTCCCGGCGCGGGACCCGGCAGTGGTACGCCGGGCGCCCGCGCCTCGGGGACAGGTTGCGGTCAGCCCGCCTTGGCGAGGGCCGGGACGAAGCGGGCCGCGTCGATCGTTCCGACACCGGTCGCCATGTCGTAGCCCTTGACCGCGGTGTAGCCGGTGACTCCCGCGTAGCTGTTGTTCGTGCCGTCCTTCACGTCCACGATCCCGGTGGACGGGTTCGACGAGGACTTCGCGTACAGCGAGTACAGCGCCTTGTGGATGTCCCCCAGCCGGTGCCCGGCGACCTGGTCGGCCAGAGCCACGATTCCTGCGAAGAGCGGGCTGGCCTCGCTGGTGCCGACGTAGACGTCCCAGCCGACCCGCTTCGGGTCGTAGCTGGAGTACACCCATGCGCCGCCCTTCAGGGAGGCGGACATGGAGACGTCCGGCGTGCTGCGGTGATTGCCGGCCACCCCGTTCTGATACGAGGGACGGGCGAAGACGTGGGACTGGCCGCCGCCGCTGGCGCCGTGGTCGTTGTAGACGCTGTCCGGCACGGTGCGGTCGCCCTTGGCGTCCAGGTGGAGCTGGGTGCCGCCGACCGAGACCACCAGGGGGTCGTCGGTCGGCCAGGCGTTGACCCTGTACGGATAGGTTGTCCGGCCGTTCGAGGTGGTGTCGGTGGGTCCGCTGTCGCCGGAAGCGTCGGTGACGGTCACACCGTGCTTGGCCGCGTCCTTGAAGGCGTACCGCAGGTTCTGGATGCTGGAGAAGTCACCCTTGCTGAAGCCGGGGAAGTTGTTCTCCGCCACGCCCCAGCTCTGACTGATCACATCGCCCACGCCGCGGTCGATGAGCGACTTCTCGGCGTCCATGACCTCCCGCAGGCCGGTGGTGCCGTCCCCGATCCGGCCGACCGCGGTCTCCGCCAGGACGATGTGCGCGTCCGGGGCGACGGCATGTGCCATCTCCACGTCGAGGGTGGTCTCCCCGGCCCAGCCGAGCTGGTCCGCGTCGCTGGGGTCGAAGCGCGGGACGTTGCCCCACTTGACCACGTCGACATGGGTGCTCTTGATGCCGAACCGGGCGCTGTAGACATCCAGGTCCTTCTGGATGGTCGGCGAGCCGAACGGATCCACGATCACGATCGTGCGCCCCTTGCCGGTCACTCCTGCCTTGTACAGCGGGTTCAGGTTGTACGCCTGGCGATACTGGATCGCGTTGTAGCAGTCGGACCGCCACTTCGCCCGGCACTGCGCAGTGGTCATCAGGCTGCCGGCCCCGCTGTTCGATTGCTGCCCGGCCGCTGGCACGGGCTTGACTTCCTTCGCCGGCCGCACGGGTGCAGCGGCGGCGACGGAACCAGACAAAAGCGCTGTTATCGCAGCGAAACTGGTGAGGCTGGTGACCCAGGCTGCGGCGACCGCAGTGCGCCGCTGCGCATGAATCCTGCGCATGGATGCTCCTCGTAGTGGACTAGACCACGCTCGGCCCGTTGACCGTCGATCTCACTCCGAGGCCGTCCGTGAGGCAAGGGTTTGCCCCTGTGTGGCTTGTCACTGCTTCATCCGATTCGATCCCCTATGTCCATGCCGACCGCGTCCCGCACGGCCTGGGCAACCCGTCGAGGGCGTGTATGCCGGCCTGGTTGTCGGACGGCTTCAGTCCAGGTGGCGGCGGGACCCTCGCGTGTCGGGTTGTCTCCTGCGCAGTCGCGACTGGTTCGATGCCCGCTGTGTCGGTTTAGCTCGGCTCTGACCGCTTCATGAGATACATCACGGTCTGGCCTCCGAAGGGGGGCGACGCTTGAGCGGGATCGGGTGCCGCTGGAGCCGGACATGGCGCCACGCGCCCACTTGGTGCCGAGCCGAGCGGTTGGTGGCGTCGGAGCCTTCGGAGGGCCGGCCAGACACAGGTGACAGACCGTCGAAGGTGGCTGCTGACCAGGGTGAATGCCGCAAGATCCTGTCCACGTATAGTCCACGGACCCCGTCCTAGGGCCGCTCAGCGCTGCACACGCCTGCACATACGCGAAGACCCCGGCCTCAGCGTTTCCGCTGGTGACGGGGTCTTGGACACCTCATACAAGGTGCCCCCGGCAGGATTCGAACCTGCGCACACGGCTCCGGAGCCCAGGTGAGAGCGGGAGGCCATAGGGGCTCCTGACCTGCGCCGGAAGCCGCGACCGTGCGGGTACCGATCAAGATCATTACGCCCCTATTACGCAGGCGGCCTGTCGGGCGGTCGGTCCGGCCCATATGGTCGAAGCATGATCTCGGGCAGCAGCGGGACACTGGACGGCGGCGGCGCGGAGTTCACGGTGGAGGGTCTGGAGCCCGTCCTCCGGGATGCGTGCGCGAGGGCTGGAATCGACTCCGGCGGCGCCGAACTGCTGCGGCTGGGGTCGAACGCGGTCTACCGACTGACGTCCTTACCCATCATCGTGCGCATCGCGCGTGATCCGTCGGTGCTCGCCGAGATGGAACGGGCCGTGGGCGTGGCTCGGTGGCTTGAGACCGAGGACTTCCCGTCCATGCGCGTGCCGGCGTCGGTCGCGCAGCCGCTCGTCGTCGGCGGACTGGTGGTCACCTTCTGGGAGAGCGTCCAGGATCGCGAGGAGTACGCGACGGTCGGCGAGCTGGCCGACCTCCTACGCCGCTTGCACTGGCTTGAGGAACCCGAATCCCTGGGCCTGCCGTACTTCGACCCGCTGGCCAAGCTGGCGGCGTCTCTCGACGGCCTGGACGGCATCTCGGGGGAGGACCGGACGTTCCTGGACGAGCGAGCGGCGGCCCTCGCCAAGGATTACGACCGCCTGGACTTCGTCCTCCCCTTCGGCCTGATCCACGGTGACGCCAGCATCGGGAACATCCTCCGCCACAGGGACGGGCACGCTGTGCTCATCGACCTGGACGGCTTCGCCCTCGCCCCGCGCGAGTGGGACCTGATCCAGACGGCCATCTTCTACGACCGGTACGGCTGGCACACAAAGGCGGAGTACGCCGAATTCGTGCACCGGTACGGTTTCGACCTGATGAACTGGCCGGGCTACGAAACGCTCGCCGACCTACGTGAGCTGATGATGGTCGCCTGGCTCGGCCACCAGGTCCCGACGAGCGAGCGCTCTGCCGCCGAATTCGCTCGGCGAGTGCGGTCCCTTCGCACGGGGGAGGGCCGAGACGAGTGGGGCCCGTTCTGAGCGCGTGGAGACCTGCGCTCATACACCGACGAGGACGCCAGAGGCCACCCACAGCCTGTGCTCTATGACCTGCTCGGTGAACGCCTGCACGTCCGCACTGTCGCCGGCCGCTGTGAGGTTCTGTCGGAACTCGGCAAGGTAACTGACGCACCGTGCCGACTTGAGTTGCTCGCCCAGGTCAAGAGCATCGAGCGCCACCCGACACGCCTCCTCGACGTCTCCGGCGCGTAGGTGTGCGTCGGACAGAACCATGGTGGCGAAGAAGTCGCTCCGCACGTGGGTACCGCTCATGGCGTTCTCGGCGTAAGCGACGGCCTGTCGGGCACTGTTGACGTCGCGGAAGCAGTGGGCGGCCTCGGCGGCAAGTTCAGCTTCGTCGAAGTAGGTGATCCACTCAGGCTCGTCGTCGCGATTCCGGCTCTCCAGGGCCTTCGTGGCGGCACTCAGGGCGGCCTCGCACCCGGCGACGTCTCCGGTACGGGCAAGGGCGCGGGCCTCCATCGCGTGGAACTGAGCCCGCAATGTCGGCGTGGCCACCGGCGAAATACCCATGAGCGCTGCACGGGCGAGAGTGGCGGCCTCGGTGTACCGACCCAAGAAGGTCGCCTGGTGGCTCATTGCAGACAGGACGCTGCCTGCGAACCTGCGGTCGTTGGCGTCCTGGGCAAGGCGGAGCGCCTGGAGGAAGTACCTCTGGGCGAGCCCGTGGCGGCAGGCGTCGTAAGACATCCAACCGGCAAGGAGCGTGGCTTCCGCCACGCTGGAGAACAGGGCTCGGCCTACCTGCTCGGTGTAGCGGCCTCGCAGAAGCGGGACCACGTCGTTGTTGAGGTACTGGATGACCGAGTGCCGCGCATGTTCTCCACCGAACTGGTCGTCGAGCCGGGCGAACACGTCGGCTGTGGTCTTCACGGCTGTCACGTCGCCAAGACCGACTCGCATTCCGTCGGATCGAGGGCGAGGGATGCCCGGCTCGGGCGCGACCAACCACCGAAGTGACGCCTCGTTCCACGCGGGCTCGGACGGTTCCGCAGTGAGCAGTGGGTCGTACTGGTTGAGGTCTGCCCGCCACAACTGGCTGACCGTCTGAATGGCGTCGTCCGGGCTGGCGGGGTACGCGGCGTCCAATACGGGAGCGTCCTTCAGCTCTCCGTGTTTCAGGCCGAGTTCTGCAGCGCTTGCGGCGAAGGCATCACACAGCAACGGGTCGTAGAAGTCGTCCGGCGTGCTGTGGCCGTTCTCCCAACTCGCGATACGTCGCTTCACACTGGCGTCCGAAGGGAGCTGATGACCGCGCTGAGCTGCTGCCTGGCGCAGCTCTCTCACCAGCCTTGGCTGGCTCCAGCCCCGGCTGATGCGGGCTTCACGTAAGCGGACGCTGGTCGGCTTCATCGAGTCGTGCCCCTTCACTCCCGCGCGCATGCGCCGGTGTGGCAACTCAGCTTGCCTGATCGAATGTACGCGCTGGTGACGGCGCCTTGCAGACAGTAACCGGAGATCGTCTGTCGGAAGGTCGGTGACGGGGGATGACATGACATGCGTGGACGCGTCATCCCCCGTCACCTCTCGTCATCTGCCCTGGTCAGGTACTGAGCACGGAGTCTGGTCCTACTGCGGCATCGGGGCCGCACGGTGGTCCGACTGAGGGTGAGACGACGTGCACAGGATGACCAGGCGGGGCATGGAATGGCTGTCTGCGGCGGCGGACAACCCGGTCGAGTGCCGGCAGGTGTGGGCGGACGATCCGCGGATGCCCGCATTGCTGCCGACTGGCCGCTTCTTCGACGTCTTGAGCGTGGACCAGCGCCTCGGCATGGAGATGTACGACCGGCTCCTGCGCAGTGGAATGCCGTTCGGGCCTACGGCCATCGACCGCAAGGCACAGCGAGTCGGATTCTTCCTCAACTCCCAGAGTCGCGAGTCCTTCACGCACTACCTCGAACGCGAAACCTCGACTCCTCCGACGTACCGGTACCTCGATGAGGGCTCGGCCGTGGTCGTCCCTGGTCCTACTCCGCTGTTCGATGACCGGTACCAATGGCTTCGCCCGCCCACGCGCCGGCCGGAAGCCAATCCGCTACGCCCGGTCGCCCTCGCGACGGCGCTGGTCGCTTCCGCGGAGTTGCTGGCACGGATCGACCGCTTCGACGAGCGGTACCCGACGCCATACGCCGCGGTGGTCGCCCTTCCCGAGGAGACCGACCACTGATGCCGCATGAACCGACCGACGGACACGACGCTGCCACGTGGTCGCCTCTGGACAGCGAGGGGTGGTACGCGGCACGGAACGCGACGACCGCCCTGCGGGACGCCCTGGTGCGGGCCGGTCTGGGGAAGGACTTCCCCTATTTGCGTGCGGACTTGAACGCTTTCGGGCACGGTCTCGTCGAGTTGGGCCGGGTTTCCCCAGACACGGCTGAGCGCCTCGCGGAACTCTTGCGCCTGGCAATGGCCAGCGGATTCCGCCGCGAGCGTGACGGCGACGAGCACGAGCATGCACCGGCCACCAGCGAAGAGGGCAAGGGAAGGATCTAGGACCATGACCGACCGGCGAGGAGTGGTGGCCAAACGAGCGGAGGACCTGGTTCCCGGCGTGGCCTACGTCCGTGGCTGGGCGCGCGCACGACGAAGTGCCGGCACCTTGGCCGATCAACTCATTCTCCTCGGACTGGACTCCGACTTTCCCGGCCTGGTAGCTGACGTGAACGTCTTCGGCGACGGACTGGTGCAGCTCGGCACCGTTCGCCCCGAAGCAGCCGAACTGCTGGCGAGGCTGATCACTGCTGGACTGGACGCGGAGATGGACAGCAAGGCGGATGAAGCGTATCCGAGTAGCCGGCACGAGACGCCTGCGGCCTGAACCGCTCTCGGACCCTTGGTTAGCCGCGAACTGATCGCGCTTCCATAGCCAGTCGGCCTAGCCCCGCGCGACAGCGTTCCCCAGCGCTGCCGTACGGGGCCAATTGCTGTCCCTGCGTCCTCGGTTGGCCTGCTGTTCGGCCGGGACCGGCGCCCCAGCGCCGCAGCCCGGACGAACGGCAGGCCAACGTGTGACGTCAGCTTGGGAAGCTGCGAGCGTTTGGTGCTGGCTTGGGCGCTGAAATGGGTGAACGGTTGTTTCCCGGTGCTTCTGGACTGTGTTGCCTTCACCGTGGTTCCCCGGTGTTCTCCGCTCGATCTGGTGCGCTTGTGGTCCGGCCGAACCGCTTGCTAGGAGTTGATCTCACCTGGGTACGCATACGCCGTAGTCGCTCGACTACGCCTTGGATGGGCTGCTTCGGCGCCGATCCACCCCACATCCAGCCCGCCAAGCGCCTGCTGCTGATGACTGCTCCATGTAGCTGCACGAGTCCCGGCCTATGTGTCAAACTCATAGGCTGAGAGGGAACCGACGTTCAACTGTGACTACAGCGGCTAGACTTGGTCGGTCTGCCGTACGCGGTCGCTGTGTCGGCTGTGGGGGCTTGCGGCGCAGGTCTTCTGCTCCTTCCGTATATACCGGTTCTTCTGAACAGGCACGGACTCACAGGGGGAAAGCGCTATGACCGAGATCATCGTGGCCTTCATCGGCGGTGTGTTCGCGCTGGGCGCCGCCGTCATCACCGCACGGTGGTCACGCTCCCGGACTGCCGACGACCCTACGCCCACCCCATTGCCTGCTAATCCGCAGTCATGTGACGAAATCTCGAACGCTCCACGTCCCTCGACTAGCAATCAGCCAGACGCCGCCGCCATGGGTGGTGCCAGCATTGGGCAGTTCATCGGGACGAACAACGGCAGTGTGTCGCAGACCAACTACCACGACGGCAAGCGGTGAAGCTCTCAACTGACGGATTTGCGGGGTTACTCGGGCTCGCGCAAACCGTGTTGGGCGTTATTCTTGCTGTCCTGGGAATCCTGTTCGGTGTCGACTTGATCGGTGAAGTGTCCCCCGGTGCGTTGCCCGCTGTCGGGCGGTTCCTCAGCCGCCTAGTGCAGCTGTCCTCGGACAGATACCTTGCGGCGTTTATGCGCGATCGGTCGTCGTCTTTGCAGTCATTGGCGTCGCGTTCGTTTTGTGGGTCACGCACAAGTGGCCCACCCTAGTCAAAACGATCGGGCAGGCACTTAACCCGTTTGCTCGCCTCGGTGTGGCAACCGTTTCGGCCGTTGCTGCAGTCTTGGTCGCGCTAATTCTGGCTGGCCCGCTGGGTCAGTCAAGAGCAAAAGGCGGATGCGTATCCTCCTTTCACCTGAGCCTGAACCATGCGCTCTCTCTGGTGAGTAACACGAAGTGCGGGGAGGAGGGAAATGGCCGGGCTTCAAGCCATTGACCAGTATATACAGACCAATAACGGTAGCGTATTTCAGACGATCATCAGAAATGAAGGAATTGACGAGGAGACCAAGCAACAGGTGAGACGTCTTGCGGTCGCCTCACCAGACATGTTGTCTAAGCTCGATACCATGCTGAAGG
Organism: Streptomyces sp. FXJ1.172; assembly: GCF_001636945.3. Classification (NCBI taxonomy): domain Bacteria; kingdom Bacillati; phylum Actinomycetota; class Actinomycetes; order Kitasatosporales; family Streptomycetaceae; genus Streptomyces; species Streptomyces sp. FXJ1.172. The sequence goes on along the minus strand of NZ_CP119133.2, from coordinate 3,547,472 downwards.
AATCGGGCGATGTGAAGGCGGCTGCAGCTCTGGTCCGCGATGCGAGTGAGATCCTGACTGGTAGTGCTGCCTCGTCGACTCCATTCACCGACGAGGGTGACGACCCTATGTTCCCCGGCAAAGGCGAACGTGAGCTTCGCAAAGCGATCGCCGCCCCCTTTCTACTGCTTTTCGTAATCGTAGCTTTGGCTCTCTGGTTGTGATTTTCTTCGTACTCCACCGACCCCAGTCACGCTTTGGGATTTCTGCTGCCCCTGGGCGAGAGGCCATCGGCCGGTTGCGAAGGCCACTCACGACCTTGCGCCGGTATTCTGAGGGTCTCCCTCGGTCGTCGGAAGCCTTGTCACGCAGGGTCGGTCCTTCCCTCGTGTGCCGAGGATCGTCCGCTTGCGGAGGCACTCTTGCTGACCTTCACTCTCGACACCAACTGCTTGATCGCGCTGGAGGAGCAGCGGCCTGACGCTCCCGCCGTAGAAGGGCTGGTGGCTCGGCACCGGGCTGGCACTGCGGTGGTACGGGTAGTTGCAACCGCGGCAGCGGAGAACCAGCAGGACGGCACCGTGCTGGATAACTTCGCTGGCTTCCAGGAGCGTCTGGCCAGGATGGGTCTCGCCGATCTAGAGATACTTCGCCCGGTGTGCGTAGTTGATCTCAGCTACCTCGACTGGTGCGTACTTGCTCATGACGAAGCTGAGGCCGAAGGGCGAGAGTTGCATGCGGTGTTGTTCCCGACGGCTGCATTCGACTACAAGGACGCTGTTCCTGAAGAGCTAGACGATCTGTCGCGGGCGCAAGCGGAACGCAAGTGGCGCAATCGGCAGTTGGACGTGCTTGTACTCCAAACTCACATTCTGGCCCGGGGCGACGTATTCGTGACTTCCGACAAGAACTTCAGGAAGCCCAGCAAGCAGGCTCGTCTGACGGCCTTGGGTGCTTCCTTGATCCTTGCGCCTGCGGAGGCGGCGTTCTACGGCGTCTAGTCGCGCGCTCGGCCTTGAGGTGCGCTGCCTCTCAGATGCCACTATGCAGCAGGTATCTGCCAGCATCCGCTGCTGTACGTTGGCGCTGTCACGTAATTTGAGGCGCAGCCATCTGTCAACGTCTGGGACTCCGTTGTGAGCACCGCATTAGGAGTTCGAGCACTGCGTGGCACTGCCGCGGAGTCGCCTGGCCACGCTGGCCGTGCCAGGCCGCCTGGGAGTGCTGGCGTCCGGCGCCGTTGATGTCACTTGTGGATGTCAGAACGGGGCTACCGCGTGCGCTCGCTGACACGATGGTCTCGTGGTTGACCTGGAGCGCATCAAAGCAGACACCGTGGCGTACTTCCGAGCACTCGATGAAGCCGCCACCCAGCGGCACCACTTCCGTCACGCTGATGAGGAGGGCGGCTTGTGGTACATCGAGGCCGTACCCGACCGCGGCGAGTTGGTCGTCATCAAGCAAGCCGAGCTGACTTCGGCCGGCCAACTCCACCGGTACAGCTGGGAGCACCTGGAGGACGAGCACGGCGGCCTGACAGACCAAGCGATCGACCCTGAGGTGGATCCACTGGAGCCCATCCTAGCCGGGGAGTTCCAGCGGATATGGAATCGCTGAGGGCGCTGGACAACCGTCTTAGGAGAGAGGCTGGGTGATCTGGCAGCTGAGCTGCTACTTCGCCGACCAGGGAAGCGGGCGTCCATTCCACTGTGGGGCACCAGTGTTGACCGTGGCTGACCCGTGCATCTGGCACCACAGTGGCACGAACATCAGCCGACGACAGTCAGCCACGACAGCGGTTGCGCCGACCTACCACGCGCGCGTATGCCTCGCGGCACCCCCACCAGGCTCAACCACGCTATCGGGTTGGTGTCCTTGACCAGGACCGAATGGGACGGACGGCCGACGATGAAAGTGGCGGATGAGCCGGGCCTCTGGAAATCTCGCTCAGCCGGGGCGAGCAAGCCCGTCCGTCACTCCGCGACTTAACCTGTTGTCCGAAGAAATTCTTCGGACATGACCGAAATTACGTCTGGTTCGGTCCGTACCAAAACAGGCAGGCAGATTTGCCAATGCCCGACTGCCAGCGCTTGAGCGAGCAGGTCGCGAGAATCCGCAGGGGCGGCGTTAGATGCCATAACCGTAAGGGCTCGAGCCTGCTCAGGAAGGTGGGCAATCGAAAAGGCTACTTCCTTGGCGCGTTCGATCTGCCCGGCAATAGCGAACGCACGCGCAACCACACCCAATGCCTGGGCTTGCGGAACAGGATAGGCAATTGAACGCGCAATCTCTTCGGCCGCTTCCAGACTCCCCTCCCGGACTCCCGTCTCCGTGATTAGATACAGAGCCCGATCCCTTTTTCGTGATTCAGTGATTGAGTTAGCGAGCTTCTTGGCCTGCTCCCAGCGTCCAGCTCTGGCGGACGACACGGCAATAGCTGCTAAGGCCTTTTGCTGTTCGGGAGAGGCGGCCATGGAGCAAGCGACCGTTTCAGCCCTATCCAGGTCTCCGTAATCGGCGAGTCGCTGCACGATTTGAGCTGTCACCTGCTGTCGGTAAGTTAAGCTAGGGATCGTTCCAGCCAGGACAACTGCTCGGTCAAGGAGTCCTTTCGCCATATCCTCTTCTTCGCCGCTCTGGACAAGGGTCTCTCCAAGGGAGATGTAGGCCTTGGCGCGCAGTGGAATATTTTCAATCAAGGAGATGTATTCCTGCGCCTCATTGATGTCACCGCTCGCTGCGACCGCACATGAAATTGCCAACATCGCCTTAAACTGACGGTAGGGCTCATCAATTGTGAGTGCCTTTTCCTTGGCGGTGGAAAAATCTCCAGTACTTACTGGTCCCCATACTTCTTCTGGACAATCGAGTTGCTTCGGTGTGCCTGGTGCAGGGCTGCCGTCGCTCTGACGTTGCGTTTCCCGAACCCTGGTGAGCTTCGAGAAGGCAGTCAGCTCCTTCGTCTGTCTAGCTGGGTCTTGAATCAAGCTGACGACCCTTCTCGCACCTGCGAGATCGCCAGCAGTGGCGGCTACCGATGCAATAATCGAAAGCGCCTTGTCTCGTTGAGATTCGTCAGTCATCGAGGTGGCCAGCGTGATTGCTCGCTCCAGATCACCACTTCGTGCTATAGCCTCTGCGACAACGGTCAACGTCCTCTCCCGTTGGGGTAGTGCAGATATTGCTGCAGCGATTCTTTCCGCGCGATCGACGTCTCCTGCCGCAGCAACAGCCTGAGAGAGTGCAGCCAGGCCTTTCACCGATTGAGACGGACTGCTGATCTTCCGGGCAGATTGTTCAGTCTCGCTGGCAATATCGATGGCTTCGCGCACGCAGCCAGCCGACGCCAGGCCAGATGCAAGGCCAGCAAGCGTCTTAACCCCCCGACTTGGGCTGTTTACCTCTCGGACGAGTCGTCTTGCGCGTGCTGCGTCTCCGACCGTTGCTGTCACACGGGCAATAACTGTTAGTGCATCATCTCGGTCGGATGGTTTGGTGATCTTGTTAACTAGGCGCTCGGCGGATCGGAGTATCTCGATAGCCGTGTCAGTTCGCCTGATATCACTAGCTCCCAGAGCTACAGAAACGAGTGTCCACACCTGGCGACTCGGGTTGCGAATTGCACGAGCCGTAGACTCAGCAATGGTGATGGTCTTGATCGCCTTACGACGTGCACCATTTGCATGTTCTGCTCGAGCCACAGCGGAGAGGGCTTGGGCCCGCTCAGAACGGCTTCTGATGGAGTGGGCAATTCGGCGGCTGACTGTGATGTCACCTGCGCTGGCCGACTCTGTCGCCACGGCCATCAATGCTAGGGCGCGCTCAGACCAAGCGGGAATATCCTGTGCAATTCTGCTAGCGCGGCTTACATTCCCTACGCAGGCTACGGCGCGCGCAATTGACGCTAGCACCTGACCTTGACGAGGTATGTCGGTCAACGCGCTAGCCATGGTTTCAGCGTCATTGATCAGAATGCGAGCTCGACGCGACTCCCCGGCTTTGGCGGCTGCACGTGCTACCACCGCGACTGCCTGTGCCCGATCGTAGTCATCGGCTACGTCATCTACGGCTTGTTCAGCCTGAATGGTGATCTTTGTGGCCTTTGATAGATCCCCTGAGTCAGCCACTTCTCGCGCTACTGCAGCTAGCGCTTGTACCCGGCGAAACGGCACGGTGATCGATCGGGCCAATGCCTCGGCGCGGTCTGAGTATCCGATTTTTGCCCAAACGCCTGGTAGATTCGCCGGCATGTTGTCGTTCCGTGAAGACAGGCGCACTCGATGAATCGAAAGCCTGCTCATGGCGGACAGATCCGGCTCATCCTGACTCGCGATTACCTCCTGAGTTGTTGTGATCTCTGCAAGTGCACTAGTGTCTCCGCCGATTAGATCAAGCATTCGATCGTGGCGATGGGGATCTGTCGCGCAAGCCAGCATGCGTTGTTGGTCGCCTACAGCGCGCAGAAGTTTGAAATACCCTCGAAGCAGATATTCTGGGGTCTCTGGAGGCCATTGCCGACGGCTGTAATCATCCGCCCAAGAATATAGAGTCTGTCGATATGCTTCCAAGCGCCGCGCTCCGAGGAAGGAAGCTGCTTGTTGCTGAAGCTCCTCATGACCAAGCATGTAGACCGCGTCAGATCGCAAGCGGCCGGCCCGTGACATGAAAGTTCGGCCGGATACGGCGCTCAGGTAATCTTCGATTTCCCAGGTGGACAGCCCAGTCAGCTCGGCCAGGTCTGTCGCAGTGAGTCCACCCCCAGCAGCTGTCAGGAGCCCTAGTAGATCCAATTCTGTTTGATTACCTCGCAAAAGTCTTTTGAGCTCGCGTTCTGCATCCTGGCGGACTACTTCAGCATGTGCAGAAACCGTGAGAGAACGGATTGCCACACGTTGCCGTAGTGGATGATCGTCGGGTACGTCCGCAGGGATCGGCGGATGAGGCCGGCTAGCCACGATGACGCGCATGTCGGCGGGCAAGTGTGAGGGTAGGAGCGCAGCAATGCTATGCGCGTCGGGGCCGACCGTGACTCCCTGGTCTTCGTCAAGTCCGTCAACGACCAGGACCAACCGCTCGCCTCTTTGTCGGCAAATCTCTGCTGCCCGCTCCAGCGACCCAAGCAGGTGTGCCTCTCGAGTGGCATCACTGAGCAACGGAGGCATCGGTTCACCGACTATTTCAAGAAACTGTTCTAGCACCACGTCGGAAAACGCGATGCGGTCAGCTTGCCCAGCCAGTCGGGCGGTAATAAAGAAAGATACTATACGAACATTGGCTGGTGGATTTAGGACGAAAGACGACAACAAAGCTGACTTGCCAGCCCACGCTTTTGCTCTCCACCACAAGTAAGGTTCGGATTCAAGGGAAGTGCAGAACTCTGCTAGATGATTGAGCTCCTTTTCTCGACCTACCAATTCGTCGGGGGCAATTCGACGCACCTGCGAAATGTAGTTGGAGCGCACCGGTGGTTCGGATAGCTCCGCCACCTGGACTGAGTTGTCGATTCCGTCCGATGATCTCTTCGGAGGTGCGGAGAATCGGGATGTGCTGCTTGTGGTGGGTGGCGTTAGAGGGAACCCTGCAAGGTCGCGCCGGAGTGTTGACTCATCTTTGGTTGCTGCGGCAGGAGCATAACGCCCTACTAGCTCGCAGAGCCGACTAAAAAGTCGATCGGCAGTCGCGTTTGTTCTGTCTGCTGTTACCTGTCTCAGTCGAGCGATTGCTTGGGTGCTATCAGTCTCGTCATTTCCTTCTAGTCGTAACTCTCGAAGATGTAGAGATTTCAGTAGCTGCCAGGTAAGGGCGCCTGCAGACCCGATATGATCATCCAGATCGGCGACCTTTATGGCGGCAGTGATGACCTTGTCAAAATGCCGCAACCGCTCTCGGACGTCCCGGTTCGTGCGTCCTGGGCGTGAAACCTCGGCGCGGAATTGCCTCTCAGTGAGTACATCCCTCGCGATTGAAGCAAGCTCTCTTATTTGTCGCACATGGGGATTGGGGCTTGCAGTACTAAGGGCGAGTCTCCATGCTCCTGATTCGACGTCTGTAGCGTTCTGGCGCAACAGGCGGAGATAAGAGCCCATAAGGTGTACCGTTGAAGTATCGCTCGTTGTAAACGATGGGTCTCGTCGCACGCCTATTGACACCCTGCGCTCTTTCCCATCGCTTGAGCTCCCCGTCACGACAATGTCGTCGACTGGACTAAAAGAACTCGCTTGAAAAGCGATTTGCAGTGGTGTGATGTCGTCGCCTAGCTCAGTTAAGGGATCACCCGTGAGGAGCTGGCTCAGGAGGACCGCGCCATAACGATGCTCAAGGACTGTGCCGCCTCCGCCCGTGGAATATGGGCTTGCCGGTTTCGGTTGTTTGCTGGCCTGTGAACCGTTCCGCACAGACCCATGTTACGGCTCAAGGCGTGACAGTTGTATGGTCGTGCACGATCCAGTCCGCGCTGAACGGGCCATACCAGAGTGATAGGGCGCCGAAGCCGGTTTGGCCGGTGGCCTGCTCTGTGGCGTCGAGCATCATCAGGGGCAGCCATGCGCCAACTCAGTCATGAGATACGCACCCTCTAGCTTTAGGCGGCTGACCGCTGTGAGCGGAGCGAGCCGCCTTGATGACGTAGAGAAAGTCTGAGCCAACCGGCCTGTGTTACAGCTGTCCGATCCCGGTAGATGCTTGACAGTTCGGTCCCAGCTGATGGTTGACAGTGGCCGTGATCGGCTTTTCTGTGCGTGTCGTTGCGGCGCGTGTGGGGAGGCCGGGATTGGCGCTGGTGGAGTTGTCGGTTGTCGAGCAGAGATACCGGGCTGTCCTGGCGGTGCTGGCGGGAGCGACGGTGACCGAGGTCGCCGCGTCGCTTGGGGTGTCCCGGCAGACGGTCAGCGGCTGGAAGTCCCGGTATGAGACCTCCGGTCTGGCCGGGTTGGCGGATCGTTCGCGCAAGCCGGCGTCGTGTCCGCATCAGGTCTCTGCCGAGGTGGAGACGGCCGTGTGTGAGCTGCGGCGCAAGCACCCGAAGTGGGGTCCGCGGCGGATCGCGCATGTGCTGGAGCGGTCCGGGGCGGTGAGTCCGGTGCCGTCGCGGATGACTGTGTATCGGATCCTGGTCCGTCACGGCCTGGTGGAGCCGGGGGTGCGGCGCCGGAAGCGGTCGGATTACAAGCGCTGGCAGCGGGACCGGCCGATGCAGCTGTGGCAGATGGACATCGTTGGCGGGGTGATGCTGGTCGACCCGGTGACCGGGGAGCTGACCGAGGCCAAGGTCGTGACCGGGGTGGACGATCATTCCCGGTACTGCGTGATCGCGTCGGTGGTCGAGCGGGCGACCGGGAGGGCGGTCTGTGCGGCCTTCGTCCGGGCCTTGCAGAGGTTCGGGGTGCCGGAGGAGGTGCTGACGGACAACGGTAAGCAGTTCACCGATCGGTTCGGGCAGGGCGGTGAGGTGCTGTTCGACCGGATCTGCCGGGAGAACGGGATCGCGCACCGGCTCACCCAGCCGGCGTCGCCGACCACGACGGGCAAGGTCGAGCGGTTCCATCAGACGCTGCGGCGTGAACTCCTCGACGACTGCGGTGCGTTCGAGAGCATCGAGGCGGCTCAGGCGGCGCTGGATGCGTGGGTGGAGGAATACAACTCCATGCGTCCGCACCAGGCGCTGGACATGCAGTTCCCGGCGGACCGGTTTACCCCGGTTGCTGAGCAGGAGCGGGACGTCCTGGGCTTGAGGGTGCCCGGAGTGCTCGTGCTGGTGCCGCACCAGCGGACGGCCCCTGCGGTGACGTCGGAGCCGGCCCAAGCGCCGCCTGCCCCTGCCCCTCTGGCGGTGCAGGTGGACGAGGGCGGGCCGGTGGAGTTCGAGCGGGTGGTGCCTGCGAGTGGGAATCTGCAGGTCGCGGGCAAGCAGTTCTGGCTCGGTCCGGCCCGCTCAGGGCTGACGGTGACCTTCTGGGCCGACACCTCGGTGATCCATCTGCTGATCGCCGGGGCGCGGATCAAGACCGTGCGGTCGCACTTGTCTGTGGCGGATCTGGGACGGCTGGCCGCCCGGGGCGGACGTGCGGCCGGGCCGGCCCCGCTTCCGGCCGGTGAGGGGGCGGCGTTCGAGGTGGACCGGGTCGTGAACAACAGCGGCCTGGTCGGCCTGGGCGGGCACCAGGTGCTGGCAGCGGAGATCCTCGGCGGCCGCCAGGTGGGCATCCGGATCGATGACGAGACGCTGTCGTTCTTCGATCCGTCCTCGCGGGAACTGCTGAGGGTGCGGCCCAACCCGCTGACCGGCGAGGAAGTGCGCAGGCTGCGGGGCTTGCGTCCGGCCGGACCGCCGCCGCGGCCGGGTATCGAGCCGGTGCGGGTGCAGCGGCGGGTCAGCGCGGTGGGCACGGTCATGGTCTGCCGGCAGGTCGTCTCCCTCGGCCGCCCGTACGCAGGGCAGACCGTGACCGTGCACGTGTCGGACACGACGATCAGTGTCGAGCTGGACGGCCAGGTCCGGGTGATCCGGCGCACGACCGACGTCCCGGTCCGTAACGTGAAAGCGAACAAGCCCCACGGGGCTCCCTACGTTGTCTAGGCCCACCGTCAAACATCACCTGGAACCAGAACGTCAGGCATCAACTGGGATCCGACAGGCCTGTGTTACAGCCTGAACGAGAGCTCCAACTCGTCGCCCGGGAGGTGGAGCTCTTCCAGAGCGAGGGGCTTGTCTGACTCGGTGAGCGTCACGCGGAGGATGTGGAGCAGCGGTACCCCATCGGCGAGCCGTAGCGCTTGGGCCTGGTCGGGGAGGGGCATGCGAGTGCGGACGTACTCCGTGAAGTGGAGTTCGTGGCCCAGGTCGGCGAGTGCAGCGTAGAGCTCCGGCGCCGGCGGTGGGGCTTCTTCCTCGTACTTGGTGTCGATAAGCACCGAGAACGGGACGTAAGTCCGGTGGAGTTGGCGCAAGCGGCCATGGTCCGCGGTCTGCAGAGCGTCGTACGTGAACATCGGCTCGCCTGGCGGGATGCGGAGTAGGTCCGCTAGGGGAAGCGGGGCGTCGGTGCGGGTGGCTACCGGCGGCTCGGCATCCGTCCAGGTGATGCCGTCTGCCTCGACGTAGCGGCCGTCCGTGGTCCGACGTACACCGCGAGGGCGCGTGTGGCTGGGACGGCCGTGGGGGGACCGGGCGAAGGTGCCACGGCCCATGATGGCCTCGACGAGACCGGACGCCCGGAGTTCGCTCAGGCCTTGGCGGACTGTGGGACGCGTCACGCCGAACTGCTTGGCCAACGCCTCCTCTGACGGGAGCGGTTGGCCGGCCGGGAACGTGCCGTCCAAGATGCCATCGCGCAGGTAGTCGGCGATCTGCCGGTACTTCGGCTGCGTGCCCTTCGGCGGCATGCGGGCCCTCCATGGCCGTGGTCTCTGCGGCAGTTCCGTCCTCGTAGAAGTCCCTGTCCGCGTTCGTGGACAGCTTCTCGTATCGCGAGTCAGTTGACAACCCGTACTACGGGTGGTCACTCTTGTTCTGCACCCGTACTACGGGTCGTCTAGCAACCCGAAGGAGAGGCCTTCGGTGACAGAGATGAGGAGATCCGAACAGTGGCAAGCCTTCCGATCGACACCGCGAAGTTCACGGGGATCATCTGTGCCGTGCCCCCGGCTCCGCGGGTCGCCAACCGTGAGACCGGTCAGCTTCGCGTGGACCGTGAGACCGGCAAGACCATGTACCAGGTCGGTCTGTGCCTGATGGCCGGCGCGTCGGCTGACGTCGTGACCGTGAGCATGGCCGGTGAACCGGCCGGTGTGCAGCTCGGCATGCCGGTGACCGTGCGGGACCTGGTCGCCACCCCGTGGGAGAACGAGGGGCGGCATGGCATCGCGTTCCGGGCGGCGGAGATCCGGCCCCTCAGCGCTCCCGCCTCGGCGGGCAAGGGGGCCGGGCAGTGATGAACCTGGCCTCCCCCGCCACTTCGGCCGGTGTGACCGGGCCGAACTGGGTGCTGGTGGTGGCCGCAGTGCTGGTGTTGGGCCTGCTTCTTGCGGGCCCGGCCCTGCGCCGCCGCTACCCCGTGACCTGGTGGCTGTTACTCGGCTACCCGGCTGCGGCCCTCCGGGTCGTGCGCACCTGGCGGCCCCTGATGGCTGGATGCGGGCTCGCCGTGAGTCGTCGGCCGGCGCTGACGGTCGTGTCCGGGCTCGTCGGCAATGGAGCACCTCCGCCACAGCCGCGCGTACCGCGTCGCGGCCTCATACGCCCGACCTCTGGAGGGTTCGTCCTGCTTGTGAGGCTGTTGCCGGGGCAGGTGCCGGAGGACTTCGTCAAGGCCGCGCCCGCCATGGCGGAGAGCTGGCAGGTGCACGCGGTGCGGGTGACCTCCTGGAGGCCGGGAGTCGTACGGGTCGTCGCGTCGGCGGCTGATCCGTTGGCCGCTCCTCGCGTGCCGAAGCAGCGAGGGCCCGGCCATCTACTCCGAGTGACCGTGGGCGCGCTGGAGACCGGAGCCGCGTGGGTGCTCGACCTGCGGCGCGTGCCGCACTGGCTCATCGTTGGGGCCACCCGCTCCGGCAAGTCCACACTCATCAATGCACTCGTTGCGGGCCTCGCTCCGCAACCCGTCGCCCTGGTCGGCATCGACTGCAAGGGCGGCATGGAACTGTCCCTCTACGAACCGCGGTTGTCCGCCCTCGCGACCAACCGGGAGCAAGCCGTCCGGCTGCTGGTTGCCCTCGTGGAGCTGACTCTAGACCGCATGACCGTCTGCCGGGCGGCTCGCGTCCGGAACATCTGGGGTCTGCCGGACAAGGAACGCCCGGTCCCGATCGTCGTGATCGTCGACGAGATCGCGGAACTGTTCCTCGTCGCGAGTCGGAACGAGAAGGACGAAGCGCAGGCTGCCGGTACGGCGCTGATCCGGCTGGCCCAACTGGGTGCGGCTCTCGGGGTCTTCCTCGTCGTCGCCGGCCAACGCGTCGGCTCCGACCTGGGGCCCGGCGTCACCGCCCTGCGGGCGCAGCTCGGCGGCCGGGTGTGCCATCGGGTGGCCGATCCCGGTACGGCGGAGATGGCGCTCGGAGATCTCAATCCCGATGCGCTGAAGGCGGCGCAGGCCATCACACCGGAACAGGCCGGTACGGCCGTTCTCGCCTCCGGTGACGGCTGGGAACGCGCCCGGTCCCACCTGATCACGGAGTCGGAGGCAGAAGCCGTCGCCGCCGAGTACGCGCACCTGACTCCGCTCCTCTCCGAACTGCACGTCGAAGCGCCGTGAAAGGGGCCTGCCGTGCTGGTGTCCATGTCCGCCGTTCTGCTGCTCGGACTGCTGATCTGGTTCCTCCTGCGCATCCGTTACCTGCGGTGGGTCGACGCGCTGGTCTGCGGAGCCTTCGGCTTCCTGCTCTCCCGGACCTTGGCCGCGCCGCTCGTTCAGACGCTCCTCGACGGCGTGAACGGCTTCCTCGGCCATCTCCGTTTCTGAACACGCCCACTCACCAGAGAAGGGAACTTCCTGTGTCCGACTACGTCATCCGCTCCGGTGACCGCGCCGCCTTCCTGGCCGGTCTGCGGGAGCTGGTCGACTTCCTGACCGCCAACACGGCAGTCGTCGTCCCGCGTCACGCGTCCGTCATCGTCCTGGTCGACGCCGCTGACCCTGCCGCTCGCCGAACTGGCGTGGAGTCCGTCGCTGCTCCGCTCCGCGTGCCGACGGAGGACATCGGCCTCGGCTACTTCACCGCACGCCGTGACTTCGGGCCGATCTCGTTGGGCGTCGCCGGGGTGCCGGGCGAGTTGGACGCCGTCGCGTTCTCCTCGGAGGCTGCCTGGGACCACGCGGCCAGCCCGGAACTGCAGTGATCGCCCGTACGACGGGCTCCCGACGGGGCGCGAAGTCGCCAAACCCGACCCCGTCAGGAACCCACTCCATCCGCCACGTGAGCAGTGAAAGGAGCACTCACACTTTGTCCACCGCGCATCATTCGCGCAAATTCCGGCTGCCCGACTGTGAACTCAGGCAGCGTGACGCGCAGGTCTCGACCTGCGACGGACGGGAACAGATCGTCCTCGTCGGCCTCGACGGAGCCGAGCAGCGCCTGTGCCCCGCGCACGCGGCCGCCCTCTGGCTCACGGACCCGACGCTCCGCTTCAGCGCCAAGACCCGTCCGGAAGGGATCTCCGCCGTGATGGGGCAGGCGTTCGGGCGCGGGGGTGGTCGCCGATGACCATCGCGATTGCGGCGGACGCTGCCGCGCTGGTCGCCAGAGCGGCGGAGCCGGACTTCGCCGCCTGGCGCCGGAACATCGTCCGCCTTGGTGGCTGCACCAACCCCATCCATCTGGTCGGTGCGGCAACCGTCTACGACACGACGACCGGTGCGGCTCTGCTCTCCTACGGTTCGGACCTCTACGGCGGTCGTCTGCTCACCGCGTGCGGCAACCGGCGGGCGACTGTCTGCCCGGCCTGCTCGGTCCTGTACCGGGCGGACACGTATCACCTCGTCCGCACCGGTCTCGTCGGCGGCAAGAGAGTTCCAGAGTCGGTGAGTGGGCACCCGCGGGTGTTCGCCACGCTCACCGCTCCCGGCTTCGGCCCGGTCCACACGCGCCGTGAGCGAGATGGGCGCGTGCAGGCCTGCCGGCCTCGTCGGGCGGGGGAGTGCTGCCCGCATGGGACTCCGGCCGGATGCCGAGAGCGGCACCCGGCGGATGATCCGCGTCTCGGCGAACCGATCTGTCCGCGCTGCTACGACTACGCGGGGGCCGTGCTCTGGCACGCGTTCGCCGGTCGGCTCTGGCACCGATTCGGGCCGGAGCTCCGACGGGAAGTGGCCCGGCGGGCCGGGCTGTCCCGTACGGAGTTCGGGGAGGTTGCCCGGCTCTCGTACGCGAAGGTCGCTGAGTACCAGCGGCGGGGCCTGGTCCACTTCCATGCCGTGATCCGGCTCGACGGTCCGGACGGGCCCGGCTCGGCTCCGCCCCACTGGGCGACCGTCCGGCTCCTGGTGGACGCGGTACGGGCCGTGGTCGTTCGGGTGCGGTTGACCGCTCCGGGCGCGGATGTGATCGGTCCGCGGGTGCTGTGCTTCGGCACGCAGGTCGACGTACGACCGGTCACCTCGTACGGCCGGGATGCGGGGGAGCGGCCTGCCTCTGCGGGGGCCGTGGCGGGCTACATCGCCAAGTACGCCACCAAGGGAGCGGAGTCCGCCGGCGCGGTGGACGGTCGCATTCATCACGCGCGAGACATGGTGATGCTGCCGGTGCGTGCGCATGTGCTGCGGATGATCGGTACGTGCTGGTGGCTCGGCGGCCTGCCTGAGTTCGAGCCGCTCGGGCTGCGCCGCTGGGCCCACATGCTCGGGTACGGCGGCCATTTTTCCACCAAGTCACGCCGCTACTCGACCACGCTGAGCGCCCTCCGGCAGGCCCGTGCGGACCACCGCGCGGAGCAGCAACGAGCCTCCCTCGGTCTGGCTGACCATCCCACGGTCACGGTCGGCGAGTGGCGCTATGCGGGGCGCGGCTACTCGCCGGAAGCGGCTCTCCTGGCTGCCTCGGTGCGGGAGGGCGGTGGTCTCCATGGCGTGTGACGGCCGTGCGAATCCGGCGGAACTGCTCACGGTCCGGCAGGTGCTTGACGAACTGGGCGGCGTTTCCCGGCGGACCTTCCACCGCTGGCGGGAACTGCGGCTCGCTCCGGCCTGCATCCGACTGCCGAACGGGGAGCTGAGGGTCCGCCGGGACGTGCTCAACGAGTGGTTGGAGGAGCGGGCGGAGGGGGCGGCATCGTGAAGTCGTACAAGGTCGTCGTCTGGAAGCTCAGCGTCAACCGCTCGGCGAAGAAGCCAACCCATCTCGTCCGCTGGTCCGTAGACGGCCAGCCGTTCCACGAGTCCTACAAGACCAAGGCGCTGGCCGACCGTTTCCGATCTCAGCTTCTCAGGGCGGCGGACAAGGGCGAGCCGTTCGACACCGTGACCGGCCTGCCCGATTCGCTGCGCGGTGGCAAAGCTGCCCTGTCATTCCTGGACCTGGCGGTGAAGTACGTGGATGCCCGGTGGGTGGAGGCGTCGGCCAAGCAACGGGACAGCATGACGGACGCACTGGCGACGGTCGTTCCCGTCCTGGTCAAACCGGGACGGGGGCGGCCTGGTCCGGAGGTACTGCGGCGGGCGCTGCGCTCGTACGTCCTGCCGGTTCCTCGCCGAGAGCGGGAGCGGCCGGAGGAGATCGCTACGGCGGTGAAGTGGATCGAGAAGGCGTCGCTGCCGGTAGCCGAACTGCAAGAGATCACCAGGGCGCACGACTTGATAGATGCGCTGGGCCGGAGGCTGGACGGCAAGCCTGCGGCGACCCAGACGTACCGGCGGCGGCGCGCTGTGGTCTTCAACGTTCTCGAATATGCCGTGGAGCTGGAGCACCTGCCCTCCAACCCGCTGAGCCGGGTCCGGCGCAAGCGGGGCAAACGGGCGCTGCAGAAGGTCGACCGTCGGGTGGTGGTCAACCCTCGGCAGGCTCGGGAGCTGCTGACCGCACTCACGTATGTGGGTGGCTATGAGCGGGCGAGTGGCCGGCGGCTGCGGGCGTTCTTCGGGTGCCTGTACTACGCGGCCATGCGGCCGGGGGAGGCCCTTGGCCTTCGACGCTCCGACTGCACGCTTCCGCCGTCGGGTTGGGGCCGTATCGAGCTGGCGGAGACCCGGCCCACTGCTGGGAAGGCGTGGACGGACTCTGGTGAAGCACACGACCGGCGGGGCCTGAAGCAGCGGGCGAGTGGTGAGGTTCGCATTGTGCCAATTCCGCCTCCGCTGGTACGGATGCTCCGCGAGCACATCAAGGAGTTCGGCACCGCGGAGGATGGTCGGCTGTTCGCCAGTGAGCGGGGGAACGTCGTAGCGGCGTCCTCGTACTCCCGTGCGTGGAAGCAAACCCGCGCGCTGGCGTTCCCGCCCCAACAGGTCTCCTCCGTCTTGGCGGCCCGTCCGTACGACCTCCGGCACGCGGGTGTCTCCCAGTGGCTCAACTCCGGCGTACCCGCTCCGGAGGTGGCGGCTCGCGCCGGCCACTCGGTGGACGTCCTGCTGAAGATCTACGCCAAGTGCATCGACGGCCAGGAGCAGGAAATGAACGACCGGATCTTGAAGGGGCTGGGGGAGGAGGACGTGTAAATGCGAGACATGTGACCACTGCATGGTCTGGTCGAGTTACTGAGGGAGCCCCGGAGAGATCTGGGGCTCCCTCGGCGTTACTGCACGTCCGAAGAAGCGATGGTGATGAACTGCTCCAGGGCCGCTCGTGCCTGTGCTCCGAGGGCACTCAGCTCTGTCTTGTCGTCTGCCTTGTGCAAGCTGGATGTGAGGTCGTAGGCATTTTGCGCGGTGTCGATCAGCGTCTGCGCGCTCGCTATGAGCTGGACGCGGAACAGCGAGTGGAGGGCGGTCCCGCGGAGCCGGTAGGCCTCTGTGCGAGCTTCGATGAACGCGGAGCCGTCTGGGTCCTCGTTCTTGCGGTGCCAGCGATCTTGTTGGCTGCGTCGGAACTCTGTCAGCGCTCCGGCGAAGTCGCTGTACACGGTCATCCGATCCGCGCGGAGTTGCTGTTGAGCCGCGAACACTCGGTCGTGTGCAGACGCTTTGCGCTGGAATGCGTGCGTCACAGCGGAGCCCAGCAGCGTTCCGACGATCGCGATCAAGGCCGAGAGGACACCATCCACAGGAGCAGAACATCACAAGATCGTCTGTGTGCCCAGGTGTTTAATGAGTCTCGCCCGGAAGCTGTCGATAGCTGGTGTGACCTGCAGAGAAGGGCCCCAAGATCATTACGCGGTCATTACGTGATCACTGTCATGGGCCTGCGTCTGACCGCATCCGCCTGCACATACACCAAGACCCCGCACTCAGCGAACACGCTGATGGCGGGGTCTTTAGGCACTTCACGCGAAGTGCCCCCGGCAGGATTCGAACCTGCGCACACGGCTCCGGAGAGCATGCTCGTGACCAGCTCGATTATGGCTCTGACCTGCAAGGGAGCCGCGCGGAGTGCGTGATCTCGACTCGCACACACGCCCCTCACACGCGTGCGGGAGAGGGAGGCGGGAGGCCACCTCCGATTGTTGAGGGCTGGCGGGAAGGCGACGACGTGAGGGGCTGCAACACCCCGGGGTGTTGCAGCCGATACTCATGTCGGACCGGTGGGACACCGGCGAATCTCGCTGTCCCACCCATTTATGCAGGTCAGCACTCCAACCGGACAGTCGGACACATGGAACGCTCCCCATGGCGCCCGACGTCGGCCAAGGGCCATCCTCGGAAGCTGGAGGCAGTGAGCCGCTGCTAAGCGAGATCGCCGAAAGGGAGACTAGGCGCGGTCGGCCCACTACCGCCTTAGGAGAGAGGGTGGGCCATCGGGCCGGTGACCTGCCGCTTCGGCGGCCGAGCTGGCGGGCGCAGATGCACCCGTCAGCCACCCTTGTTGACCGCTGCTGACCCCTGCATCTGGCACGGCTGTGGCACACGGTGTGCAAAGTCGTGATGTGCGGCGATTGGCCAGTGCCGCTCACGCAGTGACGGCAGTATTGGGAGGCGGACACGGCCTGAGGAACTCGAAGTGCGATTGCTGAACTGGCGCGAGGCACCCCTGTACGCCAAGAAGGCCACGCTGGTACTGATTCCTGTCGGGATGGCGTTCTTCGCCCTGGGAGCTGTAGGGGACTGGCAGGGCTGGTGGGAGAGGTGGGGGTTCCTCGGCAACCTCGTTGCCAGCGCAACCGCGTTCAGCTTTGGTCTGCCCACCGCTCTGCTCATAGTCCAGCCGCGGGCTGAGCGTCATCAGGAAGAGCAGAAGGAGACGAAGGCTCGCGCAGCCCTGGCCGAGAACCTGGCGGGGCTGCGTCTTCAAATCCGCGCTTTGCTGGAGATGCAGCAGAACCTGAGGCAGCTGCTTGGCGAGGACTCCGGCAGCGCGAACCCTCGTGCCGCCTTCCGCCAGGCGAATGATGACAGAGGGGAACTCAGCATCAGCCTACTTGAGCAGTTGCATGGCGCGGTCAGTAGCGCTGTGTGGTTGGGATCTCAGCGATATCACCAGCAGCGTCTGGTGGAGTCGGTTGTCCGTGATTACCGACAGCTGGTCGACGCATCGACTGACGACACATCTGCCTTGCCAGACGCAGAGTTCCGTGCACTCGTGGAGCGGTGGGCAGGCCGTCGGCTGATGCCGTTCCAAAGGGCGGTGAACAACGCTCTGTCCCGCTATCAGGCTCCAACGCAGCCGAACTGATCTACTCCAAGCCTCTTGGTCATCTTTCGACTCCTCCGAAGCAACTTGGCAGTGCGTCCGGCCTTGGGCTGATGGGCCTCTCACCTGCTGCGATGGTCTGCGGGCGTACGCGGCCGTCCGTCGCTGTGCCTGGTCGTTGTCACGCAGGACACTCACAAGCATGCCGAGGTGTCTCGGGCCGTGATCTTTAAGGCTCGTACCAAAGTGGCTGTGTCTTGAAGGTCTGGGCAAACCTTTAGCTGTCAAGATCGCGTCGCATGCATCGACGCAACGTGGCGAAGCATCCCGTCCACTCGTTCTGGGCTGCACGGTAGGCGGGATCTCCATGACTGCCTCCGCCAGCTTCTACCAGATCCCGCAGGCTTCTCAGCGCATTGAAGGCAGCTGTGGACGCTTCAACGACGCGCTCGTGCGCCACGAGCGAGACCTGATACCGCGCCTGATACACGCTTGCTTCCTTGAACGAATCCAGAGCCATACGTGTCCGTTCCGCATGGGAGACAGACAAGCTCCGTGCCGCGGTCCGCAAATTTTGCCGAGTCAGGGAGAGGGCAGCCAGGTAGTCACCGTACAGCCGGCGCTTGAGTGCCCGGTCTTCCTCCTGCCGGTTACTCCTTGCTCGCACTCGATCCGCAAGCAGTGTCGCAACAACACCGATCACGGCACCGAAGGCCGTACTGAGCAGCGGTATCCAGTCCACGTGAGGAGGGTACCGATCGCTAGGAGTTGGGCTTGTTGAGGCGTATGCCAAGAAGTTGAAAGATCGAAGGATGTCGAACTTGCGCCCTCAGCCTGGGAAGCTCAGGTGATCAAAGGGCGTTCCCCCTTGCTGACCTGCGAACAGTGTGTGCTGACCTCGGCTGGGTTGCTGGCCTGTTCCCCGGTATTCCCCCTGGTTCCCCGCAGGTTCTGGCACGGCCTCGCCGTGTGCGCGGCGAACATGACCTCGTGCCAGCGATTATGCGCAACCTTCAGTGCGGGGCGCTCCAAGGCGGCACCATCATTGTCATGGATGCTGGACTCGCTGCCGTGCTGGGAGCGGCGGTAGGAACTGTCGGGACCATCGCCACGAGCTGGAGTTCAAGGTCATTGGCCAAGATCCAGATGCGCTTTGACTTCCTGCGCGAGCGCAGGGAACCGCGAAGATCCTCGTATGAGGCATTCTCCTCCGCTGCCATCGCACTTCACGATCACCTTGAGCCATGGGTCATGTTCGGTCGCCACTTTGGCCGGCCGAGTGCGTCTACCACTGGGGGGTCAGATCAAGCCGTCGATTTGAGCCCCGGCGGCTTCCGAGAGGGCTATGTTCCTCGGGCTGTTGAGCTAGCAGATGAAGTTAGCCGCTACGGAAGGAACGTGATCCTGGATGGGCCTGCTGAGCTTGAGCCGTCCGTGACCAAGGTCGTGGAGCTGTCCGGTTCCCTGGTGGCCATCTTCCGCATCAGGGAGAGCCTGAACCGCATAGCTGACGAAGAGGGCAGGTTGATCGTTGCCTACAACACTTCTGAGCTTCCAGACAAGCTCAAGCAGCTCGAGCGAGAGGTTCGGGAGTTTCTCCTCCAGGCGGGTGCGGCGCTGGACCACGAGTTGGTCACAGAAGTGCGTGGCCAGCGGCGTCTCAATGGCCGGTCTACTGATCACCGGTCTCGCTGACCAGCGGCACTGACGAGGCCCACGGCTCTGAACAGCTCAGATGCCGTGGGCTTCCGTCGTTGTTGGTCGGCGTCGGCTGACCTCACACGGCCCGGCGACGGCCCGAGAACTGTCACTCGGCAGGCGTCTCCCGCTCTTGCAGCCGCACCCTCACCTGGTGGTTGTGCTCGGTGTTCCCGATGATCTCCCCGATGACGCGGGCCCCTAACGCGGGCAGGTCTATCCCCTGCGGCATCGCCGTGATCTCGGCCAGCGCCATGGCCTCCGGAACGCCGTCGACACGGATGAAGACCCCGAAGGGCTGACGTCCGATGACCTCGCCAGCGATCGAGGCCCCCAAGGGCAGAGCCGCGACAGTCGCCGCCCATCTCTCATGGCGCATCTCCGCCGGCACTTTGGCGACGCTCGGCCATGCGTACTCATCCATGGGCAGATCATGACTGCGAGGCAGGCCCTTGACCGCCGTCAAGCCTCGACCTCTTCGTCCCGAAGCAATCCCGGGCGCCGTCCGACCTGGCAGGGGCGCACTGCTGACCAGCATTGGCAGTCCCTGTGTGTCCGTGGGTGTACGCCAAAGTTCGCCCTCGTTGTCACGCACTTTGAACACTCAACCGGGACGACCCTCCTTGGGGCTGGTGGCCCTGGAGGACGCCCCTCTATGCGGGTCAAGGGGCGGTCCGTCCTCCGTTCGGATGCTGGGCCGGGACTGTGGGGTCCGTGTATTCGCCTACTGCGTCAGGCAATGTGGCATCTGCGAACTTCAAGATCAGGGCTGCTTGCAGTCGGCCCCTCAAAGCCAGATCGTCAACTTCGTTGACCAGACGGATGGCGTTACGAGTGCCGCGCTCCGATCGCATGTCCTGACGCAAGAGCTTCGTCTGACTGGCCAGGTGTTCCATCGCTCCTCGCGCCTGCTTGTGGAACAGCATGCCCACAGTGCCAGTCACGATGCCCGTGACGTTCGTGCTTACCGCTGCGTAGAGGTCGCCAGTCGTGTCGGAGTGCCAGATGGCTAAGGCAACCCCGACGAAGAGGATGGCACAACCGAGACCCGAAAAGATGAGACTCATGATCGAGCTGCGCTGCGCCTGAGTCAGGCCATGAGCGTAGTAGTCGGCCAAGAGCAGCGAGAACGTCTTCTCTTCCCGCTCGGCACGCAGTTCCTCCGCCGTGGCTGCCTGATCGACTCGGATGTTGTAGTACGTGTTGTGCTGGGTGGTGGCGGAGCCCTCGGCGCCAGTGGAGTCCTCGGAGACGTCGTCGGCTTGGGGCCCGGGAATGGTGACTCCGGCAGTTGAGATCTGCAACTCGTGCTGGAGTCGTCGCCGGTTCTCTGCAACGTCTCGTTTGTACGACCCAAGTGCCGCTTTGACTGTCGGGTACAACCCGCCGCCTGCCGCCGCTAGCCCAACAAGAGTGGCCACGATTGACGGGACTTGGTCAGAGAGCGAGGACATGAGCTGATAGTGCCAGCTCTCCGTTGGCGGTAAGGGGACTCGGCTGATATTCAACGGCGCCGCCCCGGTGACGATGCTTCGCCGAGGGCTGTACCCCCCCGGTGTTACAGCGGCAGCCCTGCCCGGACAGGCGGGACAGCCTCGAATCTTGCTGTCCCACCTATTTGCGCAGGTCACTCCGGCCACTGGGACAGTCGGACAGGTGGGACATCTCTTGTCTCACCTCCACGGATCCCGATCACAGGAACCTGGACCCGGACACTTCGTCCGGGCCCTCTGTTGATGGGTGCTTCACGCTCGGCCGGGCGGACAGGGAAGACCGTCTGTCCAGCCTGACGACCGGCTCGGTACCGTGAAGCGGGCCCCTACAACCAGGAGGCAACACGCAATGCGTGGTCTTGGAGATCACCTCAGCATCGGCGAGCGCATCGCGTTCTATCGGAAGCGTCGTGGCTACACGCAAGAGGTGCTGGCCGGCCTGGTCGGTCGTAGCACTGATTGGCTCGCCAAGATCGAGACGGGGCGCAGGAAGCCGCCCCGCATCGACATGCTCGCCGAGCTGTCGCGCATCCTGCGCGTGCCTCTCGGGGACCTGCTCGGACAGACCGTGCTCGTGGAAGACGAGCGGGAACAAGATGATGTCCCCGCTGTTCGTGACGCGCTCATGAGCCCGCGTCGACTGTCCCGTCTGCTCTTCGGCCCGGATGCTGAGGCGCAACTCCCGACGCCGGCTCCCGTGGCCGTACGTGTAGAGCACGCGTGGAACGACTACCAGGGCGGACGACTCGGCAGCGTCATCGCGGCCCTGCCTGCGCTGCTTCAGACGGCACAGGAGTTGGAGGAGCGAGCGGCACGCCGTGGCGAAGACCGAGGTGATTGCTGGGCCGTGTCGGCCCGTACGCACCATCTTGCAGCTACGACCCTCGCGAAGATCGGCGAGTCAGACATCTCATGGCTCGCTGCCGAGCGCGCGATGCGAGCCGCTGACGAGTCGGACGACCCGCTCGTACTGGCGTCTGCCGCACGGTCGGGCACGCATGCCTTGCTCGCTAATGGGCGATATGACGATGCCTTGGAGTTGGGCAACACTGCCGCAGCGTGGCTGTCGTCTCAGGTGACGGAGCGGGACCCGGCGGCGCTCAGCTTGCTGGGGATGATCCATCTGCGGGCTGCCGTCGCAGCGGCGCGCCATCAAGACCGGCTCACCGCGACGACGCTGTTGAACCGTGCTGAAGAGCTTGCGGATGACCTCGGCTCGGATGAGAACTACTGGCAGACCGGTTTCGGGCCGACGAATGCACTGCTTCACCGCTTGTCGGTTGAGCTGGACCTCGACAACGTCTCGTACGTGGTGGAGCACGGCCGAATCAACGTCGATCACATGCCGCAGGAGCGCAGCGTTTCGCACCGCATTGACTTCGCGCGTGCCTTGTCGCTTGCTGGGCAGGGGGACGATGCGTTTGCGGAACTGCGTACAGCCGAGCGCACGTCGCCGCAGCTCGTGCGCAACAATCCGAGGGTGCGCGAAACGCTGCGAGACCTGATCAAACAGTCCCCGGTCACTGGCGGCTCGCGTTCGTCCGAGGTGTTCGCGATGGCTCAGCGGTGCAGGGCGGTGCAGTGAGTTCAGGCAAACGTGGGGTGCTCGGGGTCGTCGGGTCGGCGGCCGGGGGCGTAGAGGTGCTGCGTACCGGCTTCGTTGAGCCCGCTATGGATCGCGGATGGCGGGTGGCCGTCACGCTTACGCCGACCGCAGGTCAGTGGTTGCGGATGAGCGGTGAGGTTGAGCAGTTGGAGAAGCTCACTGGCCTGCCTGTGCGTGACGAACCCCGTCTCCCCGGCGACGCTCGCCCGCATCCGCCGGTTGACTGCTACGTGGTTGCTCCCGCGTCGGCCAACATGGTCGCCAAGCTTGCCACTGGCGTAATGGACAACCAGGCACTGACGCAGGTGGGCGAAGCTATCGGCACTCTCGGTCTCCCCGTCGTCGTCTTCCCACGGGTGAACGCGGCGCATGCGCGTCATCCTGCGTGGCAAGGTCACATCGACGCCCTGCGGGCCGGGGGTGTGCACCTCGTCTACGGCCCGGACGTGTGGCCGCTCTACGAGCCGAGAGAAGCGCCGGCTGGGCGTGAACTTCCCTGGGTAGCAGTGCTGGACGCTGTGGACGAAGCCACCCGGTGACGAGTCGTCAACCCGCCTGAGCTGCAAAGAATGAGGACCCGGACAGTCTGTCCGGGTCCTCTTCTGATTCCGGACGCATCCTCATTGGCATGTCAGGGATCCAGGAGCGAAGCGGCGAGTTGGGAGGCCTCACCTCCGCAGAACTCGCTGTGATCGAAGCGAGTTTGAGCGAGGCGCGCGCCACGGTCGAGCGACTGCTGAGGCGCGCGGACGAACTCACTGCGCGGGTGGAGTCTCGTTGCCAACGACTTGCTCAAGACGGCCGAGTCGCTCATCGAGCAGGCGGAGAGCTTCGTGAATCGAGCTGAGTTCCGTGGCCAGGGCTGTGAACGCGGGGCTGCTGCCCGGCTCTGTGCCGAGCGGCACGGAAGGGTCACGGACGAACGTCCCGCGGCCCTGCTGGGTGAGGACCAGTCCCTCATCGCGGAGCTGGTTGTACGCGCTTTGCACCGTCAGGAGCTGCACGCCAAGTTCTTTGGCGAGCTTGCGCGCCGCGGGGAGTCGGTGTCCCGGTTCGTATTCGCGGTTCGGGCCTGTGATCTTCGCGCGGAAGTCCGCAGCGATGTTCTTGGCCGTGGGCGCCTGCTTGGGCGCTTCTGAACTCTGCTCCATGGGCTCGAGAGTAGCTGGGACCTAAGTCAATCTCTGCCCCTCCGTCGGACCCTCTTGACAGTAAGATTGACTTAGGTCAATCTGAACTCGCGCCCGGCGGGTCCCACCCCGCAAGGGGCGGGATCCCCTTCAACCAGGGGTTACCGCGCTCGTCGGGGAGTGCCAGTGCCTTGAGAACTGAACAGTGGACTGAGGATCTACCGCCTGCGCTCAGCGCAAAGAAGGCGGTCTGCGCGGGGAACGGCCCGCGCGCTCTTCGACCTCTCCGCGGCGTGCCTCATGCAGGCCGCGGCCGGTTGCCTCCGCTGCTCGTCTCGTACGAGCAGCGCCGAGGGGAGCCGGAGCACGACCGCTTCGCACCACCCAGCCAGTACCGGACCGGCCGTGATGGTGCCGCATCGAATGCGGCCCGGGGCACGCTCCGCCACTCATCCACCGAGCAGGAAGAAGCCTGACGTGAACCGTACCTATCGCTTCACCGCGACAGTCACCGACCTGGACACCGGCAAGACGGAGGAAGTCTCCGACACTGCGACCTTCAACCAGTCCATCGTCACCCGGCATGAGGCCGAGGTCGCCATCGGCCGCGAGTTCGCGAGCCAGCGCAAGTCCGCTCGCAACATCCGCATCACCGACTGATCGAACCGCGCCAGCACCTCCAACTTCACCCCGGAACATCCAGCCCTGGTCCCGGCATGGCGCTGCCGGATCGAATCCGGCCCGGGGCACTCACCCCGCCGCACCCGCGGCCCGGGGTATCCCGGAGCAGTCGTCGTCTCGCCAAAGGCCTGCGGCTGCTCCGGCTTTCTGTCCCTCCAAGTCAGGAGCCATCATGCGTTCCTACGTCGGCCGCCATTTGGCGGTGACCGATCTCGACTTCGCCGAACTCGCCCTCGGTACCCCGCCCGAGCTGTGGCTCGGGGTGGAGGGCGAGACGGACGAAGAGCGCGCGGCCCGTGAGGACGCCGCGCGCGACATCCTCGCCGACAACCCTGAGATGACCGACGACCTGATCCGCCTGGCGGCCGGGATCGTCCAGGAGCACCCGGAGCTGTTCGACGTCATCCCGCTGGCCCGCCCTACCGGGCGCCGCCGGCCGTCCCGGAAGGGAGCGGCGGCGTGATCACGCAGTTGACCGAGGACGAGCGCAAGACCTTGTCGCAGAAGGTCAAGGACGCCAACAAGCGCTCCGAGCAGGGCCGGGGCGGTGGTCAGCGATGAGCAAGCCGAACACCCGCCGCCTGGATTGTGAGATCGGGCAGGCGAATCGCAAGCTCGAAGCGGTCCGCGAGCGTGAGCTGTGGCCCCTGACCGGCGCTGAGAAGCGGGCGATCCTGTCCGCCGCTGCCGGTGGTGCGATCAAGATCGTCCGTGGCAGGACCCCGGCGCGCGCCGAGCGGAACCTCGAAAGGGCGTGGAGCGGGGCTGAGCGGCGGCTGGGCGCGGAGGTCTCCGCGCTGGAGAAGGAGCGGGACCGGATCATCGCTGCCGCCGCCAAGGACAAGGCGGCGAAGAAGTCCTCGGGGTGGTGGTGAGCGTGGACCACACCACCACGCCCCTGCCGCAGGACGCCGGCACGATCACCCCGTCCCCGGCTTCGGTGCCGCCGCTGACCCGTCCTGAGATGGGGCTGGCGGGGGTGGGGGCGCTGGCCGCCGCCGCGGTCGGCGCGCTCGGGTTGTACTCCTCGTTCGACGCGGTGTCCTTGGCTGCCGCGCGGTGGGGGTTCAGCAACCCGCACACCCTGCCGATCGCGATCGATATCGCGATCCCGGTGTTCACCCTGGCCAACCTGCTGCTGATTCGGCTGGACATGGGCTTGGCGTGGGTACGGTTCGTGCCCTGGGCGCTGACTCTGGTCACGTGCGGGCTGAACATAGCGGCCGGCCACTCGCTGTGGGCGAAGGTCGCGCACGGGACGATGCCGCTGCTGTGGGTGGTGTTCTCCGAGATCGGCGCGCACGTCTACGCCGTCCGCATCGGAGCCGTCACCGGACGGCGCATGGAGAAGATCCGCGTCTCCCGCTGGCTGCTGGCCCCGTTGTCCACGTTCCTGCTGTGGCGGCGCATGACGTTGTGGGAGGTCACCGCCTACGCGGATGCGCTCGCTCGTGAGCGGGAGCGGCTGTTGGCCCGCGCGGACCTGCGCGAGCGCTACGGCCGCGGCTGGCGCCGCAAGACCCCGCGCCGTGAGCGTGTGCTGCTCCGCATCGGCGAACTCGCCCCCACAGGTATCGACGTGCCGGAGGCCCCGGAGCCGGAGCAGGCCCCGGAGGAGCCGGAGCGTGAGGCGCCTAAGCCGCCCCGCAAGCGGCCCGTCAAGGGCAAGGCCAAGACGCCGCAGCGCACGACAGCCGAACTGCTCGCCGAGGCGCGCACGGTCACGGCCGACTGGAAGGACGCCGAGATCAACGCCGAAGCGCTGCGCAAGGCGCTGCACTGCGGCTCCGCCCCGGCCCGGCAGGTGCGTGACGCCCTGCTCGCCGAGCGGGCCGACGGCCGCGCCCTGCACCCCGTCGACACCGAGGACACCGCTGTGTCCGGCGCTGCTCGCGAGGAGGTAGCCGCGTGAACACCCTGACCACGGTCTTATCGTCCACGCTGCCGCTCACCTGCGGGTGGGCCGTCCACGCGTGGCGGCTTCGTTCCACCCTGGACACGGCCCGCCGTGACCCGCTGACCGGCCTGCACACCCGGGACGGTTTCACCCGCCGCGCCACGGCCCTGCTCAAGGACCCACGCGCCATCGTCGTTCTCGCCGACGTCGACAAGTTCAAGCGGATCAACGACGCCTACGGGCACGCCGCCGGCGACGCGCTGCTGAAGGCGACTGCGGACCGGCTCGCCCACCATGCCGGGCGCAGCGGTGTCGCCGGGCGGCTCGGGGGCGATGAGTTCGCCGCCGTCCTGCTCGATGACCACGGCAGCGGCGGTGACCAGCTCGCCGTCCTCCACGGTGTCCTCGCCCGTCCCGTCGACGGGCAGGACCCGAACGTGCGCACCACCGTCTCCCTGGGCTGGGTGCGCGCGGCGGACTTCCCGGGAGAGGACCTGTCCGCCCTGCTGCGGCGGGCGGACGAAGCGATGTACGCCGCCAAACAAGCCCGCGCGGGAACGCGCCGCGCGGGCCTGGGACGGCTGGTCGCCACCCTCGCAGGACGCCGCGCCGGACGCACCGGCGCTCGCACGGACGTGCCCAGGGTGGGGGTGGCGGCATGAAGTCCGCGCCGCTCGCCGCTGTTGACGTCTGGCTGCCCGTGATGGCGGCGGCCGGCTACCGCTGCCAGTGCACCGGCGAGTGCGGCAACCCGCACGCCAAGACCGAGGGCCGCTGCCCGCGCGAGCACGACGGCTACACCAGCAAGCACGGTCACCGCATCCGCCTGATGGCCGCGCCCGCTGACCCGTGCGTCCCGCCGGTGAAGGCAGTCACGCTGCCGCCCGGTGAGCTGCGGGCCTGGTGCCCGGAGTGCCACACCGCCGCCACCCGCCGAGCCCGCGTCTGCGCGCCGGTGGACGAGCCGGGCCTGTTCGACCTCTGATCCGAAGGGAGTTCAAGCGTGAGCCTGACGTTCACCGATCTGTTCTGCGGCGCGGGCGGTTCCTCCACCGGCCTGGTCGCGGCCGGGCTGGAACTGCGACTGGCCGCGAACCACTGGAAGCGGGCCGTGGAAACCCACGCCGCGAACCACCGCGACGCCGACCACCTGTGCGCGGACATCAACAACTACGACATGCGGCGCCTGCCCAAGACCGACATCCTGTGGGCCTCGCCGATCTGCACGGAGATCTCCCCGGCCGGCGGCCGCCGCCGCACCCACGGACAACTCTCCCTCGAACTGGGCGAGCACGGCCCTGTCGAAGACGCCGGGTGGGAGCGCACCAGGGCCACCGCCTACGACGTCATCCGGGCGACCGAGGTGCACCGCTACGCCGCCGTGCTGTGTGAGAACGTGCTGGAGTTCGCCGTCGACTGGGAGCTGTTCGACTGGTGGCGCAAGGGCATGGAAACCCTCGGCTACCACTCCCAGATCGTCTCCGTCTCCTCCGCCCACGTCGGCGACCCGTTCAACCCACCCGCCCCGCAGTGGCGGGACCGGATCTACGTGGTCTTCACCCGCCGGGACGTCCCCGTGCCGGACCTGAAACCCACACCGCTTGCCTGGTGCCCAGACTGCGGCGAGGACGTGAGCGCGGTCCAGACATGGCGCAACGGCCGACGGGTGGGCAAGTACAAGCAGCAGTACGACTACCGCTGCCCCAACACCCGGTGCCGTCACGCCGTAGTGGAGCCGTACGTGCGCCCGGCGGCGAGCATCATCGACTGGTCCGATCTCGGGGTACGCATCGGCGACCGGCCCGCCCACGGGCTGCGCCCGCTGGCCGCGAACACCGTCAAGCGCATCCGCGCCGGCCTGGACCTGCTCGGCCGTCAACGGATGGTCCTCACCGTCAACCACGGCGGACACGACGGCCGCGCCGTCCCCGCCGACGGCGCCCCGCTCGCCGCGCGCACAGTGAAGATCGGCGATGCGGTGCTGGTACCGACCGGCGGCACCTGGAACACCCAGCCGACCCACGCGGGTGAGCCCATGCGCACCCGACTGGCCAACCCCAAGGGGTTCGAGGCACTGCTGACCCCGCCGCCAGCCGACGACTCCTTCATCGTCACCCTGCGCCGCAACGCCACCGCCCGACCCGTCTCCCTGCCCGTCGACACCGTCACCGGGCAGGGCCGCCATCACTGGCTGGTCATCCCGTACCGCAACGCCATGGCCAAGTCGGCCGGAGTCCCGCTGCACACGCTCGGCACGAAGGACTCCGCCGCGCTGCTCGGCCCGGCACCGGCGTTGGACGACTGCCACTACCGGATGATCCAGCCGCGCGAACAGCTGCTCGCCCAGCGCTTCCCGGCCGACTACATCGTCCACGGCAACAAGGGCGAGCAGACCATGCAGGCCGGAAACGCCGTCTCCTGCAACGTCGCCCAATGGATCGGCGAACGCGTCACCAGCGCTCTCGCCCGCACCGCCGCACACGCCGCCTGAATCGAACGAGTGACCCAGCGACCGGATTCCGGTCACCTGGGTCCCGATGCGGCGCCGACCATCGCAGTACGGGCCCGGCCGCCCACCTTCCACAGCACGCGGCCGGGCCCGGTATCCCTCCCAGAGAGAAGGAACCCTCAGTGAAGCACCCCGACGACGACAACGAACTCTTCAACCGGCTGGAAGCCGAGATGGCCTCCGACTCCGGCGGTGAGGTGGTCGACCTCGACAAGGCACGGTCGGCCCGCTCCGAGTCGGCCGACCCGACCGCCCGACCCGACGCCGACCGCGCGCCCGACTCCGGCACGGCTCGGTCGGATGCCGAGTCGGCCGACCCGACCGTCCGTGTGATGGTCGACCAGCCGACCCCGACCACCACCGGTCCGGGCTACCTCGGTCGGCTCGCGGGCGCCCGGCGCCGGGCGGTCGTCCCGGTATGGCTGCGCTCGGTGGCCGAACTGCGGACCGCCGCGACGTGGGTGGCCCGCCACTACGCGCACACCGCCGGGTACCACGCGCTCCGCGCCCCGGTCTACGCCGCCCGCCTCTCCCTGCAAGCCCCGACCGGCACCGCCCGGTTCATCGGCGGCACCATGCGGTGGGTGGCCGACCGCGAGGGCGAGCCGGTCCGACTCGCCGCGGTCCGCCGCGAGGACGCGGCCGAGTACCTGAAGCTGTCGCGGCAGCGCGACGGACGGGTCCGGCTCCGGACCCTGGTGGCGGTGCTGTCCCTGTTCGTCGGAGTCGGCGCGGCCCTGGCCATCTACGTCCTCGCCCCCGACTGGCTTCAAGCGGTGTCGGTGAGCGCGATCGTGATGGCGCTCGGCTACGCCGGCCGCAAGGCGGACGCCCCGGTCATCCACAAGGCTGTGGAACTGCCGGACGCGCCCAAGCTCACCAGTGACATCGTGCTGCGGGCGCTGGGAGCGCTGGGTATCCCGGCGATCAACCAGGCGCAGGGCAAGGGACGGGACGGCTTCGCCTTCACCGCCCCGATCACCCGGGACGGCCCCGGCTGGCGCGCGGAGGGCGACCTCCCCTACGGCGTGACCGTCACCGACGTCATGGACCGCCGCGAGCGGCTCGCCTCGGGGCTGCGCCGCCCGCTGGGGTGCGTGTGGCCGGAGTCGGTCCCGGACGAGCACACCGGCCGCCTGGTGCTGTGGGTGGGCGATCAGGACATGTCCAAGACCCCGGCGCCGGTGTGGCCGCTGGCCAAGTCGGGGGCGGTGGACCTGTTCAAGCCGGCCGCGTTCGCCACAGACCAGCGCGGACGCTGGGTCGAGGTCACGCTCATGTACATCGCGGGCGTGATCGGCGCGATCCCGCGCATGGGCAAGACGTTCCTTCTGCGTCTGCTCATGCTGATCGCTGCCCTGGATCCGCGTGCCGAGCTGCACACCTACGACATGAAGGGCACCGGCGACCTGGACCCGGTCGGCGACGCCGTCTCCTACCGGCACCGGGCCGGCGAGGACGAGGAGGACTTCGAGTACGCGCTCGCCGACATGCGCGAGGTCCGCGGCGAGCTGCGCCGCCGCGCGAAGGTGATCCGCTCGCTACCCCGGGACATCTGCCCGGAGTCGAAGGTCACCACCGAGCTGGCGAACATGCCCTCGCTCGGGCTGCACCCGATCGTGGTCGGAGTGGATGAGTGCCAGAAGTGGTTCGAACACCCCAAGTACGGGGCGGAGTTCGAGGAGATCTGCACCGACCTGGTCAAGCGGGGACCTGCGACCGGGATCGTGCTGCTGCTGGCCACGCAGCGACCGGACGCCAAGTCGCTGCCCACCGGGATCAGTGCGAACGCGTCGGCCCGCTGGTGCCTGAAGGTCATGGGCCAGCTGGAGAACGACATGGTGCTCGGCACGTCCAGCTACAAGCGCGGCGTGCGGGCCACCATGTTCAGCTGGGCCGACAAGGGCATCTGCTACTTCGTCGGCGAGGGCGCGGACGCCCGCATCGTGCGCTCCGTGTTCGTGGACGCGGTGGCCGCGGAGAACATCGCCCTGCGCGCCCGCGCAGCACGGGAGACGGCGGGCACGCTCGCTGGATACGCCCTCGGACACGAGCCCGAGGTGAGCGAGTCGGCCCGGTACGACCTGCTCGCCGACATCCTCGCCGTCGTCCCGTCCGAGGAGCCCAAGGTGTGGTCCGAAACGGTCGTCGCCCGGCTCGCCGAGCTGCGGCCCGACGTCTACGCCGGGTGGGAGCCCGAACAGCTCGCCTACATGCTCAAGCCGCACGGCGTGCCCACCTTGCAGGTGTGGGGCAAGACGGACTCCGGCAAGGGCGCCAACCGGCGCGGCATCGAGCGGGCCCGCATCACGGCCGCGATTGCGGAGCGTGACGGAAAGCGGGACGCGGGCTGACCGTCACGCGGTGCTAGGTCTAGCGGCACACGCCGCTAGACCTAGCACCGCACCTATCGCCCCATCCGCGCTCTGATCAGGTCGCTAGTAGCTAGCGACCCACCTGCGGAAACCCCTGAAAACCGCCAGGAAGGGCATCCGTGACCCCCATCCTCCTTGCTATCGCCTGCCTGCTCATAGTCACTCTGAGTTACGGCGGGCTGTGTGCGGCCTCGCCGTTCGGCAACTGCCGCAAGTGCCGCGGCATGGGCCACCAGCTCAAGACCGACCGCAAGGGACGGCTCAAGCGCGGCAAGGACTGCCGCCGCTGCCACGCCACCGGCAAGCGCATCCGCGCCGGCCGCTGGCTCTACAACCGCTGGGCCCGCATCTACCGCGCCGGCACCGCCGACTGACCACGAAGGGACCACCCATGACCCACAACCCCGAGCCCACCACGCCCCCGATCGTCATCGTCCACGACGAAGCCGCGGACCTCCTCAATCTGGCCCGCGTCGAACGCTCTCTGTCCGGCGAGCCGCCGGTCACCCTCGATGAACTCCGCAGCCTCATAGCCGAGATGCGCGCCCGCGCCGCCCACCTCGGCTCGCGCCCGGAGACGGGCCGATGATCCTCACCTTCTCGGCCGTGCTGCTCTTCGGTCTCGCCTCCGCCGTCGCCATCAAGACCAGGTCGACCGGCGCGGGCGCCGCGGTGCTGCTGTTCCTGTTCGGGTTCTTCACCGCCGGGACCGGCGCCTACGGCCCGATTCACGACCTGGTGGCGACCCTCGCCCGGTTCCTGTCCCAGCTCGGCCACTGACCGGAGGCATCCCGTGAACGAACCCTTCGTCGTACGGCACTGGGCTATCACCGCCGCGCCCAAGGCCGCGCCCGCCGTCGCCACCACGACCGTGCTCGCCCTCGCCCGGATCTGGAACGCCAACGGTGCGGAACACTCCGTCGGCAACGCCGCCCTCATGACGGTCCTTGCGGCCGGAGCGGCGGCCGGCGGCGCGTCCCTGGCCCGAGTTGGAGAGCCCGTGCTCGCCGCCACCGGCTACGCCGTCTCCGGCAGCCTCGCCCTCGCGGGCGTCGCCGGATACTCCGACGGCCTGTCCCTGCCGCTGCTGCTGTGGGCGCTGGCCACCGTGCTCGCCTACTGCTTCGCCGCCCGCCACTGGCGCCAGGACCGCCGCGACGCCCTCGACCACGAACGGCACCTGAGCGAGCGGCGCGAGGAACACGCCCACATCGAACGTGTCGAGACCATCCGCGCCACCACGCAGATCGAAGTGGCCCGCACAGGGACCGCCTACGCGGAACAGCTTGCCCAGGCGCTCGTCACCCGAGCCACGCTGCCCGGCTTCGACCCCACCGCCCTGGAAGCCGCGGGGCTGCCCGGACTCCCCACCGCACGGGAGGACCGGTGACGTTCGAGATCCGCGTGATCTGCGCATCGGGCGACGCCGACCGCGTCAGCGGCGCTCTGGCCGCTGCTTTCCAGACCGGCGCCGTGCGCCGGTACCCCACCCGAGACGGCCGACGCACCCGCTTGTACGTCACCGCCGGCCACCGCGACTCCAGCACCAACCCCATCCACACCGAAAGCGAGTGATCCACATGTCCGTGGGAGAGACCCCGCTCACCATCGTCGGCAACCTCACCGACGACCCCGAACTCCGCTTCACCCCCAGCGGCGTGGGCATGGCCAAGTTCTCCGTCGCCTCCACCCCGCGCAGCTACGACAAGACCTCCGGACAGTGGCAGGACGGCACCGCGATGTTCCTGCGCTGCACCGCATGGCGCGACCTTGCCCAGCACATCGCCGACAGCCTCACCAAGGGCATGCGCGTGGTCGTGACCGGCCGCCTGCGCCAGCACAACTGGCAGACGGACCAGGGCGAGAACCGCTCCATGCTCGCGCTGGAGGTGGACGACATCGGCCCGTCCCTGCGCTTCGCCACCACCACCGTCACCCGCCTCCAGCGCACCAACGGCGCCGTCCCGGCCCCGTCCAACGGTGGCTGGTCCACCAGCCCCGGGGCTCCGGCGACGTCCGGCTGGGGCGCGCCGTCGACCGGTGACGAGCCGCCGTTCTAGATGCGCCCGGGGTGGGTGCCGTCTCGCCAAAGCCTGCACCCACCCCGGTTTCCCTCGCCCCTCCAAGGAACAAGGAGAACCACCAGCATGACGCAACCGCGCCCCCACGACCAGCTCGTCTCTGCGCTCGACGCCGCGTCGCGGGGCTGGCACGTCTTCCCCCTCATCCCCGGCGACAAGCGCCCCGCAGTCCGCGACTGGGAGAACCGCGCCACCACCGACCGCGAGCGCATCACCCGATGCTGGACCCACGCCCCCTACAACGTCGGTATCGCCGCCGGTCCCTCACGGCTGGTCGTCATCGACCTCGACACCCCCAAGACACCGGACGACACCCCGCCAGCCGCGTGGACCCAGCCGGGTGTGAGTGACGGCGCGGACGTGCTCGCAGTGCTGTGCGAGCGCCACGGCCAGCCCTTCCCCTGCGACACCCACACCGTGCGCACCTGCCGCGGCGGACTGCACCTGTACTTCACCGCCCCCACCTGCGGCGAGTCTCTGCGCAACACCGCGGGCGACAAGGGCAACGGGCTCGGCTGGAAGATCGACACCCGCACGGCAGGCGGCTACGTCGTCGCCGCGGGCAGCACTGCGATGGGACGCCCCTACGCCACCGTTCACCACGCCCCCGTGGCGCCCCTGCCCGACTGGCTCGCCACACTGCTGCGCCCGGCACCCCTGCCGCCGCAGCGACCGGTCACGGTCCCGCTGACCACCCGCGACCGACGCGGCAAGTTCCTGACCGCCGCGCTCAACGGCGAGTTGGCCCGCGTCACTGGCTCCGGGGCGCACGAGCACAACAACGCGCTCTACCACGCTTCCGTGGCCCTCGGGCAGCTGGTCGCCGGGGGAGAGCTGGACGCGCAGGCGGTGACCGAGAAGCTCACCGAGGCTGCTCTCAGCGTCGGCCAGGGGGAGCGCGAGGCACGCCGCACCATCGCTTCCGGCTTGCGTGCCGGAGCCAACCGCCCCCGGCAGGTCGCGGCATGACCGGCAACGCCATCCCTCCGCTGCACCTGTACTCCGTGCCCACCGACCCGCAGACGGTCCGCGAGGCACCGCCGAAGCGGGAGCGGCCCCGCACGGCGTGGACCGCGGATCAGCTCATGGCTGCGGACTTCCCGGAGCCGAAGTGGGCCGTGCCCGGCATCCTCGCCGAGGGCGTCACTCTGCTCGCCGGACCGCCCAAGGTGGGCAAGTCGTGGCTGTCCCTCGGCCTGGCCCTCGCGGTCGCGGCCGGCGGCCATGCCTTCGACTCCGTCCCCGTCCAGGGCGGCCCGGTGCTCTACCTCGCCCTGGAGGACACCCCACGCCGTCTCCAGACCCGCATGGGCAAGATCCTGGGCGGGCAGGCGGCCCCGGCCGGGCTGACTCTGGTCACCGAATGCCCGCCCTTCCCCCAGGGCGGCAGCGACGCCATCGCCGGATGGCTGGAGCGCAACCCAGACGCCCGCATGGTCGTCATCGACGTGTTCGCCAAGATGCGCGGTCCCGCCCCCCAGGGCGTGTCCGCCTACGACGCGGACTATGTCGCCGTCGGCTACGCCAAGCGGATCGCCGACCACTACGGCATCGCCGTGGTGCTCGTCCACCACGTCCGCAAGGCCGGCTCGGAAGACTTCCTCACGGAGGTGTCCGGCACGAACGGCATCGCCGGAGCCGCTGACGCCACGCTGGTGCTGAAGCGGGCGCGCGGGCAGGCGGATGGGATCCTGCACGTCACCGGACGCGACGTGGACGAAGCCGAGTACGCGCTCAGCTTCCAAGCCGCCTCCGGCGCCTGGCAGATGCTCGACGGCCCGGTCACGGACCACACCATCGGCGACACCCGCGCGGCCATCCTCCGCCACGTCCGCGAGCGCCCCGGCGCCCGCCCGCGGGACATCGTCGCCGCGCTGCCGCAGCTCGACGCCGAGAACGTCCGCCGCACCTGCTCGCGCATGGCCGCGGACGGACAGCTGACCAAAGACGCCGGCGGCCGGTACTACCCGGACACCGAGACCCGGACACAGGGCACGCCGGGGGTGTCCGAGCTGTCCGACTGTCCCAGTATCCCATCTGACCTGCACGAACAGATGGGACAGCCGGAATCGGGACTGTCCCAGCTGTCCGGCTCCCGTTCCGCTGGCGAGAACTCGGAGGGAACTGACCGTGGCGCGTGACGAGATGCTCACGATCCCTCAGGTCATTGAGGAAATCGGCGTACCGCTGTCGACCTTCTACCGCTGGCGACAGCAGAGGAAAGGACCGAAAGCAATCAAGCTCCCGAACGGTGCAGTACGGATCCGCCGTTCGGAACTGGAGCGCTGGATTGCCGCTCTGGAGGAAGCCGCGTGACTAATCGCAAGACTCGTGCAACCCCGGGTGCTCGTGAAGTCGAGCGCCCGGCCGGGCATGAGGAGCCCACGCTTTCCACCGACGTCCGTGTCTGGAAAGTCAGCAAGATTTCCAGCAAGACGGCGCCTTACCAACTCCGTTGGGTGGTCGCTGGAAAAGTCCGCCACGCGACCTTCACGACGTCGGCGCTCGCCGAGAGCCGCCGTTCGGAACTCTGGCGGGCCATGCGCAAGGGTGAAGCCTTCGACGTGGAGTCTGGGCTACCCGAATCGGAGCTTCGGGCAGCGGCCGAGAAGGCGAGCGCCGCACCGGACCCGTCATGGTGGGACTTCACTCGCGAGTACATGGCAATGCGCTGGCGCACTGCCGCGGCGAAGACGCGCGAGGGGCTGGCGGACAGTCTCGCCACCGCAGCTCTCGGCATGTTGGGGGAGAGCCCCGGGGCACCGGATCTGGAAGACGTGCGGCGTGCCGTGCGGTGGGCCGTCGTACCGGCTCACAAGGACGAAGAGCCCCCGCCAGACCTGGAGAAAGTCTGTGCGTGGCTGGCGAGTCATTCTCTTCCCTTGTCGGCTCTTAGGGACTCCAAGGTCGTGCGGGACGTCCACTATCGGCTGTCGTTCAAACTGGACGGCAAACCGGCGGCAGCGGATACGTACAAGCGTCGCCGTCGCGGATTCAACACGGCCATGGACTATGCAATTCAGGAGGGATATTTAGAAGGGAATCCCCTGGCCGGAGTGAAGCGGGCTACCTCCAATGGGAGCGATGCTGTGGATCCACGGGTCCTCGTTAATGAGTCGCAGGGAAGGCAGCTCCTTACGGCCGTCTCGTATGTCGGCTCGGTGCACCGTAACCGGGGGCGGCGACTTGTCGCGTTCTTCGCCTGCATCCTGTACGCAGCGATGCGCCCGGCAGAAGTGGTCGGGCTCCGGTTTTCTGACTGCCATCTCCCAGAAAAGGGATGGGGGACCCTCACCCTCTGGGAGACGCGTCCGATCTCGGGCAAGAAGTGGACCGATTCGGGTGAGCGGCACGACAAGCGGGGGCTGAAGTCGCGGGAGCCTGGCACGGACCGGCCGGTACCTATTCCGCCTGTTCTGGTGGCGATGCTCCGAACGCACCTGAAGGAGTTCGGTACCGCCAAGGACGGGCGGCTCTTCCCTAATGAGCGGGGGGACCTGCTTGGCACCTCCAGCTACTGGCGAGTGTGGCAGGAAGCCAGACCCTACGCGCTCCCGCCGGACAAGGTGGCCTCGCCCTTGGCTCGGAAGCCGTACCACCTCCGGGCCACGTGCATCACGAACTGGCTCCGTGCGGGCCTCCCGGTGGCAGAGGTGGCCCGGCGCGCCGGCAACTCGCCGGAGGTGATCCACCGGCGCTACGCGGGCGTCATCGACGACAGCGAAGAGGAGAACAACAAGAAGATCGAGAAGACCATGGGGTGGGAAACCGACGTTCAGTGATCCTCTGTCCGCCCTGGGCGCTACAGTCACCAGCCATGCGAAAGGTTGGAAGGCGGGTAGCGCCCTTCATTCTCATGGTCATGGTGGCCGGTTGCGCTACGAAGAGTACGACGACGAAAGTCGGCGGCGTCACGACTACCGTTGTCCAGGACAGTCAGTGGGTAACGGCGCTGATATCTGCCGGAGCCGCCTTGATCAGTGCTGCCCTGACTGCGTTGACCGCTCATTACTTCACGGCCCGTACGGAGAGGGCGAGACAAGAACATGCTGACAGGCAAGAGCGATCCAAACGTATTCATGAATCAGTACTTGCCGAAGAACAGCGTGTGAGAGAGCAGGTGGTCGCCGCAGCTACGGCCATCTCGAACATGCTCCGTGGATTCCGGGAGAAGACTATGGCGGCGCAGGAGGAGCCGGACGTTATAGCAGCAGAGTTGTACGCCGAGTGCGTGACGCTCGTGCGTCAGCACCACGACGAAGCGCTCCCCGTGATCGAGGTCATGCGGGACTCCGACCTCCGTGAGCGCGCCAACAACGTCTTCGAGGTCCACGGGCGCTGGGCCGCGACGACGGTACGAGCCATTGAGAACGGCACTCCACGGCCCAGCATTGCTGGGTTGCAGGAGAGTCGGGAGGAGTTCTACGACCAAGCAAGGACTGTCATCCAGTTCGCCAGGGCTTGATCCACACGCTCCTCACACGCGAACCGTGATCGAGAGTGAGAAAGGGCGGGAGTCAGTGAGACTGACTCCCGCCCTCTTCTGTCGGCATCCGCCCTGGTCACGTACGGATTTCCGTAGGTGGTTGGGCGAGTGCCCCCGGCAGGATTCGAACCTGCGCACACGGCTCCGGAGGCCGTTGCTCTATCCCCTGAGCTACGGGGGCGTGTCGGCTGCGGAGCTGCTCGCTCGCGGCGACGGGTAGAACACTAGCAGGTCCGGCGGGGTGATCAGGAACCCGTTTCCCGGGGCCGGGGACCGGCAGGGCGGAACGGGTGTCCGGTGCGGGGAGGAACGGGCCCCTGTACGGGGCGGAAGTGGGGAAAACCCGGACGCGGTGGCCGGTCCGGACCTACTCTCGACGTGTGCCAGGCGCCTCGGGTCGGGTCCTTGTCGTGGACGACAACAAGGTCATCCGGCAGCTGATCAGGGTCAATCTCGAGCTGGAAGGGCTCGAGGTCGTGACCGCGGCCGATGGTGCCGAGTGTCTGGACGTGGTGCACCAGGTGCGGCCCGATGTCGTGACGCTCGATGTCGTCATGCCCCGGCTGGACGGCCTGCGCACCGCCGCCCGGCTCCGCGCCGATCCCCGTACGCACCACCTCCCCCTCGCCATCATCAGCGCGTGCACGCAGCACGAGGTCGAGAGCGGACTCGATGCCGGCGTCGACGCCTTCCTCGCCAAGCCCTTCGAGCCCGCCGAACTCGTGCGGCTGGTCAAGCAGTTGATCGAGCGCGGGGACGGTCATGCGGGACGGGGAGAAGGGCTCGGGGGAGGCCGCGGGCGCCGGGGCGGCGGAGCCGGCGACGGGGACCGGGACGGAGAAGGGGATGGGGAAGGGGAAGGGGAAGGGGGCGACGGCGGGGCCGGTGACGGCTTCGCCGACGGCATTCCCGGCCGCATCTCCTACGGCGGATAGAGCGGCACCACGGGTCGCGGACAGTACGGCACCACGGGTCTGGTCTCCTACGGCGGTCAGGGCAGCGCGGTACCGCGGAGTCTGGTCTCCTGCGGCGGGCAGCGCAGTGCCGCGGGGACTGGTCTCCTGCGGCGGGCAATGCGGTACCGCGGGGGCTGGACTCCTATGTCCTGCCGGGCGCGGCGGAGACGGGCCGTGTCGCTCTCCGTCCCACAGTGAGAACCACTTCGCCTACCCGTCCCCCTCCTCCCCTACGCTTGTCCCGTGACCCCCGTCGAGTTGTCCCGCACCGTGCTGCACGCGGTGCGTCGTGCTGTCGATGACGGGGAGCTGAGCGTGGCCGTGCCCGAGCGGGCCGTGGTGAGCGAGCCGGGGCCCGGGGGATGCGGGGACTACGCCACGACCATCGCGCTGCAGCTCGCCCGGCCGGCCGGGCAGCCGGCGCGGCGGGTCGCCGAGATCCTGTTGCCCCGGCTCGCCGACGCCGCCGGCATCCGTGAGGTCGTCGTCACCGGTCCGGGGTTCCTCAACATCAGCCTCGCCGAGCAGGCACAGGCCGACCTCGTCACCGCCGTCGTCCGGGAGATCCGGGCCCGCGGAGCCGCGTACGGTCACGGTGACGCGCTCGCCGGGCAGGTCGTCGCGCTGCGGGTGCCGTACGAGGTCCGGGCCGAGGTCGTCGCCGACGCCGTCGTACGGCTGGTCGCCGCGCAGGGCGGGCGGGCCACCGTCGAGCATGCCGAACCCGTCACTCTCCGGCCCGTGCCCGCGCCGGAGGACCCCGCCCCGCTCGGGCCCGACGCCGCCCAGTGGGCCCTGCTCCACCCCGCCCCGCACGACCGGCCCCGGATCACCGCCGACCACCTCGTCCAGCGGGAGAGCAATCCGCTGTTCCGGGTGCGCTACGCCCACGCCCGCGTCCGCTCGGTGAGCCGCAACGCCGCCCGCCTGGGCTTCAGCGCCGAGCCCGGTCCCATCGAGCCCGCCATCGACACCGGTACCCGTTCCAGTACCAGTACCGACGGAGGCAATGACGCCGTCGTCGTCTCCCGTGATCTCCTCACGCCCCTGGCCGACCACCCCCGTATCCTCGCCGCGGCCGCCACCCACCGTGCCCCGGACCGGCTTGCCCGGCATCTCGTCACCGTCGCCGATGCCGTGCTGCCTTTTCTGCCCTCCGTGCTGCCCAGCGGCGAGGAGAAACCCTCGGCCGCCCACCGTGCCCGGCTCGCGCTCGCCGAAGCCGCCGGGACGGTGCTGGCCGGCGGCCTGTCCCTGCTCGGCATCGACGCACCCGAACACCTCTGAGGCCCCTCGCCCAGGACGCCCCGGAGAGAGACAGAGAGTCTGAGAGTCACCGTCATGAGCCGTTCCGCCCACCCCGCCGGGCCCCGTCACGCCGACGTCCTGCCCGAGGGCCACTACTCCGCGCCGCCCGCCGACCTCAACGTCCTCGACCACAAGGTGTGGGCCCAGACCGTCGGGCGCACCGCCGACGGGGTCGTCACCGTCGGCGGTGTCGACGTCAACCAGCTCGCCGAGGAGTTCGGCACGCCCGCCTACATCCTCGACGAGGCCGACTTCCGGGCCAGGGCGCGTGCCTGGCGCACCGCTTTCGGGCCCGACGCCGATGTGTTCTACGCCGGGAAGGCCTTCCTCTCGCGTGCCGTCGTGCGGTGGCTCGACGAGGAAGGACTCAATCTCGACGTGTGCTCGGGGGGCGAGCTGGCCACCGCCCTGTCCGCCGGCATGCCCGCCGAGCGCATCGCCTTCCACGGCAACAACAAGTCCGTGGAAGAGATCGAAAGGGCCGTCCGCGCCGGGGTCGGGCGGATCGTGCTCGACTCCTTCCAGGAGATCGTGCGGGTCGCCCACATCGCGCAGTCCCTCGGCAAGCGGCAGAAGGTCCAGATCCGGATCACCGTCGGCGTCGAGGCGCACACGCACGAGTTCATCGCCACCGCCCACGAGGACCAGAAGTTCGGGATCCCGCTCGCCGGCGGGCAGGCGGCCGAGGCCGTACGGCGGGCTCTGCAGCTCGACGGCCTCGAGCTGATCGGGATCCACTCCCACATCGGGTCGCAGATCTTCGACATGTCCGGATTCGAGGTCGCCGCCCACCGCGTGGTCGGCCTGCTCAAGGACATCCGTGATGAGCACGGCGTCGAGCTGCCCGAGATCGACCTGGGGGGCGGGCTCGGCATCGCGTACACCAGTGACGACGATCCGCGCGAGCCGCACGAGATCGCCAAGGCCCTGACGGAGATCGTCACCCGGGAGTGCGAGGCCGCCCGGCTGCGGACGCCCCGGATCTCCGTCGAGCCCGGGCGGGCGGTCGTCGGGCCGACCGCCTTCACGCTCTACGAGGTCGGCACCGTCAAGCCGCTCGACGGACTGCGGACGTACGTGTCCGTCGACGGCGGCATGTCCGACAACATCAGGACCGCGCTGTACGACGCCGAGTACAGCGTCGCCCTCGTCTCCCGCGCCTCCGACGCCGAGCCCATGCTGGTCCGCGTGGTCGGCAAGCACTGCGAGAGCGGGGACATCGTGGTCAAGGACGCGTTCCTGCCCGCCGACCTGGCGCCGGGCGATCTCATCGCCGTACCGGCCACCGGTGCGTACTGCCGGTCCATGGCCAGCAACTACAACCACGTTCTGCGGCCGCCCGTCGTCGCCGTGAAGGACGGCGAGGCCCGGGTGATCGTCCGGCGTGAGACGGAGGAGGACCTCCTGCGGCTCGACGTCGGCTAGGCGAGAGCAAGCCACGGCAGAAAAGGGCTGGAAGATCTCCTGTCTTCCAGCCCCGTACAAATGAAATTCATGTCTCACGATCCGGACCAAGGGTAGAAACTCCCGTCCGGTGAGTGAGACTGGTCCAACCGTAGACGGTATGAGGAAACGAGGTCGGATGATGCGTACGCGTCCGCTGAAAGTGGCGCTGCTGGGCTGTGGGGTTGTCGGCTCAGAGGTGGCGCGCATCATGACGACGCACGCCGACGACCTCGCCCAGAGGATCGGCGCCCCGGTGGAACTGGCCGGGGTGGCCGTACGGCGCCCGGGCAAGGTGCGTGAGGGCATCGCCCCGGACCTCGTCACCACCGACGCCACCGCCCTCGTCAAACGCGGGGACATCGACGTGGTGGTCGAGGTGATCGGCGGGATCGAGCCCGCCCGGTCCCTCATCACCACCGCCTTCGAGCACGGCGCCTCGGTCGTGTCCGCCAACAAGGCCCTGCTCGCCCAGGACGGGGCGGCCCTGCACGCCGCGGCCGAGGAGCACGGCCGGGACCTGTACTACGAGGCCGCCGTCGCCGGTGCCATCCCGCTGATCCGCCCGCTGCGCGAGTCCCTCGCCGGGGACAAGGTCAACCGGGTGCTGGGGATCGTCAACGGGACGACCAACTTCATCCTCGACAAGATGGACTCCACGGGCGCCGGGTACCAGGAGGCCCTCGACGAGGCCACCGCGCTCGGGTACGCGGAGGCCGACCCGACCGCCGACGTCGAGGCGTTCGACGCCGCCGCCAAGGCCGCCATCCTCGCCGGCATCGCCTTCCACACGCGCGTGCGCCTCGACGACGTCTACCGCGAGGGCATGACCGAGGTGACGGCGGCCGACTTCGCCTCCGCCAAGGAGATGGGCTGCACCATCAAGCTGCTCGCCATCTGTGAGCGGGCCGCGCACGGGGGGTCCGTCACCGCGCGCGTGCATCCCGCCATGATTCCGCTGAGCCACCCGCTCGCCTCCGTGCGCGGCGCGTACAACGCCGTCTTCGTGGAGTCCGACGCGGCCGGCCAGCTCATGTTCTACGGCCCCGGCGCCGGCGGTTCTCCCACCGCCTCCGCCGTGCTCGGCGACCTCGTCGCCGTCTGCCGCAACCGGCTCAACGGCGCAACGGGGCCCGGTGAGTCGGCGTATGCCGCCCTGCCTGTCTCGCCCATGGGCGAGGTCGTCACGCGCTACCACATCAGCCTCGACGTCGCGGACAAGCCGGGCGTGCTCGCCCAGGTCGCCACCGTCTTCGCTGGGCACGGCGTCTCGATCGACACGGTGCGGCAGCAAGGACGACAGGACGGCGGCGGCGAGGCCTCCCTCGTCGTCGTCACCCACCGGGCGTCCGACGCCTCCCTCACCGGGACCGTCGAGGCGCTGCGCAAGCTCGACACCGTGCGGGGTGTCGCCAGCATCATGCGGGTTGAAGGAGAGTAACCAGCAATGACCCACCAGTGGCGCGGAATCATCGAGGAGTACCGGGACAGGCTGCCGGTATCCGACACCACGCCGGTCGTGACGCTCCGCGAGGGCGGTACCCCCCTCGTGCCCGCGCAGGTGCTCTCCGAGCGCACGGGCTGTGAGGTTCACCTCAAGGTCGAGGGTGCCAACCCCACCGGGTCCTTCAAGGACCGCGGCATGACCATGGCCATCTCCAAGGCGAAGGAGGCGGGGGCCAAGGCGGTCATCTGCGCCTCCACCGGCAACACCTCCGCCTCGGCGGCCGCCTACGCGGTGCGCGCGGGCATGGTGTCGGCCGTGCTTGTGCCGCAGGGCAAGATCGCCCTCGGCAAGATGGGCCAGGCCCTCGTGCACGGCGCCAAGATCCTCCAGGTCGACGGCAACTTCGACGACTGCCTCGCGCTCGCGCGCGACCTGAGCGACAACTACCCGGTGGCGCTGGTCAATTCGGTCAACCCGGTGCGTATCGAGGGCCAGAAGACAGCCTCCTTCGAGATCGTGGACATGCTCGGCGACGCCCCCGACATCCACGTCCTGCCGGTCGGCAACGCGGGCAACATCACGGCCTACTGGAAGGGCTACAAGGAGTACGCCGCCGACGGCATCTCCTCGAGGACGCCTCGGATGTGGGGCTACCAGGCCTCGGGCAGTGCCCCGATCGTGCGTGGAGAGGTGGTCAAGGATCCCTCGACCATCGCCACCGCCATCCGCATCGGCAACCCGGCCTCCTGGCAGTACGCGCTGCAGGCCCGCGACGAGTCCGGCGGCGTCATCGACGAGGTGACGGACCGTGAAATCCTGCGCGCCTACCGGCTGTTGGCCGCGCAGGAGGGCGTCTTCGTGGAGCCCGCCTCCGCCGCCTCCGTGGCCGGTCTGCTCAAGGCCGCCGAGCAGGGCAAGGTCGACCCGGGCCAGACGATCGTGTGCACCGTCACCGGCAACGGCCTGAAGGACCCGGACTGGGCCGTCGCCGGCGCCCCGCAGCCGGTCACCGTCCCGGTCGACGCGGCCACCGCCGCCGAGCGCCTCGGCCTCTCCTGAGCGACCGCGGCAACCCCGGGGGGAAACCCCTGACAGGGTGCACAGGGGGCTTGCGACACGCATCGTGCGCCTCCTGTGCGCCCTATGTCGCCACAGAACCTTCCTTCGATAGGCTGTACTCAACCCGCCCACCGCATATGCCCTGGCGTGTGGCACGGCGCCGCGCCGTCCTTGTGGCCCGACGGGTCTTCGTACGTCATCGGATGTCCACCGAACATCGGTCGAATGTCCATCGAGTGCATCGAACGTCATTCGACCTCACGCAGCTCAAGGAGAGTCAACGAGCGATGGCCGGTCCAGCGTTCCGCGCCGCCGCCGTCCGGGTGCGCGTTCCCGCCACCAGCGCCAATATCGGCCCGGGCTTCGACGCCCTCGGCCTCGCGCTGGGGCTCTACGACGACGTGGTCGTCCGGGTGGCCGACTCCGGGCTGCACATCGACATCGCGGGCGAGGGCAGCGAGACCCTCCCGCGTGACGAGAGCCACCTCCTCGTGCGCTCGATGCGTACCGCCTTCGATCTGCTGGGCGGACAACCCCGCGGGCTGGAAATCGTCTGCGCCAACCGCATTCCGCACGGCCGCGGCCTGGGTTCCTCCTCCGCCGCCATCTGCGCCGGCATCGTCGCCGCCCGCGCCGTGACCATAGGCGGGGAGGCCAGGCTCGACGACGCCGCCCTCCTGGAACTGGCCACCGAGATCGAGGGTCACCCGGACAACGTCGCCGCCTGTCTGCTCGGCGGTTTCACGCTGTCCTGGATGGAGGCCGGTGCCGCCCGGGCGATCAGGATGGAGCCCGTCGATTCCATCGTTCCGGTGGTTTTCGTGCCCGGAAAGCCGGTCCTGACCGAGACCGCCCGCGGCCTGCTCCCGCGCACCGTGCCGCATGTGGACGCCGCCGCCAACGCGGGCCGTGCCGCCCTGCTCGTCGAGGCCCTCACCAGGCGCCCCGAGCTGCTGCTGCCCGCCACGGAGGACCGCCTGCACCAGGAGTACCGCGCCCCGGCCATGCCGGAGAGCGCGGCGCTGGTGGAGCGGCTGCGCGGCGACGGCATCCCGGCCGTCATCTCGGGCGCCGGGCCCACCGTCATGGCCCTCGCCGACGCCGACAGCGCCGAC
This sequence comes from Streptomyces sp. FXJ1.172, assembly GCF_001636945.3. NCBI lineage: Bacteria > Bacillati > Actinomycetota > Actinomycetes > Kitasatosporales > Streptomycetaceae > Streptomyces > Streptomyces sp. FXJ1.172. Next base: position 3,502,995 of record NZ_CP119133.2, on the reverse strand, counting down.
AAGGTCTCCCACCTCGCGGGTGCGGGCTGGGCCGCCAACCGGCTGGACCTGGACGTGCAGGGAGCGAGCGTGCTGCCGCTTGCGACCTGACACCCGGTTGCCGGATTTGGAGAGGGGGAATGTTTGTTGGATCCGGTAGTGTTAACCTCAAGTCTGCACCCGACCCCACCATGGCGAGGTGCCTCGTGTCCCCGTCCGGGACAGACATTCTTCCGGGAGCCTCCCACGCCACTCCGTGTTCCTTGCCTCGTACCTGGGCAGTACGTCGTATGCGAGCACTGAGCGGGCCGCCGGGCACGCTTCGGAACAGGTGCTACCACGCCACGTGACACTGGGTGCCACGGCTCGCGGAAGCGCCATCACCGCACATTTCTTCCGCCGCTTTGGCGGACCACCGCCCCGGCGCGGTTCACAGAAGACAGGACCGTAGCCGGACAGCACAACCGGTCGCCGAGCCAGACAGGCCGACGTCCGCTCCAGGGAAGGACCCTTCGTGAGCGACACCACCGATCTGATGGGCGCACGTGTCGAGGAGACCGCTGCCGCGCCCGCCACGGACGCCTCCGCGCCTGCCACCGGTGCCGGCTCCCGGCGGCGCCGCGGTACCGGCCTCGAGGGCATGGTGCTGGCCGAGCTGCAGCAGGTTGCCTCGGGCCTCGGCATCAGGGGCACCGCGCGCATGCGCAAGAGCCAGCTGATCGAGGTCATCAAGGAGGCCCAGGCCGCCAGTGGGGGTGCCCCCGCCGGGGGAGCCGCCCCCAAGGCCGAGGCCGCCACCGAGACCAAGCCCAAGCGCCGCGCCACCTCCAAGGCCCGTACGGGTGAGGCCGCCGCCGACGCCGGGAAGCAGGCCGAGGCTCCCGCCGAGAAGGCCGTGGCCCAGCAGCAGATCGAGATCCCCGGCCAGCCGGCCTCCGACGACGCCCCCACCGAGCGCCGTCGCCGCCGCGCCACCGCCGAGGCCGGCAGCCCCGCCGCCGTGAGCAGCGCCGAGACGGTCGCCGCCGAGGCGAAGGCCGAGGCCAAGGCCGAGGCGCCCGCCCAGCAGCCGCAGGCGCAGGGCGACGCCGGTGACGGCGAGGGCCGTGGCCGCCGCGACCGCCGCGAGCGCGGCCGCGACCGTGACCGCCGTGGCAAGGGCGACGACCAGCAGGGCGGCGGCCGTCAGGACCGTCAGGACCGCCAGCAGCAGGGCGGCCAGCAGCAGGGCGGTGGCCGTCAGGACCGCCAGCAGCGGGTCGACGAGGACGGGGACGACTTCGAGGGCGGCCGCCGTGGCCGCCGCGGCCGCTACCGCGACCGCCGTGGCCGCCGTGGCCGCGACGAGTTCGCGAACGAGCCGCAGCTCGCCGAGGACGACGTCCTGATCCCCGTCGCGGGCATCCTGGACATCCTCGACAACTACGCCTTCATCCGGACGTCCGGCTACCTCCCGGGTCCGAACGACGTGTACGTCTCCCTCGCCCAGGTCCGCAAGAACGGCCTGCGCAAGGGTGACCACGTCACCGGCGCGGTCCGTCAGCCGAAGGAGGGCGAGCGCCGCGAGAAGTTCAACGCGCTGGTCCGCCTCGACTCCGTCAACGGCATGGCGCCCGAACACGGCCGCGGCCGCCCGGAGTTCAACAAGCTGACCCCGCTCTACCCGCAGGACCGGCTCCGCCTGGAGACCGACCCGGGCGTGCTCACCACCCGCATCATCGACCTCGTCTCGCCGATCGGCAAGGGCCAGCGTGGTCTGATCGTGGCCCCGCCGAAGACCGGCAAGACCATGATCATGCAGGCGATCGCCAACGCGATCACGCACAACAACCCCGAGTGCCACCTGATGGTCGTCCTCGTCGACGAGCGTCCGGAAGAGGTCACCGACATGCAGCGGTCGGTCAAGGGCGAGGTCATCTCCTCGACCTTCGACCGCCCGGCCGAGGACCACACCACGGTCGCCGAACTCGCCATCGAGCGCGCCAAGCGACTGGTGGAGCTGGGTCACGACGTGGTCGTCCTGCTCGACTCCATCACCCGTCTGGGCCGTGCCTACAACCTGGCGGCGCCGGCCTCCGGCCGCATCCTGTCCGGTGGTGTCGACTCGACCGCGCTGTACCCGCCGAAGCGGTTCTTCGGTGCGGCGCGCAACATCGAGGACGGCGGTTCGCTCACCATCCTCGCCACCGCCCTGGTGGACACCGGGTCCCGCATGGACGAGGTGATCTTCGAGGAGTTCAAGGGCACCGGCAACATGGAGCTGAAGCTCGACCGGAAGCTCGCCGACAAGCGCATCTTCCCGGCCGTGGACGTGGACGCGTCCGGTACCCGTAAGGAAGAGATCCTGCTCGGCAACGAGGAGCTGGGCATCGTCTGGAAGCTGCGCCGGGTGCTGCACGCGCTCGACCAGCAGCAGGCGATCGAGCTGCTGCTCGACAAGATGAAGCAGACCAAGTCGAACGTCGAGTTCCTGATGCAGATTCAGAAGACGACGCCGACGCCGGGCAACGGCGACTAGGACAAGAGCGTCGGAAAGGTCACAACCGAGATCTCTGCCACAAGGCTCCCGGTCGTGACCCACCAGGAATGACTACACAGAGTGCCCACCGCTGTACGCGGTGGGCACTTTGCGTTGTGCAACTCTGTCCCGAGTTTCTCCGTCTGACCGTACGGAGCGACGATGGAGCGGTGACGACCGCGCCCGACCCTGAAAGCAGGGGGTAAGCCGACCGCGAGACCTAGGAGCGATGTGTCCGCCCAGAGCACGCCGGAGCCCGTCATACCCGAGCCGGACGGGGCAGGTCCCCGCGGTGGCGGGGGACGCCGCCGCAAGGCGCCCGGCAAGAGCCGCAGGGCTCTGCGCGTCATGGCCTGGACCGCCGCGGGCGTGGTCGTCCTGGGCGGTACCGGCGCCGGCTACGTGTACTTCAAGCTCAACGGCAACATCCGCAGCCTCGACATCAACCAGGCCCTCGGCGCCGACCGGCCCACGAAGATCGACAACGGCTCCCAGAACATCCTGGTCCTCGGCTCGGACAGCCGCTCCGGCTCCAACAAGAAGCTCGGCGGCGGCACCGACGACGGCAGCGCCCGCTCCGACACCGCGATGATCGTCCACGTCTACGAGGGCCACAAGAGGGCCAGCGTGGTCTCCGTCCCCCGGGACACCCTGGTGAACCGCCCCGCCTGCACCGACACGAGCGGCACCGCACACCCGGCCGCGGCCGGCGTGATGTTCAACGAGGCCTACTCCACCGGCGGCGCGGCCTGTGCCGTGAAGACCGTCGAGTCGATCACCGGCATCCGTATGGACCACTATCTCGAGGTCGACTTCGAGGGCTTCCAGAAGCTCATCGACGACCTCGGCGGAGTGCCGGTCACGACCACGAAGAACATCGACGACCCGCAGAGCCACCTGAGCCTCAGGGCCGGCACCCACACCCTGAACGGCCAGGAGGCCCTCGGCCTGGTCCGCACCCGGCACGGCGTCGGCGACGGTTCCGATCTCGGCCGCATCCAGCTCCAGCAGGCCTTCGTCAAGGCGCTGATCGGCCAGGTCAAGCACGTCGGCGTGTTCACCAGCCCGAAGAAGCTGTACGACCTCGCCGACACCGCCACCAAGACCGTCACCGCCGACTCCGACCTCGGCTCGGTCAACTCCCTCATGGACTTCGCGGACGGCCTCAAGGGCATCGGCGCCAAGAACATGACCATGGTCACCATGCCGGTCCAGTACGACCCGGCGAACCCCAACCGGGTGGTCATGCAGACCGCCAAGGCCAAGCTGGTCTGGGACGCCCTGAAGAACGACCGGCCCATCCCGAGGGCGGCGACCCAGGGCACGGCCACGGGCGAGGCCAAGGGCGTGGTGACCTCCTAGCGGCGTCCTGCCGGGCGGCGGCCACCTCGGGGAATAGATGACAGTCACCCCCGGTTTTGGGGGATGGCGCCAGTCCTGGCAGACTGGTACGTCGGCTCCGGTTCACGCTCCCGCATCCCGCGGCGGCGACCCGGCGCCCTCCCGAAACCTAGGAGACACCTTGAAGCGCGACATCCACCCCGAGTACGTCGAGACGCAGGTCAGCTGCACCTGCGGTGCGTCGTTCACCACCCGCAGCACCATCGAGTCCGGCACCATCCGGGCCGAGGTCTGCTCCGAGTGCCACCCGTTCTACACGGGCAAGCAGAAGATCCTCGACACCGGTGGCCGTGTGGCCCGCTTCGAGGCCCGCTTCGGCAAGGCTGCCGCCGGCTCCAAGAAGTAGCGAGCTCCAATTCGCCGGTCCACGGCCACACCCTCGCCGGGGTGTGCCCGGGACCGGCGTTTTTGGTCGCCCGCCCTTCCCTTCACCGCAGTACAGGAGCCGAAAGATGTTCGAGGCCGTCGAGGAACTCGTCGCCGAGCACTCCGATCTGGAGAAGAAGCTCGCCGACCCGTCGGTCCACGCCGATCAGGCGAACGCGCGCAAGCTGAACAAGCGCTACGCCGAGCTGACCCCGATCGTCGCCACGTACCGCTCCTGGAAGCAGTCCGGCGACGACATCGAGACGGCCCGTGAGCTGGCCGCCGACGATCCCGACTTCGCCGCCGAGGTCAAGGACCTGGAGAAGCAGCGCGAGGAGCAGACCGAGCGCCTGCGCTTCCTGCTGATCCCGCGCGACCCGAGTGACGACAAGGACGTCATTCTGGAGATCAAGGCGGGCGCGGGCGGCGACGAGTCGGCACTGTTCGCGGGCGACCTGCTGCGCATGTACCTGCGCTACGCCGAGCGCGTCGGCTGGAAGACCGAGATCATCGACGCCACCGAGTCCGAGCTGGGCGGCTACAAGGACGTCCAGGTCGCGGTGAAGACCCGCGGCGCCACCGAGCCCGGCCAGGGCGTGTGGGCCCGGCTGAAGTACGAGGGCGGTGTGCACCGCGTGCAGCGCGTGCCGGCCACCGAGTCCCAGGGCCGCATCCACACCTCCGCCGCCGGTGTCCTCGTGACCCCCGAGGCCGAGGAGGTGGACGTGGAGATCAACCCGAACGACCTCCGCATCGACGTCTACCGCTCCTCCGGGCCGGGCGGCCAGTCCGTCAACACCACCGACTCCGCCGTGCGCATCACGCACCTGCCGACCGGCGTCGTCGCCTCCTGCCAGAACGAGAAGAGCCAGCTGCAGAACAAGGAGCAGGCCCTGCGTATCCTGCGCTCCAGGCTCCTCGCCATCGCGCAGGAGGAGGCGGAGCGGGAGGCCGCGGACGCCCGCCGCAGCCAGGTCCGCACCGTCGACCGCTCCGAGAAGATCCGCACCTACAACTTCCCGGAGAACCGCATCTCGGACCACCGCGTCGGCTTCAAGGCGTACAACCTGGACCAGGTCCTGGACGGCGACCTCGACGCGGTGATCCAGGCCTGCGTCGACGCCGACTCGGCGGCGAAGCTCGCCGCCGCGTAAGACACGTACGCACGTACGCGCGCACGTACGAGCACGACACGGAGGACTCGCGTGAACCTGCTGCTCGCGGAGGTGGCCCAGGCCACCCAGCGGCTGGCCGACGCCGGCGTGCCCTCGCCGCGCAACGACGCGGAGGAGCTGGCCGCGTTCGTGCACGGTGTGAAGCGCGGCGAACTGCACTCCGTGAAGGACGCCGACTTCGACGCCCGGTACTGGGAGGTCATCGCCCGGCGCGAGCAGCGCGAGCCGCTGCAGCACATCACCGGGCGGGCCTACTTCCGGTACCTGGAACTCCAGGTCGGGCCGGGCGTGTTCGTGCCCCGGCCCGAGACCGAGTCCGTGGTCGGCTGGGCCATAGACGCCGTGCGCGCCATGGACGTCGTCGAGCCGTGCATCGTCGACCTGTGCACCGGCTCCGGCGCCATCGCGCTCGCCCTCGCCCAGGAGGTCCCGCGCTCCCGGGTGCACGCCGTGGAGCTGTCCGAGGACGCCCTGGTGTGGACGCGCAAGAACGTGGCGGGCTCCAGGGTGGACCTGCGGCAGGGCAACGCCCTCGACGCCTTCCCCGACCTCGACGGGCAGGTCGACCTGGTCATCTCCAACCCGCCGTACATCCCGCTCACCGAGTGGGAGTACGTCGCCATCGAGGCCCGTGACTACGACCCCGAGCTGGCGCTGTTCTCCGGCGAGGACGGGCTCGACCTCATCCGCGGCATCGAACGCACCGCGCACCGGCTGCTGCGCCCCGGCGGGGTCGTCGTGATCGAGCACGCCGACACCCAGGGCGGCCAGGTGCCGTGGATCTTCACCGAGGAGCGGGGCTGGGCCGACGCGGCCGACCACCCCGACCTCAACAACCGCCCCCGGTTCGCGACCGCCCGCAAGGCGCTGCCGTGACCGTCCCCCTGACTCCCATCCCGCAGTACGTGTACGAGGAGGCCCGCTAGACATGGCACGGCGATACGACACCAACGACGCGACCGACCGCGCGACGGGTCTGCGTGAAGCCGCGTCCGCCGTCCGCCGGGGCGAGCTGGTGGTGCTGCCGACCGACACGGTGTACGGCATCGGTGCCGACGCGTTCTCCTCGGAGGCCGTCGCCGACCTGCTCGCCGCCAAGGGCCGGGGCCGCAACATGCCCACCCCTGTCCTCATCGGCTCCCCGAACACCCTGCACGGCCTTGTCACGGACTTCTCCGAGATGGCCTGGGAACTCGTCGACGCGTTCTGGCCGGGCGCCCTCACGCTCGTCGCCAGGCACCAGCCGTCGCTGCAGTGGGACCTCGGCGACACCCGGGGCACGGTGGCCGTCCGCATGCCGCTGCACCCCGTCGCGATCGAACTGCTCACCGAGGTCGGCCCGATGGCGGTGTCGTCGGCGAACCTCACCGGGCACCCGGCGCCGGAGGACTGCGACGCCGCCCAGGAGATGCTCGGCGACTCCGTCTCCGTCTACCTCGACGGCGGCCGGACCCCCGGCATCGTGCCGTCGTCCATCGTGGACGTCAGCCGTGACGTGCCCGTGCTGCTGCGCCAGGGTGCCCTGTCCGCCGACGAGCTGCGCAAGGTGGTACCCGACCTCGAGGTGGCGAATTGACGGCCCCTGAAGCGGGGCGTGGCATAGGCATCGGGGAGCGTGGCGAGCGTGTCGCCGAAGTGACGACGACCTTCGGCTTTCCGCGCGACACCTTCCGCATCCTCCACGTCAGCACCGGCAATGTGTGCCGCTCGCCCATCACCGAGCGGCTGACCCGCCATTTCGTCGCGGAGCGGCTCGGCGTGCTCGGCGGCGGGCTGATCGTGGAGAGCGCGGGCACCTGGGGCCACGAGGGCGCGCCCATGGAGGCCAACGCGGAGACCGTGCTGGCCGAGTTCGGCGCGGACGCCACCGGCTTCACCGGCAGGGAGCTGCTGGACGAGCACGTCATCAGGGCCGACCTCGTGCTGACGGCCACCCGGGATCACCGCGCGCAGGTCATCTCCATGGGCCACTCGGCGGGCCTGCGCACGTTCACCCTGAAGGAGTTCACCCGCCTGGTGCGCGCCATAGACCCCGCCACGCTGCCGCCCCTGGAGGACGGCGTGGTGATGCGCGCCCGCGCCCTGGTCCGGGCGGCGGCGGCGCTGCGCGGCTGGCTGCTCGCGCCCACGGCGGAGGCGGACGAGGTGTACGACCCGTACGGCGCCCCCCTGACCTTCTTCCGCTCGGTCGGCGGCGAGATACACCAGGCACTGGACCCGGTGGTGACGGCGCTGACGGGTGTAGCCGCCCGGACATACGGCCCATAAGCGGGCGCGGCGGTCGGGCCCGGCCTACATTGGGGGTACGTCACCGTCGACCGCCCGGGAGCCCGCCATGTCGGTCACCCCTACCCTCTCGACCGATGTCCTGCGGCGGCAGGACCCCGAGCTGGCCGAGATCCTGCTGGGCGAGCTGCAACGGCAGTCGACCACGCTGCAGCTGATCGCCGCCGAGAACTTCACCTCGCCCGCCGTGCTGGCCGCGCTCGGCTCGCCGCTCGCCAACAAGTACGCCGAGGGCTATCCCGGCGCCCGCCACCACGGCGGCTGCGAACTGGTCGACGTCGCCGAGCGGCTCGCCGTGGAGCGGGCCAAGGCGCTCTTCGGCGCCGCGCACGCCAACGTCCAGTCGCACTCGGGCTCCTCGGCCGTCCTGGCCGCCTACGCCGCCCTGCTGCGCCCCGGCGACACCGTCCTCGCCCTCGGCCTGCACTACGGCGGCCACCTCACCCACGGCTCGCCCGCGAACTTCTCGGGCCGCTGGTTCGACTTCGTGGGGTACGGGGTGGACGCCGAGACCGGGCTCATCGACCACGACCAGGTGCGGCACCTGGCGCGCAACCACCGGCCCAAGGCGATCGTGTGCGGCTCCATCGCCTACCCCCGGCACGTCGACTACGCCTTCTTCCGCGAGGTCGCCGACGAGGTCGGGGCCTATCTGATCGCCGACGCCGCGCATCCGATCGGGCTGGTCGCCGGGGGAGCGGCGCCGAACCCGGTGCCGTACGCCGACGTCGTGTGCGCGACGACCCACAAGGTGCTGCGCGGGCCGCGCGGCGGGATGATCCTGTGCGGTTCCCCCGAGCTGGCCGAGCGGATCGACCGGGCGGTGTTCCCCTTCACCCAGGGCGGCGCCCAGATGCACACCATCGCCGCCAAGGCCGTCGCGTTCGGCGAGGCGGCAACACCGGCGTTCGCCGCGTACGCCCATCAGGTGGTCGCCAACGCCCGGGCCCTGGCCGGCCACCTGGCCGCCGAGGGGTTCGCCGTCACCACCGGCGGCACGGACACCCATCTGATCACCGCCGACCCCGCCCCGCTCGGCGTGGACGGCCGCACCGCGCGCGGCAGGCTCGCAGCCGCCGGGATCGTCCTGGACTGCTGTGTGCTGCCGCACGGCGACGGCCGGGGCCTGCGCCTGGGGACGGCCGCGGTGACCACGCAGGGCATGGGGGAGCGGGAGATGGTGCGGATCGGCGCGATGACGGCGGCGGTGCTGCGCGGTGTGACGGAACCGGCACGGGCCCGCGAGGAGGTGCGTGAACTGACAGGTGATTTTCCGCCGTATCCGGGCTGATCAGGGGCAGGACGTGTCCCGTACACCCTGGTGTGGGCCGTTCTCCACAGCCACCCGTGCAACCATCGTGACTACCCGGAAGTCCCCATCCATATACGTCCGTCGCTAGGGTGTGGGGCTGTGATGGCCAGCGAGACCTGTGGGGAAGCCTGTGCGTGAATACCTGCTGACGCTCTGCATCACGGCCGCGGTGACGTACCTGCTGACAGGGCCGGTACGGAAGTTCGCGATCGTGGCCGGGGCGATGCCGGAGATCCGGGCCCGTGACGTGCACCGGGAGCCCACTCCGCGCCTCGGCGGTATCGCCATGTTCTTCGGCCTGTGCGCGGGTCTGCTGGTCGCCGACCACCTGACCAACCTCAACGAGGTCTTCGCGAAGTCGAACGAACCGCGCGCCCTGCTCTCCGGTGCGGCCCTGATCTGGCTGATCGGCGTCCTGGACGACAAGTTCGAGATCGACGCGCTGATCAAGCTGGGCGGCCAGATGATCGCCGCGGGCGTGATGGTCATGCAGGGTCTGACGATCCTGTGGCTGCCCATCCCGGGCGTCGGCAATGTGGCGCTGACCCAGTGGCAGGGCACCCTGCTGACCGTCGCCCTGGTCGTGATCACGATCAACGCCGTGAACTTCGTGGACGGCCTGGACGGCCTCGCGGCCGGCATGGTCTGCATCGCGGCCGGCGCGTTCTTCCTGTACGCCTACCGGATCTGGTACTCGTACGGCATCGAGGCCGCCGCTCCGGGCACGCTGTTCGCGGCGATCCTGATGGGCATGTGCCTGGGCTTCCTGCCGCACAACATGCATCCCGCGCGGATCTTCATGGGCGACTCGGGTTCGATGCTGATCGGTCTGGTGCTGGCCGCCGGTGCGATCTCGATCACCGGTCAGCTGGACCCGGACGCCCTCGCGCTGTTCACGGGTTCGGAGAAGGCCGCGGTGCACCAGACGGTGCCGGTCTACATCCCGCTGCTGCTCCCGCTGACCATCATCGCGGTGCCGGCCGCGGACCTGGTGCTGGCCATCGTCCGCCGGACCTGGCGCGGCCAGTCGCCCTTCGCCGCCGACCGCGGCCATCTGCACCACCGGCTGCTGGAGATCGGCCACTCGCACAGCCGGGCGGTGCTGATCATGTACTTCTGGTCGGCGCTGATCGCCTTCGGGGCGCTGGCGTACTCGGTCAACTCGGCGTCCATGTGGATCGTGCTCGGCATCGTCTTCCTCAGCGCGGTCGGGCTGGTCCTGCTGCTGCTCCCGCGCTTCACCCCGCGCGTGCCGGTGTGGGCGCAGCGGTTCGTGCCGCCGCGCTACCGCCGCCGGCGCCGCGCGGCCGAGGCGGCGGAGGCCGCTGTGGCCCGCGAGGCCGCAGGGGCGGAGGAGACCGTGGGGCGGGCGCCGGTCGCGGCGGGTGTCTCGGGCGTCAACGGGGCGACCGCAATTGGCCCCCGATCGCGTTTTGTTGATCGTCGCTGAGCCAGGCCAAGGTAAGAATCTGACTAGAGCATTGCCATCTCGTGGGGGAGCAAAGTCCCCTAATACCAGACAAGTGGGCGCGGTTTTTGCACAGACGCGCACTGTCACTCTCATGTGTGACAGCAAGCACACCTAGCAGGTAAAGACCTCATCAAATAGTTTGTGATACGGTTCACGAGAACCCCGGAGAGAGCCGAAGGACCGTAGTGCGACGGTCCAATGGCGTGAGGTCTCGATCACTCAGCCCGGGACTACGCTCGTCCATGACGACACCCTGCCCCCTTGTGAAAGCGGAGTTGCCGCCATGCCGTCCAAAGACGCCCGGAACCTTCTGCAGATCGCTGTGCCCACAGCGGCTGCGGGTGTGATCGCCGTCGCCGTGAGCGCCGCGGTCGCGGGGGGCAAGGGTGCGCTCGGCGCGGCCGTCGGCACGGTGCTGGCCATCCTGTTCATGGGAATCGGCCTCTACGTGCTGCAGTGGACGGCAAAAACGCTCCCCCAGCTGTTCCAGATGATGGGCCTGTTGCTCTACGTCGCCCAGCTGCTGCTCCTCCTCATCTTCGTCGCTGTCTTCAAGGACACCTCCCTCTTCAACCCGAAGACGTTCGCCGTGTCGCTCGTCGTCTCGACCGTCGTCTGGATGGCCGCGCAGGCTCGTGCGCACATCAAGGCGAAGATCTTCTACGTCGACCCGGACTCCGAGAAGAGCGAGAAGCCCCAGAAGACAGGGCCGTCGTCGTGAGGGGTAGGGGCGGGATAAAGGCTTGTGAGATCTCCTGCTATCGTCCGGTGCCAACTGCGGCATCGCGGGCGCGGGCATCTGAGCTGACGCCTGCTCAATGGCGAGGCTCGAAGCCCCCCAGTCGCCCCCACATCCGTAACACCAGTCCGGTGCCGATCCGCGGCCGCGTGCCGCGCCGACACAACGAGGTTGCCGTACCCATGCGTCACGCCGAAGGAGCCCGCGGTGAGTGCTGACCAGACCCAGCTCGCCTTTGACTGGAGTTGTCGGGTCCTGTCCGACAACGGGTGCGGCTTCCCGGCCCCGGGCCTTGAGTCCTTCCTGTTCAAGCCGCTCTTCACGGTCGGGGGCTTCGACTTCAACAAGGTGATGCTGCTCGCGCTGCTCACCACCCTGCTCATCGTCGCCTTCTTCTGGGCCGCCTTCGGCAAGGCCAAGGTCGTCCCGGGCAAGCTGCAGATGGTCGGCGAGGCCGGCTACGACTTCGTGCGCCGCGGCATCGTGTACGAGACCCTCGGCAAGCGCGAGGGCGAGAAGTACGTGCCGTTCATGGTCTCGCTCTTCTTCTTCGTCTGGATCATGAACGTCTGGTCCGTGATCCCGCTGGCGCAGTTCCCGGTGTCGTCGATCATCGCCTACCCGGTGGTGCTCGCCGTGATCGTCTACGTCACCTGGGTCTCGCTCACCTTCAAGAAGCACGGCTTCGTCGGCTTCTTCAAGAACGTCACCGGCTACGACAAGTCGCTCGGCGGCGTGCTGCCCCTCGTCATGGTCATCGAGTTCTTCTCGAACCTGCTGGTCCGCCCGTTCACGCACGCGGTGCGACTGTTCGCCAACATGTTCGCCGGTCACCTGATGCTGGTCATGTTCACCGTGGCCTCCTGGTACCTGCTGAACAGCTGGCTGGTCGTGGGCGCCGGCGTCTCCTTCGTGATGACGATGGCCATGATCTGCTTCGAGCTCTTCGTCCAGGCCGTCCAGGCGTACGTCTTCGTGCTGCTGGCCTGCTCCTACATTCAGGGCGCTCTCGCCGAGCACCACTGAGCCGTACCACCCCGCCAACCCCCAGACGTCCGGTGGCCAACCCCCACCGGTCCATGAAAGAGAAGGAAGAACCGGCATGTCCGCTCTCCAGACCATCGCTGCTGCCGCGACCGTCCACGGCTCGGTCGGCTCGATCGGCTACGGCCTCGCTGCGATCGGCCCCGGCATCGGCGTCGGCATCATCTTCGGCAACGGCACCCAGGCCCTCGCCCGCCAGCCCGAGGCCGCCGGTCTGATCCGTGCCAACCAGATCCTGGGCTTCGCCTTCTGTGAGGCGCTCGCCCTCATCGGCATCGTTATGCCGTTCGTGTTCGGTAAGTAATCACCCCTTACCCGACACGAAACGACGAAAGGCACTGATGTGATCGCCAACCTGGTACAGCTGGCGGCCCCGGAGAAGGGCGGGAACCCGCTTCTTCCCGAGTCCCCCGAGCTGCTCGTCGGCACCATCGCCTTCGCCATCGTGTTCTTCTTCTTCTGGAAGAAGCTGCTTCCGAACATCAACAGGGTTCTGGAGGAGCGCCGCGCGGCGATCGAAGGCGGTATCGAAGAGGCCGACGCCATGAAGGTCGAGGCCCAGGGCGTCCTTGAGCAGTACAAGGCCCAGCTCGCCGAGGCCCGGCACGAGGCCGCGCGCCTGCGCCAGGAGGCGCAGGAGCAGGGTGCCGCGCTCATCGCCGAGATGCGGGCCGAGGGCCAGCGGCAGCGCGAGGAGATCGTCGCCGCCGGTCACACCCAGATCGAGGCCGACCGCAAGGCCGCCGCGCAGACGCTGCGTCAGGACGTGGGCAAGCTCGCCACCGAACTGGCCGGCAAGCTCGTCGGCGAGTCCCTCGAGGACCACGCCCGCCAGAGCCGTGTGATCGACCGCTTCCTCGACGAACTCGAGGAGAAGGCCGAGGCGACCCGATGACGGGTATGCACGGAGCGAGCCGCGAGGCCCTGGCTGCCGCCCGCGAGCGTCTCGACGCGCTGACGGACTCCACGTCCGTGGACGCCGCATCGCTCGCCGACGAGCTGGCGGCGGTCACCGCGCTGCTCGACCGCGAGGCCGGCCTGCGCCGGGTCCTCACCGACCCGGCGCAGCAGGCGGAGGCCAAGGCCGAGCTGGTCCAGCGCCTGATCGGCGGCCAGGTCAGCGGTCCCACCGCCGACCTGGTGTCCGGGATGGCGCGCGCCCGCTGGTCGCAGCCCCGTGACCTGGTGGACGCGCTGGAGCAGCTGGCCGACATCGCCGACCTCACCGCGGCCGAGAAGCGGAGCACCCTCGACGAGGTCGAGGACGAGCTGTTCCGGTTCGGCCGGATCGTCTCCTCGAGCACCGAGCTGCGCGCCGCGCTGACCGACCGCACCGCCGGCGGCCAGGCCAAGACGGAGCTGCTGCACCGCCTGCTGGGCGGCCGGGCCAAGCCCGCCACCGAGCGTCTGGTCGCGCGCCTCGTGACCGTGCCGCGTGGACGTAGCCTGGAAGCGGGACTGGAGTCCCTGTCCAAGCTGGCCGCCGAGCGCCGGGACCGCATGGTCGCCGTCGTCACCTCGGCGGTGCCGCTGAGCGACGGCCAGAAGCAGCGCCTCGGCGCCGCCCTCGCCAAGCTCTACGGCCGGCGGATGCACCTCAACCTGGACGTGGACCCCGAGGTCGTCGGCGGCATCCGCGTACAGGTCGGTGACGAGGTCATCAACGGCTCCCTCGCGGACCGGCTGGAGGACGCCGCCCGCCGCATGGCGAGCTGAGCGACCCTCGGTATTCGAGAACAGCAGTAGTACTCATGACGGCCCTGGTTGGGCCGTGCAGAAGAATCCTGGGGGTCGCCCCCAGACCCCCAAAGTGAAACTTCGGGCCCAACAAGGAGAGCAGGGAACCCAGATGGCGGAGCTCACGATCCGGCCGGAGGAGATCCGGGACGCGCTGGAGAACTTTGTCCAGTCGTACAAGCCGGACGCGGCCTCGCGCGAGGAGGTCGGTACGGTCACCCTTGCCGGCGACGGCATCGCGAAGATCGAGGGTCTTCCCTCGGCCATGGCCAACGAACTGCTGAAGTTCGAGGACGGCACCCTCGGCCTCGCCCTCAACCTCGAGGAGCGCGAGATCGGTGCTATCGTCCTCGGTGAGTTCAGCGGCATCGAGGAGGGTCAGCCGGTCACGCGCACCGGTGAGGTCCTCTCCGTCGCGGTCGGCGAGGGCTACCTCGGCCGTGTTGTCGACCCGCTCGGCAACCCGATCGACGGTCTCGGTGAGATCGAGACGTCCGGCCGCCGTGCGCTGGAGCTGCAGGCCCCCACGGTCATGCAGCGCAAGTCGGTGCACGAGCCGATGGAGACCGGCTACAAGGCCGTCGACGCGATGACCCCGATCGGCCGTGGTCAGCGCCAGCTGATCATCGGTGACCGCCAGACCGGCAAGACCGCCCTGGCCGTCGACACGATCATCAACCAGCGCGACAACTGGCGCACCGGCGACCCGAAGAAGCAGGTCCGCTGCATCTACGTCGCCATCGGCCAGAAGGGCTCCACCATCGCCGGCGTGCGCCGCGCGCTGGAGGAGAACGGCGCCCTGGAGTACACGACCATCGTCGCCGCCCCGGCGTCCGACCCGGCCGGCTTCAAGTACCTCGCGCCGTACACCGGTTCGGCCATCGGCCAGCAGTGGATGTACGAGGGCAAGCACGTCCTCATCATCTTCGACGACCTCTCGAAGCAGGCCGACGCCTACCGCGCCGTGTCCCTGCTGCTGCGCCGCCCGCCGGGCCGTGAGGCCTACCCGGGTGACGTCTTCTACCTGCACTCCCGCCTGCTGGAGCGCTGCGCCAAGCTCTCCGACGACATGGGCGCCGGCTCGATGACCGGTCTGCCGATCGTCGAGACCAAGGCCAACGACGTCTCGGCGTTCATCCCGACCAACGTCATCTCCATCACCGACGGCCAGTGCTTCCTGGAGTCGGACCTGTTCAACGCCGGTCAGCGCCCCGCGCTGAACGTCGGTATCTCCGTCTCCCGAGTCGGTGGTTCCGCCCAGCACAAGGCGATGCGCCAGGTCTCCGGCCGCCTCCGCGTGGACCTCGCCCAGTTCCGTGAGCTGGAGGCGTTCGCCGCCTTCGGTTCCGACCTGGACGCGGCCTCCAAGGCCCAGCTGGAGCGCGGTTCGCGCATGGTCGAGCTGCTGAAGCAGGACCAGTACCAGCCGATGGCCACCGAGGACCAGGTCGTCTCCGTGTGGGCCGGTACCAACGGCCGTATGGACGACGTGCCGGTCGGCGACATCCGTCGCTTCGAGAAGGAACTGATCGACTTCCTGCACCGGAA
The DNA here is from genome assembly GCF_001636945.3 of Streptomyces sp. FXJ1.172. Lineage (NCBI taxonomy): Bacteria > Bacillati > Actinomycetota > Actinomycetes > Kitasatosporales > Streptomycetaceae > Streptomyces > Streptomyces sp. FXJ1.172. The sequence continues at coordinate 3,487,419 of NZ_CP119133.2, read as the reverse complement.
GCACCAGGGCCTGATGACCTCCATCAAGGAGGGCGCCAAGATGTCGAACGACACGATCCAGGCGGTCGACGACGCCGTGGCCGAGTTCAAGAAGCAGTTCGAGACCTCGGACGGCAAGCTGCTCGGCGAGGACGTTCCTGCCGCTGCCGCCAAGTGACGTAAGGAAGGGACCTGACTCATGGGAGCCCAGCTCCGGGTCTACAAGCGTCGCATCCGATCCGTCAGCGCGACCAAGAAGATCACGAAGGCGATGGAGATGATCGCCGCCTCGCGCGTCGTCAAGGCGCAGCGCAAGGTGGCGGCCTCCACGCCGTACGCGACCGAGCTGACGCGCGCGGTCACGGCGGTCGGCACCGGCTCGAACACCAAGCACCCGCTCACCACGGAGGCGGAGAACCCGGCCCGTGCCGCGGTCCTGCTCCTCACGAGCGACCGTGGCCTCGCCGGCGCCTTCAACTCCAACGCCATCAAGACGGCGGAGCAGCTGACCGAGCGCCTGGAGCGCGAGGGCAAGCAGGTCGACACGTACATCGTCGGCCGGCGCGGTGTCGCCCACTACAACTTCCGCGAGCGCAAGATCGCGGAGTCGTTCACGGGCTTCACGGACGAGCCGTCGTACGCGGACGCCAAGAAGGTCGCGGCGCCCCTGATCGAGGCTATCGAGAAGGACACGGCCGAGGGAGGTGTGGACGAACTCCACATCGTCTTCACCGAGTTCGTCTCGATGATGACGCAGACGGCGCTGGATGCCCGGCTCCTTCCGCTGCGCCTCGAAGAGGTCGCGCAGGAGACGGCGCCGAAGGGCGAGATCCTGCCGCTGTACGACTTCGAGCCCTCGGCGGAGGACGTCCTCGACGCCCTGCTGCCGCGCTACGTGGAGAGCCGTATCTACAACGCGCTGCTCCAGTCGGCCGCTTCGAAGCACGCCGCCACGCGGCGCGCGATGAAGTCGGCCACCGACAACGCGGGTGAGCTGATCAACACGCTCTCCCGTCTTGCCAACGCGGCCCGCCAGGCCGAAATCACCCAGGAAATCAGCGAGATCGTCGGTGGCGCGAGCGCCCTCGCCGACGCGACCGCGGGGAGTGACCGATAAATGACCACCACTGTTGAGACCGCGACGGCTACGGGCCGCGTCGCCCGGGTCATCGGCCCGGTCGTCGACGTGGAGTTCCCCGTCGACGCGATGCCGGACATCTACAACGCCCTGCACGTCGAGGTCGCCGACCCGGCGAACGAGGGCCAGAAGAAGACGCTGACCCTGGAGGTCGCCCAGCACCTGGGTGACGGCCTGGTCCGCACCATCTCCATGCAGCCCACCGACGGTCTGGTCCGCCAGGCCGCGGTGACGGACACCGGCTCCGCCATCTCCGTCCCGGTCGGCGATTTCACCAAGGGCAAGGTGTTCAACACCCTCGGTGAGGTGCTGAACGTCGACGAGTCCTACGACGGCGAGCGCTGGCCGATCCACCGCAAGGCCCCGAACTTCGACGAGCTCGAGTCCAAGACCGAGATGTTCGAGACGGGCGTCAAGGTCATCGACCTGCTCACCCCGTACGTCAAGGGCGGCAAGATCGGCCTGTTCGGCGGTGCCGGCGTCGGCAAGACGGTGCTCATCCAGGAGATGATCTACCGTGTCGCCAACAACCACGACGGTGTCTCCGTGTTCGCCGGTGTCGGTGAGCGCACCCGTGAGGGCAACGACCTCATCGAGGAGATGACCGACTCGGGCGTCATCGACAAGACCGCCCTGGTCTTCGGTCAGATGGACGAGCCCCCGGGCACCCGTCTGCGCGTCGCGCTGGCCGGCCTCACCATGGCCGAGTACTTCCGTGACGTCCAGAAGCAGGACGTGCTGTTCTTCATCGACAACATCTTCCGCTTCACGCAGGCCGGCTCCGAGGTCTCCACGCTGCTCGGCCGTATGCCGTCCGCGGTGGGTTACCAGCCGAACCTGGCCGACGAGATGGGTCTCCTCCAGGAGCGCATCACCTCGACCCGCGGTCACTCGATCACCTCGATGCAGGCGATCTACGTCCCCGCCGACGACCTGACCGACCCGGCCCCGGCGACCACCTTCGCCCACCTCGACGCGACGACGGTGCTGTCCCGTCCGATCTCCGAGAAGGGCATCTACCCGGCCGTGGACCCGCTGGACTCCACGTCCCGCATCCTGGACCCGCGGTACATCGCGCAGGACCACTACAACGCGGCCATGCGCGTCAAGAACATCCTGCAGAAGTACAAGGACCTCCAGGACATCATCGCGATCCTCGGTATCGACGAGCTGGGCGAGGAGGACAAGCTCGTCGTCCACCGTGCCCGTCGCGTGGAGCGCTTCCTGTCCCAGAACACCCACGTCGCCAAGCAGTTCACGGGCGTGGACGGTTCGGACGTCCCGCTGGAGGAGACGATCGCGGCGTTCAACGCGATCTGCGACGGCGAGTACGACCACTTCCCGGAGCAGGCGTTCTTCATGTGCGGTGGCCTCGAGGACCTCAAGGCCAACGCCAAGGAGCTGGGCGTCTCCTGAGCCTCGTGCTCGTGTGAGGGGGCGGGCGCGTCCCGCCCCCTCTGCCACGCCCTCTAGAATTGACCCCAACACCCGGCACCCCTGCCGGGTGGTGACCCGAGGAGCCACCCTTGGCTGCTGAGCTGCACGTCGAGCTGGTCGCCGCCGACCGCCAGGTCTGGTCCGGCGAGGCCACCCTGGTCGTCGCGCGCACCACGTCCGGCGACATCGGCGTCATGCCCGGTCACCAGCCGCTGCTCGGTGTGCTGGAGTCGGGCCCGGTGACCATCCGTACGAGTGATGGTGGAACGGTCGTCGCCGCGGTGCACGGCGGTTTCATCTCGTTCGCGGACGACAAGCTGTCGCTGCTGGCCGAGATCGCCGAGCTGTCGGACGAGATCGATGTCCAGCGCACGGAGCGGGAGCTGGAGCGCGCGAAGGCGGAGGGCGACGCCGCCGCCGAGCGCCGCGCGGATGTCCGCCTGCGTGCGGCGGCGGCGAGCTGAGCCCGTTCAGTTCGCCTGCCGGATGACGTCACTCAGCCGCGGTCGGCCCGGAGCAATCCGGTGCCGGTCGCGGCTGAGGCAGATGTGGGTGTTTTTTAGGTTTCATTACTCAGTAACAGAAGCAGTTCCCCTACCTAGGAGACGAGGAGGTCGGTGCCGATGGTCCTCGCTCTGACTGTGTGCGGGGTCGTGGTCGCGCTCGTGGTGGTGGGACTGTTCCTGTTCGGGCTGCGCCGCCGACTGATCCAGCGCTCCGGCGGCACGTTCGACTGTTCCCTGCGCTGGGACGTGGCCGAGAAGCCGGACAGCAGCGGCAAGGGCTGGTCCTACGGCGTCGCCCGCTACAACGGCGACCGCATCGAGTGGTACCGCGTCTTCTCCTACGGCTTCCGCCCGCGCCGCACCCTGGAGCGCGCCGCCATCGAGGTGGCCGGGCGCCGGCTGCCCGACGGCGAGGAGGAGCTGGCGCTGCTGTCCGACGCGGTGGTCCTCGCCTGTACGCACCGGGGCACGCGCCTCGAACTCGCCATGAGCGAAGACGCGCTGACCGGATTCCTCGCGTGGCTGGAGGCAGCCCCGCCTGGACAGCGAGTGAATGTGGCGTAGCCACATTCACTCGCTGGGTGGGGGTCCCCCGGACGAAGTCTGGGGGAGCGTCAACGTCGCTTAAGGCTCTTACGGGTACTACAGGTTGCTGCTGATGGCGTTCACCAGCTCACCGTTGCTGGTGTCGCCGCTGAACTCCCAGAAGAACGCGCCGCCGAGCCCCTGGGACTTGGCCCAGCTCATCTTCCCGGCGATGGTCGACGGGGTGTCGTACGACCACCAGTTGCTGCCGCAGTGCGCGTAGGCCGTCCCGGCAATGGTGCCGGTGACCGGGCAGGACGTCTTGAGCACCTTGTAGTCCTCAATGCCCTGCTCGTAGGTGCCGGCCGCGGGCCCCGTGGCCGTGCCGCCCGGGGCGTCCTGGGTGACGCCGGTCCAGCCGCGGCCGTAGAGGCCGATGCCGATGAGCAGCTTGGACGCGGGGACGCCGGCGGACTTGTACTTGGCGATCGCGTCGGCCGTGTCGAAACCGGCCTTCGGCATGCCCGAGTACGAGGTGAGCGGCGAGTGCGGGGCGGTCGGGCCCTGGGCGTCCCAGGCGCCGAAGAAGTCGTACGACATCACGTTGAACCAGTCGGCGTACTGTGACGCGCCCGCGTAGTCCGCGGCCTCGATCTTGCCGCCGGAGGAGCCGTCGGCGGTGACCGCGGCCGTGACCAGCTTGCTGCTGCCGAACTTGGCGCGCAGCGCGGCCAGCACGTTCTTGAAGGCAGCCGCCCCGCTGGTGTCGCAGGACAGCCCGCAGGCGTTCGGGTACTCCCAGTCGATGTCGATGCCGTCGAACACATCGGCCCAGCGGGGGTCGTTGACCAGGTTGTAGCAGGAGTCCGCGAACGCGGCGGGGTTGGCCGCCGCCTGGGCGAAGCCGCCGGACCAGGTCCAGCCGCCGAAGGACCACAGCACCTTCAGGTTCGGGTACTTGGCCTTCAGCTCGCGCAGCTGGTTGAAGTTGCCGGCCAGCGGCTGGTCCCAGGTGTCCGCGGCGCCGCTGACCGACTGGTCGGCGGTGAACGTCTTCTGGTAGTCGGCGTAGGCGTCACCGATCGCGCACTGGCCGTTCGTCACGTTGCCGAAGGCGTAGTTGATGTGCGTGATCTTGGCGGCCGAGCCGGACGTCACCAGGTTCTTGACGTTGTAGTTGCGGCCGTAGATGCCCCACTCGGTGAAGTAGCCGAGCTTGACCTTGTCGCCGGCGGGCGGGGGAGTGGTGGTGCCGCCGGTGGTGTGCACCGCGACCGCGCCGCTGACCGGGCCGGTCTGGTCGGCGGTGTCGCGGGCCTGCACGGTGTAGGAGTAGTCGGTGCCGGCGGTCAGGCCGGTGTCCGTGTACGAGGTCGCCGTCACCGTGGAGACGACCTTGCCGTCGCGCAGGACGTCGTAGTTCTTTATGCCCTTGTCGTCGGTGGCGGCGCCCCAGCTGAGCTTCACCGAGGTGTCGGTGACGCCGGACGCGGTGGGAGTGCCGGGCGCGCTCGGCGGGTTGTCGCCGGGGACCGTCGTGCCGTCGCAACTGCCGCCGTTCAGCTTGCAGTTGGACGGGGATCCGGAGCCCGCGCCGTTGAAGCCGAAGGAGACCGAGGCGCCGGGGGCGAGGGTGCCGTTGTAGGACTTGTTCTTCGCCGTCCAGTGGGTGCCGGAGCTGGTGACGTCCGCGTCCCAGGCCGAGGTGACGGACGTACCGGAGGGGAAGTCCCACTCGACCGTCCAGGAGCTGATGCTGCTGGAACCCGTGTTCTTGATGGTCCACTGACCGCCGAAGCCGGTTCCCCAGTCGGTGGTCTTGGTGTAGCTCGCCGTCGCGTTCGTCGCGGCCTGGGCGGGGCCCGCGAGACCGACGAGGCCGGCCACGGGGAGCAACAGGGTCGCGAGACCTGCCGCGGCTCTGTGTCTGAAGCGCATGCTGCGCCTCCCTCATGTAGGGGTGGGGTGTCCGGGGCATGACTGAGCCTTCACGCCCACGGTGCTGCGAGAGTAGAAAGGTCTGGACCACAGGTCAATAGGTCTGGACCACTCACTCAGCACGTCCGCTAGATCCCCAACTCCTGGGCCAGCACGGCCGCTTGGACCCGGCTGCGCAGCTCCAGCTTGGCCAGCAGCCGGCTGACGTGCGTCTTCACCGTGCCCTCGGCCATGTGCAGCCGCTTTGCGATCCCGGCGTTCGACAGGCCCTCGCCGATGCAGGACAGCACCTCGCGCTCCCGCCGGGTCAGCCCCTCCAGCACCGCTGGATCGGCCCTCGTCCCGCGCGCCGGCACCGCGGCGAACTCGGCGATCAGCCGCCGGGTCACCGCCGGGGCGACGATCCCCTCCCCGCGCGCCACCGTCCGCACCGCCGCCAGCAGATCGCGTGCCTCGGTGTGCTTCAGCAGGAACCCGGCCGCTCCCGCCCGGAGCGCCCCGAACACATACGCGTCCAGGTCGAAGGTGGTCAGCACGAGCACGTCCGCGAGCCCCTCCGCGACGATCCGCCGGGTCGCCGACACCCCGTCCAGGCGCGGCATCTGCACGTCCATCAGGACGAGATCCGGCCGCAGTTCCCGGGCCAGCTCGACCGCCTGCTCGCCGTCCGCCGCCTCCCCGGCCACCTCGATGTCGGGGGCGCTGCGCAGGATCAGCACGAGCCCGGCGCGGACGGCGGACTGGTCCTCGGCGACGAGGACCCGGATGGCGGGGGTCATGCGGGGTCTCCTTGGTCGAGCGGAAGAGCGGCGCGCACGGCCCACCGGCCGCCGCCCGGCCCGGGTTCGGGGCCGGCCTCGAAACTGCCGCCGAGCAGCGCGGCCCGCTCCCGCATCCCGGCGAGCCCGGAGCCCGAGCCGGGCGCGCGCGGGCTGTCACCGGGCCGGTAGGGGCTGCTCACCCCGATGTGCAGGCTGCCGTCGTCCTGCCGCAGGGTGACCCGGACCTCCCCGTCGGCCGCGTGCTTGAGCGCGTTGGTCAGCGACTCCTGCACGATCCGGTAGGCGGCCAGTTCGACCGGCGCGGGCACCCGGCCGTGGCCATCCTCGAGCAGGACCTCCAGCCCGTTGGCGCGGGCGCCCTTCACCAGGGCGGCCAGGCCGTCCAGCGTCGGCGTCGCGGCCGGCTCCTCGTCGCCGCTGCCGTCCCGCAGGATGCCGATCAGCCGGCGCATCTCGGCCAGCCCCTCCACGCTGTTCTCGCGGATCACGGCGAGGGCGTCCCGGGAGGTCTGCGGATCGTCGAGCGAGAGCGCGGCCGTGGAGTGAATGGCGATCGCCGACAGGTGGTTGGCGACCATGTCGTGCAACTCCCGTGCCATCCGCGCCCGTTCGGCGGTGACCGCCTGCGCCCGGTCCAGCTCGGCCAGCAGCGCGGTCTGTTCGGCGCGCAGCCGCGCCGTCTCGGCGGCGTCCCGGTGATTGCGCACCACCCAGCCGGTCGCGGCCGGAGCGAACGCGACCACTCCGACGCCCACACCGATCAGCAGGCCCTGCGAGTTGCGCCAGAGCGCGGCGGGCACGAGCCCGCCGAGCACGGTCAGCATCCCGGTGATCCAGGGGATGCGGCGGGCGGAGGACGGGCTGCCGTACAGGACGGCGGCGTACATCAGGTCGGTGTACATGACGATGGTGACGACGTTGCCCAGGGTCACCGTGTCCAGGGTCAGCGCGAGCGTGCCGGCCAGCAGCCCGGCACGGGGCCGGGTGCGGCGCAGCGGCTCGCACGCGGCGGTCGCCATCAGCGGCAGCAGCGGGGCCCAGGACGCCGGCCACTGCACCAGCGGGTCGGAGGGCACCCGCGAATGGATCCCGAGGGCCCACAGCAGCACCCCGCCGAACAGCCCGCCCAGGGCGATGCGCAGGTCGTCACGGTGGGGGCGGGGGAGTGCGGGTGGCATGCCCCCATCCAACACGGCCGAAGATCCGCGCGCGTGCTCCCCGGGAAGGGTTCCGGACTGCAACTTTCGCTTACGGCGACGTCGACCGTGACGACGACGAAACCGGACGGCGCGGCTGCGAGGCTCGTCGGGGCGACGGGAAGGAGCGAGCCGTGATCGTCGGTTTGGTCATCACCTGTGAGGTGGCGTTCTGGCTGCTGCTGGCCGCCGGGCTGGCGGTCCGCTACCTGCTGAAGCGGCGCCGTACGAGCGTGGCGCTGCTGCTGTGCGAGCCACTGCTGGAGGTCGTGCTGTTCGTCGCGACGGCGGTGGACCTCGAGCGCGGCGCCCGGCCGAGCTGGGAACACGGCCTGGCCGCGCTCTACCTCGGCTTCACCGTCGGCTACGGCCGCCACACGATCCGCTTGCTGGACGGCCGCGCGGCCCACCGCCTCGCGGGTGCGCCCCGGCCGGCGAAACCGCCCAGGTACGGCCTCGCCCGGGCCAGGCACGAGGGACGCCTGTGGCTGCGCACGCTCCTGGCCGCGGCCGTGGCCCTCGCCCTGCTCCAGACGGCGATCGAGTACGTCGGCGAGGGAACCGCCACCGGCCCGCTGCGGTCCTGGCAATGGGCAGCACTGCGGATCGTCGCCATTCACGGTGTCATCGCCCTGACCTACCTCCTGTGGCCCAGGAAGCCGCCGGCCGGCCCTGCCGCCCGCGAGAGGGAGGGCCGTACGCTGACCGGGCGATGAGGAGGGCGCATGAGTGACAGGGCGGGTTCCGGTGCGGTGCTGGTCGTCGACGACGACGCGGCGATCCGGCGCTCGCTGGAGCGCGGCCTGAGGCTCGGCGGCTTCTCGGTGACGACCGCCGCCGACGGCTCCGAGGCGCTGGCCGCGATCGAGGCCACCGCGCCCGATGTCCTGGTGCTCGACGTGTCCATGCCCGGCATGAGCGGCATCGAGGTGTGCACCCGGCTCCGCGCCGCGGGCCGCGACCTGCCCGTGCTGATGCTCTCGGCGCTGGACGAGACCGCCGACCGGATCGCCGGGCTCCAAGCGGGCGGTGACGACTACCTGGTCAAGCCGTTCGCCCTGCAGGAACTGGAGCTGCGGCTGCGCGCCCTGCTGCGCCGCCGACCGCCGGCCGACGGTGGCCGGACGGAGCTGCTGCGGGCGGCGGGCCTGGTGATCGACCCGGCCGCCCGCACCGCCGAGCGCGACGGCACCCCGCTGGAGCTGACCCGGCGCGAGTTCGAGCTGCTCGAGGTCCTCGTCCGCAACGCTGGCCTCGTCCTCACCCGCGACCAGTTGCTGGACCGGGTGTGGGGATACGACTTCGAGGTGCGCACCGACGCCGTCGACACCTTCGTCAGCTACCTGCGGCGCAAACTGGAGGCGCAGGGCCGCGCCCGGCTGATCCACACGGTCCGGGGCGTCGGCTTCGTACTGCGGGAACCCCGGGAGCCCCGGAAACTACGGGAACGCGACGAACCGGGGGACGCACCGTGAGACTCTCCGCCCGCATCGGCCTCGCCGTCGGCTGCACCGTCCCGCTGCTGGTGCTGGCCGGCGGCTGGCTGCTGCTGCACCTGGTCGCCCTCGATCTGCACCGGGCCGAGGACCAGCACCTGCGCCGGCGTGCGACGGCCCTCGCCCCCGACGCCCGCGCGCTGCTGCGGGCCGCGGCGAACGGTCACCCCAAGGCCGCCGATACCCGGGAACGGCAGCTGTTCGACGCGGCCCTCGACGTCGGCGTACGCGTGATCGGCCAGGACACGGCCTTCAGCGGCGGCCCGCAGCCCGGCCCCGCGGTGACGCTGCCCGAGCGGACCTCCGGGTTCGTCACCGTGCACGGCGGCGGGCGCAGCTGGCGTGCCCTGGCCCGGCCGGTGCAGGCCGGCCCGGCCTCCGGCACGCTGTGGCTCTTCTCGCCCGACATCGCGGGCCGCGTGCAGATCCCGCTCGTGCGGCGCCGGGTCGTCGTCACCGCGATACTCGCCGCACCCCTGTCCGGGCTGCTCGCCTGGGGCCTGGCCGCCGGGGTGAGCGCGCCGCTGCGCCGCCTCACCCGCCGTACCGCGGGCCTCGATCCGCGCACCAGCGCGACCCGGCTGCCCGAGGAGCGCACCGGGGTGCGGGAGGTCGACGAACTGGCCGCCACGCTGCGCGTCGTCCTCGCCCGCTACGACGAGCAGGCCGCCCGCACCGGCCAGGCCCTGGACACCGCCCGTTCCTTCTCCGCGGCGGCCGCGCACGAACTGCGCACCCCGCTGATGAGCATGGGCACCAACCTCGACATCCTCGCCGCCCACCCCCGTCTGCCGGAGCCGGACCGCGCCGAGGTGGTCGCCGACCTGAGCCGCGAACACGCCCGGCTGCTCGGGCTGCTGGTGATGCTGCGGGACCTGGGGCGCGGTGACCTGGTGGAGGCGGAGGCGTTCGGTGCCGTCGATCTCGCCGAGGTCGCCGACGCGGCCGTGGCCGAGGCCCGGCGCCGCGCCCCGGACGCGGACATCGTCCTGGACGCGGCACCGGGGCTCACCGTGCACGGCTGGGAGCCGGGACTGCGGCTGCTGCTGGACAACCTGCTGGCCAACGCCCTCGCCCACGGCCGGGACGGGGAGGGCCGGGTGCGGGTGCGGGTGGGCGTGGGCGTGCCGGGCGGCACCGGAGAGGTCCTTCTCACCGTGGACGATCACGGTCCCGGCGTCCCGGCCGACGCCCGCGCCCGCGTCTTCGAGCGCTTCCAGCGGGGCCCGGACAGCGCGGGCTCCGGCCTCGGCCTCACCCTCGTCGCCCAGCAGGCGGCGCTGCACCGGGGGAGCGTCACCGTCACGGACGGGCCCGGCGGCACCGGCGCCCGCTTCGTCGTACGGCTGCCCTCCGACGGCGGCGGCCTGCCCGGCCGACGGGACTGGCTGATCGGCACAGCCGGGGCAAACCGGTCACAGAGTTTCCCCAAAGACCCTGCCTAGCGTCCGTCGTGACGGACGGACGCGATGGCCGTCCGGGGACTGAACGGAGAGGCAGATGTACATAGGACGAGGGACGCGCACGCTCCTCGCGGGATGCGCGGTGGTGGCCGTACTCGCCGGCACGACCGGCGCGGCGGCGGCCGACAGCAGCCCGAGGCCGGCCCCCACCGGTGACGGCGCGGCGGCGCTGTGCAAGCGGGTGCCGAAGATCGACCGCCGCATCGAGCGGGCCCTGAAGCGGCTGGACGCCGGGCCCGGCCGGCGCGGCTCGGTCGCCCGGCTCGAGCAGCGCGTGGACAACGCGAAGAAGGCGGGTCACACGGCGATCGCCACGTATCTCCAGGACCGGCTGGACTTCCGCAAGTCGCTGGTGACGAACCTGAAGCAGCGGCAGAAGGACCTCACCGGCGTCGCCACCTGGTGCAAGGACAACGACATGGGCAAGGCCGCGACGGGCGGCGGGGCCGAGGCGGCGGGCTGATGCGGGCCCGGCACGCCGCGCTGCCGGCGGTGGCCCTGCTCGTGGCGCTCACCGCCGGCTGCGCGCACCACACCGGCGCGGCCCCGAGGACAACACCGGCCCCCTCCGGCACGCCCTCGGGATACGCGCAGATGCAGCAGAAGGTGAACGCGGCCGAGTCGGAGGCCGCGGCGGCCGACCGGGACGCGACGAGCGACGCGGACCGGTGACCGGGTGGGGAGCGGGGGCGCGCCCAGCGGGACGCGCGCTCGGCGCGGGGGTGTGCTCAGCGCTCCCCACCGGGGACCCACAGCACGTCCCCGACCTCCTTGTTGGCGATTCGCGCCAGGATGAACAGCAGGTCGGACAGGCGGTTGAGGTAGGTCGCGGTCAGGGGGTTCATCGTCTCGCCGTGGGCCTCCAGGGCCGTCCAGGTGGAGCGCTCGGCCCGGCGTACGACCGTGCAGGCCTGGTGGAGGAGGGCTGCGCCGGGGGTGCCCCCGGGCAGGATGAAGGACCGCAGCTTCTCCAGCTGCTCGTTGAAGCGGTCGCAGTCCGCCTCCAGCTTGTCGATGTAGAACTGCTCGACCCTGAGCGGCGGGAACCCGGGATTCTCCACCACCGGCGTCGACAGGTCCGCACCCACGTCGAACAGGTCGTTCTGGACGCGGGTGAGGACCTTCACGACCGCCTCGTCCAGGCCGCCCAGCGCGATCGCGGTGCCGATCACCGCGTTGGCCTCGTTGGCGTCGGCGTAGGCCGAGATCCGGAGGTCGGTCTTGGCGACCCGGCTCATGTCACCGAGCGCGGTGGTGCCCTTGTCGCCGGTCCTGGTGTAGATACGCGTCAGATTGACCATACGGCCAGCGTAGTTACGCCCCGGCCGTCCGGAACACTCGTGTGCCCACCGTCACGGCCAGGGCCGCGAAGCCGACGGCGACGAGGACGCCGTAGAGCATGTGCGCGCTCGCGTAGTGGCCGACGTACGCGTCGCGAACCGCGTCCACCAGATAGCGGAACGGGACGCAGTGCGAGAGCACGTCCAGCCAGGCGGGCGCGAGGGTCATCGGGAGCATCAGGCCGGACAGCAGCATCGACGGCATCGACACCGCGTTGATGAGCGGGCCGAACTCCTGCGGGGTGCGGACCTTCATCCCCAGCGCGTACGACAGCGAGGCCAGCGACAGCGTGAGCAGGGCGACGAACGCGAAGCCGGTCAGGATGCCCGCGAGCGGTGCGCGCAGCCCCATCACCAGTGCGGCCAGCACCAGCAGCACCGCCTGGAAGACGAAGACCGTGGCGTCGCGCAGCACCCGGCCGAGCAGCAGGGCGAGCCGGCTGACCGGGGTCACCCGCATCCGCTCCAGCACCCCCTGACCCTTCTCGACGATGATCGTGAAGCCCGCGAACAGGGCGCCGAACAGGCCGAGTTGGAGCAGCAGACCGGGCACGAGCACCTGCCAGGAGCTGCCGCCCGCGCCCAGCGGCAGACGTGTGAGCAGCGGGCCGTAGAAGAGGAGGTAGAGCAGCGGGGTGAGCACGCCGAAGAGCAGCGCGAAGCGGGAGCGCAGGGACTGGCGCAGATAGCGGCCGTAGATGAGGGCCGTGTCGTTCAGCAGCATCTTCTCGGGATCCCTAGACGGCTACGGGGGTGGCGTCGGCCGCGGCGGGGCCGCGGCCGGTGATGGCGAGGAAGGTGTCCTGGAGGGTGGCGTCGAGCGAGCCGCCGTGCCGCAGCTTGAGCGCGCCCGGCGTGCCCTCGGCGGCGACCGCGCCCCGGTCGACGATCACCAGGCGGTCGGCGAGGGCGTCGGCCTCGTCCAGGTAGTGCGTGGTCAGGAACACGGTCGTGCCGTGCTCGTCGCGCAGCCGGCGCACCAGGTCCCACAGGTCGGCGCGGCTGCCGGGGTCGAGGCCGGTCGTCGGCTCGTCCAGGAAGAGGACCTTCGGGCGGTGGGTGAGCGCCATCGCGATGTCCAGCCGGCGCCGCTGGCCGCCGGAGAGCGCGCCGGTCTTCCGGTCGAGGAGGCCGACGAGGTCGAGTTCGCGCGCCAGTTCCTCGGCCCGCGCGACCGCCTCGGCCTTCGACAGGCGGTACATCCGCCCCTGGGTGACCAGTTCCTCCCGCACGGTGATCTGCGGATCGACCCCGCCGGACTGGGCGACGTACCCGCTCACCGCGCGCACCCCCGCCGGGTCGGTCGCCAGGTCGTGTCCGGCGACGGCCGCCGCGCCGCCGGTCGGCTTCAGCAGGGTGGTGAGCATCCGCAGGGTGGTCGTCTTGCCGGCGCCGTTGGGCCCGAGGAAGCCGAGGATCTCGCCCTCGCGGACGGTGAGGTCGACGCCCCGGACGGCCTCGACGGGGCCGGCCTTGGTCTGGAAGGTGCGGGCGAGGCCCGCCGCGCTGATGACTGCTGGCATGCGGACCAGAAAAACAGAGTCCCTGAAAATTTGCAACGACACCAAGTTTGCATCAGGCCCAAGTTTTCATGAGCCCCAGCGAAGCTAGGATGCGGGGCATGGCAGAGGGGCTCAGGGAACGGAAGAAACGGCAGACCCGGCAGTACATCTCGGACGTCGCCACGGGTCTGTTCGTCGAGCGCGGCTTCGACGCGGTCACGGTCGCGGAGATCGCCGAGGCGGCGAACGTCTCCGTCAACACCGTCTACAACTACTTCCCGGCCAAGGAGGACCTCTTCTTCGACCGCTCCGCCGGCATGGTCGACCGCCTCGCCCGCTGGGTCCGCGGCCGCCCCGAGGGCGAGTCGGCCGCCGCCGCCGTCCTGCGCGAACTGCGCGAGGAGGTCGAGGCCGTCTCCCCCCGGGTCGGCCTGCTCTCCGGCTACGCCGTCTTCATGAGGGTCATCGAGGAGGCCCCCGCCCTGCGCTCCCGTCTCTGGGCCCTCGCCCAGGAGGTCCAGGGCAACCTGGAAGAGGTCCTCCGCGAGGAGACCGGCGCACCCGCCGACGACGAACTGCCGCACCTGATGGCCGGTCAGATCAGCTGGATCCACGGCACGGTCATCGCGGTCATCGGCCGCGAGATGGTGAAGGGCCGCGACCCGCGCGAGGTGTCACGAGAGGTGCTGGTGCTGCTGGACGAGATCGAGGACCTGCTGAGCGAACGGGTCCTCGGCTATGCGGTAGCGCGCCGCTAGCGGAACGGGGACGGCGGAGGGCTCAACTGCTGCGATTTCCTCGACCAGTTCACCACAGTGCGCGTTCTCCGTAGGCATCCGTCCGCGGAGCGTAGTGGTCAGATCGGGTGCAATGTGCCGGTTCCGTGAGAAAAGGTGCCGCCAAACTCCGCGAACCCGCGCGGAATTGGGGCTCCGTGACGGGCGTCTCACTCCCTGAGACCGTGACACGCGTTACTAACCGCTCACACACCGCCGTCAGAGCGCTATGGTCCGCCGGAGAAGCAGACTTGGAGCGCATTCGAGGGAGTCGTCAGTGGCACGGAAGCTTGCCGTCATCGGGGCCGGTCTCATGGGGTCCGGCATCGCTCAGGTCGCGGCACAGGCGGGCTGGGACGTCGTCCTGCGTGACGTCACCGACGAGGCACTCAAGCGCGGCACCGACGGCATCAAGGCCTCGTACGACAAGTTCGTGAGCAAGGGGAAGATGGAGGCGCACGACGCCGACGCCTCCCTGGCCCGCATCACCGCGACCACCGACCTGGACGCCGCCGCCGACGCGGACGTCGTGGTCGAGGCCGTCTTCGAGAAGCTCGAGGTCAAGCACGAGATCTTCCGCGCGCTCGACAAGATCGTGCGCCCGGAGGCCGTGCTCGCCTCCAACACCTCCGCCATCCCGATCACCAAGATCGCGGCGGCCACCGAGCACCCCGAGCGCGTCGTCGGCGTCCACTTCTTCTCGCCGGTGCCGATGATGCAGCTGGTCGAGCTGGTCCGCGGCTACAAGACGAGCGACGAAACCCTCGCCACCGCGCGGGAGTTCGCCGAGTCCGTCGGCAAGACCTGCATCGTCGTCAACCGGGACGTGGCGGGCTTCGTCACCACCCGGCTCATCTCCGCCCTCGTCGTCGAGGCCACCAAGCTCTACGAGTCGGGCGTCGCCACCGCCGAGGACATCGACCTCGCCTGCAAGCTGGGCTTCGGCCACGCCATGGGCCCGCTCGCCACCGCCGACCTCACCGGTGTCGACATCCTGCTGCACGCCACCAGCAACATCTACACCGAGTCCCAGGACGAGAAGTTCGCCCCGCCGGAGCTGATGCGCCGGATGGTGGACGCCGGTGACATCGGCCGCAAGAGCGGGCAGGGCTTCTACACGTACTGAAACGCGGCCGTAGGCGCCCAAGCCGGACATCCACCCCGGGAATATCACCCCCCGGGGTGAATTCGGTATCGGTTCGCTTACAAGCAGCAACCGCACCCCCACTCGCACAGTCAGACCGGGCACAGCACCGACAGCAGCTACAGCGTCGACAACTGCGACAGCACCGACACCATCGACATCGAATACGCCAACCTCACTCAACGGGGAGCGCATATGCACATCAGGGGCGACCATGCCGAGCTGGTCGTCGGGGGCCGCCTCGACGTCCGCAGCGCGGCGGACGCCCGTACGGCCCTGCACCTGGCCGTCGATCACGGGGTCGGCGACCTGGTGCTCGACCTGTCCGAACTGGACTCCTGGGACGCCACCGGACTCGGGGTGATCATGGGTGCCCATCGGCGGGCCGGCCGCTGCGGTCGCCGTCTGGTGCTGCGCGGTGTCCCGCCCCAGATGCAGCGCCTGCTGGTGGCCACCCGGCTGCACCGCATCCTCGCCATCGAGGGCGGCATCGGGGTGGAGTCGCTGCCCCGGGTGTGATCCGCCGGACGGCCGGGGCGCATGCGCACGTCGAGGGCAATCCTCACGAGACTGTGACCTCTCGGACCGTACGGCACCCCGCCCTGTCGGAGATACTGAGCGAAGGTTTAGGGTTCGGTCGCCCGCTGCCTCGCAACCCTCGACCGAGCGGGTCCGGACCAGAAGCGACAGCGCAGTGTGCGACAAGGCCGGGAGGGGCCGGAATCCGGGCACACGACGCTTTTGGGGGGCTTGAATCCCATGGAATCCAGGGAACCCTTGGACCCGATCGACCCGGGACACCCGGGACCCGAGGAGTACGGCCAGGCGCACAGCCGCCGCCCGCCCCGGGAATCCCTCACCGCCGACTTCGGCCAGAGCACGCCCGCGCTCGCCCGCACGGCGCAGGTCGTCTGCGGTGATCTGCTGCTGACCGTCAACCCCGTCGACGGCAGCGAGATAGAGCCCTGCCCGCCGGCCCAGCGCCCCGGCGGGCCCCGTAAGCGCACCGCCGCCGAGCGCGCCGAGACCGAGCGGGCCGCCCGGCCGCCCGTGCCGGCCGGCCCCGCCCAGCCGGCCCTGTCCCTGCTCGAGCGGCAGGACGAACGCGAGCGCCTGGTCCGGCTGCTGGCCCGTGGCCGCTCCGTCCGGCTCACCGGCCCCGGCGGCTCCGGCCGCACCGCCCTGCTCGACCTGGTCGCCGAGGACTGCCTGGACCTCGCCCCCGACGGCGTGGTCCGGCTCTCCGGCTTCCACCGCACCGCCGGCGAACTGCTCCACGACCTCTTCCGCGCCGTCTACGACGCCCCCGGCCACCGCCCGGAACGCGACGAACTGCACGCCCTCGTCGCGGAGATCGGAGCCGTCGTCGTCCTGGACGACATCGAGTTCGGCGGCACCGCCCTGGACGAACTCCTCGACACCGCCCGTGAGTGCGCCTTCCTGATCGGCGCCACCCCCGACGTGCCCGCCCCCTCCGCCGAGTCCCAGGTCGAGGAGGTCTTCCTCAGCGGCCTCGACCGCGCCGGCGGCGTGGAGATCCTGGAGCGGACCGTCGGCCGCGTCCTCACCGAGGAGGAGGCCAACTGGGCCGGTGACCTGTGGTTCGAGTCGGAGGGGCTGCCGCTCAGGTTCGTCCAGGCCGGCGCCCTGCTCAGGCAGCGCGACGAACTGCGCTCCGGCGCCGGGGCGGTGGACGAGTACGGCGTCTTCGAGGACGTGCGCCAGCAGGCGGCACCGGAGGCGCAGGAGGCGGAGGCCGTGCCGCTGCCCTCGCTCGGTGAGGCCGCCGCGCCCGCCCCGCTGCTCGCCTCCCGGCTCAGCGCCTCCGCCCGCGCCACCCTGCGCTTCGCGGTCGCCCTCGGCGGCGAGGTGCCGCACCAGGCGCATCTGCCCGCGCTGGTCGGCGACACCCACGCCGACGCCGCCCTCGGCGAGCTGGCCACCTGCGGACTGGTCTCCCCGGTCGGCTCCCGCTACCGCCTCGCGGCCGGGGTACCGGCCCAGCTGGAGGCCGCCGGATACGCCGACGACGCCGGGGACCGGGCGCTCGCCGCCGCCGAGCACTACGCCTGGTGGTCCGGCCATCCCTCGGTCACCCCCGAGCGGGTGGGCGCGGAGGCCGACGCGCTGCTGGCCGCGCTCACCGCGGTCGTCCCGCACACCGTGCCGACGGCCGAGGGCGAGGAGAACTGTGCGGTGCGGCTCGCCCGTACGGCCGCGCCCGCCTTCGCCGCCGGACTGCACTGGGGTGCCTGGGAACGCGCGCTGCGCACCGGTGCGGAAGCCTCCCGGCTGGCCGGCGAGGTACATGAACAGGCCTATTTCCACCACGAGTTGGGTGTGCTCGCGCTCTGCGGCGGACAGCTCGACCGGGCGCGCGCCGAACTGGAGGCGTCCCTCGGGCTGCGCGGTGCGCTCGCCGACAAGCGGGGCACCGTCGCCGGGCGCCGGGCCCTCGCCCTGGTCGCCGACCGTTCCGGCGAGCTGCCCGGGCCGGCGGCCATGGCGGGGGAGGAGCTGCCGGAGACACGGCACGAGGAGTCGGCCCCGCCGCCGTACACCCCCCTCGGCGACCCCCTGGTGACCCGTCAGCTCCCGGTGGCTCCGGCCGGCGCCGACAGCCGTGCCGGGGGCATCCGCCGGATGGCCCGCCGCAACCTGGTGGCGGCGGGCTCCGGCGCGCTGCTCGCCGCCGTGCTCGGCACCGTCGTCACGCTCGGCATGACGTCCAACGAGAACGCCGACAAGAACCCCTCGAACAAGGTCGGCGTCAACCCCTCCATCAGCCAGGGCACGGGCGACGGCACCCTGGGCGCGGACCCGAACCAGGGCACCGGCGGCACGACGGGTGCGGCCACCGGCCGGCCGGTGACCGGCGGCGCCCGCGGCACCTCCGGCACCGCGGGCGGCCCGGCGCCGTCGACCACGGACCCGGCCCGGCCGTCGGAGAGCATCAGTCCCTCCGGCTCCGGCTCGACCTCGGCCCCGCCGTCCAAGTCGCCCAAGCCGTCGGGGTCCTCCAGTTCGAGCGGCGGCTCGACCACCGGTACCGGTGGCGGCACCGGGGGCACCGGCACGGGCGGCTCCACCGGCACGACGACCGGCGGCACCGGCACGAACGGCGGCTCCACGGGCACGACGACCGGCGGCACCGGCACGGGCGGGTCCACCGGCACGACCGGGGGCACCGGCACGAACGGCGGCTCCACGGGCACCACCGGAGGGACCACGACCGGCGGCGGTACGACGGGCGGCACCGGGAGCACCTCGACGGGCGGCTCCACCGGCAGCACGACGAGCGGTACGGGCGGGACGACCAGCAGCGCCTCGGCGTCCCAGAGCGCACCGCAGCCGTCCGGCACGGTGGCCTGACACGCTTGTGCCGCCCGCCGGTTCCGCGCAGGGAAACGGGGGGCGGCACGAAGAGGGTCAGAACAGGCGGAGCTTGTCGTCCTCGATGCCGCGCAGGGCGTCGTAGTCCAGGATCTGGCAGTCGATGCCGCGGTCGGTGGCGAGGACGCGGGCCTGGGGCTTGATCTCCTGGGCGGCGAAGACGCCGCGGACCGGGGCCAGATGGGGGTCGCGGTTCAACAGGTCCAGATAGCGGGTGAGTTGCTCCACGCCGTCGATCTCGCCCCGGCGCTTGATCTCCACCGCCACCGTCCCGCCGTCCGCGTCCCGGCACAGGATGTCCACCGGGCCGATGGCCGTCATGTACTCGCGGCGGATGAGCGTGTAGCCCTCGCCGAGCGTGTCGATGCGGTCCGCGAGCAGTTCCTGGAGGTGCGCTTCCACGCCGTCCTTGATCAGACCGGGGTCCACGCCCAGTTCGTGCGAGGAGTCGTGGAGGATCTCCTCCATCGTGATGATCAGTTTCTCGCCCGCCTTGTTGATGACCGTCCAGACGCCTTCCTCCTCGCCGCCGCCTTCCTTCAGCGTGCAGGGCGGCGACATCCAGTTGAGGGGCTTGTAGGCCCGGTCGTCCGCGTGGATGGAGACGCTGCCGTCCGCCTTGACCAGGATCAGTCGGGGCGCCGAGGGCAGGTGGGCGGTGAGCCGGCCGGCGTAGTCGACCGAGCAGCGGGCAATGACGAGACGCATGGTCGGCAACGCTACTCGACGCGCGCCGGTGTGCGCGATTCGCCCAACCCGCTCCCTGTGTATCGCCCCAATTGTCCCTGGAAACTCTTGTTCATCCCTGGCCGATTGTGTGCCAGAGCAGACCGTTCCATATACGCATTCTGCTGGTGTGGTCACCGACCGTTGCCTACCGTAGGGAACGTGAGGTCGCGGCGTATGTACTGAGCGTGTTCGACATCGCGAACTCCCTTACCTGTCCGGCAACCCCTGCTCCGTGGGGGTGCGAGAGGAGAACCCATGTCGCTCGACGTCTCACCGGCCCTACTCGAAAAGGCCGAGCGAGGCGAGGTCGACGAAGCAGAATTCGTCGACTGCGTCCGGACCTCCCTGCCCTACGCATGGGAGATGATCAGCTCCCTGGTGGCCCAGCTGAAGGTCGACGGCGGTCCGTTCGCCGACAACCAGACGCCCCCGCCGGACGAGCAGGCACGCGGTCAGCTGCTGCGTGCGCTCGCGAGTGACGCCATCCGCGGCGCCCTGCAGCGGCACTTCGGTGTGCGGCTGGCCTTCCAGAACTGCCACCGCGTGGCGGTGTTCCCGCTCGACCCCGCAGTGGACGAGACGTTGACCCGCTTCACGTCGGTGCGCAGCCAGTTGCTGAACCAGTCGCCGGAGCTTCGGGACTGCTGAGGGGCAGTCCCGGTACGGCAGACACAGCCGCCAGCTTGCCGCTCCACCCGCGGGAGGTGCATTCACTACTGGGGCGGCAAGCCCCCAAGGGCCCCGTGCGGGCCCGCCGGGTCAGCGCAGCTGGGGCAGCACCTCGGTGCCCAGTCGCCGGAGGTTCTCCTCGGTGGCGGCGAGATCGCCCGAGCCCTCCACCAGGAGGGCGAAGCGGGAGATGCCGGTGCGCTCGGAGGTGGCCGCGAGCCGGTCGGCGGCGAGCCGCGGGGTGCCCACCGGGTGCAGTCCGCAGAGCAGTTCGGTGTAGGCGTGCGGATCGCGCATCGCGCGCGTCCGTCCGTCGACCGTCACATGGGCCTCCAGGCCCTGCTTCAGCCAGCCGGGCATCGCCTTCAGCAAGGTCTCCGCCGCGTCGGTGCGCCGGTCGGCGAGCTGGCACACCCCGGCCGAGACATGGGCCGCGTCCGCGATCTCGTCGTCCGGCCGGCCCGCCGCCCGGGCGCAGCGCCGCCACAGGGCGACCATCTCGGCCTTCTCCTCGTCCCCGACGTGCATGCCGAGCAGCATCGGCAGCCCGCGCTCGGCGGCCAGCCGTACGCTCGCCGGGGAGGTGCAGGCGATGACGACCTCGGGACCCGGCGTCTCCGTCAGGGCGTCCGACGGGCGGGGCACGACGGGGACCTCACGGAAGCGGAACCGCTCGCCGTCGGCCGCCACGCGCGGCTCGCGCAGCCAGCGCAGCAGCAGATCGAGTGACTCCGGGAATCCGTGTTCGTACGCCCCGAGGCCCGTGCCGAAAACCTCCAGGTCGACCCAGGGGCCGCCGCGGCCCACGCCCAGTGTGAACCGGCCGCCGCTCGTCAGATGCAGCAGCGCGGTCTGCTCGGCGAGGGCCACCGGGTGCGCGGTGGGCAGTACGCTGACCGCCGTACCGACCCGGATGCGACGGGTGCGGCCGAGCAGATACGCGGCCAGTGTGACCGCGGACGGGCACGTGCCGTACGGCACGAAGTGGTGCTCGGCCAGCCAGACCGCGTCCAGCCCGGCCTCCTCGGCGATCTCCGCCGAGCGGACCGCCCGGTGCAGGGCCTCACCCGGACCCTGGCCCGGGAACTGGGCGCCCAGCACAAAGCTTCCTACGTACATCGCATTTCCTGCTTCCTTGGCTCCGACCCGGAGCTCCCCCATCCGGCATAACCGTCTGACACGTGCCCAGGACACGGCCTGGCGGAGAGATTTGCGGATGATCTGCAGAATCGTGCGTCCTGGAGGGGGACTTGTAGGGGTTGGTGGTCCTTCGCGTACCCCGCTCCGCGGCGCGTACGCTGGATGCAGCCCGTGCTTCCCGTACAGCCCCGAGAGGTGTCCCGTGTCCCCGCGCCGCAACCGACCGAAGGCAGCCGGATCACCGGGCCGCAGCGCCGAGGACGACCCGGCCGGCCGGTACGGCGGCTGGCAGTCCACCGAGAGCTGGCGGGGTGAGGACTGGAGCGTGCGCCATGTCGCCGGGGCGAGCGCGGAGGGCAAGACCTACCGCTGCCCGGGCTGCGACCAGTTGATCGCCTTCGGCGTCCCGCACGTGGTGGCCTGGCCGGAGCACGCGGGCGTGGACGACCGCCGGCACTGGCACAAGGCGTGCTGGAACGCGAAGGACCGCCGCACCACGCGGGTGCAGCGGCCCCGTAACGCGCCGAAGTTCTGAAGAACCCCGGGCCTAGACGTCCCGGCTGCGCAGCAGCGCGTAGGCTCCGGCGCCCGCCGCCGCGGTCACGCCGAGCATGATCCACAGCGGCTCCCAGCCCGACGGGCCGGAGTTGGTGAGGGAGTTGGAGTAGAACACGCCCATCTGGTTCGGGATCGAGTACTCCAGCAGCCAGTCGCGGACCTTGTGCAGCGACTCGGAGAACATGAACAGCGCGATCACCAGCGGGGCGAGCAGCACGCCCAGCATGAGGGTGATGGCGCCCGCCGAGTGCCGCAGGACCGAGCCGATGAGCAGCGACAGCAGCCCGAGCAGGGCCAGGTAGAGGCTCACCCCGACGGTGGCCTTGAACCACTCGCCGCCGGTGGGGGTCCGCGCGCCGTTGCCCTGCACCATGGAGTTCTGGACCATGGCCACGAAGGACGCGGCGGCCAGCGTGATCACGAAGGCGAGGACGAAGAACACGATCGCCTTCGCGGCCAGCACCCGGCCGCGGCTCGGGCACGCCGTCATCGTCGTCCGGATCATGCCGGTGCCGTACTCGGACGCCGTGGTCAGCACGCCGAGCGTCATGATGCAGATGCTGCCGAGCAGCAGCCCGAAGAAGCCGAGCTGCAGCGGGTTCTGGTCGTTCAGCTGCGAGGAGGAGTGGCTGACCACGGCGCCGGCCAGCAGACCGATGCCGATGACGAGGACCACGAACACGCCGAGCGTCCACATCGTCGACCGCACCGACTTGATCTTCGTCCACTCGGAGGCCAGCGCATGCCCGAGGTGGGTGCGCACGACCGGGATCGGCGAGGTGTAACCGGGGTACGACCCGCCGGGCGCCGCCTGCCAGTCGGGCGAGGCTGCGGGGGCCTGCGGCATCGGGGGCTGGTGGGTGCTCATCGGGCGTCGTCCTTGGGCTGGGTCCGGGTCGGGTCGGCGGGAGCGGGAGCGGCGGCGGGCGCCTGCTGCGGGGCCGGCGGCGCGGCCGGCACCTGACCCTGCGGGGCGGAAACCGGGGCCTGGCCCTGCGGGGCGGAAACCGGGGCCGGGGCGGGCGCGTGGGCCTGCTGCGGGGTCGGCGGTGCGGTCGGGGCGGGGGCTGCCGGGGCCTGGGCCGCGCCCGGTGCCTGGGCCTGGTGCGGTGCCTGGGGGGCCGCGACCGGGGGCTGGGGCTGCTGGGCGTACGGGTTGGGTGCCGGGGCGCCGTAGGGGCCCGGCTGGGCGGCGCCGTACGGGCCCGCGGGGGCAGCCGGGCCGGACGGGGCCGCGGTCTGACCCTGGAAGGGCCCGCCGCCCTGCTGGGGCGGCGGTGGGGCGTACCAGCCGGGCTGGCCCTGGCCGGGCACCGGCATCGGCGGCTGCGCGCCGGGCGGCAGCGGCTGCTGGAGGCCCGCCTTCTGGTCGATGGTCGAGCGGTAGTCCACGGCGCCCTGCGTCATCCGCATGTACGCCTCCTCCAGCGAGGCCTGGTGCGGCGACAGCTCCCACAGCCGTACGTCCGCCTCGTGCGCGAGGTCGCTGATCCGGGGCAGCGCCAGGCCGGTCACCCGCAGTGCGCCGTCCTGCTCCGGCAGGACGTGGCCGCCGGCCTCGGTGAGCGCGGAGGTCAGCTTCTCGCGCAGCTGCGGCTCGGTGTCCGGGGTGCGCACGCGCGCGAAGTCGGCGGAGTTGGCCGAGATGAAGTCCCTCACGCTCATGTCGGCGAGCAGCTGGCCGCGCCCGATGACGATCAGGTGGTCGGCGGTCAGCGCCATCTCGCTCATCAGGTGCGAGGAGACGAAGACCGTGCGTCCCTCGGCCGCGAGGGCCTTCATCAGGTTGCGGACCCAGAGGATGCCCTCGGGGTCGAGGCCGTTGACCGGCTCGTCGAACAGCAGCACCCGGGGATCGCCGAGGAGCGCGGCGGCGATGCCGAGGCGCTGGCCCATGCCGAGCGAGAAACCCTTGGAGCGCTTTTTGGCCACGGCCTGCAGGCCGACGACCCCGAGCACCTCGTCCACGCGCCGGGCCGGGATGCCCGACAGCTGGGCGAGGCTCAGCAGGTGGTTGCGGGCCGTGCGCCCGCCGTGCACGGCCTTGGCGTCCAGCAGCGCACCGACCTGGCGGGGCGCGTTGGGCAGCTTGCGGTAGGGGTAGCCGCCGATGGTCACTGAGCCGGACGTGGGATTGTCCAGCCCGAGGATCATCCGCATCGTCGTCGACTTGCCCGAGCCGTTCGGCCCGAGGAAGCCGGTCACGGCTCCGGGCCGCACCTGGAAGGAAAGGTTGTACACGGCGGTCTTGTCGCCGTAGCGCTTGGTCAGGCCGACAGCCTCGATCATGCTCCGCACCCATCGAAAGGTTCAGGACAGCGGGGCGCACGCCCCCGTAAGGGTTAGGAGGATATCGAGGCGCTGACGGTTCCGCCCAAGGGAAAGTAAAGCCGAAGTACTACGGTGCGTGCGTTCTAGGGCTACTGGGCGTCCCGGCGCTTGAGGACGACGTAGCCGCCCAGGAGCGCGGCGATCACCCACAGCACCATGATCCCGAGCCCGCCCCAGGGCCCGTACGGCCGGTCGTCACCGATTCTCGGCACCACCTGCATGATCCTGCTGCCCGCCTGGTCCGGCAGGAACCGGCCGATCTTCTTCGTCGCGTCGACGTTGCCGAGGATGTTGGAGATCAGGAAGAAGAACGGCATCAGGATGCCGAGCGACAGCATCGGCGAGCGCAGCATCGCGGCGACCCCCATGGAGAACACCGCGATCAGCGTCATGTACAGCCCGCCGCCGATCACCGCGCGCAGCACGCCCGGGTCGCCGATCCGCGCCCGGTAAGGGCCGAGCATCGCCTGCCCGAGGAGGAACGCGGCGAAGCTGGTCGCCATGGCGACCACCAGCGCGAGCGCGGTGGCCACCGCCACCTTGCTGAACAGGAAGGTGCCCCGGCGCGGCACGGCGGCCAGCGAGACCCGGATCATGCCGGTGCTGTACTCGTTCGACACCACCAGCACCCCGAACACGATCATGGCGAGCTGGCCGAGCGTCATGCCCGCGAAGGACACGAAGGTGGGATCGAACGACAGCCGGTCGCTGATCGGCATCGAGTCGTACTGGCTCCGCGACAGCGCGGAGATGAGCATCCCGAGCGCGATGGTGACGACCACGGCCACCGACAGTGTCCACACCGTGGACGCCACCGAGCGGATCTTGGTCCACTCGGAGCGGATGACCTGTTCGGCTGCCATGGTCTTCACGCCCCCTTCCAGCCGGTGCCCCGGTCCTGCCGGGCGACTCCCGGGCCGGCCTGCGCGTGGTACTCCACCGCCTCGGCCGTGAGCTGCATGAACGCCTCCTCGAGCGAAGCCTGCTGGGTGCTCAGTTCGTGCAGCACGATCCCGTGCCGCGCCGCCAGCTCGCCGATCTGCTCGGCCTTGCCCCCGTCCACCTCCAGCGGGCCCGCGCCCGCCTCGACGACGGTGATCCCCGCCTCGTGCAGCACGTCGAGCAGCCGCTCGCGCTGCGGTGAGCGAAGCCGCACGTACGAGCGCGCGTTCTGCTGGATGAAGTCGGCCATGGAGGTGTTCGCGAGCAGCCGGCCCTGCCCGATGACCACCAGATGATCGGCGGTCAGCGCCATCTCGCTCATCAGATGGCTCGAGACGAACACCGTCCGCCCCTGCGCGGCCAGCGACTTCATCAGGTGCCGGATCCAGTGGATGCCCTCCGGGTCGAGCCCGTTGACCGGCTCGTCGAACATCAGGATCCGCGGATCGCCGAGCAGCGCGGCGGCGATCCCGAGCCGCTGCCCCATGCCGTACGAGAACCCCTTGGCCTTCTTCCTCGCCACGGCGCCGAGCCCGACCGTCTCCAGCACCTCCGCCACCCGGCGCCTCGGGATCCCGTTGCTCTGCGCGAGGCACAGCAGATGGTTGTAGGCGCTGCGCCCGCCGTGCACGGCCTTGGCGTCCAGCAGCGCCCCGACGTACGTCAGCGGGTCCTCGAGCTGGTCGTAGTGCTTGCCGTCGATCCGGACGTCGCCGGCCGTCGGGTGGTCGAGCCCGAGGATCATCCGCATGGTGGTGGACTTCCCGGCCCCGTTGGGCCCGAGGAACCCGGTGACGATGCCAGGCCTGACCGCGAAGGTGAGACGGTCGACCGCCACCTTCTCCCCGTACCGCTTGGTCAGGCCCGTCAACTCGATCATGCGCCCACGCTAAGACGGGAAAAAGCCCCCTGCCACTTGAGGGCAGAGGGCTCCGCGACGCGCCCCGGAAGGGACGCGGGGAACTGCGCGGCCGACCACGACGGACCGGCAGCTCCCCACCACCCCTCGGTTACCGGGTCTGCTGCGCCGGCACCCCGCGGGAAATGGGCTCGTCCTCACCCGGCGTACCCGCGGCGGCGACAGCGGCGCCGGTCAGCGTCGCCAGCATCTCGCGGACGTTCGTCAGCTGGGCGTTGATGCTGTCGCGGCGGTTGGTGAGGGCCGCCAGCTCCCGCTCGGACTCCGAACGGATGCGGTCCGCCTTGGCATTGGCGTCGGCCACGATGTCCTCGGCCTGGCGCTGGGCCGTCTCCACCGTCTGGCGGGCGCGGCGCTCGGCGTCCGTGCGCAGCTTCTCCGCCTCCAGGCGCAGCTGCTCGGCGCGGTGCTCGATCTCCGCCAGCCGCTTCTCGGCCTTCTGCTGACGCGAGGCCAGGTCGCGCTCGGACTGCTCGCGGCGCTTGGCGAGGTTCGTCTCGAAGTCGGCGGCGGCCTGCGCGGCCTTGGCGCGGGTCTCCTCGAAGAGGGCGTCCGCCTCCTCGCGCTTGGACTGCGCGTCCTTCTGCGCCTCGGCGCGCAGCTGGGAGGCGTCGCCCTTCGCCTTCTCGACGATCCGGACACCCTCGTCCTCGGCCTTGGCCTTGCGCTCCGCGGCGTAGGACTCGGCGTCGTTGCGGACCTGCTGGGCCGCGGACTCGGCGAGGTCGCGGTGCTGCTCGGCAGCCCGCCGGGCCTCCTCACGCAGCTCCTTGGCCTCTTCCTCGGCCAGGCGCAGGATCTTCTCGACCCGCGCGCCGAGACCCGCGTACGACGGCTCGGCGTCGGTGACCTGGGCCTGGGCGTTCTGCGTTTCGAGGTGCAGCTCCTCGATGCGCTTCTCCAGGGCGGTGATCCGGGTGAGAGCGCTGTCACGGTCGGAGACGAGCTTGGAGATACGTTCGTCCACCTGAGCGCGGTCGTACCCACGCCGCACAAGCTCGAAGCCGTAGGGGGAAGTGTCGCTCATGGGGTTCCTGTCAATGAGACCGGTGAGGTGATAAGGGGAATCCTAGGGGCCGAAGCGGTGTGTCATCGAGCGGATACGTGTTTGATCTGGAGAATGAGACCCCTTTTGAGTGGCTGACGGCCGGAAGGCTTGCCAAAGACCCGGGCAAAGCCCCCAGAAGACACCGGAACGTCCCCGGCGCGCTAGCCGTCTGACGACTTGCCACCCGTTCGGGGGGCGCCGACCGTCGCACCGGCCTTGACTGCGCCGTCCTTGCCGGCCGACGGGGTCTCGAAGGACTCGAGCGCCTCCAGCACGTCCTGGACGCGGGAGATCTCGGCGTTGATGTCCTCGCGGCGGCGCACCAGGATCTCCAGCTCGCGCTTGCCCTCCTCGACCGTGCGCCGGGCCTCCCGGATCGCCTCGGCCTTCAGCTCCTCGGCCTCCTTGACGAGGCTGGCCTTCTTCTGCTCGGCCTCCTTGAGCAGCCCCTCCGCCTTCTTCACGGCGGCGATCCGCACCCGGCCCGCCTCGGAATCGGCGTCCGAGACCAGCTCCTTGGCCTTCGCCTCCGCCTTGGCCAGCTGCTCCTCGGCGGCCTTGATGAGCGCGTCGCAGCGGTCGCCGGTGGACTTCATCGTCTCGGCGGCCTCGCGCCGGGCCCGCTCGTGCAGCTCCTCGATCTCGGCCGTGATGCGGTCGCGCAGCTCCTCGGCACGCTCCCTGATCGCGGTCGCGTCCCGGCGGGCACCCACCAGCAGCTCGTCCGCGTCCGTACGGGCCTTCTCCACCAGGGAGTTGCCCTCCACCGTCGACTCGGCCACGATCCGCTCGGCCTCGCTGCGGGCCGCGCCCACCATCGTGTCGGCCTGCGACTCGGCGTCCGCGGTCGTCTTCAGCGCCTGCTGCTGCGCCTCGGTGAGCAGCTTGTCGGCCTCGGCCGTGGTCTCCGTGATGAGCGTGTCGACCTGCTCGGCCGCCTCCGAACGGCGCTTGTTGGCGTCCTTGCGGGCCTCGTCCAGGGTCCGCTCGGCCTCCTCGCGCGCGGAGTTGACGAGCCGTTCGGCCGCCGCCTCCGAGTCCGCCCGCAGCCGCTCGGCGTCCGCCCGCACCCGCTCGGCGTGCTGCTGGGCCGAGGCGACCGTCTGCGCCGCCTCGGCGCGCAGCCGCTCGGCTTCGCCGGTGGCCTCCCCGATGAGCTGCTCGGCGTTCGCCAAGGCCTCCGCGCGGACCCGGTCCGCCTCGGCCACGGTCTCCGACTGCAGCCGCTCGGCCTCGGCCAGCGCCTCCGTGCGCACCCGGTCGGCTTCGGCGACCGTCTCGGTCTGCAGCCGCTCGGCCTCGTTGCGGGCCTCGGTGATGAGGGTGTCGGCCTGGGTCGCGGCGTCCGAGCGGATGCGGTTGGCGTCCTCGCGGGCGTCCGCCCGGGTACGGGACGCCGCCTGGTCGGCCTCGGCCAGCGCGTCCGAGGCCTCCGTGCGCACCCGCTGGGCGTACTCGCCCGCGTCCGCGCGCAGCCGCTCGGCCTCCGCGATCGCCTCCGCGACCGTACGCTCGGCCAGCGCCTTGGCGGCCTCGGTCTCCTCGGCGGCCTCGCGCCGGATCCGCGAGGCGTCCTCGCTCGCCCGCTCCCGCTCGGCGTAGGCGTCGGCGCGGACCCGGTCCGCCTCCTCCTCGGCCTCCCGCCTCGTACGGTCCGCCGCGTGCTCGGCGGCCGAGCGCAGCCCGGTGATCTCCTCCTGCGCCTGCTCGTGCAGCCCCGTGACGGAGTCCCGCACCTGCTGGGCGTGCTGCTCGGCGGCCGAGACCATCTCGGTGGCGCGCCGGTCGGCCTCCTCCACCAGCCGGGTCGCCTCGGCCTGGGCCTCCTCAACCCGCTTGCGGGCGGAGGCCAGCAGCTCCTCGCTCTGCTCGCGGGCCCGCTCCCGCTCCTGGTCGGCCTCGGCCCGCGCGGAACCGAGGGTCTCCTCGGCCTCGCGGCGGCGCCGGGCGGCCTCCTCCTGCGCGGCGGCCAGCGTCTCGGACGCCTCGGTGCCGAGCCGCTCGGCGGCGGCCTGCGCCTCCGCACGCACCCGGTCCGCGGTCTCCTGCGCCTCGGTCCTCAGCCGCTCCGCCTCGGCGGCGGCCTCGGAGCGCAGCCGTACGGCGACGGACTCGCCCTCGGCGCGGGAGGCGGACGCGTCGGCCGCGGCCTCGTCGCGCAGCCGTTCGGCCTCGGCCTCGGCCTGCTGCTGGAGCGTGCGGATCCGCTCGGCGGACTCCGCGCGCAGCCGCTCGGCCTCCTCGGCGGACTCGCGGCGGATCCGCGAGGCCTCCTCACGAGCCTCGACGAGCGCCTGCTCGGCCGACTCCAGCCGCTCCTGCGTCTCGGTCTGGAGCCGGGTCAGGTCCTGGGCCGCCTCGGTGCGCCGGGCCTCGATCGCACGCTCGGTCTCCTCGCGCAGCTCGCGCGCGGCGGTCTCGGCGTCGGTGCGGACCGCCTCGGCCTGCTCCTCGGCCTCGGCGCGCAGCCGCTCGGCCTCCTTGCGGCTGCGCTCGAGGGTCTCGTCGGCCTGCCGGCGCAGGCTGGTGGCCCGCTCGATGGCCTCGGTGCGGACCTTCTCGCTGTCGGCGGTCGCGCTCTTGCGCAGCTCGTCGGCGTCCACCTTGGCCTTGGCCAGCAGCTCCTCGGCGGACTTGGCGCCCTCCTCGATCTGCGTGACCGCCTCCCGGCGGGCCTCCGCCCGGATCGACTCGCCCTCGGCGACCGCGTCGGCGCGCAGCTGCTCGGCCTCGCCGCGCAGCCGGCGGGCCTCCTCCTGCAGCTCGACCGTCTTGGCGCGGTACTCCTTGGTGTCGTCCTTCGCCGCACCCTTGAGCTGGGTGGCGATGTCGTGCGCCTCGGCGCGCAGCCGGTCCGCCTCGGCCTCGGCCTCGGTGCGGATCCGCTCGGCCTCCTCGGCGGCGGCCTTGGTGGTCTGCTTGGCCTCCTCGGACGCCTTGTTGAGCACGTCCTCGGCGGTCTTGGCCGCCTTGGACAGCTGGGTGGCGCTCTCCTCGGCGGTGATCGTGCGGGCCTTCTCGGCGGCCTCGGCGACGATCTTCTCGGCCTCGGCACGGGCGTCCGCGACCAGCTGCTCGGCCTCGGACCTGGTGGTCTCGGCCTCCTTGGTGGCCTCCTCGACCAGCCGGGCGACCTGCTCCTTCGCCGTACGCGTGCGCGACTCGCCCGCGGCCTCGGCGCTCGAGAGGGTCTTCGCGGCGGCCTGCTCGGCCTCGGTGACCAGCTTCTCGGCCTCGGCCTGCGCCTTGCGCAGCGCCTCCTCGGCCGCCGCCATCCGCTCCTCGGCGGCCCGGCTCAGCTCGGCGGCCTGCCGGCGGGCCGCGTCCGACTCGCTGGCCGTGCTGGTGCGCAGCTGCTCGGCGTGGTCGGTGGCCTCCTGGGCCTGGGTGGACGCCGCGTTCAGCAGGCGCTCGGCGTCCGTGCGGGCGCGGCGCAGGATCTGCTCGGCCTCCGTGCGCGCCGCCTCGGCGTCGCTCTGCAGCCGCTGGCGGGCCTCGTTCGTCAGCCGCTCGGCCTCCGCGCGGGCGGCGGCCAACGCCTGGTCGGCCTCGGTGCGGGACTCCTCCAGCAGGCGGCGGGCCTGCTGCTCGGTGCGGGAGCGCAGCTGCTCGGCCCAGGCCACGTTCTCGTTGACGTGCGACTCGACCGTGGCGCGGCGCTCGGCCAGCTCCTGGTCGAGCTGCTGGCGCCGGGTGACCGCCTCCTGGTGCAGCTCGGCCTGCAGCCGGGCCGCCTGCTCGGCGTGCTCCTGGAGGATGCGCTGGGTCTGCGCGCGGGCCTCCGCGGCCATCCGCTCGGCATCCTGGCGCAGCTGGTCGGCCTGGATCTGGGCATTACGGAGCAACTGCTCGGCCTGGTAGCCGATGTCACCGCCGTCGTAGGCGGGCCGGGTCATGAGGGTGCGGCGCGCCTCGTGCAGCTTGGCGCGCAGCACCTCGACCTGGTAGCCGAGGTCCTCGGCGTGCTGGATCGCCTTTTCCCGCTCGGTCCTCAGCCGCTTCATCTCGGCCTCGAACCGAGAGAGGTGGTCGACGTCAGCCGCCGGCTCTCGCTCCTGGCTCTCGTAGCCCCGCACTGCGCGGTCCCATCCGTCCCCTGGTCAGCTTCTGCAACGAGCCTCGTCCATCCGCCGAACGGGGCCCCCGGGGAAATGGTGTCAGATCAACGGCGGAGCACGGGCTGCTGCCCCGACGCTCGTCCCCCGAAACCCGGACCCCGGCATGCGGTTGTCCCCCGCGTGCAGGGACGACCACCCCCAACCCTACCGGCCCTTATGTACGGCAGTCAGTGCTCAGGGGACTCAACGGGGGCCGAAGTGACCAGTTCTGTCAGGACACCGTGGCAATCCTTGGGGTGCAGGAAGGTGATCCGCGACCCCATGGAGCCGGTCCGTGGCTGCTCGTAGAGCACCCGGACGCCCTTGTCGCGGATGGCCGCGGCGTCGCCGTCCACGTCCGCCGTGCCGAAGGCGATGTGATGGACGCCCTCCCCGTTCTTCGCGAGCCACTTGCCGACCGCGGAGTCCTCACGGGTCGGCTCCAGCAGCTGCAGGTAGGAGGCGCCGCCGTCCGAGGTCTCGTTGATCTTGAGCATGGCCTCGCGCACGCCCTGCTCCTCGTTGACCTCGGTGTGGAACACCTCGAAGCCGTACGTCGCCCGGTAGAACTCGACGGTGGCGTCGAGGTCGTGGCAGGCGATCCCGATGTGGTCGATTCGCGTCAGCATGGATTCAGTGCAGCGCTCCTCGCATGGTTACGCAACGTGCGCGCGATCACACCGACGGGCCGGTGACGGCACGGAGTGCCATCAGTACATTCGAAGTAAACCCTCGTTCACTCCTCGGCCGCGCAGGCCGGTAAGGGGATCGCAGCTCATGCCTTCTGGAACGACCAGCTCTGTGATCGTCGCGGGCGCGCGCACGCCCATGGGACGACTCCTGGGCTCCCTCAAGTCCTTCTCCGCGGCCGACCTCGGCGGCCTCGCGATCAAGGCCGCCCTCGACCGTGCGGGGATCGGTGGCGACCAGGTGCAGTACGTGATCATGGGCCAGGTGCTCCAGGCCGGGGCAGGGCAGATCCCGGCGCGCCAGGCCGCGGTCAAGGCCGGTATCCCGATGAACGTCCCGGCGCTCACCGTCAACAAGGTGTGCCTGTCCGGCCTCGACGCCATCGCGCTCGCCGACCAGCTGATCCGCGCCGGCGAGTTCGACATCGTCGTGGCCGGCGGCCAGGAATCCATGACCAACGCCCCGCACCTGCTGCCGAAGTCCCGTGAGGGCTTCAAGTACGGCGCGATCGAGATGCTCGACGCGATGGCCCACGACGGCCTGACCGACCCGTGGGACAACGTCCCGATGGGTGAGTCCACCGAGAGGCACAACACCCGCCTCGGCATCGGCCGCCCCGAGCAGGACGAGATCGCCGCCCTGTCGCACCAGCGGGCCGCCGCCGCGCAGAAGAACGGCGTCTTCGAGGCCGAGATCACCCCGGTCGAGATCCCGCAGCGCAAGGGCGAGCCGGTCGTCTTCAGCAAGGACGAGGGCATCCGCGCCGACACCACCGTGGAGTCCCTGGGCAAACTGCGCCCGGCCTTCGCCAAGGACGGCACGATCACGGCCGGCACCTCCTCGCAGATCTCGGACGGTGCGGCGGCCGTGGTCGTGATGAGCAGGGCCAAGGCCGAGGAGCTGGGCCTGGAGTGGCTCGCCGAGATCGGCGCCCACGGCAATGTGGCCGGCCCGGACAACTCGCTGCAGTCCCAGCCGTCCAACGCCATCCAGCACGCCCTGAAGAAGGAGGGCCTGGACGTCGCCGACCTCGACCTCGTCGAGATCAACGAGGCCTTCGCCGCCGTCGCCGTGCAGTCAATGAAGGACCTCGGCGTGTCCACGGAAAAGGTGAACGTCAACGGCGGCGCCATCGCGCTGGGCCACCCGATCGGTATGTCCGGCGCCCGTCTCGTGCTCCACCTGGCGCTCGAGCTCAAGCGGCGCGGCGGCGGGGTCGGCGCGGCCGCGCTGTGCGGTGGCGGCGGCCAGGGTGACGCGCTGATCGTGCGGGTACCGAAGGCCTGAGCAGTACTTTCTCCCGAGTGAACGGAGCTGTTTGATGCAGGACGTCTCCTCTCTGGTGGCCCAGGCCAGGGAAGGCCGGCCGCGTGCCGTGGCCCGGCTGATCTCCCTGGTGGAGGGGGCGTCCCCGCAGCTCAGGGAGGTCATGGCGGCGCTGGCGCCGCTGACCGGCAACGCCTACGTGGTGGGCCTGACCGGCTCGCCCGGCGTCGGCAAGTCCACCTCGACCTCCGCACTCGTGACGGCGTACCGCAGGCAGGGCAAGCGGGTCGGCGTCCTGGCCGTCGACCCGTCGTCGCCGTTCTCCGGCGGCGCCCTGCTCGGCGACCGGGTGCGGATGTCGGACCACGCCTCGGATCCCGGGGTCTACATCCGCTCGATGGCCACCCGTGGCCACCTGGGCGGCCTCGCCTGGGCGGCGCCCCAGGCCATCCGGGTCCTCGACGCGGCCGGCTGCGACGTGATCCTGGTCGAGACGGTGGGCGTCGGCCAGTCGGAGGTGGAGATCGCCTCCCAGGCGGACACGTCCGTCGTCCTGCTGGCGCCCGGCATGGGCGACGGCATCCAGGCGGCCAAGGCGGGCATCCTGGAGATCGGCGACGTCTACGTGGTCAACAAGGCCGACCGGGACGGGGCGGACGCCACGGCCCGCGAGCTGAACCACATGCTGGGCCTCGGCGAGGCCCGCGGACCCGGCGACTGGCGCCCGCCGATCGTGAAGACGGTCGCGGCCCGCGCCGAAGGCGTCGACGAGGTCGTGGAGGCCCTGGAGAAGCACCGTGCGTGGATGGAGGAGCGCGGTGTGCTCGCCGAGCGCCGCCGGGCCCGCGCGGCCCGCGAGGTGGAGACCATCGCGGTGACGGCCCTGCGCGAGCGCATCGGCGACCTCCACGGCGACCGCCGGCTCAGTGCGCTCGCGGAGCGCATCGTCGCGGGCGAACTGGACCCGTACCGTGCGGCGGACGAGCTGGTGGCCGGCCTGACACAGGGCTGAGCCCGGTCAACTCCCGCTCGGCACCGACGGCTTGATCCGCCTTGATCCACCTGTTCCTCGCCCCGCCGGGGAACTGCTCCCCGTCCGGCCCGGCACTGGTCGGCGTGGCGGCCGCGGCGGGCCCGGCCCCCGGCCCGGCCTGTGGACCCGCAATGGGGCCATGGCGCCCGCACACGGGCGGGCGCCTGGCTGAACACAGGGGTGAACGCGGGTGGTTCGGGAAGAGCGCCGGTGACGGGCCGGCTGGGCGGCCGACGGGCCTGCTGAGCGGCCGAGTGCCACCGGGCGCGTCAAGGACGCCCGCGCTGCCCCCGCAGATGCTCGGCGATCGGCTTCAGCGCCTTGTCCAGCTCCGTCAGTGCGTCCGGCGACAGCAGATCGATGAAGTGGCGTCGCACGGAGGCGACATGGTGGGGTGCCACCTTCTTCATCGTCTCCATGCCGTGGTCGGTCAGCACCGCGTACAGCCCCCGCCGGTCGGACTCGCAGTTCTCGCGGCGCACCAGATTCGCGTTCTCCATGCGCGTGATCTGGTGCGAGAGCCGGCTCTTGGACTGCAGTGTCGCGGAGGCGAGGTCGCTCATCCGCATGCGTACGTCGTCGGACTCGGACAGATTCACGAGAATCTCGTAGTCGTTCATCGTCAGGCCGAACGGCTGCAGATCCTTCTCCAGCTGGTACGTCAACAGCCTGTTGACCTCCAGGTGGGTGCGCCAGGCGCACTGCTCCGCATCGGTCAGCCAGCGCGTGGCCGTTTCGGTCTCCATGAATGAAGTCTACCTAAGAAGTTGAATGGCGTACTACTTCGGGTGGTGTGACTGTGCGCACGCGTTCGACGTCACACTCCGCAGACTACCGCTCACAGCCCGAAGCGACGCTGGAGGTCCCCCAGCTGTCCGGGAAGGCGCGGTGCACCCGACGATTGCGGACCGTGTCCGTCCGGCCCCGCAGTGCCACCGCCCGGCACGCCCGGTTCGGACGGAACGACCCCTGTCGCAGCCTCGTCCATGAGGGCCTCCGACGACTGCAGCAGGACCGTCCCGGCGCCCACGAACTCGAGCTGGTGCTCCTCGCCGGACACCCCGCCGAAGCCCGTCATCGCACGTAGACCGCCCAGTACACCCGCCAGATACCCGTGGTCGTAGTGATGGCACGGCGACGGGCAGTCGGCCCACCCGACGAGCGCCTGCGGGTCGACCCGGATCGGAGGTTCCATGAACACCACCGGGCCGTTAGATGCGGCGACAAACTTTCCGGTTCCGATAAGGGTCAGAAAACCCGGCACGATCGACTGCTTGAGCGCGAGACTTGGCTGAAAAGCGAGCAGGTTGCCCGCGCGAATGGTCAAGTTCCCGTCGTCCAGGTCATAGGAATTGACGTCGAAGGCCCGGTCGGCGAGCAGCATCTTGCCCGAGCCCTGTGCCACGACCCAGTCGCTCGCGTGCAGTGGCGAATGGAATGCGGTACGGACAATTCGGTCGAGTCGGCCGTGCCCGATCCCGTTGAACTCGATCGCCCCGTAGTAGGCGATCATCTTCCCCTTCTGCAGGAACCACTGCCCGCTCTTCAGCTCGACGCAGAACGTGTACGGGTTCACGTTGTCGTCCGCGGGCAGCGTCAGCGGGTCGTACACGGCCGGTCCGGCCGGTCCGCCGGGCCCCGCGCCCGGAGTTCCGTAGGTGCTCACAGCTTCTCCTCCGACGCCTGGACGAACACCGTGCCGCTGCCGCTCAGCTCCAGCTGGAAGGCTTCGCCGGAGCCGCGGCCCACCATCTCGCGCCAGCCGAGCGCGGCGGACAGCTTGTTGCGGACGTCCCCGTGGTGGGCGACGTACGCCTGCGGGTCGACATGGACCGGGCGCTGCGGGGTGATGGGGACCTCGAAGACGCCGCCGTGCGCCATCACGGCGACCGAGCCCTGCCCCTGGAGGGTGGTGGTGAACAGGCCCTGGCCGGTGACCTGGCCCCGGACCAGGCCCATCACCCCGCCCTGCGAGCCCATGAACATCGTGCCCTGGCGCAGCGTGCCCTCGAAGGCGAGCAGCCGGTCCGCCTCCACGTACAGGGTGTCGCCGGTGAGGTGGATGACGTGCACGTGGTGGCCGCCGTGCCCGAAGAAGACCGTGCCGCTGCCCTCGACCGTCATCAGCGGGGTCGCCTCGCCCGCCACCCGGCGCCCGATCATGGACATCAGCCCGCCCTGGCCGCCCTGGATGCTGGGCGTGAAGGACACGTCCCCCTTGTAGGCGAGCATCGCCCCGCGCTGGCTGTACAGCCGCTGCCCCGGCACCACGGTCGCCTCGACCATCTTGGAGTTGATCTCCCGGAACGCCATCTCTACAGATCCCCCGCGATCGTGTTCCGCTCGCTCGGCTGCACATAGACCAGTCCGTCGCCCTCGAACCGGATCTGGAAGGCCTCGCCGCCGCCCTCCCCGAGGAACGTGCGGAACGTCACACCGGACTGGAAGGACTGCCGGACGTCGCCCTGGTGGGCGACATAGGCACCCGGGTCCACGATCAGCGGGTACTGCGGGCTGACCCGGAGCACCACCGCCGGCCCGTCGGACAGCAGCGCAGCCTGTCCGTGGCCCTCGACCGTCGTCGTGAACAGCCCGTTGCCCTGCGAGGCGCCCCGCAGCCCCGTGAAGGTCGTCCCGGTGCGCAGCCCGGCGTCCGTCGCGAGCAGATTGCTCGACTCCACGTACAGCTTGTCGCCCGTCAGGCTCACCAGGTTGATCTCCGAGGCGCGGTCCGCGAACCAGCACGTCCCGTGCCCCTTCACCTCCATCACCGTCATCTGCTCGCCGGTGAGCCTGCGCGTCACCATCCCGCGCAGGCCCTCGCCGCCGCCGGTCAGCTTCTTGAAGGCCATCTGCCCGTCGTACGCGACCATCGAGCCGTTCTTCGCCTTCACGGCGTCCCCGGTCATGTCGACGGCGAGCACCTTGCTGCCTTGAAGTCGGAACATCGCCACGCAGCGAAAGTAGCGGCGGCGCGGGTGGACGGAACAGGGCCCCTGGGTGGACACCGACCCTGAGCGGACCCCTAGGGCAGCCGTTTGCCACAATGGCTGAACGTTTGTGCTTGCGTTCACAAACCGTCGACGACTCTCCCACCGAAGGTGACCTGTGGACATCAAGACCGCCACCGCCCTCCGCCGTCTCCGCCTGGTCTCGGCCCCGGAAGCCGTGTCCTTCCTGATCCTCCTCGTCTGCTCGGTGCTCAAGCGGACCACGGACTTCAACGCGGTCCCCGTCATGGGCGCGATCCACGGCGTCCTCTTCGTCCTGTACGTGATCTTCTGGGCGGACGCCTGGAACCGCACCAAGTGGCCGCTGAAGACCGCCGCGTTCTACTTCGTCCTGTCCGTGCTGCCCACCGGCGGCTTCTTCGCCGAGCGCAAGCTCAAGCGCGCCGCCGAGGACGAGGTCATCGCCGCCCGCGCCCGCAAGGAAGGCGTCGTGAACGCATGATCGTCGCCTTCTCCGTGACGCCCCTCGGTGTCGGCGAGGACGTGGGGGAGTACGTCGCCGACGCCGTCCGCGTGGTGCGCGAGTCGGGGCTGCCCAACCGTACCGACGCGATGTTCACCTCGGTCGAGGGCGAGTGGGACGAGGTCATGGACGTCGTCAAGCGCGCCGTCGCCGCCGTGGAGGAGCGCGCCCCGCGCGTGTCGCTCGTCCTCAAGGCCGACATCCGCCCCGGTGTGACCGACGGACTGACCTCCAAGGTCGAGACCGTCGAACGGCACCTGGCCGGCTAGCTGGCACCCTCGTTTGGAGCGCTCGCCCACAGCGTTGTACTTTCCCCTGTCGATGCTTTGATCGATCATTCAGAGCACGTTCTGACCTGGGGGAACAACATGGGTCTCGGTATAGAGACACACATCCGCGCCGACCTCGACACGCTGTGGGCGCGCACCCAGGACCCCGAGGCCCACCGGCGCTGGGACCTCCGCTTCACCGCGATCGAGGAGCTGCCGGGCGCGGAGGGCGAGCCCCGGCGGTTCACCTGCACCGCGCGCGTGCTGCCGTTCCTCACCGTGTCCGGCACCGGGTACGCGGCGGACGACACGGACCGCCCCGACGGCACCCGCACCTCCGCCGTGCGCTTCTCCTCCCCGCACCCGCTGTCCCTGATCGCCGAGGCGAGCGGCTACTGGCGTTACGTGCCCGACGCCGACGGCGTCCGCCTGCTCACCGGCTTCGACTACCGCCCCCGCTGGGGCGCCTTCGGCGCGGTCGCCGACCGGGTGCTGTTCCGGCCGCTGACCGGCTGGGCGACCGCCTGGTCCCTCGACCGGCTGCGGCTGTGGCTGGAGCGGGGCATCACCCCCGAGCGGGCCCTGGCCAACTGGGCCGCGGAACTGGTGGTCCGTGCGCTGCTCCTCACGGTGTGCCTGACCGGCCTTGGGCTGGAGCCGCTGCTGCGGCTGTCCGGCCCGTTCGCGGACGCCGTGGCGTATCTGTGTCCGCTGCTGCTGGTCGTCGCGATCTCGCTCGCCCTCTTCAAGGCGCCGCTCGGCTGTACGCCCGCGGCGCGCAGGTGCCCGCGGGAGTGTGCCGGTGAGGCCCGGGCACCCCGGGTGCTGCGCATGCTCGAGCAGCACGGGTGACGATCCGGGTTCAGCCTCCGCAGGCCAGCGCGACGCCCAACGGCGTCCGCTCGTACAGCACCTGATGGCCGTACCTGCGCGCCGTGAGCAGCCCCGCGTCCCGCAGCACCGTCAGGTGGGACGACACCGAGGACGGGGCGAGCCGCAGCCGGTGGGCCAGGGCGGTGGTCGTCGCGGGCTCGGCCAGAGCCGTCAGGACGGCCGCCCGGTTGCGTCCCAGGACCCGCACCAGAGCCTCGGGCGCCCGCTCGACCGGGTCGGTCCACAAGCCGCCCAGCCTCCGCGCCGGATAGACCAGCGTCGGCTGCCACGGCGGCTCGAAACCGGTGATCACGTCGGGCCAGGAGAACACGCTCGGCATCAGGACCAGGCCCTGCCCGGCGAGGTCGCGGGCGTACTCCACCCGCAGGGCCAGCGTGAGCGTGCGGCCGTCCCAGGACAGCCTCGGGTCCAGTTCCGGCAGCAGCGTGCCGAGGCCCACCTCGGCGAGCCGGCGCGAGTGGTGCGCCACGTCCGCCTCCAGCAGGGCCCGCAGCCGGGGCCAGTCCGGCTCGATCAGCGCCCGCCAGGCCTCCTCCACGGCGTCCGCCAGCTCCGCGATCATCCGCGCCGGATCCGCCAGCCAGGCCCGGCCCCGCGGCGACTGCAGTGCACCCGGCGTGCAGGCCAGCGAGAGCGCGGTGTCCTCGCGGGCCGCCTGCGGGTCCGAGGCCCGTACGGCCGCGATCTCCTCCTCGAACGTGGCGGCCGGTCCGATCGGCGGCGGCCCGAGCCAGTCCGGGGAGTGGCCCCGGCGGGGCATCAGCAGCCACAGGGGCGCCAGGTCCAGCCCGGCCGCCGCCGCGCGGATCCGGCGCAGCCAGGGCGCGTGATAGCCGTGCCGGTCGGGCCGCTTCAGGGTGCGTACCGCCTCCTGGGTCTCCCACATCGGCGAGATCGCGAACCGGCAGCGCAGGAAGTCCTCGTCGCCGAAGTGCAGACGTGACGGCACGGGCACCTCCTCCGCAAGACCGGGTAAGTTTCGGACGGAGCCGAAACTCTACGGCCCCCGACCGCCTCCCGGGCACGCTGCGGGCATGTCCGCACCACCGCAGACGGCCTCGGCGCCCGCCGGATACGGCCGTGTCTTCGCCGTGCCCGAGTTCCGGGCCGTCTTCGCCGCTCATGTGCTGTCGATGCTCGGCGTGATCGTCAGCGAGATCGCGCTGTCCGTCCTCGTCTACGACCTCACCCGCTCACCCCTGCTCAGCGCGCTCACCTTCGCCCTGGGCTTCCTGCCGTACGCCGTCGGCGGCGCCCTGCTCGCCCCCGTCGCCGACCGCTTCCCGCCGCGGCGGGTGCTCGTCGCCTGCGATCTGGTGTGCGCGGGCTGCGTGGCCGCGATGACCGTCCCGGGTGCCGGCACCGGCCTGCTGCTCGCGCTGCGCTGCGCCCTCGCCGTCGTGTCCCCGGTGTTCGCCGGCACCCGCATGGCCACCCTCGCCGACGTCCTCGGCGACGGCGACCTGTTCGTGCTCGGCCGCTCCCTGCTGCGGATCGTCGCCCAGAGCGCCCTGCTCGTCGGCTACGGCCTCGGCGGGCTGCTCCTCACGGTCGTCCCGCCCCGCCAGGCCCTGCTCGTCACCGTCACCACCTTTCTCGCCTCGGCTGCCCTGTTGCGCTGCGGCACCCGGCCCCGCCCCGCCCGCACCCGTGACCGCGGGGACGCCCCGCCCGGTGCGCGCCGGCCGGCCGGGGACCGCCGGATCCGTGTCCTGCTGCTCGTCTTCTGGCTGCCGGCGGCCTTCTCCGTCGTCCCCGAGGCGCTCGCCGCGCCGTACGCCGACGTCCTCGGCGCCGGTTCCGGCGGCCTCGGGCTGCTGATGTGCGCCCTGCCCGTCGGCACGGTCGCCGGTGAGCTGTTCGCCGGGGCGCGGCTGCGGCCCGCGGCCCGGGAACGCGTCGCGCTCCCACTGCTGTGCCTGACCCTGCTGCCCTACCTCGGCTTCGCCCTGCGTCCCGGGCTCGTCGCGTCCCTGCTGCTCCTGCTGGTGTCCGGGGCGGGGTCGGCGTACACCCTGGGCCTCGACCAGTGGTTCGTGCGGGCCGTGCCGCAGGAGCTGCGCGGGCGGGCCATGACCGTGCTCAGCGCGGGGCTGATGACCGTCCAGGGCGTGGGCATGGCGCTGGCCGGGGTGGCGGCGCAGGCGGTCGGGGTACGGGCCGCGGTGACGGGGGCCGGCGCGCTCGGTGCGCTGTGCTGCTGCGGGCTCGCGCTGGCGGTCCGGGCGACCGATGGCCGAGACGGGGCTGCCCGCAATATGACCGGCCGGTAGGGTCTGATGACGTGCCGAAGCCACTGAGCCTCCCCTTCGACCCCATCGCCCGAGCCGACGAACTCTGGAAGCAGCGCTGGGGAAACGTGCCGTCCATGGCCGCGATCACCTCGATCATGCGAGCCCAGCAGATCCTGCTCGCCGAGGTGGACGCGGTGGTCAAGCCGTACGGACTGACGTTCGCGCGCTATGAGGCCCTGGTGCTGCTCACCTTCTCCAAGGCCGGGGAACTGCCGATGTCCAAGATCGGTGAGCGGCTCATGGTGCATCCCACGTCCGTGACGAACACCGTGGACCGGCTGGTGAAGTCCGGTCTGGTGGCCAAGCGGCCCAATCCCAACGACGGCCGCGGCACCCTCGCCGTGATCACCGACAAGGGCCGCGAGGTGGTCGACGCGGCCACCCGCGACCTGATGGCCATGGACTTCGGGCTCGGGGTGTACGACGCGGAGGAGTGCGCGGAGATCTTCGCGATGTTCCGTCCGCTGCGGATCGCGGCCCACGATTTCGACGACGACTGAGGCCGGGGCCGACCCCGGCCAAGATCTCCCGGAACGGGTGGTTACGCTCGACTCCATGAAGAAGAGCGTGCTGACCCGCTACCGCGTCATGGCCTACACCACCGGTGTCCTGCTGGTGCTGCTGTGCCTGAGCATGATCGCGAAGTACGGGCTGGACATCAGCGGTGCCGCCGACGTCACGCGCGTCGTGGCCATCGCCCACGGCTGGCTGTACGTCGTCTACCTCGTCGTCGCCTTCGACCTGGGCTCCAAGGCGAAGATGCCGGTCGGCCGGCAGCTGTGGGTGCTGCTCGCGGGCACGATTCCCACGGCCGCCTTCTTCGTCGAGCGCAGGATCAGCCGCGAGCTGGAGGCCAAGGTCACCGACCCGGCGCCGGCCGTCGCCAAGGCCTAGGCCCGGCCCTCGCCCCCTCGCCTCCACCGCCGTACGAGCGTCGTGCGGCGGTCGCCCATCGACATTTACTAGGACGTCCAAGTAAATTCGTGGGTATGGACGCTCACGCCATCGAGGAGGGCCGCCGGCGCTGGCAGGCCCGCTACGACGCCGCGCGCAAGCGCGACGCTGACTTCACCACGCTCTCCGGCGACCCCGTGGAGCCGGTGTACGGGCCCCGACCGGGCGACACGTACGAGGGATTCGAGCGGATCGGCTGGCCCGGGGAGTACCCCTTCACCCGCGGCCTCCATCCGACCGGATACCGCGGGCGTACCTGGACGATCCGGCAGTTCGCCGGGTTCGGCAACGCCGAGCAGACCAACGAGCGGTACAAGATGATCCTGGCCGCCGGCGGCGGCGGGCTGTCCGTGGCCTTCGACATGCCGACGCTGATGGGCCGCGACTCCGACGACCCGCGCTCGCTCGGCGAGGTCGGGCACTGCGGGGTCGCCATCGACTCCGCCGCCGACATGGAGGTCCTGTTCAAGGACATCCCGCTCGGCGACGTCACCACCTCCATGACCATCAGCGGGCCCGCCGTGCCCGTCTTCTGCATGTACCTGGTCGCCGCCGAGCGCCAGGGCGTGGACCCGTCGGTCCTCAACGGCACGCTCCAGACCGACATCTTCAAGGAGTACATCGCGCAGAAGGAGTGGCTCTTCCAGCCCGAGCCCCATCTGCGCCTCATCGGCGACCTGATGGAGTACTGCGCGGCCGGCATCCCCGCCTACAAGCCGCTGTCCGTCTCCGGCTACCACATCCGCGAGGCGGGCGCGACGGCCGCGCAGGAGCTGGCGTACACGCTCGCGGACGGCTTCGGGTACGTGGAGCTGGGGCTCAGCCGCGGCCTGGACGTCGACGTGTTCGCGCCCGGCCTCTCCTTCTTCTTCGACGCGCACGTCGACTTCTTCGAGGAGATCGCCAAGTTCCGTGCCGCGCGCCGCATTTGGGCCCGCTGGATGCGGGACGTGTACGGCGCGCGGAGCGACAAGGCGCAGTGGCTGCGGTTCCACACGCAGACCGCCGGTGTCTCGCTGACCGCGCAGCAGCCGTACAACAACGTGGTGCGCACGGCCGTGGAGGCGCTGGCCGCCGTGCTCGGCGGGACCAACTCGCTGCACACCAACGCGCTCGACGAGACCCTCGCGCTGCCCAGCGAGCAGGCGGCCGAGATCGCGCTGCGCACCCAGCAGGTGCTGATGGAGGAGACCGGCGTGGCCAATGTGGCCGACCCGCTGGGCGGTGCGTGGTACGTCGAGCAGCTGACCGACCGGATCGAGGCCGACGCCGAGAAGATCTTCGAGCAGATAAAGGAGCGCGGCCTCAGGGCCCATCCGGACGGGCGGCACCCCATCGGGCCCGTCACCTCCGGCATCCTGCGCGGGATCGAGGACGGCTGGTTCACCGGTGAGATCGCCGAGTCCGCCTTCCGCTACCAGCAGTCCCTGGAGAAGGGCGACAAGAAGGTCGTGGGCGTCAACGTCCACACCGGCTCGGTCACCGGGGACCTGGAGATCCTGCGGGTCAGCCACGAGGTGGAGCGCGAGCAGGTGCGGGTGCTCGGCGCGCGCAAGGACGCCCGGGACGAAGACGCGGTGCGCCGCGCGCTGGACGCCATGCTGGCCGCCGCGCGGGACGGCTCGAACATGATCGAGCCGATGCTGGACGCCGTACGCGCCGAGGCGACGCTGGGCGAGATCTGCGGGGTGCTGCGCGACGAGTGGGGGGTGTACACGGAGCCGGCGGGCTTCTGAGCGGGCTCAGGCGGACGAGGCCAGCCCACCGATCAGGACGCGCGTGAAACTGCGCACCCACTCCTCGTCCGCCGCCTTGCCGCTCACCAGGGTGCGGTGCACCACCGCGCCCGCCACCACGTCGAAGATGAGGTCCACCGTGCGGGCGGCCTCCTGCGGATCGGGTTCCGGCGGGAGTTCGCCGCGCTTCTGCGCCCGCGCCCGGCCCTGCAGGACCAGGCGCATCTGACGCTCCACGATGGAGGAGCGGATGCGCTCGCGCAGCGCGTCGTCGCGGGTGGCCTCGGCGACCACCGCCATCAGGCCGCTCTTGGCCTCCGGGCGGGCGAGGATCGCCGCGAACTGCAGGACGACACCCTCGATGTCGGCGGCCAGGCTGCCGCGGTCGGGGAGTTCCAGCTCGTCGAAGAGTTCCGCCACCGCGTCGACCACGAGTTCGTTCTTGCCGGCCCAGCGGCGGTAGAGGGTCGTCTTCGCAACCCCGGCCCGCGTCGCCACGTCTCCCAGGGTGAGCTTGGACCAGCCCAGCTCCACGAGCGCCTCCCGGGTCGCGGCCAGGATCGCGGTGTCCGCGGCGGCGCTGCGCGGGCGCCCGGTACGGCTGGCGGGGGTGCGGCTCTGCATCCCTTGACCATAACCGGCGGGTCCTGTGGCGTCGTGAGGGAGATCACCGGGGCGTGGTGTCGCGCAGGGCTCCCATGGCATTACGCTACGACTCGTAGCGAAAGCTCGTGAAGGACGTACACGGGCGCGACCAAGAGGCGTGGGGTGGGGACCCCGGCG
Source organism: Streptomyces sp. FXJ1.172 (assembly GCF_001636945.3). NCBI lineage: Bacteria > Bacillati > Actinomycetota > Actinomycetes > Kitasatosporales > Streptomycetaceae > Streptomyces > Streptomyces sp. FXJ1.172. Next base: position 3,442,978 of record NZ_CP119133.2, on the reverse strand, counting down.
CCCCGGTGCACGACTTTTTCATTCAGGCGCGGGAACGGGGGAGGATAGACGCATGCAGCCACGGAACATGTCCATGAGCGGCGTCGTCGACCTCGCCGCGGTGAAGGCGGCCCAGGAGGCCAAGGCCAAGGCCGAGCAGACGCGCGCCGAGGCCGCCCGGCAGGGCGGCACGGGGGCCGTCGCCCCGTCCGATCTCGTCATCGACGTCGATGAGGCGGGCTTCGAGAGGGACGTCCTCCAGCGCTCCGCCGAGGTCCCGGTCGTCATCGACTTCTGGGCCGAGTGGTGTCAGCCCTGCAAGCAGCTGAGCCCTGTCCTGGAGCGGCTGGCCCTCGAGTACAACGGGCGCTTCCTGCTCGCCAAGATCGACGTCGACGCCAACCAGATGCTGATGCAGCAGTTCGGGGTGCAGGGCATCCCGGCGGTGTTCGCCGTCGTCGCGGGCCAGGCGCTGCCGCTGTTCCAGGGAGCGGCCGGCGAGGAGCAGATCCGCCAGACCCTCGACCAGCTCGTCCAGGTCGGGGAGCAGCGGTTCGGGCTGACCGGCCTGACCGTCGACCCGGACGCCGAGCCGGGCGGTGCCGCCCTGGCCGCGCCGCAGGCAGGGCCGTACGACGCGACGCTGAACGCCGCCGCCGAGGCCCTGGACGCCGGTGACCTGGCCGGTGCCGTCCAGGCCTACAAGAACGTGCTGGCCGACGACCCGGGCCACCCGGAGGCCAAGCTCGGCCTGGCACAGGCCGAGCTGCTCCAGCGGGTGCAGGGCTTCGACCCGCAGAAGGTGCGTAAGGACGCGGCCGACAAGCCGGCCGACGCCGAGGCGCAGATCGCCGCCGCCGACCTGGATCTGGTGGGCGGTCATGTCGAGGACGCCTTCGGGCGCCTGATCGACACCGTGCGGCGCACGGCGGGTGACGAGCGGGACAAGGTGCGGCTGCGGCTGCTGGAGCTGTTCGAGGTCGTGGGTCCCGAGGACCCGCGTGTGGTCGGGGCGCGCAGGGCGCTGGCGCGGGCGCTGTTCTGACCAGTCACTAAACGCCACGGCTTGTGATGCCGGGGTGAAAGATTTGCCGACGAGACGTCAGGGCGGCCGCGCTTTACCAAATCTTGGTAATCGCCGCTGCTGTTACTCCGAGTAAATCAAGGCCGTTGATCTGTCTGGTTTCGTCCAGGGATCAACGGCTTTGCTCTGCCTAGGGATGCGACCGAGCGTTGCGCTCCGAGACCGGCGGGTCGTCCTTCGGTTATCCGGCCGTTACTACCCAGTAACGAAGCCCCTTGTGTCAGGGCCGAGAATGCACCACGATCGGCGACGCTCGGTCCAATTCCGCACCCCGGCACCCGGTCGGGTCACGGGAGACTCTGGGTCCCCACCGAGCAGAACCGGCGGCAGTGGCGCCGGTTCTTGGGCAGGGGGGTCTTCGCCGGCCGGCGAAGCCTGTCCAGCAAGGTTGTGCGTGATGCGTGTCAGGCGCGACCAGTGGTTGTCGCTCGGGGGTGATCGCCGGTGATTCGGGCGCGATTCGTGCCTCCGACGCAGGCGCTCCCCTTCCGAGGACGTAGCACTTCTCCCATCCCTGTCCGGCCGGGCCGTTCACCGCGGCGCTCCCGGGCCAGGAGATGTACGTCCGAGAAGGAGGAAATATGGAGTCCCAGGTGCGTGGCGGGACCAGATGGAAGCGGTTCGCTGTGGTCATGGTGCCCAGCGTGGCCGCCACGGCGTGCATAGGTGTCGCGCTCGCGCAGGGCGCTCTCGCCGCCTCGTTCAGCGTGTCCGGCCAGTCGTTCAAGGTGTCCGCCGACCAGCTCGTGGGCACCGGCTTCGAGCAGTACGGCGCCATCGACAACGGCTACACGCTGGACGGCCAGAAGACGGCCCACCCGGTGGCCGTCTCGGCGTTCAAGCACGCCGAGATCACCAACCTGTGCCAGTCCGTGGTCACGCCGAACGTGCCGTTCTTCGGCAACGTCAGCCTCATCCTGCGGGCCGGCGGCGCGGGTCACGACAAGGTCCAGGCCGACAACATCTACATCGATGTCGCCGACCTGAACGCCGACGCGACCTTCAACAACATCGACATCGGTGTGGCCGCCAAGGACGCCGGCAAGGGTCCGGGCATCAAGAGCGGTGAGCAGACGAACCCGTACGGCTTCGCCCAGCAGGCCGACTCGGCCACGCTGGACAACGTGAAGCAGACGGCGTGGGCGACCACCGCCGGCACCTTCAAGCTCAGCGGCCTTCACATGTCGCTGTCCACGGGTGTCAAGGAGTGCTACTAAGCACTCGGTAGCGGGCGGGGGAGCCGGTGGCGCCCCCGCCCGTCCACTCTCCGGCCGCACTTCACACGCGGCACACATCACCACCACAGCAACGCCGCACCAGGGAGCTGTTTTCCATGAGCGCCGAGACTTCTGCCGCCGCACCCGGCCAGTTCACCCGCCGACGGCTGCAGTTCCGCGCCTGGCGGGGCACCCGTCCGTTCTGGGCCGGGCTGTTCGTCTTGCTCGGCGGCTTTCCGATCATGTACTTCCCGTACGCCCACCTCCAGCTCGGGCATCTGACGCTGGCGATGGCGACGACCGCGGGAGCCGGATCCCTGATCATCGGCGTGCTGCTGATCGTCCTGGGCATCAGCCTCTGGTTCCAGAAGCACGTACGGGTCTTCGCGGGAGTCGCCGCGATCCTGCTGGCGCTGGTGTCCATCCCCGTGTCCAACTTCGGCGGCTTCGTCCTGGGCTTCCTCTTCGCCCTCATCGGCGGAGCGATGGCCGTGGCCTGGGCGCCGGGCGCGCCGCCGCAGCCGCAGCCGCCGGCCGAGGCGGCCCCGGGTGAGGGCGGTGCCCCGCAGACCGCGCCGCTGCCCGAGCAGGGCGTGGACCAGAGCCCCGCCGAGGCGTACCAGGGGTTCGGGGAGAACGACCTGTCAGGAACGAGCCCGGCGAACGGGGCGAACGGGAGGCACAGTGCCGGCTGACGAGGTGACCCGCGAGACCGAGGTGGACGGGTCCCGCGCGAGAACCGGGCCCCGCCACGCGGCACCCCGGAAGCCGCTGTTCACCAGGTTCCACATGCCGGCCGGCAAGGCGATCGCCTCCGTGGCGATGCCGACCGCGGTCCTGATGGGCATGGGCTTCACGTCAACCCTGGCGCTCGCCGACAGCGGCGGCAGCCCGTCCCCGTCGACCACGTCCAAGAGCCTGACGGCCGACGAGTACAAGAACTGCGTCAAGGCGCTGGACGGCTCCAAGGGCGCCTCGGCGTCGCCGTCGCCCTCCGCCTCGGCGAGCAAGTCCGCGGACTCGGCCACGCCGACTCCCTCGGCGAGCGACAGCGCCAAGGACACCACGTCCGGCGGCTCGGGCAAGACCTCTTCGCCGGATTCAGGTTCCGGCGGCAAGGCCGCGCCGACGCCGACGGCGACGTCCGCCCCCTCGGGCTCGGGCTCCGGCTCGGGATCGTCGGGTTCGTCCGGCGGCACGGCCACGCCCACGCCCACACCGTCGGCGTCCAAGAGCAGCGGTGGTCTGCTGGACACCATCGGCAACACGCTCGGCGGCATCCTCACCGGCGGGAGCAGCGACTCCGCATCCCCGTCCGCGAGCCCGACGCCGTCCGCGAGCGCGTCCTCGGCCCCGGCATCCCCGTCGGCCTCGTCGTCGTCCGGTTCCAAGGTCTCCGACACCGTCTCCAACGCCGGCAAGGCGATCGGCGACACGGTCAAGAAGACCACCGACACCGTCAAGAAGACCACCGACTCGGTCTCCAAGACGGCGCAGGACACGGTCAAGGCGGCCGCGTCGGCGGCGCCCAGCCCGTCGGCGAGTTCCAGCGCCTCGACGGCGAACTGCCCGGCGGCCACGACCGACCAGAGCGGCGTGGACAACAAGGTGCCGGTGGCGGACGACCCCTGGTACCTCGACGCCAGCTCGCTGCTGCTCAAGGGCGCCGACTACCAGGGCATCGTGGAGGTGAAGACGGCCTCCGGCACCACCAAGAAGGTGCTGAAGTACGTCATCTCCGACGGCACGGACATCGGGGACCTGCACCAGACGGTGAAGGACAAGCTCTCCGGCAAGACCTACCACGTGCAGGCGGCGGGCGGCTCGACGTCCACCATCCGGGGCGGCGCCACCACGATGTACACCGAGAGCATCTCGGGCAACCTCTTCGGCCTGATCCCGATGAAGTTCACGCCCGACAGCCCGCCCCCGCTGAACCTTCCGCTGATCTACTTCACCAACGTGAAGGTGGTCCAGGCCGCCCAGTTCGGCGGCAACCTGCACGTGCCCGGGATGCACGTCTACACGACCGACAACTGACCGGTCCCACAAGCCCGTTCGGGAGCCGCACACAGCTGAGGGCGCCCCCTGGTCCCAGGGGGCGCCCTCAGCGCCGTACAGGCCCCTTGCGGGGCCCGCCGGCCGGTCCGCTCAGCTGCCCTGTGCGCTCAGGTGGTGGACGCGGAGCATGTTGGTGGTGCCGGGGACGCCGGGGGGCGAGCCGGCGGTGATGATCACCGTGTCGCCCGCGTCGAAGCGGCCGAGCCTTGCGACCTCCTGGTCCACCAGGTCGACCATCTCGTCGGTGGTGCTCACGAACGGCACCACGTGCGACTCCACTCCCCAGCTCAGGGTGAGCTGGTTGCGGGTGCCCTCGTCCGTGGTGAACGCGATGATCGGCTGGGTCGCGCGGTAGCGGGAGAGCCGGCGCGCGGTGTCACCGGACTGGGTGAAGGCGATCAGGCCCCGGCCGCCGAGGAAGTCGGCGATCTCGCAGGCGGCGCGGGCCACCGAACCGCCTTGCGTACGCGGCTTCTTGCCCGGCACGAGCGGCTGCAGCCCCTTGGAGAGCAGCTCTTCCTCGGCCGCCTTGACGATCTTCGACATCGTCTTGACCGTCTCGACCGGGTACGCGCCCACGCTGGACTCGGCCGACAGCATGACCGCGTCCGCGCCGTCCAGGATCGCGTTGGCCACGTCGGAGGCCTCGGCGCGGGTCGGGCGGGAGTTGGTGATCATCGACTCCATCATCTGGGTCGCCACGATCACCGGCTTGGCGTTGCGCCGGCACAGCTCGATCAGGCGCTTCTGCACCATGGGGACCTTCTCGAGCGGATACTCGACGGCCAGGTCGCCACGGGCCACCATCACGGCGTCGAACGCCGCGACGACGTCCTCCATGTTCTGCACCGCCTGCGGCTTCTCGACCTTGGCGATGACCGGGACCCGGCGGCCCTCCTCGTCCATGACGCGGTGCACGTCCTGGACGTCCTTGGCGTCCCGGACGAAGGACAGCGCGACCATGTCGCAGCCCATGCGGAGGGCGAAGCGCAGGTCCTCGACGTCCTTCTCGCTCAGCGCGGGCACGTTGACGGCGGCGCCGGGCAGGTTGATGCCCTTGTGGTCGGAGATGACACCGCCCTCGATGACGATCGTCTTGACCCGGGGGCCCTCGACGTCCAGGACCTTCAGCTCGACGTTGCCGTCGTTGATCAGGACCTGGTCGCCGCGCGAGACGTCGCCCGGCAGCCCCTTGTACGTCGTACCGCAGATGCTCTTGTCGCCCGGGACGTCCTCGGTCGTGATGACGAACTCGTCACCGCGCTCGAGTTCGACCGGACCCTCGGCGAAGGTCTCCAGGCGGATCTTCGGGCCCTGCAGGTCGGCGAGGACGCCGATGGCCCGGCCGGTCTCCTTGGACGCGGCCCGGACGCGGTCGTACCGCGCCTGGTGCTCGGCGTGGGTGCCGTGGCTGAAGTTGAACCGGGCCACATTCATGCCCGCCTCGATCATGGCGACGAGCATCTCGTGGGTGTCGACCGCGGGGCCGAGAGTACAGACGATTTTCGAACGGCGCATGGGGCGATCCTATCGGTTTGTTTCGCTACGGAATATTCCGTCTGGCGGAAGATACAAATGAGTGCCCAACCGCTCAGGTGCTATTCAGTTGTTCTTTCCGACCAGTGCATAGGTCTGGGTCGCGATCTCCAGTTCTTCATCCGTCGGCACCACCGCGACCGCGACACGCGCATCCTTCGGCGAGATCAGTCTGGCCCCGTCCGCTCGCACCGCGTTCAGCTCCGGGTCGACCGCCAGGCCCAGCCCCTCCAGGCCCGCGATCGCCGCCTCCCGCACGGGCGCCGCGTTCTCGCCGACCCCGGCCGTGAACGCGACCGCGTCCACCGTGCCGAGGACGGCGTAATAAGCGCCGATGTACTTCTTGAGCCGGTGAATGTAAATGTCGAAGGCGAGCGCGGCCTCTTCGTCACCCTCGTCGACGCGGCGGCGGATCTCCCGCATGTCGTTGTCCCCGCACAGCCCGAACAGGCCGCTCCTCTTGTTGAGGAGAGTGTCGATCTCGTCCATGGACATTCCGCCAACGCGTGCCAAATGGAAGATGACGGCCGGATCCAGATCGCCGGAGCGGGTGCCCATCACGAGCCCTTCCAGCGGCGTCAGCCCCATCGAGGTGTCCACGCACCGGCCCTTCTCGACCGCCGAGGCCGAGGCGCCGTTGCCCAGGTGCAGCACGATCACGTTGACCTCGGACGGGTCCTTGCCCAGCAGCCGCGCGGTGCGGCGCGAGACGTACGCGTGCGAGGTGCCGTGGAAGCCGTAGCGGCGGATGCGGTGGCGGTCGGCGATCTTCGGGTCGATGGCGTAGCGCGCCGCGGACTGGGGCATCGTCGTGTGGAACGCGGTGTCGAAGACGGCGACCTGCGGCAGGTCGGGGCGCAGCGCCCGGGCGGTGCGGATACCGGTGAGGTTGGCCGGGTTGTGCAGCGGGGCGACCGGGATCAGCCGCTCGATCTCGGCGATCACCTCGTCGTCGATGACGGTCGGCTCGGTGAAGAACAGCCCGCCGTGCACCACCCGGTGCCCGATGGCGGCCAGTTCGGGCGAGTCCAGGCCGAGGCCGTCCCGGCCCAGCTCCGCGGCGACCGCCTTCAGCGCGGCGTCGTGGTCGGCGATGGGCCCGGTGTGCTCACGGGTCTCGCCGGTGGAGAGGCAGGTGTGCTTGAGCCGGGAGGTCCGCTCGCCGATGCGCTCCACCAGGCCGACGGCCAGCCGGCCGGCGTCGCTCATGTCGAGCAGCTGGTACTTCACCGACGAGGAGCCGGAGTTGAGGACGAGGACGCGATGCGCCGCGCGAGTCTCGGTCACGGTGTTCAAAAGCTCTCTGTTCGACTTCAGTTGGCGGGCGTCTGGGCCTGGATCGCCGTGATGGCGACGGTGTTGACGATGTCCTGGACGAGGGCGCCCCGGGACAGGTCGTTGACCGGCTTGCGCAGACCCTGCAGGACCGGGCCGACGGCGATCGCGCCGGCCGAACGCTGCACGGCCTTGTACGTGTTGTTGCCCGTGTTGAGGTCCGGGAAGATCAGCACCGTCGCCTGCCCGGCGACATCGGACTGGGGCAGCTTGGTGGCCGCGACCGACGGCTCCACGGCCGCGTCGTACTGGATCGGCCCCTCGATCTTCAGGTCCGGCCGGCGCGAGCGGGCCAGCTCGGTCGCCTCGCGCACCTTGTCGACGTCGGCGCCCGAGCCGGACGTACCGGTCGAGTACGACAGCATCGCGATCCGCGGCTCCACGCCGAACTGCGCGGCCGTGGCGGCCGACTGGATGGCGATGTCCGCGAGCGCCTGCGCGTCCGGGTCCGGGTTGACCGCGCAGTCGCCGTAGACCAGCACCTTGTCGGCCAGGCACATGAAGAACACCGACGAGACGATGGACGACTCCGGCTTCGTCTTGATGATCTCGAAGGCGGGGCGGATGGTCGCGGCCGTGGAGTGCACGGACCCGGAGACCATGCCGTCGGCCAGGCCCTCCTGGACCATCAGGGTGCCGAAGTAGTTGACGTCGGAGACGACGTCGTAGGCCAGCTCGGCCGTGACGCCCTTGTGGGCGCGCAGCGCCGCGTACTGCTCGGCGAAGGCGTCGCGCAGTTCGGAGGTGGCCGGGTCGATCAGCCGGCTGCCGCCCAGGTCGATGCCGAGGTCGGCGGCCTTCTTGCGGATCTGGTCCTCGGGCCCGAGCAGGGTCAGGTCGCACACGCCCCGGCGCAGCAGCACCTCGGCCGCGTGCAGCACCCGCTCCTCGGTGCCCTCCGGCAGCACGACCCGCCGCTTGTCGGCGCGGGCCTGCTCGAGCAGCTTGTGCTCGAACATCATCGGGGTGACCCGGTCGCTGCTCGGCGCCGAGACCCGGCGGGCCAGCTCGGCGGTGTCGGCGTACCGCTCGAACAGGCCGAGCGCGGTCTCCGCCTTGCGCGGGGTGGCCGCGGTCATCTTCCCCTCCATCGAGAACAGGTGTTCGGCGGTGGGGAAGCTGTTGCCGGACACGGCGAGGACCGGGGTGCCCGGGGCGAGGCGGGCGGCGAGCGTGAGGATCTCCTCGCTCGGCACCTCGTTCAGGGTGAGCAGCACGCCGGCTATCGGCGGGGTGCCGGCGCTGTGCGCGGCCAGCGAGCCGACGACCAGGTCGGCGCGGTCGCCCGGGGTCACGACCAGGCAGCCCGGGGTCAGGGCGCCCAGGAAGTTGGGCAGCATCGCACCGCCGAAGACGAAGCCGAGCGCGTCCCGGGCGAGGCCCGAGTCGTCGCCGAGCAGCACCTTCGCACCGAGGGCGTGGGCGATCTGGGAGACGGTCGGCGCGGACAGCGCGGGCTCGTCCGGGACGACGTAGCAGGGCACCGGCAGCCGGTTCGCGAGCCGCTCGGCGATCTCGTCGCGGTCCTCGCGGGCCACCCGGTTGGCGACCATGGCGAGCACGTCGCAGCCGAGGCCGTCGTAGGCGCGGTAGGCGTTGCGGGTCTCGGCGAGCACGGACTCGGCCGTCTGCCTGCGGCCGCCGACCACCGGGATGACGGAGGCGCCGAACTCGTTGGCGAGGCGGGCGTTCAGGGACAGCTCGTCCGGCAGCTGGGTGTCGGCGAAGTCCGTGCCGAGGACGAGGACGACGTCGTAGTCGCGCGCCACCACGTGGAAGCGGTCGACCAGCGCGGAGACCAGTTCGTCGGTGCCCTGCTCGGCCTGGAGCGCGGACGCCTCGTGGTAGTCCATGCCGTAGACGGTGGCCGGGTCCTGCGAGAGGCGGTAGCGCGACCGGAGCAGTTCGAACAGACGGTCGGGTCCGTCGTGGACGAGCGGGCGGAAGACCCCCACCCGGTCGACCTGCCGGGTCAGCAGCTCCATGACTCCCAGCTCCACGACCTGGCGGCCGTCACCGCGGTCGATCCCGGTCACGTACACGCTGCGCGTCACGCGTCCACTCCGTTCCCTCATGTCATATGTCCGATGTGCCTGCACACCGCCCGGAAGGTCGCATCGGCGGCATAAAAATCGCCCACCGAGGTGAGCAGAACCCTCTTGACAATACCTCTGCTGCCGGATAAGGCGCCCGTCAAGTAGCTCGGCGCCCCGGCGGACGTGGAACAATCGGGACTGGCTCACCGGCAACGACAGCGAGCAGGAGACACAGCACGATGCGCATCGGAGTTCTCACCGCAGGCGGCGACTGCCCCGGCCTGAACGCCGTGATCCGGTCGGTCGTGCACCGGGCGGTGGCGCAGTACGGCGACGAGGTCATCGGTTTCGAGGACGGCTACCGCGGTCTGCTCGACCGCCACTACCGCTCGCTCGACCTGGACGCCGTCAGCGGCATCCTGGCCCGCGGCGGCACCATCCTCGGCTCCTCCCGGCTGGAGCGCGACCGGCTGCGCGAGGCCTGCGACAAGGCGACCGACATGGTCGAGGAGTTCGGCATCGACGCGCTGATCCCGATCGGCGGCGAGGGCACGCTGACCGCGGCCCGCATGCTCTCCGACGCCGGCCTGCCCGTCGTGGGCGTCCCGAAGACCATCGACAACGACATCTCCTCCACCGACCGCACCTTCGGCTTCGACACGGCCGTGGGCGTCGCGACCGAGGCCATGGACCGCCTGAAGACGACGGCCGAGTCCCACCAGCGCGTGATGGTCGTGGAGGTCATGGGCCGGCACGCCGGCTGGATCGCCCTGGAGTCCGGCATGGCCGCCGGCGCCCACGGCATCTGCCTGCCCGAGCGCCCCTTCGACCCCGCCGACCTGGTCAAGATGGTCGAGGAACGCTTCGCCCGCGGCAAGAAGTTCGCCGTCGTCTGCGTCGCCGAGGGCGCCCACCCCGCCGAGGGCACCATGGACTACGGCAAGGGCGAGATCGACCAGTTCGGCCACGAGCGCTTCCAGGGCATCGGTACGGCACTGGCGTACGAGCTGGAGCGGCGCCTCGGCAAGGAGGCCAAGCCGGTCATCCTCGGCCACGTCCAGCGCGGCGGCGTGCCCACCGCCTACGACCGCGTCCTCGCCACCCGCTTCGGCTGGCACGCCGTCGAGGCCGCGCACCGTGGCGAGTTCGGCAGGATGACCGCGCTGCGCGGCACCGACATCGTCATGGTGCCGCTCGCGGAGGCGGTCACCGAGCTGAAGACGGTCCCGAAGGACCGGATGGACGAGGCGGAGTCGGTCTTCTAGACGGAGCCCTCCGGGCGGGCCGGGTCGCTAGTGCTGCGACCGGAAAGGTTCACCGGCTCGCGACGCCCGGCACGGCACCTCGCCGCGTTGTCGCATCACCCGAGTACATCCAGTACACGGGCGATGCTCCGCCTTGCGATGCACCGCACCGGACGCCGCGAGCTTTCCGGCAAACCTTTCCGGCCACAGCACTAGCCGGTCCGGTCCGTCACGGATGCCCAGAAGTTCTCGACGATCCGGTCGAGGAACTCCTCGCCCGACTCGCTCGCGCCGCGGCCGCCGCCGCCCCAGCTGAGGGTCGCGGCCATGTGCCCCTGGTAGTCCTGGTGCAGTGACTGCAGGACCTTCTCCAGGACATCCCGGTCCAGCGGGGCCAGCTTGAGCACCGGCCGCACATAGGCCTGCCAGCGGGTGGTCACCGCGCTGTGCAGCAGGTCGGCGAGCTTGTCCTCGCGCCCCGTGACGGCCACGAAGTCCGGCAGGGTGAGGCCGAGCACCTCGGCCAGCGCAAGCGACTGGCGCTCGTTGCCCCGCCACTGCCCGCTCTCCTCCGTCCTCAGGTACCCGGGCAGGTCCATGCCGACGGCGTGGGCGACGTCCTCGGCGGCGACCGCGCGGGCGATGCGGTGCTCGCGCAGGGTGCGGGGCCTTCCGATCAGCTCGCCGGGCGAGCACCACAACACGCCTGCGAGAGCCGTGAGTTCGGGGCCGGACGGCGCGGCGGCACCCCGCTCCCAGGTGATCACGAGGTCGGGGGTGACGTAGGGCAGCCCGTACGAGGCCCGCATGCCGTAGGCGACATGCTCGGGGCCCATACCGAGTGCCGCGCGCAGCCTGCGGGCGGCCTGGGCGTTGAACAGGGGAGCTGAGGGTTGGCGCACCTCGCACAAGCTAAGGGCGCCACGGCGCGGTGGCTACGGTCTGTTCGGCCAGGATCACGGATTGTCGGAACGTACAGTTCCGGCCGTTCGGTATGTAACGGACGGAACACCTCTGCGGCCCGTCTCTTGACCGCCCTGCGCCTCCCTTGACCGCCCCGCTCACTCTTCGACCGGCCCGCTCACTCCTCGACCGGCCCGCTCACCCCTTGACCGCCCCGCCCAGTGCGAAGCCGCCGCCCAGTCTGCGGGCCACCAGTACGTAGAGCAGGATCACGGGTGTCGAGTAGATCACGGAGAACGCGGCGAGCTGCCCGTACGCCACCATGCCCCGGTTGCCGAAGAAGTCGTTGATGCTGACCGAGGCCGGCATCTCGTCCGGGGTGAGCAGCAGCATGAACGGGACGAAGAAGTTCCCCCACATCATCACGAACGAGAACACGGTGACGACGGCGAGCCCCGGCCCCATCAGCGGCAGCACGATCCGCACCAGCGACTGCGGCGAGGACGCCCCGTCGGTCCAGGCCGCCTCCTCCAGCTCCTTCGGCACTCCGTCCATGAAGTTCTTCATCAGCCAGATGGCGAAAGGGAGTTGGGAGGCGGCGAAGAACAGGATCGTGCCCTGCATGGTGTCGATCAGATCGACCCGGACGAACAGCGCGTACACCGGCACCATGACCGCGGTGATCGGCAGGCTCGTCGCGAACAGGATCGCCAGCAGGAACGGCCGGTTGAGGCGGGAGCGGAACCGGGAGAGCGGATACGCGGCCAGGGCGGCGCAGACGACGGTCAGCGCCGTCGCGCCGCCGCACAGGATCAGGCTGTTGAGCAGCGGGGTGTAGGTGATGTCCGGGGTCAGGACGGCGTGGAAGTTGGCCCAGGTGAGCCCGTCGGGGATGCGGACGCGCAGGCCGGCGTGCGGGTCCACGGCGGACAGCACCACCCAGGCCAGGGGCAGCGCGAAGGCGGCGGTCACGGCCAGCAGGGCCAGGTCGGCGGCGAGCCGGCGGGAGGTGTGCTTGCGGGGCATCGCGGTGTCACACCTCCGTCCGCAGCAGGCGCAGATAGACGACGGAGAACAGGGATCCGACGAGCAGCAGGAGCAGGGCGACCGCGGTGCCGTACCCGATCATGCTGTTCTGGAAGGCCTGTTCGTACATGAACAGCGGCAGGGTCTGGCTCTTGTTCCCCGGGCCGCCGCGGGTCATCACCCAGATCAGCCCGAAGACGGACAGCGTCTGCAGGGTGTTGAGCATGAGGTTGGTGGCGATGGACCGGCGGATCATCGGCAGCGTGACGTGCCACATCCGCCGCCAGCCGCCGGCGCCGTCGACCTCGGCGGCCTCCGTGATCTCGGCGGGTATCTCGTCCAGCGCGGCGGAGTAGACGAGCATGGAGAACGCCGTACCGCGCCAGACGTTGGCGAAGGACACGGCGAGGACGGGCAGCGTGAACAGCCAGTTCTGCCGGGGCAGATGGAGCCAGTCCAGGACGGCGTTCAGCGTCCCCTCCCGCCGGAAGAACGCGTACAGCAGAAAGCCGGCCACGACCTCCGGCAGCACCCAGGCGGTGACGACGACCGCGCCGGTGATCGTACGAACCGGTTTCGACGCCCGTTTCATCAGCGCGGCCAGGGCTAGCCCCAGGGTGTTCTGCCCGACGAGCGAGGACAGCACGGTGAACACCAATGTCAGCCATACGGCGTTGATGAACTCGCTGTCCCTGAAGGCCCGGCGGAAGTTGGCGAACCCGACGAACGAGGAGTGCGCCTGCCCCGTCAGCTGCAGGTCGGTGAAGGCGATGTACACGCAGTACGCGATCGGCCCGGCGAGGAAGAGCAGGATGAGGACGACGGCGGGGGTGAGGGGCAGTGCCCGGGTGAACCGGCGGGCCCGGCCGGGGGAGTGCCTCACTTCTGGACCACTTGGCCGCCGGTGACGTCCTTGAGCGTCGAGTCGTAGGCACTCGCCGCCTTCTGCGCGGACGAGTCCCCGGTGGTCACGCTCTCCATCGCCTCCTGGATCGCGGTCGACACCTTCGGGTAGGCCGGATAGGCGGGCCGGTAGTGCGTGCTGGACACGAGATCGGTGAAGAACTTGATGCCGGGCTGGGCGGTGGCGTACGACGGGTCGGCGGCGACGTCCTTGCGCAGCGCGATACCCGAGTTGGCGATGTACCACTTCTTGGCGTTCGCCTCGGTCTGCATCGTCCTGATGAAGTCGAAGGCGAGGCCGGGCTTGCCGGCCTTGGCCGGGATGGCCCAGGTCCAGCCGCCGGACATGCTCACCTTGCCGGGTGCCTGCCCGTGCTCGGTCGGCATGTACGCGAGGCCGAGCTGCTTGGACCAGCCGGGCCAGTCGCGGCCGCTGCCCGGCAGCCAGTTCTGCGGCAGCCAGGACCCGTCCAGGTCGATGCCGACCTTGCCCTGGGGCATCAACTCCCCGACGACGGTGGTGTAGTAGTTGGGGTCGAGGGCGTCGGAGACGTCGGGTCCGAGCTTCTCCTTGTAGACCGTCTCGACGAACTTCAGCGAGTCCGTGAATCCCTGGCTCCCCGCGATCCACTTCTTGCTCCGGCTGTCGTACAGCGGATCGGACGTTCCGTCGCCGGTGCCGTAGAGCAGCATCTCCATGCCCTGCATGGTGGCCCGCTCACCGGCCGGTTTGCCGGTGTAGACGTTGAGCGGGACGACGCCGGGGACCTTCTGCTTGATGGTGCGGGCGGCGGCGAGGATGTCGTCCCAGGTCCTGGGCTGCCAGTCGAGCGGCAGCCCGGCCTTGTGGAACACCCGCTTGTCGAACCACAGCCCCCGGGTGTCGGTCCCGTCCGGCACGCCATACGTCTTCCCGTCCTCACCCCGCGCCGACGCCTTGGCGTTGCCGAGGAACTGCTGCCAGTCCGGCCAGTTGGCGAGATAGGGGTCGAGCGGCTTCAAGTAGCCGCTGGTGGCATCGGAGTTGATGAGGAAGGTGTCCTCGTAGACCAGGTCCGGCGCGGTCCTCGGTGAGCGCATCAACTGCTGGACCTTGGTGTAGTAATCGGAGTCGGGTGCCTTGACCGGCACGAACTCGACCTTCTTGCCCGGGTATTTCTTCTCGAACTCCTTCTTGACCCCGGCGAGATAGGTGTCCATCACCTTGATGGAGTTGTCGGTCGACTGCTTGTACGACACCTTCAGCGTGTTCGGACTGCTGCCGGAGCCACTGCCGCAGGCGGTGAGCGCGCTGGCGGTGAGAGCGGCGGTGAGGAGGGCGGAGAGGGCGGCGGTGGGGCGCACGGGCATGACCTCCTGAGGGCGCACTGTGCGTGGCCAGGTGGTTGCCGTGCGAAGGTAAGAGGAGTGGTCTAGTCAGGTCAATGGATGTGCGCGGGATTGGACGCAGCCGGGCTGCAGGAGGCGGCCGGCGTCGCCGGACCCGGGAGGGCGCGGGAGACGGGGTGAGGGGCGGGAGTCAGTCCGGTTGCCCGGACAGCCCGGCCGCTCGGGCTCGGACTCGGGCGGCGTCTGCGGGGGCGTTGGCGCGGGTGTAGGCGTCGGCGGACTGGAGGTAGGCGGTGCGGGCTTCGGCGGGGTGGTGGGCGGACATGTGGCTGCGGGCCAGGTTTTCGAGGGTTTGCCCTTCGCCGTACCAGTCCTCGAATTCCCGGCAGATCTCCAAGTCCTTGCGGTACGCCGTTACCGCCTCCTGCGTCCGGCCCGCCTCCCACAGGGCGGTGCCGAGGTTGTTCCACGCGATGCCCTCGCCGTGGCGGTCGCCGATGGCCTGGGCGAGGTCGCGGGAGTGGATGAGGGCCTCGATCGCCTCCCCTGACCGGCCCGCCCCCTGCAGGGCGGTGCCGAGGTTGTTCCACGCCCCGGCCTCGCCATGGCGGTCGCCGGTGGCTTGGGCGAGGTCGCGGGCGCGGATGAGGGCGACGATCGCCTCCTGCGGCCGGCCCGCCTCCCACAGGGCGGCGCCGAGGTCACCCCATGCGGCGGCCTCGTGACTGCGGGCCCGGACGGCCTGGTACAGGTCGCGGGCGTGGATGAGGGCGTCGATCGCCTCCTCCGCTCGGTCCGCCTCCCGCAGGGTGACGCCGAGGTTGCCCCACTGCATGGCCTCGGCGTGGCGGTCCCCGACGCGGTGGGCGGCCTCCTGCGCGGCACGGCAGACGGTGATCGAGTCATCGAAGTACCGCCGCCAGGCGAGATACGTGGCAGCCTCGGTCGTCGGGCTGGGGGCGCTCATCGTGCGGTACGCCCTGCCGTTCGGGGCGGCAGGCGCGGCCGGATGAGCGATCACGTGCTCACCACCCTCGGCCACATCTGCGAAACCCGAGCAGTCCGGCTAACGGCCCCGCACCCACCGGTACACCAGCTCCGGCCTCCCCACCTGCCCGTACAGCGGGCTCCGGTCGGCTCGTCCCGCCTCCACCAGGTGCTCCAGATACCGCCGGGCGGTGATCCGTGAGATCCCGACCGTCTCCGCCAGCCCCGCCGCCGTGAGCCCCTCCTGCGCTCCTCGCAGAGCGGACGTCACCCGCTCCAGCGTCGGCCCGCTCAGCCCCTTCGGCAGGGCCGCGGGGGTCGGTGCGCGCAGGGTGGCCAGGGCGCGGTCGACCTCGTCCTGGCCGCTCGCCTCGCCGGCCGCCGCGTGGAACTCGGCGTAGCGGACCAGGCGGTCGCGCAGGGTGGCAAAGGTGAAGGGCTTCAGGACGTACTGGACGACGCCGAGCGAGACGCCCTCGCGGACCACCGCCAGATCGCGGGCCGACGTCACCGCTATCACGTCCGCGTGGTGGCCGGCCGCGCGCAGGGAGCGGGCCAGCTGCAGCCCGTGCACATCCGGCAGATGCAGGTCCAGCAGCAGCAGGTCCACCGCCGTACGGTCCAGGAACCGCCGCGCCTCCGCGCCCGTGTGGGCCTTGCCGACCGCGACGAACCCCGGCACCCGCCCGACGTACATCACATGCGCGTCGGCGGCCACCGGGTCGTCCTCGACGACCAGGACGCGGATGGGCCGCCGCTCGTCCGTCATCTGCTGCCACCCGTGGGTGTGTGCAGCGGCAACCGCACCTCGAACACCGCTCCGCCCTCGCCGTCGTCGTCGGATTCCGCCACCGTCAGCGTGCCCTCGTGGCGGGCCACCGCCTGCCGGACCAGGGCCAGTCCGAGCCCCCGCCCGCCGGGCCCGGCCGGCTTGGTGGAGAACCCCCGCTGGAATACCAGGTCGGCATGGGCGGGGTCGACACCGGGGCCGGTGTCGCTCACCCGCAGGACCACCTCGCCGGCCGACGCGTACGCCGTCACCGTCACCCGCGCCCCGGCGCTGCCCTGCGCCGCGTCCACCGCGTTGTCGATCAGGTTGCCGAGGATCGTGACCAGGTCGCGTGAGGACAGTTCCGCCGGGAGCAGGCCGTCGTCCAGGCGGCTGTCGGGGGAGACCACCAGCTCCACGCCCCGCTCGTTGGCCTGGGCCGTCTTGCCGAGCAGCAGGGCCGCGAGCACCGGTTCGCCGACGGCCGCCACCACCCGGTCCGTCAGGGCCTGCGCCAGCTCCAGCTCCGCCGTGGCGAACGCCACCGCCTCCTCGGCGCGGTCCAGCTCGATCAGCGACACCACGGTGTGCAGGCGGTTGGCCGCCTCGTGCGCCTGTGAGCGCAGCGCCTGGGTGAAGCCGCGCTCGGAGTCCAACTCGCCCGTCAGGGCCTGCAGTTCGGTCACGTCGCGCAACGTCACCACCGTTCCCCGGCGCTCACCTCCCGACACCGGGGAGGTGTTCACCACCAGCACGCGCGACGCGGTCAGGTGCACCTCGTCCACCCGGGGCTCGGACGACAGCAGCGCGCCGGTCAGCGGGCCCGGCAGGCCCAGGTCCGCCACCGAGCGGCCGATCACCGCCCCCTCGCTGCCCACTCCCAGCAGCTCCCGCCCGCCGTCGTTGATCAGCGCCACCCTGTACTGCCCGTCCAGCATCAGCAGGCCCTCGCGGACCGCGTGCAGCGCCGCCTGGTGGTAGTCGTGCATCCGGCTCAGCTCGGCGGCGTTCATGCCGTGGGTGTGGCGGCGCAGCCGGGCGTTGATGACGTACGTGCCGACCGCGCCCAGCAGCAGCGTGCCGCCGGCGACGCCGAGCAGGGCCGTGACCTGGCCGCGGACCCGGGCGCTGATCTCCTCCACCTTGATCCCGGCGCTGACCAGGCCGATGACGCGGCCGTTGTCCTCGACCGGGGTGACCGCGCGCACGGAGGGGCCGAGCGTGCCGGTGTAGGTCTCGGTGAAGGTGTGACCGCGCACGGCCGGGCCGATACGGCCGAGGAAGCGTTTGCCGATCTGTCCCGGGTCCGGGTGGGTCCAGCGGATCCCGTCCGTGTTCATGATCGTCACGAAGTCGACGTCCGCGTCCCGGGTGACCTGCAGCGCGTACGGCTCCAGGGCCGCCGACGGGTCGGAGGTGTGGATCGCCGCGCGCACCGAGGGGGCGTCCGCGATCGACCGGGCCACGGCCGTGACCTGGCGGACCGCCGCGTCCTCGGCCTGCCCCCGGTCGCTGACGTAGGTGAACAGCGCGTACCCGGCCACGACCAGCGCGATCAGCACGGCCTGCATGGCGAACAGCTGGCCCGCCAGGCTGCGAGGCCGGGGGAGGGAGGGAACGCGCATGCCAGCAGTGTGCCTCCTCGGTTAAGTGTGAACTAAATGAACGGAAGGGTGACCGCCCTCACAGGCCGGGAGATAGTCACGGCATCCCCCACAACCCCCGGACGTGAGCCGCACGCCGGTGATGCCGACGAAGACGTCAAGGAGGGCAGCCGTGGCCGCCAGCACCCCCGATACGGCACCAGCCGTACCCCGCGTGAAGCGGGACCGGACCCACTACCTGTACATCGCCGTCATCGCGGCGGTCGCGCTGGGCATCGCGGTGGGGCTCATCTGGCCCGACGCGGCCGTCCAGCTGAAGCCGCTCGGTACCGGCTTCGTCAACCTGATCAAGATGATGATCTCGCCGATCATCTTCTGCACGATCGTGATCGGCATCGGGTCGGTGCGCAAGGCTGCCAAGGTCGGCGCCGTCGGCGGTATCGCCCTTGGCTACTTCCTCGTGATGTCGCTCGTCGCGCTCGCCATCGGGCTCGTCGTCGGCAATGTGCTGCACCCGGGTGACGGGCTGCACCTGACGAACGCGATCAAGCAGTCCGGTCACGCCCAGGTGTCCACCGAGGCGCTGCCGCCCGTCGAGTTCGTGCTGTCGATCATCCCGACCACGTTCGTCTCCGCCTTCACCGGGGAGTCGGTCCTCCAGACGCTGCTGGTGGCCCTGCTCGCCGGGTTCGCGCTGCAGGCCATGGGCCCGGTCGGGCAGCCGGTGCTGCGCGGCGTCGAGCACATCCAGCGGCTCGTCTTCCGCATCCTGTCGATGGTCATGTGGGCCGCGCCGGTCGGTGCCTTCGGCGCGATCGCGGCCGTGACCGGCTCGGCCGGCGTCGACGCGCTCAAGAGCCTCGCCGTGCTGATGCTCGGCTTCTACGTCACCTGCGTCCTGTTCGTCTTCGTGGTGCTCGGCGCCGTCCTGCGGATCGTCGCGGGGCTGAACGTCTTCTCGCTGTGCAAGTACCTGGCCCGCGAGTTCCTGCTGATCCTGTCCACCTCCTCCTCCGAGTCCGCGCTGCCGCGGCTCATCGCGAAGATGGAGCACCTCGGCGTCAGCAAGCCGGTCGTCGGCATCACCGTGCCGACCGGGTACTCCTTCAACCTCGACGGCACGATGATCTACATGACCATGGCGTCGCTGTACATCGCGGACGCGCTGGGCACGCCGATGTCGATCGGCGAGCAGATCCCGCTGCTGCTGTTCCTGCTGCTGGCGTCCAAGGGCGCGGCGGGCGTCAGCGGCGCCGGACTCGCCACCCTGGCGGGCGGCCTCCAGTCGCACAAGCCCGCGCTGGTCGACGGCGTCGGCCTGATCGTCGGCATCGACCGCTTCATGAGCGAGGCCCGTGCGCTGACCAACTTCGCGGGCAACGCGGTGGCGACGGTGCTGGTGGGCACGTGGACGAAGGAGATCGACAAGGACCGGGTGCGGCGGGTGCTCGCCGGGGAGCTGCCGTTCGACGAGACCACGCTGATGGACGAGGGGCAGAGCACGGATGCCGGGGTGCCCGAGCCCCGGCAGGGGGAGCTGGCCAAGGCCTGACCGGCCCGAAGTCCCCGGATGTCCGGCCCCGCCTGAACCCGGGCCGGGCATCCGGCATTTTCCACGCCGCTTCCTGCGACGTTTCCTACGACGTTGCCTGCGGCTCTTCACTCACCTCGGCCACCAGCGCGGTGGCCGCGGAGGCGGGCATGCCCGCCGCGGTCAGTACCGTGACCGCGGCGGAGCGGCCCGCCTCCTGTGCTGTCAGGAGGCCGTCGTTCACCGCCTCCATCACCGCGAACAGCAACTGCTCGTGGGCGTACGCGAGTGCCGGGGCCGGGAGCGGTGAGCCGAAGACGCCGTCCTCAAGGCCCTGCTCGAGCAGCTGGACCTTGTTCGCGCGCAACGGCGCGAGGCGTTCCCGGATGCCCTGGACGGTGACCGTGCGCTGGGCGAGTGCGACCAGCAGCCGGTAGCGGTCGGCGATCCGCCAGATCGCGAGCACCGAGCGGGCCACCGCCTCCGCCGGATCCGCGACCCCTTCGCGGGCTCCCGCGTCCGCGTCCCCCAGAGCCTGGACCGCCTCGTCGACCAGCGTGCTGATCAGCGCCTCACGGCTCGGGAAGTGGCCGTACACCGTTCGTCGTACGACCCCCGCGGCCCGCGCGATCTGGTCCATGGAGGCGTCGGGGTCGCGCAGCAGTTCCGCGAGGGCGACGTCGAGGATGCGGCGCCGGTTGGCGTCGGCGCGGCTGTTACCCGTGGTCATGGCAGTCATTCTGCACGCCCTCCATGATTTGCACATCACTGTGCAGCGGCGTACATTACACACGGTTGTGCAATTGCACGTCACTGTGCAAGTCAGCACCGCTCCGCACCAACCGTCGCGATCCGAGGAAGGCGACCCCTGCCATGCGACTCGTCATGACCGAACCGGTCGAGAAGATGGAGCGCCCCTACGCCCGGCGCTGGTGGGCGCTGCTGGTGCTCTGCCTGAGCCTGCTGATCATCGTGATGGCGAACACGGCCCTCACGGTCGCCGCGCCCGACATGACCAAGGACCTCGGGCTCTCCAGCGCCGACCTGCAGTGGGTGATCGACGGCTACACCGTCCCCTACGCCGCGCTGATGCTGCTGCTCGGCGCGATCGGCGACAAGTACAGCCGGCGCGGGGCGCTCGTCCTCGGCCTCGTCGTCTTCGGCGGCGGCGCCGTCTTCGGCTACCTCGCCGACAGCTCCACCACCGTCATCGCGGCCCGCGCCGTGATGGGCGTCGGCGCGGCACTGATCATGCCCGCCACGCTCTCCCTGCTCGCCGCGACCTTCCCGCGCGCCGAACGCGCCAAGGCGATCGTGCTGTGGACCGCCACCGCCGGCCTCGCCATCGCCGCCGGACCGGTCGTCGCGGGCGCGCTGCTGCGCGACCACGGCTGGTCCTCGACCTTCCTGATCAACGTGCCCATCGCGGCCGTCGCGATCGTCGCCGCCCTCGTGCTCATCCCGCCGTCCAAGGCCGGCCACCACGACCGCATCGACTACGTGGGCGGACTGCTGTCGGTGATCTGGACCGGCTCGCTGATCTACATGATCATCGAGGGCCCGCACTTCGGCTGGCACGCGAAGGCGATCACGGCGGCGGTCGTGGCCGGCGCCGGCCTGGTGGCGTTCGTCCTCTGGGAGCTGCGCCACCCCCGCCCCATCCTGGACGTCCGCCGCTTCGCCGGCCGCCGCTTCGCGGGCTCCAACCTGGCCGTCGCCCTGTTCTTCCTCGCCGTCTTCGGCGCCTTCTACTACCTCACCCAGCACCTGCAGTTCGTCCTCGGCTACGACGCACTCCAGACCGGCGTACGGATGCTGCCGCTGGCCGGCGCGGTCTTCGCCGGCTCGGCCCTCACCGGCTTCCTCACCCCGCGCGTCGGCATGAAGTGGACGGTCGGCGCGGGCATGGTCGGCGGCACCACCGCCCTCGCCCTGCTGACCCGGGTCGACGCGGGCTCGACGTACAGCGACTTCCTCGCCCCCCTGGTCATCCTCGGCCTCGCCATCGGCCTCGCCCTCTCGCCCTGCACCGACGCCATCATGGGCGCCTTCCCCGAGTCCGAGCTGGGCGTCGGCGGCGCCGTCAACGACACCTCGCTGGAGCTGGGCGGCTCGCTCGGCATCGCGATCCTCGGCTCACTGCTCGCGACGTCGTACGGCAACCACCTGCGCGACGCCACCGCCGGCAGCAGGCTCCCGGCGAGCGCCCTGGACACGGCCAGGGACTCGGTCGGGGCCGGCTACGCGGTCGCGCAGGGCATCGGCGAGAAGGCACAGGCCGCAGCCGCGCAGGCCGCCCACGCGACCAACCCCCAGCAGGCGGCGCAGCTGAGGCAGCAGGCGGCCGAACTCGCCGCCGGTGCCCACCGGATGGCCCAGGCGGTCGGCTCGTCCTTCTCCGACGCCGTCGCCCACACCAGCCTGGTCGGCGCGGTGATCCTCGGCATCGGCACCGTGGTGGTGGCCGTGCTGCTCCCGCGCCGTGAAAAGCCCGCGCCGGAGGTGAAGGAGCGGGAGAAGGAGCTGGCGGACAGCGCCGTCGGCTGACCACTCCTTGCGCCCGTCCGCTAACGTGCCGCTCCGGATCAATCGGAACGGCACGTTCGCGCATGGCGTCCGTACATGCGACACGTCAGATACGGGTAAGTGGAGGCACGGGGGATGAAGATCGACTGGGACCGGCGGACCTGCGCGCGGAAGGGGCATGTGACCTACGCGCCCGACGACCCCCGGCTGCGTCTGCGGCTGCACGCCGAGACCGTGGTCGGTGCGGCGTGGCGCTGTCTGCGCTGCGGTGACTTCGTGCTCGGGCAGCCGCACGGCTCGGGGCCGGCCGCCGACGCCCCGCTGGTGCCGCGCGGCAAGGTCCTGCGCGACCTGTTCATCCTGCGCTTCCTCGCGATCGAGCGGTTGGTGCGCGGCGTGTTCATCGTCCTCGTCGCCATAGCGGTGTGGAAGTTCAGCAACAGCCAGGACGCGGTGCGCCGGCTGTTCAACGAGAACATGGACGTCTTCCGCCCGGTCTTCAAGCACTTCCACTACGACCTCGACCACTCGCCCGTCGTCGGCTCCATCCAGAAGGCGTTCGGCTACAAGCACTCCACGCTGCTGCTCGTGGCGGCCCTGCTGCTGGCCTACGCCTTGATCGAACTGGTCGAGGCGGCCGGGCTCTGGTACGCCAAGCGCTGGGCGGAATACCTGACGGTGGTGGCGACGGCGGCATTTCTCCCGCTGGAGATCTACGAACTCACCGAGAAGGTCAGCTATCTGAAGATCGCCACCCTCGTCCTCAACATACTCGCGGTCCTCTACATCGCCGTGGCCAAGCGCCTGTTCGGCCTCCGCGGCGGCCGCAGGGCCTTCGAGGAGGAACGGCACAGCGCCTCCTTGATGGAGGTGGAGGAGTCGGCGGGGGTGCCCGTCCAGCCTCACCCATGGGAGAGTGCGCGCTGAAGGGGGGTGGCGACATGGGCGAGATCCAGGGGTGGTGACCTGAGAGACCCGGACGATGCCCGCGGACATCGTCACCGTGCTCCCGGCCCGCCGCGCTTGCCTTGACGCCGACGTCAACGCCTACGGTCGTAGGCATGCGAATCGGCGAGCTGGCCGCACGGGCCGGGACCACGACCCGCACCCTGCGCTACTACGAGACCCGCGGGCTGCTGCCGGCCCGGCGCGACGGCAACGGACACCGCACGTACGACGAGGCCGACCTCAGGCTGCTGGAGCAGATCCGGACGCTGCAGGACTTCGGGTTCGGCCTGGAGGAGACGCGGCCCTTCGTGGAGTGCCTGCGCGCCGGGCATCCGCAGGGCGACTCCTGCCCGGCCTCGCTCGTGGTCTACCGGCGCAAGCTGGACGAGCTGGACGCGCTCATCGGGCAGCTGTCGGCGGTGCGGGAGACGGTCGCGGGGCAGCTTGCGCGGGCCGAACGGGCGCGGGAGACGCTGGCCGCCGAGGCGCTGGTTCCGGGGGGTCCGGAGCCCGGGTGCGAACTGGGAGGCATTGCGCGATGAGCTTGGTGAGCGGGCTGACCGAGGTGACGGACGCCGATTTCGAGGCGGAGGTGAAGGGCTCGGAGCTGCCGGTGCTGGTGCAGTTCACGGCCGACTGGTGCGGGCCGTGCCGGCAGCTCGCACCGGTGCTGAAGGACATCGCCTTCGAGGAGGGCGACCGGCTGAAGATCGTCCAGCTCGACGTGGACCGCAATCCGCGGACCACGGTCGCCTACGGCGTGCTGTCGACACCCACCCTGATGGTCTTCCGGGGCGGCGAGCCGGTGCGGTCGATGGTGGGGGCCAGGCCCAAGCGGCGGCTGCTGCAGGAGCTGGCCGACGTGCTGTAAAGCGGCTGCGCCGAACGGTCCGGTCACGAAAAAATCCCCTGAGCAATTGCGCTCGGGGGATTTCTGTGCGTATATTCAGTGGTTCGCGACTCGAATTCATTCGAGCCGCGGAGAAGTTCACTGAGCACAGTATATCCGGGCGGGAGCGGAATTGTCAAACACCGAATTTCCGGACGATGAATTGCGGCACGAGCAGGAATTCATCGACGGACTGTACGCGCGCGTGGACGTGCTGCGCGGCGAGGCCGAGACCTCGGTCACGGACGCGCTCGCCCAGGGCGACAAGCCCATGCAGGCCCGGCTGGAACGGGACATCCTGGTCGCCGAGCGTTCGGGGCTGCTCGCCGCGCTGAACGCCGTCTACGGCTCGCTCTGCTTCGGCCGGATCGACCTCGCCGACGGCACCGCCCACCACATCGGCCGGATCGGGCTGCGCGAGGACGACGCCGAGCGCACCCCCGTCCTCATCGACTGGCGGGCCGACGTCGCCCGCCCCTTCTACCTGGCCACCGGTCACACCCCGATGGGCCTGCGCCGCCGCCGGCACATCAGCACCGAGGGCCGGACCGTGACCTCCCTGCACGACGAGATCCTCGACCTCGGTGACACCACCCGCACCGGCTACGAGGACCACAGCGGCGACGACGTGCTGCTGGCCGCGCTGAACTCGGCCCGCACCGGCCGCATGAGCGACATCGTGCAGACCATCCAGGCCGAGCAGGACGAGATCATCCGGGCGCCACACCGAGGCGTGCTGGTGGTCGAGGGCGGGCCGGGCACCGGAAAGACGGCGGTCGCCCTGCACCGCGCGGCTTATCTCCTCTACGAGTACCGCGAGCTGCTGGCCCGCCGGGCCGTGCTGATCGTCGGCCCCAACCCGGCCTTCCTCGGCTACATCGGCGAGGTGCTGCCCTCCCTCGGCGAGACCGGGGTGCTGCTGGCCACAGTCGGCGAGCTGTTCCCCGGCGTGAAGGCGACCGCCGCCGACACCCCCGGGGCGGCCGCCGTGAAGGGCCGCGCCGACATGGCCGAGGCGCTCGCCGCCGCCGTCCGCGACCGGCAGGCCCTGCCCGACCCGGTGATCGCGATCGAGCACGACCGCGAGGTGCTGATGCTCGACGACGGTCTCGTCGGCGTGGCCCGCGAGCGCACCCGCGCCGCCAAGCTGCCGCACAACGCGGCCCGCGAGTACTTCGAGGGCCACATCCTCAACACCCTCACCGAGCTGTACGCCGAGCGCGTGGGCACCGACCCCTACGACGGCAGCAGCCTGCTCGACGCCTCCGACATCACCCAGATCCGCGACGAACTCGCCGAGAACCCCGAAGTCTGGTCCGCCATCGACCAGTTGTGGCCGAGGGTCACCCCGCAGCGCCTCGTCGCCGACTTCCTCGCCGAGCCGGAGCGGTACGTCGGCGACGCGGACGCGGCCGCCATCCGGCGCCCGGTGACCCGGGCCTGGACCGTCGCCGACGTGCCCCTGCTGGACGAGGCGGCCGAACTCCTCGGCGAGGACGAGCGCTCGGCACGGGCCCGTGCCGAGCGCGAACGAGAGACGCAGATCGCTTACGCCCAGGGCGTGCTGGACGTGTCGTACGCCTCCCGGACGTACGAGTTCGAGGACAAGGAGGACAGTGACCCGGACGCCTCCGAGGTGCTGTCGGCGCACGACATCATCGACGCCGAGCGGTTCGCCGAGCGGCAGGAGGAGGCGGACCACCGCAGCGCCGCGGAGCGCGCCGCGGCCGACCGCACCTGGGCGTTCGGGCACATCATCGTGGACGAGGCGCAGGAGCTGTCGCCGATGGCCTGGCGCCTGCTGATGCGGCGCAGCCCGACCCGCTCGATGACCCTGGTGGGCGATCCGGCCCAGACGGCGGAGGCGGCCGGTTCCGGCTCCTGGGCGGACATCCTCGAGCCGTACGTCGAGGACCGCTGGGAGCACACCCGGCTCGGGGTCAACTACCGCACCCCGGCCGAGATCATGGAGCTGGCCGCAGCCGTCGTCCGCGCCGAGAACCCGGACTTCGAGCCGCCGAGTTCGGTCCGTTCCACCGGCGTGCGGCCCTGGGTGCGGCGGGCCGACGACCTGCCCGAGGCCGTGGCCAAGGCGGTCGCCGAACTGACTCCGGACGAGGGCCGGTTGGCGGTGATCGCCCCGCGCGAGCTGCACCGCCGCCTCGCCGCGCGGCTGGACGGCGTCACGGCCGGCGCCGAGCCCGATCTGACCCGTACGGTCGTCCTGCTCGACCCGCGCCAGGCCAAGGGCCTCGAATTCGACTCGGTGCTGGTGGTGGAGCCGGCCCGGTACGGCACCAGCGACCTGTACGTGGCCCTGACCCGGGCCACCCAGCGGCTCGGGGTGCTGCACACCGGCGACCTGCCCGAGGCGCTCAGGCAGGCCGCAGCCACACCGTAGCCAGCGGCGGCAGCGTCAGCCTGATGCTCGCGGGGCGGCCGTGCGCGCCCTGCGGCTCCGGCTTGACCGCGTCCGGGTGGGTCACGCCGCTGCCGCCGTAGCGCACGGCGTCGGTGTTGAGCACCTCCAGCCAGGCCGGTATGTCCTCGGGGACACCGAGGCGGTAGTCGTGGCGGACCACCGGGGAGAAGTGGCAGACGGCGAGCAGCGGGCTGCCGTCCGCGTCCAGGCGCAGGAACGCGAAGACGTTGTCGTCGGCCGCGTCCCCGGTGATCCACTGGAAGCCCGCCGGGTCGGTGTCGCGCTGCCACAGCGCCGGGGTCGCGCGGTAGAGCGCGTTCAGGTCCCGGACCAGGTCCCGCACGCCCCGGTGGTCGGCCCCGGCGCCGTACGCCGCGTCGAGCAGCCACCAGTCCGGGCCGTGCGCCTCGGACCACTCGGCGCCCTGTGCGAACTCCTGGCCCATGAAGAGGAGTTGCTTGCCGGGGTGGGACCACATGAAGCCCAGGTAGGCGCGATGACCGGCGCGCTGCTGCCACCAGTCGCCGGGCATCTTCGACACCAGGGACCGTTTGCCGTGCACGACCTCGTCGTGCGAGATCGGCAGGACGTAGTTCTCGCTGTAGGCGTACACCATCGAGAACGTCATCTCGTGGTGGTGGTACCTGCGGTGCACCGGCTCGTGGCTCATGTACTGCAGCGAGTCGTGCATCCAGCCCATGTTCCACTTCAGGCCGAAGCCGAGCCCGCCGAAGCCGCTCGGGCCCCGGTGGTGGGTGGGGCGGGTGACGCCGTCCCAGGCGGTGGACTCCTCGGCGATGGTGACGACACCCGGGCAGCGCCGGTAGACGGTGGCGTTCATCTCCTGCAGGAAGGCCACCGCGTCCAGGTTCTCCCGGCCGCCGTGCTCGTTCGGCGTCCACCCGCCCGGCTCGCGTGAGTAGTCCAGATAGAGCATCGAGGCCACCGCGTCCACGCGCAGCCCGTCGATGTGGAACTCCTCGCACCAGTACACGGCGTTTGCCACCAGGAAGTTGCGCACTTCGCGGCGGCCGAAGTCGAACTCCAGCGTCCCCCAGTCCGGGTGCGCGGCCCGCAGCGGATCGTGGTGCTCGTACAACGGGCGCCCGTCGAACTCGGCCAGCGCCCAGTCGTCACGCGGGAAGTGCGCCGGGACCCAGTCCATCAGCACGCCGATGCCGGCCTGGTGCAGCCGGTCCACCAGGTACTTGAAGTCGTCCGGTGTGCCGAGCCGGGCCGTGGGGGCGTAGAAGCCGGTCACCTGGTAGCCCCAGGAGCCGCCGAAGGGATGCTCGGCGACCGGCATCAGCTCCACGTGCGTGAAGCCCGTCTCCGTCACGTACGCGGGGAGCTGCTCGGCCAGCTGACGATACGTCAGACCTGGCCGCCAGGAGGGGAGATGGACCTCGTAGACCGAGAACGGCGCCTCGTGCACGGCGGTGTCGCCGCGGTGCGCCAGCCACCGGGCGTCGTCCCACTCGTGGTGCGAGGCGGTCACGATCGACGCCGTGGCGGGCGGCACCTCGGTGCGCCGGGCCAGCGGGTCGGCGCGCAGAGTGTGCGAGCCGTCCGGGCGGGTGATCTCGAACTTGTACGGCTCGCCCTCGCCGATGCCCGGCACGAACAGCTCCCACACCCCGGACGAGCCCAGCGAACGCAGCGGGAACCCGGTCCCGTCCCAGTGGTTGAAGCCGCCCGCGAGCCGCACCCCGCGCGCGTTGGGCGCCCACACCGCGAACCGGGTGCCGGGCACGCCCTGGTGGACGGTGACGTGCGCGCCGAGCGCCTGCCACAGCTGCTCGTGCCGGCCCTCGCCGATCAGATGCAGGTCCAGCTCGCCCAGCGTGGGCAGGAAGCGGTAGGCGTCCTCGGTGTCCAGGACCGTCCCCTCGTACGCCACGAGCAGCCGGTGGACGGGGACCTCGGTGAGCGGGAGCAGACCGGAGAAGAAGCCGTCGCCGTCGTCGTGCAGCTCGGCCCGCAGCTCACCGGCGACGACCGTGACGCCGAGCGCGTAGGGCCGCAGTGCCCGGAAGACGACACCTGCGGGCACGGGATGGGCGCCCAGGACCGCGTGCGGGTCGTGATGGGTGCCGTGCAGGAGCCGTTCGCGGTCGGCGGCGTCCGGGGCGGCAGGCTTGATCGACTTGTTGGGCACGGACGAGCCTCCTGTTTCTTCACGCGGCGAGACGGCGGATCGCCGAGAGCGGTACGGGCAGCCAGTCGGGGCGGTGCCGGGCCTCGTAGACCACCTCGTAGACGGCCTTGTCGGTCTCACAGGCCCGTAGCAGCACCGGATCGGCGCGCGGGTCGCGGCCGGCCACCTGCGCGTACCCGGCGCAGTAGGCGGCCCGGCAGCCGCGCGCCCAGTCCGGCGCGGCCGGGCTCACCGAGTGGGCCGCGTAGTCGAAGGAGCGGAGCATCCCCGCGATGTCCCGCACCGGCGGCTGCGGCAGCCGCCGTTCGGCGAGCGGCCGGGCCGGCTCGCCCTCGAAGTCGATCAGCGACCAGTCACCGGACGCCGAGCGCAGGCACTGCCCGAGGTGCAGATCGCCGTGGATGCGCTGCGCGGTCCAGGTGTGGCCCTGGGCGGCGAGCCGGTCCAGATCCCGGTACGCCTGCCGCAGCCCGCTCTCGTACGGCCGCAGTGCCGGCACGGCCTGGACGGCCGCCGCCAGCCGCTCGGTCATGCCGCCGGCCAGCGCCTCGAGCTGGGCATGGCCGAGGGTGACCGTCGGCAGGGCCCGGGCGAGCGCGGTGTGCACCTCGGCGGTGGCCCGGCCCAGCTCCCGCGCCTCGGCGGCGAAGTCCTCGCCCTTGGCCAGCTCGCGCAGCGCCAGCTCCCAGCCGTCGGCCGCGCCGCGCACGAAGGGCTGGAGCACGGCGAGGACATACGGCTCCCGGCCGGTCTCGGCGTGCGCCCAGGCCGTCGGCGCGGGCACCCGGGGGCAGCCCTCACGGGCCAGCGCGAGCGGTATCTCCAGGTCGGGGTTGACGCCGGGCATCACCCGGCGCAACAGCTTCAGGATGAACGTATCTCCGTACACGACCGACGAGTTGGACTGCTCGGCGGTCATCAGCCGGGCCACGAGACCCTCGCGGATCTCCTGGCGCCGGTCCCGTTCGAAGCGCAGCCCGCCGATGCGGGCCCGGGTGCGCAGGGCCTCCAGGAGCACTTCGGCGGGCCGGGGGTCGTACAGGGCGTCGTACACCGTGCGTCCGGCGAGCGGCCCCTCCTCAAGGTGTCCGATCAGCGCGGGCGCCAGCCGGGGCGGCAGCGCCTCGCGCACGCCTATGAGGAGCTGGTAGCAGTCGCCGGGGCCCGGCGTGATCGGCTGGTGCACGCGCAGCAGCAGGTGGTACAGGCCGAACCGCCCGTCCGGCGGGAGCAGTTCGGTGACGGCCACGGGAGTGAACCCGGTGACCGGACGCCCCTTGCCCGCGAACCAGCGCTGCCTCGGCAGCCACGCGCGCAACAAGGGGTCGAGGGAGTCCAGGAGCGAGGGGGCGGTGCCGAAGGGGGTGACCGTTTCCGCCATGGGCGTCACGTCCTTTCCCCGGGTCGTCGGGGTGTTCCTGATGCGTGCCCCGGGCGGGACGGTGGAAACGCGCCACCGCCCCGCCCGGCCGAAACGCTCCGCTCTAGACGGCGTCCCGGCGCAGCCGGAACCAGTAGAAGCCGTGGCCCGCGAGGGTGAGCAGGTACGGCAGCGAGCCGATGGCCGGAAAGCGGACCCCGCCGAACAGCTCGACCGGGTGCCGCCCGCTGAACCGGCTCAGGTCCAGCTCGGTGGGCTGGGCGAAGCGCGAGAAGTTGTGGACGCACAGCACGAGGTCGTCCCCTCCCTCCGCCGACAACGGGGCCTCCCGCAGGAAGGCGAGCACCGCCGGGTTGGAGGACTGCAACTCGTTGTAGGTCCCCAGTCCGAAAGCAGGGTTCTGCTTGCGGATCTCGATCATGCGGCGGGTCCAGTGCAGCAGCGAGGAGGGCGAGGACATCGCGGCTTCCACGTTGGTGACCTGGTAGCCGTAGACCGGGTCCATGATCGTCGGCAGGAACAGCCGCCCGGGGTCGCTGGAGGAGAAGCCGGCGTTGCGGTCGGGGGTCCACTGCATGGGGGTGCGTACGGCGTCGCGGTCGCCGAGCCAGATGTTGTCCCCCATGCCGATCTCGTCGCCGTAGTACAGGATCGGCGAGCCGGGCAGGGACAGCAGCAGGGCGGTGAACAGCTCGATCTGGTTGCGGTCGTTGTCGAGGAGGGGGGCGAGGCGGCGCCTGATGCCGATGTTGGCGCGCATCCGCGGGTCCTTGGCGTACTCGGCCCACATGTAGTCGCGCTCCTCGTCGGTGACCATCTCGAGGGTCAGCTCGTCGTGGTTGCGCAGAAAGATGCCCCACTGGCAGTTCGAGGGGATCGCCGGGGTCTTGGCGAGGATCTCGGAGACGGGGTAGCGGGACTCGCGGCGCACCGCCATGAAGATGCGCGGCATGACGGGGAAGTGGAAGGCCATGTGGCACTCGTCGCCGCCGGAGGCGTAGTCCCCGAAGTAGTCGACCACGTCCTCCGGCCACTGGTTGGCCTCGGCCAGCAGCACGGTGTCCGGGTACTGGCTGTCGATCTCCTTGCGCACCCGCTTGAGGAACTGGTGGGTCGCCGGCAGGTTCTCGCAGTTGGTGCCCTCCTGCTGGTACAGGTACGGCACGGCGTCCAGCCGGAACCCGTCGATACCGAGATCCAGCCAGAACTTCAGCGCGGAGATCATCTCCTCCTGTACCGCCGGGTTCTCGTAGTTCAGGTCCGGCTGGTGCGAGAAGAAGCGGTGCCAGTAGTACTGCTTGCGTACGGGGTCGTACGTCCAGTTGGAGGCCTCGGTGTCGACGAAGATGATCCGGGCGCCGGGGAACTGCTTGTCGTCGTCGGCCCAGACGTAGTAGTCCCCGTACGGACCGTCCGGGTCGCGCCTGGACTCCTGGAACCACGGGTGCTGGTCGCTCGTGTGGTTCATGACGAAGTCGATGATCACGCGCATGCCGCGCTGGTGGGCGGCGTCCACGAACTCCACGAAGTCGGCGAGGTCCCCGAAGTCCGGGAGCACGGCGGTGTAGTCCGAGACGTCGTAACCGCCGTCCCTGAGCGGTGACTTGAAGAACGGCGGCAGCCACAGGCAGTCCACGCCGAGCCACTGCAGATAGTCCAGCTTGGCGGTCAGACCCTTCAGGTCGCCGATTCCGTCGCCGTTGCTGTCCTGGAAGGAGCGGACCAGGACCTCGTAGAAGACGGCGCGTTTGAACCACTCCGGGTCCCGGTCCTTGGCAGGTGTGTCCTCGAAGGTGTCCGGAACGGGCTCGTTGACGGTCATGTGGTGGGTGACCCTCCGGTCTGCGGGTTGGACGGTCGCAGGACGCTGAAGACGTGCGCGGGCCTCAGGCCCGGCTCGAGGCGCACGTAGTTGGCCCTGCCCCAGTGATAGGTCTCGCCGGTCAGCTCGTCGCGCACCGGCACCGACTCGTGCCAGTCCAGGCCGAGTCGCGGCATGTCCAACGAGATCATGGCCTCCTGGGTATGGTGGGGGTCGAGGTTGGCGACCACCAGAACCGTGTTCGACCCGCTCCGCTTCGAGTAGGCGATCACCGCGTCCTTGTCGGCGTGGTGGAAGTGCAGATCGCGCAGCTGACGCAGGGCGGGGTGCCGGCGGCGGATGGTGTTGAGCCGGGTGATCAGGGGGGCGATGCTGCGGCCCTCGCGTTCGGCGGCCGCCCAGTCGCGGGCCTTGAGCTGGTACTTCTCGGAGTCGAGGTACTCCTCGCCGCCCTCGCGCAGCGGGGTGTTCTCGCACAGCTCGTAGCCGCTGTAGATGCCCCAGGTGGGGGAGAGGGTCGCGGCGAGCACGGCCCGCACCTCGAACGCGGGCCGCCCGCCGTGCTGGAGGTAGGCGTGCAGGATGTCCGGGGTGTTCACGAACAGGTTCGGCCGCATGTAGGCCGCCGCCTCACCCGTCAACTCGCCCAGGTACTCGGTCAGTTCCTGCTTGCTGTTGCGCCAGGTGAAGTACGTGTACGACTGCTGGAAGCCGATCTGGGCGAGGGTGTGCAGCATCGCCGGACGGGTGAACGCCTCCGCCAGGAAGATCACGTCCGGGTCCCTGCCGTTGATCTCGGCGATGACCCGCTCCCAGAACACCACCGGTTTGGTGTGCGGGTTGTCGACCCGGAAGATCCGCACCCCGTGGCCCATCCAGTGCCGCAGGATCCGCACCGTCTCCGCGACCAGCCCGTCCATGTCCGCGTCGAACGCGATGGGGTAGATGTCCTGGTACTTCTTCGGCGGGTTCTCGGCGTACGCGATCGTGCCGTCGGGCCGGTGGTGGAACCACTCCGGATGCTTCTCCACCCACGGATGGTCCGGGGAGCACTGCAACGCGAAGTCCAGGGCCACCTCCAGGCCCAACTCCCGCGCCCGGCCCACGAAACGGTCGAAGTCCTCCAGCGTGCCCAGGGCGGGATGGACCGCGTCGTGCCCGCCCTCCGGCGAACCGATCGCCCACGGCACACCCACGTCGTCCACACCGGCGGTGAGAGTGTTGTTCGGGCCCTTGCGGAAGGTCGTGCCGATGGGATGCACCGGGGGGAGGTAGACGACGTCGAAGCCCATGTCCGCGATCGGCTTCAGCCGGCGCGCGGCCGTACGGAACGTGCCGTGCGGCCGCGCGAGAGTGCCCTCCGAACGCGGGAAGAACTCGTACCAGGAACCGAACAGCGCCCGCTCCCGCTCCACCAGCAACGGCATCGCATCGGAAGCGGTCACCAGCTCCCGCAGCGGATGACGGACCAGCAGCGCCCGCACCTCCGGGGCCAGGGCCGCCGCGAGGCGCCAGGCGGCCGGCCGTTTCTCGTCGCGCAGGGCCGCCACCGTCCTTCGTACGAGCGGCCGGTGCGCCTTCGGGACGCCGGCCGCCGCGCGCTCGTACAGCCGGGCGCCCTCCTCCAGGACCAGCTCGGTGTCGAGGCCGGCCGGGATCTTGATCTGCGCGTGGTGCCACCAGGTGGCCAGCGGGTCGGACCAGGCCTCCACGGTGTACGTCCAGCGGCCGGGCTCGCCGGCGGTGACGGTCGCGCCCCAGCGGTCCGTGCCCGGGGCGAGTTCGCGCATCGGCGTCCAGGGTCCGGGCCGCCCGGCCGGGTCGCGCAGCACCACGTTCGCCGCGACGGCGTCGTGCCCCTCCCGGAAGACGGTGGCCGACACCTCGAACGCCTCACCGGTCACCGCTTTGGCCGGCCTGCGCCCCTGCTGGACCACGGGGCGTACGTCGAGGACGGGGATCCGGCCGAGAGAGCCGGCCGGCGGCGGTGACACCTTCTTCCCGGCACCGGGTTTTACCGGTTTTTTGGCCGTCGCCTTCTTCGCGGCCGCCGGGGTCCTGCTGCTTGTCGGGGGTCCTGACGAGTGGTGCGTGGCGGGCATGACCGCTCCTGTCCGCGTCAACGTGGGTGTGGGCGGATGGGTGTGGGGAGGTGGGTCCTGCGAGGTGCTGTGGTGCGCCTGTGGGGTGTGTACCGGAGGAGCCTTCCCACCCTGTTCGGGTGGGCAATCCGGCACTTTGTTAACTACTCGCGCGTATGTCCACCCGTCGGACCGGCCCCCTTTTCCCGGTTACCCCGCGACCGCTTCCGCACGCCCCGACACCCCGCCCGGCACATCCCCACCGACCCCCCGGTAACCACTACCGTCGGCAGTGACGACGAGACGTGCGGCGCGCCGTACGTCTCACCCCGCGACGCGTCCGAGGTGGAAGTGTGAAGGCGATCCGTCGGTTCACCGTCCGTCCCGTTCTCCCCGAACCCCTCCGGCCGCTGAGCGACCTGGCGCGCAATCTGCGCTGGTCCTGGCATGCGGAAACGCGCGACCTGTTCCGGTCCGTCGACCCCGAGGCCTGGGCCGCGGCCCAGGGCGATCCGGTACGGCTGCTGGGCCGGGTGCGGCCGGCGCGGCTGGCCGAGCTGGCCGGGGACCGGCGGTTCCTGCGCCGGCTGACCGCGGTCGCCGACGACCTCGACGACTATCTGACCGGCGAACGCTGGTACCAGACCCAGGCGGACGGGCTGCCCGCCGCGGTCGCCTATTTCTCCCCGGAGTTCGGCATCACGGCCGCGCTGCCCCAGTACTCCGGCGGCCTCGGCATCCTCGCCGGCGACCATCTGAAGGCGGCCAGCGACCTCGGCGTACCGCTGATCGGGGTCGGGCTGCTGTACCGGCACGGGTACTTCCGGCAGACGCTGTCCCGCGACGGCTGGCAGCAGGAGCACTACCCGGTGCTCGACCCCAACGAGCTGCCCCTGACCCGGCTGAAGGAGCCCGACGGCACCCCGGCGCAGCTCTCGCTCGCGCTGCCCGGCGGCAGGGCGCTGCGCGCGCGGATCTGGCTGGCGCAGGTCGGCCGGGTGCCGCTGCTGCTGCTCGACTCGGACGTGGAGGAGAACGACCTCGGCGAACGCGGGGTGACCGACCGGCTCTACGGCGGCGGCGGTGAACACCGGCTGCTGCAGGAGATGCTGCTCGGGATAGGGGGTGTGCGGGCGGTGCGGGCGTACTGCCGCCTCACCGGGCACCCGCAGCCGGAGGTGTTCCACACCAACGAGGGACACGCGGGCTTCCTCGGCCTGGAGCGGATCGCCGAACTGTGCGCGGCCGGGCTCGACTTCGACGCGGCCCTGGAGGCCGTGCGCGGCGGCACGGTGTTCACCACGCACACCCCGGTCCCGGCCGGCATCGACCGCTTCGACCGGGAGCTGGTCGCCCGGCACTTCGGGCCCGACGCCGAACTCCCGGGCATCGAGGTGCACCGGATCCTGGCGCTCGGCATGGAGACGTACCCGGGCGGCGAGCCGAACCTGTTCAACATGGCGGTGATGGGGCTCCGGCTGGCCCAGCGGGCCAACGGGGTGTCGCTGCTGCACGGGCAGGTCAGCCGGGAGATGTTCGCGGGACTGTGGCCGGGATTCGACGCCGAGGAGGTGCCGATCACCTCCGTGACCAACGGGGTGCACGCGCCGACCTGGGTGGCCCCGGAGGTGCTGCGGCTGGGCGCCCGGGAGGTCGGCGCCCAGCGGGCCGAGGACGCGCTGACCGTCGGCGGCTCCGAGCGCTGGGACTCGGTCGCGCACATCCCGGACCAGGAGATCTGGGAGCTGCGCCGCACCCTGCGCGAACAGCTGGTGCAGGAGGTGCGCGAGCGGCTGCGCGCGTCGTGGCGTCAACGCGGCGCCGGGGACGCCGAGTTGGGGTGGATCGAGCACGTCCTCGACCCGGACGTGCTGACGATCGGCTTCGCCCGCCGGGTCCCGTCGTACAAGCGCCTGACGCTGATGCTCCGCGACCGCGACCGCCTGATGGAACTCCTGCTCCACCCGGACCGCCCGGTGCAGATCGTGGTCGCCGGCAAGGCGCACCCCGCGGACGACAGCGGCAAGCGCCTCGTCCAGGAGCTGGTCCGCTTCGCCGACGACCCGCGCGTGCGCCACCGCATCGTCTTCCTGCCGGACTACGGCATGGCGATGGCGCAGAAGCTCTACCCCGGCTGTGACATCTGGCTGAACAACCCGCTGCGCCCGCTGGAGGCCTGCGGTACGAGCGGGATGAAGGCGGCGCTCAACGGCTGTCTCAATCTCTCCGTCCTGGACGGCTGGTGGGACGAGTGGTTCCAGCCGGACTTCGGCTGGGCCATCCCGACGGCGGACGGCGCGGGCACCGACCCGGAGCGGCGCGACGACATCGAGGCGGCGGCCCTGTACGACCTGCTGGAGCAGCGGGTCACCCCCCGCTTCTACGAGCGCGGGCGCGCGGGCCTGCCCGACCGCTGGATCCAGATGGTCCGCCAGACCCTCACCCTGCTGGGCCCGAAGGTGCTGGCCGGGCGCATGGTCCGGGAGTACGTGGACCGCCTCTACACCCCCGCGGCCCAGTCCCACCGCGCACTGACCCCGGACACGGCCGGGGAACTGGCCGCCTGGAAGGCCCGGGTGCGGGCGGCCTGGCCCGGCGTCAGCGTCGACCACGTGGAGACGACCGCGACGGCGTCCACGGCGGAACTGGGCACCACCGTGGGCCTGCGCGTGCGGGTGGCCCTCGGCGACCTCACCCCGGACGACGTGGAGGTCCAGGCGGTCTCCGGCCGGGTGGACGCGGAGGACCGCATCACGGACGCGGAGGTGGTCCCGCTGAAGCCGGCGGGCACGCCGGATCTGGAGGGCCGGCTGCTCTACGAGGGCCCCCTCTCCCTCGACCGCACGGGCCCCTACGGCTACACGGTCCGCATCCTGCCCACCCACCGCCTCCTCGCCTCGGCCGCGGAGCCGGGGCTGGTGGCGGTGCCGTCGCAGGACGTGGCGGAGGGGGCGGGGGTGTTGTTGCGGTGAGCGGCGCGGGGCGAGGGGGTCACGCCCTCGGCGGGGCGGTCACCCTGCGGGTCACTCCTCGGACAGCCCCGCGCACAGCTTCTTCAGCACCGCCCCGCAGCGGCGGGCGTACGCGTGCTGCAGGCCCCGTGTCGCCGGGCCGGCGGCCCTGGCGTACCACTTGGCCGGTCTGCTGAACGCGGCCACCGTCAGCCAGACCGTGCCGTCGCCGGTGCGGTCGACCAGGAAGGCCTCCTCGCCGCACTCGGGGTGGCCCTCCAGGGTGCCGTAGGCCCAGCCGGCCCGGCGGGGTTCCTCCGCGGTCCAGATGATGCGGCAGGGCGCCTTGAGCAGGCCCGCCAAGGTGACGGTGACGCCGACACCGGGGGCCGCGCGATGGGCGGTGGC
The DNA here is from genome assembly GCF_001636945.3 of Streptomyces sp. FXJ1.172. Classification (NCBI taxonomy): domain Bacteria; kingdom Bacillati; phylum Actinomycetota; class Actinomycetes; order Kitasatosporales; family Streptomycetaceae; genus Streptomyces; species Streptomyces sp. FXJ1.172. The sequence goes on along the minus strand of NZ_CP119133.2, from coordinate 3,405,848 downwards.
GTCGATGCCCACGCCCATCGCGCGGTGCATCTCCCAGGTGAGGACCGCCTCGGCCGCCCGTTGGAAGAGTGTGTGACCCTCGCCGATGCGGGTGCGCACGAACAAGGGGTGGAAGCCGGGCGGGCAGTACGTCAGGTCGTCGCGGGTCGCACCGGCCGGCTCGTAGGTGAAGGGCGCCGAGGACATGGGTCACAAGCGTAGGCGGCACCCGGAGGTTCCTCCCACCGGGTGCCGCCTCGCGCTCGACTGGATGTGTGTCAGTTGACGTTGACCGCCGACCAGGCAGCCGCCACCGTCTTGTACTCGGTGCTGCTGGAGCCGTACAGGTCCGCCGCCGCCGACAGGGTGCCCGAGCGGGCACCGGCGTAGTCGGTGGTCGAGGTGAAGTACGTGGTCAGCGCCTTGTACCAGATCTGGAGCGCCTTGTCCCGGCCGATGCCGGTGACCGTGGAGCCGTTGGACGTCGGCGAGTTGTAGGACACGCCGTTGATCGTCTTGGCGCCGCTGCCCTCCGAGAGGAGGTAGAAGAAGTGGTTCGCGACACCGGACGAGTAGTGGACGTCCAGGTCGCCGACGGAGGATGACCAGGAGTCCGCCGAGCCGCCGTCCTTGCTGGGCTTGTCCATGTAGCGCAGCGGGGTGCCGTCGCCGTTGATGTTGATCTTCTCGCCGATGAGGTAGTCACCGGGGTCATTGGCGTTGTTGGCGTAGAACTCCACGCCGACGCCGCCGAGGATGTCGCTGGTCGCTTCGTTCAGGCCGCCGGACTCGCCGCTGTAGTCCAGGCCCGCGGTGTTGGCGGTGACGCCGTGGGTCATCTCGTGGCCGGCCACGTCGAGCGAGGTCAGCGGGTCGGTGTTGTTCGAGCCGTCGCCGTAGGTCATGCAGAAGCAGCTGTCGTCCCAGAAGGCGTTCACGTACGAGCTGCCGTAGTGGACGCGGGAGTAGGCGGCCTTGCCGTCGTTCTTGATACCGCTGCGGCCGAAGGTGTTCTTGTAGTAGTCCCAGGTCTCCTGCGCGCCGTAGGCGGCGTCGGCGGCGGCCGTCTGGTTGCTGGAGGAGCTGGAGGCGGTGCCGGTGCCGAAGGTGCTGGTCGAGTTGGTGACCAGGGTGCCGGTGCCGGACGTCTTGCGGGCCAGGTTGTAGGTCTTGTGGCCGCCGCGCGAGGTGTCGTTCAGCTGGTACGTCGAGCCCGACAGGTTGACGGTGAGGCCGACGGTGCCCGAGTACAGGGTCTTGCCGGTGCCGGTCGCGTTCTCGATGCCCTGGTACTCGAAGAGCTTCTTGCCCGTGGCGGCGTCGGTGATGACGTGCAGCTGGTTCGGGGTGCCGTCGTCCTGGAATCCGCCGACGATCGTCTCGTAGGCGAGGACGGGCTTGCCGGAGGCGGCCCAGATCACCTTGCGCGCGCCGTCCGCGGCGGACTTGGCGGAGCCGAGGGTCCGGGCGGCGGACACCGCGAGCTTCTCGGCCTTGGCGGCGGTGATCTGCGGCTTGAGCGAGGCCACCTTGATGGCCGCCTTGGTCGCTCTGGTGATGCCCTTGGTCTTGCCGGACTTGGCGGTGTGCACGACGAGGTCGCCGCCGAGCACCGGCAGGCCCGCGTAGGTGCGCTCGTAGCGGGTGTGGAGCGTGCCGTCGGCGTCCTTGACGACGTCCTTGACGATCAGCTTCTCCTTGGCGCCGAGGCCTATCTGCTGTGCGGTGGCGACGGCGTTGCCCTGCGCCTGCTGGATCAGGGAGGCGTGGGTGGAGGCGGACAGCGCGGCCGGCGCGGCGGCCTGCGCCTTGGCCGTGGGCTGGGCGGAAGCGCTGGTGGTCAGCCCGGTGGAGAGCAGGGCTCCGGCTGCGACAGCGGTGGCGATGGCCAGAGTGGTGCGCTTGTGACGCGCGTAGCGGGGGGTCACCTGAAGCTCCTTCATGTGGGGAGTCCGGGCAGTGTGGGGTTACCGGCCCGGCTGTGTGGGGTCGTGAAGTTGCTGTGCTGCTGCGGCGGGTGGAGAGAGAGTGACATCAAGGGCGCGTACATGTCAGGACCCTTAAGTGATGTTGGCTGAAAGACGACCGCCGGGGAAACATTTCAGGCGTGTGAACCGGGACCGTCCGGAGGTGCCGAACCCCCGGACGGTCCCGTGGTGACGGGCCTGCGGCCTGCGGCTTACGGGAAGATCAGCTTCCAGTCGTTGAGCGTGCCCGTGTCCTGACTGGCTTGATCCTGCACCCTCAACTTCCACGTTCCGTTGGCAGGTTCGGCGGCGGCGTTGACCGTGTACGTCGCCTTCACGTTGTCGGCCGAGTCGGAGGCGCTGAAGTTCTTCAGCCGGTAGGCGGTGCCGGACGGGCCGACGAGGTCGATCACCAGGTCGCCCCGCCAGGTGTGCGTGATGTCGACGCTCACCTGGAGATTGCCGGGCGCGTTCCCGCTCCGGTCGGAGACGGTGACGGCCGAGGTGATGGCGGGCCCGTTGTCGGGGATCGCCATCTGCGTGTTGTTGTCGTACGTCGAACCGGTGCCGCCACCGCCACCGCCACCGCCGCCACCGCCGGAGCGTGAGCCGACGTTGACACCCGCCCAGGCGTCCTCGACCGCGGCGTACTCGGCGCTGGAGGTGCCGTACAGCTCGCCGGCCGCCGCGAGGGTGCCGGTGCGGGCGTCGGCGTAGTTCGTGGTGGAGGTGAACTTGGTGGTCAGCGCCCGGTACCAGATCTGCAGCGCCTTGTCCCGGCCGATTCCGGTCACGGGAAGCCCGTCCGAGGTCGGCGAGTCGTAGCTGACGCCGTTGATCGTCTTGGCTCCGCTGCCCTCGCTCAGCAGGTAGAAGAAGTGGTTGGCGATCCCGGAGGAGTAGTGCACGTCGAGGTTGCCGACGCCCGAGTACCAGGAGTCCGCGGAGCTGCCGTCCTTGCTGGGCTTGTCCATGTAGCGCAGCGGGGTGCCGTCGCCGTTGATGTTGATCTTCTCGCCGATGAGGTAGTCACCGGGGTCGGAGGCGTTGTTGGCGTAGAACTCCACGCCGGTGCCCATGATGTCGCTGGTGGCCTCGTTCAGGCCGCCGGACTCGTCGCTGTAGTCCAGGCCCGCGGTGTTGGCGGTGACGCCGTGGCTCATCTCGTGCCCGGCCACGTCCAGCGCGGTCAGCGGGTCGGCGTTGTTCGAGCCGTCGCCGTAGGTCATGCAGAAGCAGCTGTCGTCCCAGAAGGCGTTGACGTACGAATCGCCGTAGTGCACGCGGGAGTAGGCGCCCACGCCGTCGTTCTTGATGCCGCTGCGGCCGAAGGTGTTCTTGTAGAAGTCCCAGGTCTCCTGCGCGCCGTAGGCGGCGTCGGCGCCCGCGGTGGCCGCGTTGGACGTGGTGCCGTCGCCCCAGGTGTCGTTGCTCTGCGAGAACAGCGTGCCGGTGCCGTCGCTGCCGTGGTTCAGGTTGTACGTCTTGTGCCCGCCGCGCGAGCCGTCGGTCAGCGTGTACGACGAGCCCGAGTGGGTCGTGGTCAGCGTGACCTGCCCGCTGTACTGCGTGTTGCCGATGCCGGTCTCGATGCCCTGGTACTCGTAGAGCTTCTTGCCGGTGGCGGCATCGGTGATGACGTGCAGCTGGTTCGGGGTGCCGTCGTCCTGGAGGCCGCCGACGACCGTCTCGTAGGCGAGGACGGGCCTGCCGGTCGCCGCCCAGATCACCTTGCGGACGCTGTCCGCGGCCGGCCTGGTGCCGCCGCGCGCCTTCGCCCGCTGCACGGCCTGCTTCTCGGCGGCCGCCTCGGACACCTTGGGGGTGAGACCGGCGACCTGGACCCTGGCGTTCGTGGCCCGGACGACGTCCATGGTCTTGCCGGACCTGTTGCTGTCCACGACCAGGTCGCCGCCGAGGACGGGCAGGCCGGCGTAGGTGCGCTCGTAGCGGGTGTGGAGCGTGCCGTCGGCGTCCTTCACGACGTCCTTGACGGTCAGCTTCTCCTTGCCGCCGAGGCCGATCGACCGCGCCGTCGCGGCCTTGGCGGCGTCGGCGTCGCGCAGCAGCTCGGCGCGCTGCGAGGGGGTGAGCTTCAGCGCCATGTGCGCTGGGTTCGCCTTGCCGGCGTGCGGCGCGGGCGCCGGTGCGGCACTGGCCGCGCCCGACTGGACGGCGGCGGCGATCAGCGCGGCGACACCGGCGAGGGCGAGGGTGGCGCTACGACGGTGCGCGGTGCGGAACTGCGGGGTGTGGGAGGTGCGTCCGCGAGAGGAATTGCGTCTCAACACTGACTCCTTCTGCATGGCCGTGGGTCACGCGGCCAGGGGAGACCGGACGGTGGGTTGGGGCGTCCGGGCAGAACAGGACGTGCGCGGAGCTGGAGGTGCGGGCCGCCCGGGCACGAGCACGTGCAGTCGTGGGGTTGCTGTGAGGCGGCTTGGGAAGAGTGGCAGGGGATCATCCTGGCTGTCAGGACCGCGTCACAAACTTGGCCGGAAAACGGTCGTTGACCGGATGTTCATGTTCGGTATGCGGATCGTTGGGCAGGCAGGCGAGGATCCCCCTCACGCCTCCTGGGCCGTATCCCCGTGCCAGGTCCGCCATAGCGCCGCGTACGCGCCCCCCGCCGTCACCAGGTCCTCGTGCGTGCCCAGTTCAGTGAGGCGGCCGTTCTCCATGACCGCCACGCGGTCGGCGTCGTGGGCCGTGTGGAGGCGGTGGGCGATGGCGATGACCGTGCGGCCCTCGAGGACGGCGGCGAGGGCGCGTTCGGTGTGGCGGGCCGTGGTGGGGTCCAGCAGAGCCGTCGCCTCGTCGAGGATCAGGGTGTGCGGGTCGGCCAGCACCACCCGGGCCAGGGCGAGTTGCTGCGCCTGCGAGCCGTCGGTGGCCGTGCCCCCCGGGCCCAGGCGGGTGTCGAGGCCGTCCGGCAGGCCGCGGACCCAGTCGTCGGCGCCCACCGCCGTGAGCGCCGCCCACACATCGCCGTCCGTCGCCTCCGGCTCGGCGATCAGCAGGTTGTCGCGGACCGTGCCGAGGAACACATGGTGCTCCTGCGTGACCAGCACCACCTGGCGGCGCAGCAGCTCCGGCGCCAGCTCGGCGACCGGCACCCCGCCCACCGTCACCGTGCCCGCCCCGGGCCGGTCGATGCCCGCGAGCAGCCGGCTGAGCGTCGTCTTGCCGGCGCCGGAGGGACCCACCACCGCGAGCCGCTCCCCGGGCCGTACCGTCAGATCCACCCCGCGCAGCACCTCGCCGCCGCGTTCGTAGGCGTACCGCACATCGCGCACGTCGATCCGGTCGTCCGCCGGGACCGGGCAGCCGCCCGCCCCGCCGCCCGGGCGGGACGCCCGCGCCAGGCCCTCCACGCGGGCGAACGAGGCCCCGCTGGACTGCAGTTGCTCCACGCGCATCAGGATCTGGTCCAGCGGCTCGGTGAACTGCCGCAGATACAGCGCGGCGGCCACCACCGCGCCCACCCCGACCGCACCCCGCCCGTGCAGCCACCCGCCGACCAGCAGCACGCCCGCCACCGGCACGGTGTACGTCACCTCGACCGCCGGGAAGAACACCGTCCGCAGGAACAGCGTGTGGAAACGGGTACGGCGCGAGGCCTCCAGTGCGTCCCGGCTCGCCGTCACCCGCCGCTGCCGCAGCCGGAACGCCTCCACCGTCCGGGCCCCGGCCGCCGTGGAGGCGACGATCTCCGCGGTCTGGGACGTCGCCGCACCCTCGGCGAGATAGCCGTCGCGGGCCCGGCGCAGATACCAGCGCAGCGCCAGCCAGACCGGGGCCAGTCCGAGCAGCCCGAACGCCCCGAGCAGCGGGTCCAGCGCGAACACCGCGCCCAGCACGAACAGCGCCTGCACGGTGTTGACCAGCAGCTCCGGGCCGACGTCCCGCAGCGTCGTGCCGACGGTCGCCACGTCCGCCGTGCCGCGCGCGGTCAGATCGCCGGTGCCGGCGCGCTCCACCACGGACGCGGGCAGCGCCAGCACCCGCTCGACGTACTCCTCGCGCACCCGGGCCAGCGTCCGCTCCCCGAACCGGTAGCCCACGTACCGCGCCCAGCGGGCCAGCAGCAGCTGCGCCAGCGAACACAGCAGGATCCACAGCGCCAGCCGGTCCACCGCACCGGCCCCGTGCCCGGAGCGCACCCCGGCCCGCACCGTGTCGACGATCCGCCCGACCAGCCACGGCCCGGCCAGCCCGGCGCCCGCCGCCAGCGCGTTCAGCAGCAGCGCGGCGCCGAACGCCCGCCCGTCGGCGCGCACCAGCCGCACCACGGCCCGCCGCACCTGCCCCCGGTCCGCGACCGGCAGCAGCCCTTCGCCCGCCGTCACCGTACGACCCCCTCGGCGTCCTCGGCCTGCGCGTCCCGTCCGGCGGGCCGCTCCTCCACATCCCGGGCGACCAGGGCCCGGTAGCCCGGCTCCTCGGCCAGCAGCCGCCGGTGCGGGCCGGCCGCCGCCACCTTGCCGCCGGCCAGGAACACGACCGTGTCCGCGCGGTCCAGCACCAGCGGCGACGTCGACGTCACCACCGTCGTACGGCCCTCCCGTGCCGCCCGCAGCCGCTCGGCGACCGTCGCCTCCGTGTGCGCGTCCAGCGCCGAGGTCGGCTCCACGGCGAGCAGCACCTCCGGGTCGGCCAGCAACGCCCGTACCAGCCGCACCCGTTGCCGCTGACCGCCCGACAGGCTGCGCCCCTGCCCGGTGACGGCCGAGTCCGCCCCGTCCGGCAGCCCGCGTACGACGTCCTCGGCCGCGGCGGCGTACAGCGCCCGGCGCAGCGCAGCCTCGTCGACCGCGCCCTCGACGGCCACGACCTCCCTGAGCGGCCCGGCGAACAGGTCGGCCTCGTTGTCCGCGACCAGTACGCGCGCGCGGACCTGTGCCAGCGGGATCGCGTCCAGCCGGACCCCGCCCCAGACCGCGTCGGTCGGCCCGAAGCGGCCGAGCCGGTCGACCACGGCGGCGGCCTCGGCGGGCCGGGCGGCGGCCAGCGCGGTCAGCCGGCCCGGCGCGATCCGCACCCCGGACGCGGGGTCGTACAGCTCGGCCGGGCCGTCGGGCGCGGGCAGTGTGCCCTCGTCCGGGTCCGGCTCCAGCCGCAGCAGCCGTACGACCCGGCGCGCGGCCACCACGCCGCGGTTCAGGTCGTACGCCATCTGCACGAGGAACGCCACCGGCCCGATCAGCACCGCGACATAGCCGTACACGGACACCAACTGGCCTACAGTGATGGATCCCTGGGCCGCGAGCCGGGCGGCCAGCCAGGTGACGACGGCCAGGAACAGGGTGGGCAGCCCGACGCCGAGCGCCTGCACCCAGCTGGCCACCGCGCCGACCCGGTACCCCTGCGCCCGCAGCGCCTGCGAGTCCGTGCGGAAGGCATCGGCGAACAACGACTTCCCGCCCAGCCCGTTGAGGACGCGCAGCCCTCCGGCGAGATCCCCGATGCGCGCGGTCAGTACCCCCTGCCGCTCCCGGTACTCGCTCTCCGCGCCCTGCAACCGCAGCGTCAGCGGCCCGGTGAGCAGCGCCAGCAGCGGCAGCCCGAGCAGGACGACGGCGGCCAGCGGCGCCGAGACGGCGAGCAGCAGCCCGGCCACCACCGCGTACACCACGACCGAGCCGACGCCCGGCCCGACCACGGTCAGCGCCTGCGCGAGCGTCTGCACGTCACCGACCCCGATGGTCACCACCTCCCCGGCCCCCGACCGGCGCGGCAGAGCGGCCCCGAGCCGCACCACATGGCCCACGACCGCCTTCACCGTGCGGAAGTTGGCGTCCATGCGCACCCGGGTCATGGTGCGGTGCCGCATGATGCTCAGCCAGGCGTTGGCCGCCCCCACCAGGAACATCACCCCGGCCCAGGCGGCCAGCACCCCCAGCCGCCCCGGCACCAGCCCGTCGTCCACGGCCCGCGCCATCATGTACGGCTGCGCGGCCAGCAGCACCATCCACACACTGCCCAGCGCGGCCCCGCCCACCGACCGCAACGGCTGCCGCCACACCAGCCACCACAGATACCGCCAGCCGCCCCGGGTGTCGGGCACCCCCGGATCCTCGTACGCGTCGATCATCCATCCCCCGCTCGGCTCGGCCCCCGCTGGGAAACGCCGAACCTATCGGGGGCCGGGAGGGCGGCTCCAGCGAATAACGGCCGGGCCGGCGGTCCAGGACCGGTGTTCAGCCGCTCGGCCGCTCCCGGTCGTAGGACCAGCGACGGAGCCGGGTCCGGCCGAAACTCGGTGGGCGACGCCGGTGCCGGTCCGTACGCTCGCGGTGATGCCCACGACACGTGCAACCACCGAGGACCGCTCCGCCGTCCGCACGCTGCTGCGGCTGTGGCCCTGCGTACGCCCCGTGCGGGCACGGCTGTTCACGGCCGCGTTCGTCGCGGTCGTCGCCTCCCTCACGGGGCTGGTGATCCCGCTCGTGCTGAAGTGGATGGTCGACGGACCGGTCGCCGGCCGCGACCCGGCCGGAGTGTGGCTCGGCGCCCTTGGCCTGCTCCTGCTGGGCATCGCCGAGGCGCTGCTGTTCGGCCTGCGCCGGTGGCTGGTGGCCCGGCCGCTGTCGCACGTGGAGGCGGAGATGCGGGCGGGGCTGTACCGGCACCTGCAGCGGCTGCCGGTGGCCTTCCACGACCGCTGGGCGTCGGGCCAGTTGCTCTCCCGGGGCACCACCGACCTGATGCTGCTGCGTCAGTTCCTCGCCTTCCCGCTGACGTTCCTGCTGGTCAACGGCGTGACCATCCTGGCCGGTGTGGTGATCATGCTGGTGCAGGACTGGGTGCTGGGGCTGATCATCCTCGCCCCGACGATCCCCGTGATGTGGACCTGCGCGGTCTTCGAGCGGCGGTACGCCATGGTGTCCCGGCGGGCGCAGGACCAGGTCGGCGACCTGACGACGCTGGTCGAGGAGAGCGTGCTCGGCATCCGCGTCATCAAGGGCTTCGGCCGCCACCGCAGCCAGGCGCGGGCGTTCGGCGAACTGACCGGGTCCCTGCGCGGCACCGAGCTGCGCAAGGCACGGCTGCTGGCCGCGGTCTGGGGTGTCATGGTGACACTGCCCGAGCTGGCGATCGGGGCGGCGCTGGTGCTGGGCGCGGTGCGGGTGGCCGACGGCGGGCTGTCGGCGGGGACCCTGGTGGCCTTCCTGAGCACGGCCCTCGCGTTGCGCTGGCCCGTGGACTCCATCGGCTTCATGCTGGCGATGAGCCAGGAGGCGGCCACGGCGACCGAGCGGTACTTCGAGGTCATGGACGAGGAACCGGAAGAACCGGAAGAACCGGAAGAGTCGGAAGAACCGGAAGCCGGCACGGTCGGGGGCGGGCGGAATCGAGGGACGGCTCCCGGGGGCGGCTGCGGACTCCGCTTCGAGAACGTCCAGTTCCGCTACCCCGACGCGCCCCCCGGCTCACCGCCCCTGCTCTCCCGCATCGACCTCCACATCCGCCCCGGCGAGTCCATGGCCCTCGTCGGAGCCACCGGCAGCGGAAAGACCACGCTCACCGCGCTCGTGCCACGGCTGCACGAGGTCACCTCGGGCCGTATCACCCTCGACGGCGCGGACATCGCCGCGATGCCCCGGCAGGAGCTGCGTGCCAAGGTCGCCGTGGCCTTCGAGGAGCCCACCCTCTTCTCGGCGAGCGTCGGTGAGAACGTCCTCATGGGCGCCGGGCCGGACGCGGGCGAGGCGGAACTGGACCGGGCGCTCGGCGTGGCGCAGGCAGCCGGCTTCGTCCACGCCCTCCCGCACGGCGCCGGCACCCGCGTCGGCGAGCAGGGCCTCAGCCTCTCCGGCGGCCAGCGCCAGCGCCTCGCACTGGCCCGCGCGGTGGCCGGCCGGCCGGGGTTCCTGGTGCTGGACGACCCGCTGTCCGCCCTGGACGTGCACACGGAGGCGGCCGTGGAGGCCGCGCTGCGCGAGGTCCTCGCCGACACCACCGCGCTGATCGTGGCCCACCGCCCGTCCACGGTGCTGCTCGCCGACCGGGTCGCCCTGCTCTCGGGCGGCCGGATCGCCGCCGTCGGCACCCACCACGAACTGCTGCGCACCAACGCCGAGTACGCGCGCCTGATGTCCGGAGAATCCGGCCGCTTTGGGGATACGGAGGACTCCCGTTGACCACCACGACCGCCTCCGTCCCCGCCGCCGCGGACGACGAACTCCCCGGCCCCGGGGGCGAGGACGGCGACGCCTTCGACCGGGACGTACTGCCCACCGAGCCCGGCGCCACGGGCGCCCTGCTGCGCTCGCTGCTCGCGCCCATGAAGGGCCGGGCCGCAGGGACGACGGTCCTGCTGCTGCTCCAGCTGGCGGCGGTGCAGGCGGGCCCGCTGCTGGTGGCGTACGCCATCGACACCGCCGTACCCGCCTTCCGTGACCACCGGCACGGCCCGCTGATCGCGGTGGGCGTCGGCTATCTGCTGTGCGCGCTGCTGGCCGGCGGGCTGCAGAGCGCGTTCATCGAGACCTCCGCCCGGGTCAGCCAGGACGTGCTGCTGGAGCTGCGCGGCCGCATCTTCCGGCACGCGCAGGCGCTGAGTGTCGACTTCCACGAGCGCTACACCTCGGGCCGGCTGATCTCGCGCGCCACGACGGACGTCGAATCGCTGCGCGAACTGCTCAACGACGGCCTCCAGGAGCTGGTGACCGTCGTGCTGTCCTTCGTCTACATCTCCGCGCTGCTGCTGTGGCTGGACCTCGGCCTGGGCGCGGTCGCGGTGGCCTCCTTCGTGCCGCTGCACCTGCTCGTGCGCAGCTACCAGCGGCGCGCGGGCCGGGTGTTCCGCGCCCGGTCCACCGCGATCGCCGCGCTGATCGTGAAGTTCGTGGAGACGATGAACGGCATCCGCCCGGTGCGGGCCTTTCGCCGCGAGGCGGTCAACGACGCCGAGTTCGCCGTCCTCAACCGGCGGCACGAACGCACCAACGGCGACGCCATGCTGGAGATGGCCCGCTACGTGGTCGGCTCCCGGCTGGTGGCCAACACGGCCGTCGCGGGGATCGTGCTGTGGGGCGCCTACCGGGTGGCGAGCGGTTCGCTGGAGCTGGGTGTGCTGGCGGCCGCGGTGCTCTACCTCCGGCGGCTGTACGATCCGATCGACCGGCTCGGGATGTTCCTGAACTCCTACCAGTCGGCCGCCGCATCCCTGGAGAAGATCGCCGGGCTGCTGGCCCGGACCCCGTCCGTGCCGGAGCCGGCGGCGCCCCGCGAACTCCCGCCGCGCAAAGGCGAGTCGCCGGGCCGGGAGGTCGTCTTCGACGCGGTCCGGTTCGGCTACCGCACCGGCGGCGAGGTGCTGCCCCGCTTCGACCTGACCCTCCCGGCCGGGCAGACGGTCGCGGTGGTCGGCTCCACGGGCGCGGGCAAGTCCACCCTCGCCAAGCTCCTCGCCCGCTTCTACGACCCCTCCGGCGGCCGGGTCCTGCTGGACGGGGTCGACCTGCGCGAGCTGCCGGTGCCGGAACTGCGGCGCGGGGTGGTCATGGTGACCCAGGAGGCGTTCCTGTTCTCCGGGACGGTCGCGGACAACATCGCCATCGGCCGGCCCGACGCCTCGCGCGAGGAGATCGAGCGGGCGGCCAAGGCCATCGGCGCCCACGAGTTCATCAGCGAACTGCCCGACGGCTACGACACCGACGTCCGCAAGCGCGGCGGCCGCATCTCGGCCGGACAGCGGCAACTGGTCTCCTTCGCCCGGGCGTTGCTCGCCGACCCGGCGGTCCTGATCCTGGACGAGGCGACCAGCTCCCTGGACGTCCCGGGCGAGCAGGCGGTGCAGCGCGCGATGACGACGGTGCTGCGCGGCCGCACGGCGGTGGTGATCGCCCACCGCCTGTCCACGGTCGAGATCGCCGACCGGGTCCTGGTGATGGAACACGGCCGGATCGTCGAGGACGGCCGGCCCGCCGAACTGATCGCCGGCACGGGCCGGTTCGCCGCCCTGCACAAGGCGTGGCGGGACAGTCTGGCCCGGCGCGCCCCGGCGGCGGTCAGGCCGGCGGCGGAGCGTCGTGCAGAATCCGCTGGAACAGACGGTGGTCCCGCCATTCCCCGTTGATGTGCAGATAGCGCGGAGCCATGCCGATCGGCTCGAAACCGTTCCTCGCCAGCACGCGTTGCGACGCGGTGTTGTCGAGGAGCGTGCTGGCCTCGACGCGGTGCAGGCCGACGATGTCGCGAGCCGTGCGGCAGGCGCTCGCCACCGCCGCGCCGGCCAGCCCCCGCCGCTGCCGGTCGGCGGCCACCCAGTACCCCATGGACGCGCTGCGGAACGGCCCGAGGACCAGCCCGGTGAGCGTGATCGTACCGACGATCGAGCCGTCGCTCTCGAACACCCAGGGCACGACGCGTCGTTCCGCGAACTCCGCCAGCCGTTCGGCGATGCGCTCGGCCTGCCCCTCGACGGTGAAGAAGCTGTCCGGACGGTGGGGTTCCCAAGGAGCGAGGAACTTCCAGTTCGCCACGTACGCGGCGTGCAGTGCCTCGGCGTCATCGGGGGAGAGCAGCCGCAACACGACGCCGTCCGGCAGCATTTCGGGGGGAATGATCACCCCGGCAAGTCTAGTGCCCCGGCAGGCAACGTTTGCCCGTCAAGGAGCGGCGTCCGGTGCGTGCTCTCGGTGTGCCGGCCGGATGCCCTCGTACTGGACGTACTTGGGCTTCCGGGCGGTGCGGCGAGAGGGCGTGCCGGGCGTCGCGACGGGGCGAACGTTGCCTGCCGGGGCACTAGTTCCCGGGCCGGGCCCGCCTGCGGCCGGATCACTCTTCGGTCACCTTCAGCAGCAGGACGCACCGCTGGGGCACCGTGATCCGCGCCCCCGCCGGATGCACCGTGCCCGGCGGCTCGGCCTGGTCCTCCCGGGAGGTGTCCACGACCACCTCGTACCGCTTCGCCCACGGCGGCCCCGGCAGCACGAAGCCCGTCGGCGACTCGCCCGCGTGCAGCACCGCGAGGAAGCTGTCGTCCACGACCGGCGCTCCCCGCTCGTCCCGGCCCGGGATGTCCCGCCCGGAGAGGTACATGCCGAGCGTGGCCGCGGGCGCGTACCAGTCGCCCTCGGTCATCTCGGCGCCCCGCGCGGTGAACCAGGCCAGGTCCCTCAGCCCGTCCGCCGAGTGCGCCCGGCCCGAGAAGAAGGCCCGGCGGCGCAGCACCGGATGCCGGTGGCGCAGGGCGATCAGCCGGGCGGTCAGGTCGCACAGCGCCCGCCAGGCGGGGTCGTCCAGCAGCGACCAGTCCAGCCAGCCGATCTCGTTGTCCTGGCAGTAGGCGTTGTTGTTGCCGCGCTGGGTGCGCCCGAGTTCGTCGCCGGCCACCAGCATGGGCACTCCGGTGGACAGGAGCAGGGTCGTCAGGAGATTGCGCAGCTGACGGCGGCGCAGCGCACGTACCTCCTCGTCGTCGGTCTCGCCCTCCGCCCCGCAGTTCCATGAGCGGTTGTCGTCGGTGCCGTCCCGGTTGTCCTCGCCGTTGGCCTCGTTGTGCTTGTGCTCGTACGACACCAGGTCGCGCAGGGTGAACCCGTCGTGCGCGGTGACGAAGTTGACCGACGCATAGGGGCGCCGGCCGCCCCAGGCGTACAGGTCGCTGGAGCCGGACAGGCGGTAGCCCATCTCCCGTACGTCGGGCAGCGCGTGCCGCCAGAAGTCACGGACGGCGTTGCGGTAGCGGTCGTTCCACTCGGTCCACAGCGGGGGGAACGCGCCCACCTGGTAGCCGCCCGAGCCGACGTCCCACGGTTCGGCGATCAGCTTGACGCGCCTGAGGACCGGGTCCTGGGCGATGACCGCCAGGAAGGGGGAGAGCATGTCGACGTCGTGCATCGAGCGGGCCAGCGCCGCCGCGAGGTCGAAGCGGAAGCCGTCGACGCCCATCTCGGTCACCCAGTAGCGCAGCGAGTCGGTGATCAGCCGCAGCACCTGGGGCTGGACCACGTGCAGGGTGTTGCCGCAGCCGGTGTAGTCGGCGTAGCGGCGGGCGTCGTCCTGGAGGCGGTAGTAGCCGCGGTTGTCGATGCCCTTCAGGGACAGGGTCGGCCCCAACTCGCCCGCTTCCGCAGTGTGGTTGTAGACCACGTCGAGGATGACCTCGATGCCGGCCGCGTGCAGCGCGCGCACCATCCGCTTGAACTCGCCGACCTGCTGGCCCGTCGTCCCGGTGGCCGCGTAGCCGGCGTGCGGGGCGAAGTAGCCGATGGAGTTGTAGCCCCAGTAGTTCCTCAGGCCCCGGCGCAGCAGGTGGTCCTCATGGGCGAACTGGTGGACCGGCAGCAGTTCGACGGCCGTCACGCCCAGCTTCACCAGGTGCTCGACGGCCGCCGGGTGCGCGAGGCCGGCGTAGGTGCCGCGCAGCTCCTCGGGAATCCCCGGATGCAGCTTGGTGAAGCCGCGCACGTGCAGTTCGTAGATGACGGAGTCGGCCCACGGGGTCTTCGGCCGCCGGTCGTCCTCCCAGTCGTCGTCATCGTCGACGACGACCCCCTTCGGCACGTACGGCGCCGAGTCCCGGTCGTCGCGCACGGTGTCGGCGACATGCTGCTGGGGCCAGTCCCGGACGTGCCCGTACAACTCCGGTGACAGCCCGAAGGCGGAGTACTCGCCGTCCACCGCCCGCGCGTACGGGTCCAGCAGCAGCTTGGCCGGGTTCCAGCGCGCGCCGGTCCACGGGTCCCAGCGGCCGTCCACCCGGTAGCCGTAGCGCTGGCCCGGCATCACCCCGGGCACGAAGCCGTGCCAGATCTCGTGCGTCAGTTCGGTCAGCCGGACCCGGGTCTCCCGGCCGTGCTCGTCGAAGAGGCACACCCGCACCGCCTCCGCGCCGGCCGCCCACAGCGCGAAGTTGGTGCCCGCGACCCCGTCCGGGCCGACCCGGAACCGGGCCCCCAGCGGTGTCGGCGCGCCCGGCCAGACCACGGGGGCCGGCACCGCGGCGTGCCGGGCGCCGTTCACCACGGCCGGCTGCTGCCCGGTCCCGGCGGCCGGCTCCCCGGCCGGTGCCCGCCGCTTAGCTGCGCTCGTCACCTGTCGGCCCCTCTTTCAGCCCGGGGGCGGCGCAGTCCGCCGCATGCGCAGAGCAGCCCGCTCGGCTCTCCGAATGCGGCTGCGCCCCTTACGGCTCCGGTGCGGGCGCGGCGGCTCCCCAACGTGTCGTCCTTCCCTCTCTTCTGCCCAGCGCGTGCGTCGCACTCACGTTTCCCCCGAGCGGGCCCGCTCGTTGAGTCCCGCGTGAGGCACGTACAAGGACGCGCACGGCGCGCGGGGGCCGCGCTGGCGGCGGTACTGGCGGTACTGGCGGGGGCGGCACTGCTGGCGGGCTGCTCCGGGGGCATCGGCCCGTTCGGGCCGGGCGGGATGTTCGGCGATCCCCCGGCAGCGGGGGGCGTCATCCGCGTCAGCCCCGACGACGGCGGCAAGGACGTCCGCCCGGACCGGCGCCTGCGGGTCACGGTGCCGGACGGGCACCTGGTGCGGGTGGGCGTCGTCAAGTCGCAGGACGCACAGGACTCCCCGGTCGCCGGCCGCATCAGCCCCGACGGACGGACCTGGCAGCCGGACGACGACCGGCTCGCGCTCGCCGCGAAGTACACCGTCGACGTGGTGGCGTACGACGCCCGGGGCCGCCGCTCGGCCCGGCACACCACCTTCACCACCCTCGTCCCCGACCAGCGGTTCATCGCCTACGTCACCCCCGAGAACCGCGCCACCGTCGGCACCGGCATGATCGTCTCGCTGTCCTTCAGCCGGGAGATCGCCGACCGCGCCGCCGTCGAACGCGCCGTCCGCGTGAGCGCGCAGCCGCCCGTCGAGATCCGGCCGCACTGGTTCGGCGGGAGCCGCCTGGACTTCCGCCCCGAGCAGTACTGGAAACCCGGCACCGCGGTCACCGTCGACCTGCACCTGAGGGACGTCCAAGGGGCGCCCGGCATCTATGGACTGCAGGACAAGTCCTTCGCCTTCACCATCGGCCGCAGTCAGGTCTCCCTGGTGAACGCCGCGCAGCACACCATGCAGGTACGGCGCGACGGCCAGCTGCTCGCCACCGTGCCGATCACCGCGGGCGCCCCGCAGCACCCGACGTACAACGGCAAGATGGTGGTGATGGACATGCAGGACGTCACCCGCATGAACAGCCGCACGGTCGGCTTCGGCGGCGAGTACGACATCCCCGACGTCCCGCACGCCATGAAGCTCACCGACTCCGGGACCTTCGTGCACGGCAACTACTGGTCGCCGGGCGCCCCCGGGCACGTCAACGTCAGTCACGGGTGCGTGGGTCTCATGGACGTCAGGGGCGGCCGTTCGGACACGCCCGCGGGCTGGTTCTTCGACCGCAGTCTCATCGGTGACGTCGTCGAAGTGGTGGGCAGCAACGACAGGACGGTGGCCGCGGACAACGGTCTCGGCGGGTGGAACATGACCTGGAAGGAGTGGAAAGCGGGCGGCGCGGAGAAGTAACCAGGTGAACGGCCTTCGGTGCGGGCCGTGGTGACGGGCGGAAGTTGCGACGCAACGGTGACATTCGCCTGACACCCCGCTCAAAACCAGGCGGTTAATATGCGCGCACCAAAGTGGTGGGGAGCGGGCCCGGCCAGGCCCGGCGAGGGGAGACGACTTGAACGTGCGGCCAATACCGGGGGCGTCGGCGGCGGGGCGGCGAGGCCGTGGGGGATGGCGGGGCATCACGGGTCCGGCACTGATATCCGGCGCCCTGGCGCTGTCGCTCGCGGCCTGCGGCGGGGGCGGCGGCAAGGGCCCGGACGACGGCAAGGGGGCCGGCACCCAGCAGGGCAGGCAGCAGTCGACGGCAGCCGTCACCATCTCGCCGAAGTCCGGCGCCAGGGGCGTCGACACGAGCGGCGCGCTCAAGGTCGGCGTGGCCAGGGGCAAGCTGACCGAGGTGACCGTCAAGGACGCCAAGGGCACGAGGATCGACGGCAGCATCACCGGCGGGGGCGCCTCCTGGACGCCGTCGACGCATCTGGCCGCCGCCACCAGGTACACGGTGCACGCGGTCGCGAAGGACTCCGAGGGCCGCGAGGCCGCGGAGGACTCCAGCTTCACCACTCTCACCCCGAAGAACACCTTCCTCGGCTACTTCACCCCCGAGGACGGCTCCACGGTCGGCGTGGGCATGCCGTTCTCCGTCAACTTCACCCGGGGCATCACCGACCCGCAGGCCGTCGAGAAGTCCATCAAGATCACGACGCAGCCCGCGGTCGACGTCGAGGGCCACTGGTTCGGCAACGACCGCCTCGACTTCCGCCCCGAGAAGTACTGGAAGGAAGGCACGAAGGTCACCGTCGACCTCGACCTCGACGGCGTCGAGGGCCGCTCGGGGGTCTACGGCAACCAGCACAAGACCATCACGTTCACCATCGGCCGCAACCAGGTCTCCGTCGTGGACGCCAGGACGCACACGATGAAGATCACCCAGGACGGCAAGGTCATCAAGACCCTCCCGGTCACCACCGGCAAGCCCGGCTACGACACCTGGAACGGCCAGATGGTCATCAGCGAGAAGCTCACCGAGACCCGCATGGACAGCGAGACGGTGGGCTACGGCAAGCAGTACGACATCAAGGACGTCCCGCATGCCATGCGCCTGACCGGCTCCGGCACCTTCGCCCACGGCAACTACTGGGGCGGCGACGCCTTCGGCAACTACAACGCCAGCCACGGCTGCATCGGCCTGCGGGACGTGCAGGGCGGCTACGACGGCTCCACCCCGGCGGCCTGGTTCTTCGACCACTCGCTCATCGGCGACGTGGTCGTCGTCCAGCACGCCCACGACCGGACGGTGGACCCGGACAACGGGCTCAACGGCTGGAACATGTCCTGGGCCGACTGGAAGAAGTGACCCCTGCCCGACGGACGGGCCCGGTGCTGTGACGGACGGCACCGGGCCCGCCCGCGTTAGTCCCCGTTAACCTGCCTCCATGACCGTCAATCTCGAAGTCGCCGAAGGCGTCGGTACCCTCCGTCTCGACCGGCCGCCGATGAACGCGCTGGACGTCGCCACCCAGGACCGGCTGAAGGAACTCGCCGAGGAGGTCACGCGCCGCGACGACGTACGCGCCGTGGTGATCTACGGCGGCGAGCGGGTGTTCGCGGCCGGCGCGGACATCAAGGAGATGCAGGACATGGATCACACCGCGATGATCCTGCGCGCCCGCGCCCTGCAGGACTCCTTCACGGCCGTCGCCCGCATCCCCAAGCCCGTCGTCGCGGCCGTCACCGGCTACGCCCTCGGCGGCGGCTGCGAACTGGCCCTGTGCGCCGACTTCCGCATCGCCGCCGACAACGCCAAGCTCGGCCAGCCCGAGATCCTGCTCGGCCTGATCCCGGGCGCGGGCGGCACCCAGCGGCTGCCCCGGCTGATCGGCCCCTCCAAGGCCAAGGACCTCATCTTCACGGGCCGTCAGGTCAAGGCCGCCGAGGCGCTGGAGATCGGCCTGGTGGACCGGGTCGTCCCGGCCGCCGAGGTGTACGAGCAGGCGCACGCCTGGGCCGCGAAGCTCGCCCAGGGCCCGGCGATCGCCCTGCGTGCCGCGAAGGAGTCGGTCGACACCGGACTGGAGGCCGACATCGACACCGGCCTCACCGTCGAACGGAACTGGTTCGCGGGCCTGTTCGCCACCGAGGACCGCGAGAGGGGCATGCGCAGCTTCGTGGAGGAGGGGCCGGGCAAGGCCAAGTTCCGCTGAGCGTCACAGGTGTGAGCTTCCCCGCAACTCACGCAGTCCTCCTTGCAATTGACGCGTCGTCTCGTCCGGGTCCCCCGATGGAGCGGTTTATGGGAGCCTTAAGGCAGCCTTAAGCCCGCTCTGTCGAGGGAGCCCGGCGATTGCCCGGAAGCGAGCCGTCCGCGCAGGTCAACCGGGTCACACCAGAGGTCGACGTGCCGTCGGCATATGCCGGGCGCAGAGTGGGGCACGGGGGCGCGTGGGGGGCGTATTCCTCCGGAACGGCCCCCAAGACGCCTCCGGACGGCCATCATGGGGGCATGGCGGGGCTGGAGGGCATTGAACAGCCACGGGGACACAGTCGTGCGGCCGCGGCACGCTGGTCGCCCGGGGTCGAGGACGAACAGGCGCTCAAGGCGCTCGAACTGTTCGGCAACCCGGCGGAGGTGGAGGTACCCCTGCCGTCCCGCCCGGAGTCCGCGGCCACCGCCCGCCGGCTCACCCAGGTCGTCGTACTGCGCACCTGGCGGCTGACCCCCAAGCTGGCCGAGGACACGGTCTTACTCGTGTCCGAACTCGTCGGCAACGCCGTACGGCACACCGGCGCCCGGGTCTTCGGTCTCAGGATGCGCTGCCGCCCCGGCCGGATCCGGGTCGAGGTCCGCGACCCCTCGCGCGGGCTGCCGTGTCTGATGCCGGTTCAGGAGCTGGACGTCAGCGGCCGCGGACTGTTCCTCGTGGACAAGCTCTCCGACCGCTGGGGCGTCGACCTGCTGCCGCGGGGCAAGACGACATGGTTCGAGATGCGGGTGGCCGACCGGTGACAAGGGCGTGACGCCGCCCTTGCCACGTCCATACGGCGACCCGAAACCGTCGCCCTTTCGGGGTAATCGGCGGTTTTCTTACCAAACGCGCCTTAAATGGTTCGGGTGACCACTTCCAACCGACGCGAGGTGCTGCGTGCGGGCGCCGGACTCGTCGCCGGCGGCGCGCTCGCCGCCGGTTGCGGTGCGGGCCAGACCGCCGCGCCCACCACCCCGGGTTCCGCGTCCCCGTCCGCCGCCCGCGCCTCCGGCCACCCGTCGGCCGGCGCCCAGGCCGCCCCCGCCCCCCGCGCCTATCCCGGCCTGCCCGCCCAGATCACCCACGGCCCGCGCACCCGCCCCCAGGTCGCCCTCACCTTCCACGGCCAGGGCGACCCCGGCATCGCCCACTCCCTGCTGAGCACGGCCGAGCAGCACGGCGCCCGCCTCACCGTGCTCGCCGTCGGCACCTGGCTGGACGAACACCCCGATGTCGCCCGCCGGATCCTCGACGGCGGCCACGACCTCGGCAACCACACCCAGCGGCACATCTCCGTCAACACCATGGCCGAGGCCGCGGCCCGCAAGGAGATCACCGACTGCGCGGACCGCCTCAAGCGGCTCACCGGATCCATCGGGACCTGGTTCCGGCCCTCCCGGTCCCCGACCGCCTCGCCGCTGGTCGCCCGGCTCGCCCGCGAGGCCGGCTACCCGCACGTGCTGTCGTACGACGTCGACTCGCTCGACTACACCAGCCCCGGCGCCGCCGCCATCACCCGCAAGGTTCTCGCCGAAGTCAGGAACGGGTCGGTAGTGAGCATGCACTTCGGGTACCCGGGCACCGTCGCCGCCCTGCCCGACGTCCTCCACGAACTCGACCGCCGCAAGCTGCGCGCGGTCACCACCACGGAGCTGCTGAGCTGATGCGAACCACGAAAGCCGCCCGGCTGCTGGCCGCAGGCGCCGCCCTCACCGCCCTGACGCTGCTGTCCGCGTGCAGTTCCGGATCCTCGAAAGGCCACGACGAGGCCCTCGGCAGCAAGCCGCCGGCCCAGCCGCAGGTGAACCAGAAACGGGTGGACGTGCTGCCCGGGATGCCCCCGGTCGAGAACCCGGAGGATCTCTACGCCGCCGACCGGCCGGGCCAGCTCTCCCCGGTCGTCAAGGACTTCCCCTCCCGGGTGTACGTCCCCAACACCAACTCCAACACCGTCACCGTCATCGACCCGAAGACGTACAAGGTCATCGACACCTTCCCGGTCGGCCGCCAGCCGCAGCACGTCGTGCCGTCCTGGGACCTGAAGACCCTGTGGGTCAACAACGACCTCGGCAACAGCCTCACCCCGATCGACCCCAGGACCGGCGAGCCCGGCAAACCGGTCCCCGTGCACGACCCGTACAACCTGTACTTCACGCCCGACGGCAGGTACGCCGTCGTCATGGCCTCCATGGACCGCGAGCTGGTCTTCCGTGACGCGCACACCATGAAGGTCGTCAAGACCCTCCCGGTGCACTGCTACGGCGTCAACCACGCCGACTTCTCCCCGGACGGCCGCTACTTCATCGTCTCCTGCGAGTTCAGCGGCGATCTGCTCAAGGTCGACACCGCGCGGATGGAGGTCGTCGACCACCAGAAGCTGCCGTACCGCGGAGCCATGCCGCAGGACGTCAAGATCTCCCCGGACGGCAAGCTGTTCTACGTCGCCGACATGGTCGCGAACGGCCTGTGGATCCTCGACGGCGACAACTTCACCAAGCCCCGCTTCCTCTACACCGGCAAGGGCTGCCACGGCCTCTACGTCAGCCGCGACTCCCGCGAGATGTACATCTCCAACCGGGGCGAGGGCACCATCTCCGTCTTCGACTTCGCCCAGGACAAGCTCACCATGAAGTGGCGGCTGCCCGGCGGCGGCAGCCCCGACATGGGCGGTGTCTCGGCCGACGGCAAGGTGCTGTGGCTGTCCGGCCGCTACAACTCCGAGGTGTACGCCATCGACACCCGGACCGGCAGGCAGCTGGCCCGCATCAAGGTCGGCAGCGGCCCGCACGGCCTCGCCGTCTACCCGCAGCCGGGCCGCTACTCGCTCGGCCACACCGGCGTCTTCCGCTGACCGGGCCCGGGCGCCGCTGCGGCGGCAGCGCCTCCGAGCCCACCGCGCGGTAACCGGCCGCCTGGAACGCCCGCATGCCGCGGGCGTTCCCCGCTCCTTGAGTCTCCACCCGCTGGAAGGCGCAGACTCCCGGACATGACCGACGACGGCACCGGACTCCTCACCATCGGCGAACTGGCCCGGGCGACCGGGCTGACCGTGCGCACCATCCGCTACTGGTCTGACGAGGGCGTGCTCACCCCGGTGACCCGCTCCCCGGGCGGCTACCGGCTCTACGACAGCGCCGGCGTCGCCCGCCTGGAGCTGATCCGCACCCTGCGCGAGCTGGGGCTCGGCCTGACGGACGTACGCCGGGTGCTGGCCGGGGAGCGTTCGGTGGCCGAGGTGGCGGCCACCCATGTGGTGGCGCTGGACGCGCAGATCAGGGCGCTGAAGGTGACCCGGGCCGTGCTGTCGACGGTCGCCCGGAGAGGTTCGAGCGCCGAGGAGATGACCCTGATGAACAAACTGGCCCGGCTGTCCGCAGCGCAGCGGCAGCGCATCGTGGACGACTTCGTGGAGGAGATCTTCCACGGGCTCGACACGGCCGACCCGTGGATCCGCGAGCGGACCCGCAGCATCGGCGTGCAGTTGCCGGATGACCCCACGCCGGAGCAGGTCGACGCCTGGGTGGAGCTGGCGGAACTGCTCCAGAACCCGGGTTTCCGTGCCGCGATGCGCAAGATGATCGAGTTCAACGCGGCCGACCGCGCTCCCGGCACCCCGCCCGGCTCTTCGGCGCGGTTCTTCCAGCGGCTGGTGGAGCTGGCCGGTGCCGCCCGGGAGGCAGGGGTGGCACCCGAGTCGCCCGAGGCGGACGCGGTCCTGGTCGAACTGTTCGGCGAGGGTACCGACCGCGCCGCCGTGCTCCGCCGTATCGACCTCGGCGACGAGGTCGTCCGCTACCGGGAGTTGGCGGCCGTGATCAAGGGCAGCCCGGAGCCGCCGAGGTTCCAGGAGGAGTTCGGCTGGGTGGTCGCGGCGCTGAAGGCCTGGCCGGGCCGTTAATCTGACCAGCGTCAGTACGCCTGCACGGCACAAGAAACACGAACAAAAGGGGCGGATCGGTGGCGGACATCGAGGAAGCACGCAAGCAGTTCGAGCGGATCGACGCGAACGGGGACGGATTCATCACCGCCGCCGAGTTCAAGCACGCGCTGGCCGAGGGAGGCGACTGGAACGTCACCGAGGAGGTGGCTGCGGCCATCATCAAGCAGCGCGACCTCAACGGCGACAAGGTCCTGTCGTTCGACGAGTTCTGGGCCTACCTGAACAAGTGATGCGCGGGTGACGCGCCCGAGGGGGTGCCCCGGCCGCACCGGCCGGGGCACCCCCTCGTCGTACGTCTGTGAACCGGATGCACACGAATGCCGGAGTCCCGGAATAGGGCCCGCGGCGAAGGGGTTGTCGGGGGTGACCGAAGCATGCACATGCATGGAAAATCACTCCGGAAGGCCTGTCATGAAGATCGGCATCATCGGTGCGGGCAACATCGGCGGCAACCTCACCCGCAGGCTCACCGCCCTCGGCCACGACGTCTCCGTGGCCAACTCCCGAGGCCCCGAGACCCTCAGGGAACTGGCCGAGGAGACGGGCGCGACCGCGGTCCGCGCGCAGGACGCGGCCAAGGGCGCCGAGGTGGTGGTCGTCACCGTCCCGCTGAAGGCGGTCCCGAGCCTTCCCTCCGGCCTGCTGGACGGGATGGCCGAGGGGGCCGTGGTGATCGACACCGGCAACTACTACCCGCAGCAGCGCGACGGCCGTATCGCCGCGATCGAGGACGAGGGCCTGACCGAGAGCCGCTGGACCGAGCAGCACCTCGGCCACCCGGTCGTCAAGGCCTTCAACGGCACCTACGCGGCGGACATCCTGGACCGGCCCCGTCCCCGGGGCGCCGCCGACCGGATGGCCCTCCCGGTGGCCGGTGACGACGCGGCGGCCAAGGCCAAGGTCCGCGCCCTGATCGACGAACTCGGCTTCGACACCGTCGACGCGGGCGGCATCGACGACTCCTGGCGCCAGCAGCCGGACAGCCCGGTCTACGGCCTCCAGGCCGGCACGGAGGCCGTCGAGAAGGCACTCGCCGAGGCCTCTCCGGAGCGCCCGGCGGGCTTCCGGGGCTGACGGCCGCCGCCACCGCGGGCCGGTGCGGCCGTCCTCAGCCGTCGGCCCACTGCTGCAGCGCCGCCTTGGACGGGAAGTCGGCCACGTCCTTGTCGTGCGGATCGCTGGTGTACTGGTGGAAGCGCCACTTCGCCTTGATGCGGGGGTGGCCCGCTGTGACGTAGTCGGCGATCCAGAGGCCGTCGCCGGCGTAGGACGTGGTGTCGATGTTGAGCCAGAAGTCGCGGTTCGTGTACAGGATGACCCGGTGGGCCGGGCGCAGGGACTTCACCTTCCTGATGAAGGCGTCCTTCTCCGCGTTGCTCGCGTGGGTGCCGTCGCCGGTGGTCTCCCAGTCGACGGCGAGGATGTCGCCCGCCCTCGACGGGGCCTTGGTCACGAAGTACTCGGCCTGGGCGGTCAGGTCGCCGGGCCACAGGAAGTGGTAGAAGCCCACGACCAGGCCGGCGTCACGGGCGGTCTTCGCCTGGGTGGCGGCGTGGGGGCTGGTGTACGAACGGCCCTCCGTCGCCTTGACGAAGGCGAAGGAGAGGCCGCTCGTGTCGTACGAGGACGACTGGTACGCGCTGACATCGATGCCGCGGAGCATGTGGGGACTCCTCGAAGTGCCGGTGGGGGTAAGGAGCTGGAGCTGCTGGTTGAGTGATGCCCCACGATGGCACGCCCGATCCGCCCCGCGCGGGGGAACGTCAGCTCCGGGTGACCACCGAACTGAGTACCGAGGCCGGCTTCGACGACCAGTCCGAGGTGATGATGCTCGCGTGGTCCCCGGCCAGCAGCGCCAGCCTGGCGGCGACTTCGGCGTCCGTCGGGGCGGTGGAGGAGATCGCCGGGGACACGGCGTAGGCGTCCGTCATGATCAGGATGTAGTGGTTCGCGGAGTAGAACGACGTGTCGTAGCCGTTGTTGACGTACGTCGCCGCGTCGCCGTCGAAGAACACGAACCAGGGGCGGATCGAGGTGTCGGAGGTCCAGCGGCTCGCCCGCGGGTCACCGCCCGCCGCGCCCAGCACCGCGGGGAAGGCCTCGGCCCGCGCGATGTTCCCTGCGGCGTACAGGTCGCGCAGGTGGTCGCCGTACTCCTGGTCCGTCCAGTAGTGGTCGAACGGGTTGTTCATCTCCACGGTGCCCGGGATCACCTCGAAGACGAACTTGCCCCTGAGGGAGTCCCGGCCCGGCCAGGCGTTCGCCTTCGCCGCCGCGTCCAGCGTCGAGTACGACGAACCCAGCAGGTCGGACGGCTTGTAGACGCTGCTGCCGAGCTTCTGGCTGATCAGCGTGTCGAACTCGTCCGGGCCGAGTCCGGCGTCGTTGTTGAACCCGGCCTTCATCTCTGTCTTGAAGACGATGGGCGGGTGGTCGGGGTGGAGCTGGTTCCAGGCCGCGATGTTGTCCAGGCAGCTGCCGAAGTCCTGGTTGCGGTCCTTGCTGTACAGCTCGCCCGGGGTCTTCGCGTCCTCGCAGTTGTTGTCGTTGCCTATCGGGTTGCTGTGGCTCACCCGCCACCGCTTGTTCAGGCTGTCCGCGTAGATGTCGATCTCGAGCAGCGAGGCACCGGAGTCCAGCGCCTGGGCGAAGTACGTGTACTTGGACTTGTCGTACGCGTTGTGCGTGCCGATCGCCGTCGTCTCGGAGAACTTCGCCGACGCCGCGTGGGCGTTGCCCGGTACCACCGCCAGCAGTGCCGCCGCTCCCACGAGCGCCGCAAGCCGTCTCATCACCCGCATGCCTGAACTCCCCTGTGCTGCCGTCGAGTTGGCGGCAGCGTAGGAGAAAGCGGTTACTATCCGGTAGCCCCCGGAGGAACATCAGCTGCTCCTGGCGCGTCCGCGGACGCGCCGCGCGCCCCCGAAGCGCGCCGGACCGCCGGACCGCCGGGCCGCCCTCGCGAGCCCGGCGTACGTCGTCCGGCGGTCCGTGGCGGAGTGTCAGCGGCCGGCGGCGGGCCCGCGTCTCCACAGGCTCGCCGTTCCCGCTGCGCTCACCGTGGCCACGAGCCGGGCGTCCGGGCTGAAGGCGACGCCGGTGACCTGCTCGGCACCGGTGAGGGGGCGCCCGAGGCAGCGGGGGTGCGCGGCGTCGGACACGTCCCAAAGGCGCACGGCTCTGCCGCCGTTCACCGTGGCCAGCACCCGGCCGTCCGGGCTGAAGGCGAGGGAGTCGACGTCCCTGCCGCCGGGGGCGAAGGGGGGGCCTGCCGCTCGTGGACGCCTCGGGTCCACCAGGTTCCACAGGCGTACGGCTCCGGAGGTGTCGGCGAGCGCGAGGGTCCGCCCGTCCGGCGAGAACCGCGCCGCCCGCGCCCTTGCGGCCAGATCGGCCAGGGCGACGGGTGAACGCGGTCCCGCGTGGCCCGGGCGCAGCTCGGTCAGCTCCGTGGCGCCGCCCCGGCCGGAGGCGGCCAGCAGTACGTCGTGCCCGGTGACCAGCAGGGCCTTGACCTGCCCGGTGACGCCTTCGAGGGACCACCGCGGCCGTCCCGAGTCCATCGCCAGGGCGCGCACCTCCCGCGCTCCCGCGGTCACGAGCGTCCGGCCGTCGGGGCTGATCCCGAGGGCCGTCACCCCGGCCGGGCCACGCCCGAGGCGAACGCGTTCCGGATGCCCGGGTTCCGTCAGGTCCCAGGTGTCAACCCCGGAGCCGGTGACCGTCACGAGCCGCCGGCCGTCCGGCGTGAACGCCGCCGCGCCGGCCCGTCCGAGCTGCCCTGCGTCCGGCCGCCAACGCTCCGGCTGTACCGCGCCCGCACGCTCCGGCGCCGCGCTCTGCCACGGCGACGGCAGCGTGCCCTGTACGGCGGCGGAGGTGAGGCAGGCCAGTACGACGAGCCAGCTGGTCAGCAGCCCGGGGAGCCATCTCGTCCGCGAGGGCGTCCGGCAAGGACGCGGAGGCGGTGCAAGGGCCGTGGCGCCCACCGCCGGAAGCGGCCGTGCGGCCAGCGCCGTCACCAGCCGGGCGCCGAGCCGGTCCCCTCCCGGCGGCGGCGCATCGGGGGGATGGGCCCCCAGCTCCAGTACCAGGCGGCCGAGGAAGGTGTCAGTTTGCAGCATTGGATCCCCTGGGCCGTGACAGTGCCTCGTCGTCCTCGCCCGCCTGCCGTGCGGCGGGCAGCGGAGGCTCGGCATGCTGCGGCGCACCCGGCCCGGAGACGGGGATGGACTGGAAGAACCTGGCCACGACGAGCGGGGTCGTCACGCCGACGGCGAAGGCGGCGGTGGCATTGGGCAGTTGGCCCGAGTTCCCCAGTGCCGCGGTGAGGCCGAAGCCGGCGAACAGCCGCAGGCCGATGGCCACCAGCATCACCGGGCGGTCGGCGCGGTTGCGCCACGGCCAGCGCCAGCGGCTGCGCGGACCGCTCGGACGCATGAGCGCGGAGAGGTTGAGCGCTTCGGCGACACTGCTGCCCAGCAGTCCCCACAGCGCGGTGTGCAGGTCGGTCACCACACCGATGGTAGCGATATGTACCGACTTGACCCCTTTCCGTGATCAATCTTATTTTCGTGGCTCGCGGGCAGTGCGCGCCGATCCAAGATCTCGACCGCGCGTTCGACCGGCAATCACCCCGCCGCCCGTCGTTCCGGCCTGGCGCCCGCACCGCGTCGATACGATGACCGCAACGGCGAGTTGGGGGAGTCCAGGTGGAACCGTTCATGGGCATGGCTGTCACCGCGGTCGGTACGGTCGTGTCGGGTGCCCTGTCCGGAGCGGGCGGCGATGCGGGCCGGCGGACCTCCGAGCGCCTCTACGACCTGCTGAGCCGGGGCCGCCGCGCCGGGCACGACTCCCGGTCCGCGCAGGACGGTTCGCAGCGGCCCAGGCTGCCCGTCACCGGGCCCGAGCAGACCGAGGCGGCCCGGCACCTGCTCGAACTCGCCCGCAGATCACCGGAGTTCGCCCGCGAGGTGACCGAGTGGGTCCGTGACGCCTCATGGCTGTCGCCCCGCACCGTACCCGCCGTGGCGCACGGTGCCTCCCGTCCGCAGATGCTGCCGCCGACGACGGCCGCGTTCACCGACCGCGCGGAGGTCCTCGCGTGGCTCACGGCACTGCTGGACGAGGAGGGCCGCCCGCCCGGCGCGCCCGTCGTCGCGGTCCTCACCGGGCCGGCCGGCATCGGCAAGACCGCCGCCTGCGTCCACGTGGCGAACGAGCTGCGGGAGCGGTTTCCGGACGGCGTGCTGTTCGCGGACCTGGCCGGCGCGTCGGTGGGCACGGCGCTCGCGCCCTCCGACGTGCTCGCGCGCTTCCTGGAGCGGCTCGGGGTGCCGAGCGCCATGGTGCCGGGGGACGAGGCACGGCAGCGGGACCTGTACCGGGACTGCACCGCCGACCGGCGCCTGATCGTCGTACTGGACAACGCCCTTGACGACGCCCAGGTCATCCCGCTGCTCCCGGCCTCGCCGACGTGCCTCGTCCTGGTGGCGGGCCGGTACCGCCTGCCGCGTCTCGTGGGCGAGCACGGTGCCCGGCCGTACACGCTGGGGCCGCTGTCGGCCGAGGACTGCGTCACGCTGATCAGGCGGGTCGCCGGCCGCGACCGCCCGTCCGCGCCGGACGCCGTGGTCAGGGCCGTGGTGGAAGGCACCGGCGGGATCCCCCTCGCGGTGTGCACCACGGGCGCCGGCCTCGCCGTCCGGCACCAGCTGACCTGGGAACGCGTCGCCCAGCAGCTGTCCGGCCGGATGCAGGGCCACGACGAGGAAGGCACCGCCGTGCGCGAAGGCACCCCGGACGGTACGGCGGATCCCGGACCCGGACCCGATCCCGTCCGTCTCGCCCAGGACGTCGCCTACGGCGAACTGACCCCCGACTGCGCCGCGTTCTACCGTGCGCTCGCCGTGTGGCCCTGGCCGACCGTGACCGTCCTCACCGCCGCGCACGCCGCCGGTGTCGGCGAGGACGAGGCGCGGGTGCTGCTGGAGGAGCTGGCCCGGGCGCACCTGCTGGAAGAGGTCGGCGAGGAGCGCTACCGGTTCCACGACCTGACCCGGGCGCACGCCCACGGGCTCGCGGAAGCGGAGGACGGGCACGGCCGGATGGCCGCCGCGGTCCGCCGGGTGGCGGTCGCCCAGCTGCGCTTCGCGGCCGGCGCGGACTTCCGGGTCATGCCGCTGCGCTGGCGGCTGGGCCCCGCCTACCGGGGACTGGCCCTCCCGGAACACCGCGACCCCGCGGACGGCAAGCGCGCGCTGGCCGAACTGCGGGCCGAGCGGGAGAACCTGGCGGCCGTCGTCCGGGCCGCCGCACACCACGGCTTCGACGACCTCGTATGGCAGCTGTGCGAGGCGATGTGGGGCCTGCACCTGCTGCTCGGCTTCCACGCCCAGTGGATCGACACGCATCTGCTCGGCGTCGAGGCAGCCCGGCGCAGCGCGGCGGAGTTCGGCGACCCGCGCGCCGTCGGCCGCATGTGGACCCAACTCGCCTTCGGCCACCTGGGATCCGGCCAGGTGGCACAGGCCGCGGACGCCCTCGAACAGGCCAGGGCGGCCGACCGGGCCTGCGGTCACCACCGCGGTGAGGCGACCGCCGTCGAGGCGCTGGGGCTGCTGCGTCTCAAGCAGTGGGAGTTCGCCGCGGCCCAGGGGTGCTTCGAGGACGCGCAGGAGATCCTGCGCCGTATCGGCCCGGGTGAGGACGGACGGGACGACGTGCCGCGGGCCATGGCGCTGCTGGCACACCACATCGGCCGCGCCCAGACCAAGCAGCGGCACTTCCCCGCCGCCGTCGCCCGGCTGAACGACGCCCTCGCACAGTTCCGGCGCCTGCCGGGCGGCGGCGACGCCTACAACGCGGGCCGGGTCTACATGAGCCTGGGCGACGCCCACCTGGACGCGGGGGACGCGGAGCAGGCGCGCGTGTGCCTGGACGGGGCCGTCGAGGCGATGACCGAGGCGGGCGCGGGGCTGCAGCTGGCCGACGCCGTCGAGACCCGGGCCCGCTGTCACCGCCTGTCGGGCCGCCCGGCGCAGGAGGCGGACGATCTGCGCCGGGCGGCCGCGGCCTACGAGGAGCACGACAACCACATCGGCCT
This sequence comes from Streptomyces sp. FXJ1.172, assembly GCF_001636945.3. NCBI lineage: Bacteria > Bacillati > Actinomycetota > Actinomycetes > Kitasatosporales > Streptomycetaceae > Streptomyces > Streptomyces sp. FXJ1.172. Next base: position 3,376,082 of record NZ_CP119133.2, on the reverse strand, counting down.
GGCCCGCGTACGGGCGCGGCTGGCCGAGCTGGAGGGCTGAGTCCGCGGCTCACGGCGCGGTGGGGGAGAGCGGTTCGACGGCGACGAGGTGCGTCGTCGCACCCGTGCGTACGGTGATCCCGGGAACGGCCGTGTCCAGCGGCCGGCCGCTCGCGAGCCAGGCGTGCAGCGCGGAGGCGTAGGCGGCGGGATCGCACAGGTCGGCCCGCCCGTCGGGGCCCGCGGCGGCGGACAGCCGCACGAGGTCTCCGTCCCGGGTGCGTACGACACACCGGTCCGGACCGTCGACGTAGGCGGCCAGCGCGCAGTACGGGTAGCGGTCCAGTGCCTCGGCCGTCCAGGCGGCAGGCGGCCCGAGCCGCGGATCGTCGCCGGCCGCGTACCGTACGACGACGTCGGCGACGCGCAGCCGGCCGGTCTCCCGCGTCTCCTCGTCGACCACCGTGTGCGCGCAGTCGCCGGGCACGTCCGGTTCGGGCTCGGCGCCCGCGACGGCGTACCGCACGACGGAGACCTCCCGCGGATGCGAGCCGGTGCCGCCGGTGAGGACACGGACCGGGGCGGTCCGGCGGGCGGGCAGATACGGCGGCAGCGGCAGCGGGTCGAGCAGCGCGGGACGTCCGCCCGGCTCGGGGAGGTCCATGAGGCCGTAGAACAGCCGGCGCAGCAGAGCGGCCGACTCACCCGGCGCCGAACTGGCCTGCTCCGCAAGCTCCTTGTAGCGTCCGGGGTCGTGCGCCGCCACGACCCGGTCGATCTGGGCGCGCAGGCTGCCCCGGCGCACGAGCCGGGGGGCGTCGCGGCCGAGGGCGGCGACCGGTGAGAGCGGGTCGAGGTCCTGCTGGGGGAACGCCCCGAGGAGGACGGGGACGCCGATCGACGCCGCGTAGTACGTGACGCTCGAATGGTCTCCGAGGACGCAGTCGGCGGCGATCAGGGCCTGCCGCCACCCATCGAGCGGGGGTATCGCGTCGAGTCCGGCCCGCCGCGCGTTGTCCAGCCAGGCACGGACCTGCCCGGGACCGTGGCCGTACCAGATGTTCGGATGCAGGACCGCGACGGTGCGGTACTCGTCGGCCGGCAGCTCGGCGGTCAGGCGGGACAGCAGCCAGGGCAGCAGGTCGTCCGACTCCGGCTCCCAGGCCCCGCCGAAGAGCGAACGCGATGCCCAGGTGGAGCTGACGACGATCAGCCGCTGGCCGGGTCCCACGCCGAGCGCGCGGCGGAACAGGTCGCGGTGGGGGAGCGCGGCGAGAACGCGGTCGTAGCAGGGGTCCCCGGCGAGCACCGCGGTGGGCGCCGCCTCGGGACAGCCCGAGCGCAGCCGGTCCAGCTGTTCCGGGTGGGAGAGAACGGTGGCGGTGGCCAGGGGCCGCCCGTCGTCCAGGAGCCAGTCCGGCGACAGGCCGAAGACGGGCGCGGGCGACGGGTGTCCGGTGTCCGGTGTCCGGTGTCCGGTGTCCGGTGTGGCCAGCCTCTTATTGTATCCGGCCCCGTGTGACAGGACGGCCAACTTGCCTTGGAGCGCGGCGAGTTCACCGCCGTAGCTGGCGGACACCACCAGGTCGAACGGGGTGTCCTTGGCCTGATCCCAGGGCAGGACCGGCAGCCCCGCCCGCGCCAGCAGCTCGGGCACACCGGCCAGGAACGGGGACGAGCCGGTGCAGGTGGCGACCATCTGGAGGCGCAGGTCGCCGTGGAACAGCGGGAGGACGTCCAGCAGACGCGTCGCCGACGTCACGTTGTGCACGACGAACAGGACGCGGCGGCAGCCCGCGCGCGTGATCCATCGCTCCGCGTCCTCGCCCACCGGTACGCGCACCCGCGCCGCCCCACCCGTCACGGGGTTCACCTCAGCACTCGACGATGTTCACCGCAAGCCCGCCCCGGGCCGGCTCAGGGTGGCCGCTTATCCGATACCGCGTGTGAGCAAGCCGGATGGATGATGCCGGCCATGGACACGCACGAGAATCTTCTGCCCATCGGCGAGGTCGCGGCGCGGCTGGGGCTGGCCACCTCCACCCTGCGCTACTGGGAGGAGCGCGGGGTCCTTCAGCCGACGGCACGACAGTCGGGGCGGCGGCTCTACGGTCCCGTGGAGTTCCGGCGGATCGCGCTCATCCAGATCTGGCAGGAGAGCGGGATGATGAGCCTGGACGAGATCGCGGCGCTGCTGGCCGGCCGGACCGAAACCGGTCACTGGCGGGACACCGTACGGGGCCGCATGGCTGCCATGGACGAGCAGATCGACCGCCTCACCCGGGCGAGGGCCTACCTCGCCCACTACCTCAGCTGCCCCCGCGACCATCCCGCGGACGACTGTCCGATGGTGAGCGAGGAGATCGATGCCCACATCCGCGCTGTCTGACCCGGCCGGAGGCCGTCCTGCCGCGAGTTCCTGCCCCATGCCGTTTCGTTGGCGTTGACTTCAAGGCGACTTGAGATGGAACGGTGGCACGGCCGCTCGGGCTCAATTCCCCCCGTGGTGCCCGCTCGGCGTTCGCACAGCCACCTCGCTCATCATCGTCGCAGCAGGAGTACGCGTGTCCGCACAGCGCCGTCCCGCCGGGTTGATCACGGCCGTCTTCCTCGGAACCTTCATGGCCCTGCTCGACATGAGCGTCGTCAATGTGGCGCTCCCGGCCGTGCAGAGCCACCTGCACGCCCGGATCACGGACATCCAATGGGTGGTGGACGGCTACACCTTGTGCCTGTCCGCCTTCATGCTCACCGGCGGCGCGCTGGGCGACCGTTTCGGGCGCAAGAAGGTCTTCCTGGCCGGGCTCACCCTGTTCACTCTCAGTTCGGTGCTGTGCGCGGCGGCGCCCGACACCACCACCCTGGTGATGGGGCGGCTGCTGCAGGGCACCGGAGCCTCCACCGTCACCCCCGGAGCACTGTCGCTGCTGGCACAGGGATTCCCGGACCAGGCCAAGCGGGCGCGGATGATCGGCCTGTGGGGCGCGTGCAGCGCACTGGCCGTGGTGCTCGGACCCCTCCTCGGCGGAGCGCTCACGGACTCCGTCGGCTGGCCCGCCATCTTCCTGATCAACGTGCCCCTCGGTCTCATCGCCCTCACCGCCGGCGTCAAGGGCATCGCCGAGTCCGCCGACCCGGAGCACGCGGCCGCCGACCCCGCAGGCCAGATCCTCGGCATCGTCTGGCTCGCGGCGCTCACCTACGCGGTGAACGAGGCCGGCCGTGACGGCTGGACAGCGACGCGGAACCTGGCGCTTTTCGCCGTGGCGGCCGTCGCCTTCCTCGCCTTCGTCGCCGTCGAGCGTCGCGCCCCCCGTGCCATGCTGCCGGTCCCGCTCTTCGGCAACCCGCGCTTCGTCATCACCAACATCGCGTCGTTCATGCTCGGCTTCGGCGCCTACGGCACCTTCTACCTGCTGTCGCTCTACCTGCAGCAGGTCCAGGACACCAGCGCGGCGATGACCGGCGTGAAGTTCCTCCCCTACTCGGCGGCCATCGCCCTCGGCTCGACCCAGGCCGGCAAGCTGACCGCCCGCTTCGGCCCCCGAGGAGTGATGGCCGCGGGCTACGGCCTGGTCAGCGTCGGCCTGCTGGGCCTGCTCACGCTCACTCCCACCACCGGCTACGGGCAGGCGGGCGTGCTTTTCGCGGTTCTCGGCCTGGGTATGGGACTCGGCATCGCCCCCACCAACGCCGCCGCCATGGCCGCAGTCCCCCGGGAGCGGTCAGGGGCCGCCGCCTCCACCGTCAACGCCACCCGCCAGGTGGGAACGGCCCTGGGCATCGCCGTCCTCGGCTCCCTGCTCAACGCCCGCGCCGAACTCTCCGTCTCCCAGAGCCTCGCCCACTCGGGCAGCGAACTCGACCCGGGCGAGCGCGGCACCGCGGCCCACCTCATCGTCACCCAGCACGGAGTCGCCCCCTCCCACCCGGGCCTGAACCTCCCTACCGCACAGCGGTACTTCGCCTCCGGCTTCGTCGACGGACTGCACACCAGCCTGCTGGTGGCAGGGGTCGCCACCGCGCTCGCCACCGCCGCGGTCCTGCTCCGCCTGCGGACGCCCGAGCCCACGGCGGGGCCGCGGCGCCCCACCGAGCAGGTGCCGGCGGAAGGGCGACGCACAGCCTGATCCGCGCCGGGCGTCATGTGCGGCCCAGGTCAGCACTCGATGATGTTCACCGCGAGCCCGCCCCGCGCCGTCTCCTTGTACTTCACGGACATGTCCGCGCCGGTGTCCTTCATGGTCTTGATGACCTTGTCCAGGGACACCTTGTGGGAGCCGTCGCCGCGCATCGCCATCTTCGCCGCCGTGACCGCCTTCACTGCGGCCATGCCGTTGCGCTCGATGCAGGGGATCTGGACCAGGCCGCCGACCGGGTCGCAGGTCAGGCCCAGATTGTGCTCCATGCCGATCTCGGCGGCGTTCTCGACCTGCTCGGGGGAGCCGCCGAGGACCTCCGCGAGTGCGCCCGCGGCCATGGAGCAGGCGGAGCCGACCTCGCCCTGGCAGCCGACCTCGGCGCCGGAGATGGAGGCGTTCTCCTTGAAGAGCATGCCGATCGCGCCGGCCGCCAGCAGGAAGCGGACCACGCCGTCCTCGTCGGCACCCGGCACGAAGTTGATGTAGTAGTGCAGGACCGCCGGGATGATGCCGGCCGCGCCGTTCGTGGGGGCGGTGACGACCCGGCCGCCTGCCGCGTTCTCCTCGTTCACCGCCATGGCGTAGAGGGTGATCCACTCCATCGCGTGCGCCAGCGGGTCGCCCTCGGCGCGCAGCTGGCGGGCCGAGACGGCCGCGCGGCGGCGGACCTTGAGGCCGCCGGGCAGGATGCCCTCGCGGGACATGCCGCGCCCGACGCACTCGCGCATCACCCGCCAGATCTCCAGCAGGCCCGCGCGGATCTCCTCCTCGGTGCGCCAGGCCCGCTCGTTCTCCAGCATGAGCGAGGAGATCGACAGGCCGGTCTCCTTCGTCAGGCGCAGCAGCTCGTCGCCCGTGCGGAAGGGGTACTTCAGGACCGTGTCGTCCAGCACGATGCGGTCCGCGCCGACCGCGTCCTCGTCCACGACGAAGCCGCCGCCGACCGAGTAGTACGTCTTCGACAGGATCTCCGCGCCCGCGGCGTCGTACGCCCGGACCGTCATGCCGTTCGCGTGGTACGGCAGGGCCTTGCGGCGGTGCAGGACCAGGTCGTCGTCGAAGGAGAACGGGATCTCGCGCTCGCCCAGCACCTTCAGACGGCCGGCGGCCTTGATCGCCTCCACCCGCTCGTCGGCCGTCTCCACGTCCACCGTGCGCGGCGAGGCGCCCTCGAGGCCGAGCAGCACCGCCTTCGGGGTGCCGTGGCCGTGGCCGGTCGCGCCGAGCGAGCCGTACAGCTCGCAGCGCAGGGCCGCGACCGAGCCGAGCAGATCCTCATTGCGCAGGCGGCGGGCGAACATGCGCGCCGCGCGCATCGGGCCGACCGTGTGGGAGCTGGACGGTCCGATGCCGATCGAGAACAGGTCGAAGACCGAGATGGCCACGGACGACTCCTCAAGACGGGGGTGAAGCGAAAAGACGGGGTGAAGCGGAAAAGAGCGGTACGGCGGTGCGGGCCGCGCACGCCGGTACTCCCAGTGTGCGCGGTGCCCCGCGAAAGGTGTCCTACTTGTTCAGACCCGGGTACAACGGGTGCTTCTCGGCCAGGGCCTTCACCCGGGCCTTGAGGGCCTCCGCGTCGTAGGACGGCTTGAGCGCCTCGGCGATCACGTCCGCGACCTCGGCGAAGTCCTCGGCCGTGAAGCCGCGGGTGGCGAGGGCGGGCGTGCCGATCCTCAGGCCCGAGGTGACCATCGGGGGCCGGGGGTCGTTCGGGACGGCGTTGCGGTTCACCGTGATGCCGACCTCGTGGAGCCGGTCCTCGGCCTGCTGGCCGTCCAGCTCCGACTCGCGCAGGTCGACCAGGATCAGGTGCACGTCCGTACCGCCGGAGAGCACGTTCACGCCGGCCTCGCGGGCGTCGGCGGCCGTCAGCCGCTCCGCCAGGATGCGGGCGCCCTCCACCGTACGGCGCTGGCGCTCCTTGAAGTCCTCGCTCGCGGCGACCTTGAAGGAGACCGCCTTGGCCGCGATCACGTGCTCCAGGGGGCCGCCCTGGAAGCCCGGGAAGACGGACGAGTTCAGCTTCTTCGCGAAGTCCTTCTTCGCGAGGATGATGCCGCCGCGCGGGCCGCCCAGCGTCTTGTGGGTCGTGGAGGTCACCACGTCCGCGTGCTCCACCGGGTTCGGGTGGAGACCGGCGGCGACCAGGCCCGCGAAGTGCGCCATGTCGACCCACAGGTACGCCTCGACCTCGTCGGCGATCCGGCGGAACCCGGCGAAGTCCAGCTGCCGCGGGTACGCCGACCAGCCGGCGATGATCACCTTCGGGCGGTGCTCCCTGGCGAGCCGCTCGACCTCGGCCATGTCGACCAGGCCGGTCTCGGCGTCCACGTGGTACGCGACCACGTTGAACTGCTTGCCGGAGAAGTTCAGCCGCATGCCGTGGGTGAGGTGGCCGCCGTGGGCGAGGTCCAGGCCGAGGATGGTGTCCCCGGGCTGGGCCAGCGCGAACAGGGCCGCCTGGTTGGCGGAGGCGCCGGAGTGGGGCTGGACGTTGGCGTACTCGGCGCCGAACAGCTCCTTGATCCGGTCGATGGCGATCTGCTCGGCGACGTCGACGTGCTCGCAGCCGCCGTAGTAGCGGCGGCCCGGGTAGCCCTCGGCGTACTTGTTGGTGAGCACCGAGCCCTGCGCCTCCATCACCGCGAGCGGTGCGAAGTTCTCGGAGGCGATCATCTCCAGCGTCGACTGCTGGCGGTTCAGCTCGGCGTCGACCGCGGCGGCGATCTCCGGGTCCAGCTCGTGCAGGGGCGTGTTCAAGGCGGTCATTCGGTTACGACTCCTCGCCGGTGGAAAAGGCCGTGTACTCGTCGGCGGAGAGCAGATCGGCCGGCTCCTCCGCGACGCGGACCTTGAACAGCCAGCCGCCGTGGAAGGGGGCGGAGTTCACCAGCGACGGGTCGTCGACGACGTCCTCGTTGGTCGCGGTGACCTCACCGGTGACCGGCGAGTACAGCTCGGAGACCGACTTGGTCGACTCGAGTTCACCGCAGGACTCGCCGGCGGTCACGGTGTCACCGACCGCCGGGAGCTGGACGAAGACGACGTCACCGAGCGCGTTGGCCGCGTGCTCCGTGATGCCGACCGTCGAGACGCCGTCCTCGGCGGCCGACAGCCACTCGTGCTCCTTGCTGTAGCGATGCTGCTGGGGGTTGCTCATGGCCTGAATTCTCCTGTACGCGCGGGAGTGCTGATGAAGGGGGGACTGCTGAAGCCGCTGGTGAGCGGGCGAATGTGCGCAGGGTCACGCGCCGGCCACGGGACCGGGCCCACGGCGGACGCGATCGCGCCCAGTCTCTACTTCTGGCGCTTGTAGAACGGCAGCGCCACGACCTGGTACGGCTCGTGACTGCCTCGGATGTCCACGCCGACGCCCTCGGTGCCGGGCGCGGCGTGCGCCGCGTCGACGTAGGCCATGGCGATCGGCTTGCCCAGCGTGGGGGAGGGGGCGCCCGAGGTGATCTCGCCGATCACCTGGCCGCCGGCGACGACGGTGTACCCGGCGCGCGGGACGCGACGGCCCTCGGCGATCAGGCCGACGAGCACGCGCGGAGGCTCGGAAGCGGCGCGCTCGGCGGCCTTGGCGAGCGCCTCGCGCCCGACGAAGTCGCCCTCCTTCTCGAACTTCACCACCCGGCCGAGCCCGGCGTCGAAGGGGGTGAGCGAGGTGGTCAGCTCGTGCCCGTACAGCGGCATGCCCGCCTCCAGGCGCAGGGTGTCCCGGCAGGACAGGCCGCAGGGCACCAGGCCGACGCCCTCGCCGGCCTTGGTCAGCGCCTGCCACAGCTCGACGGCGTGCTCCGGCTTCACGAACAGTTCGAAGCCGTCCTCGCCGGTGTAGCCGGTGCGGGCGATCAGCGCGGGGACGCCGGCGACGGTGCCGGGCAGGCCGGCGTAGTACTTCAGCCCGTCCAGGTCGGCGTCGGTCAGGGACTTCAGGATGCCGGGGGACTCGGGGCCCTGCACGGCGATCAGCGCGTAGGCGTCCCGGTCGTCGCGCACCTCGGCGTCGAAGCCGGCGGCGCGCTCGGTGAGGGCGTCCAGCACCACCTGGGCGTTGGAGGCGTTGGCGACCACCATGTACTCGGTCTCGGCGAGCCGGTAGACGATCAGGTCGTCCAGGATGCCGCCGTCGGCCCGGCAGATCATGGTGTAGCGGGCGCGGCCGACACCGACGGAGGCGATGTTGCCGACCAGGGCGTGGTTCAGGAAGGCGGCGGCCCCGGCGCCGGTCACCGTGATCTCGCCCATGTGGGAGAGGTCGAACAGACCCGCCTTGGTCCGCACCGCGACATGCTCGTCGCGCTCGGAGCCGTAGCGCAGGGGCATGTCCCAGCCGGCGAAGTCGGTCATCGTCGCACCGAGCGAGCGATGCACGGCATCGAGCGCGGTGTGACGGAGTTCAGTGCTGCTCATCGGTCGGTCGTCTCCCAGGACAAACAGGACGGGCGAGGAACGTCCCTCCCCATCTGTCATCGGAACCTGAGAGGTTCGCCATGACCGCCACGGGGACGATCACGGCTTGCACCTTGGGTGGAGCCACTGTCGCAGCGGCCCGCTTTTCAGATGTGCCTCGCCCGCGCGGTAACGGGGCCTGAGAGATTCAAGGGAGGAACTTGCTCCTTCGGCGCCCCAGCGAAGGCTGCTGGGGACTCTCCCGCGCGGATTCAAGCGGCCGGTATGCAGTTGGCGGCCACATCATTGCACGCCGCACCCCCGCCCGTCAGGGCCGCATCTGTAACCGACCTGTGGCAGTACGCGCACCTCCCCGCAGGACACCGCGCATTACCTTCTCTTTGCATGAATCGGGCATGGGGATTGCCGAGCCCGCAGGGGAGCCACAGGGGAGGACGATCACGGTGAACAGGACCTCGGCGTACGCCACCACCGCCGGCATCGCGGTGCCGAAGCAGCCCTCCGCCCCCGCGCGCGAGCGCCGCGCCGACCGCCCGGCCCCACTCGTGCGCGACCTGCGCGACCGGGCGGGCCGCAGCCCGCGGGCCCTGCTCCTCGGCCCCCGGGACGTGGTGGTGGTCACCGGCCTGCCCGGCAGCGGAAAGTCCACCCTGATGCACCGCGCGGTCCAAGGTCACCGCATCGACTCCCAGGACACCCGCGACCGCTGGGACGCCCGCATGCCCGGCCGCATCCCCTACGCGCTCTACCGCCCCCTGGTCCGCCTCGCCCACTACGCCGCCCTGCGCCGCGCCCTGCGCACCGGCGAGGGCGTCGTCGTGCACGACTGCGGCACCCGCAGCTGGGTGCGCGGCTGGCTCGCCCGTGAGGCCCGCCGCCGCGGCGCCACCCTGCACCTGCTGCTGCTCGACGTGGCACCCGAGACGGCCCGCGAGGGCCAGCGCGAACGCGGCCGCGGCGTCTCCCGCCACACCTTCGCCCGCCACCGCCGTACGACCGCCCGGCTGCTCGCCGCGGTCGAGCGGGGCGGGGTGCCCGCGGGCTGCGGCTCGGCGGTGCTGCTGGACCGCGCCGCGGCGGACGCCCTGCACCGGATCGGGTTCACAGGGTGAGGGACTGGCACGGCAACCCGCTAGCCTTCATGGTCACAGCAGTGGTTCCCAGCAGGCGGTAGGCAGATGGACTTCCCGGCGGACATTCCCGCGGACTTCCCGGCACAGGCGCACCCCCACCCGCACGGCGGTTGGCCCGGCAACGAGCTGGAGGAGGTCCTCGCGGCCTCCCTCGGCATACCCGCCGCGGCCGGCCGGATCATCGAGGTCCTCGGCCGCAGCTTCCTGTGGATCCCGCTGCCGAACGGCGGCGGCCCCGGCAGCGGCCCGCTCGACCTTCCCACGCTGGAGATCGACGGCCAGGTCTACGTCCCGGTGTTCAGCTCGGAGGAGCAGCTGCGCCAGGGGGCCGGCTCCCACATGGCGTTCACCATCGCTCCCGCCGTCGAGTTCGCCCGCGGCCTGCCCCCGCAGGCCGGCATCGCGGTGAACCCGGACGGGCTGGTCGGCATCCCGCTCCCGCCGGCCGCGGTGGCCGAGCTGTGCCGCGCGGGCCGCACCCCCCTCGACGGCCCCAACACCGGCGGCCGGGTCCGCCTCTTCGAGCCCGACTGGCAGGACGACCCGGTCGACTTCCTCTCCGCCGCGGCCGCCGAGTTCGCCGGGACCGGCGTGGTCCGCACCGCCCGCCGCTGCCTGGCCGCCATCGAGACGGCCGAGCCGGTGATGTTCGTGGGCGTGGAACTCTCCCAGTGGGAGGGCGACTTGCGCACCCTGCCCATGGACGCGCTGGGCAGGGCCCTGGGCCGGGTCCCGGTCGGGTGGCCGGTCAGCCTGGTCCTGCTGGACGTGACGGACGACCCGGTCGCCGAGTGGCTGAGGGCGAACGTCCGGCCGTTCTACCAACACGGTCACTAGACCGTGACCCGGGGGCAGCCCAGGGGACAGGGGCGCGGGGCCGTGTCCGCCGAGCAGCCTCGCCGCGCGGGCGCGGGAAAGGCGCCACTCACCCGCACCCGCGCACGAACAGAAGGCCCCGAGCTGGTGGGCGCTTAAGCTGTCTTTGACGCGGGCCACCAAAAGGAAGGGCACGACAGGTGAGCGCGAGCCACAGCGGCAGCGTGGAGCACACGCTGCGCCAGGTCACGCCCGGACGTTACGACGCCTACGAGGCCCTGCTGCGCGCCCTCGCCACCCCCTCCTCCGGCCAGATCTGGATGCTGCTGTGGCACGGCCAGGCCGGTTCCCCGGACGCCCAGTACGGAAACATGGAGGTCGACGGCTTCCAGTACGCCCCCTGCGTCACCTCCGCCCAGGAGCTGTCGGCCAGCGGCTGGAACCGCTCGTACGAGGTCGTCGACGGCCTCGACGTGGCCCGCACCCTCTACCCCGACCACTACGGCCTCTGGCTCAACCCGCACGCCTCGGGCGGCGGCGTCGGCATCCCCTGGCTGGACCTGCGGCGCATCGCCACCGGTCTGGACCGCCAGCCCGCCGGCCCCCTCCGGCTCACCGAACCCGGCATCGAGATCCCGCAGTTCTACGCGGTGCTCGCGCAGAACGCCCACCGCACCCCGGCCCTGCGTTCCCTGCGCCGCGCCTGGGTGCAGCCCGCGCTCGGGGCGCCGTACCTCGCGATCGGCCTGGACGTGTACGACACCTCCCCGGCCGCGGTCGACTCGGTGCGCGCGATGATGCAGCAGTCCGTCGGCGCGGTCCCCGAGGGCCTGCCGGTGTCGACGGTCGCGATGACCGACGACTACGACCCGGTCGTGATGTGGATGCGGGCCAACGCCCACCCGTTCTACGACCGTGAGGCCCACGCGGCCCTGGCTCCGCCGCGGCCCCAGCCGCAACTCCAGGCATCGCCCCAGCCGCAGGCCCCGGCCGCCGGCTACGGCTATCCGCCGGTGCCCGGCGGCTACTGACCCAAGGCCGCTGACCTCCGCTTTCGCCGCGCGATCCGGCCCGCCCGCCCACCGGCTTCCGTCCGGTCGGCGCAACTTCCTGTCCGCATAACAGGAAACGCCAGCTTGCATCACGGTTGCGCATCCATTCTCCGCCAAGGCTGGCGGCTCATCGCCGGCGCGTTGAAGACTCCCCCTTCAAGGGGCTCGCCCCTGTGTACGACGGACTGATTGATGCCGCTACCAGCGGCAAGTGCGGGCCGGTTACCGCCGGTTGAGAGGGGTCCCAGCCTAATGACGGCACCATTGCACGAGCCGGCCGCGGAAGCGGCCCCCGGTGCGGCCGAGGAAGCGGCGGTCGCCGCCGCCGACGCGAAGGCCGTACAGGGCCGCTCCCTGGGACGGATCGCCTGGGAGCGCCTGAAGCGGGACAAACTCGCCCTGACGGGCGGCGTCGTGGTGCTCGTCCTCATCGCGATCGCGATCCTCGCGCCCGTCATCACGAACCTGGCCGGCCAGGACCCGGACGTCTACCACGAGGACCTCATCGACCCGCTGTTCGGCACCCCCAAGGCGTCGTTGGGCGGCATCAGCGGCGACCACCTGCTCGGTGTCGAACCGGTCAACGGCCGCGACATCTTCGCGCGCATCATCTACGGTTCGCAGGTCTCCCTGCTGGTCGGCTTCCTGTCCGCCCTCGTCGCCGTCGTGCTGGGCACGATTCTCGGCGTCCTGGCCGGTTTCTTCGGTGGCTGGGTCGACTCGGTCATCAGCCGGGTCATGGACGGTCTTCTCGCCTTCCCGCAGCTGCTGTTCATCATCGCCCTGGTCTCCGTCATGCCGAACAACATGCTGGGGCTGTCCGGCACCGGCGTGCGGCTGTTCGTGATGATCCTGGTCATCGGCTTCTTCGGCTGGCCCTACATCGGCCGCGTGGTGCGCGGACAGACGCTCTCGCTGCGCGAACGCGAGTACGTCGAGGCCGCCCGCTCGCTGGGCGCCGGGCGCTTCTACATCCTCTTCAAGGAGTTGTTGCCCAACCTGGTGGCGCCGATCATCGTGTACACGACGATGATGATCCCCACCAACATCCTCACCGAGGCGGCGCTCAGCTTCCTGGGCGTGGGCGTCAAGCCGCCGACCCCCTCCTGGGGCCAGATGCTCTCGAACGCGATCGACTACTACGACTCGGACCCCATGTACATGGTGATCCCGGGCGTGGCGATCTTCATCACCGTACTGGCGTTCAACCTCTTCGGCGACGGCGTGCGGGACGCGCTCGACCCGAAGGGCTCCCGCTGAACTGCCGTACCCCAAGCGTCCCGTGAGCACAGCCACGGGGTCTCTCATCAATTCCGGAGGATCCGAGATCGTGACTACCCAACGCACCTCAGGGCGGCGCAAGCAGGCCCTTGCCGCTGCCGCAGTGGTCGCCGGGCTGCTGACCACGGCGGCGTGCGGCGGTGGCAATGGCAGCGGTTCGAAGGACGGCGCTGCCGGCTTCGACGCGGCCAACAACAAGGTTGCCCAGGCCTCGCTGGCCAAGAAGGGCGGCGAGCTGAAGTTCGCGTCCGCTCAGGACGCCGACTCGTGGGACACCACGCGTGGCTACTACGGCTTCATGTGGAACTTCTCCCGCTACTACGCCCGCCAGCTGGTCACCTTCGACACCAAGCCGGGCAAGGACGGCGGCAAGGTCGTCCCCGACCTGGCCACCGACACGGGCAAGGTCTCGGCCGACGGAAAGACCTACACGTTCACCCTGCGTGACGGGATCACCTGGGAGGACGGCAAGCCGATCACCTCCCAGGACATCAAGTACGGCATCGAGCGCGACTGGGCGCAGGACGTGCTCTCCGGCGGCCCGACGTACCTGAAGGACACCCTGGACCCGGACGGCAAGTACCAGGGCCCCTACAAGGACAGCAGCAAGGACCACCTGGGCCTGTCGGCGGTCGAGACGCCGAACGCGAAGACGATCGTCTTCCACCTGCCCAAGCCCAACGCCGACTTCCAGGACATCCTGGCGCTGCCCGCGGCGTCCCCGGTCCGCCAGGACATGGACACCAAGTCCAAGTACGCCCTGCACCCGTTCTCCTCGGGCCCGTACAAGTTCCAGTCGTACGACCCGGGCAAGTCGCTGGTCCTGGTGCGCAACGACAAGTGGAACGCTTCTTCGGACCCGGTCCGCAAGGCGTACCCGGACAAGATCAGCATCAAGTTCTTCACCAACGCCAACGACCTCGACCAGCGTCTGATCAACGGCGACTACCAGCTGGACATGACCCAGACCGGTCTGTCCCCGCAGGGCCGCCAGACGGCGCTGAAGCAGGACAAGGGCAACCTGGACAACCCGATCTCCGGCTACGTCCGTTACGCGGTCTTCCCGCAGAGTGTCAAGCCGTTCGACAACATCCACTGCCGCAAGGCCGTGATCCTCGGCGCCGACCACGTGTCGATCCAGACCGCCCGCGGCGGCCCGATCGCCGGTGGTGACATCGGCACCAACATGCTCCCGCCCGCCGTCGCCGGCGCCGAGGGCCAGAAGTACGACCCGTACCAGATCGCCGGTGCCAACAAGAACGGCAACGTCGACCAGGCCAAGGCCGAGCTGAAGGCCTGCGGCCAGCCGAACGGCTTCAGCACCACCATCGCGGTCCGCAACAACAAGCCCGCCGAGGTGGCCACCGCCGAGTCGCTCCAGGCGTCGCTGAAGAAGGTCGGCATCAACGCCCAGATCGACCAGTACGACGGCTCGCAGACCACCGGCATCATCGGCAGCCCCTCGAACGTCCAGAAGAAGGGCTACGGCATCATCATCATGGGCTGGGGCCCGGACTACCCGACGGTCCAGGGCTACGGCGCCCCGCTGTGGGACAGCCACTTCATCCAGCAGAGCGGTAACAACAACTACGCGCTCATCAAGGACAAGACGATCGACGGCCTGTTCGACACGTACAGCACCACGCTGGACGACGCGAAGAAGGCCGACCTCGCCACGCAGATCAACCACAAGGTGATGGACGGCGCGTACTACCTGCCCTTCACCTTCGAGAAGTTCCTGAACTGGCGCGGTTCGAACCTGGCGAACGTCTACACGACCGACGCGTACAACGGTATGTACGACTTCGTCAACCTCGGTCTGAAGTCGGCGAAGTAACCCGGCACACCCGCTGAACAGCACGAAAGGCAGGTGAAGGCCGGCGCGGTGTGACCGTGGGCCGCTGGACACAATCCGGCGGCCCACGGTCCGCGGCGGGCCGTACGCTGTGCTCGCTTACCTCATCAGGCGGCTGTTCGCTGCCGCAGTGATGCTGGTGGTCACCGTCGTGGTGGTCTTCTGCATCTTCTTCCTCGTCCCGAAGTGGGCAGGCGTCGACCCGGCCCTGAGCTTCGTGGGCAAGCAGGCCGACCCGGCCTCCGTCGAGGCGGTGCGTACGAAGCTGGGTCTGAGCGACCCGATCTACGCGCAGGTCTGGCACTTCTTCAAGGGCATCTTCGTGGGCCGTACCTACGCGGCCGGCGGCGATGTCACCCACTGCGCGGCGCCGTGCTTCGGCTACTCGTTCCGCAGTGAGCAGGCCGTCTGGCCCGTACTGACCAGCCGTTTCCCGGTGACCCTGGAACTCGCGCTCGGTGCCGCCGTGCTGTGGCTCGTCTTCGGTGTCGCGGCGGGTGTCCTCTCCGCGCTCAAGCGGGGCAGCCTGTGGGACCGCAGTGCCATGGTCGTCGCCCTCTCCGGCGTCTCCCTGCCCATCTACTTCACCGGTCTGCTCACCTCGGCGATCTTCGTCTTCGGGCTGCATTGGTTCAACGGCCAGTACGTGTCCATCTCGGACAACTTCGGCAGCTGGCTGGGCGGCATGATCCTGCCCTGGATCACGCTGGCCTTCCTGTACGCCGCGATGTACGCCCGGATCACCCGCGCCACCATGCTGGAGATCCTCGGCGAGGACTACATCCGCACCGCGCGCGCCAAGGGCCTCACGGAGCCGGTCGTCATCGGCAAGCACGCCATGCGCTCCACGATGACGCCGATCCTGACCATGCTCGGCATGGACCTCGGCGCCCTGATCGGCGGCGCGATCCTCACCGAGACCACGTTCAGCCTCCCCGGCCTCGGCCAGGCCGTGCTCACCGCGATCCGCAACCAGGACCTGCCGATCATCCTCGGCGTCGTCCTGATCACGTCGCTGGCCGTGCTCGTCGCCAACCTGCTCGTGGACCTCCTGTACGCCGTGATCGACCCCCGGGTGAGGCTGTCATGACCGAACTCAGCAAGACCGGGGCGGCCGTCGGCGAGCCCACCGAGTCCTCGCCCGCGCCGTCCGCCTTCCTCGAGGTGCGCGACCTGAAGGTGCACTTCCCGACCGACGACGGCCTGGTGAAGTCCGTCGACGGGCTCAGCTTCCAGCTGGAGAAGGGCAAGACCCTCGGCATCGTGGGCGAGTCGGGCTCCGGCAAGTCGGTGACCTCGCTCGGCATCATGGGCCTGCACACCGCCGGCCAGTACGGCAAGCGCAAGGCGCAGATCTCCGGCGAGATCTGGCTGGACGGCACCGAGCTGCTGTCCGCCGACCCCGACGACGTGCGCCGGCTGCGCGGCCGGCAGATGTCGATGATCTTCCAGGACCCGCTGTCCGCGCTGCACCCGTACTACACGATCGGCCAGCAGATCGTGGAGGCGTACCGGATCCACCACGACGTCGACAAGAAGACCGCGAAGAAGCGCGCGGTCGAGATGCTCGACCGGGTGGGCATCCCGCAGCCCGACAAGCGGGTGGACAGCTACCCGCACGAGTTCTCCGGCGGTATGCGCCAGCGCGCCATGATCGCCATGTCGCTGGTGAACAACCCCGAGCTGCTGATCGCGGACGAGCCGACCACCGCGCTCGACGTCACCGTCCAGGCGCAGATCCTGGACCTGATCCGCGACCTGCAGAAGGAGTTCGGCTCCGCGGTCATCATCATCACCCACGACCTGGGCGTCGTCGCCGAACTCGCCGACGACATCCTGGTGATGTACGGCGGCCGGTGCGTCGAGCGGGGCCCGGCCGAGAAGGTGTTCTACGAGCCCCGCCACCCCTACACCTGGGGTCTGCTCGGCTCGATGCCACGCCTGGACCGCGAGCAGCAGGACCGGCTGATCCCGGTCAAGGGCTCCCCGCCGTCCCTGATCAACGTCCCGTCCGGCTGCGCCTTCAACCCGCGCTGCCCGTACGCCGACCTGCCGAAGGACAACGTCACCCGCACGGTCCGCCCCGAACTGGCCGAGGTCGGCGGCCGGCACTGGGCCGCCTGCCACCTGACCAAGGAGCAGCGGGAGCGGATCTGGACCGAAGAGATTGCGCCGAAACTGTGAGTGACGAGAAGGCCGAGAAGGCAGGGACGATTCCCCGGCAGAGCGACGCAGACGGCGGCAACGGCCGCGTCGCCGACGGCGAGGTGCTGCTGAAGGTCACCGGCCTGCAGAAGCACTTCCCGATCAAGAAGGGCCTGCTCCAGCGGCAGGTCGGGGCGGTGCACGCCGTCGACGGCATCGACTTCGAGGTCCGCTCCGGCGAGACCCTCGGCGTGGTGGGCGAGTCGGGCTGCGGCAAGTCCACGATGGGCCGGCTGATCACCCGGCTGCTCGAACCGACCGGCGGCACGATCGAGTTCGAGGGCAAGGACATCACGCACCTCGGGGTGACGGGCATGCGCCCGATGCGCCGCGACGTGCAGATGATCTTCCAGGACCCGTACTCCTCGCTGAACCCGCGCCACACGATCGGCACCATCGTCGGAGCCCCCTTCCGGCTCCAGGGTGTCGAGCCCGAGGGCGGGATCAAGAAAGAGGTGCAGCGGCTGCTGTCGGTGGTCGGCCTCAACCCCGAGCACTACAACCGCTACCCGCACGAGTTCTCCGGCGGTCAGCGCCAGCGCATCGGCATCGCCCGCGCGCTCGCCCTGAAGCCGAAGCTGGTCGTCGCCGACGAGCCGGTCTCCGCGCTGGACGTGTCGATCCAGGCCCAGGTCGTCAACCTCATGGACGACCTCCAGGAGGAACTGGGCCTGACGTACGTGATCATCGCGCACGACCTCTCGGTGGTCCGGCACGTCTCGGACCGGATCGCGGTCATGTACCTCGGCAAGATCGTCGAACTGGCCGACCGGGACCTGCTGTACAAGACGCCGATGCACCCGTACACCAAGGCGCTCATGTCCGCGGTGCCGATTCCGGACCCGAAGCGGAAGAACGCCAAGAGCGAGCGCATCCTGCTCAAGGGCGACGTGCCCTCGCCGATCTCCCCGCCGACCGGCTGCCGGTTCCACACCCGGTGCTGGAAGGCCACGGAGATCTGCAGGACGACCGAGCCCGCGCTCGTGGAGCTGCGGCCGGGCCAGCGGGTCGCCTGCCACCACCCGGAGAACTTCGAGGACCAGGCGCCGCAGGACACCGTCCTGCTCTCGGCCGCCAAGGAGGCCGCCGAGCTGGTCGCCGACGAGGTGCTGGCCGAGTCGGCCCAGACCTCGGAGGCGCTGGCCGCGGCGGTGGCCGAGGGAGAGGTGCGCACCGAGGCGGCCGAGGACGCCGCGGCTGCCGAGACCTCTGAAGAGCCCGCGGCTGCCGAGGAGTCTGCGGCTGCCGAGGAGCCTGCCGCTTCCGAGGAGTCCGCTGCTTCCGAAGCGGCTGAGGAGCCGGCCCCCGCCGGGAAGCCGGCGGTCTCCGAGAAGCCCTCGGCCTCCGAGGACTGACGGGTCCCTGAACGGGCGATGCCCCGCCCTCCGTGTCTGCGGAGGGCGGGGCATCGGCGTACCGGCCGGCCGCGCGGGCTCAGCGGGACAGGACCAGCCGGGGGTTGTGGATCTCCAGCCAGGTCGCCAGGTCGAGCCAGCGCTCCAGACCGGTGCGGGCCCCGCCGTCGACGTCGGCCGCGGCGAGGGACACCGTCTGCTGCACCCACTCCTGGTCGGTGAGCGCGTGCACGGCGTGGCCGCGGTCGGCGAGCACCTCCTTGGCCTGCTGCTGGAGCGCGGCCGTGTAGAACGGGTCGCGGGTGGACGGGTAGGGCGCCTTGCGGCGCTCCGCGACCGAACGCGGCAGCAGATCGGCGGAGGCCGCCCGCAGCAGGCTCTTCTCACGGCCGTCGTACGTCTTCATCGACCACGGCGTGTTGAAGACGTACTCGACCAGCCGGTGGTCGCAGAACGGCACCCGGACCTCCAGGCCGACGGCCATGCTGAGCCGGTCCTTGCGGTCGAGCAGGATGCGCAGGTACCGGGTCAGGTGCAGGTAGCACACCAGCCGCATCCGTGCCTCGAACTCGTCCTCGCCGGCCAGCCGGGGGGCCTCGGCGACCGCCTCCGCGTACCGCCCGCGGATGTAGCCGGGCAGGTCGAGGTCGGCCAGCAGGCCCTTGTCGTAGATCCCGGTGCCGGTGTGCGGGCTGGTCACATGCGTGTGGTCGACCCAGGGGAAGGTGCCGGACCGCTGCGCCTCGGGCTGGTGCAGCCACTTGTAGCCTCCGAACACCTCGTCGGCGGACTCGCCGGACAGGGCGACGGTGGAGCGCTCCCGGATGGCCTTGAACAGCAGATACAGGGAGTTGTCGGCGTCACCGAACCCGGCCGGCAGGTCCTTCGCGGCCACCACCGCGCGCCGCACCGCCGGATCGGCCATGCTCTGGGCCTCGAACACCAGGTTCTCGTGCGCGGTGCCGCAGTGCGCGGCGGTCTCGATGGCGAACGGGGCGTCGGCGTCGGCGCGGAAGGGGTCGGCGGTGAAGTTCTCCTCGTGCCGGGCGAAGTCGACGGAGAAGCTGCGGATCTGCTCGCGGTCGCCCAGTTCCCGCTGGGCGAACGCGGTGATGGCGCTGGAGTCCAGGCCGCCGGAGAGCAGGGTGCAGCGCGGCACGTCGGTGACCAGCTGACGGCGCACGATGTCGGTGAGCAGCTCGCGCACCCGGGCGACGGAGGCGGCCGTGCCGTCGGTGTGCTCGGTGGCCTCCAGCTTCCAGTAGGTGCGGGTGCGTTCGCCGCCGCGGTCGACCGTGACCACGGTGCCCGGCCGGATCTCCCGCATGCCGCGCCACACGGCGTGTCCGGGGGTGCGGATCCAGGAGAACACCTCCCGCAGCCCGTCGAGGTCGACGGCCTTCTCCGCCCCGGGGTTGGCGAGGATGGCCTTGGGCTCGGAGCCGAAGAGGACCCCGTCCTCGGTCGGGTAGTAGTAGAGCGGCTTGACGCCGAGGCGGTCGCGGACGAGCAGCAGCCGCTCGTCGCGGCCGTCCCAGACGACGAAGGCGTACATGCCGTTCAGCCGCTCGGCCAGCGCCTCGCCCCACTCCAGGTAGGCGTGCAGCACGACCTCGGTGTCGCTGCGGGTGCGGAAGGTGTGGCCGCGGCGGCGCAGTTCGTCGCGCAGCTCGACGAAGTTGTAGATCTCGCCGGTGTAGGCGAGGGCGACCTCGCCGCCGCCGGTGTCGTAGGACATCGGCTGGCGGCCGCCCTCGATGTCGATGACGGCGAGCCGGCGGTGGCCGAGCGCCACGTGCGGCCGGGTCCACACGCCGGAGTCGTCGGGGCCGCGGCAGGCCATGGTCGCGGTCATGGCGGCGACCGCTTCCTGCTCCCGCTCCCTCGTCAGGTCCCGTCCGTAGGAGACCCAACCGGTCAGACCGCACATGGCGTTTCGCCTTTCTGTGTGTCGTCGTACTGCGTCCTGGACCCCGGGCGGGGTCTCAGCCGAGGTGGGGCGGCAGCGGGATGTCCGGCGCGAGCGCGGGGTCGGGCACCGGGGTGCCGCGCACCAGGCTCACGGGGACCACGCCCGCCCACAGGCCAAGGGCGGCGTCGGGGCTGTCGCCGTCGTCCGGCGGTCCGGTGCGGACCTTGACCGACGCCTCCTCGAGGCTCAGGGCCAGCAGCGTCGTCGCGGCCAGTTCCCTGCGGCTGGGGCGGCGGGCGTAGTCCCACTGCCCGGGCTGGGCCTGCTCGGCGATCAGGCGCAGTCCGGCCAGGGTCTCCTCCGGGTCGGTGACCCGGCGCGGGACGCCGTAGACCAGGGCGCTGCGGTAGTTGATGCTGTGCTCGAACAGCGACCGGGCCAGCACGATCCCGTCCACATGGGTGACGGTCAAGCAGACGGTCTGCTCCGGCGCCGAGGTGAGGCTGCGCGCGGCGACCGAGCCGTGGACGTACAGGGTGTCCGCGGTGGCGCCGTACACGGTGGGTACGACCACGGGAGTGCCGTCGACGACGACGCCGAGGTGGCAGACGAACCCGGCGGCGAGGACGGCGTCCAGGTCCGCGCGGGCGGTCCGGCCCTTCTCCTTCATACGGCGCAGCCGCGTCCGGTCCGTGACCGGGAGTTCGTCCGCGAGGACCTGGCGGGGGGCAGTGCTCAAGGTGTCACCTTCGGTGTGTGCCGGGGGCGGAGCGGTCACGGCGGGGTGCCCTGCCACTGCAGCAGGCACCGCACGGCGGCTGCCGCCTCCTCGGCGGCGCCCGGCGCCGTCTTGAAGCCGGCTCCGGACCAGCACGCGGCCACCACGACCGGGGGCTCGCCGGGAAGAAGTCCCAGGAACGGCCCGTCCGGATGGTACAGGTCGGTGCCGAACCTGCCGCCCTGGCAGGGGACTTGGGCGATCCACGGCCAGCGGTGCACGACCCCGGCCCGGATGTGGGCCACCTGTTCGTCGGTGAGCGTGTCGCCGCCGTCGGCCGGCACGTCCCACTCGTCGACCGGCCTGCCGGTCAGATGACCACCGGCGTACGGCCCGTCGAGCTGGGGGCGGCCCCAGATGCCGCAGGTCAGATCGCTGACCGTGGGCAGCGGCCGGCCGGGGCCGCGGAAGAAGGCGTACCGGATGCGCTTGGTGCGCGGGGCCGGGCCGCCGGGGCGGGGCGGCAGCCGGCCGTCGAGCAGGGCGGGGGTGCCGCTGCCCGCGGCCACCACGGCGCAGCGGGCGGTCACCGGGCCCGCCGGGGTGCTCACCCGCACCCCGCGCCGGTGCGGCTCCAGGGAGTGCACCGGCCCCGGCGGCAGCAGCGTGGCCCCGTGCCGCACGGCCCGGGCGAGGTACAGCGCGGCGGTGCCGGCCGGGTCGGCGTAGCCGCCGCCCGGCTCCCAGACGGCCGCCGCGACGCCGTCCACCGTCAAGTCCGGCCAGCGATCGGCCAGTTCGCCGGGCGTGAGCAGGTCGGCCTTGATCCCGGCCGCGGTCAGCTCGCCGATTCCGCGCTCGGCCTCGGCGACGTCGTCCGGGCCGAGCAGCACCACCGAGCCGGTGCGGCGCAGGCCGGCCGAGCGGGGCGGGGACGCGGTGCCCCACAGCAGCTGGTGGCTGCGGACGGCCAGGGCGCGGGTGACGGGCTCCGGCTCGTAGGCCCGGACCAGGCCCCCGGAGAACCGGGTGGCCGAGTCGGCCCGCGGGCCGGGGTCGGCGATGGCCACGGACAGGCCCGCCGCGGCCAGTTCGGCCGCGGTGGCGGCGCCCACCACGCCGGCGCCGACGACCACGACGTCGTACCCGGTGGCCGGCGTGCCGGCCGGGGCCGTGAGCCGGGTGACCGGTACGACCTCCCAGCCGGCGGCGTCGTCCGCGTCGACGGGATCGCCGTCGGCGTCGAAGGAGAGGCCGGCGGCGTCCCGGACGGCGGCGAGGAGCCGGTCACCGGTGGCGGCCGGGTCCGCGCGCAGGGCGCGTACGAGCGCGGTGAAGGCCGCGTCGACCTGGCGCTGCGGCCCGCCGCGCAGCCGTACGACCCGCGCGCCTGCCGCCAATTCGCCGAGCAGACCGGCGAATTCGGGCACGGCGCAGTCGTCGGTGAAGAACAGGGGACCGTGGTGGCCTTCGGCGCGAAGGCGCTGCGCGGCCTCCGCGGCGCCGTGGTGGGTGCCGCAGATGACGAGGGGCCGTCCGGACGGTGCCTGCCCACCGGGCCGGTCGCGGCCGTACGCGGCCGCGGGTCCGTGGTGGCCGGCCGCGCGCACGCCGGGGCCGCCGTGTTCCGGAGGCAGTCCGGTGTCTCCGCCCGGCGCTCGGAACCGCCCGGCCAGCCGGCGGCCGTACTCGCTGCCGTCGTCCGCCACGCCCGGCTCCCCGAGGCCCAGTTCCTCCGCGGCCCGCCGTACCGCCCCCGGCTGTCCCTCGTCGTGCGGGCACCAGCGCAGCGCCCCGCCGCCACCCGAGGCCAGCAGGTCCGGGTCGGTGGCGAGCGGCAGCAGCAGCGGCAGACCGGCCCGCCGGTACCAGGGCAACGCCCGGGCCGCGCCCAGGCTGTTGAAGTGGCCGACGACCGCCTGCACCCGGCCCGTTGCCGTCAGGGCGCGGGCGATCCGCTCGGCCTCCTCGGCGTCCCCCCTGTCGTCGTGGAACTCCCAGACGACGCCCGGACGGGCGTGGCCGGCGGCGGCCCGGGTCAGCAGTTCGCCCCAGGCCGCCCGTGGCCCGCTGAAGGGTCCGACGACGGCGACGCGCACCTCAGTCACCGAAGACCGGGCGGCCGGGCACGCTCAGCGGCCGGCCCGCCGGGGGCGGGGTCAGCGCGGCGGTGTCGACGGCGCGGTCCGCGTCCTCGCCCAGCAGCGCGGCGAGCCGTGCCGCGCCGGCCGGCATGACCGGCGCCGCCCACGCCGACAGCGCGCCGGCGACGGCCAGTTGGGCGCTCAGGGCGGCCCGGTGGGCGCTGGGCGAGCGGTCCCGCTCGTGCTCGTGGACGAAACCGAAGTCGTCGGCGCTCGCGACGATCTCGTCCAGCAGGGCGACGGCACGGCGCGTGTCGAAGCCCTCGACGCCGTACGCCTCGCGCAGTTCCGCCACGGAGCGCTCCAGCCGGGCGCGCAGCCGCTGCCAGGCCGGGCCCTCGGGCCGCTCCTCGGGGACCCGGCCGTCGCTGTCCCGGGCGACAGCCGCGAACAGCCGCTCCAGCCAGCCGTTCCACCGGGTGGCCAGCAGCGCCCGGGTGCGCTCCAGGTCGGCCCGGGTGAAGCTGGTCTGGCGGCCGTTGGGCCGGTCGGCGAGCACATGGTGGCGCAGCACGTCGGAGCCGGCCTCGGCGAGCGCCTCGTGCGCCCAGATCGCGTGCCGCCGGCTGGTGGAGAACTTCAGCCCCTCCAGCTGGTAGAACTCGTTGACCACGAAGGCCCGCGCGAGGGCGCCCCCGGGGTGCAGGGCGGCGTACAGGGCGGGGAAGAGCACCGCGTGGAAGTAGCCGTTGTCGAAGCCGAAGAACTGCACGGGCGCGGGCCAGGTCTCCTGCTCCCGCTCCTCCTGCGGCAGTTCCCACAGGTAGCCCGGGGCCATCTCGAACCACACGTAGGCCCGCTGGTCCTCGAAGCCGGGCACCGTCACCGGCACCCCCCAGTCGCCGGGGTGGCTCACGGCGATCTCCGGCAGCCCGTCGGCCAGCATCCGCTCGCACAGGACCCGCAGATGCGGCGGCATGTCCACCTCGGCCCAGAACGCCTCCAGCCGGTCGGCGAGCGGTGCCAGCGGGAAGTAGAGCCGGGCGGCGTCACGGATCCCGGCCGGGGTGCCGCACACGGTGCAGTGCGGGTCGGCCAGGTCGGCGCAGTCGTTGGGCCGGCCGCACGGCTCGCAGGCGTTGCCGTTGGAGGAGGAGCCGCAGTGCGGGCACTTGCCCGTCAGGTACGCCTCGTACAGCCAGCGCTCGCACGGGGTGCAGTACGGCAGCGGGCGGGTGCGGGCGACGACGTGCCCGGCGTCGTACAGCCGCTTCAGGAAGTCCTGGACGTGGGCGAGGTAGCCGTCCTCCTTGCGCGGGTGCGCCACGCGGTCGAAGCCGACCTCGGCCTGCCGCCAGACCCGGACGATGGACTCGCCGTAGCCGTCGGCGACCTCGTCGCCGCCGCGCCCGCCGTCCTTCAGGCCGCGCACGGGGACGTAGCTCTGGTGGTCGTCGAGGCCGGTGGTGTAGCGGACCGGGACACCGTCGGCGGCGAGGAAGCGGCGCAGCACGTCGCCGGCGACATAGGGCCCGGCGATGTGGCCGACGTGCAGGTCGCCGTTGGGTGTGGGCGGGGTGGCGGTGATCCAGACCGGAGCGGTCACGCGGTCACCTCCGCGCCCTCGGCCCGCTTCGGCTCGTGCAGCGGCCAGTAGACCGAGAGCCAGGTCAGGGTCTGCGCGGTCGGATTGTGCACGACGTGCTCCTTGTTGCGGGGCAGGACGACCACGTCACCGGTGGTGAAGTCGGCCTTCTCGCCGGCGAGGTCGACGCTGCCGGAGCCGGAGAGGATCACCATGACCTCGTCCTGGTCGTGGCAGTCGGGGTCCGAGGAGGCGCCGGCCGGCAGGAAGCAGGCCATGCCGCCGAACGGCGGTTCCTCCCGGCCCGCCTGCTCCTCCCGGCCTTCCCGGTCCTCCCGGCCCTCCGGGACCTGCCAGGGAATGATCCGCTGGCACGCCATGCCGAACTCGCTCTCAGCGGCGCCTTCATGTATCCGAAACTTGGTGATCATGCGCTATCCATATCCCGAAAAGGGTCGCTCGGCCGGTGGGCCAGGGTAATTCCCGTGCCATTTCCTGTCCCGTTCAACTGTGCGTGGCGGCTTCGGCTCCGATCCAGAGCGATCCGGCGGACCGTGCAGGAAGGTGCCATGGGCATAGTGCGAAATAGCCGGTGATATCGGGCAAGTTGGCAGGGTGTGCCGTGGACCGAGTGGCAGCCCGCTGCCACGCTCCGCCACCCGACGGCTGCCCGGCCGGAATCCGGGATAGCTTCGGACTCGCCTCGGGCAATGGCATATCGAAACAACGGCCCGACGGGAAGGGAAATGTCTTGATGGGGAATCCGCGCGACAATTTCTCGCCGGTTTACGACGTTGTGGGAATCGGTTTCGGGCCGGCCAACCTGGCCCTGGCCATCGCCCTTGAGGAACACAACGACAGCGCGCCACGCGACCAGGCGGTCACCGCACTCTTCCTGGAGCGCCAGCCGAGCTTCGGCTGGCACCGGGGGATGCTCATCGACGGCGCCACCATGCAGGTGTCGTTCCTGAAGGACCTGGCCACCCTGCGCAACCCGACCAGCCGCTTCGGCTTCGTCCCCTACCTGCACGCACGCGGCAGGCTGGTGGACTTCATCAACCACAAGATCCTCTACCCCACGCGTGAGGAGTTCCACGACTACCTCGAGTGGGCCGCGGCCGGGGTCGACCACCTGGTCTCCTACTCCAGCGAGGTGACCGAGGTCCGTGCGGCCGGCGACCTGCTGGAAGTGGTCGTCCAGGGCCCCGGCGGCAGCACCGTGCACCGGGCGCGCAACGTGGTCGTCGCCTGCGGCCTGCGGCCCCGGATGCCCGACGGGGTGAAGCCCGGCGCCAACGTCTGGCACAGCAGTGAGCTGCTGACCCGGCTCGCCGGACGGACCGCGGACGCCCGGCGGTTCGTGGTGGTCGGCGCCGGGCAGAGCGCCGCGGAGGCGGCCGAGTACCTGCACCGCACCTACCCGCAGGCCGAGGTCCAGGCGGTCTTCGCCCGCTACGGCTACAGCCCGGCCGACGACAGCCCGTACGCCAACCGGGTCTTCGACCCCGAGGCCGTCGACGTCTACTACGACGCCGACCAGGACGCCAAGGACCGGCTGATGGCCTACCACCGCAACACCAACTACGCGGTGGTGGACCTCGACCTGATCGAGGAGCTGTACCGGCGCGCGTACCAGGAGAAGGTGCGCGGCCAGGCCCGCCTGCACATCCGCGGCGTCAGCGAGGTCACCGACGTGCGCGACGAGGGCACCGGCGTCACCCTGCGGATCCGCTCGCAGGCCACCGGCACCGAGGAGACGGTCACCGCCGACGCGGCCGTCTTCGCCACCGGCTACGACGAGCAGGACCCGGTGCCGCTGCTCGGCCCCCTGGCCCCCTACGTCTCCCGGGACACCGCCGGACGGCTGCGGATCGGCCGCGACTACCGGCTGAGCCTCGACGGCCCGGGCGACGCAGGGATCTACGTCCAGGGCGGCACCGAGCACACGCACGGCATCACGTCCTCGCTGCTGTCGATGGTCGCGGTCCGCTCCGGCGAGATCCTCCGCTCGGTGCTGGAGCACCGGGACGCGGCGAAGGACCGCGACGACACCGCGCTCGCCCTGGAAGGCGCGGCACATGACTGACCCCGTCCACCGGGCCGACGTGGTCGTGGTCGGCGCGGGGGTGATCGGTACGGCCGTCTTCCACGAACTGGCCGCCCGGGGCGCCCGCGTCACCCTGGTCGAACGGGACCGCGCCGGGCTCGGTACGACGGCCTTCAGCGGCGGCATCGTCCGCTGCTACCACGACGACCCGGTCCTGTCCGACCGGGCGGCGGCCGGCTGGCGCTGCTTCCGGGACTTCAGCGAGCACACCGGTGAACCGGCCGCCTTCCACACCAGCGGGTTCCTGTACGTGCCGGCCCCCGAGCGCGCGGCGGCCGCCCGCGCCGAGGCCGCCCGGCTCGGCGGCGAACTGCCCGTGACCTGGCTGGAGGCCGAGGAGGTGACCAAGCGCTTCGGTCATCTGCTGGCCGCTCCTGCGACCACCGGGGCGGTGTGGGAGCCGGAGTCGGGCTGGCTGGACCCGGCCGAGGTGACCCGCGGCTTCCTGCGCGCCGGGCGGCGCCGGGGCGGCACGGTCCTCGAAGGCGTCGCCGTGCACAGCCCGCTGCGCTCGGCCGACGGCCGGATCGCCGGGGTGCGCACCACCTCGGGAGCGGTCCGGGCCGACCGGGTGGTCCTGGCCGCGGGCGCCGACACGCCCCGTCTGCTGGCCGGCTGGGGACTGGCGCACGACCTGTGGGCACAGGCCGTACAGGTCGAGCTGTACCGGCCGGATGCGCCCGCGCTCGGCCAACCCGCCTTCACCGACGACGAGTTCGACGTCAACGGCCGGCCCGACCCGGACTCCGGCGGGGTGTACGTCGGACACCCGACGGGGGCCCGGCTGGCCTCGCCGCCCGGCCGGGAGCCGGTGGACGCGGCCCAGTCCCAGCTGGCCGCCGCGGCCGGCGCCCGGCGCTGGGGGTGGCTCCCCGACAGCCGGCACCTCGGCGGGCTGCGCGCCGCCGAGTGCTGGGCCCCGGACGGCCGCGCCCGTGTCGCGGCGCACCCGGACGAGCCCGCGCTGCTGCTGGCCACCGGCTTCAACGGGGGCGGATTCAAGATGGCGCCCTGGGCCGCCGTCGAGATCGCCCGCCTGACCGGTCTGGCATGACCACCCGGACGACGCCGCAGGGGCGGCGCGACAGGAACGGAGAGAACCGATGAGTCAGCAACGGCCCGACGGAACCAGGGAGATCAAGGGGGTGCTGCCGGTCGTCATCATGCCGTTCACCGACGACGGCGCCCTCGAGGAGGAGGACTTCCTCGCGCAGACGGAGCACATTTTCGACGTCGGCTGCGACGGGTTCGTGGTCGGCCAGGTCTCCGAGGTGCTGCGGCTGACGCACACCGAGCGGCTGCGCGTCGCCGAGCTGTGCGCGAAGGGCGCCGCCGGGCGCGGGGTGTCCGTGATGAGCACCGGCGCCGAGACGCCCGAGGCGGCCGTCGAGTACTCCCGGCACGCCGAGTCCGTCGGCGTGGACGCCCTGCTCGTCATGCACCCGGCCACGATCCCGCTGGACGAGAACGGGATGGTGGAGTACTTCACGCGGGTCGTGGAGTCGGTCCGGATCCCCGTGATCATCCACCACGCCAAGAGCCTGGCCAAGCAGCCGCTGACCATCGCCGCCCAGGCCCGGATGCTGGAGAAGTACGGCCCCGACCGGGTGCTGTTCAAGCCCGAGGCCCAGCCGTCCCCGCCCAAGGTCAGCGAGCTGCGCGACGCCACCGGCGGCCGGGCCCGCATCTTCGAGGGCGACGGCGGCATGATGCTCCTCGACTGTCACAGCCGGGGCCTGGCCGGCACGATCCCCGCCACCGAGATCGCCGGGATCGTGGTCACCCTGTGGCGGCTGCTGGAGGCCGGCGAGCGGGAGAAGGCCGAACGCCTCGCCCACCCGCTGTCGTACCTCATGTGCCACATGATGAACAGCACCGACTACTACCTGTCGATCGCCAAGCGCTTCCTGAAAGAACGCGGCCTGATCAAGACCACCTATGTCCGTGGTCCGAGCCGCCACGTCCTCGACGACGAGTCCTGGACCGAGGTCAACCGCACGTACCAGCACCTGCTCACCCTTGCCGAGGAGCTCGCACCGTGAAGAACCACGCCTTCACCATCCGCCTCCGGGACGAGGCAGCCGCGGAGAAGTACATCGCGCTGCACAAGGAGGTCTGGCCCGAGATCGTCGGACCGGGCGGCGCCCTTGACACCATCGGCGTCCGCAAGCTGCAGATCTTCCACATCGACCCGCTCACGCTCTTCATGTACGTCGAGGCCGAGGACCACTTCGAGCCCGTGCGCGACTTCCTGCGCGCCAACGACCTGCACCCCAAGGTCCAGGAGTGGGACGACATGATGCACGACGGCGAGGGCAGCCTCCTGGTCCGCCACCCGGGCAACGACGGCCGCCTCAACTGGGCGGCGATGCGCCGCATCCACCACGTCGACTTCACCAACACGCTCCCGGACCTGGAGGACAAGTGAGCGCCGTGGCCCGCACGGACGTCACCGTCCTGGACTGCACGCTGCGGGACGGCGGTTACTACACCAACTGGGAGTTCGAGGACACCCTCGTCGAGGAGTACCTCAGGGCCTGCGCGGCCACCGGCGTGGACGTGGTCGAGCTGGGCTACACCCAGTTCACCCCGGGCGACCGGGGCGCCTACGGCCGCTACCCCTCGGGCGTCACCCCGGCGCTGCGCGACGCCCTGCCCGACGGGCACGGCCTGCGCTTCGCCGTCATGGTGGACGCCACCGCCCTGGCCGAGGTCCCCGCGGCCGAGGCCGGCCCGCGCCTGCGGCAGCAGCTGGCCGACGGACCGCTGCCCGTCGACCTGGTGCGGGTCGCCGTCCACCACAGCAAGACCGCCGGCGTCACCGACGCCGTCGACTCGCTGCGCCGGGCCGGCTTCGGCGTCTGCCTCAACCTGATGCAGGTCGACCTCGCGACCGACGCCGAAGTGGCCGGCCTGGTCCGCCTGGTGGCCGGCCTCGGCCCGCTGGAATCGGTGTACGTCGCCGACTCCCTGGGCTCCCTGCACGCCCCCCGGATCGCCGAACTCGTCGAGCAGTTCAGGGCCGGCCAGTCGGCCCCCGTGGGCCTGCACGGCCACGACAACCAGGGCTTCGCCCTGCACAACACCCTCGCCGCCGCCCAGGCGGGCGCCACCTGGCTGGACGCCACCGTCCTCGGCATGGGCCGGGGCGCCGGCAACACCAGGACCGAACAGCTCCTGGCCGCGCTCGGCACCGGCCAGCAGACGCTGCAGCCGATGCTGGACCTGGTGGCCCGGCGCTTCGAACCCCTCATGACGAAGTACCGCTGGGGCGCCAGCGCCCTCTACGCCATCGCGGGCATGCGCCGGATCCACCCGACCTACGTCCAGCGCTTGGAGGAGAGCCTGGAGCAGGACGTCGAGATCAAGCTGCGCGCCCTGGACTTCCTCGCCCAGGGCCGCAAGACGTCGTTCGCCCCGGCGTCGCTGGAGGACGCGCTCCGCCATGCCGCTGTCTGACCACGCCGGCACGCGCCTCGAGCAGGCGCTGGCCGCCCACCGGCTCGTCGTGTTCGACCTCGACGGTGTCCTCGTGGACTCCAACGAGCTGAAGGTGGAGTGCGTGCGCGAGGCGCTGGCGGAGTTCGGTCCGGAACTCGTGGACCCTTACGTCCACGAGTTCCGCCGGACCTTCGGCCGCTCCCGCCGCGAGCACTTCCTCGCCTTCCACCAGAACCACCTGGGCGGAGAACAGGCCACGGGGGAGGGATTCGAGACGTTCTACGAGCGCTGTGCGGGCGGCTACGCCGAACTGCTCGCCGAGCGCTACCCCAAGGCACCGCTGTGCCCCGACGCCGACCGGCTGGTGCGCGCCCTGTCCGAGCGCGGACTGCCGCTGTACGTCGCCACCGGTACCCTGACCGCCGAGGCGGAACGGGTCCTGGACGGCCACGGGCTGGCGGGCGAGTTCCGGGCCGTGCTCGGCGGCGAGGAGCCCAAGGCGCGGCGCCTGGCCACGGCGCTCGCCGCCGAGGGCGCGGCTCCCGCAGAGGCGGTCCTGCTCGGCGACTCGCGCCAGGACCTGCTCGCCGCCCAGGCGGTAGGCATGGGCTTCGTGCTTGTCACCGGGCACGGATTCTTCCCGCCGGCCCAGGTGCTCGAGGGCGCGGACGGGCAAAGTGCGCTGGTGGCGGCCGGATTGGACCCCGGCGGCTTGCTGACCGGCGCGGCGGCGTACGAGGGTCGTGCGGGGCGCTGACCTCAACGCCCCCGCATGGCGGCGGAACCCGCCCCGCACGCCCTGATCCGACTGCGAACACGGAAACCCACAGTGACACTTCAGAACGGCAACCAGGCCGGCCGGGAGCACGGCGCCCGGCGCGTGGTCATCACCGGAGCCGCCCGGGACTTCGGCAGAACGCTGGCCGTCTTCTTCGCCCGCCGGGGAGACGAAGTCCTGCTCTCCGCCCGGGACCTGGCGGCGGCCGAGCGTGTCGCCGACGAGATCCGCGGCCTCGGGCACGGCCGGGTCCACGCGCTGCGCTGCGACCTGGCGGACCCGGCGTCGGTACGCTCCTTCGCCGACGAGGTCGCCGCGGTCACCGGCCACGTCGACGTGCTGGTCAACAACGGCGCCCGCTGGCTGCCCGGCGAGGACCTCGCCTCCGCCGCCGACGAGGACATCGCCGCCACGGTCGCCTCGACGGTGACCGGCACCCTCCTCGTCACCAAGCACCTGCTGCCCCTGCTGGCGAAGTCCGGCCGGCCCGACGTGGTCAACCTGATCTCCTCGGCCGGTCTCACCGGCAACCACCGCACCCAGGCCCACGCCGCGTTCTACGCCGCCAAGCACGGGCAGGCCGGCCTCGCCGACCTGCTCTCGCCCCAGCTGCGCCCGCACGGCGTACGGGTCATCTCGCTGTACCCGCCCGACTTCAGCAACCCCGACCCGCTGGGCCCGGACTGGGACACGACGCCCCGCGGGGCCGGCGACAAGCTCACCGCCCACTCCCTCGTGGAGTGCGTCATGTTCGCGATCGACCAGCCACGGGACTGCTTCATCAAGGCGTTCCACTTCGAACAGACCGTCTGAAAGAACACCATGGGTACCACCGACACCACCGCACCCGTCGTCATCTCCGGTGTGAGCCGGGGCCTCGGCGAAGCCCTGGCCCGCCGCTTCGCCGAACTGGGCCACCCGGTCGCCGGCTGCGGCCGCGACCGCACGGCCCTGGACCGGCTCCGCGCCGACCTGGGCGAGGGCCACCTGATCACCGTGGCCGACGTCACCGACGCCGACGCCGTCGAGACCTGGGCCGAGCAGACCGTGGCGGGGCTCGGCGCGCCCGCCCTGGTCGTCGCCAACGCCGGGTACATCAGCCCGCAGACCCCGGTGTGGGAGACCAGCCCGGCGGACTTCCGCACCACCGTCGACGTCAACATCGTCGGCGTCTACACCCTGGCCCGCGCCTTCCTGCCCCGCATCGCGGCCGGCGGCACCTTCGTCGCCGTCTCCTCGGGCTGGGGCCGCAACCCGCGCGGCAGGCTGGCCGCCTACACGGCGAGCAAGTTCGCGGTCGAGGGCTTCACCAAGGCCATCGCCCAGGAGGCCGAGGAGCTGCTGCCGGGCGTCACCGCCGTCGCCGTGGACCCGGGCGGCGGCGTGGACACCGACATGCTCGCCACCTGCCTCCCGGACGAACACAGCGGGTACCCGGGGCCGCGGGCATGGGCGCGGGCGGCGGCCGACTACCTGCTGCACCAGGCGCCGAAGGAACCCAACGGGGCGTCCCTGACCGTTCCGTCGTCCTAGGGCGGCGCCCCAGGACCTCACGCCGAACGGACCCCAGACGAGATCGAAGGAGACGATCGTGTCCCAAGCCGGCACCCTGGCCAATCCGTGGGCCAGCAAGATCCGCCAGCACGAAGCCGTCGCGGCCGCCGACCCGGACCTCGCCTTCGACCTCCACGTACTGTCCGGTCCGCGGGACCTGGCAGCCCATCTGGCGGCCCGCCGGGACCGTACGGTCGTCCTGCGCCCGGAGATCTCCGACGACACCGGATCCGCCGTACTGGTCCGCCCCGGTGCCGCGCCGCCGGAGCCCGAGATCCGGCGGCTGTGGGACCGCGGCGGCCGGATCGTCGCCCACGACCACGTCCCCGGCACCCCGTGCTTCGTCAACGGTGTCGTCCTCGACGGCACGCTGCACCTCACCGACGTATGGCGGTGCTTCTCGCTGGAGGAGGGCCCCCGCTCGCTGCTCACCAGCGTGGTGAACCTGGCGCCCGGCTCGCCCGGAGAGCGCGAACTGGCGCACCGGCTCGCGCCCGTGGCGCACCGGGCCGGGCTCGCGACGGGACCCGTCACCTTCGAGGTGGTCACGGGCGCGGACGGGACCGTGAAGGTGGTCAAGTTCGCCGCCCGGGCGGCCGGCCACCCGCTGCCGCACCTGTGCTCCCTGCTCGGCCTGCCCGACCAGGCCGCCGCACTCGCCGGCGGACCGCGGGCACTGGCCGGCAGGCCGGCCGACCCCGGCTTCGTCGCCGACTACGCCTTCGTCGCCCGCGAGGGCGGCCGGCTGGTCCGTTTCGAAGGGCTGGACGACATACGGGCGTTGCGCTCCTACGCCGGTGACATCTTCCTGCCAACTCCGGGCGAGACGATCACACCGACCACCGGTGAAGGCGGCGCGGGAGCCATCCTGTTGAGGCACCAGGACGAGGAAGTGCTGCTCGCCGACGTCGAGTTCTGCCAGCGGCGCAATCGGTCGGGCGTCTTCTCCGTCATCCCCTGACGACCGCCCGTCCCTCTTCCCCCTCACGCAATCGACGGGAGTCCCCAGATGTCAGCACGCCGCAGGGTCGCCATCGTCGACGCCTACTCCTCCGGGCGCCGGCTCGCCCACCTGTTCCGGGAACGCGGCTTCTCCTGCGTCCACATCCGCAGCACGCCCGTCGTGCCCGCGGTGTACGCGCCCTCCTTCATACCCGGCGACTTCGAGGCCGAGATCGTCCACGGCGGCGACCTGGCTCAGACCGTGGCCCGCGTCGCCGAGCACGAGCCGGTCGCGCTGATCGCCGGCATCGAGAGCGGTGTGGAGCTGGCCGACGCGCTGAGCGAGGCCCTCGGCCTGCTGACCAACGGCACCCGGCTCAGCTCCGCCCGCCGGGACAAGCACCGCATGGGGGAGACCGTGCGCGAGGCCGGGCTGCGGGCCGCCCGGCAGATCCTCACCGCCGACGAGGACGAACTGCTCGCCTGGTACGACACGGTGATCCGGGCAGGCGCGGACGACGGCCGCCCCGCCCGGGTGGTGCTCAAGCCGGTCAAGAGCGCCGGCAACGACGGGGTGTTCTTCTGCGACGGCCCGGACGAGATACGTTCCGCCTTCCGCTCGGTGCTCGGCACCGACAGCGCGCTCGCCACCCACAACGACGAAGTGCTGGCCCAGGAGTACCTGTTCGGCGGCGAGTACTACGTCAACACGGTCAGCCTCGACGGTGTGCACCAGGTCTGCGACATCTGGAAGACCAGCCACATCAACGCCAACGGCGTACGCGACCTGCTCGACGGCGCCTGGCTGCTGGACCGGCACGGCCCGCTGCAGGAGAAGCTGACCCGGTACGCGTTCGACGTGCTCGACGCCCTCGGCATCCGGCACGGCCCGGCCCACACCGAGCTGAAACTGACCCCCGACGGGCCCTGCCTCGTCGAGACCGGTGCCCGGCTGTGCGGTGGCGACCTGCCCTGGCTGGTGCGCAGGGCCGTGGGGGAGAGCCAGCTCGACTGGACGGCCGACGCCTACACCGACCCGAAGCGCTTCCGGGCCCGGGCCTCGGAGCCGTACACCGTGCGCGAGTACGTCTCCTCGATGTCGCTGATCGCACCCCGCTCCGGCACCCTGCTCGGCTACCCCCGCCTGGAGGAGGTCAAGGCGCTGGAGAGCTTCCACCAGGCGAAGATCTCCGTGAACGCGGGCGAGACGATCCGGCGCAGCGTCGACGACTTCAGCGTGCCGATGCTGGTCGACCTCGCGCACCCCGTGCAGGACGTGGTCCTGCGCGACTACGCGACGGTGCGCTACCTGGACGGGGAAGGGTTCTATGACATCGTCTGACCCGGCCGGGCGGGCCCGGCGGGCCGGCGCGCTCGCCGGACCGCTGCTGGTCCTCAGCTACTGCGTGGCCAACGCGGTCAAGTCGGTGGTCGAGGGCCGGCTGGTGCAGGACATCAGCCCCGAGTTCTACGCGTTCAACGCCTTCTTCGTCACCCAGGTGCTCTACCTGGCGCTGTGCCGGGACCACCGGGCGCTGCTCGCGGCCGTGCGCCGCTGCCTGCCGGACGTCCTCGCGTACAACGTGACGACGACCCTGAGCTGGGTGGCGGTGCTCTACGCGCTGCGCGTGTTCGAGCCGGCCGTGACCAACTCGCTGATCGTGGGCATGGTGCCGGTCCTGACCATCCTGATCGGCGGCCGGCTGCGCCCGCAGGCCCGCCCCTCCCGCACCGAACTCCTCTCCTCGCTGGGCGTACTGGCCGCCATGGGCTACCTCGCCGCGATGACCCTGACCGGCTCCTCGGGCACCGGATCCGTCTCCTCCGGCGGATTCGTGCTCGGCGTGGTGGCCAGCGTGCTGACCGCGGCGGCGGTGGCCGGCAACACCTTCTACACCAAGCGCCTGGGCGAGGCGGGCATGAAACCGGGCCAGATGATGGCTTGCCGGTTCCCGCTGCTCCTCGTCTCCACCCTCGGGCTCTTCCTCGTGCGGGGCAGCGCCGCCCCCTACTCCGCCGGCAACGTCACGCTGTTCCTGGTGCTCGGCCTGGGCGTGGCCGGCACCCTGCTGCTGCTCCAGGTGGGCATCACCCGCACCGAGCCGATGACGGTGTCCCTGCTGTTCGGCAGCAATCTGATCCTGACGTTCGGCATCCAGTTCTTCGACCCGCGCATCGACCAGTCCGTGCACACCCTGATCGGGGTGCTGCTGCTGACCGGCTTCATCCTCTGGGGCTCTTACGCCGGGGTCCGCCAGGCGGCCGGAGCGGACCGCGAACCACCCCGGGCACCGGCGCCCGCCACCGACAGCTCACCGCACCGCGGCTGACCCGGGGCGAGGACCGTCCCGCGAAGGCCACCCTCCGCACGAGCGGACGTCCGCTCGCGATCCGAAAGGCACCCCCTGCAATGGAGAACCTCCGCGTCGTCATCACCGGTGCCGCCCGGGACTTCGGGCGCACCCTGGCCATCGTCCTCGCCCGGCAGGGCGCCGAGGTGTTCCTCTCCGCGCGCAGCCTGGAGGGCGCACGCCGCACCGAGCAGGAGATCCGTGACCTCGGCCACGACCGGGTGCACGCGTTCGCCTGCGACATCACCGACCCGGTTTCCGTGCAAGCCTTCGCCGAGGGCGTCAAGGAGCGGGCCGGCGCCGTCGACGTGCTGCTGAACAACGGGGCCAACTGGCTGGAGAGCGAGGACCTGACGACGGCGGACGACGCCGACATCCTCGCCACCACCGCGTCCGCCGGCGGTACCGTCCTGATGGTCAAGCACTTCCTGCCGCTGCTGCGCGCCTCCCAGCGGCCCGACATCGTCACCCTGGTCTCGGCGGCGGCGACGCCGAACTACACCGGCTGCGCGGGCCACGAGGCGTTCTACGCGGCCAAGGGCGGGCAGGCCGCGCTCACCGGCATCCTGTCCAAGCGGCTGCGCGCGGAGGGCATCCGCGTGATCTCCCTGTTCCCGCCGGACTTCGACAACATCGACCCGCTCTCGCCCGAGTGGGAGGGCGCCTCGCGCACCGCGAAGGACACCCTGACCGCCCAGTCCGTCGCGGAGTGCGTCACCTTCGCGGTGAACCAGCCCCGGGACTGCTTCCTCAGCCAGCTGCACTTCGAGCCCGGCCACTGACCCGGCCCCGTGCCCCACGTCCGCACCTTTGAAAGGCAACTGCCATGACACTGCTCCAGGTTCTGCCGGCCACGGGCGAGGCGAAGCCGCTGCTGACCACCGAGGACCCCGACCGCATCGCGGCCGAACTCGGCACGTACGGCGCCCGGTTCGAGCGGTGGACGCTCAAGGACCTGCCGGCCGGCTTCGGCGACGAGGACGTGCTGGCCACGTACCGGGCCGAGGCCGGCCGCTTCTCGGCCGAGACCGGCCTGGGCCACGTCGAGGTGGTCCGGATGGCACCGGACGACTCCGACCCGCAGTGGGCCACCGAGGCCCGCAGGTCCCGGGACCGCTACTTCAACGAGCACACCCACCGCTCCGACGAGGTCTGGTTCTTCGCCCAGGGCCGCTGCGGCTTCTACCTGCGGCTGGCCGGCGACGACACCGTCCATGTGCTGATCGCCGAGCCGGGCGACCTGGTCTGCACGCCCACCGGCGTCCGGCACTGGTTCGACATGGGCGAGACCCCCGACTTCGCCGCCCTGCACATCTACGTCGCCGAGACCGACTGGGACGAGGCCTTCACCGGTGACCCGATCGCGTCCCGGTTCCCGCACATGGAAGAGCTGCTGACCGCGGCCCGCTGACCCGCAGGCCCTCTTCCGCCCGCTCCCGGGGGTGGCCGGCACCACCGTGCCGCGCACCCCCGGTCAGTTCCGCACACCCCGAAACAGGAGCGACATGACGTCCACGACCGCGCCCGCCACCCCTGAGCGCACCTTCCGTCCCCGCCGCTACCTCATGTGCCGACCCGTCCACTTCGAGGTGACGTACTCCATCAACCCCTGGATGGACCCCACCAAGCCGGTCGACCCCGAGCTGGCCGTCGCCCAGTGGGAGGCGCTGTACGCCCTGTACCG
This sequence comes from Streptomyces sp. FXJ1.172, assembly GCF_001636945.3. Classification (NCBI taxonomy): domain Bacteria; kingdom Bacillati; phylum Actinomycetota; class Actinomycetes; order Kitasatosporales; family Streptomycetaceae; genus Streptomyces; species Streptomyces sp. FXJ1.172. The sequence continues at coordinate 3,338,689 of NZ_CP119133.2, read as the reverse complement.
CGACCTCGGCCACACCGTCGACCTCATCGACCCGCTGCCGGGCCTGCCCGACATGGTCTACGCGGCCAACGGCGCCACCGTGGTGGACGGCAAGGTGCTGGGCGCCCGGTTCCGCAACGCAGAGCGTGCCGCCGAGGGACCGGCCTACCTGGAGTGGTTCCGGTCCCACGGCTTCACCGAGACCCATGACCCCGAGCACATCAACGAGGGCGAGGGCGACTTCCTCGTCACCGACAGCTGGATACTGGCCGGCCGGGGCTTTCGCAGCACCGCCGAGGGCCACCGGGAGGCGCAGGAGTTCTTCGGGCGCCCGGTCATCGGCCTGGAGCTGACCGACCCGCGCTACTACCACCTCGACACCGCGCTGGCCGTGCTGGACGGCGACGAGGTCATGTACAACCCGGAGGCGTTCACGCCGGGCAGCCGGGAGGTGCTGAGCCGGCTGTTCCCGGACGCCCTGCTGGCCGGGCCCGAGGACGCCGAGGTCTTCGGGCTCAACGCCGTCAGCGACGGCCGGCACGTGGTGCTTCCCGAGGCCGCCCAGAAGCTGAGCGGCCGGCTGCGGCAGCGGGGCTTCGAGCCGCTCGGCCTCGACCTGTCCGAGCTGCTCAAGGGCGGCGGCAGCGTCAAGTGCTGCACTCTGGAGATACGCGGCTGACGATGTCCGCCGGGACGGGCCGTGCCGCTACGCGCGTCGACCGCCGTGGCAGCAGGCCCGTCTCGACGGCTCTGGCACCGGCCTGGAACCGGGAGCTGGTGCCCAGCAGGGTCATGATGTCGGCGACGTGCCGGCGGTAGGTGCGCACGGACATGGACACCTTCCTGGCCGCGACGTCGTCGATGAGCCCTTCCTGCAGGCAGCCGAGGACACGGCGCAGGTCCTCGGCGTGGGCCTGTTCCCTGAAACGCAGGTGCTGGTCCAGCACCGTCGCGGTGGGCCAGATGGTGTCGAAGAGCGCGCGCAGGTTCGTCGCCACGGAGGTGTTGCGTATCAGCGACGGATCGCCCGGGGTGTTCGACACCAGGGTCTCTTTCGCGTCGGAGACGACCGCGGTGAGTCCCGAGAGCGTGGCAAGGCGCACCTCCGCCTTTTCCGGAAGCAGTGCGGTGAGTGCTTCCCGGGTCCGGGTGACCGGCGGGACGAGCGCCCGCACGGTGACCTCCGCGGCCAGTGCCGGGACGATACGACGAAAAGCGGCGATGACGGCGGAGGTCGTCCCGGAGCGTTCGCCGATTATCAGACAGAGGGATTCCGAAGCCTGCGACATAAGGTTTTCAGCCGCTTCTTCCAGGGCCTCGGGGTGAAGTGAGAGCTGGGTGACGAGGGAGTCGTTCGCCGTCTGGCTGCGCCGTTGTGCGGCCATTGATTCCACCAGGCCCCGGACCTTGAGCAGATCCTGCTCCAGAACTTCCGTGGTCGGCATCACGTCGATTCCTTTCAAGGCATGTCAAACAGCTGTAATTCGGCTGCTCGGGTACCGCCGGAAAAGCGGGAACTCACTCCCAGACACTCCAGGATTCTGGCGACGTGCCGGCGGTATGTGCGCAAGGAAAGGCCCAGTTGCCGGGCCGCCACCGCGTCCGTCGCACCGGCGCGTAAGCGGTCCAGGACCCCCCGCGCGGTGTCGCTGGTGAGGTAGGCGTTCAGCCGCAGACACTCCGGCCAGGGCAGTGAGGCCTCCCAGGCGCCCATGAACAGCGAGGTCAGCACGCGGACCGCGGACCGGTCGCGTACCAGCAGGTCACCCGAGGCGTCACCCGGCGCACGGGTCAGCGCCTCCGCGCCGTCCGCCATCAGCGACTCGGCGAGGGGCTGGCCGGTCACCCGCAGATCCGCCAGGTCGTCCGCCCAGGCCGGCAGCTCGCGCAGCGCGGCGGCGGGCCCGAGCACGCGCACGGTGAGCCGGCCGGGGCCGGCCTTGGCCCGGGCTCTGAGATCACCGAGCACGGAGCGTACGGCGGCGAGCTGCTCGTGCCGGCCGGACAGCGAGATCAGCACGGTGCGCCGGGCCCGGGCCACCAATTCCGTCATGGCGTCGCCGCGGTTTTCCTGGGGCTGGTCGGCCGACAGCTCCACGAAACGGGGTGCGGGCAGGGAACGGAATTCCAAAACTGCCGAATCGATGAGATTACGCGCTTGCAGCAGCGCGTGGACCACGGGATCGGGCGGTGAATGTGAACTTTTTGTTGCGGGCTGATTCCGATTGATGGCCGCCTCCAGGTTCTCCCTGGTTGAAAGTTACTCAATCGAGATGGCCATGGCAAGGGATCCCTAAGTACGAAGCGCGCTGTTTGGTCCCATTTAAAGGGTGATGTCCATCACCCTTTGTCGTCAATCGGTGATCGAGTGTCTTGTTCTGGTCGGTCGGTGGCGCAACATGCATGGTCGGTGAACTGTCTGAATTCCGAGCCCTATGTATGCGGAGGGCCGCCGAATTGGCGGCCGAGTGACCAGCCGGCAAATTTATGCGAGCGAAGACGCCGGTGCCCGCCCGGCGGGCGCCGGACGCGGGAACGCCGGTGGCCCGCCTCGCCGGGCGAGGCGGGCCACCGGCGCCGAGTAAGAATGTGGGGTGCTTCAGCCTCTCTTCACCCCCTCCGTCCAGCACACGCTCGACGTCATCGGCATCTTCGTGTTCGCGATCTCCGGCGCGCTGCTGGCCGTCCGGAAGAACTTCGACGTGTTCGGCATCGCCGTCCTCGCCGAGGTGACCGCGCTGGGTGGAGGGCTGTTCCGTGATCTGGTCATCGGGGCCGTGCCCCCGGCCGCCTTCACCGACCTCGGGTACTTCGTCACCCCGCTGGTCGCAGCCCTCGTCGTCTTCTTCCTGCATCCGCACGTGGAGCGGATCCAGGCGGCGGTGCTCGTCTTCGACGCGGCCGGCCTCGGCCTGTTCTGTGTCAGCGGTACGACGAAGGCGTACAGCTACGGCCTCGGCCTGACCGCGTCGGCGACGCTGGGCCTCGCGACCGCCGTCGGCGGCGGAGTGCTGCGGGACGTGCTCGCCAACGAGGTGCCGTCACTGCTGCGCTGGGACCGCGATCTGTACGCGGTCCCAGCGATCGTCGGCGCCACGATGGTGGTGCTGTGCATCCGCGCTCATGCCCTGAGTCCGTTCACGAGCGCGCTCGCGGTCGTCACGGCTTTCGTGCTGCGCCTGCTCGCGATGCGCTTCCACTGGCGAGCTCCGCGCGCCTGGAACCGCCGGTCGACGGTGACAGAGGACTGAGCGGGGTGGGCGTGTGGCCGCGCCCGGCGGCGCCGCCGTGCCCCGTCATCTGTGTCGTCAGCCACTCGAACACCGTCGGCACCTGGGGCCGCCACAGCGCCATCGAGTGCCCGCCCGCGCTGCGCGGCAGGAACACCACCTTCACGTACGTCGGCGGCTTCGCGATCTGCTCCAGCGCCACACCGGCCTGGTAGCCGTCGCCGTTCTCGCCGGAGATGTACAGCGAGACCCTCGGCGGGGTGCGGTAGTTCTTGAGGATGGTGTAGGGGTTGTTGGCCCGCCGCAGCTCGATGCTCCCGGCGGCCAGCGAGTTGCGCTCGCCGATCGGGTCGTTGTAGCCGGAGAGGCTGATGGCGGCCCGGTAGCGGTCCGGGTGCGCGACGGCGAGCTTGGCCGCGCAGTGGGCGCCGGCCGAGTAGCCGGCCGCGGCCCAGCCGTCGGGCGCCGACTCGGCGCGGAAGTTGTCCGTGATCATCTTCGGTACGTCGATGCTCAGCCAGGTGTCCGCGTTCACGGTGCCGGGGATGTTGGCGCACCCCGTGTCGATCTTGGCGATCAGGTTCGTGCGCGGGGACACCAGGATGAACGGGGCGACCTGGCCGCTCTTCATGAGCGGCAGCAGCTGCTCGTGCACCTTCAGGGACCCGAACCAGGCCTTCGCCGAGCCCGGGTAGCCCGACAGCAGCTCGACCACCGGGAACTTCTTGTTCTTGTACGCCGGGTCGTTGTACTGCGGCGGCAGCCAGACGTAGACCTCGGCGTTCACGCCCGACACCCGGCCCTTGAGCTGGGTGACCTTGACCCCGCCCGCCGCGTGCATGCCGGGACCGTCGGCCTGGGTGAACGTCTGCTGCACCTTGGGCAGCCGCTTGTACGCGATACCGCCGGTGCCGTCGGCGCCGAGGTTCGCGGCCTGCTGCACATGGTTGCCCGTGCCGAGCAGGTCCGCCCAGTTGTCGTAGAGGTTGTTGGAGTTGTTGACCAGTACGAAGACCAGAGTGATGGCGGTGCTCTGGGCGAAGAGCAGCATCAGTACCCGGGCCACGACACGCACGGCCCGGGGTCCGCGTACCCGAGACCACAGGGCGAGCGGCAGTATCAGTGCGACCACGGCCAGCACGATGGTCGTGTAGAGGAACGGAGTCCCGGTGAGGCTCATGCCCCCATAGAGGGGAATCAGGCGCCTGAGGTTGTGGACGTGTCCGGACACTTACCTAGAAATTGCCGGAACCTCACCCGGGAGGCGGATCCCTAGCCTAACCGGAGGGCGCCCGCAGGGGTGCCGGGAGGGGGTCCCCAGGGGTCCCACGGGAGAAAGCTACCGCTTAGTAGTTTCCTGTTGTACGGTTCATCCATGCCAGAAGCAGCTTCCGCACCGGCCGTGCGCGCGGTGATCGGCGACAGCGAGTTCGACCGCGACACCGCGGTCACCCGGCGCGAGGCGGGCGTCTACGACATCGACCTCTCGGCCGGCTGGACCATCATCAGCGCCGTCAACGGCGGGTACCTGCTGGCCGTGCTCGGCCGGGCCCTCGCGGACACCCTGCCGCACCCGGACCCCTTCACCATCTCCGCGCACTACCTGACCGCGTCCCAGCCGGGCCCCGCGGTCATCCGCACCCAGCCGGTGCGCACCGGCCGCACCCTCTCCACCGGCCAGGCCTCCCTCTACCAGTACGACGACGAGGGCAACGAGGTGGAGCGCATCCGCGTCCTCGCCTCGTACGGCGACCTGGCCGGCCTGCCCGACGACGTCCGTACGACGGCGACCCCGCCGCCCATCCCGCCGCTGGACCAGTGCTTCGGCCCGCAGGACGGCGCCCCGGACGCCCGGCTGCCCGCGGGCGGCGTCCCGGTCGACGGCAGCTCGGCGATCGCCGGCCGGCTGATGCTCAAGCTGGACCCGTCGACCCTCGGCTGGGCGCTCGGCGCGCCCTCCGGCAAGGGTGAGATGCGGGCCTGGTTCGGCCTCGCGGACGGCCGGGACCCGGACCCCCTCTCGCTCCTTCTGGCGGTGGACGCCCTGCCGCCCACCGCCTTCGAGATCGGCCTCAAAGGCTGGGTCCCCACGGTCGAACTCACCGTCCACGTCCGCCACCGCCCGGCCCCCGGCCCGCTGCGGGTCGCCATCACCACCCGCAACCTGGCCGGCGGCTTCCTCGAGGAGGACGCCGAGGTCTGGGACACCGAAGACCGCCTGGTCGCCCAGTCCCGCCAACTGGCCCGCGTCAGACTCGGCTGAGCGGGGCGGGCGGCCGGCGGCTCGCCCGGGGAACCGGGCGTCGAACCGGGCGTCAGGGGCGGTTCAGCGGGGTGCGGCCCAGCCAGGCCGCCAGCCGGTCGTAGGCTCCGGCGTCCGCGGCGGCCTCGCGGCGGGTGTCGAAGGGGGTCCGCTCGTCGCGCGGCCGGGAGTCCGGCAGCACCCTGCGGGCGTTGGCGAGGGAGAACTCGGCCAGTTCCGGGTCGAGTTCGCGGGGGTGGCCGAGGGCTTCGGCGAGGTCCCAGGTGTGGGTCACGATCTCCATGACGTAGCCCGCGAGGGCCGCGTGGCCGGGGACCTCGCCCCACGGCACGCGCACGAGGCCCGTCATCCGCTCGTCGCTCTCCCAGGCCTTGAGCACCCGGGCCCGGACCTCGTCGTACGCCGCCGCCCAGCCGTCGTCCCCGACGCCCTCGGCGGACGGGTCGACGGCGAGCCCGTCACCGCCCTCGCCGACCACCGCGATCCGCCGGGTGCCGCCCACGACGTGGCTCAGCAGACCCCGTACGTCGAACTCGCTGCAGGGCGTCGGACGGGTCAGGTCTTCGGGGCGTACGGAGCCGATCAGCGCGGCCGCCTGCTCGGTGGCGCGGGTGTAGAGGGGCCGCGGGTCGGTGAAGCCGGTGGTGGTCATGCAAGTGCCTCTTCCTGCTGCGGCGCAGCCCTGCTGTGCGGTGCGCCGGTGTCGGTCGGTGACGTCAGCATCCCCGGATAACCTGACAGACTCCGTCAACATTTGCGCACGGCCCCGGGGGGCGGGACTCTGGCGGCGTGAAATCCGACCGGCTGCTGTCGATCCTGCTGCTCCTGCAGACCCGGGGCCGCGTCCCCGCACGCGAACTGGCCGACCGGCTCGAGGTGTCGGTCCGCACCATCTACCGCGACATCGAGGCCCTGTCGGCCTCCGGCGTCCCGGTGTACGCCGAGCGCGGCCGGCACGGCGGCATCGAACTCCTCGCCGGTTTCCGCACCGACGTCACAGGCCTGACCGCCGACGAGTCCCGCGCCCTGTTCATCCTGGCCGCCCAGGGAGCCCATGCCGCGCTCGGCCTCGACGCGGCCCTCGGCTCGGCCCTGCGCAAGGTGATGGCCGCGCTCCCGGCGCCGCACCGCCCCGCCGCCGAGGTGACCAGCCGCCGCATCCTGGTCGACGCCACCCGCTGGCGCAGCGGCCCCCAGCAGGCCGTCGACCTGGGCGTGCTCCAGGACGCGGTCTTCGCCGACCGCCGCCTGCGGCTGCGCTACCGGCACAGCGGCCGGCCGGAGCCACGGACGTACACCGTGGACCCGTACGGGCTGGTCGCCAAGGCCGGGGTCTGGTACCTGGCCGCCGACCGGCGCGGCCGCCCGCAGCTGTTCCGGGCCGACCGGGTGCGCTCGGCCCGCATCCTCGACGACCCCGTGCGGCGCCGCCCCGGAATCGAACTCGCCGACGCCTGGGAGGTGTTGCGCCGCCAGGTGGAGGACCGGCCGGGCGGGATCGAGGTGACCGTCCGGGTCCGGCGCGCCCGCCTGGACCAGTTCCGGCGGATGGCGGCCGGCGAGCTGACGGCCCTGCCCGACGAGGACGGCACGGGCGAGTGGGCCACCGCCCGGCTGACGTACCCGGTGCTGCGCGCGGTACGCCAACTCCTCGCCTTCTCCGACCAGGTGGAGATCCTCGGCCCGCCCGAGGCCCGCGCGGAGCTGCTCGCGGCGGCCCGTTCCGTCACGGCCGTGTACCAGAGGGACGCTGATCCGGAATTGACAGCGGGCGGACAGGACGGGCCCAAGTACCGCCAAGAGGACGTTGGTTGAGTGCGGCTCTCAGGACTTCCTCATCCTCACCGGAGCTGATCGTCATGACGCGTGCCCGTCTCGCCCCCGCCGTCGCCCTGCTGGCGCTGTCCCCGCTGCTGCTGGCCGCCTGCGGCGGCTCGGGCGACTCGCCGTCGTCCTCCGGCGGGGGCAACTCCGGCCGGCAGCAGTCCTGTACGGCGCCCTCCGGCCTGCCCGGCGCCGGCGCGTCCCGCCGCCCGGGCGGGGCTCCGTCCGGCATGCCCTCGGGGGCGTCCACGGCGAAGCCGACCGCTGCGCCCAGCGGGATGCCGTCCGGCATGCCGAGCGGGGCGCCCGGTGGCCGGGGCGGGTCCGGCGGCGGCTGCGGCGGCCCGGTCGGCGGGCAGGGCGGCGGCCCGGCCGGGGGACAGGCCCGGCAGGGCTGACCGGGCCGGCGGTCGTACGACGGCGGGGCGGCACGCGCCGAGCGTGCCGCCCCGCCGTATGCGTGCGACGTGTCAGTCGAGCCAGTGGCTGCGGCCGACGGTGATGAGCCGCAGCTGCCGCCGGGCGAGCTGGGTGACGCGCTCGCGCTCCTCGGCGGGAGCCTCCAGCGCCTCCAGGAACAGGGAGGCGGTGATCAGCATCTGGTCGACGTAGAGGTGGGCGAGCATCAGCAGGTCGTCGTCGTCCCAGCCCGCCGCCTCCGGGTCCTTGGCCAGCTCGGCCTTCACCTCCTCGGCGAACCGCATCAGCTGGGCCCGGATGGCCTCCCGCACCGGCTGCACCCCGCCGTGCCGCTCGCGCGCGACGAAACGGACGTGGGCGGGATGGGTGTCCACGTGGTGGGAGATCAACTCGATGGCGCGGGTGATGCGTTCCTCGCTGCCTCCGGCCGTGGACACCGTCGTGCGCACCATCGGGTGCAGGCTGCCCAGCGCCTCGTCGACCAGTGCCACGCCGAGGTCGGCGGTCGAGCGGAAGTGCCGGTAGAAGGCGGTCGGGGCGACGCCCACGGCCCGGGTGACCTCGCGCAGGCCCAGGCTGCTCAGGCTCTGCTCCTCCAGCAGCGCGAGCGCGGCGTCGAGGAACGCCTGCCGGGTCTTCTGCTTCTGCGCCTGCCGGATGCCGAGGGTGTGACTCATGTCATCCAGTTAACAACTGTTCTCTGGAATTGAAAAGCCGTGGGACGCGCTAGACTCGAAGTCAGTGAACAACTGTTACTACAACTGTTCACCCAAACTTCACACCGGCCCACCACGGGCATCCCGGAGGGGGGATCTGAATCCCATGCTGTTCCTAGTCGCAGCGCTCATGCTGCTCGGAGTCGTGCTGGGCACCGTCGCCCACGCACCGCTGACCGTCACCGCACTCATCGCCGCCGCCATCGCCGTCTGGCTCGGCGTCTTCGCGATCCGCGAGCGCCTCGGCCGCCGGCGCCGTACGCAGGCCAACTGACCGTCCGCCACGACTTCCCAGGAGCTGAACACCATGCAACTCACCGCACCGGTCACCAGCGGCACCGACACCCGCCAGGGCCCGCGCGACGCCGACGGCATGGCCGTCGCGTCCTTCATCCTCGGCCTTCTCGGCCTGCTCGTCCTCAACATCTTCCTCGGCCCGATCGCCATCGTCCTGGCCGCGGTCTCCCTCTGGCGGGGCACCACCCGCCGCGGCCGCGCCTGGCTGGGTCTCACCCTCGGCGTCGCGGACCTGGCGGTCCTGGTGCTGTCGATGCAGCTGAGCCACACGGTCTCCTGGAGCCTGTGACCGGCGGCCGGCTCCACGCAGAAGGCGCATCCGAGGCCATGGCCATGTGCAAGGGGCCCGTAGAATCGGGCACACCATGGCTTATCTCGACCACGCCGCGACCACCCCGATGCTCCCGGAGGCGGCAGAGGCACTGACCGCCCAGCTGAACATCACGGGCAACGCCTCCTCCCTCCACGCGTCCGGCCGCCGTGCCCGCCGTACGGTCGAGGAGTCCCGCGAAGCCCTCGCGGAAGCGCTGGACGCCCGCCCCAGCGAGGTCGTCTTCACCTCGGGCGGCACCGAGGCCGACAACCTCGCCGTCAAGGGCCTGTACTGGTCCCGCCGCGCCGGCGACCCGTCCCGCACCCGTGTGCTGGCCAGCCCCGTCGAGCACCACGCCGTCCTCGACGCCGTCCACTGGCTCGGCGAACACGAGGGCGCCACGGTCGAGTACCTCCCCGTCGACTCCTGCGGCCGGGTCCACCCCGACGCCCTGCGCGAGGCCATCGCCCGCAACCCCGACGACGTCGCCCTGGTCACCGTGATGTGGGCCAACAACGAGATCGGCACCATCCTGCCGATCCGCGAACTGGCCGACGTGGCCGCCGAGTTCGGCATCCCGATGCACTCCGACGCGGTCCAGGCCTTCGGCCAGGTCCCCCTCGCCTTCGCCGGCTCCGGCCTCGCCGCGATGACCGTTTCCGGCCACAAGATCGGCGGCCCGTACGGCATCGGCGCGCTGCTGCTCGGCCGCGAATACACCCCCGTCCCCGTGCTGCACGGCGGAGGCCAGGAACGCCACGTCCGCTCCGGCACCCTCGACGTCCCCGTCATCACCTCCTTCGCCGTCGCCGGCCGGCTCGCCGCCGAGCGGCGAGAGGAGTTCGCCCGCGAGATCGGCGCGCTGCGGGACCGGCTGATCGACGCCGTGCGCAGCGCCGTGCCCGACGCCATCCTCGGCGGCGACCCGGCGCCGCAGGGGCGCCTGCCGGCCAACGCCCACTTCACCTTCCCCGGCTGCGAGGGCGACTCCCTGCTGCTCCTGCTGGACGCCCAGGGGATCGAGTGCTCCACCGGCTCCGCCTGCACCGCGGGGGTCGCCCAGCCCAGTCACGTTCTGCTCGCCACCGGCACCGATCCGGAGCTGGCCCGGGGCACTCTGCGCTTCTCCCTCGGGCACACCTCGACCGAGGCGGACGTGGAGGCGGTCGCGAAGGCGATCGGCCCGGCGGTGGAGCGGGCGCGCGCTGCGGGCCTGAGCTGAGACATGCCCCGGAACAAGGACATGCCCCGGAATCGGGACATGCCCCGGAACCGGGGCATGAAACGACCTACGAGGCGGGTTCCCTTCGCCGGTATTGTCCGGATCAGGTAGCTGGGGGTCGCCTTCCGGTCCAGTACGTGCGACCTTCCGGCCTCTCAGCCCGAGCGTCGACGTCGGCACCAGCGGAGATCTCGTACCTCTCGGTGAAGGGAGATCCTGTCTCTCTCGCTGAAGTCGGCTACTCCGCTTGAACTCCCTCACTCGTCTCGTAGGCCTAGTTCTAGGGTAAATCGGTACCTACCGTGCGCAAGGGGTCTGGGCCTTGATTTTTTTTCGGAGCCGCCCGCGGGGGCCCCGTACCCTGGAAGGGCTATGACTGAGACCCCGCAGCGCCCCCTCCGCGTCCTCGCCGCCATGTCCGGCGGAGTCGACTCCGCCGTAGCCGCCGCGCGCGCCGCGCAAGCCGGCCACGACGTCACCGGCGTCCACCTCGCCCTCTCCGCGAACCCGCAGTCCTTCCGCACCGGCGCGCGGGGCTGTTGCACCATCGAGGACTCGCGCGACGCCCGCCGCGCGGCCGACGTCATCGGCATCCCCTTCTACGTCTGGGACCTCGCCGACCGCTTCCGCGAGGACGTGGTCGAGGACTTCATCGCCGAGTACGAGGCCGGCCGCACCCCCAACCCCTGCCTGCGCTGCAACGAGAAGATCAAGTTCGCCGCGCTGCTCGACAAGGCGCTGGCGCTGGGCTTCGACGCGGTGTGCACCGGTCACTACGCCAAGGTGCTGGTGCGCGAGGACGGCTCCCGCGAACTGCACCGCGCCTCCGACATGGCCAAGGACCAGTCGTACGTCCTCGGTGTGCTGGACGAGAGGCAGCTCGCCCACGCCCTGTTCCCGCTCGGCGACACGGTCACCACCAAGGAGGAGATCCGCGCGGAGGCCGAGCGCCGGGGCCTGGCCGTCGCCAAGAAGCCCGACTCGCACGACATCTGCTTCATCGCGGACGGCGACACCCAGGGCTTCCTCGCCCAGCGGCTCGGCAAGGCGGAGGGCGACATCGTCGACGAGTCCGGCGCCAGGCTGGGCACGCACGAGGGCGCGTACGGCTTCACCATCGGCCAGCGCAAGGGGCTCAGGATCGGCACGCCCGCCCCCGACGGCAAGCCGCGCTACGTCCTCGACATCTCCCCGGTCACCAACACGGTCACCGTCGGCCCGGCCGCCGCGCTGGACGTCACCGCCCTGACCGCGATCAAGCCCCGCTGGTGCGGCACCGCCCCGACCGGCCCCGGCACCTACACCGCCCAGCTGCGCGCCCACGGCGGCGAGACCGAGGTCACCGCGGAGCCGGCCGACGGCGCACTGCGCGTGACCTTCACCGAGCCGGTCCGCGGGGTCGCCCCCGGCCAGGCCATCGTCCTGTACGACGGCACGCGCGTGGTGGGTTCGGCGACGATCGCGACGACCACGCGCGCGACGACGGCCGCGCTGTAGCTCTCCAGGACTACGCGCGGGCCGTGAAGTAGTCCGCCAGCACCGGCCCCAGCACCTGCGGGTCCACCATGTGGGTCTGCCCCTCCAGGACCCGGTAGGTGCCCTGGGGCACGGTGTCCGCGACCGCGCGGGCCGCCTCGCGCATCCACTGCGGGCTCGCCCCGCCCGCGACCGACAGCACCGGTACGGAGACGGCCGCGAGCCGCTCGCGCGGGAGCAGCCCGTCGCCCATCACGGTGTCGTCGTACGCGAGACTCGGCGCGACGGCCTCCATGCCGGCCCACATCGGCGACTGGCGCGCGCCCCTGATCATTTCCTCGCCGAGTCCGGTCAGCCGCAGGAACAGCTCCACCGCGTCCCCGCGCCGGCCCTCGGACAGCGCCTCATGCAGCCGCTCCTTGTAGGCGGCCTCCCGCTCGGCCCCGCCCTCGAGCCGGTCGGCGTACGGCACCTCGTACACGGCTGCCCGGCGCACCGGCAGCCCGCCGGCCGCCGCCTCGAGCACCAGCGCGCCGCCCGAGGAGACCCCGAACAGCGCCGCCTCGCCCCCCACGGCGTCGATCAGCGCGGCCAGGTCCTCGACCTCGCGCTCGACCGCGTACGGCTTCGTGTCACCGCTCTCGCCGCGACCCCGGCGGTCGTAGACGACGGCCGTGCAGCGGTCCGAGAGCCGCTCGGCCAGGGGCGCCACGGTGCCACCGGTGGACATCGCGCCGCACACCAGGATCACCGTGGGTCCCTGGCCGGTCACCGCGTACGCGAGGGCGGTGCCGTCGCGGGAAGTCGTCTTCTTGTCCATGCCGGTGCAGACTGCCGCACCGGCATGAACTCATCGCTCACGACACGTCGGTGCCGCGCGAGATCATGACACTTCCACCTCGTAGAAGCAGAAGTGGTCCTTGATCTCGGCGACCCCCGGCTTCGGATCCGGATACCCCCAGACCAGGTCCGGCGCGTCCGGCAGCGACCAGTACGAAGCCGTGCCCTTGAACGGGCAGACGGTGTGGGTCCCGGAGGGGGTCAGCAGGTCGAGACGGACGTCCTCGGCGGGGATGTAGTACCGCACCGGACAGCCCGTCTCGCGCAGCAGCAGGGGACGGTCGGTCTCCGCGAGCACCTGGTCGCCGTGCACCACGCGCACGTGCTGCTCGCCCTTGTCGATGGTGATCGTGTGTCCTTCAGCCATACAGGGAGAGCACCGCGGGGCGCCCGGTTCTTCCCGCGTACGGTGGGGGCCATGAACATCTGCGTCTTCCTGTCCGCCGCCGACCTCGACGAGCGGTACACGCGCCCCGCGCGCGAGTTCGCGGAACTGATCGGCAAGGGCGGTCACACCCTGGTGTGGGGCGGCTCCAACGTCGGGCTGATGAAGGTCGTCGCCGACGGGGTGCAGGAGGCGGGCGGCAGGCTGCTGGGCGTGTCCGTGGAGTTCCTCTCCGGCAAGGCGCGGCCCGGCGCCGACGAGATGGTGATCGCCGCCGACCTCGCCGAGCGCAAGAAGCTGCTGCTGGAGAAGGCCGACGCCGTGGTGATCATGGTGGGCGGCACCGGCACGCTGGACGAGGCCACCGAGATCCTGGAGCTGAAGAAGCACGGCCGCACCGACAAGCCGGTCGTCCTGCTGAACACCGCGGGCTTCTACGACGGCCTCGAGCAGCAGTTCCGCCGCATGGAGGACGAGGGCTTCCTGCCGCGCCCGCTGTCCGAGCTGATGTTCTTCGCCAAGGAGCCGGCCGCCGCGCTGGCCCACCTGGAGTCCGCGGCATGAGCGGCTGCCGCCGCGGGGCCGGGCGGCCGCTGGTGCGAGCATGGCGGGTATGGCTACTCATGTGATCACCGGCGCCGGTTCCGGCATCGGCGCCGCCGTCGCCCGCCGGCTGCACGCGCGCGGGGACGAACTCGTCCTCCACGCGCGCGACGCGGGCCGCGCGAAGGAACTGGCGGCCGAGTTCCCCGGCGCCCGCACCCTCGTGGGCGACCTGGCGGACCCGGACCGGCTCTCCTGGGCGTTCTCGCACCAGACCCTCCCGGACCGCGTGGACTCCCTCCTCCACATCGCCGGAGTCGTCGACCTGGGCGGGGTCGGCGAGCTGACCCCCAAGTCCTGGCACCACCAGCTCAACGTCAACCTGATCGCCCCCGCCGAGCTGACCCGGCACTTCCTGCCCCAGCTGCGCGCGGCCCGCGGCCATGTGATCTTCGTCAACTCCGGCGCCGGCCTCAACGCGAGCGCCAACTGGTCCGCGTACGCGGCCTCGAAGCACGGACTGAAGGCCCTGGCGGACTCCCTGCGCCACGAGGAGCACGCGGCCGGGGTCCGCGTCACCACGGTCTACCCCGGCCGCACGGCGAGCCCCATGCAGGCCAAGGTCCACCAGCAGGAGGGCAAGGACTACGACGCCGGGCGGTGGATCGACCCCGAGTCGGTCGCGACCACGATCCTGATGGCCCTGGACCTGCCGAGGGACGCGGAGGTCAACGACCTGACGGTACGGCCGGGGCGGTGACCGGCGGTCCGGGGGGCGAAGCCCCCTGGACGTTCGGCATACCCTGCCGAGGTGAGTGAGAAGAGCGCGTTCAGCTTCCCCCCGGCCACCGGGGTGGGGTCCATGCCAGGCGGCGACGCAAGAGAGGCCGCCAAGACCGTCACCGGCAGCTTCGAGGACTTCCCGTACCTCGCCGAACTGCCCGCCCGCGGCCCCGGCGCCGACATGATCGGCCGCAGCGCCGGCCTGCTGGTCGAGCTGTACGCGCGCGTGGAGCCCAGCGGCTGGCGGATCGGCGACCGGCCGGGCCGGGACACCAGGCGCGCCCGGTCCTGGCTGGGCGAGGACCTGGACGCCCTGGAGGAGTTCACCCAGGGCTACGAGGGCGACCTCAAGGTGCAGGCCGTCGGACCCTGGACGCTCGCCGCCGCCCTGGAGCTGAGGAACGGCGAGGCCGCCCTCTCCGACCCCGGTGCCTGCCGCGACCTCGCCGCCTCCCTCGCCGAGGGGCTCCGGCTGCACCTCGCCGAGGTGCGGCGCCGCATCCCCGGCGCCCGGCTCGTCCTCCAGCTCGACGAGCCCTCGCTCACCGCCGTCCTGCGCGGCCAGGTCCGCACCGCCAGCGGCTACCGCACCCACCGCGCCGTCGACCGGCAGATCGTGGAGGCCACCCTCCGGGACGTCGTCGCGGTGCACGACGGCGGGCCCGTGGCCGTCCACTCCTGCGCCCCCGACGTGCCGTTCGCCCTGCTGCGGCGGGCCGGCGCCGCGGCCGTCTCCTTCGACTTCTCGCTCCTCACCGAGCGTGACGACGAAGCGATCGGCGAGGCCGTCGAGGCCGGCACGCGGCTGTTCGCCGGTGTCGTGCCGGGCACGGACGGCCCATTGTCAGACCCTGCCGGTAGCGTCATGGGTGTCAGGACGTTGTGGCGCAGGCTGGGGCTGCATCCTGGGCTGCTCGCGGAGGCTGTCACGGTGACCCCGGCGTGCGGTCTGGCGGGCGCTTCCCCCGCCTACGCACGCCAGGTGCTCGCCCACTGCGTCCGGGCGGCGAGATCCCTCGCGGACAACCCAGAGTAACGGGAGGACAACACGGTGGCCGGCGACAAGCAGCAGGCGGAGACGGCAGTGCCCGCCGAGGCACGTGACAAGCACGCGCAGCTCGCTGAGCAGATCGAGGAGCACCGCTTCCGGTACTACGTGAAGGACGCTCCCGTCATCAGCGACGCCGAGTTCGACAAACTCCTGAAGACCCTGGAGGCCCTGGAGGAGCAGTATCCGGAGCTGCGCACCCCGGACTCGCCGACCCAGAAGGTCGCGGGGTCGTACGCGACGGAGTTCACCGCGGTCGAGCACCGTCAGCGGATGCTGTCCCTCGACAACACCTTCAACGACGAGGAGCTGGCCGCCTGGGCCGACCGCATCGCGCGCGAACTCGGCGACCAGAAGTACCACTTCCTGTGCGAGCTGAAGGTCGACGGCCTCGCGGTCAACCTCACGTACGAGAACGGCCGCCTCACGCGCGCGGCCACCCGCGGCGACGGCCGCACCGGCGAGGACATCACGCCCAACGTCCGTACGATCGCGGAGATCCCGGACCGGCTCCACGGCGACGACGTCCCCGGCCTGGTGGAGATCCGCGGCGAGGTCTACTTCCCGATGGAGAAGTTCCTCGAGCTGAACGAACGCCTGGTCGCGGCCGGTGACAAGCCGTTCGCCAACCCCCGCAACGCCGCCGCCGGTTCGCTGCGCCAGAAGGACCCGCGCGTCACCGCCACCCGCCCGCTGCACATGGTCGTCCACGGCATCGGCGCCCTGGAGGGCTTCACGGGCATGACCCGCCTGTCCCAGGCGTACGACCTGCTGAAGACCTGGGGCCTGCCCACCTCCCCGCACAACCGGGTGGTCGACGACCTCGACGGCGTAAGGGAGTTCATCGCCCACTACGACGGCGAGATGCGCCACTCGGTGGAGCACGAGATCGACGGCGCCGTCGTCAAGCTGGACGAGATCCGCCTCCAGGGGCGCCTCGGCTCCACCGCGCGGGCACCCCGCTGGGCGATCGCCTACAAGTACGCGCCGGAAGAGGTCAACACCAAGCTCGTCGACATCAAGGTGGGCGTCGGCCGCACCGGCCGCGTCACGCCGTACGCCCAGGTGGAGCCGGTCACGGTCGCGGGCAGCGAGGTCGAGTTCGCCACCCTGCACAACCAGGAGGTCGTCAAGGCCAAGGGCGTGCTCATCGGGGACACGGTCGTCATCCGCAAGGCCGGTGATGTCATCCCGGAGATCCTCGGCCCGGTGGTCGACCTGAGGGACGGCGGCGAGCGGGAGTTCGTGATGCCGGCCGAGTGCCCCGAGTGCGGCACACCCCTGCGGCCCATGAAGGAGGGCGACATCGACCTCCGCTGCCCCAACGCCCGTACGTGCCCGGCCCAGTTGCGCGAGCGTGTGTCCTACCTCGCGGGCCGCGAATGCCTGGACATCGAGGGCTTCGGCGCGGTGGCCGCCGCCGCGCTCACCCGCCCGCTGGAGCCGGCCGACCCGCCGCTGGTGGACGAGGGCGACCTGTTCGACCTGACGGTGGAGAAGCTGCTGCCCATCAAGGCCTATGTCCTCGACCCCGACAGCGGTCTGCCCAAGCGGGACCCCAAGACGGGCGAGGAGAAGGTCGTCACGGTCTTCGCCAACCAGAAGGGCGAGCCGAAGAAGAACACCCTCGCCCTGCTGGAGAACGTCGAGGCGGCCAAGCAGCGCCCGCTGGCGAGATTCCTCAACGGCCTGTCCATCCGGCACGTCGGACCGGTGGCCGCGCAGGCCCTCGCCCGCGAGTTCCGCTCCCTCGACCGCATCGAACAGGCCACCGAGGAGGAGCTGGCGGCCACCGACGGCGTAGGCCCCATCATCGCCGCCGCGCTCAAGGAATGGTTCGCCGAGGAGTGGCACCGCGAGATCGTCCGCAAGTGGAAGGCCGCGGGGGTCCCGCTCGAGGACCGGTCGACCGGCGAGGACGAGGGCCCGCGCCCGCTGGAGGGGCTCACCGTCGTGGTCACCGGAACGCTGGAGAACTTCACCCGGGACGGCGCCAAGGACGCGCTGCAGAGCCGGGGCGCGAAGGTGACCGGATCGGTTTCGAAGAAGACTTCGTTCGTCGTTGTGGGTGAAGACCCTGGATCGAAGTACGCCAAGGCCGTGCAATTGAAGGTTCCGGTCCTGAACGAGGAGGGTTTCGGAGTCCTCTTGGAGCAGGGCCCGGACGCGGCGGCCGAAGTCGCGCTTCCGACCGAGGAGTAGCGGTTGAAGGCCACCCGATCGGCGCATATCAGATGCATACGGGTGGCCCGGGCGCATTCGGGCAACCGTCGACGACCGGTGCCCGTGGAAGCCTTCCGCGGCCTACTGTTGAGGTGTGCGCCTGCCGTGCCCAGCTGCGGTCGGGGCATCCCCGTGCGCTCCCAAGGCGCGGGGAACGTTTCTTCAACGCGGAGCCGCTGATGGGTGTGGGACATCGGGCCGCGTGGCGTGGGCACCGCCGGGTGTGAGAGGGACGGGAATGGAACCGACCGAGAGCGTCGCCCCGGACTCACGGCTGCGCCTGCGCCGTCGCGCGGGTGCCTGGCGGGGGACCCGGTGGACGGGACGGGACTTCGGGCGCGCATCCGGCCGGGCCCGCCGGGCCGGACCGGGCGTCGTCGCCGAGGCCCACCCGCCGATACCCCTGGCCGCCATCGAGCCCGCCCGCGGCCCGGGTGGCGCGGGCACCGACGCCGGCTCCGAGCGGCATCTGTCCTGGCCCGCGCTGCCCGCGGCCGTCGTGGCCGCCGCCGGATTCGTCCTGGGCGCCGGCTTCTACCGAGCCTTCACCGGCCACCACGCCCTCTTCCCGGGCGGCACGGCCGGCTGGTCGCTGGCCCTGCTCACCGGCGTCATCGTCGGCCACCTCGTCATGCTGGGCCGCGCCCGCTGGTGGGGCGGCACCGGCTCCGGCGCCGCCCTCACCCTCGCGGTCCTGCTGCTGTACGGCTGGGTGCCGGCCGGCATGGTCAGCCTCACCGTCGTCGTCCTGGTCGGCATCGCCCGGCGCCACCGCTGGCGGCAGGGCGTCCTGCACGGTGCGGTGGACATCCTCGGCATCGCCGCCGGTGCCCTGCTGCTCGGCGCGTGCGGCCGTGTCCCGAGCGTCGAGGCGACCTGGCGGCCCGGGAGCTGGAGCGTCGCCGCCGCCCCCGAAGTCGTCCTGGTCGCCGCCGCCTACCTCGCGGTCAGCCGCGGCCTGTTGTGGTACCTGCACGCCCCGCGCGACGGCAGGCTGCCCGCCGTCGACCGCGCCGCCCTGGTCAGGCAGGGGCTGGTCGCCGTCGCGCTGCTCGGTATCGCGCCCCTGCTGTGTGTCGTCGCCGACGCCCAGCCGATCCTGCTGCCGCTGTTCGCCATCCCGCTCATCGCCCTCGACTCCACCCTGTGGATGGCCCGCGCGCGTGCCGAGGAGCAGTTGCGCGACCCGCTGACCGGGCTGCCCAACCGGCAGTGGCTGCTGGAGCGGATCTGGACCGCCCTCGACGACGCCGAACGGATCGGCGCCCGCTCCGCCCTCATGCTGATCGACCTCGATCGTTTCCGGTCGGTGAACGACACCCTCGGTCATCTGGCCGGTGACCGGCTGCTGCTCCAGATAGCGGACCGGCTGCGGCTCGCGCTGCCGCGGGGAGCGGAGGCCGCGCGGCTCGGCGGGGACGAATTCGCGGTCTTACTGCCCGTAGCCGACTCCACCACGTCGGCCACCCGCGTCGCCCGCGGCCTCGTCGCCGCCCTCAGCTCCCCCCTCGACCTGGACGGCCTCACGCTCGTCCTGGAGGCCAGCGCCGGCGTCGCCGTCTTCCCCGACCACGCCCTGGACGCCGAAGGGCTGCTGCGCCGGGCCGATGTGGCGATGTACCAGGCGAAGCGGGACCGTACGGGCGTCGAGGTGTACGAGTCCAAGCGCGACTCCAACACCCCGGACCGGCTCGGCCTGCTGGGCGATCTGCGCCGGGCGCTGGACGCGCACGAGGTGCAGCTGCACTACCAGCCCAAGGTCCGCTTCGACGGCCAGGTCGCCGGCCTGGAGGCACTGGTGCGCTGGGTGCATCCCGAGCGCGGGAAGGTGCCGCCGGACGAGTTCATAGCGATCGCCGAGTCCTCCGGGCTGATGCCCCATCTCACCGAGTACGTCCTCGAGACCGCGCTCGGCCAGGTCGCCCGCTGGCGGGCCCAGGGCCTGCGGGTGCCGGTCGCCGTCAACGTCTCCCCGCGCGACGTCCACACCCCCGGCTTCGCCGGATCGGTCGCGGCCCGGCTGGCCCGGCACGGGGTCCCGGCGGGCGCCCTGCAGCTGGAGATAACCGAGCACGTCCTCCTCGAGGACCCGCAGCGCGCCGCCGACACCCTCGCCGGCCTCACCGGGCACGGGGTGAAGATGTCCCTGGACGACTTCGGCACCGGGTACTCCTCCCTGGTCCATCTGCGGCGCCTGCCGGTGAGCGAGCTGAAGATCGACCGCTCCTTCGTGGCCCGGCTGGCCGTCGACACCGAGGACGCGGAGATCGTGCGCTGCACCGTCGACCTGGCTCACTCGCTGGGGCTGCTCGTCGTCGCCGAGGGCGTGGAGGACGACGAGACGTGGGAGCGGCTGCGGGACATGGGCTGTGACGCGGTGCAGGGCTGGCTCGTCGCGGCCGCGATGCCCGCGGAGGAGACCACCGCCTGGCTGCGGGCACGGGGCTCACGCGGGTGGCAGCGGCCCCGTGCCGCGCTGCCCGCAGCCGAGTAGCTCCGCGGTTCCGCGCGCCTCGTGCGGGGCGCTCAGTTCTTCTTGCCCATGATCGCGTCCTCGCCCTTGAAGTGGCTGTGGAGGACCGGCCGGCTGTACTCGATCCCGGCGGCCGGTCACGGTGTCCCGGCCGGCCCGCGCGGCGACGCCCGCGCCCGTCTGCCGGTCAAGGGCCTGATCGTCCTGCGAGGCGGCGGCACGAAAGCCGTCGTCTTGGGGATCCACTTCGCCACCGTGGTCGTTGTACTGATCATTGCCGGACTGCTCCTCGTGGTCCGAGGACACTGCAAAGGGGAAACGTCATGTCACTGTTCGTGCCGGAGTTCGACGATTCCGTGATCGTCCGCGGTGCCGATGCCGAGGTGGTCGGAGGCGCCCCCGTCGGCGTCCGGCTGCTGGCCGACAACAGTGCGACCGGAGGGGCAATGTCCACCGTGCGCGTCACCCTGGCGGAGGGCGCCGACGGCGCGCGGCCCCACCTCCACCACACCGGGGCAGAGATGTTCTACCTGCTCGACGGGGCCGCCGAGATCCTCTCCGGCGACGACATCGTCACCGCCGAGCGCGGCGATCTCGTCATCGTCCCGCCGGAGAAACCGCACGCCTTCGCCGCCCTCCCGGACTCCACGGCGGACATCCTCATCGTCTTCGCACCGGGCATCGAGCGCTTCGAGTACTTCCGCCACCTCCAGCGCATCCGCCTCGGTGAGGCCACCCCGGAGAGCATCCTCGAGGTGCAGGACCGGTACGACAACCACTTCCTCAAGAGCGAGGTCTGGGAGGGCCGCCGGGGCTGACGGGCGGGTGACCGGGGAAACCGTTTCACGGCCACCCGGCCCCGCCCCATAGGATTGGCCCCAAACCACACACACTCACCCCAGAGGATCGCTGCATGCCTGGCATCACGCGCGAGGAGGTCGCCCACCTCGCCCGGCTGGCGCGTCTGGAGCTGAAGCCCGAAGAACTCGACCACTTCGCGGGACAGCTGGACGACATCATCGGCGCGGTCGCCCGCGTCAGCGAGGTCGCCGACCAAGACGTACCGCCGACCTCGCACCCGCTCCCGCTGACGAACGTCATGCGCGCGGACGAGGTCCGTCCCTCGCTCACCCCCGAGCAGGCGCTCAGTGGCGCCCCGGCCCAGGAGCAGCAGCGTTTCAAGGTGCCGCAGATCCTGGGGGAGGAGTGACCGCCATGACGGACAGCAACATCATCAAGCTCACGGCCGCGCAGATCGCCGAGAAGATCGCCTCCGGCGAACTGACGGCCGTCGAGGTCACCGAGGCCCACCTCGCCCGCATCGAGGCCGTCGACGAGAAGGTGCACGCCTTCCTGCACGTCGACCGCGAGGGCGCCCTCGCCCAGGCCCGCGCCGTGGACGAGAAGCGGGCCCGCGGCGAGAAGCTCGGCCCGCTGGCCGGCGTCCCGCTCGCGCTCAAGGACATCTTCACCACCGAGGGCGTGCCCACGACCGTCGGTTCGAAGATCCTCGAGGGCTGGATCCCGCCGTACGACGCGACGCTCACCAAGCGCCTGAAGGCCGCCGACGTCGTCATCCTCGGCAAGACCAACATGGACGAGTTCGCCATGGGGTCGTCGACGGAGAACAGCGCCTACGGCCCGACCGGCAACCCGTGGGACCTCACCAAGATCCCCGGCGGCTCCGGCGGCGGTTCCTCCGCCGCGCTCGCCTCCTTCGAGGCCCCGCTCGCCATCGGCACCGACACCGGCGGCTCCATCCGCCAGCCGGCGGCCGTCACCGGCACGGTCGGCGTGAAGCCGACGTACGGCGCGGTCTCCCGTTTCGGCATGGTCGCCTTCTCGTCCTCCCTGGACCAGGGCGGCCCCTGTGCCCGTACGGTCCTCGACGCGGCCCTGCTGCACGAGGTCATCGCCGGGCACGACCCGCTGGACTCCACCTCCATCGACGCCCCGGTCCCTCCGGTCGTCGAGGCCGCCCGCAACGGCAGTGTCGCGGGCATGCGCGTCGGCGTCGTCAAGCAGTTCCGCGGCGAGGGCTACCAGGCCGGTGTCATCCAGCGCTTCGACGAGTCCGTCGCCCTGCTGAAGGAGCTGGGCGCCGAGATCGTCGAGCTGGACTGCCCGTCCTTCGACCTCGCCCTGTCGGCGTACTACTTGATCGCGCCGTCCGAGTGCTCCTCCAACCTCGCCCGCTTCGACGGCCTGCGCTACGGCCTGCGGACTGGCGACGACGGCGGTCACTCGGCCGAGGAGGTCACCTCCCTGACCCGCGAGGCCGGCTTCGGTCCCGAGGTCAAGCGCCGCATCATGCTCGGCACGTACGCCCTGTCGAGCGGGTACTACGACGCGTACTACGGCTCCGCGCAGAAGGTCCGCACGCTCATCACGCGGGACTTCGAGAAGGCCTTCGAGCAGGTCGACGTCATCGTCTCGCCGACGACGCCTACCACCGCCTTCGCGATCGGCGAGCGCGCCGACGACCCGATGGCGATGTACCTCGCGGACCTGTGCACCATCCCGACCAACCTGGCGGGCAACGCGGCCATGTCCCTGCCGTGCGGCCTCGCCCCGGAGGACAACCTCCCGGTCGGCCTGCAGATCATCGCCCCGGCGCTGCAGGACGACCGCCTGTACAAGGTGGGCGCCGCCGTCGAGGCCGCCTTCGTGGAAAAGTGGGGACACCCGCTGCTGGAGGAGGCTCCGTCACTGTGAGCGCACTGTCCAAGGCCAAGGGCTTCAAGAAGTCCAAGTCCGGTACGTACCTGTCCATGGCCACCACCGCGTTCGGCGCGGTCGGTGTCGCCAAGCAGATCAAGAAGGCCCGCGCCGAGCACGACACGCTGCGGCTGATCGACGCCACGGTCTCCGCCGCGGCGATCGTGACCGGCCTCGCGATCCTCTACCGCGAGCTGAAGCGGCTGGGCGACGACGACGTCCTGCTGGGCTGAGAGGGAAGTTTTCACCGTGACCACCACGACCGACCTGGTGTCGTACGAGGACGCGCTGGCGTCGTACGACCCCGTCATGGGCCTCGAGGTCCATGTCGAACTCGGCACCAAGACCAAGATGTTCTGCGGGTGTTCGACCGAGCTGGGTGCCGACCCTAACTCGCAGACCTGCCCGACCTGCCTCGGCCTGCCCGGCGCGCTCCCGGTCGTCAACGCGACCGGCGTCGAGTCCGCGATCAAGATCGGCCTCGCGCTGAACTGCGAGATCGCCGAATGGTGCCGCTTCGCCCGGAAGAACTACTTCTATCCGGACATGCCGAAGAACTTCCAGACCTCCCAGTACGACGAGCCGATCGCCTTCAACGGCTACCTCGACGTACAGCTGGAGGACGGCGAGACCTTCCGCGTGGAGATCGAGCGCGCCCACATGGAGGAGGACACCGGCAAGTCGACGCACGTCGGCGGCGCCACGGGCCGTATCCACGGCGCGTCCCACTCCCTGCTCGACTACAACCGCGCGGGCATCCCGCTCATCGAGATCGTCACCAAGCCCATCGTCGGCGCCGGCGAGCGCGCCCCCGAGGTGGCGAAGGCGTACGTCCGTGAGCTGCGCGAGGTCATCCGGGCCCTCGGCGTGTCCGAGGCCCGTATGGAGATGGGCCAGATGCGCTGCGACGTGAACCTGTCGCTGATGCCCAAGGGCAGCGAGAAGTTCGGCACGCGCTCCGAGACGAAGAACGTCAACTCCCTGCGCTCGGTGGAGCGTGCGGCCCGCTTCGAGATCATGCGCCACGCGGCCGTGCTCTCCGGCGGCGGCACGATCGTCCAGGAGACCCGCCACTTCCACGAGGACACCGGGTCCACGACCTCGGGCCGCGTGAAGGAAGAGGCCGAGGACTACCGGTACTTCCCCGAGCCGGACCTGGTGCCGGTGGCCCCCTCCCGCGAGTGGGTCGAGGAGATCCGCGCGGCCCTGCCCGAGATGCCGCTGGCCCGCCGCACCCGGCTGCTCGCCGAGTGGGGCATCTCGGCCACCGACATGCAGGCGATCCTCAACGCCGGTGCGCTGGACCCGATCGTCGCCACGATCGACGCCGGTGCCGACGCGGCCTCGGCCCGCAAGTGGTGGATGGGCGAACTGGCGCGCAGCGCCAACGAGTCCGGCAAGGCGCTGGACGAGCTGGCCATCACGCCGCAGCAGGTGGCCCGGGTCACCGAGCTGGTCGCGAAGGGCGACCTGAACGACAAGCTGGCCCGTCAGGTCATCGAGGGCGTCCTCGCGGGCGAGGGCACCCCGGACGAGGTCGTCGACAAGCGCGGCCTGAAGGTCGTCTCCGACGAGGGCGCGCTGACCACCGCCGTCGAGGAG
Organism: Streptomyces sp. FXJ1.172; assembly: GCF_001636945.3. NCBI lineage: Bacteria > Bacillati > Actinomycetota > Actinomycetes > Kitasatosporales > Streptomycetaceae > Streptomyces > Streptomyces sp. FXJ1.172. The sequence goes on along the minus strand of NZ_CP119133.2, from coordinate 3,314,334 downwards.
GCCATCGCCGGCAACCCGGCCATCGCGGACAAGATCCGCGGCGGCAAGGTGGCCGCGGCCGGCGCCCTGGTCGGCGCCGTCATGAAGGCCACCCGGGGGCAGGCCGACGCGGCCCGCGTCAAGGAGCTGATCCTTCAGAAGCTGGGTGTCGGCGAAGGCTGAACCCGCGTTCGGTGAGGCCCCGGAGGCATGTCCTCCGGGGCCTCTTCTCTGCTTCCCGGCCAAAGGCGCTACGCTCGCCCGCCATGAGCGCACGTACCGATTCCGGCACCGAACCCGCCATAACCGAAGCGGAGGACCTGGCGGACCACGTCGGACAGGCCCGGCAGGCCCGCTGGCTGGCCGCCGGTACCGGAGTGCTGCTGACCCTCGCCGGTCTCGCCGCCTCCCTGTTCAAGCTCACCGGTTCCGCTCCCGCGCGCGTTCCCGCCGCCTACGCCCTCGGTGCCCTCGTGTGCGCCCTCGCCGCGCTGCTCGGAGCCAGAGGCCGTACCCGCAGGGCCCTGTGGCTGATGATCGCCGGGACGATGGTCATGGCGCTGGGGGACCAGTTCGACTGAAGTGAGCGGGGAGGCGACAGAGTTCGCCCAACTGTCCTGTGACCTGCCTCCCACTCGTGTGAAGAAGCCCACGAACGCGGCAAACGATCACTTTCGCCTGCAAGAGTGTCCTGCGATTGCTCATCCGTTCTTTGCGGGCTGTTCAGTTTATGGACGATCGTTCCCGGCCAAAGATCCACAAATCGTCATCCTGGGAGCACGTCCGTGGCAGACCTCGCCCGTTGGTGTGTCCGGCATCGGCTGATCGCCGTGCTGCTGTGGCTCCTCGCCTTCGGTGGGACGAGCGCGGCCGCCGCCGTCGCCGGTACGTCGTACTCGAACGACTACCAGGTCCCGGGCACCGAGTCCGGCAGGGCGGAGCAGCTGCTCAAGCAGGGCTTCCCGGGCCTGGGCGGGGACAGCGACACCGTTGTCTGGCACACCGCGGGCGGCACCGTCCGGGACACCGGCGTCGAGCAGGCCATGACCCGCACCCTCGACCGGATCTCCGCCCTGCCCGGTGTGGCCTCGGTGTCCGGCCCGTACGGCCGTGCGGGCGCGCACCGGATCAGCGACGACGGTCGTACGGCCTACGCCACCGTCACCTTCGGCCGGCCGTCCGAGGAGATCGGCAAGTCCGAGGCGCAGGCCGTGGTGCGCACCGCCAAGGCGGCCGAACGCGACGGGCTCCAGGTGGAACTGGGCGGCGACGCGATAGCACTCACCGCCTCCCCGCGCGAGCACACCGCCGAGCTGGTCGGTGTGCTCGTCGCCGCCGTCGTGCTGTTCCTCGCCTTCGGTTCGCTCGCCGCCTCCCTGCTGCCCATCGCCACGGCGCTGGTCGGTGTCGGCACCGCGTACGCCGGCATCGGGCTGCTCGGACATGCCATGACCGTCGCCGACTTCGCGCCCATGCTCGGCATGCTCATCGGCCTCGGCGTCGGCATCGACTACGCGCTGTTCATAGTGACCAGACACCGGCGCGGTCTCAAACGCGGCCTGAGCGCCACCGAGGCCGCCGTGAACGCCGTGGCCACCACCGGACGAGCCGTGGTGTTCGCGGGTGCGACGGTGTGCATCGCCCTGCTGGGGATGCTGATACTGCGGCTGGGCTTCCTCAACGGGGTCGCCGTGGCGGCCTCGTTGACGGTGGTGCTCACCGTCGCCGCCTCGGTCACGCTGCTGCCCGCCCTGCTGTCGTACATCGGACCGCGCGCCCTCAGCCGCCGCGAGCGGCGCCGGCTCGCCGCGCACGGGCCGCACCCGGAGCTGCCCACGGGCCTCGCCGCCCGGTGGTCGGCGCTGGTCGAACGCCGCCCCAAGCTGCTCGGCGCGTTCGCCGTCGCCGTCATCGCCGTACTCGCGCTGCCCACCCTCTCCCTGCACCTCGGCACCTCCGACCAGGGCAACGACCCCCGCACCTCCACCACCCGCAAGGCCTACGACCTGCTCGCCGAGGGCTTCGGGCCCGGCGTGAACGGGCCGCTCACCCTGGTGACCCGGGTGGACGGAGCCGCCGACAAGCTCGTCCTGGACGGCCTCGACACCACGCTGCGCGCCACCCGGGGTGTGGCCTCCGTCACCCCGGTCACCTACGACACCGGCGGCGGGACCGCCTACCTCACGGTCGTCCCCGCCTCGGCGCCCCAGTCGCAGGACACCAGCGACCTCGTGGACCGGCTGCGCAACCAGGTGCTGCCCCGCGCGCAGACCGGTACCTCCCTCGACATCCAGGTCGGCGGGGTCACGGCCGGCTACGACGACTTCGCGGATGTGATTGTCGGCAAACTGCCGCTGTTCGTCGGCGCGGTCATCGGGCTCGGCTGTCTCCTGCTGCTCGTCGCGTTCCGCTCGCTCGGCATCCCGCTGAAGGCAGCCGTGATGAACATCGCCGCCGTGGCCGCCGCGTTCGGCGTCGTCGTCGCCGTCTTCCAGTGGGGCTGGGGCAGCGAACTGCTCGGCCTCGGCCGGGCCGGGCCCATCGAGCCCTTCCTCCCGGTGATCATGGTCTCGGTCCTCTTCGGCCTCTCCATGGACTACCAGGTCTTCCTGGTCAGCCGGATGTACGAGGAATGGCTGGAGACCGGCGACAACCGGCGCGCCGTCCGCGTGGGCCTCGCCGAGACCAGCCGGGTCATCAACTCCGCCGCGGTCATCATGATCTCGGTCTTCCTCGCCTTCGTGCTCAGCGGTGACCGGGTCATCGCCATGTTCGGCATCGCGCTGGCCTCCGCCGTCGCCCTCGACGCGTTCGTGCTGCGCACGCTGCTCGTGCCCGCGCTGATGCATCTGCTCGGCGCCGCCAACTGGTGGCTGCCCGCCTGGCTGGAGCGCCGCCTGCCGCGCATCAGCATCGAGCCGCCCGAGTGCCGCACCGCGCATGAGAGGCTCGGGACCGTTTCGATGGCACGGCTGGGCGAGGAACAGGAGCACGATGTACGCGATATCCCTGGGTGATGACGGCGCCGAGCTGCGGCCCCTGGAGGTGTGGCACGCAGAGGAGGTCCTCGCCTGCATCGACCGGGGACGGGAGTTCATCGGCCGGCACATCGGGCTGGCGGAGGTGGTGTCCGACCTGGACGGAGCGCGTGCGTGGGTGACGTCGTACGCCCACAAGCGGGCCGCCGACGGCGGGAGTCTGCACGGCATCTGGCTGGACGGCACGCTGGTGGGCGGGCTGCTGTTCCGCGTCTGGGACACCCCGGGCGGTGTGTGCGAGGCGGGCTGCTGGCTGGAGCCGGCGGCGGCCGGTCGCGGACTGGTCACGCGGGGCATGCGGGTGCTGCTGGACTGGGCCTTCGAGGAACGCGGCATGCACCGTGCGGAGTGGCACGTCTCCCCGGCCAACGAGCCCAGCATCAACGTGGCCCGGCGGCTCGGCATGGTCCGCGAGGGCGTGCTCCGCGAGAACTACCCGCACCGGGGCGTGCGCACCAGCACCGAGATCTGGTCGGTCCTCGCCCCCGAATGGCGTGCGGCACGCGCGCGTGCCGCACACGACGCACCCTGACATTCGATCATTAAGAGACCTCTCAGACAGCGTCCGTACGGTGCCAGGCATGGCTACGAAGACAGACGAAGACGCCGGGACGGGCGCTCCCGGCACCGAGGCACAGGCGCAGGGCGACGAGACGGCGGCGGTGGCCGCGAAGGATCCTGAGGAGGGCGCCGCGCCGGCGGACGCCGGACACGAGGACGCCGCCGGGCAGGAAGCTCTTGAGCAGGAAGCTCTCGAGGAGGAGGCGCTCGAGGACGCCGACGAGGAGCAGGAACCGGCGCAGGAGAAGGTGCCCTCCGGAGTCGGACAGGGCGCCGGCGCCGTCGTCTCCGCCGCGCTGGGCCTGGTCTCGCTCAGCGGCGGCTGGATCGGCACCGTCGCGGGCGCCCGCCAGCAGCTCATCGGCCAGCTGCACACCTCCTCCACCGCGGCCGTCGCCAAGCAGATCAAGGCGGTCTACGGCGACGCCTGGCACAGCACCGCACTGTGGGCCGGTCTGTTCGCGCTGGCCGCACTGCTGACCGGCGTGGTCGTGCTCGCCCGGCCCGCGTTCGGCGTTCCGGGCCGCCCGCAGGCGCCCTGGATCAAGTCGGTCGCCTGGGCGGGCATCTCGCTCGGTGTCATCGGCCTGCTCCTGGCCGTCCTCAAGTACTCCGACGCGCTGCTCGGCCTGCCCTCGGCGAGCTGAGGAACCACAGGTCCCGGGGGGCCTTAGGCGATCATGAGCACCTTACGGATTCCCTGAGGCCCCTTACGCGCGCGTGCGGCCCGTGAGCGGCGCGAAGATACGGAACTCTCCCGATGTGGCACACCCCCCTGGGAGACGAGGGTGGAGGCATCGCAGAACGCGAAGCACGACACCGCCTCTCCCGAAGGAAACGCCATGCTCGAGATGGATCTCAAGGCCCGCGCCGCCCAGCTGATGCGCGAGGCCGAGCACGCGCGGCTGGTGCGCTCCGTCACCCGGGCCCGCCGCGACGCCCGCGACCCGCAGCCGGCCGGTCACGACGGCACGGGTGCCGAGTCCCATACCGAACGGCCCCGCCGGCTCCGGCTCCCACGCACCGCGTGAACCCCGGGCCGGCGGGCCGGGGCGGGACGGAAGGAGGCCGTACGGGGGTCGGCCGCCTTCCGTCCCTCGCTACGACCATCCCGGCTGTCAGTACGACGATCGCACCGGACCTGTGGAAAACCAGTGACCCGCTCCCCGGACCTCGTGCGATGCTCGGGCCCGTGGAGACCAGGTCCGTCAGTCCCGTGTTCGTCGGCCGCACCGACGAGTTGGACACGCTGAACGAAGCGCTCGCCCGCGCCGCCGCCGGCGAGCCACAGGCGCTGCTGCTCGGCGGTGAGGCCGGCGTCGGCAAGACCCGCCTCGTCGAGGAGTTCGCCGCGGGCGCCGGCCGGCGTGCCGTGGTGGCCGTCGGCGGCTGCGTCGAGGTCGGCGCGGACGGGCTGCCGTTCGCCCCCTTCTCCACCGCGCTGCGCGCCCTGCGCGACGCCCTGCCCGAGCAGTTCGCCACGGCCGCGCACGGACAGGAGGAGGAGCTGGCCCGGCTCCTGCCCGACCTGGGCGAGGCCGGCGCCGGCCGCCACGACGAGCAGGGCATGGCCCGCCTGTTCGAGCTGACCGCCCGGCTGCTGGAGCGCGTCGCCGCCGAGCAGCCGGTCGTGTTCGTCCTGGAGGACCTGCACTGGGCCGACGCCTCCACCCGCCATCTCCTCGCCTACCTGTTGCGCACCCTGCGCGCCGGCCGGCTCCTCGTGCTCGCCAGCTACCGCTCGGACGACATCCACCGCCGCCACCCGCTGCGCCCCCTGCTCGCCGAACTCGACCGGCTGCGCACCGTCCGCCGCATCGAACTCGCCCGCTTCACCCGCGAGGAGGTCGGCCGCCAGATCGCCGGCATCCTCGCCGCCGAGCCCGACCCCGCCCGGGTGGACGTGATCTTCGAACGCTCCGACGGCAACGCCTTCTTCGTCGAGGAACTCGCCGTCGCCGGCTGCGAGGGCCGCTGCACCGGCCTCACCGACTCCCTGCGCGATCTGCTCCTGGTCCGGGTGGAGCGGCTGCCCGAGAGCGCCCAGCGGGTCGCCCGGATCGTCGCCGAGGGCGGCTCCACCGTGGAGTACCGGCTGATCGCCGCCGTCGCCCAGCTCACCGAGGACGACCTCATCGAGGCGCTGCGGGCCGCCGTCGGCGCCAACATCCTCACGGTCACCCCGGCCGGCGACGGCTACCGCTTCCGGCACTCCCTGGTCCGCGAGGCCGTCGCCGACGACCTGCTGCCCGGCGAACGCTCCCGGCTCAACCGCCGCTACGCCGAGGCCCTGGAGGCGGACCCCGCGCTGGTCCCGGCCGACGCGCGCGTGACGCGCCTGGCCAGCTACTGGTACCACGCGCGTGACGCCGCCAAGGCCCTGCCCGCCGTCCTGGACGCCTCCGTCGCGGCCCGCCGCCGGCATGCCTACACCGAGCAACTGGGGCTCCTGGAGCGGGCGATGGAGCTGTGGGACAGCGCCCCCGAGGAGGTGCGCTCCGCCCTGCGCCCGGTGGACTACACCGAGGACTACCCGCCGTGCGGCTGCGACCCGGCCACCACACCGCTGCGCTATCTCGACCTGATGGCCGAGGCCGCCGTCGCGGGCCGCTTCGGCGGCGAGCGGGAACGCGCGCTGAAGATCACCAAGCGCGCGCTGCGCCTCCTGGAGGACGACCCGAACCCTCCGCCCGGCGCTCCGCACGGTTCGGGCAAGGGCGACCCCCAGCGCGCCGCCTGGTTCTGGATCCAGCGCTCCCGCCTGGTCCAGGCCCTGGCCCGCGGCGACGGCTGGCAGGAACTGGCCACCGCCCAGGACCTGGTGCGCGGCCTGCCGCCCTCGGAGGTGCACGCCGAGGTCCTCGCCCTCGTCGCCAACTGGTCCATGCTGCACCGGCCGGGACCCGAGGCCTTCGCCGCGGCCGAGCGGGCCGTGGAGTACGCGCGCATGGTGGGCGCCCGCGACACCGAACTGCACGCGCGGCTCACCCTCGGCGGTCTCAAGGTCGACTCCGGCGACACCCGGACCGGCCTCGCGGAGATGCGGCAGGTGCTGCGGGACACCCTCGCCGAGGGCGTGTTCCAGGTCGCGGGCCGCGCCTATGTGAACCTGCCGTCCGAGCTGCAGAGCGTCGGCCGCGACCGGGAGGCCGTCCCGCTGCTGCACGAGGGCATCGCCTTCGCCCGCGCGCACGGGCTGCTGGACTCCGAGGACTGGATCCGGGGCAACCTCTCCGAGGTGCTCTACGCACTCGGCCAGTGGCCCCAGGCCGCCGAGGCCGCCGCCCACACGGCCCGGGGCGGCCACAGCGCCAAGGCCCGCGGCCAGGGCGCCCTGCGCCTGGCCTACCTCGCCCTGGCCCGCGGCGACCTCGCCGAGGCCGACCGGCACCTCACGGCGGCCCGCGCCCATTACGGCACCCACGACCCCATGCCCCAGCACTCCCTGCCGGTGGCGCGTATCACCCTCGGCCTCGCCGCCGCCGAGGGCCGCATCGACGACGTCCGCGCCGAGCTGCTCCAGGCCCTGGACGCCGGGTTCCCGCCCGGCACCCACCGCTACGGCTGGCCGCTGCTGCTGGCGGCCGCCACCGCCGAGGCCGACACCCGCACCCTGCCCGCCGCCCGGCCCGGCCGGCAAGAGACCCTCGACCGCCTCGTCGTGGCCGTCCGCAACCTCACCACCGGCGTCCCGCTGTGGCAGGCCTACGAGCAGTGGACCCGAGCCGAACTGCTGCGCGCGCAGGGCATGGACACCACCGACGCCTGGTCGCCGGTGGTCACCGCCTTCGAGTGCCTGGACCGCCCCTACGACCTCGCCCGGGTCCGTCACCGCCTCGCCGCGGCCCTCCTCGCCGACGGCGGCGACGATGAACGCGACCGCGCGGTGGACCTGCTGCGGCTGTCCGGGGCGGTCGCCGCCCACCTCGGCGCCCGCCCCCTCGCCGACGCGGTCACCACTCTCGCCCAGCGCGCCCGCCTCAGCCTGACCCACGCCCCGCGCCAGGCCCTCGCCGCCGACCCGGCCGCGTCCCTGGGCCTGACCAGCCGGGAGCGGGACGTCCTGCGCCTGGTCTCGGCCGGCCGCACCAACCGCCAGATAGCCGAGGAGCTGTTCATCTCCCCGAAGACGGCGAGCGTCCACGTCTCCAACATCCTGAGCAAGCTCGGCGTCTCGGGCAGAGGGGAGGCGGCGGCGCTGGCGCACCGGCTCGGCCTGTTTCCGGCCGAGACGGCCACTGCGCCCACGGCGGGCTGACTCGTACGCTGGTGGAGGAAACGGGCCAGGGGGAGGAAGCGGGGGAGAAGCCGTGTTCAACGCCTTCGAGGAACTGTTCGCGCCCAGCCGCAAGCACACCCACGACGAGGAGAACCGTCTGGAACTGACCCGGGAGGACGTCGGAGACACCGACCCCGGCCGGGGGCCGATAGACCTGACTTCGGGAAGGGTCGTCGTACGCCTGCCCAAGGCGCCGCCCGCGGAAGCGGAGACCCCGCAAGCGGAGACCCCGCAAGCGGACAGCGCGGACGGTGCCTAGCAGCAGCCGTCACCGCACCTGGAGTTCCAGCACCCGGTCGTCCCCCTTCGCGGGCCGGCCCCGGCCGTCGGTGTTGCTCGTCACCAGCCAGAGCCTGTCGCCGCCTGCCGCGACGACCGTGCGCAGGCGGCCGTACCGGCCGGTGAGGAAGGCCTGCGGGGCCGCGGCGGCCTCCGTGCCCCTGAGCGGGACGCGCCACAGACGCCGGCCCTTCAGGCCCGCCGTCCAGATCACGCCGTCGACGTACGCGATGCCGCTGGGGGAGGCGTCGTCGGTGTGCCACTGGGCGAGCGGGTTCTGGAAGGCGGCGTCGGAGGACCTGCCCTCGGCGGCCGGCCAGCCGTAGTCGCCGCCGGGCTTGATCGCGTTCAGCTCGTCCCAGGTGTCCTGCCCGAACTCCGAGGCGAACAGCCGCTGTCGGCCGTCCCAGGCCAGGCCCTGCACATTCCGGTGGCCGTACGAGTACACCGGTGAGCCGGGGAAGGGATTGCCCGGCGCCGGATCGCCGTCGGGGGTCAGCCGCAGGATCTTGCCGCCGAGAGACTTACTGTCCTGGGCGAGACCCCGCTCTCCGCTCTCGCCGGTGCCCGCGTACAGCATCCCGTCCGGGCCGAAGGCGATACGGCCGCCATTGTGGACGGCGCCCTTGGGAATGCCCCTGAACACCGTGTCCGGAGCGCCCAGTTGCTCACCGGGCGGCTTGCGCTCGTCGTAGAGCACGCGGACGATGCGGTTGTCCGACGCGGAGGTGAAGTAGGCGTAGATCATGTGGTCCGAGGCGTAGCCGGGGGAGAGGGCGATGCCCAGCAGGCCGCCCTCGCGGGCCGGCGAGACCCCGGAGACCGTGCCCAGCTCGGTCTTCCGGCCGGTCTCCTCGTCGATCCGGGTGATCGTCCCGTCGTCGCGGGAGGAGACCAGCAGGGCGCCGTCCGGCAGCGGGGCCAGCCCCCAGGGTGTCTTCAGCCCCTCGGCCACCGTGCGCAGCACCTTCACCGAGCCCCTGGCGGGCGGCACCGGGTCGGCGGCCCGTCCGGAGGGGGTGGCGCCGCTCGAGCGGGTGAGCCCGCCGCCGAGCGGGAGCCGCCCGCCCGGGGAGCCGTCCCCGCCCGAGGAACAGCCGGCCGCCAGCAGCAGCGCGGCGGCCAACACGGCTGTCACAGCGCGACGTTGCACGATGAAGATCCCTTCGGACGGCAGCGTGACCGGCCCCCTCAACCTCTCACACCCACGTCCCGCCCGGGCCTCCCGGCCGTCGGCCCCCGCCCCGGGACCCTGAGCCCCCCGGCAGCGTGTACAGGCCCTCAGTCCCACGAGCCCTGGGCGCGGGGCAGGCGGGACATCTCCGCCACGTCCTGCTCCGTCAGGCGCAGACCGGCCGCCGCCGCGTTCTGGGCGGCCCAGTGTTCCCGCTTCGTGCCCGGTACGGCGATCACATGGCGGCCCTGGGCGAGCACCCAGGCGAGGGCCACCTGGGCCGGGGTGACGTCCTCGCCGTGGCGGCGTGCGATACGGCGCAGGCCCGCGACGATCGGCTGGTTGGCCGCCATCATCTCGGCCGTGAAACGGGGGTGGCGGGCGCGCAGGTCGTCCGGCTCGAAACCCTCACCGGGCGTCAGCGTGCCGGTCAGGAAGCCGTTGCCCAGCGGCATCGCCGCGAGGAACCCCACGCCCCGCGCCTCGCACCACGGCAGCAGCCCCTGAAGCGCCTCCGGTGACCACACCGACAGCTCCGCCTCCACCGCGGCCACCGGGAACACCTGCTGCACCCGCTGCAACTGGCGCAGGGTGCCGTCGTGCAGCCCGGCGTTCGTGCGCCGGCCGCCGCGCGCGCCGACCGCGCACAGCCCCAGCGCCCGTACCTTGCCCGCCCGCACCAGTTCCGCCATGGCGCCCCACGTCTCCTCGACCGGGACCTCGGGGTCGGCGCGGTGCAGCTGGTAGAGGTCGATGACATCGGTCTGCAGGCGGCGCAGCGAGGCGTCACAGGCCCGCTTCACATAACCCGGGCGGCCGTTGGCCACGATGTGCTGCTCGCCCACCAGCAGCCCCACCTTCGTCGACACGAAGGCGTCCCGGCGCCGCTCCCTGAGCACCCGGCCGAGCAGCAGCTCGTTGGTGAACGGGCCGTACATGTCCGCCGTGTCCAGGAGGCTCGTGCCCAGGTCCAGTGCCCGGTGCACGGTTCTCAGTGACTCCTCGCCCCGCCGCCGCGAGGCGCTGTACGCCCAGCTCATCGGCATGCATCCGAGTCCGACGGCCCCCACCGCGAGTGCCCCCGCGCCGATCGTCCTGCGCTCCACCTGCTCGTGAACCTCCCTCTCCGGCTCCCCAACCTAACCTCTGTGCCCGAACGCCCCTGACATAGCCTCCATGCCATGACTACGGACGTGTGGCTTCCCATCCCGCCGAAGGAGATCGAGGGCCTTCCCGCGGGACCCCGCTACCTGTTCTGGGACGGCGGGGCCGACGGTGAGCAGGAGTTTCCCGGCGATCCCGCGAACTGCGCCGTGTACGTGGTGCCGTACATGAAGCGGTGGGCGGTCAAGGTGCGCCCGCTGGAGCAGCTGACCCACGTGCGGGTCGTCCAGACGCTCACGGCGGGTGTCGACGACATCACCGCCCGGCTCGATTCCATCGTGCCGGGCGTCGCGCTGTGCAACGCGCGCGGTGTGCACGAGGCGAGCACCGCCGAACTCGCCCTCACCCTGACCCTCGCCTGCCTGCGCGGCGTCCCCGGCTTCGTCCGCGCCCAGCAACAGGGGCGCTGGGAGAGCGGGTTCCACCCCTCGCTCGCCGACAGGAACGTCCTCATCGTCGGTTACGGCTCGATCGGCGCCGCCATCGAGGACCGGCTTGTGCCCTTCGAGGTCGCGCGGGTGGCGCGCATTGCGCGCTCCAGGCGCACCACGGCGCGCGGTCTTGTGCAACCGATCGCCGATGTGCTCTCACTGCTTCCGGAAGCGGACGTCGTCATCGTCTGCACTCCTCTCACTGAGGCCACACACCATCTCGTCGACGCCGGGTTCCTCGCGCGGATGAAGGACGGCGCGCTGCTCGTGAACGTCGCCCGCGGGTCCGTCGTGGACACCAAGGCGCTCCTCGCCGAGCTCAACAGCGGCCGGATCACCGCCGCCCTGGACGTCACCGACCCCGAGCCGCTGCCGTCGGACCATCCCCTGTGGCAGGCGCCCGGAGTGCTGATCAGCCCGCATGTGGGCGGCCCTTCCTCGGCTTTCCTGCCCCGCGCCAAGCGGCTCCTCGTCGACCAGTTGACCCGGTTCGTGAACCGGGAGCCGCTGCGGAACGTGATCCTTACGACGGGCGCGGACACACAGGGAGCGGGCGGGCACTGACCCTCCCCCTCCCGGCTCCACCCGGGCGGAAGGACCCTGTCCGGCACCCTCCGCAACCCCTCGGACGCGGCCCGTACTCGCATCCCCGCTGGTCGTCACGGAGCGTAGAGAAGCTATGTCCCTGAGTGACGATCCTGGTGTATCGTCCCGACAGGGGCTGCGCCGCTGACTGATTCGGCGCCGGGGATGGACATTTCAGATTTTGTGAGGGGGGCGACGGGCGATGCACGGCCTATGGACGAACGATCCGACGCGGCGGAGCCGCCGACGGCGACCCTGGTGCACGGCCGCGCGCAGACGCGGTCACCACACCGGCCACCACAGCCATCACCAGCGCAAGCACAGCGGCCGCAGGAGGCACGCGCACCCAGCGCACCGGGACCGGCAGGACCGGGGAGCGGCGCGGACCGGGAGGCCCCGGTGACTGCGCCGCTCTCCGCGACGACCGTGCTGGAAGAAGCGGTGCGCGCACCGCATCCGCAGCAGGCACCGCCGCCCCGCCGGCCGGCCGTCGGCGAGTGCTCGCGCGGGACGGAGCGACTCGTCCTCGCCCTGGTCTGCGCGGCCTACGCCGTCGGGGCCGCGTTCGACTGGGGTGCGAACGAAGTGGCGTTGATCATGGGCGACTTCGGGCTGGCCGCGGCGGCGGGCACCGCCGCCGTCTCCTGCTTCCTGTACGCCCGCAGTCCGCGCGTCCGCTTCCGCTCGGCCTGGCTGCTGTTCGCCCTGTCGTCGATGATGGCGTCCCTCGGCAACGCGGTCTGGGGGTGGTACGAGGTCGTCCTCGGCCGTCCCGTGCCCACGCCCAGCTACGCCGACCTGTTCTTCCTGTGCTTCGCGCCGCCCGCCATCGTGGGCCTGCTGGTGCTGGCCAAGCGGCCGGTGAACAAGGCCGGCTGGATCTGTCTGGGGCTGGACGCCTGGCTGATCGGCGGCTCGCTGCTGACGCTGTCGTGGAGCCTGGCGCTCGCCCAGGCGGCCCGTTTCGACGGGCCGAGCGTGGCGCACACCGCGCTGTCACTGGCGTACCCGCTGCTCGACATCGCGCTCGTCAGCATGGTGCTGGCGCTGCACTTCCGCCGCGCCCCGGGCAACCGCACCGCGGTGAACACGGCGATCGGCGCGCTCGCGCTGACCGTGATGTGCGACGCGCTGTTCACCTCGCCGCTGCTGCACAGCAGTTACCGCTCCGGGCAGCTGCTGGACGCGGGCTGGTTCGCCGGTTCGCTGCTGCTCGCCTACGCCCCCTGGGCCGCGCCGCGCGGCAAGGGCGCGCCGGAGGGGCACGCACCGGACGGACACACCCGCGTGGTCCACGAGCACCTGCCCGGACAGCGCGGCACGGGCCACCACCCGGCGCCCGCGCCCGCCCCGGGCGGCGACCACGGCCGCTACCCGGCGGGCCGCCCGCTCACCGGATCCCTCGCCGCGCTCACTCCCTACCTCGCCGCCGCCGTGTGCACCCTGGGCATCCTGTACAACGTCCTCAACGGCCGCAGGCCCGACCACGTCGTGCTGATCACGGCGGGCGCGGTCGTGCTCGCGCTCGTGATCCGGCAGGGCATCATGCTGCTGGACAACATCACCCTCACCCAGGAGCTGGCGCAGAAGGAGAACCACTTCCGCTCCCTGGTCCAGGGCTCCAGCGACGTCATCATGATCGCCGCGCCCAACGGCATGCTCCGGTACGTCTCCCCGGCCGCCGCCGGGGTCTACGGCCGGCCCGCCGAGGAACTGGTGGGCACCGAGCTGTCCGCCCTCATCCACCCGGAGGACCTGGGCTGCGTGGTGCACGAGGTACGGCGCTTCCTCGTCGCCAGTCCGCTGGAGGAGCCCACCACCCGTATCGAGTGTCGCTTCCGCTCCGGCGACGACGGCTGGCTCAACGTCGAGTCGACCGTCAACCGCCACCACGGCGGACTGATCTTCAACAGCCGGGACGTGACCGAACGGGTGCGCCTGCAGGCACAGCTGCAGCACAACGCCGAGCACGACCCGCTGACCGACCTGCCCAACCGCGCGCTGTTCACCCGGCGCGTCCAGCAGGCCCTGTCCGGCCGCCGCGCCACGGACCGGGGCGCCGCCCTGCGCAACACGGCGGTGCTCTTCATCGACCTGGACGGCTTCAAGGCCGTCAACGACACGATCGGGCACCAGGCCGGGGACGAACTGCTCGTCCAGGCCGCCCGCAGACTCCAGGACGCGGTCCGGCACGGGGACACCGCCTCCCGGCTGGGCGGCGACGAGTTCGCGGCCCTGATCGTCGGGGACGGCACCCGCGACCGTGCCGCCCGGGAGCGGAACATCCTGGAGCTCGCCGACCGCCTCAGGGTGACCCTCTCCCAGCCCTACGCCATCGACGGCAACGATGTCCGGGTCAACGCCTCCATCGGCGTCGCCTTCGCCGAACCGGGCCTCGGCGCGGGCGAGTTGCTGCGCAACGCCGACCTCGCGATGTACCGGGCGAAGTCGGCCGGCAAGGGCCGGGTCGAGCTGTACAAGCCGCAGATGCAGCAGGACGTCGTACGCAAGGCGGAGCTGGCCACACGGCTGCGTGCCGCGCTGCACGACGGCGAGTTCGCGCTGCTGCACCAGCCGGTGGTGTGCCTGGACAGCGGCCGGATCACGGCGGTCTCCGCACAGGCGCGCTGGCGCTCCTCACAGGGGGTGCTGTTCACCCCGGCCGAGTTCCTGCGGGTGACCGAGGACAGCGACAAGACCGCCGAGCTGGACCGCTGGATCCTCCAGGAGGCCGTCGAGCAGGCGGCCGAGCGGGCCGCGACCGGTCTCGTCATGCCGGTGGCCGTCCGGATGGGCGCCCGGCGGCTGCTGGACCGCTCGATGCCGCTCGGCTCGGTGGAGGCGCTGCTGACCCGGCACGGGCTGCCGCCCGGCGCGCTGGTCGTCGAGCTGTCCGACACCGATCCGCGGATCTCCCTGGACGAGCTGGAGCGGCGCCTGACCGCGCTCAGCCGGCTCGGGGTGCGGATCGCGCTGGACGGCTTCGGCAGCGGCTACGCGGCCATCACGGCCCTCAGGAGGCTCCCGGTCGACATCCTGAAGCTCGACCGCAGCCTGGTCGAGGGCGTCGTGGAGTCCGCGCGGCTGCACAAGATCACCAGCGGTCTGCTGCGCATCGCCGGCGATCTCGGTCTGCAGTCCGTGGCCGAGGGCGTGGACCTCCCGGAGCAGGTCGCCGCGCTGCGCGCGATGGGCTGCACCCATGGGCAGGGCATGGCGTTCGCCGGGCCCGTGGACGAGTACCGGCTGCGCCGGGCGCTCGGATCCGGCCACTATCCGGTGCCGCACGCCGCGGCGGCGCCGGTCTTCGCGGGCACCGCGCGCGAGCCGCAGGGGCGGGTCGGCGTCGAGAGCGCGGCCGCGCTGCGGCCCGAAGGGCTGAGCGCGGTCGTGGCCCCGGCACCGACCGGTGCGCCACGGAGGTACGCGAGCAGGTGCGCCACGGAGGTGAGCGAGTAGTGGTGTGTGAGTAGTGGTGAGGGGCGCGGGGGTGTACACAGAGGGTGTTCCCGCTGTCTTCGGAGGCGGCCGTGCCCTTCGCTCACATTCTGAGACTCGCGTCCCACTCACTTGACACGTGGTGTGCGCCAGGGAGAGGGTCAGTTCCATGCGCACCCGAATTCTCGTACTTGGACAGCGCGTCGGCTGAGCTGGGACCCACCGGAGGACGATCCGGAATCCCCAGCGACCTCACCGGCGCGCTCCCCTCGCTTGCCTTTTGGCACGAGGGGTTTTTTGTTGCACGAGCACCGATCGTGCAGCTCGTGAACTCCGTACAAACCTCGCAAAAACCCTCAGCATCGAGAAGAGAATGCCGATGACCGAGCAGGCCACCGGGGCCCATCCGCAGCCGCGGCCCCGATCCGGAGGACAGCAGTCCGCCCCCGTCGAGCACGTGACGGGTGCGCAGTCCCTCATCCGCTCCCTCGAGGAGGTCGGCGCGGACACGGTATTCGGCATTCCCGGCGGCGCGATCCTGCCGGCGTACGACCCGCTGATGGACTCGACTCGGGTGCGCCACGTCCTGGTCCGCCACGAGCAGGGCGCCGGCCACGCGGCCACCGGTTACGCGCAGGCCACCGGCAAGGTCGGCGTCTGCATGGCCACCTCCGGTCCCGGCGCCACCAACCTGGTCACGCCCATCGCCGACGCCCACATGGACTCCGTCCCGCTGGTCGCGATCACCGGCCAGGTCGCCTCCAAGTCGATCGGCACGGACGCCTTCCAGGAGGCGGACATCGTCGGCATCACCATGCCGATCACCAAGCACAACTTCCTCGTCACCAAGGCCGAGGACATCCCGCGGGTCATCGCGCAGGCGTTCCACATCGCCTCCACCGGCCGCCCGGGCCCGGTCCTGGTCGACATCGCCAAGGACGCCCTCCAGGCGAAGACCACCTTCTCCTGGCCGCCCACCATGGACCTGCCCGGCTACCGCCCGGTGACCAAGCCGCACGCCAAGCAGATCCGCGAGGCCGCCAAGCTGATCACCGCCGCCCGGCGGCCCGTCCTCTACGTCGGCGGCGGCGTCATCAAGGCGCAGGCCACCGCCGAGCTGAGAGTCCTCGCCGAACTCACCGGAGCGCCCGTCACCACCACCCTGATGGCGCTCGGCGCGTTCCCCGACAGCCACCCGCTGCACGTGGGAATGCCGGGCATGCACGGTGCGGTCACCGCCGTCACCGCGCTGCAGAAGGCCGACCTGATCGTCGCCCTCGGAGCCCGCTTCGACGACCGCGTCACCGGCAAGCTGGACAGCTTCGCCCCGTACGCCAAGATCGTCCACGCCGACATCGACCCCGCCGAGATCGGCAAGAACCGCGCCGCCGACGTGCCGATCGTCGGTGACGCCCGCGAGGTCATCGCCGACCTGGTCCAGGCCGTGCAGAAGGAGCACAGCGAGGGTCACCAGGGCGACTACACCGCCTGGTGGAGCGACCTGAACCGCTGGCGCGAGACCTACCCGCTCGGCTACGACCAGCCCGAGGACGGCTCCCTGTCCCCGCAGCAGGTCATCGAGCGCGTCGGGCAGCTCGCGCCCGAGGGCACGATCTTCGCCGCGGGCGTCGGCCAGCACCAGATGTGGTCCGCGCACTTCATCCAGTACGAGAAGCCCGCCACCTGGCTCAACTCCGGCGGCGCCGGAACCATGGGCTACGCGGTCCCGGCCGCGATGGGCGCCAAGGCCGGACAGCCGGAGCGGACCGTCTGGGCGATCGACGGCGACGGCTGCTTCCAGATGACCAACCAGGAACTGACCACCTGCGCGCTGAACAACATCCCGATCAAGGTCGCCATCATCAACAACGGCGCCCTCGGCATGGTCCGCCAGTGGCAGACCCTCTTCTACAACCAGCGCTACTCCAACACCGTGCTGCACAGCGGTCCGGAGGACATCAACCCGGAGGCGAAGGGCACCCGCGTGCCGGACTTCGTGAAGCTCTCCGAGGCGATGGGCTGCGTGGGCCTGCGCTGCGAGCGCCCGGAGGACCTGGACAAGGTCATCGAGGAGGCGAACTCCATCAACGACCGCCCGGTCGTCATCGACTTCATCGTCCACGAGGACGCGATGGTCTGGCCGATGGTCGCCGCCGGCACCTCCAACGACGAGATCATGGCCGCCCGGGACGTCCGCCCCGACTTCGGCGACAACGAAGACGACTGAGCGAGAGAGACGTAAAAAGATCATGTCCAAGCACACGCTCTCCGTCCTGGTGGAGAACACGCCGGGCATCCTGGCCCGGATCGCCGCCCTGTTCTCGCGCCGCGGCTTCAACATCGACTCGCTCGCGGTCGGCGTCACCGAGCACCCCGACATCTCCCGCATCACCATCGTGGTGGGCGTCGAGGACCTGCCGCTGGAGCAGGTCACCAAGCAGCTCAACAAGCTCGTCAACGTGCTGAAGATCGTCGAACTGGAACCCGGTCAGGCCGTTCAGCGCGAACTCGTTCTGGTGAAGGTGCGCGCCGACAACGAGACCCGCTCCCAGATCGTGGAGATCGTCCAGCTGTTCCGCGCCAAGACCGTGGACGTCTCCCCGGAGGCCGTGACCATCGAGGCCACCGGATCCAGCGAGAAGCTGTCCGCCATGCTCAAGATGCTGGAGCCGTTCGGCATCAAGGAGCTGGTCCAGTCCGGCACGATCGCGATCGGCCGCGGCGCCCGTTCGATCACGGACCGCTCGCTGCGCGCCCTGGACCGATCCGCGTAAGGCTGGAAACGGGCGGTCGGCGCCTGGCCGTCCGCCCGTATCCCGAGACCCGCAGACTTCCCTTCCCCTCACCGGCATACGGTGGGACGCACAACCTGCACACCAAGGAGAGAACCCAAAGTGGCCGAGCTGTTCTACGACGCTGACGCCGACCTGTCCATCATCCAGGGCCGCAAGGTCGCGGTCATCGGCTACGGCAGCCAGGGCCACGCCCACGCGCTGTCGCTGCGCGACTCCGGTGTCGACGTCCGCGTCGGTCTGCACGAGGGCTCCAAGTCCAAGGCGAAGGCCGAGGAGCAGGGCCTGCGCGTGGTGACCCCCTCGGAGGCCGCCGCCGAGGCCGACGTCATCATGATCCTGGTCCCGGACCCGCTCCAGGCCCAGGTCTACGAGGAGTCCATCAAGGACAACCTCAAGGACGGCGACGCCCTGTTCTTCGGCCACGGCTTCAACATCCGCTTCGGCTTCATCAAGCCCCCGGCCGGCGTGGACGTCTGCATGGTCGCCCCGAAGGGCCCGGGCCACCTGGTCCGCCGTCAGTACGAGGAGGGCCGCGGCGTTCCGTGCATCGCCGCCGTCGAGCAGGACGCCTCCGGAAGCGCCTTCGCGCTGGCCCTGTCGTACGCCAAGGGCATCGGCGGCACCCGGGCCGGCGTCATCAAGACGACCTTCACCGAGGAGACCGAGACCGACCTCTTCGGCGAGCAGGCCGTCCTGTGCGGTGGTACGGCCGCGCTGGTCAAGGCGGGCTTCGAGACCCTGACCGAGGCCGGCTACCAGCCGGAGATCGCCTACTTCGAGTGCCTGCACGAGCTGAAGCTGATCGTGGACCTCATGTACGAGGGCGGCCTGGAGAAGATGCGCTGGTCCATCTCCGAGACCGCCGAGTGGGGCGACTACGTCACCGGCCCGCGCATCATCACCGACGCCACCAAGGCCGAGATGAAGAAGGTCCTCGCCGAGATCCAGGACGGCTCCTTCGCCCAGAACTGGATGGACGAGTACCACGGCGGTCTGAAGAAGTACAACGAGTACAAGCAGCAGGACTCCGAGCACCTGCTGGAGACCACCGGCAAGCAGCTGCGCAAGCTGATGAGCTGGGTGAACGAGGAGGCGTAAGCCCCACGTCAGGGGGCCGGGGCAGGATGCTCCGGCCCCCGTCGTCCATCTGTTGTCCAGCCCGTCCAGCACCGGACGGGTGATCCTTCCGCAGAGGCGCAGGACGACCTCAGCGGCGCCACTACACTGCTGCACAACACGCGTCAGGCCCACAGCGTCGTGCGTCTTCCGCGGCTAGCCCCCCTCCTGAGCCTGCGGCCGTCGGGACGGCCGTCCGCATGCATTGGACTAGTGAGGACCTCACGTGAGCCCGAAACCTGTCGTACTCATCGCTGAAGAGCTGTCGCCCGCGACCGTGGACGCGCTCGGCCCGGACTTCGAGATCCGGCACGCCAATGGAGCCGACCGCGCCCAGCTGCTGCCGGCCATCGCCGACGTCGACGCGATCCTGATCCGTTCCGCCACCAAGGTCGACGCCGAGGCCATCGCCGCGGCGAAGAAGCTCAAGGTCGTCGCGCGCGCCGGCGTCGGCCTGGACAACGTCGACGTCTCCGCCGCCACCAAGGCCGGCGTGATGGTCGTCAACGCCCCGACCTCCAACATCGTGACCGCCGCCGAGCTGGCCTGCGGTCTGCTCCTCGCCACCGCCCGCAACATCCCGCAGGCCAACGCCGCGCTCAAGAACGGCGAGTGGAAGCGCAGCAAGTACACGGGCGTCGAGCTGGCCGAGAAGACCCTCGGCGTCGTGGGCCTCGGCCGTATCGGCGCGCTGGTCGCCCAGCGCATGTCCGCCTTCGGGATGAAGGTCGTCGCCTACGACCCCTACGTCCAGCCTGCCCGGGCCGCGCAGATGGGCGTCAAGGTCCTCTCCCTGGACGAGCTGCTGGAGGTCTCCGACTTCATCACCGTCCACCTGCCCAAGACCCCCGAGACCCTCGGCCTGATCGGCGAGGAGGCGCTGCGCAAGGTCAAGCCGAACGTGCGCATCGTCAACGCCGCGCGTGGCGGCATCGTGGACGAGGAGGCGCTGTACGCGGCGCTGAAGGAGGGCCGGGTCGCCGGCGCGGGCCTCGACGTCTACGCGCAGGAGCCCTGCACGGACTCCCCGCTGTTCGAGCTGGACCAGGTCGTGTGCACCCCGCACCTGGGCGCCTCCACCGACGAGGCCCAGGAGAAGGCCGGCATCGCCGTCGCGAAGTCCGTGCGTCTCGCCCTCGCCGGTGAGCTGGTCCCGGACGCGGTCAACGTCCAGGGCGGTGTCATCGCCGAGGACGTCAAGCCCGGTCTGCCGCTCGCCGAGCGCCTCGGCCGCATCTTCACCGCGCTCGCCGGCGAGGTCGCGCACCGCCTCGACGTCGAGGTGTACGGCGAGATCACCCAGCACGACGTGAAGGTGCTGGAGCTGTCCGCGCTCAAGGGCGTCTTCGAGGACGTCGTCGCCGAGACCGTGTCGTACGTCAACGCCCCGCTGTTCGCGCAGGAGCGCGGTGTCGAGGTCCGGCTGACCACCAGCTCCGAGTCGAGCGAGCACCGCAACGTCGTCACCGTGCGCGGCACCCTCGCGGGCGGCGAGGAGGTCTCGGTCTCCGGCACGCTGGCCGGCCCGAAGCACCTCCAGAAGATCGTCGCGGTCGGCGACTACGACGTCGACCTCGCGCTCGCCGACCACATGGTCGTGCTGCGCTACGAGGACCGTCCCGGTGTCGTCGGCACCGTCGGCCGCATCCTCGGCGAGGCGGGCATCAACATCGCCGGTATGCAGGTCGCTCGCGCAGGGGTGGGCGGCGAGGCGCTGGCCGTGCTGACCGTCGACGACACGGTGGCCGCTGCCGTGCTGGCCGAGGTCGCCTCCGAGATCGGCGCCGCGTCCGCCCGCTCGGTGAACCTGGTCTGAGACTCGTCCTCCGGAAACGCCGGACGGGCTGACTTTCGTCAGCCCGTCCGGCGTTTCCTGTTTCCCTACTTCTCGCCGGCCTCGATCCTCCGCAGCCCCAGCACCGCCCCCACCGCAGCCAGCACCAGGATCACCGCCCCGGCGATCGCCGCGCCCCGGAACCCGCTGGTGAACGCCTCGCGGGCGGTGGCGAGGAGGGACTCACCGGCCGGCCCGGGCAGATGGGCGGCCGTGGCGAGGGCGTCGCCCAGGGTCTGGCGCGCCCCGGCCGGGGCGGTGGACGGCATCTCGTGGCGGTAGACCGCCGTACCGATGGAGCCGAGCACCGCCATGCCGAGCGCGCCGCCGAACTCGGTGCCGGTCTCCAGCAGCGAGGAGGCCGTGCCCGCCCGCTCCACCGGGGCGCTGCTCATGGCCAGGTCCACCAGCTGGGACGAGATCGCGACCATCCCGCAGGCGAGGACACCGGCCCCGGCCAGCGCCAGCCACAGCGAGTCGGTGCCGAGGAGGGCGAGCATCGAGAAACCGGCCGCCATGGCCACGAAGCCGCCGGCGACGACGTGACCCCGGTGGACGCCCCGCTGGACCAGCTGTGCGGTGACCGGACCGGCGAACCCGATGAACACCGAGGGCAGCAGGCTCCACAGGGCGGCCGACAGCGGGCTCTTGCCGAGGACCGACTGCAGGTACTGCGTGGTGAAGATGGCCGAGCCCATCATGGCGAGCGCGGCGACGAGGTTCAGCACCAGCGCCGGGGTGAAGCCGTGGCCCCTCAGCAGGGCCGGCGGGATCAGCGGGGAGGGGCTGGTGCGCTGCCGGTGGACGAACAGGGCGGCGAAGACCAGGCCGACGGTGATCGAGACGACGTACAGCGGGTGCCAGCCCTCGGACGGGATCTCCTTCAGGCCGTAGATCACGGGGAGCACGGCGGCCATCGACAGCGGGACGCTCGGCCAGTCGAAGCGGCCCGGGTTCGGGTCCTTCGACTCCGGCAGCAGCACCGGGCCGAGGACCAGCAGCAGCGCCATCGCGGGCAGGTTGACCAGGAAGACCGAGCCCCACCAGAAGTGCTCGACGAGGATGCCGCTCATCACCGAGCCGAGCGCGATCCCGCCGGTCATCACGCCGGACCACAGCCCGATCGCCTTCGCCCGCTGGCCGGGGTCGGTGAACATCGTGCGCAGCAGCGCCATCGTGGACGGCATCAGGGTCGCGCCGCCGATGCCGAGGACGGCGCGGGCCGCGATCAGGGTCCCGGCGCTGTTCGCGTAGGCCGCGAGGAGCGAGGCGCCGCCGAAGGCGGCGGCGCCCATGAGGAGCAGCCTGCGGCGGCCGATGCGGTCGCCGAGCGAGCCCATCGTCATCAGCAGGCCGGCCAGGACGAAGCCGTAGATGTCGAAGATCCACAGCTGCTGGGTGCCACTCGGGTGCAGGTCCGCGCTGATCGCGGGGGTCGCGAAGTACAGGACGGAGACGTCCATCGAGACCAGCAGCAGCGGCAGCATCAGCACGCCGAGAGCGGTCCACTCGCGGCGTCCGGCGCGGGTGGTGGTCGTACTCGTGCTCGTGGTCGTACCCGTGGTCGTGCTCGTCAGGTTCGGCATGCCGAGAAATGTACGCGCGTCTTAAACGCTTGTCTAGAACGCTTGTATAAGTCATGCGTCTAGGACGTCTGTATGGATCGCGGGATAGGGTGACGGGCATGGGACACCGTGAGGATCTGCTCGAGGGCGCCAAGCGCTGCCTGCTGGAGAAGGGCTTCGCGCGCACCACCGCGCGCGACATCGTCAAGGCCTCGGGGACCAACCTGGCCTCGATCGGCTACCACTACGGCTCGAAGGACGCGCTCCTCGCGCAGGCCTACATCGCGTTGGTGGAGAACATGTCCGGCGCCTTCGACGGGGGCGACGGCGTCGCCGTCGAGGGCGCGCCCGGCTCGCTGGAGCGGTTCCGGTGGGTGTGGTCGAACATCGTCGCCACTATGCGGGAGCCGGACTCGATGTGGCGGCTCAGCATGGAGGTCATGACCATCGACATGCCCGAGGTGCGCGAGCATCTGTCCCTTGCGCAGCGCGAGGGCGGGCGCGGACTCGTGGCCGCCCTCCAGGGGGTGCCGGAGGAGGAGGTCTCCGACGAGACGGCCGACACCCTCGGCCGCTTCTACATGACGCTGATGACCGGGCTCATCGCGCAGTGGACGTTCGACGCCAGGACCGCGCCCGACGGGGACGCGCTCACCGAGGGGCTCCGGCAGATCATCGAGGGGGCGGGACCGGCGACTGCCTGACGGGTTCGGGGGCGCCCGGCCGGGCCCGTACGGTCTTGCCGGCCTCCGCCCTCACAGTCGCGCCCTCTTCAGTGCCATGTGCAGCAGCAGGCGGTCCTCGCCGTCGTCCAGGTCGAGGCCCGTCAGCTGTTCCACGCGGGACAGGCGGTAATACAGGGTCTGCCGGTGGATGCCCAGCGCAGCCGCCGCACGGCCGGCCTGGCCCGCGCAGTCGAGATAGACCTCGGCCGTGCGGGCCAGCTCCTGGTGGGCGGGGGAGAGGAGCGGGCCCAGCACCGGGTCGTGGGCGGCCTCCGGGGGCAGCGCGGTCAGCAGCCGGTACGGCCCGATGCGCGACCATTCGGCGACCGGCCCGAACCGCGGCTCGGCCAGCGCGGCGCGCGCGGCGGCGACAGCCTCCTGCCACACCGTCCCCAGCTCCACGAGCCCGAGCCGGGGCTCGCCGACACCGGCGGCGTGAACTCCCCGGCCCCCTTCCGCCTCCTTCAGCAGCCGGGAAGCCGCCGTGAGCGCCGGTGTCGCCACGTCCGTCGTCCGGAGCCGTACCAGGGCCGCCAGACTCTGGCCCGTCGCTCCCCACGGCACCGTGCACAGGGCCGTGGCGTGCGGGACCGTACGGACCGAAGGGGCCTCGTCCGGGTCGGCGGACGGCCACGGGGCGACGCAGACCACCGTGTGCGGGCCGTCCGCGCGCGCGCCCAGGGCCGTGCGGAGTTCGGCCACCGCCATGTCCTGCTGCCAGCCGCGCTCGGCAGTCAGCACCGCCCGCAGCTCCCGGCTCAGCCCGGCCCCGGCCTCCGCCTCGTCGGCGAGCAGCGCGCCGATCCGGCCGGCCACCTCCATCGCCGCGGCCAGCTGCACGTCCGTGGGGCCGGGGTCGTAGTCCAGGAGCCAGACATAGCCGAGGACGACACCCCGGTGGCGTACCGGCAGGCAGATACGGCCCCGGTTCACCCCGGCCTCCGGGGTCCGCGGGATCCGCACCGGCCCGGTCGCCCGGGTGATGCCGAAGCCCTCGAACCAGGACCGGACCGCAGCCGTGGAGCGCCGGGTCAGGATCGAGCGGGTGCGCACCGGGTCCAGCGCGGAGGGATCCAGCTCGTCGTCGCTGTCGTACGCGCCGAAGGCGATCAGCTCGAAGTCGCGGCTCTCCAGCGTCGCCGGGACGCCCAGCAGCTCCGAGATCTCGTCCACGAGCTCCTGGTAGTCGCCCTTGAAGGCTTTGAAGCCTTTGAAATCCGCCGCCACTCGGGCATTCTCCCTCATTTGCGGGCCGCCTTCATACATCTGTCTGAGATCCAGGGCACGGATGCGTGACAGCTGTCGATGGCCCACGATCGGAGAGATCCTTAGGTTTCACGGTGGTTCTCCGTGCCGTACCCGAAACGTCGGGTGATGGCCTATTCGGTGCTTGTCTGTGGAGGTGCCCCGTGCTGGGTCCCGTGATTCTCGCCGCGTCGCGCAGCGACCGGATGCGACGCCTGATCTCGGCGGCCCCGGTGACCAAGCAGGTCGTCGACCGCTTCATCCCGGGCGAGACCGTGGACGACATCGTCCCGATCATCGAGGACCTGACGGGCAAGGGCCTGGAGCTGACGATGGACGTCGTCGGCGAGGACATCACCACCCCGGAGCAGGCCGCCGCCGCCCGGGACGCCTACCTCGCGCTGATCGGGCACCTCAAGGGCCTGGAACTCGGCGAGCGCGTCGAGATGTCCGTCAAGCTGTCGATGTTCGGCCAGGCGCTGGACGGCGGCCACGAGCTGGCGCTCGCCAACGTCCGGCCCGTCGTCGAGGCCGCCGCCGCGATCGGTACGACCGTGACGCTGGACGCCGAGGACCACACCACCCTCGACTCGATGTTCGCCATCCACGAGGAGCTGCGCAGGGACTTCCCGCAGACCGGCTGCGTCATCCAGGCCTACCTCTTCCGCACCGAGGCCGACGCCCGCCGCCTCGCCGCCGCCGGCAGCCGCGTCCGCCTGGTCAAGGGCGCCTACAAGGAGCCCGCCGAGGTCGCCTACCAGCAGAAGCACGAGATAGACAAGGCGTACGTCCGCATCCTGCGCATCCTGATGGAGGGCGACGGGTACCCGATGATCGGGTCCCACGACCCGCGCTTGATCGCCATCGCCCAGGAGCTGGCCCACAAGGCCGGCCGCAAGCTCGACGAGTACGAGTTCCAGATGCTGTACGGCATCCGCGGCGACGAGCACCTGCGGCTGGCCGCCGAGGGCCACCGCATGCGCGTCTACACCGCCTACGGCACCGACTGGTACGGCTACTTCATGCGCCGTCTCGCGGAGAAGCCGGCGAACCTGCAGTTCTTCGTGCGCAGCATGATCACCAAGGGCTGAACCCGAACACCCGCTCACGATCAAGGAGTCAAGGATCTCATGGACGCTGTGACCCAGGTCCCCGCCCCCGTCAACGAGCCGGTGCACGGCTACGCCCCCGGCTCGCCCGAGCGCGCCCGGCTGGAGGCGAAGCTCAAGGAGCTGGCCGAGAACCCGATCGACCTGCCGATGACCATCGGCGGCGAGAAGCGGATGGGCGGCGGCGAGCCGTTCCAGGTGGTCCAGCCGCACAACCACAAGGCCGTCATCGGCACCCTGCGCAACGCCACTCAGCAGGACGCGAAGGACGCCATCGACGCCGCCCTGGCCGCCGCCCCGGCTTGGCGCGCGATGTCCTTCGACGACCGCGCCGCGATCATCCTGCGCGCCGCCGAGCTGCTGGCCGGCCCCTGGCGCGAGACGATCGCCGCCTCCACCATGCTGGGCCAGTCCAAGACCGCCCAGCAGGCCGAGATCGACACCCCTTGTGAGCTGGTCGACTTCTGGCGCTTCAACGTCCACTACGCCCGCCAGATCCTCGCCGAGCAGCCCCCGGCGAACTCCCCGGGCGTGTGGAACCGCCTCGACCACCGCCCGCTCGAGGGCTTCGTCTACGCGATCACGCCGTTCAACTTCAGCGCCATCGCGGGCAACCTGCCGACGGCCCCCGCGCTCATGGGCAACGTCGTCGTCTGGAAGCCGTCCCCGACGCAGACCCACGCCGCCGTGCTCCTCATGCAGCTGCTGGAGGAGGCGGGCCTGCCCAAGGGCGTCATCAACCTCGTCACCGGCGACGGCATCGAGGTCTCCCAGGTCGCCCTCGAGCACCGCGACCTGGCCGGCATCCACTTCACGGGTTCGACCAAGACCTTCCAGTACCTGTGGAAGACGGTCGGCAACAACATCGAGAAGTACCGTTCGTACCCGCGTCTGGTCGGCGAGACCGGCGGCAAGGACTTCCTGGTCGCCCACCCGAGCGCCGACCGCGCCATCCTGAAGACCGCCCTGACCCGCGGTGCCTTCGAGTACCAGGGCCAGAAGTGCTCCGCCACCTCCCGCGCCTACATCCCGGCCTCCATCTGGAACTCGGGCTTCAAGGAGGAGTTCGCCGCCGAGGTCGACCGCCTCACCATGGGTGACGTCACCGACCTGTCGAACTTCATCGGCGCCGTGATCGACGACCGTGCCTTCGCCAAGAACAAGGCCGCGATCGACCGCGCGAAGTCGGACCCGACCTGCGAGATCATCGCGGGCGGCAGCTACGACGACTCGGTCGGCTACTTCGTCCGCCCGACGGTCGTCGTCTCCACCGACCCGGAGAACGAGGTCTTCCGCACGGAGTACTTCGGCCCCTTCCTCGGCGTCTACGTCTACGAGGACGACCAGTACGACGAGATGCTGACCCAGATGGAGTCGGTGTCGGACTACGCCCTCACGGGCTCGGTCATCGCGGGCGACCGCGCGGCGGCGGCGTACACGATGGACAAGCTCCGCTACGCGGCCGGCAACTTCTACATCAACGACAAGTCGACCGGCGCCGTCGTCGGCCAGCAGCCCTTCGGCGGCGGCCGCTCCTCCGGCACCAACGACAAGGCCGGTGCCCCCCAGAACCTCCTGCGCTGGACCCTGACCCGCGCCATCAAGGAGACCCTGGTCCCGCCGACCGACTACACCTACCCGCACATGGGCTGACCAGCCCCCGCGAGCACGGGCCGGGAAGCCTGCCGTCCGAACCGGCTTCCCGGCCCGTCACCATGTCCGCCACCGGGCCCGTCGACCCTGTCGTTCCCGTCGGTCACACTGATCCCATGACGGTGACGGCGGACGACGGCATACGCCTGTGGGCCACTCGGTCGGGCGGGGACGGCGACCCGCTGGTGCTGTGTCACGGCGGTCCGGGCCTGTGGGACATGTTCGGCGACGTGGCCGCTCTGCTCGCGGACCTCAGCCCGGTGATCCGCTGGGACCAGCGCGGCTGCGGCCGCTCCGAGCGGTGCCGGGGGCCCTTTACGACCGAGCGCCTCGTCGCCGACCTCGACGCCGTACGGCGGCACTTCGGACTCGGCCGCATGGCGCTGCTCGGCCACTCCTGGGGCGCCCAGCTCGCGTTGAGCTACGCGCTCGCCCATCCGGACCGGGTGAGCGCCCTGGTCTACGTCTCCGGCACCGGCATCGGCCCGGACGCCGACTGGCACGACGCCTACCAGGAGAACCTGGTCCACCGGCTCGCCGAGCACCCCGAACGCCGCGCCCGGTGGCAGGAACTGACTGACCGTCAGGGGCGGTCGCGGGACGAGGAGCGGGAACTGGCGGTGCTGCGGTGGTCGGTCGAGTTCGAGGACCGGGACGGGGCACTGGAGTCCGCGCGGCGCATGGCCGAGCCGTGGTTCGGGATCGACTACGCGTGCAACAAGACGCTCAACGAGGAGCGCAAGCGGTCCTGGGGAACGCCGGAACTGCGCACGGCCTGCACCGCCCTCGACCTCCCTGTCCTGATCATCGACGGTGCCCGCGACATCCGCCCCCGCACCGCCGTCGACTCCCTCGCCGAGGCCCTGCCCCGCGTCCGGCGGGTGATCCTGCCGGACGCCGGCCACCTGCCGTGGGTGGAGGACCCGGAGGGCTTCAGGAAGGCGCTCAGGCAGTGGGCCACGGCACAGCGGTGAACTGACGGCACGTCAGGCGGCCCGCACCAGGATCTTGCCCGTGTTGCCGCCGCGCAGCATCAGCAAGAACGCCTCCACGATCCGCTCGAAGCCGTCGATCACCGTCTCGTCCGCCGCCAGTTCCCCGCTGCGCAGATGCGGTACGGCGAAGTCGTACAGCTCGTCCTGCGCGTCGCGGTGGTCCTTGACCAGGAAGCCCTCGATGCGCAGGCTCTTCTCCACGACGTCGGCGTGGTCGAAGACGACCGGCGGGGCGTCCGGGGTGTTGTACTGGCTGATCGTGCCCACCCGCACCACCCGGCCCCGCTCGCGCAGCGCGCCGATCGCCGCGCCGAGGTGGTCGCCGCCGACGTTGTCCACGAAGACGTCGATGCCGGTGGGGGCCGCTTCGGCGAGCAGATCGGCCACCGGGGCCGTGCGGTAGTCGAACGCCGCGTCGTAACGCACCTGCTCCGTAAGGTACTTGACCTTCTCCGGGGTGCCCGCGCTGCCGATCACCCGGCCCGCGCCGAGCAGCCGGGCGAAGCGGCCGGCCGCCGTGCCGACCCCGCCCGCCGCACCCGACACGAAGACGTCCTCGCCCGCGCGCAGCCGGGCGATCCGGGTCAGGGCGATGTACGCCGTCAGGCCCGTGCCGCCCAGCACGCTGAGGTAGGCCGACAGGGGCACGCCCGGGTGGTGGGGAAGACGCCGTACCTCCTCGGGGCGGACCACGGCGTGCGTGCGCCAGCCCTGCCGGTGGAAGACGATCTCGCCCTCGGGCAGCTCCGGCGTGCGCGAGGCGACGACCTTCCCGAGGGCACGGCCCTCCAGCGGGGCGTTCAACGCGAAGCCGGCGTCCATCATTTCGCGGTGGTACGGGTCCACGGACCACAGCAGGTTCTCCACCAGGGCCGTACCGGGCGCCGGTTCGGGCACGGGGGACTCGGCGAAGCGGAAGTGGTCCGCGGTGGGAAAGCCGGCGGGGCGGGCGGTCTGCTGCACGGTGAGCGCGGTCTCGGTCATGGCAGGGGACGCTAGGCAGGAATGCCGGGTACGGGCAGCGGGTTGGGCTCATGGAACGCGCCGGTCCATGAACCGGTCTCATACACGCAGGCGGGAGCCCCGAGTGACAGCAGCCGACCTTGCCCCGCAGGAGCTGAGGATCCTGGTCGCCGTGGCCGACGAGGGCGGTTTCTCGGCCGCGGCCGGCCGGCTCGGGACCACCCAGTCCGCCGTCTCGCACGCCGTGCGCGGCATCGAGCGCAAGCTGGGCGTCGTCCTCTTCGAACGCGGCCGGTTCGGTGCCCGGCCGACCCCCGCCGGGGAGCGGGCGGCGGCGCACGCCCGGCGGGTGCTGCGCATGCTCCAGGCGCTGGCGGCCGACGTGCGCGGCGCGGACAGCGGCGAGGTCCACGGGCCGCTGCGGATCGCCGCCTTCCGCAGCGCCGCCCTGCACCTGCTGCCGCCCGCCCTGGAGCGGCTCACCGCGCGGCACCCCGGCATCGAGGTGACCGTCACCGTCGTACGGGAACTGGGCGCCGGCACCGCGGGCGAGGTCGCCGCCGGGCGGGCCGACCTCGGGATCGCCACCCTGAACGGGCCGCCGCCGGCCGGACTGGTCGGCGCGGAGCTGCTCCAGGAGCCGTACTCCCTGGTGCATCCGGCGGGCCACCGGGATCCGCGGGCCCTCCCGCTCGTCGACTGGGCGGAGAACTGCGGGTCCTACACCCGCTCGTGGTGGGCCGCCCAGGACTGGATCCCGGCCGCGACCGTGAGCGCCGAGGACGACGGGGCCGTGCTGTCGATGGTGGGCAGCGGACTCGGCATGGCGATCATGCCCGCGCTCTCCCTCACCGGGGCGCCGTCCGCCGTGGAGATCACCGACCTCGGGCCGGGACGGCCGTACCGCCGCGTCGGCTACGTCACCACCCCGGAACTGGCCGCCACCGCCGCCGTACGGGCCCTGATCCGTACCCTGCGCTCCCTCGGACAGCCCCTCCCCGAATGCACGAAAGCCCAGCTCAGGGCGGTGTGACACGAGTCGGCGTCTCAGATAGTAGGAAGTCCGAGTAATTGTGCAGACAACCGCGCGGTGCTCGCTTAGTTTTGTAGGAGCCGAACGCATCGCTCGATCCAGCGAACGGCGGCCGTGAGCCAGGCCCGTGCAGGCAACCCCTGCGGCCGCGCGCTCCCCGCCCCTTTGGCGTCTCGACATCCCTTTGTGTGCTTTGCGTTTGCCGAAGGAGCCGATTCCCATGGCTGAGACGACCGTCCGCCGCCGCGTCCGCCACGTGTCGCCCGCGAGCGAGTCCGACCGCAAGAACGCCGCCGCCGCCCTCCAGCGCGCCCTCGACCGCCGCGACAACGGCGGCGAGACCGGCCACTGAGAACGCCGACACGGTGTCCGCATCGCGGACACCGCATGTCATCACCTGGGACGAGGAGTAGGGTGCCCGCATGTCTCGCAGCCTCAATCTCGCAGTGATCCCCGGTGACGGCATCGGCCAGGAGGTCGTGTCCGAGGGTCTGAAGGTCCTCTCCGCCGTGCTCCCGCAGGATGTGAAGCTGGAGACCAAGGAGTACGACTTCGGCGCCCGGCGCTACCACGCCACCGGCGAGACCCTCACCGACGCCGACCTCGACGCCCTCAAGCAGCACGACGCGATCCTGCTCGGCGCCATCGGCGACCCGTCGGTGCCGTCCGGCGTCCTGGAGCGCGGCTTCCTGCTCAAGCTCCGCTTCGCCTTCGACCACCACGTCAACCTGCGGCCGAGCAAGCTGCTCCCGGGTGTGCCGACCCCGCTCGCCGGTCAGCCGGAGATCGACTTCGTCGTCGTGCGCGAGGGCACCGAGGGCCCCTACACCGGCAACGGCGGCACCATCCGCAAGGGCACCGAGCACGAGGTCGCCACCGAGGTCTCCGTCAACACGGCCTACGGTGTCGAGCGCGTGGTCCGCG
Source organism: Streptomyces sp. FXJ1.172 (assembly GCF_001636945.3). Classification (NCBI taxonomy): domain Bacteria; kingdom Bacillati; phylum Actinomycetota; class Actinomycetes; order Kitasatosporales; family Streptomycetaceae; genus Streptomyces; species Streptomyces sp. FXJ1.172. The sequence continues at coordinate 3,283,449 of NZ_CP119133.2, read as the reverse complement.
ACGCCTTCGCCCGGGCCCAGGCCCGCCCGCGCAAGAAGCTCACGCTCGTCCACAAGAACAACGTGCTGACCTTCGCCGGTCACCTGTGGACGAACATCTTCAACAAGGTGGCCGAGGAGTTCCCCGAGGTCACCACGGACTACATCCACGTCGACGCGGCGACCATCTACCTGGTCACCGACCCGGCCCGGTTCGACGTCATCGTCACCGACAACCTCTTCGGCGACATCATCACCGACCTCGCCGCGGCCGTCTCCGGCGGCATCGGCGTGGCCGCCTCCGGCAACATCAACCCCGGTGGCGAGTTCCCGTCCATGTTCGAGCCGGTCCACGGCTCGGCCCCGGACATCGCCGGACAGGGCAAGGCCGACCCCACCGCCACGGTCCTGTCCGTCGCCCTGCTGCTGCGCCACCTCGGCTACGACGCCGAGGCCGACCGCATCGACGCGGCCGTCACCGCGGACCTGAGCGAGCGCGCCACGCTGGGCGCCCGCAGCACGGCGCAGATCGGCGACGCGCTCGCCGGGCGAGTAGCCGGCTGACCCGGCGCTCCACCAAGAGAAGCCGCCGGGTCGGACGACCACCCGGCGGCTTTCGCATGTCCCCGCCGGGTGCCACCATCAACCCTCGGGCCGCTTTCACCCCCATTCCGTCCGCCGCAGTCCCCGCGCGATAATCGAACGCGGAGCCGCGGTATGAGGGAAAGCTCGGACGTCCTAGCACCGGCTGAGAAGCCGGTACGGGCGTGAGCGCGGCCCGGTCACTACAACCGGTGAAGGACAACCACTCATGACGACGCCTACGATCGAGCTCAAGCCCTCCGCCAGTCCCCTCGCCGCCGCCGAGCGCGAGGCCATCCTGGCCAACCCCGGGTTCGGCCGCCGCTTCACCGACCACATGGTGACGATCAAGTGGACGGAAGGCCGCGGCTGGCACGACGGCCAGCTCGTTCCGTACGCGCCGATTCCCCTCGACCCGGCGACCAACGTCCTGCACTACGCCCAGGAGATCTTCGAGGGCCTGAAGGCCTACCGCCAGCCCGACGGCTCGGTCGCCCTGTTCCGCCCCGACCAGAACGCCAAGCGCTTCCAGCGCTCCGCCAAGCGCCTCGCCATGCCCGAGCTGCCGGTCGAGACGTTCATCGAGGCCTGTGACGTCCTGGTCCAGCAGGACAAGGACTGGGTGCCCGCGCACGGCGGCGAGGAGTCCCTCTACCTGCGCCCGTTCATGATCGCCACGGAGGTCGGCCTCGGCGTCAAGCCGGCCAACGAGTACCTGTTCATCGTGATCGCCTCCCCGGCCGGCGCGTACTTCCCGGGCGGCGTCAAGCCGGTGTCGATCTGGGTCTCCGAGGACCGCGTCCGTGCTGTCCCCGGCGGCATGGGCGACGCCAAGACCGGCGGCAACTACGCCGCCTCCCTGCTCGCCCAGGCCGAGGCCGCCGCCAAGGGCTGCGACCAGGTCTGCTATCTCGACGCGGTCGAGCACCAGTGGGTCGAGGAACTCGGCGGCATGAACCTGTACTTCGTGTACGGCGACAAGATCATCACGCCCGCGCTGACCGGCTCCATCCTGGAGGGCGTCACCCGTGACTCCCTGCTGGCCGTCGCCCGCGACCTCGGCTACACGTCCGAGGAGGGCCGTGTCTCGGTCGGGCAGTGGCAGCGCGACTCCGAGAACGGCACCCTCACCGAGGTCTTCGCCTGCGGCACCGCGGCCGTGATCACCCCGGTCGGCACGGTGAAGCGGGCCGGTGCCGAGTGGAAGCAGAGCGGCGGGGAGCCGGGCGAGGTGACCCTCCGTCTGCGCCAGGCCCTGCTCGACCTCCAGCGGGGCACGCTGGAGGACAAGCACGGGTGGATGCACAAGATCGGTTAAGCCTCGCCGGACATGCTCAGGGCCGCCTCGGACTCGTCGACGTCCGTGGCGGCCCTCGGCCGTTCGGTACCGGAGGTCAGCAGCAGGTACACCAGCCCCCCGACCGCCCCCGACAGCAGGAAGCTGCAGTCCACGCCGCCGGTCAGCCGCAGCAGCGGGCCCTGGTACGACGGCAGGGACACGGCCAGCAGACCGACCCCGGCGCCCAGCGCCCAGGAGACGGCCGCCCGCGCGTTCCAGCCCGCCCGGTACCAGTAGATCCCGCCCCGGGAGCGGCGGTTGAAGACCTGCAGCGCGTCGGCGTCGTACACCCCGCGGCAGCGGGCGAAGCCGATCAGGGTGATGACGGCCCACGGGGTGCCGATCGCGGTGAGCAGCAGCACGAAGGACGTCATCGCGGACTGGGCGTTCCAGGCGTAGTGCCCGGCGAAGACGCAGGCCGTGGCGACGACGGCGACGGTGTAGGTGGCGCGGGCGCGGGAGGCCCTCGGCAGGATGGCGTCCAGGTCGAGGCCCATGGAGTACAGCATCAGACCGGCGTTGCCGACCGAGCCCGCGGAGGCGGACAGCAGCAGCGGGACCAGGTACCAGGCGGGCGAGGCGCTGACCAGCGGACCCGCGTATTCGGTGGCCGCGCGGGCCGCGTACGCCGTGAAGGTGCCGAACAGCTGCGGGACCAGCAGGCCGAGGACCAGGCCCAGCCAGGTGGCGTGCAGGACGCGGCGGCCGGAGTGCCGGGACGGCGAGATGTAGCGGGTGTAGTCGCCGAGGAGCGTGATGAAGGCGATGGGACCGGACAGGCCCGCCGCCACGGTCGCGAGGAACCAAGTGGGCCAGAACGAGCCCAGCAGATATCCGCCCGCGCCGGGCAGCGCCGCGGTCGTGAAGTGCGGGGCGTAGGCGAGGATCCCGAGGGCCAGCAGGGCCGTCATGCCGATCGCGAGGACGCGGGACATGGCGAGCAGCACCCGGTAGCCGTAGACCGCGCCCGCGACGGTCGCCGCCGCGAGCACCGCGTAGACCACGGCGTAGGACACCCCGTCCGCGGGCAGGCCGGCCATCCGGCCGAGCACGCCGATCATCACGTCCCCGCCGATCCACACGGTCAGCGCGGTGTACCCGAGGGCCAGCAGCAGGCCGACGACCGAGCCGACCAGCCGGCCCCGGACGCCGAACTGGGCGCCGGAGGAGGTGGACAGGTTGGTCGCGGTGCGCAGGGAGACCAGCGCGAGCGGCGCCGTGAACAGCGTGCCGATCACCGTGCCCGCCACGATCGCGCTCACCGACGCCCACCAGCCGAGCCCGAAGGACGGCGGCAGCCAGCCGAAGACGATCACTCCGAGGCAGAGGTTGGAGCCGAGCAGGATCGAGACGAGGTCGCGCGGACCGCTGGTCCGCTCCTCGTCCGGGATGGTGTCGACTCCGCGCTGTTCTATCGGCATGGCTGGGTCTCCTTCGACGGCCGCCGTGGAATTTAGAGCGACGTTCAATGTGAGCGACCGGATTCCGGATGTCAATGGTTCCGTTTCATGAATCCGACGTTTAGAGTGTTGCTCTAAATCATGGAAGGCAAGGAGGTGTCGGGACGTGAGACTGACCCCTGCGGAACGTGACCGGCTGCTGCTCTTCGGCGCCGCCGAGCTGGCCCGGGCCCGCCGGTCGCGCGGCCTGAGGCTGAACGTGCCGGAGGCGACCGCGCTGATCGCGGACACCGTCTGCGAGGCGGCCCGCGACGGCAGGCGGCTCGCCGAGGCCATCGAGGCGGCCCGCTCGGTGCTCGGCCCCGAGGACGTCCTGCCGGGCGTCGCGGACGTCGTCACCGAGGTGATGGTCGAGGCCGTCTTCGACGACGGCTCACGCCTCGCGGTGGTCGGCGACCCGATCGGCGGCGGCGGTCTGGGCGAGCGGGGTCCGGGCGCGCTCCTCCCGGGACCCGGGCACGCCGACCCGGAACCGGCTGTCCGGCTCACGGTCACCAACACCGCGACCGTGCCGGTCTCCGTCACCTCCCACTTCCACTTCTTCGAGGCCAACCCGCGCCTGGACTTCGCACGCGAGCGGGCCTACGGCATGCGTCTCGCCGTACCCGCCGGGTCGTCCGTCAGGTTCGGGCCGGGCGAGAGCGAGCGGGTCGGGCTCGTGCCGATCGGCGGCGACCGGATCGCGATCGGCTTCGCCGGACTGGTCGACGGGCCGCTGGACGCGCCCGGCGCGAAGGAAGAGGCCCTGCGCAGGGCCGCCGCATGCGGATACCTCGGAGCCATACACGACGTCACGCCGGAAGGAGGCGAGGAGCGATGAGCCGCTCGAAGGGGCGCGAGGTGAGCCGGGCGGTCCACGTCGACCCGCACGCCTACGCCGCCACCCACGGCCCCCGGGCCGGCGACCGCATCCGCCTGGGCGACTCCGGCCTCACGATCCGCGTCGAGTCCGACTCCCAGCGCTACGGCGACGAGTTCCTGGCCGGATTCGGCAAGACCGCCCGCGACGGACTGCACCTGAAGGCCGCCGCCGTCCGCGAGACCTGTGACGTCGTCATCAGCAACGTCGTCGTGATCGACGCCGTGCAGGGCATCCGAAAGGTGTCGATCGGCATCCGGGAGGGGCGGATCTGCGCCATCGGACGGGCCGGGAACCCGGACACCCTCGACGGTGTGGACGTCGTCGTCGGCACGGGTACGTCGATCGTCTCCGGCGAGGGGCTCATCGCCACCGCCGGCGCCGTCGACACCCACGTCCACCTGCTGTCGCCGCGCATCATGGAGGCCTCCCTGGCCTCCGGCGTGACCACGATCATCGGCCAGGAGTTCGGCCCGGTGTGGGGCGTCGGCGTCAACTCCCCCTGGGCACTGCGCCACGCCTTCAACGCCTTCGACGCCTGGCCGGTCAACATCGGCTTCCTGGGCCGGGGTTCGTCCTCGTCCGACGCACCGCTCGTCGAGGCGCTGGCCGAGGGCGGGGCGAGCGGCTTCAAGGTGCACGAGGACATGGGCGCCCACACCCGTGCGCTGGACACGGCACTGCGGGTCGCCGAGGAGCACGACGTCCAAGTGGCCCTGCACAGCGACGGGTTGAACGAGTGCCTGTCGGTCGAGGACACCCTGAAGGTGCTGGAGGGCCGCACGATCCACGCCTTCCACATCGAGGGCTGCGGCGGCGGACACGTGCCCAACGTGCTGAAGATGGCCGGTGTCCCCAACGTCATCGGCTCCTCCACCAACCCCACCCTGCCCTTCGGCCGGGACGCGGTCGCCGAGCACTACGGCATGATCGTCTCCGTCCACGACCTCAAGCCCGACCTGCCCGGCGACGCCGCCATGGCCCGCGACCGGATCCGGGCCGGCACCATGGGCGCCGAGGACGTGCTGCACGACCTGGGCGCGATCGGCATCACCTCCTCCGACGCCCAGGGCATGGGCCGGGCCGGTGAGACGGTGCGCCGTACGTTCGCGATGGCGGGCAAGATGAAGGCCGAGCTGGGGCCGCTGCTTCCCCATGACGGGGAGGGCGGCGACAGCGAGGGCGACGACAACGCCCGCGTCCTGCGCTACATGGCCAAGCTGACCATCAACCCGGCCATCGCGCACGGCCTGGCCCACGAGGTCGGCTCGATCGAGACCGGCAAGCTGGCGGACATCGTGCTGTGGCGCCCGGAGTACTTCGGCGCCAAGCCCCAGCTCGTCCTGAAGTCCGGCTTCCCGGCGTACGGCGTCGTCGGCGACCCCAACGCGGCCACCGACACCTGCGAACCCCTCGTGCTCGGGCCGCAGTTCGGGTCGTACGGCGCGACGGCCGCCGACATCTCGGTCGCCTTCGTCGCCCGGGCCGCCGTCGACCAGGGCGACGACCGGATGCCCACGCGCCGCCGCCGGGTCGCCGTGCGCGGCACCCGCGGGATCGGTCCGGCCGACCTGCGGCTGAACACCCGCATCGGAGCGGTCGACGTCGACCGGCGCACCGGCCTGGTCACCCTCGACGGCGACCCGCTGCGCTCGGCACCCGCCGACTCCGTCTCCCTCAACCGCCTCTACTTCCTCTAAGGACCCGGGAATTCCTATGACCACCCCCGCCGCCGACGGCTTCCGCATGCCCGCCGAGTGGACCCCGCACGAGCGCACCTGGATGGCGTGGCCGGGGCCCAACCCCACCTTCGACGACCCCGAGGACCTCGCCGCATCCCGTGCCGCCTGGGCGTCGGTCGCCCGTGCGATCACGCGCTTCGAACCGGTGACGGTGGTGTGCGGCCCCGGCCAGTCGGTTGAGGCCCGGGCCCTCCTCGGCCCCGCCGTCAGCACCGTCGAGCGCGAGCTGGACGACGCCTGGATGCGGGACATCGGCCCCACCTTCCTCACCAACGGCAAGGGTGAACTGGCCGCCGTGGACTGGACGTTCAACGGCTGGGGCGCCCAGGAGTGGGCCCGCTGGGAGCACGACGCGAAGATCGCCGCGTACGTCAGCGACCTCGCGGACGCGAAGACGTACGCCTCGAAGCTGGTCAACGAGGGCGGCGCGATCCACGTCGACGGCGAGGGCACCGTGCTGCTCACGGAGACGGTCCAGCTGGGCCCGGAACGCAACCCGCACTGGTCGCGCGCGCAGGTGGAGGCCGAGATCCACGCCCACCTCGGCACCAGCAAGGCCATCTGGCTGCCGCGCGGCCTCACCGGCGACTACCCTCCGCACGGCTTCGGCACCCTCGGCCACGTCGACATCGTCGCCGCCTTCGCCCGCCCCGGTGTCGTCGTCGCCCACCACCAGCCCGACCCGGCCCACCCCGACTTCGAGGTCACCAAGGAGGTCATCGGCCTGCTGAGGTCGGCGACCGACGCCCGGGGCCGCAGGCTGGAGGTCGTGGAGGTGTCCGCGCCGACCGCCCTGGAGGCCGACGGCCACTGGGCCGACTACTCCTACATCAACCACTACCTGTGCAACGGCGGTGTCGTGCTCTGCGGCTTCGACGACCCGCGCGACGAGATCGCCGCCGGGATCTTCCGCCGGCTCTTTCCCGAGCGGACGGTGACCCTGGTGGACGCGCGCACGATCTTCGCGGGCGGCGGCGGCATCCACTGCATCACCCAGCAGCAGCCGAAGGTCCGGTGACGTCCGCGGTCAGGTAGAACAGACGCGTGGATGTACTGCTCTGCGCCGCGTGCGGCCGCCGTCCGGCCGAACCGGTCCGCCGGCTCGACGAGATGTCCGAGCCCCTCGGCCGGCACGGGCTGCCCGGACCCGACGGCCTGCGGCCGGCCCGGTCCGTGCCCGACGCCGTACGGGCGGTGGCGGCATGACCGCGGCCGCCTCCCCCCGCCGCCGTACCCCCGCGCCGCCGCGCGAGGAGGTGCTCGCCGCCGCCATGGACATGATCGCCGAGCGCGGTCTGGAGAAGCTCACCATGGCGTCGCTCGGCCGCAAGGTCGGGATGAGCAGCGGCCACCTGCTCTACTACTTCCGCTCCAAGGACGAGCTGCTGCTCCAGGCCCTGGAGTGGAGCGAGGGGCGGCTCGGCGCCGAGCGCGGCCGGCTGCTCACCCTCCCGGGCACCGCCCGTGAGCGGCTGGCCGCATACGTCGACCTGTACGTCCCCGACGGCCACCGCGACCCGCACTGGACGCTGTGGCTGGAGGTCTGGAACCGCTCGCAGAACGCCGACGAGGACGCCCGCGCCCGGCAGGCCGCGATCGAGGGGGCCTGGCATCGCGACCTGGTCGCGCTGATCGCCGAGGGGGTCTCACGCGGCGAGTTCCGCCGGGTGGACGCGGACCGCTTCGCGGCGAGGCTGCGAGCCCTGCTCGACGGGTTCTCCATCCATGTGGCCATCGGGTTGCGTGGTATCGATCGGGGCCAAGTGCTGGCTCACGTCAGGGAGTTCATCGCCGAGTCGCTGCTCGCCGAAGCCGCCTGACGTCTGGACCGCCGTCCAGGTTGTACGCATTTTGTCGGATTGACCCGGCTCGCCCGGCCGAGGTTCCCTCCCCTGGGACACACAACCAGGGGGGTAACGGCATGAGGCGGAGAACCGGAGCGGCCGCGGCGGGAGCGGCGGTGCTGCTGGCCCTGTCGGCGCCGCAGGCGTACGCGGCACCACGCCACGGTATCCAGCGCGTCAGCACCACGGTGGCCGGCGCCCAGTCCGCCACCGCCTCGGACGGCGGCGGCATCAGCGCCGACGGGCACTACGCCGTCTACGGCACCGGCGGCCCCGGCGACGGCTGCCCGGCCGACTGGTCGTGGTGTGTCTTCGTCAAGGACCTGCGCACCGGCAAGGCCGTCCAGGTCCCGGGCACCGGCGTCGAGACCCACACCCTGATGATCAGCGGCGACGGCACCGAGGTCGGCTACACCACCGGCCACTACCACTACTTCCGTGCCACCGTCCACGACCGCCGCACCGGCGCGTCTTGGACCCTGTGGCCGGCGAACCCGCCGAAGGACGGCTGGTACGAGCGGTCCGACCTCACCGGGCTGAGCGCCGACGGCCGCTACGCCGCCTACACCATCGGCAACCGCGACGGCGACGGCGGCGCCCTGCACCTCCTGGTCCGGGACCTGACCACCGGCACCGACACCCTGGCGGACCCGGTCGGCGACCCCGGCGACATCACCGGCGGCCGGCTCAGCGCCGACGGCCGCTACGTCGCTTCCGGCACGCGCAAGGCCGAGGACACCGCCCTCTACGTCACGGACCGCACCACCGGCCGGACCCGGCGGCTGGACACCCCTGCCGGCGGTGCGTCGTCCCTCGTCGACATCTCGGCCGACGGACACCACGTCCTGTTCAACTTCCGGACGAGCCGGCCCGGTTCGGCCGCGCGGGCCTACCTCGCCGACACCCGCACCGGCCGCGCCGTACCCGTCGGCCCGGCCGGCTCCACGGCCCTCTCCGCCGACGCCACCGACCGGTACGTCCTCCTGGCGGACGCCGGCGGCGCCCTGTACCTGCTGGACGCGCGCACCGGGCACCGTCACCCGGTGGCCGGCGCGAGCGCGGCCGCCACCGCCGTACCCGGCTCCGTCACCCGGGACGGCCGCAGCGTCGTCTTCACCTCCGCCGCCGCCCTGGTGCCGGACGACACCAACGGCGTGACGGACGTCTTCGCGCGCCGGCTCGGGTAGCCGGCTCCGGCAAAGGAATCGTCTCCTCCGTCGCCGGGCAGGTAACGGCCCATGGGACGTCACCACTGGAAGAAGATCTGGGTCGGCTCGGCGGGCAACATGGTCGAGTGGTTCGACTGGTTCGTCTACGCGAGCTTCGCCACCTACTTCGCCGGCGCGTTCTTCCCGAGCGGCAATCCCACCGCCCAGCTCATGAACACCGCCGGCATCTTCGCGGTCGGCTTCTTCATGCGGCCCGTGGGCGGCTGGCTGCTCGGCCGGGTCGGCGACCGCAAGGGGCGCAAAGCGGCGCTCACGCTGACCGTCACGCTCATGTCGGCGTCGGCGGTCCTGATCGCCGTGGCCCCGACCTACGCGGTCGCCGGCTACGGCGGCGCGCTCGTGCTGCTCGTCGCCCGCCTGCTGCAAGGACTGTCGGTCGGCGGCGAGTACGCGGCCAGCGCCACCTATCTGACGGAGGCCTCGGACCCGGGCAGCCGCGGCTTCGCCTCCAGCTTCCAGTACGTCTCCATGACCGCGGGACAGATCGCCGGCCTCGGTCTGCAGATCATCCTGCAGCGCACCATGTCCGACTCCGCGCTGCACAGCTACGGCTGGCGCATCCCGTTCGTCGTGGGCGCGCTCGGCGCGGCGGTCATCTTCTACCTGCGCCGCAGCATGCTGGAGACCGAGGTGTACGAGGAGGACGCCGCCCGCGCGGCGGAGCGCGGCACCCTGCGCCTGCTGTGGCGGCACCGGCGGGAGGCGATCCTGGTCATCGCCCTCACCATGGGCGGCACGGTCGCCTACTACACGTACACCACCTATCTGACGAAGTACCTCTCCAACTCGGCGGGCCTATCCAAGCAGACGGCGACGCTCGTCTCCTTCACCGCGCTGACCGTCTTCGCCTGCCTCCAGCCGCTCGCGGGGCGCCTGTCGGACCGGATCGGCCGGCGTCCGCTGCTGATCACGTTCGCGCTCGGCTCCACCTTCCTCACCGTGCCGGTCATGACGCTCCTCAAGCACGCCGACGGCTACTGGCCCGCCCTCGGTCTCAGTCTGCTCGCGCTGATCGTCGTCACGGGCTACACCTCGATCAACGCCTGTGTGAAGGCCGAGCTGTTCCCGACCGGCATCCGCGCCCTCGGCGTGGCCCTGCCGTACGCCCTCGCCAACGCCCTGTTCGGCGGTACGGCGGAGTACGTCGCGCTGTGGTTCAAGAACGCCGGGATCGAGTCCGGCTTCTCCTGGTACGTGGCCGGATGCGGCGCCGTGTCGCTGGTGGTGTACCTCGGCATGCGCGAGACGAAGGACCTGGACCTGGCCCGGGTGACGGCCGCCCGCGGGGCCGCGGAGTCCAGTGTGACGACCGCATCCTGAGACGGTCCGTGAGCCGGAGGCCGGGCTGTGCCAGACTGCCTCCGTGCTCTCGTTCGCCATGATTATCGGCAGCAGGCGCGCCGGTCCGCAGTGACCACACGTACGACCAGGTACGGGTGGCCATCGTCGTCCTCGACCCGCGCGCAGACCTCTCGCACCCGCGAGGGGTTTTTTCGTTTTCCGGCCCACCATCAGCCGGGAGCGACGGCGCGAGGGACCATTGGGGGGACGGTGGAGCCGGTCATTCCGGTAAGACCGAAGATCCACAATCAGGAGCCTTGAGACCATGACCGAGACGGCAACCAGCGAGTTCGACGACTCGTTCCACGTCTTCGACACCACGCTGCGCGACGGCGCGCAGCGTGAGGGCATCAACCTCACCGTCGCGGACAAGCTCGCCATCGCCCGGCACCTGGACGACTTCGGCGTCGGCTTCGTCGAGGGCGGCTGGCCCGGCGCGAACCCCCGGGACACCGAGTTCTTCGCCCGGGCGCAGGCGGAGATCGACTTCCGTCACGCCCAGCTGGTCGCCTTCGGCGCCACCCGCCGCGCCGGCGCCAAGGCCGCCGAGGACCCCCAGGTCAGGGCGCTGCTCGACTCCGGCGCCCCGGTGATCACCCTGGTCGCCAAGTCGCACGACCGGCATGTGGAACTGGCGCTGCGCACCACGCTGGACGAGAACCTGGAGATGGTCCGCGACACCGTCTCGTACCTGCGCGAGCAGGGCCGCCGGGTCTTCGTCGACTGCGAGCACTTCTTCGACGGCTACCGCGCCAACCCGGAGTACGCCAAGGCCGTGGTCCGCACCGCCGCCGAGGCCGGTGCCGACGTCGTCATCCTCTGCGACACCAACGGCGGCATGCTGCCCGCCCAGGTCCACGCGGTCGTCGCCACGGTTCTCGCCGACACCGGCGCCCGGCTCGGCATCCACGCCCAGGACGACACCGGCTGCGCGGTCGCCAACACCCTCGCCGCCGTCGACGCGGGAGCCACCCACGTCCAGTGCACCGCCAACGGCTACGGCGAGCGGGTCGGCAACGCCAACCTCTTCCCGGTCGTCGCCGCCCTGGAGCTGAAGTACGGCAAGAAGGTGCTGCCCGACGGCAAGCTCCGCGAGACCACCCGGATCTCGCACGCCATCGCCGAGGTCGTCAACCTGACGCCTTCGACGCACCAGCCGTACGTGGGAGTGTCGGCCTTCGCGCACAAGGCCGGCCTGCACGCCTCGGCGATCAAGGTCGACCCGGACCTGTACCAGCACATCGACCCCGAGCAGGTCGGCAACACCATGCGCATGCTGGTCTCCGACATGGCGGGCCGCGCCTCCATCGAGCTGAAGGGCAAGGAGCTCGGCATCGACCTCGGCGGCGACCGCGAGCTGGTCGGCCGCGTGGTCGAGCGCGTCAAGGAGCGCGAGCTCAAGGGCTACACGTACGAGGCCGCCGACGCCTCCTTCGAACTCCTGCTGCGCGGCGAGGTCGAGGGCCGCCCGCTGAAGTACTTCGACGTCGAGTCCTGGCGGGCCATCGTCGAGGACCGGCCCGACGGCACCCACGCCAACGAGGCCACGGTGAAGCTGTGGGCCAAGAAGGAGCGGATCGTCGCCACCGCCGAGGGCAACGGCCCGGTCAACGCCCTCGACCGCGCCCTGCGCGTGGCCCTGGAGAAGATCTACCCGCAGCTCGCCGCGCTGGACCTGGTCGACTACAAGGTCCGCATCCTGGAGGGCAAGCACGGCACCCAGTCCACGACCCGGGTGCTGATCTCCACCTCCGACGGCACCGGCGAGTGGTCCACGGTCGGCGTGGCGGAGAACGTCATCGCCGCCTCCTGGCAGGCCCTGGAGGACGCGTACACGTACGGCCTGCTGCGGGCGGGCGTCGAGCCGGCGCAGTAGCCGGCGCCCGAAGGGGCGCGGGGCCGTGTCCGGCCGGCGGGCGCAGCCGGCCCCCGAGCGGGGCTACGGTGCTCGCCAGATGTTGTCGAAGGCCGCGTTCTCGATGCGGCGCCGCTCCCGCACCGCCCCCAGCTCGGTCACCGCGTCCCCGACCGTCGCCACGACCGTGAGGACGGCTTCGTCGGCGGGGGCCTGCGCGGGCCGGTCGGCCTCGATGCCCAGCGTGGCGGCGAGGGCGGCGAGGACCGGCTCGCGGGACCACCAGCGGTCGGCGGCATGGCGCCGGGCCGGGGTGTCGGCGGCCGCGTCCCGCCCGGCCCGCCGGAACAGCCCCTGCCGTTTCCCGGAGAGCTGCCCCTCGGCGTCCAGCGCGTCACGGTAGGCCGCGGCCAGCCCCTCGCCCCGGCGCCACAGCCAGTCCTCGGCCGTCTCGTACGGCTCCTGCCGCTTCAGCGCCGCCTGGGCCGCGTCCAGCATCCGGTCGCCCGTGGCCAGGGCCGGACCGGGCACGATGCGCTCACCGTCCAGGGTGAGCGCCCGCGCGCCGAGCAGGTCGGCCAGTTCGGCGCCCGCGAGCGCCAGCGACAGGTCGCCCTGCTCGACGGGGGGCTCCCCGGGCACGTCCAGGCTGACGAGGAACAGATCCTGCGGTGTGGTCATACCTCTACCATGTGGGTCCCCTACTGCAAGTGCCACTTCTGGTTCGCGGCCCCCGTGCACGACCAGATCTGGGCCCGTGCCCCGTTCGCCGAGGAGTTGTCCGTGACGTCGAGGCACTTGTTCGCGGCCGTGTTCACCACATCGCCCGTGGCCGCGTCGTACGACCACTGCTGGGCGCCGGTGCCGTTGCAGTCGTACAACTGCACCTTCGCCCCGTCCGCCGTCGACGCGGACGTCACGTCGAGGCACTTGCCGAGCGCCTGCACGGACCCGTCGGCCATGACGGTCCACTGCTGGGCGCCGGTGCCGTTGCAGTCGTAGAGCTGCACGGCCGTGCCGTTGGCGTTCGAACCGCCTGCCGCATCGAGACACTTGCCGGCCAGCCCGACGAAGGAACCCGACCGGCCGGCACTGCCGGACTGGGTGCCGGACCAGGTGAAGGTCGCCGAGGTCCTGCCGGGCAGCGCGTAGGTGGCGTGCTCCGAGCCCCAGTCGATGGTGAGGGTCTGCGCCGAGGAGGAGTCGTTGTAGGCGATCAGCGCCTTGCTGCCGTCCGGGTTGCGCCAGGCCACGTTCGGTACTGCGGTGGACGCCGTGGAGGCGATCCGCTGGGCGCCCGGCCGGACGAACTTGGTGAGCTGGCCCATGTCGTAGTACTCGACCGTGTAGTCCACCGTCCCGCTGCGCCCGTCCCCGTCGTGCACGGTGATCAGCCCGGTGCAGGTGCCGCAACCCCCGTCGTGCGGACCGCCGTTCTGGTCCACGGCCAGCGACCACTTGGTCACCGACTTCGCCCAGTTGCGGGTGTAGTCGATGATGTTCGACATGTCCTCGCGCTGCTGGTCGGCGATCCAGGTGCCGCCGGAGTGCTCGGTGCCGAAGGCGTCCAGCGAGGGGTACTGGTCGTGCACGGCGCTCTGCTTGGTGACGTCACCGCCGTAGCCGTGCCAGGCGATCCCGCCGAAGTTGGGGTGGTTGCGGATCGCCGGGTCGTCCACGGACTGGGCGGCGTAGGAGTCGTAGGTGTCCCAGTTCCAGTCGTGGGCCAGCACCTTGGTGCTCAGGCCCGCCGACTGCAGCTGCGGCAGCAGGTCGTTCTTGAGGAAGTACTGCAGGCCGGAGGCGTTCCAGCTCATCGACGGATAGCCGGAACAGCAGGTCGGCTCGTTCTGCGGGGTCACGTACGCGACAGAGACCCCCTGGTCCTTGTACGCCTGGAGGTACTTCACGAAGTAGGCGGCGTACGCCCCGTAGTCCTCGGCCTTCAGCCAGCCGCCGTTCAGCGAGCCGCTGTCCTTCATCCAGGCCGGGGCCGTCCACGGCGAGGCCATCACCGTCAGGGACGGATCGAGCTGGAGCGCCTGCCTGGTGAGCGGCACGACGTCCGCGAGGTCGTGCGCGATCGAGAAGCCGCTGAGGTCCGGGTCCGTCTGCCCGGCCGGCACGTCGTCGTACGTGTAGCCGTAGCGTGCGAGGTCCGAGGCGCCCATCGGGTTGCGCAGGAACGACAGCCCGATGCCGTCCGCCGGCGAGAACAGCTTGCGCATGGTCGCGTCCCGGGTCGCCTGGGACAGCGCCCCGCTGCTGTTCATCAGCCAGGCCGCGGTGTCGGTGAAGGACGCGCCGCCGCCGGTGAAGGTCTGGTAGCGGGTGTTCTCGTCCACGGTGATGTTCGTGCCGCCGCCCCCCGTCCCGGACTGGAACGCGAACGGCGCCTGCGCCTCGAGCCCGCGCACGACGTGCCGGCCGGCGGAGTCGTCGGTGGTGGTGAGCCAGGCCGTGACCTGCTCGCCGGCCGCGTGCGCGGTGGGCACGGCGAACGTCGTCAGTCCGGCGGTGGTCAGCAGCCCGGCGAGAAGCAGCCGGGCCGCGCGCAGATGTCTTCCCATGGTGGTGCGCCGCCCTTCGGGAGGTGGGGGACGGGAGGCGTGCGAGCCGTGAGTAAATGACGGCTTCGAAGAGGCGTCAAGGGGTTGCGCATTCAGGAAGCGAACACACAACGTGCTTGATCCAGCCGCCCGTTGGCCCCGCACCACTTCTGACGTGACGTATTGACGGCGCCGCGCGCCCCTAGTTAACTCACGGCGTGATCTAAGTCATGAGTGAATCGAGAGCCGAGGGAAGGTCCATGCGAAGAGCCGCCCTGCTCGCCTCCACCGCACTCCTCGCCGGCCTGCTCCCGTGGGCGACCGCGCGAGCCGCCGGCGATCCACCGCCCGTCCCCGTCGACCGTTTCGAGGGCGAGGTCCCCTTCGCGTCCCAGCCCGCAGACGGCATCTTCACCTGGGGAAGCGACGCCGACGACCCGCCCGCCCTGAGCCTCGCGGAACGCGCCGACGCCCCCGAGGGGACGAAGGTCCTGTCCGGCACGTACGACATCAGTGGCTACGGCGGCTTCACCCACGACTTCGCCGCGGACCGGCCGGCCCACGACTGGTCCGCCCATCAGGGCATCCGCTTCTGGTGGGACGGCCAGGACAACGGCAGGAAGATCGCCTTCGAGATCAAGGACGGCGGCACGAACGGCGAGGCCTCGGAGCTGTGGACGACCTCGTTCACGGACGACTTCACCGGCTGGAAGCAGATCGAACTGCCCTTCACCGACTTCACCTACCGAACCGACTACCAGCCCGTCGGCGGCATCGACCACGTGCTCGGGCTGACGCAGATGTGGGGGTACGCCGTCACCCTCCCGGCAGGCGCCAAGGGCCGGTTCGCCATGGACGACGTCGAGCTGTACGGCAGGGCCGACCAGTCGCTGCGTGCCTCCGTCACCACGGACGCGGCCGTCCACCCCGTCGAGGCAGGCGGCACCGCGAAGGTCAGGGTCACCCTGGCCACGACCGGCGACCGGCCCGTCGACCAGCCCGTGACGGTCGCCTACGCGACGCAGGGCGGCACCGCCACCCCCGGCAAGGACTACACCCCGGCCGAAGGCACGCTCACCTTCCCGGCCGGCACCGCCTCCGGCGCGTCCCGGACCATCGAGGTCCGCACCGCGAAGGACCCGGCCGGCGCGCCCGCCCGGACGATCCCCCTGAAACTCACGGTCACCGGGGCCAAGGCCCCGGCCGAGACCCCGCAGGTCGTCATCGACGCCCACGGACTGCCGTACCTGAACGCCGAGTTGCCCGTGCGCAGGCGCGTCGCGGACCTGCTCTCCCGCATGTCCCTGGAGGAGAAGGCCGGGCAGATGACCCAGGCCGAGCGCGGAGCCGTCGGCGGCGGGGGCGACATCGCCACGTACGCCCTCGGCTCGCTGCTCTCCGGCGGCGGTTCGACGCCGACGCCCAACACCCCCGAGGCCTGGGCGAAGATGATCGACGGCTTCCAGCTGCGCACGCGGGCGACCCGCTTCCAGATCCCGCTGATCTACGGCGTCGACGCCGTCCACGGCCACAACAACCTGGCGGGCGCCACGATCATGCCGCACAACGTCGGCATGGGCGCCACCCGCGACCCCCGCCTCGCCGAACGGACAGCGGCGGTGACGGCCGCCGAGGTCCGGGCCACCGGCATCCCCTGGGACTTCGCACCCTGCCTGTGCGTCGGCCGCGACGAACGCTGGGGCCGCAGCTACGAGTCCTTCGGCGAGGACCCGGCGCTGGTGGAGTCCATGGAGACGGTCGTCCAGGGGCTCCAGGGCCGCGCGGACGGCAGGGACCTGAGCCGTGACGACAAGGTCCTCGCCACGGCCAAGCACTTCGCCGGCGACGGCGGCACCGC
The DNA here is from genome assembly GCF_001636945.3 of Streptomyces sp. FXJ1.172. Lineage (NCBI taxonomy): Bacteria > Bacillati > Actinomycetota > Actinomycetes > Kitasatosporales > Streptomycetaceae > Streptomyces > Streptomyces sp. FXJ1.172. The sequence continues at coordinate 3,266,813 of NZ_CP119133.2, read as the reverse complement.
GTACGGCTCCTCGACCACCGGCACCTACACGATCGACCAGGGCGTCACCACGGTCACCCGGCAGCAACTGGAGGACATCCACCTGGCGCCGTACAGGACCGCCGTAGACCGGGGCATCGGTGCGGTCATGCCGTCGTACTCCTCCCTCGACATCGTCGGCGACGGCAAGGGCGCGGTGAAGATGCACGCCCGCGGCGACATGATCAACGGTGTGCTCAAGGGCCGGATGGGCTTCGGCGGCTTCGTCATCAGCGACTGGAACGCGATCGACCAGCTGCCCGGCGACTACCCGTCCCACGTCCGCACCGCGGTGAACGCGGGGGTCGACATGATGATGGTGCCCTACAGCTACAAGGACTTCACCGCGACGCTGATCGACGAGGTGAAGGCGGGGCGCGTCAGCGAACGGCGGATCGACGACGCCGTCTCCCGCATCCTCACCCAGAAGTTCAGGCTGGGCCTGTTCGAGCACCCCTACGCCGACACCACCGGCGCCGCACGGATCGGCTCCGCCGCACACCGGGCCGTGGCCCGGCAGGCGGCCGCCGAGTCGCAGGTGCTGCTGAAGAACTCCGGCGGCCTGCTGCCGCTGAAGAAGAGCCAGAAGGTGTACGTCGCCGGGTCCAACGCCGATGACCTCGGCAACCAGACCGGGGGCTGGACCCTCACCTGGCAGGGCGCGTCCGGCACCCACACCCGGGGCACGACCATCCTCCAGGGCATGCGCGAGGCGGGCGGGAACGTCACCTATTCCAAGGACGCCTCCGCCCCGACGGACGGCTACGACGTGGGCGTGGTCGTCGTCGGCGAGACCCCGTACGCCGAGGGCGTCGGCGACGTCGGCAACGGGCACAGCCTGCAGCTGCAGGCGGCCGACCAGGCGGCCGTGGACAAGGTGTGCTCGGCCATGAAGTGTGCGGTGCTGATCGTCTCCGGGCGTCCCCAGCTGATCGGCGACCGGCTCGGGAAGATCGGCGCACTGGTCGCCTCCTGGCTGCCCGGCACCGAGGGGGAGGGCGTCGCCGACGTCCTCTACGGCAAGCGCCCCTTCACCGGACAGCTTCCCGTCACCTGGCCGAAGTCCGAGTCCCAGCTGCCGATCAACGTCGGCGACGCCTCGTACGACCCGCAGTTCCCGTACGGGTGGGGCCTGACCACGCTCACCGACGTTCCGCCGGGCGGTGCGGCCACCCTGCGCGCCCTCGCCGTGGCGGCCGCCGCGGCCGAGCGCAGGGGTGACGACCGGGCCGGCCGCGAGATCGTGACCAAGGCGCGGCTGCTCGTGCAGGACAAGACCGGTGAGCGGATGACCGAGGCGGTGGCGAAGCCCTTCGCCGACGCCGGCCACCTGCTGCTGACCGGCCGCTACGCGGCGGCGGTGAAGAAGCTGACGGAGGCATACCGCGCCGCATAGGCCCTGCCTGTATGTCAGATTATGGGGGGCTTCGGGTAACTTCGAACCATGAAGGCCGTCCCGCGGGCCCGCAGCCTGCCCGCACTCCTGCTGGCCGCTCTCGCCCTGGTCCTGGCGACCGCGCTCGCCCCCCGGGCGAGCGCGGACACGAGCGTCTCCACGATCGCCCGCGCGCTGCGGGCGGGTCCGGTCTACGTCGACCCGGCGGCGGCCTCCCAGCTGCCGAAGGCGGCCGCCGACGCCCTCGCGAAACGGATCAAGGACGCGAACAGACCGCTGTTCATCGCGGTGCTCCCGGCCGGCTATCCGACGAGCGGGCTGTTCGCGAACCTCCGCGCGGCAACCGGCGTCACCGGTCTGTACGGCGTCCGCCTGGGCGACCGCTTCGACGCCCGCGGCGACTCCTCCGTCATCTCGGCGACGGCGCGGCAGAACCTGGTGAGGAGCGTCCAGGGCGAGCCCGCCAGGACCCAGCTCACCGACTTCACCGACCGGGCCCTGGCCACCATCGGCGGCCGCGCCCCGAGGAGCTGGGGCGTGTCGTCCGGATCCGGCGACGGGGTGTCCGGTACGGCGGTGCTCGTCACGGGCGCGGTGCTGGTGGCCGGGGGCGTGGGCGCGTACACGCTGGTCCGGCGCGGCCGGCGGCGGCGCGAGGAGGAGCAGCGGGCCGCTCTCGACCGGCTGCGGGTGGTCGTGGACGAGGACATCACGGCCTTCGGCGAGGAACTGGACCGCCTCGACTTCCATCCGGCCGAACCGCGCGCCGACAACGCGATGCGCGCCGACTACGAACGCGCCCTGGACGCCTACGAGACCGCCAAGCAGCGCATGGCCGACGCGCGGCGCCCGCAGGACGTCCGCACGGTGACCGAGGCCCTGGAGGACGGCCGCTTCTCGCTCGCCCAGCTCGCCGCCCGCCGCGAGGGCCGCCCGCTGCCCGAACGCCGGCCGCCCTGCTTCTTCGACCCGCGCCACGGCCCCTCGGCCGGCGACGCCGACTGGACCCCGCCCGGCGGCGCCCCGCGCCGGGTGCCGGTGTGCGCGGCCGACGCCACCCGGCTGGCCGACGGCCGTGACCCGGTGATCCGCGAGGTCGACACGGAGTACGGCCGCCGCCCCTACTGGGACGCGGGTCCCGCCTACGGCCCCTGGGCGGGCGGCTACTTCGGCGGCGGCATCCTGCCCGGCCTGCTCGTCGGCACGCTCCTCGGCAGCATGATGGCCACCCCGTCGTACGCGGCCGACTACGGCGCCGGATACGGCGACTTCGGCCCCGGCGACGACAGCGACCACGGGAACGGCCTCGACGGCGGCGATGTCACCGGCACGGACTTCGACGCCGGGGACTTCGGGGGCGGATTCGGGGACGGCGGGGGGATCGACGGGGGCGGGGGAGACGGCGGTGGTGACTTCGGCGGGGGGTTCTAGGGTTGAACCCCCGTGGGGTCACGCGTTCTTGATCGCCGAGATGTCGAAGACCAGCTTGATCTTGTCGGAGACGAGGACGCCACCGGTCTCCAGCGCGGCGTTCCAGGTAAGGCCCCACTCCGAGCGCAGCAGCTCGGCCTTGCCCTCGAAGCCGACGCGCTCGTTGCCGAAGGGGTCGGTCGCGGCGCCGTTGAACTCCAGGTCGACGGTGATCGGCTTGGTCACGCCGAGCAGGGAGAGGTCGCCGGTGATGCGGTAGTCGTCGCCGCCCAGGGCCTCCGCCTTGGTGGAGCGGAAGGTGATGGCCGGGAACTCGTCGATCTTGAAGAAGTCGGACGACTTCAGGTGGCCGTCGCGGTCGGCGTTGCCGGTCTCGACGCTCGCCACCTGGATGTCGAGCGAGGCGGTGGACCGGGCCGGGTCCGCGCCGTCCAGGTGCAGCGTGCCGGTGAAGTCCGTGAAGGAGCCCTTGACGTTGGTGACCATGGCGTGCCGGGCGACGAAGCCGATCGTGGTGTGCGCCGGGTCGACCGTGTAGTCGCCGGTCAGCGCGGTGAGGTCCGCACCCGTGCCGGTGGTCTCGGGGGTGCTGCTCTTGCGGCCGAAGATGCCCATGTGGTGCTCCAGAAACTGATCAGTTGAACGTTAAACGAATCCTTGACTCCGAAGGTAGACCCATTCGGTTCGGTTTTCAACATCATCCGCAGCGTGTTTTCGGTGTCGCGCACAGTGACGCCGTACGCCCTCTGGCAGACACGCATCGTGCTCGGGCACCATCTCCCTGTACCGGCTGCACCGCCCGCACCGCCCGTACTGCCTGCACCGCCTGCGCAGCCGCGCCACAGGAAGCCCGGTCCGACCATGAGGTGAACCGGGCGGAGGGGGGAGAGTCGTGTCCGGAGCCCGGCGCCTGTCCCGGCGCGCGCTGCTGCTGGCCGCCGCCCTCGCCCCGGCCCCGGCCCTCGCCTCCGGCGCCCGGGCGGACGGCGATGCCGATCCCGGTCCGGACCCCTACGGCACCCTGCGCCGCCGCTGGCTCGACATCGCACTCGGCGCGGGCTACGACCCGGGCACCGAGCCGTACGCCTCCCGGCTCGCCCAACTCGGCTCCCTCGCACGCGAGTTCAGCGGGGCCATGGATCCCGCCCCCGACTCCCTGTGGCCCGGCCACCCCTTCGACCCGCCGTCCGGCATCACCTTCAGTTACGGCCGGCTGTGGACCATGGCCCAGGCCTGGGCCCAGCCCGGCACCGGAGCCACCGGCGACCCTGCGCTCCTCGACGCCGTCCGGCACGGGCTCGACCACCTCTCCGCCCGCGTCTACAACCCCTCCACCAGCCGCTACGGCAACTGGTGGGAGTGGCAGATCGGCAGCCCCCGGCTGCTCATGGACATCACCGCCGCCCTGTACGAGCGGCTCGGCGCCGACCGGATCGCCGCCGCCTGCGCGGCCGTCGACCACTTCGTCCCGGACGCGGTGTTCACCGGCTACTCCGGCACCTCCACCGGCGCCAACCGCGTCGACCTGTGCCGCTCCGTCGTCCTGCGCGGCATCCTCGGGCGCGACGCCGGCCGGATCGCGCTCGCCCGGGACGCCCTGTCGCCGGTCTTCCCGTACGTCACCGAGGGGGACGGACTGCACGCCGACGGCTCCTTCGTGCAGCACACCTGGGTCGCCTACTCGGGGACCTACGGACAGGTCCTGCTCGACGGCCTCGGGCGGCTGTTCACCCTGCTCGCGGGATCGCCCTGGGAGATCACCGACCCTGCGCGGCACAACGTCCTGGACGCCGTCGAGCACTCCTTCGCACCCCTCGTCCACGACGGACTGGTCATGGACGGCGTCAACGGCCGTGCCATCAGCCGGGGTTACCTCGCCGGGGACGACCTGCACCTCATGCGCAGCGACCACTTCCACGGGCAGGCGCTCGTCGCCTCCGTCGCGCTGCTCGCGGGCGGGGCGGGGCAGGAGCGGCGGGAGAGGTGGTACGGGCTGGTGAAGGGATGGATCCGACGCGACACCGTGACGCCGATGCTGACGGCCGCCCAGTTCGACGTCGCCGATCTCGCGCGGCTGCACGCCATCGCCGCATCACCGCTCCCGCCCGCCCCAGAACCCCTCGGCCACCGGCTCTTCCGCCCTGTCCATGGCCAGCGACCGCATCGCCCACTACGAGTGCGGCAACGGGGAGAACCCGCGCGGCTGGCACACCGGCTCGGGAATGCTGTACTGGTGGCCGGAAGGACGCACGGACCAGTACACCGACTGGTTCTGGCCGACCGTCGACTGGTACCGGCTGCCCGGCACCACCGTCTCCACCAGGCGCCTCGCCGACCGCGCCGGCGGCGAATGGGGCGCGCCCAAGCCGGACGTGCGCTGGGTGGGCGGCGTGACGGACGGCACGTACGCAGCCGTGGGCCAGCACCTCAAAGGCCTCGGCTCCACCCTGCAGGCCCGCAAGTCCTGGTTCTTCCTCGACGACGCCGTGGTCTGCCTCGGCGCCGGGATCAGCTGCGCCGACGGCGTCCCGGTCGAGACGGTCGTGGACAACCGCAACCTGGGGGAGGGCGGCACCCAGGCCTTCGTGCGCGGCCGGCACTGGGCGCACCTGGCGGGGCACGGCGGCTGGATCCTGCCCTGCGGGGGCGAACTGCGCGCCCTGCGCGAGGACCGCACCGGCGCCTGGTCCGACATCAACACCGGCAGCACCGATGAACGGCGCACCCGGCGCTGGCAGACCCTGTGGCTCGACCACGGCACCGACCCGGCCGACGCCGGCTACCTCTACGTCCTGCTGCCCGGCGCCTCCCGCGCCGAGACCGAGGCCCGGGCCGCCGACCGCCACTGGCTGTCCGTCCTCGCCAACGACGGCGCCCGGCAGGCCGTCGCCGCCCCGCGGCTGGGGCTGACTGGTGCGAACTTCTGGCGGGCCGGTACGGTGGGGGACCTGGCCGTCTCGGCGGGGGCGAGCGTGCTGATCGTCCGCCGGAGCCGGACCGCCACCCTTCGCATCAGCGAGCCGCCGCGTACCGGCACACCGCTGGAGGCCGTCTGGGACCGCCCGGTGCGTGCCGTGCTCCGAGCGGGAGAAGGTGTCGAGGTACTGGAGACGGGCCGCCGTCTCAGACTCCGTGTCACTCCAGGGATGGCATGTTCCGGCCGCGAATGTGAGGTGGCTCTCAGGTGACACCTTTGTTGCCTCTCCACAACCACGGCGCCCTCCGAGCAGTCGGAACGGCTGCATGGGGCCATCCTTCTGTTCACTCGCACCAGGAAAACGGGCCGGAGACTGTACGGAGTCAACGGCCCTCTTTCCTTGGTGTCCTTCGTATGGTCGCTACATGACCGTTTTGGAAGAGACGACGGGTGAGCCGACCGGCGAACCGGGAGACGCGCGCGGACGGGTCGCCGAGCTGCACGAGATCCGTGCCAGGGCCGTGGCCGGTCCCAGCGAGAAGGCGACCGCGGCGCAGCACGCCAAGGGGAAGCTGACGGCCCGGGAGCGGATCGAGCTGCTCCTGGACCCAGGGTCCTTCCAGGAGGTCGAGCAGCTGCGCCGGCATCGTGCGCAGGGGTTCGGGCTGGAGGCGAAGAAGCCGTACACCGACGGTGTGATCACCGGTTGGGGCACGGTGGAGGGCCGTACGGTCTTCGTGTACGCGCATGACTTCCGGATCTTCGGCGGTGCGCTGGGCGAGGCCCACGCGACGAAGATCCACAAGATCATGGACATGGCGATCGCGGCGGGTGCGCCGCTGGTGTCGCTGAACGACGGTGCCGGTGCCCGTATCCAGGAGGGTGTCAGCGCGCTGGCCGGGTACGGCGGCATCTTCCAGCGCAACACCAGGGCGTCGGGTGTCATCCCGCAGATCTCGGTGATGCTCGGCCCGTGCGCGGGCGGTGCGGCCTACAGTCCCGCCCTGACCGACTTCGTGTTCATGGTCCGTGAGACGTCCCAGATGTTCATCACCGGTCCGGACGTGGTCAAGGCGGTGACGGGCGAGGAGATCACCCAGAACGGCCTGGGCGGCGCGGACGTGCACGCCGAGACGTCCGGCGTGTGCCACTTCGCCTACGACGACGAGGAGACCTGCCTCGCCGAGGTCCGCTACCTCCTCTCGCTCCTGCCGCAGAACAACCGCGAGAACCCGCCGCGCGTGGAGTCCTCCGACGCGGTCGACCGCCGCAGCGACGTCCTGCTCGACCTGGTGCCGGCGGACGGCAACCGGCCCTACGACATGGCCAAGGTGATCGAGGAGATCGTCGACGACGGCGAGTACCTCGAGGTCCACGAGCGCTGGGCGCGCAACATCATCTGCGCCCTGGCCCGCCTGGACGGCCAGGTCGTCGGCATCATCGCCAACCAGCCGCAGGTCCTCGCCGGTGTCCTGGACATCGAGGCGAGCGAAAAAGCTGCGCGTTTCGTCCAGATGTGTGACGCTTTCAATATCCCGATCGTCACCTTCCTGGACGTTCCGGGGTTCCTCCCCGGTGTCGACCAGGAGCACGGCGGAATCATCCGCCACGGCGCGAAGCTGCTCTACGCCTACTGCAACGCGACCGTGCCGAGGATTTCGCTGATCCTGCGCAAGGCGTACGGAGGTGCCTACATCGTCATGGACTCCCAGTCGATCGGCGCCGACCTGACGTACGCGTGGCCGACCAACGAGATCGCGGTGATGGGCGCCGAGGGCGCCGCCAACGTCATCTTCCGCCGGCAGATCGCCGGGGCCGCGGACCCCGAGGCCATGCGGCAGAAGATGGTCAAGGAGTACAAGGCCGAGCTGATGCACCCGTACTACGCGGCCGAGCGCGGCCTCGTGGACGACGTCATCGACCCCGCCGAGACCCGCGAGGTCCTGGTCAAGTCGCTGGCGATGCTCCAGTCCAAGCACGCCGACCTGCCCTCCCGCAAGCACGGCAACCCCCCGCAGTAACCGAGCGGACCCGTCGCGGCAACCCCGCGGACCTCTCTTCCACGGAGACTGACATCCATGAGCACTCCTGACATCCGCGTCGAGAAGGGCCACGCCGAGCCCGAGGAAGTCGCCGCGATCACGGCCGTCCTCCTGGCCCGCGCCGCCGCCCGCACGGCGCCCGACGCCCAGACCCACCGAGGCCGCGCCAGGGCCGGCTGGCGCCGCCTGGAGCGCGAGGGCGGCTTCCGCGCCCCGCACAGCTGGCACTAGCCGCGCCGCTCAGCCGAATCGGCACAGAAGAAGGGCCCCCTCCGCGGAGGGGGCCCTTCTTCTGTGCCGGTGCGCCCCGTCAGGGGCGCGGGACAGCCGGGCTCAGCGGAGCCGGGCCATCAGAGCGTGCTCCACGAGAGTGATCAGCGCCGACTTGGCGTCCGCGCGGTGGCGGGCGTCGGTCGTGATGATCGGGGTGTCGGGGCCGATCTGGAGCGCCTCGCGGACCTCGTCCGGGTTGTACGGCTGGTTCCCGTCGAAGCCGTTGAGGGCGATGACGAACGGCAGGCCGCTGTTCTCGAAGTAGTCGACGGCCGGGAAGCAGTCGGCGAGGCGCCGGGTGTCCACCAGGACGATCGCGCCGATCGCACCGCGTACCAGGTCGTCCCACATGAACCAGAAGCGGTCCTGACCGGGCGTACCGAAGAGGTACAGGATCAGGTCCTGGTCCAGGGTGATGCGGCCGAAGTCCATGGCCACCGTGGTGGTGGTCTTGTCCCCGGTGTGGGTGAGGTCGTCGATGCCCGCGCTCGCGGACGTCATGACGGCCTCGGTGCGCAGCGGGTTGATCTCCGAGACGGCGCCGACGAACGTGGTCTTGCCCACGCCGAAGCCGCCCGCCACCACGATCTTGGCAGAGGTGGTGGAGCGGGAAGGACCGCCGCTAGAGCTTGCGAAGTCCACTGAGCACCCTTTCGAGCAGTGTCACGTCTGGCTGGCCACCGGCGTTCTCGTCGCCGCCGGGCTGATGGATGGCGACCAGGCCCGCCTCCGCCAGGTCGGCGACGAGAATCCTGGCCACGCCGAGGGGGATCGTCAGCAGCGCCGAGACCTCGGCGACCGACTTGATCTCCCGGCACAGGTTGCAGATCCGCTGATGTTCGGGCAGCTGGCCCTGCATCTGGTGCGGAGCGGCGGTGGTGTGCACCAGTGCCTCGATGGCGAGCTGGTAGCGCGGGCGAGTCCGGCCGCCGGTCATGGCGTACGGACGCACCAAGGGGTTGTTCGATGCGGACGCGGGCGCCGGCTCGGGGCGTCGTTGCGGCTGCACCGGCTGGATGCGCGGTGCCGGCGGCTGGTCGTACGGCGAGGGGCCGGGGCCCTGCGGCGTGTACGGCTGCCGGTGGCTCGGGGCGGAGGGGAAGTTGTACCGGTTCGCAGAACCGTCGCCCTGGCCCTGGGCAGGGCCGTACGACCAGTTTCCCGAATGCGAACCGCCTGGGGGTGTTGCCACTTTCTCCTCCTCCGACTGTGCCGGGCACCCATCGCTGTGGAGCCGCGTCCCGAAACCTTACGGCCCCGGGACGCGAATACGCACCGTCCGATTACTAGTTGAGAAGGCTCCCCTGGAGCTCCGCGCGGAGATCCGGGGTGAGGACCGTGCCCGCGCGGTCCACCAGAAGGGCCATCTCGTACCCGATGAGGCCGATGTCCGCTTCCGGGTGGGCCAGAACCGCGAGCGAGGAACCGTCGGAGATGGACATGATGAAGAGGAATCCCCGCTCCATCTCCACAACCGTCTGGTTCACGCTGCCTCCCTCGAAGATCCGGGAGGCGCCTGCCGTCAGAGACGTCAGACCGGAGGCGACGGCCGCGAGCTGGTCGGCACGGTCGCGGGGGAAGCCTTCGGACATCGCCAGAAGGAGTCCGTCGGCGGAGACCACCACCGTGTGGGACACCCCCGGGGTGTTGTCCACGAAGTTGGTGATCAACCAGTTCAGGTTCTGTGCCGCCTGGCTCATCGGGCTCACACTAACGCTCCTGGTTGTAGGTGCTGTCAGGACCGAAGCCCTGGCCGTTCGTTTCACTGCCTGCGCTGCGTCCGCGCTGGACGCCCCGACGCAGGTTGCTCAGCCTGCCCCGGACGTCCTCCGGGGCGCGGGAGACCTGGGGGCCTCCCTGGGGGGTGGTTTCGGCGGCACCCTCGACCAGGTTGGCCTTGGGCACGCGCCGCGGCAGACCCGAGGCGGTGACCCCGCCCGCCTTCGGCTTGCGGAGCTGCGCGGCCTGCTGCCACCGCTGGTCGTTCGCCGAACGCCAGTCGCCGCCCGGCCCCGCGGCGTTGCTCGGTGCGGGAGCCGGCGCTTCCTGCTGCACGCGCGCCGTGCCGTTCGTGGCACTCGAGCCGGTGGGGCCGCTCGCGGTGGAACCGCGGCGGGGCAGCCCGGCGTCGGTCAGCTCGTGGGCGGCGGGAGAGGCCGGTCCCGGACGGTCGAAGCCTACGCGGTTCTGCTCACTCGCGTCAGCGGCCTGCGAAGATTCCGTTTCCGGAGCGTACTGGGCCGGATAGCCGTTCTGGTAGCCGTCCTGCTGGGGCCAGTCATCCTGGTAGGAGTGCGCCTGGGCCGGCTCCGGGTACGCCGGATCGGGGTAACCGCCACCGGCGGAGAAGCGGTCGCCCTGCGGCAGGGTGCCGTTCGGCGCGAAGTACTGCTCCTCGTACGAGCCGTGCTGCTGCTCCTCGTAGGGAGCCTGCCGCGGTTCCTCGTACGAGACCTGCTGCTCCTCGTACGACGGCTCCTGGTACGGCTGCTGCGGCTGCTCCTGGAAGGACTGCCGGCCGTCGAACAGCGGGTCGGCGTAGGCGGCGGGCGCCTCGGGCTCCGCACCCGGCTCGGGCTGCTGCGGCCCGTGCGTCTGGGCCTCGAGCGCGGCGCGGCGCTCCTCGCGCATCAGCGAGCGGCCGACCGGGTCCAGCTCACGGATGTCGTCGGGGACCTCCGTGTACCGGCTGTCGTCGAAGCCGAGTTCGGCGGCGGTGCGCATCGGCTGCACCTGACCGAAGCTCTCACCCTGGAACTGCTGCTCCGGGATGATCTGCGAGACGGTGAACTCCTCGCGGTCCAGCGGCGCCTCGCCGCCACCGCCGTGCGTGATCGCGTCCGGCAGCATGACCAGGGAGGTCGTGCCTGCCTGCTCGCCCGAGGGGCGCAGCTGGACGCGAATGCCGTGCCGGTCGGACAGCCGGCCGACCACGAACAGGCCCATGCGCTGGGAGATCGCCGCATCCACGGTCGGCGGGTTGGCCAGCTTGTGGTTGATGTCCGCGAAGTCCTCGGCCGTCAGACCGATGCCCTTGTCGTGGATCTCGATCATGATCCGGCCGTCGGGGAGACGGGTGGCGGTGACCCGGACCTTGGTCTGCGGGGAGGAGAACGTCGTGGCGTTCTCCAGCAGCTCGGCGAGCAGGTGCACGAGGTCGGTGACCGCGCGGCCGTGGATCTCGGCCTCCGGGACGCCGGACAGCTCGATGCGCTCGTACTGCTCCACCTCGGAGGAGGCGGCGCGCAGCACGTCGACCAGCGGGACCGGCTGGTCCCAGCGGCGGCCGGGCTCCTCGCCCGCGAGGACCAGGAGGTTCTCGCCGTTGCGGCGCATACGGGTGGCCAGGTGGTCCAGCCGGAAGAGGTTCTCCAGCTGGTCCGGGTCGGCCTCGTTGTTCTCCAGGTCGGTGATCAGGGTCAGCTGGCCCTCGATCAGCGACTGGTTGCGGCGCGACAGGTTGGTGAAGATCGCGTTGATGTTGCCCCGCAGCAGGGCCTGCTCGGAGGCGAGCCGGACCGCCTCGCGGTGGACCTGGTCGAAGGCGCGGGCGACCTCGCCGATCTCGTCCTTGGTGGTGATCGGGATCGGCGCGACCCGGGTGTCGACCCGGCCGGGGTCGGTGCGCGAGAGCTGGTCGACCAGCATCGGCAGTCGCTGCTCGGCGATGCCGAACGCGGCGTTGCGCAGCTGGCGCATCGAGCGGCTCATCTGGCGGGCCACCGCGCCGGCCAGGATGAAGGCCAGCAGCAGGGCGACCACGACCACGGCGCCGGTGATGAACGCGGAGTTCTTGGCGTCGTCGGCGATCGACGAGGCCTCGCTCACGGCCTTGTCGGCCATGCCCGACTCGATGTCGCGGTAGGCGTTGAACTTGAGCGTGTTGACCGCCCACCAGTTCTCCGCGGTGATGCCCTTCTGGGCGAGCAGCGCACGGGCGGCGGGGTCGGTGGAGTCCAGCGTGGCGAGCGCCGTGACCATCTTCTGCGGGTCGGACGGCGGCGGGATGTAGGCCGGGTCCTTGGCCTTGGCCTGCTGGGCCATCGTCACGGCCTGGGTCTGGATGCTCTTCTTCTCCGCGTCCAGCTTGTCCGCGTCGGCCTGGGTGCCACCGCCGAGGTACTCCTCGACGGCGATGCCCTCCAGGTAGGCGTAGGAGGACAGGGCGACGCGCTGGCTGGCCAGGTTGGGGGCGTCGGGACCCGGCTTGACCAGGATGTGCATGCCGATCGAGCGCTCCAGCGACAGTGCCGCCTTGGTGAGCGAGATGGCGTAGACGGTACGGCCGTAGGAGGTGATGTTGCCGGTGCCGAGACCCAGCTCGTTGGCGAACTCCATCAGCGGGTGGGCGACCTTGACGTAGCCCTCCTCGGTCTGCACACCCGTGAACTTGGAGGTGTAGGCGCCGGCGCGCAGCGTCTGCAGGAAGGGTTCCGCCTCGCGGAACAGCTTCAGCCGGCGCTCCAGGCCCGACTTGTGCGGCATGTTCTGGGCCGCCTGGTCGAAGGCGTCGGCGGCCTTGTCGGTGGCGTCACGGGAGGCCGAGACGGTCGCCTTGTCCTGGGCCGTCTCGAGCCTGCCCTTCAGCAGGGGCGCGGCGGTGGTGTCCCGCTCGTTGTAGAGGGCGTCGGCGTACGACAGCGAGGCACGCACCAGACGGGCGGTGTTCTCGGCGTCACGGGCCTGCTGCCAGGTGTCGATCGAACTCTTCACCTGGAAGCCGCCCATGACGAGGCCGACCGCCACGGGTATGAGCAGGATCGCGTTCAGTCTGGTCGGCACGCGCCAGTTGCGCGGGGAGAAACGGCCGCCGCTCGGCGCCTGAGGGGCCGCCGGCTCCCCACCGGTGACGGGGGTGGGCGCCGCAGCGCGCGGCGGCGGGGTGAAGTTGCCCCGCGCCGACGGCTCGGGACCGTTCTTGCTTCGCCTCACTCGACCAACAACCTCTCGGCGGTCGGCACCTACGTCGTGCCGCAGTCTCTCAGAGCCCGGTTCGTCATCGACCACGTAGTACGTCGTTGACTATTGGGCAGTTCAGGCATTCCAGCACGTGGACCAGTGCTCTTCCAAACAGCGGAAACCTCTGGAGAGGGCCGTTGCAGGCCCTAGATAAAACGGTCATAAAGAGCGAGCCCCGCCAAAAGGCGGGGCGTTTGTGAGCGCAGCGGTACCGCTCGACCGCGTCGCGTGGTGATACCAGGGGATTCCTCTGCCGAACTGTTATGAACACCGGAGCCGACCGTGTCAAAGGCCACAGCCGGCTCCCGTCCGTTTACGACAACTGCCGTACGGCACGTCGTACTTGAGTACGTATGCGTGCGCTATCGCAAGCGCGCCATCAGGGCGTGCTCGACCAGCGTGATCAGCGCACTCTTGGCGTCGGCCCGGTGGCGGGCGTCCGTCGTGATGATCGGGGCGTCCGGCCCGATCTGGAGCGCCTCGCGCACCTCGTCGGGGGTGTAGGGCTGATGGCCGTCGAAGCCGTTGAGGGCGATGACGAACGGCAGGCCGCTGTTCTCGAAGTAGTCGACGGCCGGGAAGCAGTCGGCGAGGCGCCGGGTGTCCACGAGCACCACCGCGCCGATCGCACCGCGTACCAGGTCGTCCCACATGAACCAGAAGCGGTCCTGACCGGGCGTACCGAAGAGGTACAGGATCAGGTCCTGGTCCAGGGTGATGCGGCCGAAGTCCATGGCCACCGTGGTCGTGGTCTTGTCCCCGGTGTGGGTGAGGTCGTCGATGCCCGCGCTCGCGGACGTCATGACGGCCTCGGTGCGCAGCGGGTTGATCTCCGAGACGGCGCCGACGAACGTGGTCTTGCCCACGCCGAAGCCGCCCGCCACCACGATCTTCGCCGAGGTGGTGGCCCGGCCCGCGTCAGAGCTTGCGAAGTCCACTGAGCACCCTTTCGAGCAGCGTCACGTCCGGAGCGCCGCCGTTGTTCTCGTCGCCACCTGGCTGGTGAATGGCGACCAGGCCGGCCTCGGCGAGGTCGGCGACCAGGATCCGGGCCACACCGAGCGGCATGGCCAGCAGCGCGGAGACCTCCGCGACCGACTTGACCTCACGGCACAGGTGGCAGATGCGCTGGTGCTCCGGGAGCAGCCCCATGAGCGCAGCCGGGTCGGCCGTGGTGCTGATCAGCGCCTCGATGGCGAGCTGGTAGCGCGGCCGCGTCCGGCCGCCGGTCATCGCGTACGGACGGACCAGCGGCTGGTCGCCCTCGTCCCCGTACGGTTCCGCGTACGGATCGTGATGGGCGGTGGGCGGGGTCATGAATCCTCCGGGCGGGACAGCAAGTCGGTCGGTCAAGCCGTCTGTCGGGGGCCGGTGGGGGGATTGTGGCGGCCGGACGGTGGTTTGGTGAGGTGGGTGGTGCCGGGGGCGGTCAGTGCAGCAGACTGCCTTGGAGTTCGGCGCGCAGGTCCGGGGTGAGTACCGCACCCGCGCGGTCGACGAGCAGTGCCATCTCGTAGCCGACGAGACCGATGTCGCACTCGGGGTGGGCCAGGACCGCGAGGGACGACCCGTCCGAGATGGACATCAGGAAGAGGAATCCGCGCTCCATCTCCACGACCGTCTGTGCCACGGTGCCGCCCTCGAAGATCCGGGACGCCCCGGCGGTCAACGAGGTCAGACCGGAGGCGACGGCCGCGAGCTGGTCCGCGCGGTCCCTGGGGAAGCCTTCGGACATCGCCAGCAGAAGGCCGTCGGCGGAGACCACCACCGTGTGCGACACCCCGGGGGTGTTGTCCACGAAGTTGGTGATCAACCAGTTCAGGTTCTGTGCCGCCTGGCTCATCGGACTCAACTAACGCTCCTGCTGGTGAGTGGGGTTCGGGTAGCTGCCGGTCTGGCCGTTGCCGACCTGACGACCCTGTGCGATACCCCGACGGAGATTGGTCAGCCGCCCGCGTACGTCGTCAGGCGCACGCGAGACCTGCGGACCGGCTTGGTGCTGTTGCTGCTGAGCCGTGCCCGGGACGAGGTTGGCCCGGGGCACCCGGCGCGGCAGACCGGACGTGGTGACACCACCCGCGGCGGGCTGCCTGACGCGCTCGGCCTGCCGGACGAGTTCGTCGTTCGGCGAGGTACGCCAGGTCCCGGTGTTCGAGCCGACGCCGTTGTTGCCGGCGTTGCCAGAGTTGTTGCCACCGCTGCCGTTCTGGTTGCCGCCCGGGCCACGCCGCGGAGCCGGGGCGGGAGCCTGCGGCTGCTGCGGCTGCTGCTGCGCGGGCGCGCCCTCCTGCGGACCGCCGTGGAACCAGTTGGTCTCCAGCGTGTCGTACAGCGGGGTACGGCCGTCGACCGGGCCGCTGGCCGGCGGCAGCGCCTCCGGCTCACGGTGTGCCGGGCGCTGCGGCTGCGGGGCCGGCGGGCGCGGGGCGCCGAACTCGTCCCGGGCGGGCGGCTGCGGGCGCTCGAACTGACCGGTGTGCGCCGGGTTCTGCCGCCCGGGCAGCGCGTGCTGCCCGGTGGAGCCGCCGTCGTAGGCCTGCGGAGCCGTGAACCGGCCGGCGTTCTGCGCGCCGTCGTCCTGCCGCGCGGGTGCCGGGGTGCCGAAGACGTCGGAGCGGACGAACGAGCCCTGCTGGTCGCCGCGGCCGTCGGGAGCCTCGGGACGGGCGAACTGGCCGGTGTGCTGCGGGCCCCCGGGCTGCTGGAACTGGCCGGGCTGCTGGAACTGGCCGGTCTGCTGGGGGCTGTCCGGGCGGGCGAACTGGCCGGTGTGCTGCGGGCCGTCGGGCCGGGGGAACTGGCCCGTGCTCGAGGAGCCGCCCATGCCGTTCAGATCCGCGCGCGGGAACTCGCCCGTGGCGGACGGGCCGTGGCCGTCGGTGCCGGGGATCGCCGGTATCTCCGCGGTCGAGCCCGGACCCTGCCGGTCGTCGATCCGCGGCATGCGCGCGGTGTGCGCCGGGTCCTGCTCGTCGTGGCCGCGCGGGGCGTCCAGCGAGGCACGCGACAGCGGGGCCCCGGAGTCGCTCCAGCTCGGGGTGCGCGGCTGCGGGTCACCGCCGGGCAGTTCGGCCCGCGGACCGCCACGCGGCGGCAGCTGGGGCTGACGGCCCTGGTCGGAGGGGGCGCCGGGGCGCTGCGGGCCACGGCCGCCGAAGGCGTCCTGCTGCGGCCCGGCCGGGTTCGCGGCCTGCAGGCCCTGCGGGGCGCCCGGTGCCTGACCGCCGAAGCCGCCCGCACCGGAACCCGCGGGCATCGGCCGGCCCTGCTGCGGACCGCCGAGACCACCGGGACCGCCCTGGGGACCGCGCGCGCCGCCCGGTGCACCCGGACGGCCGCCCTGGCCCGCGCCGGGCAGCGCGGCACGGGGACCCTGGCCGGCACCGACCTGACCGCGCGGGGCGGGACCGGCACCGAGCAGACCGCCGCCGGCCGGAGCGCCGCCGAGGGCACCGCCGTTGCCGTTGCCGCTCTGCCGACGGGCCGCGGCCGCACCGGCGGCGGCCTGCGCGGCGGCGGGACCACCGCTCGCGCCGGGCGCGCCGGGCTTGCCGGGAGCCGGCTTCTTGCCGCCCTGTGCCACGTCCACCGGCAGCATGACCAGCGCGGTCGTACCACCGGAGTCGGACGGGCGCAGCTGGATGCGGATGCCGTGGCGCTGGGACAGCCGGCCGACCACGAACAGGCCCATGCGGCGGGAGACGGAGACGTCCACGGTGGGCGGCGAGGCGAGCCGCTCGTTGATCGCCGCGAGGTCCTCGGGCGACAGGCCGATGCCCGTGTCGTGGATCTCGATCAGCACGCGGCCGTCGGGCAGCGCGTGACCGGTGACCTTGACCTTGGTCTGCGGCGAGGAGAAGGAGGTGGCGTTCTCGAGCAGCTCGGCGAGCAGGTGCACGAGGTCGTTGACGACGCGGCCGGCGACCTCGGTGGTGGGCACCGAGGCCAGCTCGATGCGCTCGTACTGCTCCACCTCGGACGCGGCGGCACGGAGCACGTCGACCAGCGGGACCGGGCGGGTCCAGCGCCGGCCGGGCTCCTCACCGGCGAGGACGAGGAGGTTCTCACCGTTACGACGCATACGCGTGGCGAGGTGGTCCAGCTTGAACAGCGAGGACAGCTGGTCCGGGTCGGCCTCGCGGGACTCCAGTTCGGAGATGAGCGACAGCTGGCGCTGGATGAGGCCCTGGGAACGGCGCGAGAGGTTGGTGAACATCGCGTTGACGTTGCCCCGCAGCAGGGCCTGCTCGGCGGCGAGGCGGACCGCCTCGCGGTGCACGTCGTCGAAGGCCGCGGCCACCTGGCCGATCTCGTCCCGGGAGTGCACACCGACCGACTCCACGGACGTGTCGACGTCCTGCGGGTCGGACTCCGACAGCTGCTTGACCAGCTCGGGCAGGCGGTCCTGGGCGACCTTGGTGGCGGTCTCCTGCAGGCGGCGCAGCGAGCGGATCATGGAGCGGGCCACGACGAACGCGCCGACCAGCGACACACCGAGCACGAGCAGGATCAGCGCACCGGAGATGATCGCGTCCTGCTGGGTGGCGCTCTTCAGCTCGCGGGCCTTCTGCTCCATCTCCTCGAGCAGCGTGTGCTCGATCTTCTTCATCTGCTCGATCTTGGTCGAGCTGTCGTCCACCCAGTCGCGGTACGAACGCGCCGGCAGCTGCTGCATACCGGTGGAGGACTCGAAGGCGCGCTTGGCGTAGGTGTCGGCCGACTCGATCGTCGGGTTGCCCTCGTCGATCGGCTTGAGGAGTTCCTCGGCGTTCTGGCTGGCGTAGATCTTGCGGAAGATCGCCAGCTCGGAGTTCTCGCTCTGGTACGCCGACTCGCCGTAGAGGCGGTCGTTCTCGGAGAGGTCGCCCTTGGAGGAGGTGGTCGCGGGCAGCGCGGCGGCGATCGTGGCGCGCTGCACGGAGGCGTACTCCTTGGCGGTGGAGAAGGCCGCCAGGGCGCGGGTGCGGGAGATCATCTCCGGGTTGCTGGACGCCTCGGCCATGTCCTGGGAGAGGCTGATCAGCTGGGTGATCAGGCGGTGGTACGACTCGATGGTCTGCGTCGAGTTGCCGCCCGCCTGGTAGGCGGACCGGCGGATCTTGGCCAGGTCGTCCAGCTGGTTGGCGAGGCCGACGAGCGCGTCGCGCACGCCCTGCAGGTTGCCGCTCTTGCTCGCCGCGTCGATCTGCTCGGAGGCGTCGAGGAAGTTCTCGCGGGCCCGGTCGGTCTTCTCCTGGTAGCCCTTGACCGTGTAGTCGGTCGCCTTCAGGCCGTGGGCCAGCGGACCGGCGGACTGGTCGCGCTCCTCCTGGAGCGCGGCGGCCAGTTCCGTGGCCTGCTTGGTCATGTCGGTCAGCAGCTTCATGTTGTCGAGCTGCTGGATGTCGTTGATGTTCTGGTCGATGCGCAGCGCGCCCAGCGAGGTCGCCGCGACCACGGGGAGGGCGAGCAGCGAGACCAGACGCGTGGAGATGCGCCAGTTGCGCAGGGCCATGCGGGAGCCCGGGCCGGTGGCGCCCTTGGCGGGCTTCGCGGCGGGCGTGGCGGCCGCGGCGGCCGTGGTCCCGCCGGACACCGATGCCGTCGCCGAGGCCGCCGGTCCCGACGCGCCGGGGCGCCCGCCGCCGTCACCGGACGGGGCCGGGCCCGGGTTCTGGGCGTGCTGGGGCGAGGAGCTGCCCTTCATGGGGCCAGTCCCGTCGCGCGGCTCCGGCTCCGCCGAAGCGCTGCCATCCCTCTTGAAACGTCCCTGCACTAGCGTCGCAACCTCTGGACCAGGCGCCCCTCCGCGTGAACGGAGGGACACGGTGTCGGCGTGTGGAGAGCGCCCTGAAAACGCCCCCCGATGGTCTTGAGTGACCGGCGCTGGTTCCCCCCTATCTCGCCGCCCACTCGGCGCTGCGTCGCGCCCCCTGTGCGCCGGCTCGATCCTGCGGCGGTCCGTGGAATTCCAGCACAGTGCCGGATCTCCAACAAGGGCCGGGACCGAGCCGTGACCTCGGTGACGGGCTGTGAGTGCCATGTCACCAGCCGTGGAAGCTTATCCCGTGCATAACGGGCATTTCCCTGCGATTCACCTGTGGGCACCAGGTGTCCCAGTCGCCATGATCAGGAGCGGAATGATGGCTTCGGGTCGTCAATGTCCGTTTCGTTAGGGCGCATTGCTGGCGAGATTTGACCGGTTTGTCCGCGACGTCGTGAGCAAACTCACATGCGCTGCGGGGGCAGTTGGCGCCATCGGCGGGGAATCGGATGTTTAGCCTGACGCTTTACAACAGGGACGACTCTGCAAACCCACTCGACCAGAGGGCACAGGACGACAACGGTGAAGACGACGATGATGTTCCACAAGATCGCCAACCCGCGGCGCACGACCCTGGCGCACCTGAAGGACGCCGACGAACTGCAGACGCCCGAGCTGCCGGAGCACTCCGTCGACCTCCCGCTGCAGACGGCCAACCCCAGGCGCACCGTCCTGGTCGACGTCCCGGCTCAGGCGATGGCCGCAGAGTAGCCCACGGGGGCTCACCTGTTCCGCTGAATTTCCGGTGCGACGATCCGGGGCCGTAATTCCCCGGACCTCCTTAATCGCAGCAGCCCGTGATCATCCGGAACAACCCCCGGCGGCCGCGCTCCCGCGGCCGCCGGCGCGTGTCGTACGGCCCGCGAGGGCACCCTCCGGGCGCCTCGAGGACCCCTTTTCCTGCGGCCACGCACCCCTCCCGGCGGGAATACCTATTCGGCCCGCGAGCGGTCCGACGGTTAACCTGAGGCGTCAGTACGCCGGTTCTAGTTGAGGGGCGCAAGGATCCCGTGCGCATCGCCAGGTTCTCCATCGACGGGAACGTCGCCTTCGGCGCGGTCGAGGGCGAGAAGCAGGACGAACTCGTCCTCGACATCATCAAGGGCATCCCGTTCGCGGACCACGAGCTGTCCGGTACGAAGGTGCCGCTGAGCAAGGTCAGGCTGCTCCCGCCGGTCCTCCCCAACAAGGTCGTCGCGTTCGGCCGCAACTACGCCGAGCACGCCCGTGAACTGGGCAACGAGGTGCCCGACGCCCCGTTCGCCTTCTTCAAGCCGTCCACCTCGGTGATCGGGCCCGGCGACGACATCCAGTACCCGCCGTTCTCCGAGGAACTGCACCACGAGGCCGAGCTGGCCGTCGTCATCGGCCGCATGTGCCGCGAGGTCCCGCGCGAGCGCGTCAAGGACGTGATCTTCGGCTACACCTGCGCCAACGACGTCACCGCCCGCGATGTGCAAAAGCGCGAGAAGCAGTGGGCCCGGGCCAAGGGCTTCGACACCTCCTGCCCGCTCGGCCCCTGGGTGGAGACCGGCCTGGACCTCGGGCGCGCGAACGACCTGACCGTCCAGCTCACCGTCAACGGCGAACAGCGTCAGCTGGGCCGCACGAGCGAGATGATCCACTCCATCGAGGACCTGGTCGTCAACATCTCCGAGGCCATGACCCTGCTCCCCGGCGACGTCATCCTCACCGGCACCCCCGCGGGGGTCGGCCCCCTGAACGTCGGCGACGAGGTCGCCGTCACCATCGAAGGCATCGGCACTCTCACCAACAAGGTTGTCAAGCGTGGCTAGCGCACCCGGCTCCCCCGTACGCGTCCGTTTCTGCCCCTCGCCCACCGGTAACCCCCATGTGGGCCTGGTCCGCACCGCCCTGTTCAACTGGGCGTTCGCCCGGCACCACCAGGGCACGCTGGTCTTCCGCATCGAGGACACCGACGCGGCCCGCGACTCGGAGGAGTCGTACAACCAGCTGCTGGACGCGATGCGCTGGCTCGGCTTCGACTGGGACGAGGGCCCCGAGGTCGGCGGCCCGCACGCGCCGTACCGGCAGTCGCAGCGCATGGACCTCTACAAGGAGGTCGCGCAGAAGCTGCTGGACGCCGGCCACGCCTACCACTGCTACTGCTCCCAGGAGGAGCTGGACACCCGCCGCGAGGCCGCCCGCGCCGCCGGCAAGCCCTCCGGCTACGACGGCCACTGCCGTGACCTGTCCGCCGAGCAGGTCGAGGAGTACCGGGCCCAGGGCCGCACGCCGATCGTCCGCTTCCGGATGCCGGACGAGACGATCACCTTCACCGACCTGGTCCGCGGCGAGCTGACCTTCACGCCCGAGAACGTGCCGGACTACGGCATCGTCCGCGCGAACGGCGCCCCGCTGTACACGCTGGTCAACCCGGTCGACGACGCCCTGATGGAGATCACCCACGTCCTGCGCGGCGAGGACCTGCTCTCCTCCACCCCGCGCCAGATCGCCCTGTACAAGGCGCTGACCGAGCTGGGCATCGCCAAGCAGACGCCCGCCTTCGGCCACCTGCCGTACGTGATGGGCGAGGGCAACAAGAAGCTCTCCAAGCGCGACCCGCAGTCGTCGCTGAACCTCTACCGCGAGCAGGGCTTCCTGCCCGAGGGCCTGCTCAACTACCTCTCCCTGCTGGGCTGGTCGCTCTCCGCCGACCAGGACATCTTCTCGGTCGAGGAGATGGTCGCGGCCTTCGACATCTCCGACGTGAACCCCAACCCGGCGCGCTTCGACCTGAAGAAGTGCGAGGCGATCAACGGCGACCACATCCGCATGCTGGACGTGAAGGACTTCACCGAGCGCTGCCGCCCGTGGCTGAAGGCCCCGTTCGCGCCCTGGGCGCCGGAGGACTTCGACGAGGCGAAGTGGGAGGCGATCGCCCCGCACGCGCAGACCCGTCTGAAGGTGCTCTCGGAGATCACCGACAACGTCGACTTCCTGTTCCTCGCCGAGCCGGCCGAGGACGAGGCCTCGTGGACGAAGGCGATGAAGGAGGGCTCCGACGCCCTGCTGCGCACCGCCCGCGAGAAGCTGGAGCGGGCCGACTGGACCTCCGCCGAGTCCCTGAAGGAGGCCGTCCTCGCCGCCGGCGAGGCGCACGGCCTCAAGCTCGGCAAGGCCCAGGCCCCGGTCCGCGTCGCCGTCACCGGCCGCACGGTCGGCCTGCCCCTCTTCGAGTCCCTGGAAGTCCTGGGCAAGGAGAAGACGCTGGCCCGCATCGACGCGGCCCTCGCCAAGCTCGCCGCGTAACCGCCGGGCAGCGCCAGGGGCGGCATCCGGAAGTGTCCGGATGCCGCCCCTGTTGTATTCGTCACGGGATAGGTTCGAACCATGACGATCAGAGCCGTGGTCTGGGACGTGGACGACACCCTGTTCGACTACACCGCAGCGGACCGGGAGGGCATGCGTGCCTATCTCGAGTCCGAGGGGCTGCTCGCCTGGTACGGCGGGCCCGACGAGGCGCTTCAGTGGTGGCGGGAGTGCACCGACCGGCAGTGGGCGCGGTACGCGGCGGGCGAGAGCACCTTCGAGGGGCAGCGGCGCGACCGCGTCCGGTACTTCCTGGGCGAGCCGCTCGGCGACGCCGAGGCGGACGCCTGGTTCGAGCGCTATCTGAACCATTACCAGGCAGCCTGGCGACTGTTCCCGGACGCCCTGCCCGCCCTGGACGCCCTCGCCGCCAGCCACCGGCACGCTGTGCTGTCCAACTCCAGCATCGTGGTCCAGGAGCACAAGCTGCGCACGCTCGGCATCCGCGACCGCTTCGAGGCCGTCCTGTGCGCCGCCGAGCTGGGTGTCGCCAAGCCGGACCCCGGTGCCTTCCTGGCGGTCTGCGAGGCCCTCGGGCTGCCCGCGCACGAGGTGGCGTACGTCGGCGACCACCCGGAGATCGACGGGCGGGGCGCCGCCGAGGCCGGGCTGCTGTCCGTGTGGATCGACCGCCGCGTGGCCCACCCGGACGCCGACGGGGCGGCCGTGGCGCACCGGATCACGACCCTCGCCGAACTCCCCGCGCTCGTCCGCGCGGATACCCGTTTTGGAGCCCCGTCCACCTTCGGGTAATGTTCTTCCTGCGCCGAGGGGAGCGGGCCGAAAGGCCGGAGCCCCGAGGAGCAAGCTAGAACGAGAACCCCACAGGGGCTTGAGTTCCAGTGGCCTATGGTGTAATTGGCAGCACGACTGATTCTGGTTCAGTTAGTCTTGGTTCGAGTCCAGGTAGGCCAGCTCGCAGAGCTTATCTGCAAAGCCCCCGTTGTGTAGCGGCCTAGCACGCTGCCCTCTCAAGGCAGTAGCGCCGGTTCGAATCCGGTCGGGGGTACTGATCCTGATCTTGTCGGGATCGCTAGGGCCCCCGTTGTGTAGCGGCCTAGCACGCCGCCCTCTCAAGGCGGTAGCGCCGGTTCGAATCCGGTCGGGGGTACTGACTGGTCTAAACCATCATTGGTCTATGGTGTAATTGGCAGCACGACTGATTCTGGTTCAGTTAGTCTTGGTTCGAGTCCAGGTAGACCAGCTCGGACCTGCGGAAACGCAGTGTCCATGCCCCCGTTGTGTAGCGGCCTAGCACGCCGCCCTCTCAAGGCGGTAGCGCCGGTTCGAATCCGGTCGGGGGTACAAGAGGAAGGCCCTCCGCTTCGGCGGGGGGCCTTCGTCGTGCCCGGCACCGGCTACTCGAAGCCGTACCGCCGCGTCGTCTCCTCCTCCTGGGCCAGCCGGTGCAGTGCCTGCAGCACCGGCTCGTTGAGGATCGCCCCCAGGACCGCGAACTCGATCCGTTCCGCCTCCGTCCGGTACGTCTCCAGGTTGTCCAGGTCGAGGACGGCCGTCCGGTGCATCAACTCGGCGTACGGGGCGAGGAGTTCGGCCCCGAAGCCGTAGCCGAGCCGGCGGAAGGCGGCCACCGCCACCACCAGCGAGCGGTACGCGGGGGAGATGGTCGTGAGCTGCTTGGCGTTCTCCCAGCCGAGCCGGTCCAGGAGGGCGTCGACCTCCTGGTGCGCGGCCCGGACGTACTCGTCGTCCGCGTCCGGCTCCGGCACCTGCGGCAGCGCCCACAGCGCCGCGCCCAGGCGGATCGAACGGGGCAGGGAGTCGTCGTCCACGTGCCCGAGCACCTCGCGCACCTTCGCCACCGGCACCCGGCCCACCTGGATCATCGCCCGCACCAGCCGCAGCCGGCGCAGGTGCTCCTCGTCGTACTCGGCCGTCGTGGCGTTGATCTGGCGGCCCGGCGGCAACAGCCCTTCGCGCAGGTAGTACTTGATCGTCGCGGTGGACACACCGCTGCGCTCGCTCAGCTCCGCCAGCCGCATCTCTTGCGCCTCTCCTTGGGAAGTGCCACTATCCAAGCATCACTCCTTGGATAGCTTCGCTCACCAACGAGGGGGAACGGTCATGGTGACCCGTACGACTGCTGACGCGAAGGGCGACGTCGTCGTCCTGTTGATCGGCATGCGCATCAACCGCTTCTGGGCGGTGCACCTGTGGGCGCCGGTGATGCTCGCGATGCTCCGCATGCTGAGGGACCTGCGCGGGGAGCCCGAGCGGGGTCTGCTCGGCCGCGTCCTGCTGACGGCTTCGCCGCGGACGTACTACGTCGTGCAGTACTGGGAGTCCAAGGAGAAGCTGTACGCCTACGCGACCGCGCCGGACGCCTTCCACCACAAGGCCTGGGCGCGCCTCAACCGCAAGGAGCGGGACGGGAAGCTGCGCGGGCAGGTCGGCATCTGGCACGAGTCGTACGTCGTGCCCGAGGGTTCGTACGAGGCGATCTACGGCGACATGCCCGCGTTCGGGCTGGCCGCGGCGCACGGGCAGATACCGCTGGAGAAGCGGGGCCGGTACGCGAAGGACCGGTTCGCCCACCGGTCGCAGCGGGCGACGGTGGACGGGAAGACCGGCTGACCGGGGGGACGGGGGAGCGAGGAGGGCCTGCCGCGGCGTTGAGGCAGGCCCTCCCCGGCGTTCCCGCGAAGGGCCGCTCAGCCCGAGCGGCGCAGGGCCTCGGAGAGGCGGGTGGCGGCGTCGATGACCGCCTGGGCGTGCATGCGGCCCGGGTGGCGCGTCAGGCGCTCGATCGGCCCCGAGACGGACACGGCGGCCACCACGCGGTTGGAGGGGCCGCGTACGGGCGCGGAGACGGAGGCCACGCCCGGCTCGCGCTCACCGATGGACTGGGCCCAGCCGCGCCGCCGGACGCCCGACAGGGCCGTCGCCGTGAAGCGGGCGCCCTGCAGGCCGCGGTGCAGGCGCTCGGGCTCCTCCCAGGCCAGCAGGATCTGCGCCGAGGAGCCGGCCTTCATGGTGAGCGTGGAACCCACCGGGACCGTGTCCCGCAGGCCCGACAGGCGCTCCGCCGCGGCCACGCAGATGCGCATGTCACCCTGGCGCCGGTAGAGCTGCGCGCTCTCGCCCGTGACGTCACGCAGGTGCGTGAGCACGGGGCCGGCCGTCGCGAGCAGGCGGTCCTCGCCGGCCGCGGCCGCCAGCTCCGCGAGGCGCGGGCCGAGAATGAAACGGCCCTGCATGTCGCGTGCCACCATGCGGTGGTGTTCCAAGGCCACGGCCAGGCGGTGAGCCGTGGGTCGAGCCAGTCCGGTGGCCCCGACCAGACCCGCGAGGGTGGCCGGACCGGACTCCAGAGCGCTCAGGACGAGGGCCGCCTTGTCCAGAACGCCGACGCCGCTACTGTTGTCCATGCAACGATACTCACGTCTCACTCTGTGAAACGCAAGTTCAATTTTCCGTGGAACGCGCCACCCTGGAATCACACAGGCGGCCCGCGGACCAACGGGCCCGGTGGTGGACGCCCGGAAACACACCTGGGGCGCGGGCGTCTCCTCCTCAAGATCTCTAGTTGTGCCGGCGCAGCTTTGCCGGCCGGAGGGAAAGCGATGGGTAGGACACTCGCGGAGAAGGTCTGGGACGACCATGTCGTCCGGCGCGCCGAGGGCGAGCCCGACCTCCTCTACATCGATCTGCACCTGCTGCACGAGGTGACCAGCCCGCAGGCCTTCGACGGGCTGCGCAAGAGCGGCCGGCAGGTGCGACGTCTCGACCTCACCATCGCGACCGAGGACCACAACACCCCGACCCTCGACATCGACAAGCCCATCGCGGACCCCGTCTCCCGCGCCCAGCTGGAGACGCTGCGCAAGAACTGCGCCGAGTTCGGGGTGCGGCTGCACCCGCTGGGCGACGTCGAGCAGGGCGTCGTGCACGTGGTCGGCCCGCAGCTGGGCCTGACGCAGCCCGGTACCACGGTCGTCTGCGGCGACTCGCACACCTCCACGCACGGTGCCTTCGGCGCGCTGGCGTTCGGCATCGGCACCTCGCAGGTCGAGCACGTGCTGGCCACCCAGACGCTGCCCATGGCCCGCCCGAAGACCATGGCCATCACCGTCGAGGGCGAGCTGCCCGAGGGCGTCACCGCCAAGGACCTGATCCTGGCGATCATCGCGAAGATCGGCACCGGCGGCGGCCAGGGCTACGTCCTGGAGTACCGCGGCCCCGCCATCGAGAAGCTCTCGATGGAGGCCCGGATGACCATCTGCAACATGTCGATCGAGGCCGGTGCCCGCGCGGGCATGATCGCCCCCGACGAAACGACCTTCGCGTACCTCAAGGACCGCCCGCACGCCCCCGAGGGCGCCGACTGGGACGCGGCCGTCGCGTACTGGAAGACCCTGCGCACCGACGACGACGCCGTCTTCGACGCCGAGGTCGTCATCAACGCCGCTGAGCTGTCGCCGTTCGTCACCTGGGGCACCAACCCCGGCCAGGGCGCGCCGCTTTCGGCATCCGTCCCCGACCCGGCTTCGTACGAAGACGCTTCGGAGCGCTTCGCCGCCGAAAAGGCCCTGGAGTACATGGGGTTGGAGGCCGGCCAGCCGCTGCGCTCCATCAAGGTGGACACCGTGTTCGTAGGCTCCTGCACCAACGGCCGCATCGAGGACCTGCGCGCCGCCGCGAGCATCCTCAAGGACCGCAAAGTCGCCGACGGCGTACGGATGCTGGTCGTCCCGGGCTCCGCGCGGGTCGGTCTGCAGGCCGTCTCCGAGGGCCTGGACGTGGTCTTCAAGGAGGCCGGTGCCGAATGGCGGCACGCGGGCTGCTCGATGTGTCTCGGCATGAACCCCGACCAGCTGGCCCCCGGTGAGCGCTCCGCGTCCACCTCCAACCGCAACTTCGAGGGCCGGCAGGGCAAGGGCGGTCGTACGCACCTGGTGTCGCCGCAGGTCGCGGCGGCCACCGCCGTCCTCGGCCACCTGGCCTCGCCCGCCGACCTGACCGACGTAACCGCCGCCGCGCCCGCTGGAGTCTGATCAGCCATGGAAGCATTCACCACGCACACCGGCCGGGCCGTCCCGCTGCGCCGCAGCAACGTCGACACCGACCAGATCATCCCTGCTCACTGGCTCAAGAAGGTGACCCGGGACGGTTTCGAGGACGGGCTGTTCGAGGCCTGGCGCAAGGACGGCGAGTTCGTCCTCAACCGTCCCGAGCGGCAGGGCGCGACCGTCCTGGTCGCCGGCCCCGACTTCGGCACCGGCTCCTCCCGCGAGCACGCGGTGTGGGCGCTGCAGAACTACGGCTTCAAGGCCGTGATCTCCTCCCGCTTCGCGGACATCTTCCGGGGCAACTCGCTGAAGAACGGCCTGCTCACGGTGGTCCTGGAGCAGAAGATCGTGGACGCGCTGTGGGAGCTGACCGAGTCGGACCCGAAGGCCGAGATCACCGTCGACCTGGAGAAGCGCGAGGTGCGCGCCGAAGGCGTCACCGCCTCCTTCGAGCTGGACGAGAACTCCCGCTGGCGGCTGCTGAACGGCCTGGACGACATCTCCATCACACTCCAGAACGACGCCGACATCGCCGCCTACGAGGCCAAGCGGCCGTCCTACAAGCCGCGCACGCTCCAGGTCTGATTTCAGCCACCGCAACACCCCGTCTGTACCCCCGATCGCCACGATTGGGGGTACAGCCATGTCTGGACCCGTACGGACCTGCGCACCTCGTGCGCTGCCCTCAACTTCCCACGTTAGGGCGGCCGTTGACGGGGTAGGTGAGTGCAGTGATCGCGACCTCCGCAAGTGCCTGGAAGGCCATTTGAGGCGGCAGTTGCACCCTGCGCAGGCGACAACTCGCCCCAGATGGCACAATCTGTGCATGGAACACGACGGCCAACTCCAGCTCTATACGGCGGTCGCGAACCAGCTGAAGGAAGCGCACGCAAGGGTGCGCGCACTGCAAGTCCCGGAGGGCGTACGGATGGCGCTGACCCGGAAGCTGCTGGTCATTACGGCCGCGGCCAAGCACGATCTCGCCGCGGCGGCAAGGCGGCTCGAGCGGTTCAACGCGGACCTCGACGCGGGGCGGATGCCCGAAGAGGATCGCTGAACAGCCCGGAACCGTCGAGTCTGTTGCGGCACAAGGGTGATAAGCCCGTTTCGTGTTTGATTTGCGGTATATATCTGCCTAACGTGCGAAAAAGCTTGAACACTTTCGTTCTGGCGATGTCTCCGAAGGGGAAGACGTGAACAAGGCGCAGCTCGTAGAAGCGATTGCCGACAAGATGGGTGGCCGCCAGCAGGCTGCCGATGCTGTCGATCATGTCCTGGACGCCATCGTCCGCGCGGTCGTCGCGGGCGAGCGGGTCTCGGTCACCGGCTTCGGGTCCTTCGAGAAGGTGGACCGCCCCGCCCGCTACGCCCGCAACCCCCAGACGGGCGAGCGGGTTCGGGTCAAGAAGACCTCTGTGCCGCGCTTCCGCGCCGGCCAGGGTTTCAAGGACCTGGTGAGCGGCTCGAAGAAGCTCCCGCGCGGCGGCGAGGTAGCCGTGAAGAAGGCACCCAAGGGCAGCCTCACCGGCGGCGCCGCCGCGACGGTCAAGAAGGCCGCGGCGAAGAAGACCACCAAGGCGGCCGCGAAGAAGGTCACGGCCAAGAAGGCGGCTCCGGCGAAGAAGACGACGGCCGCCGCGAAGAAGGCCGCGGTGAAGAAGACCACCGCGAAGAAGACCACGGCCGCCGCCAAGACCACCGCGGCCAAGAAGGCCACCGCCAAGAAGGCGACGGCCAAGAAGGCCCCGGCCAAGAAGGTCACCGCGAAGAAGGCGCCGGCCAAGAAGTCGACCGCCCGCAAGACCACGGCGAAGAAGGCCACTGCCCGCAAGGCGTCGTAAGGCCGCCGGGCACCCACGCGCCGGGCCGGGCTCCCCTGGGGAGCCCGGCCCGCGGCGTGTGCAGGGGCAGGTGGGACCGGTTACAGGGTCTGAAGGGTCACGAGCGTGATCCTGAGGGCGTCGCCCTCGCCCTCGGTCTCGATCCGCACCCGCTGCCCCGGGCGCAACAGCAGCAGGCCTCCGGCGTCGAACGCCGCGGTGTCGTACGGCACGGGGGTGCCGTCGTCGAGCAGCACCTGGCCGCTGCGGGTTGCCGGGTCGTAGGTGTACGCGGTGGCCTGCATGATGTTCAGCCTAGTGTCCTTTCGGGGTGCTTCAGGTGCCAGGGATCAGCAATCCCGCCGACACCGCGGCCGTATGCGGTCCGACCCCGAGGGCCAGCGCCGCGCGCAGATCGTCCCCGGTGTCCACGTCCTGTCGTACCGAATCCACCCCGGCCGGCGTGAGTTCCCTCGCGCCCGTGGCCCGGTGGCGGTTGCGGGAATCGAGGCCGAACGCCGGGCGCAATTCCTGTTCGGGTCCCGCGGCCAGCAGCGTCGTGCCGATCGCCGCGGCGTCCGGGAGGAAAGAACGGGGGAATTCAGCGGCAGCGTCCAGTACCCGCGCCAGTTCCCGCGGGCGCAGCGCCGGCAGATCGGCGTTCAGGGCCGCCACGGCCGCACCGGGGCACATGGTGCGTACGACGGCCGCGCCATGCGCCAGAGCGGCGTTCAGGCCCCCTGCGGGGGTGTCCGGGACGATCCGCGCGCCGAGTGCCGCCAGCTCGCGCCCGGCCAGTTGGTCGTCCGTGACGACTGCCACACCCGCCACTGCCGTGCACGCCAGCGCCGCGGCCACCGTGTCCTGCGCGAACGCCAGGGCCAGCCCCGGGCGCACCCCGTCCGCGGCCGTGTCCGACAGCCTGCTCTTGGCCCGCTTCAGCGGCTTCAGCGGGATGACCAAGGTCCACTGCACCGGCGTACCGTCCCTCTCTTGTCGCGCTCATTGTCACCCGGCACATCCGGGGGCACGGGTATCGGGAGGCGTGCGAAGCGCCTTGCAAGGGTGGGGGCGGGTGACGGGCGGGCGTACGGTGTTCTCGACAGACCGGCGGCCCGGAGCGACACTTGTGCGGCCCCCGCCGGGGTGGCGTCCCTAGAGGAAGGTGTCCTTGTGCCCCGCCGCAGAATCGGCTTCTGGTATCGCTTCGCCGCGGTGCTCTGCAAACCGCCGCTGGTGGTTCTGATCAAGCGGGACTGGCGCGGAATGGAAAACATTCCGGCCGAGGGCGGATTTATCACCGTGGTGAACCACAATTCCCACGTGGACCCCTTCGCGTACGCGCACTATCAGTACAACACCGGACGGGTTCCGCGATTCCTGGCGAAGAGCGGACTTTTCAAGAAGGGATTCGTCGGCGCCGCCATGCGCGGTACCGGACAGATCCCGGTCTACCGCGAGTCCACCGACGCGCTCAGCGCCTTCCGGGCCGCCATCGACGCCGTCGAGCGCGGCGAGTGCGTGGCCTTCTACCCCGAGGGCACCCTCACCCGGGACCCGAACGGCTGGCCCATGACGGGCAAGACGGGCGCCGCGCGTGTGGCCCTGCAGACCAAGTGCCCGGTCGTCCCGGTCGCCCAGTGGGGCGCCAACGAACTGCTGCCGCCGTACGCCAAGAAGCCGAACCTCTTCCCGCGCAAGACCCATCACGTGCTCGCGGGCCCGCCCGTGGACCTCTCGCGCTTCTACGACAAGGAGATGACCCCGGACCTGCTCAAGGAGGCCACCGAGGTCATCATGGCGGCCATCACGAGCCGGCTCGAGGAGATCCGCGGCGAGAAGGCGCCGAAGACGCCCTACGACCCACGCCGCGAGCGGATCGAACAGCGCCGCCGCACCCAGGCGCAGACGCAGCCGCAGACCCAGGCGCAGTCGCAGACGCAGGGCAAGGCACCGGAAGGGCAGGGCAAGTGAGCAAGGCGGTCAAGGCGGCGGTCCTCAGCGCCGGTTCGTGGGGCACGGCCTTCGCCATCGTGCTCGCCGACGCCGGGTGCGAGGTCACCCTGTGGGCCCGGCGTGCCGAGGTCGCGGAGGCGATCAACACCACCCGCACCAACCCCGACTACCTGCCGGGCGTCGAACTCCCCGAGAACGTCCGGGCGACCACCGACCCCGCCGAGGCCGCGGCCGGCGCCGACTTCACGGTCCTGTCGGTCCCCTCCCAGACCCTGCGCGAGAACCTCGCCGAGTGGACCCCGCTGCTCGCCCCGGACACCGTGCTCGTCTCCCTGATGAAGGGCGTCGAACTCGGCTCCGCCATGCGGATGAGCGAGGTCATCGAGGACGTCGCCAAGGTCGGGGCCGATCGCATCGCCGTGGTCACCGGGCCCAACCTGGCCCGCGAGATCGCCGCCCGCATGCCCGCCGCAGCGGTCGTCGCCTGCACCGACGAGGCCGTCGCCCGGCGCCTGCAGGCCGCCTGCCACACGCCGTACTTCCGGCCGTACACGGAAACCGACGTGGTGGGCTGCGAGCTGGGCGGTGCCGTGAAGAACGTCATCGGGCTCGCCGTCGGCATCGCGGACGGCATGGGGCTCGGCGACAACGCCAAGGGTTCGCTGATCACCCGCGGACTCGCCGAGACCGCGCGGCTCGGTGTCGCGCTCGGCGCCGACCCGCTGACCTTCTCCGGACTCGCCGGCCTCGGCGACCTGGTCGCCACCTGCTCCTCGCCCCTGTCGCGCAACCACACCTTCGGCACCAACCTCGGCAAGGGCATGACCCTGCAGGAGACCATCGCGGTCACCAAGCAGACCGCCGAAGGCGTCAAGTCCTGCGAATCCGTGCTGGATCTGGCCCGCCGGCACGGCGTCGACATGCCGATCACCGAGACGGTCGTCGCGATCGTGCACGAGGGCAAGTCGCCCGTGGCCGCCGTCAAGGAGCTGATGTCGCGCAGCGCGAAGCGCGAACGACGCTGAGCGAACGCGCCCGTCCTTGTTCGCCGCGGGCCGGAGCCGACGCTGTATCCGGGCTCTACCAACGGGTACTCTCAACGCGATATGAGCACCGAGAACCTTCCCCAGAGCCCTGAGCAGCCGTCGCGGAAGCCGCGCGTGGCCGTCGTGTTCGGCGGGCGCAGCTCCGAACACGGGATCTCCATGGTCACCGCCGGCGCCGTCCTGAGCGCCATCGACCGGACGAAGTACGACGTACTGCCGATCGGCATCACGCGGGAGGGCCGTTGGGTGCTGACGGCCGACGAACCGGAGCGGATGGCCATCACCGACCGGCGCGTGCCCGCCGTCGAGGACATGGCCGAGTCGGCCGAGGGCGGCGTGGTGCTCCCCGTCGACCCCGCCAACCGCGAGGTCGTCTACAGCGAGCCCGGCTCCGTGCCCAAGGCGCTCGGCGAGGTCGACGTGGTCTTCCCGGTGCTGCACGGCCCGTACGGCGAGGACGGCACCCTGCAGGGCCTGCTGGAGCTGTCCGGGGTGCCGTACGTGGGCGCCGGTGTGCTCGCCTCGGCCGTCGGCCAGGACAAGGAGTACATGAAGCGGATCTTCACCTCCTACGGGCTCGAGGTCGGCCCGTACATGGTGATCCGGCCGCGCGAGTGGGCGCAGGATGAGTCCGCCGCCCGCAAGAAGATCGTCGACTTCGCCGGCGAGCACGGCTGGCCGCTGTTCGTGAAGCCCGCGCGCGCGGGTTCGTCGATCGGCATCACCAAGGTCGACGACCTGTCCGGCCTGGACGAGGCGATCGCCACCGCGCAGGCCCACGACCCGAAGATCCTGGTCGAGGCCGCCGTGCGGGGCCGTGAGATCGAGTGCGGCGTCCTGGAGTTCGAGGACGGCCCGCGCGCCTCCGTGCCGGCCGAGATCCCGCCGCCGGACGCGCACGCGTACTACGACTTCGAGGCCAAGTACATCGACTCCACTCCCGGCATCGTCCCCGCGCCGCTGACGGCGCAGGAGACCGCGCGGGTGCAGGAGCTGGCGGTGCAGGCCTTCGAGGCGGTCTCCTGCGAGGGCCTGGTCCGCGCGGACTTCTTCCTCACCGAGGACGGCGAGTTCGTGATCAACGAGGTCAACACCCTGCCGGGATTCACGCCGATCTCGATGTACCCGCAGATGTGGCAGGCCAGCGGCATCGGCTACCCCGAGCTGATCGACCGCCTGGTGCAGGCGGCGCTGCGCCGCTCGACCGGCCTTCGCTGACGAGCCGGCCGGTCACCCGCGCATGGAGGCGATCCCCGTGGGGATCGCCTTCTTCACGGCGGGCGCGAGATCCGTGAGGACTCCCGTGCCCTCGTCCTGCGCGGACATCCCCTTGGGCAGGCTGATCTGCACATAGGCCACGCGGCCCGCCGTGGTGAACCGCCAGGTGCCGTCGCTCTGCTTCTCCATCAGCCAGTCGACGCCGTTCACCCCGCCCGCGATCGCGTCGGGGTCACCGCCCTCGGCCACCTTCGGGTCGATCATCTTCGGCGGCCGTGCGACACCGCAGCGCAGTATGATCGCCGGGCTTCCCCAGCCCGCCGTGTAGGCGGACCGGGGTTCGGGATCGTTGCGGCTCCGTCCGTCGAGCTTCTGCGGCAGCACCCGGTGCAGATCCCGGCACACCGGCGCCGTCTTCGCGTCGGGGCTGGGAACCGCCACCGCGGCACTGTCGTCTGCCGAGGAACAGCCCGCGACCGCGAGCAGCAGCGCGGGCACGAGCAGGGCGAAGGGCCGGTGACGGAAGATGTTCACCGGCCAAGCGTAGACGGGGGCTACAGATGCACGACCGGACAGGTCAGGGTGCGCGTGATGCCGTCCACCTGCTGGACTTTCGCGACCACCATGCGACCGAGGTCGTCGACCGTGTCGGCCTGGGCGCGCACGATGACATCGTACGGACCCGTCACGTCCTCGGCCTGGATCACTCCAGGGATCTTGCTGATCGTCTCGGCGACGGTCGACGCCTTGCCGACCTCCGTCTGGATCAGGATGTACGCCTGTACCACGGAACCTCCAGGGCGGCCACGAGGATCATGTGGGGAAAAGGAACGCCACGGTATCGCGTCGCCGCTCCCCGCGGGGAGACCTGCGGGAACCGGGCTTGCGCGCCAGGGTGCAGGCACGACGGAGGTTGACGGTCGTCCTCGACCGCAACGGACGGTCATCCTGACCGCAACGACGGTCAACTCGACCGTATCGGGGACACTGATGTCGCGCGAGTGGGCACGGCACGGCAGAGAAGGGGAGCCAGGGAAATGAAGGGCACTGTTGGTGAGCTGGGGGAGTTCGGGCTCATCAGGGAGCTCACCTCCCGCCTCACCACCACCCCGGCGGTCCGGATCGGCCCCGGCGACGACGCCGCGGTGGTCGCCGCACCCGACCGGCGCGTGGTGGCGAGCACCGACATCCTGCTGGAGGGCCGGCATTTCCGCCGCGACTGGTCCACGGCCTACGACGTCGGCCGCAAGGCCGCCGCACAGAACCTCGCCGACATCGCCGCGATGGGCGCCGTACCGACCGCGCTGCTGCTCGGCCTGGTCGTCCCGGCCGAACTCCCGGTCACCTGGCCGAGCGAGATGATGGACGGGCTGCGCGACGAGTGCCAGGTGGCGGGCGCCTCCGTGGTCGGCGGGGACGTCGTGCGCGGCGACACGATCATGGTGTCGATCACCGCGCTCGGCGATCTGCGCAACCAGGAACCCGTCACGCGCGCGGGTGCCCAGCCCGGCGACCTGGTCGCCGTCACGGGCTGGCTGGGCTGGTCCGCGGCCGGCTACGCGGTCCTCTCCCGGGGCTTCCGCTCGCCGCGCGCCTTCGTCGAGGCCCACCGCCGTCCCGAACCGCCGTACCACGCGGGTCCGGCCGCCGCCGCGCTCGGCGCGACCGCGATGTGCGACGTGAGCGACGGCCTGATCGCCGACCTCGGGCACATCGCCGAGGCCAGCAAGGTCCGCATCGACATCCGTTCCGGCGCGATCGACATCCCGACCCAGATGAACGACATCGGCCAGGCCGTCGGCGTGGACCCGCTGCAGTGGGTGCTGACCGGGGGAGAGGACCACGCGATCGTGGCGACCTTCCCGTCGGACGCCAAGCTCCCGGCCCGCTGGAAGGTCATCGGTGAGGTCCTCAACCCCTCCGCGCTGCCCCAGGTGACCGTCGACGGGGCGCCCTGGACCAGCAAGGGCGGCTGGGACCACTTCGGGGACATCGAGTCATGAGTGCGCCGGGTGTGCCCGCGCGCGTACTGACGGTGGCCGGCTCCGACTCCGGCGGCGGGGCGGGCATCCAGGCCGACCTGAAGACGATGCTGGCGCTCGGCGTGCACGGGATGAGTGTGATCACGGCCGTGACCGCACAGAACTCCCTGGGCGTCCAGGGGGCCTGGGAACTGCCCGTGGAGGCCGTACGGGCCCAGTACCGCAGCGTCGTGGACGACATCGGCGTCCAGGCCGTGAAGACCGGCATGCTGGCCTCGGCGGAACTGGTCGAGGCGGTCGCCGAGTTGATCTCCGGCACGGACGCCCCGGCCGTGGTGGACCCGGTCGGCGTCTCCAAGCACGGCGATCCGCTGCTGGCCGCCTCCGCGCTGGATTCCGTACGGCGGAAACTGCTGCCGGCGGCGACCGTGGCGACCCCGAACCTCGACGAGGTGGCCCAACTCACGGGGGTCCACGTCGAGTCGGAGGACGATCTGCGACGGGCCGCGGAGGCCGTGCTGGAGCACGGGCCGCGCTGGGTGCTGATCAAGGGCGGGCATCTGGCGGGCGGGAACGAGGCAGTGGACCTGCTGACGGACGGCTCGGCGGAGCACTGGCTGCGGGCCCCGCGCCACGACAACCGGCACACGCACGGCACGGGCTGCACGCTGGCCTCCGCGATCGCGTCGGGGCTGGCGAAGGGGCAGAGCGTGCCGGAGGCCGTCGCGGCGGCCAAGGAGTACGTCACAGGGGCCATCGCGGCCGGGTTCGCGCTGGGGGCGGGGATCGGGCCGGTGGATCACGGCTGGCGGTTCAGGTCACCTCGGTGATCTTGCGGTACGGCAAAAAGCCGGCCCACCCGGAGGTGGACCGGCTCAGTGCAGCGAACCAGCAGTGGCCGCGCGCTCAGCTGTTGGCGTCAGCGCGAGACCTTGCCGGCCTTGATGCACGAGGTGCAGGCGTTCACGCGCTTCGGCGTCCCGCCGACCACGGTACGCACACGCTGGATGTTCGGGTTCCAGCGGCGGGACGTACGGCGGTGCGAGTGCGAGATGTTGTTGCCGAAGCCCGGCCCCTTGCCGCAGACGTCGCAGTTGGCAGCCACGGGTCACTCCAAAGACTTCAGATGCACTTACGGATAATCCCGGCATGCCGGGATCGAGATCTTAGTACCTGAGATCTGAGTGGCGGTGCCAGGGGAACGGCCCGATCGGGATCGGGCAACCGGAGCAGCATACAACGACTGCGTCCGTACAACGAAACTACCATGGCAGCTCAGGGCCCCGCTCCCGGCCCTCTTCCGGTGGACACCCGCTCGGGGTCTACGCTGCGTCCCACGTACGGCCGGCTCAGGGAGGCGCAGGTGGCGCAGGTGCCGCAGACATTCTTCGATGCTCTCGCGGTGCGCACCTGGTGCGGTCTGGCGCTCGGCGCGCTGGGGCGCGCCCGCGAGGAGATCGACGCGATCAACGTCTATCCGGTGGCCGACGGGGACACCGGCACGAACCTGTACCTCACCCTGGAATCGGCGGCGACGGCCGTGGAGGCCGTGTTCGCCGGGTACGAGACGGGCTCCGCCGAGCCGTCCCTCGCGGACGCCGTGCACGCGATGGCCCACGGGGCGCTCATCGGGGCCCGGGGCAACTCCGGGACGATCCTCGCGCAGCTGCTGCGCGGCATGGCCCAGGTGCTCTCGCAGGGCGGTGGGGCGTCTCACATCGACGGGTCCGGGCTGCGGCTGGCGCTGCGCCGGGCCGCCGACTCCGCCCGCGAGGCCGTGGCCCACCCCGTCGAGGGCACGGTGCTGACGGTCGCCTCGGCCGCGGCGGAGGCCGCCGAGGGGGCCGAGGGCGACTGCGCGGCGGTGGCGCGGGCGGCCTACGAGGGCGCGCGGGCGGCCCTGGCGGCCACTCCGGGCCAGCTGGAGGTGCTGGGCAGGGCCGGGGTGGTCGACGCGGGCGGACGCGGCCTCGTGGCGGTGCTGGGGGCCTTGGTGGAGGCGTTCACGGGGGAGGCGGTACGGGAGGCTGTGCGGGAGAACCCGAGGGCCCCGGGCACCGTGTCCGAGGGGCACGCGCGTGCAGCGGCCGTCTCCGATCCCTGGGCGCACGCGCGCGTGGGAGCCGTTTCCGACGCCGGGCCCTGTGCCGACGCGGCGGGCACCGACGGGCCGGCCTACGAGGTGATCTATCTCCTGGAGGCCGACGACACGGCCGTGCACCGGCTCCGGGAACGGCTCGACGTCCTCGGTGACTCCCTGGTCGTCGTCGGCGGGGACGGGCTGTGGAACGTCCATGTGCACGTCGACGACGCGGGCGCCGCCGTGGAGGCGGGCGTGGAGGCCGGGCGGCCGTACCGGATCCGGATCACGCACTTCGGGCTCGGGGACGTGCACGCCGGGCGTGCGCGGGCGCCGCGCGAGCGCGTCCAGCGGGCCGTCGTCGCCGTCGTACCCGGCGAGGGCCTGGCCGGGCTGTACGCCGAGGCCGGCGCCACCACCGTCCTCGCGCGCCCCGGGGAGCCGCCCGCCAGCGGGGAACTGGTGCAGGCGCTGCGACGGGCCCACGCGCGCGAGGTCGTCCTGCTGCCGAACGACGCCGAACTGCGCCACACGGCTGCCGCGGCCGCCGAGCAGGCCCGTTCCGAGGGCATCCGGGTGGCCCTGATCCCGACCCGCTCGGCGGTCCAGGGCATCGCCGTGCTCGCCGTGCACGAGTCCGGGCGGCGGTTCGACGAGGACGTCGTCCAGATGACCTCGGCGGCGGGTGCCACCCGGTACGCCGAGGTCGTCGTCGCCGAGGCCCAGTCCTGGACGACGGCGGGTATCTGCCAGGCCGGGGACGTCCTCGGCCTGATCGACGGCGACGTGGCGGTGATCGGCCCCGACGTCACCGTCACCGCCACCGCCGTCCTGGACCGCATGCTCCAGGCCGGCGGCGAACTGGTCACCCTCGTCGTCGGCGACGAGGCCCCCGGAGCCGTCGCCGAGCATCTGGAGGCCCGGGTCCGGGAGTCCTACCTGGCCGTGGACACGGTGGTGTACCGGGGC
This sequence comes from Streptomyces sp. FXJ1.172, assembly GCF_001636945.3. Lineage (NCBI taxonomy): Bacteria > Bacillati > Actinomycetota > Actinomycetes > Kitasatosporales > Streptomycetaceae > Streptomyces > Streptomyces sp. FXJ1.172. Next base: position 3,228,540 of record NZ_CP119133.2, on the reverse strand, counting down.
GGCCGGCAGGGCGCGCTGCTGCTCATCGGCGTCGAGTGAGGGCCGGGGAGCGGGAGCCGGGACAGTGAGAGCCGGGGGCGCGGGCGGGGCTCACTGGTCCGGCTCGAGCATCTGGGCGGCCTCCGCCCGCCGCTCCCGTACGGTCGCGTCCTCGTCGCCGGCGTCCTCGTAGGCCGCGAGCACGGCACGCGCGCGTGCGGCCGCCCCGGCGGGCCGGCCGAGGTCGGCCTCCAGCCAGCCCGCGGCGAGTTCGGCGCCGGTACGGCCGTGCAGCCCGTCCGCGCCCAGTGAGCCGAACAGCGCGACCGCCCGGTCCATCTGGACCAGCGCCGCCTCGAACGCGGCCCGGATCACACCGTCCTCGGCCTCCTCGGCGTCCTCGGTCGCCGAGCGGGCCAGCAGATCGCCGAACTGGCGGTGGGTGGCGCCCAGTTCGGCCGTGAGCTGCTCCCGGGCCGACGGGTCCGCCGCGGCACGCAGGGCGTCCTCGCAGGTGCGCACCGCCTGTGCCATCAGGTCCCGGGCGCCCTCCGTGCCGGCCTCGCCGCGCAGCGCCAGCCACGCGCGGGCGCGCAGCGAGCGGACGAGGAAGTGCGGATTGCCCAGCGCCCGCCACAGCTCGCCCGCGCGCGCGTAGGCCTGCTCCGCCTCCGCCGGCATACCGGCGTGGCCCAGGGACTCGGCGGCGAGGTGGGCGAGCGTGGCGTGGTCCTGCTGCTCGGGCCAGTGCCGGGCGATCTCGGCCGCCTGCAGCCGGCGCTCCGCGGCCGCCCGGTGATCGTCCAGCTCGCCCAGGCAGTCGCCGAGCCACCACAGCGCCTGGACCACGGCCCCGTCGCCGTGCGCTTGGACGGACAGGTCGGCCAGGGCCGACTCCAGCACCTCCGCGGCCTCCGCGCAGCGGCCCTGGCGCAGCAGGAGGCCGCCCAGCTGCTGCCGGGCCCAGGCGCCCAGCGTGCCGCTCTCACCCGCCTCGTCGGCCCAGTGGGCGGCCTGCAGGGCGTGCTCGGCGGCCTCGGCGGGCTCGCCCCGGCCGCCGATCACCTCGGCGAGCTGCAGATGCAGCTGGGCCCGCCCGACCGGTTCCACGTACGGGCCGCCGTACTCCAGGGCGCAGCGCAGTGCCTGCTCGGCCCCGGCCAGGTCACCGGCCTGATGGGCCAGCGCCGCGACCTGCACCTCGTACTCCACGGCGAACCACCCGAGCCCCGCGTCGACGTAGTCGCTGGCCGCCCGCCGGAACAGCTCCGCGGCCCGTCCGGCGTCCCCGCGCAGCGCCGCCAGCTCGGCGAGCATCGCCCGTGCCTCCGCGGCCCGGGCCGCCAGCCGCACATCGTCCGAGCACCGGCCGTCGACGAGAGCGAGCACCTCACGCACGGCGCGCTCGGCCCGCCCGGCAGCCTCCGTCCGATCTCCCGGGCCCACCCCGCCCGGCACCGGTTCCGCAGGGCTCGCCTCCTGGGCCGCCGCAGCACCCTCGAGCACCGCCCCCTCGTGCACCCGGCGCATCAGGATGCGGGCCCGGCTCATCACCACCGAGGCGGTCTGCCGCACCCCGGTGCCCTCGTCGGCGTACAGGGCGAGGATCTCGTCGTAGAGGCCCGTGACCATGGCCAGGGCCGTGTCCACCTCGCCCGTCAGCGCGCGGACGTACGCCCCGCGCGCGCGTGCAGCCAGCGCCTCGCCGACGTCGCCCGCCTCCGCGTACAGCGCCGCGGCCCGTTCGAACAGCTCGATGCCCTCGGGGCCGCGGGCCATGGCCTCGTGGTCGGTGATCTCCGCGCGGTCGCGCGGCTCCAGCTCCGCGTCCTGCGCGGCCTGTGCCACGGCCGCCCACGCCTGGAGCGCGTGCGGCTGCAGGGTCTCCGACAGCCGCCGTGCCTCGGCGAGCAGGGTGGCCAGGCCGGATGCGGCGCGGATCTCGGGCGCCGGGGGCGGGGCCGCCGGCGCCGGTGCGGTGCGCGCCGTACGCACGCCCAGCGGCAGGCGGTCGAGAAGCGGCCGCTGGTCCATACGCGCGCGTGCCCGGTCGCCGGCGTACGACGTGCCGTTGCGCCGGTCGAACCGCTCGGCCAGTTCGAGGGTCTCGGCGCGCGCGTGGACGGCGAGTTCGCGTGCCGTCCAGGTCCGCCCGGCCGGCCCCGGCACCCGCCGGGAGCCGAGGCCCAGTTCGGTCAGCCGGTCCATCAGCAGGGTCACCACGGCCATGAAGTCGAGCCGGCTGCGCGGATGCCCGGCGTCCGTGAAGTACGCCGGCCGCTCGGCGAGCAGCTCCAGGCCGCGCGCCTCGTTGCCGGTCAGTGCGCAGAACTCCACATGGTCGGCGTACGCGCCGCGCATGCTCTCCATCGGCCGCACCAGCCGGAAGCCGCGCAGATGGTTCGCGCGGGCCTCGTCCGCCCGGCCCAGGCGCAGCAGCGGGGCCAGCGAGGACGCCAGCACGGTGTGCGGCTCGTGCGCGCAGGCGAACTCGCCCTCCAGCACCGGCCGCCACAGCTCGAGCGCCTCCGCGTCCCGGCCGAGCGTGACCTGCCAGTCGCCCTGCCCGTGCAGCTCGCACGCGTGGCAGTCGGCCATCTCGTCCCGGTCGGCGGCCAGCCACGCGGCGTACGCCCGCTTCGCGCGCGCGTGGTCGCCGATGTGCGCGGCCACGCTGAACTCGGCACTGCGCACGGCCCGTTCCGAGTGCCCGGCGAGCCGGTAGCGGTGCGCCATCTCGGCGAGCCACTTCTCGATCGAGGCGAGCGGGACGTGCGGCTGGTCCAGCATGCCCGCCGACATCCACTTGAAGACCCAGTGCAGCGAGTGCGTCTCGTAGGCGTCGAAGTCCTCGGGCCGTTCGTCCCACATGCGCAGCAGCCGCGCGAACGGGACGAACATCTTGTCCTTCTCGGAACTGTAGTTGTAGACCTTCAGCTGGTGCCCGAGCGCCTCGATCACGGCGAGCGGTACGTCCAGCCGCTCGGCGTCGGCGAGGAGTTGCTCCGCGCGCGCGTTGCGGGCGGGCCCCTCCGGCTGTTCGGCGTTCTCCGCCATCGCCCGGCGCAGCGCGTCGAAGTCCGTGACGTCACCCATCAGCGACCGTTCTCCCCTTGCGTGGACCCGCCGTGTGTGGCCCACTCCAGCAGGCCGATGAACGCCCGGTTGAGCAGCGCCGAGTCGGCCGGCCGCAGCGGGCGCTGCGCCATCAGCAGGGCCTGCCCGTACAGCGACTCGGTGGCGGTGCCGATCAGCTCCGGGTCCGCCAGCGAACCGATCCTGCGCACCAGCGGGTTGAGGTGGTTGAGCACCAGACGCGCGCGCGGGGCGCTGCCGCGCAGCGAGCCCAGGATGCCCGCCCACAGGTCGTCGGCCCGCTCCTCGGCCGCCGCGCGCGCCTGCTCGTGCCGGGCGGCCCGGTCGTCCAGGTGCAGCGCGGGCACCGACAGCGGGTGGAAGGCCCGCAGGACGACGTCACAGCCCAGCGGGTCCAGCTTCGCCCGCGCGGCCGCGAGGAAGCCCGACAGGGCCAGTTCCTCGGCCGGGTCCACCGCGTCCAGGTGCGCGGTCACCGTGTCCGCGTCCAGCTCGGCGACCGCCGTCCCCGGCCGCACCGACGGCAGCGCCTCGACCAGCTCGCTGTCGTACGTGTAACCGCCGTTGACCACACCGATGCCCTGCGCGGAGGCGATCGGCGCGACCTGCCGGTACTCCTCGACGGTCCGCGTGAAGTGCACCACCGGGTGGCGCTGCGCGAACTCCTCCAGGGACAGCTGCCCGTCGGTCGTCTCGAACGGCAGCCACGGCAGCATCGTGCGCAGCATCTCGCCGTCGTGCCGGGCGAGGGACTTCACACCGAGGTGGTGCACGGCGAGGAAGGCCCGCAGCCGCTCCGGATCGCCGGCGGCGAGCCCGGTCAGCCAGGACCGGATCCGCATCCCCAGCGCGTCCCGTACGGCGGCCAGCGTCTCGTCCTCGTACAGCGACTCGCGCGAGGCCGTGGGGCGCAGACTGTCGGTGTCCAGCACACAGCGCACGAAGAACGCCCAGTCGGGCAGCAGCTGTTCGGCCCGCTCGGTCAGCAGCATGCCCTTCAGGTGCACCCGGTGCCCCGCCCGCTGGGCCGGGCTCACGGCGGAGGGCAGCACGTACGCCACCCCGCGGATCCCGGCCAGCGGCACGTCCAGGTCGACCGAGTCCAGCGGCACGAACCCGAACTGCTCCTGACAGTGCCGGGCCAGCGCCACCCTTCTGCTCGCGGGACTCGGATGGGGCCGGTCCCACGGCGCGGGCAGATCGGTGACCGGCTCCCCGTCCACCCGGACGTCGTAGGGCAGCAGCGAGCCGAAGTCCCGGGCCAGGGTCAGGACCCGCCCGGGCGCGAGCCACTCGGCGGCGCCCGCGCGCGCGGTCAGGTACACGGTGGTGCCCGGCTCGGGCCGTGCCGGGCCGTCCAGCGTGCGCACGGTGTACGACCCGTCGTCGCGCGCCGTCCACTCGACCGGCGGCGCGGCGGGCGTACGGGCGCTGCGGCTGACCACGCGGATCCGCTCGGCCACGACGAAGCAGGCGAGCAGGCCGATGCCGAACTGGCCGAGGAAGCCGGACCGCGTCTCGCGCAGACCCTCGGCCCGCTTGGAGCTGCGCCCGATGGTGGCCAGCAGTTCGTGCACGTCCGACTCGGTGAGCCCGATGCCGCTGTCCTCGATGCGCAGCCCGCCGTCCGCCGTGTGCAGCCGGACCAGTGCCGGGGCGTCCGGCTCCTCGGCCCGCCGGGCGGTGACGGCGTCGACGGCGTTCTGCAGCAGCTCGCGCAGGTACACCCTGGGGCTGGAGTAGAGGTGGTGGGAGAGCAGGTCCACCAGGCCACGCAGGTCCACCTGGAACGTGTGTGGTGGATGGGGTGACTGGGATGCCTGGGATGACTGTGAGGTCTGGGAGTCCATCGTCACTGCGCCGCAGGGGGGAGCGCGTGCGGCGCGGGGTCGGGCGGTCCCGGAGGGGGCGGTGACCGCGGAAAGGATGGCTGGAGCGCGCCATCCTAGAGCCGGATCAGCCCACCTGACCAGGAGTTTCCCGGATCTTGACGCCACCTCGGGACGAATCCGCAGGGCAGCGGGTGCGGCGCATCCGCAGAGCGGCGCTACGGCATTGTCAGTGCCGTGGTGTGCAATGGATCTCGTGCCCGCACTGGAAGAACCACTGAAGCAGCCCCTGAAGTCAGTGCTCGGCCCCGCCACCGCGAAGGTGATGGCCGAGCACCTCGGCCTGCACACCGTCGGCGACCTCCTGCACCACTACCCGCGCAGATACGAGGAGCGCGGCCAGCTCACCCACCTCGCCGACCTCCCCATGGACGAGCACGTCACGGTGGTCGCCCAGGTCGCCGACGCCCGCCTGCACACCTTCGCCTCCGCCAAGGCCCCGCGCGGCAAGGGCCAGCGCCTCGAGGTCACGATCACCGACGGCAGCGGCCGGCTCCAGCTGGTCTTCTTCGGCAACGGCGTCCACAAGCCCCACAAGGAGCTGCTGCCGGGCACGCGCGCGATGTTCGCCGGCAAGGTCTCCGTCTTCAACCGCCGCCTCCAACTCGCCCATCCCGCCTACGAGTTGCTGAAGGGGGACGGCGACGAGACCGTCGAGGCCTGGGCCGGCGCGCTGATCCCCATCTACCCGGCCACCGCCAAGCTGGAGTCCTGGAAGATCGGCAAGGCGGTCCAGACGGTGCTGCCCACCGCCCAGGAAGCCCTCGACCCGCTGCCGCCCGCCCTGCGCGAGGGCCGCGGCCTGGTCCCGCTCCCCGAGGCCCTGCTCAAGATCCACCGCCCGCACACCAAGGCGGACATCGCCGACGCCCGCGCCCGCCTGAAGTGGGACGAGGCCTTCGTCCTCCAGGTGGCCCTGGCCCGCCGCCGGCACGCGGACGCCGTGCTCCCGGCCGTGGCGCGCCGGCCGAAGGCCGACGGCCTCCTCACGGCCTTCGACGACCGCCTCCCCTTCACCCTCACCGAGGGCCAGCGCAAGGTCTCCCGGGAGATCTTCGACGACCTCGCCACGGAGCACCCGATGCACCGGCTCCTGCAGGGAGAGGTGGGTTCGGGCAAGGCCCAGCCGCTCGACTCGCTCGTCCTCACCCCGGCCGGCTTCCGTCGCATGGGGGACGTGCGGGTGGGGGACGAGGTGGTCGTGCCGGACGGCGGGATCGCGGTGATCGACGGCGTCTTCCCGCAAGGGGAGCGTGAGGTCTGGCGGATGGTCCTGTGCGACGGAAGCGCCGTCGAGTCCGACGAAGAGCATCTCTGGATCGTCGCCACGAGCGAGGGGTGGCGCCGCGGCCAGGACCCCAAGGTCATGACGACCCGGGACATCCGGACGGACACCCTTGAAGCCGACGGTTCCCCGAAGTGGTACCTCCCGGCGGCCGTGCCGGTCGATCTCGGAGACGACGCGGGGCTGCCTGCCGACCCGTATCGTCTCGGTCGTCGTCTCGGCCGCCTCGCCGAAGACGGATCATCGCGGCACGACGCGCCTCCGGCGACCGCGGGCGACGAGATCCCGGCGCAGAGCACAGGCGTCCCCGACGCGTTCAAGAACACCTCGGTCAAGAACCGTCTCGCGCTGCTGCAAGGCCTTCTGGACGCCGAGGGCACCGTCGGCGAGGACGGCCTGGACATCTCGCTCCGCTCGGCCTCGCGCCGGCTCGCCGACGACGTCGCCTGGCTCGTCCGCTCCCTCGGCGGCCGGGCGCACGTGCTCGCGCGGCACGGCGCGTTCGACGTCGCGCTGGCCCTGCCCGACGCATACGCACCGTTCAGGCTCGCCCGCAAAGCCGGGCGGATGCGTCCGCGCCCCGGGGGCGACACCTTCCGGCGAGCCGTGCGTGCGGTGGAGTACGTGGGGCGAAAGCCCGTCCAGTGCATCAGCGTCGCTCACCCGAGCCATGCCTACGTCACCGACCACTTCACGGTCACCCACAACACGATGGTGGCCCTGCGCGCCATGCTCGCCGTGGTCGACGCGGGCGGCCAGGCGGCCATGCTCGCACCCACCGAGGTCCTCGCCCAGCAGCACCACCGCTCGATCACGGAGATGATGGGCGAGCTGGCCGAGGGAGGCATGCTGGGCGGTGCCGAGCAGGCCACCAAGGTCGTCCTGCTCACCGGCTCCATGGGCGCCGCCACCCGCCGCCAGGCCCTGCTGGACCTGGTCACCGGCGAGGCCGGCATCGTCATCGGCACCCACGCGCTCATCGAGGACAAGGTCCAGTTCCACGACCTCGGCCTGGTCGTCGTGGACGAGCAGCACCGCTTCGGCGTCGAGCAGCGCGACGCCCTGCGCGGCAAGGGAAAGCAGCCGCCCCACCTCCTCGTCATGACCGCGACGCCCATCCCGCGCACGGTCGCGATGACGGTCTTCGGCGACCTGGAGACCTCGGTCCTCGACCAGCTCCCGGCCGGCCGCTCACCCATCGCCAGCCACGTCGTCCCGGCCGCCGACAAGCCCCACTTCCTCGCCCGCGCCTGGGAGCGGATCCGCGAGGAGGTGGCGGGCGGCCACCAGGCGTACGTCGTCTGCCCCCGCATCGGGGACGACGTCGACGAGGCGCCCGACGCGAAGAAGGCCGGCCGCAAGTCCCCCGAGGACGAGGCCGAGAAACGCCCGCCGCTCGCGGTCCTGGAGGTGGCCGAGCAGCTGGCCAAGGGCCCCCTGCAGGGCCTGAAGGTCGAGGTGCTGCACGGCCGTATGCACCCCGACGACAAGGACGCGGTGATGCGCCGCTTCGCGGCCGGCGAGACGGACGTCCTGGTCGCCACGACCGTGATCGAGGTCGGTGTGAACGTCCCCAACGCCACGGCCATGGTGATCATGGACGCCGACCGCTTCGGCGTCTCCCAGCTCCACCAGCTCCGCGGCCGCGTCGGCCGTGGCTCGGCCCCCGGCCTGTGCCTCCTGGTCACCGAGATGCCCGAGGCCGCCGCCGCCCGCCAGCGCCTGAACGCGGTCGCCTCCACCCTGGACGGCTTCGAACTCTCCCGCATCGACCTGGAACAGCGCCGCGAGGGCGACGTCCTCGGCCAGGCCCAGTCCGGCGCCCGCACCAGCCTGCGCGTCCTGGCGGTCATCGAGGACGAGGAGGTCATCGCGGAGGCGAGGCAGGAGGCGACGGCGGTGGTGACGGCGGATCCGGAGCTGGAGCGTCTGCCGGGCCTTCGTACGGCTCTGGACGCCCTGCTGGACGAGGAGCGGGAGCAGTACCTGGAAAAGGGTTAGGGGGTGTCGTACCCGGGGGCGCGGGGATGCGGCTGTCGCCGCGCGGGCGCGACCGGCCACAATGAACCGTAAAGCCGCCCACGAAGAAGGACCCCACATGACCCGCGTGATCGCCGGCAGGGCCGGCGGACGGCGCCTGTCGGTACCTCCCGGCACCGGAACCCGGCCGACATCGGACCGCGCACGCGAGGGCCTCTTCTCCACCTGGCAGTCACTCCTCGGCGGCCCCCTGGACGGCGAACGGGTCCTCGACCTCTACGCCGGCTCGGGCGCCGTGGGTCTGGAGGCCCTGTCCCGGGGCGCGAGCCACACGCTCCTGGTCGAGGCCGACGCCCGCGCGGCGAGGACGGTCCGCGACAACGTGAAGAACCTCGCTCTCCCCGGCGCCGAGGTGCGAGCGGGCAAAGCGGAACAAGTCATCAGAACCGCACCGCCCGCCGAGCCGTACGACCTCGTCTTCCTCGACCCTCCGTACGCCGTCACGGACGACGATCTTCGCGAGATTCTGCTCACACTCCGCTCGGAAGGCTGGCTCGCCGAGGAAGCCCTCGTCACCGTGGAGCGCAGCACCAGAGGCGGTGAATTCCACTGGCCCGACGGCTTCGCACCACTGAGGTCCCGTCGCTACGGCGAGGGAACGTTTTGGTACGGTCGCGCCGCCTCTACGTGCGAAGACGCACGATGACCGGACCGGAGAGCGAGGGATCACAAGTGCGCCGCGCCGTCTGTCCCGGGTCGTTCGACCCCATCACCAACGGACACCTCGACATCATCGCCCGGGCCTCCCGTCTCTACGACGAGGTCTACGTCGCGGTGATGATCAACAAGTCCAAGAAGGGCCTGTTCGAGATCGAGGAGCGGATCGAGCTGATCCGCGAGGTCACCGCCGAGTACGCCAACGTCCGGGTCGAGGCCTTCCACGGCCTCCTCGTCGACTTCTGCAAGCAGCGCGACATCCCCGCCATCGTCAAGGGCCTGCGGGCCGTCAGCGACTTCGACTACGAGCTGCAGATGGCCCAGATGAACATCGGCCTCACCGGCGTCGAGACGCTCTTCGTGCCCACCAACCCCACCTACAGCTTCCTCTCCTCCTCGCTGGTGAAGGAGGTCGCGGCCTGGGGCGGCGACGTCTCCCACCTGGTGCCCGCGCCGGTGCTCGAGGCCCTGAACAAGCGCCTGCGCAAGGACTGATGGGGCTACAGTCGTCCCGTCCGTCTCCAACCCGGCTGTAGAGAGTGGCGAGCACAGGTGGACGTGCAGAAGAAGCTCGACGAGATCGTCTCCGCGGTCGCCGGCGCCCGGGCCATGCCCATGTCGGCCTCGTGCGTGATCAACCGCGCCGAGCTGCTCGCGATGCTGGAAGAGGTGCGCCAGGCCCTGCCCGGCTCACTCGCGCAGGCGCAGGAGCTGATCGGCGGCCGTGAGCAGATGGTCGAGCAGGCCCGGCAGGAGGCCGAGCGGATCATCGAGAGCGCGCACGCCGAGCGCGGCTCGCTGATCTCCGACACCGAGATCGCCCGCCGCTCCCAGAACGAGGCCGACCGGATCCTCGCCGAGGCCCGCCAGGAGGCCGAGGAGGTCCGCGCCGAGGCGGACGACTACGTCGACTCCAAGCTCGCCAACTTCGAGGTCGTCCTCACCAAGACCCTCGGCTCGGTCGGCCGCGGCCGCGAGAAGCTGCTCGGCACCGGCCCCGGCCTGGACGAGAACGGCTACGAGGACGAGGACGCCCCCGAGCGCAGCCAGGACCCGCAGACCCTGCGGCACAACGCCGACGCCTACGTAGACGCCAAGCTGGGCGCCTTCGAGGCGGTCCTCGCCAAGACCCTGGAGGCCGTCGGCCGCGGCCGGCAGAAGCTGCACGGCCGGATCGCCACGGACGACCTCGGCGCCCTCGCCGACGACACCACGACCTTCCAGCACTCCAGCGACGCCGACTACCTCGCCGACCTCGCGGCCCTCGCCGAGCAGGACGCCCCGGCGGAGCGCCCGGACCGGCCGGCGCAGCAGCCGCAGCCGCAGCAGCCGGTGTACGAACCGCAGCCGGCCTACGGCTACCAGCAGCAGCCGGACCCGTACGCGGGCTTCCCGCAGCAGCCCGGCTACGGCGGCCAGCAGGACGCCTACGGCTACCAGCAGGCCGACCCCTACGCCTACCCGGGCTCCTACGACGCCCAGCAGGCCGCCTACGACCCCCAGCAGCAGTCTGCGCAGATCCCGGCGCAGCAGGGCTACGCCCTCGACGAGACCAGCCTCTTCGACACCAGCATGATCAGCGCGGAGCAGCTGAGGGCGTACGAACAGGGCCGGGGCCTGTAGCGGGCGGGGCCGGGGCCGCGGCGGGCGGGGGACACCGCGCCCGACCACCGGATTGGGCCGAGAGCGAAAGGTCCAGTATCCTGGCTCTTCGGTCGCGCGTATGCCCGCGATCACCGCTGCCCGGAACACCGACGGGCGGCGTCCCTTCGAGTTCGAAGATCGAAAGCAGGAATGGCTCCCAACGCCCGCCTCGACCACCGCAACCCTCTCGTGTTCGACACACACGAGCTGGGGCGGCGTCCTGGCGCGCTGCAGCGCCTGACCCGCACGATCGACGCTCCCGCGGATCTCGGCATCCAGGGGGTCATCGCAGTGCCGGAAGGCGCGCCGGTGGAACTGGAACTCCGGCTCGAGTCGGTCATGGAAGGGGTGCTCGTCACAGGCACCGCCCGTGCACAGGCCGAGGGGGAGTGCGTAAGGTGTCTGGAGCCGGTCGGGCTGGAGCTCGAAGCGGACTTCCAGGAACTGTTCTCGTACCCTGACGCCGACGACCGGGGCCGCGTGATCGCGGAACCGGGCGACGACGCCGAGGACGACGAGGACAGGTTCTTCCTCGAGGACGGACTTTTCGACCTCGAACCTCTGCTGCGCGATGCGGTGGTGCTCGCACTGCCGATGCAGCCGGTGTGCCAGGAAGACTGCCCGGGCCTGTGCTCCGAGTGCGGAGCGCGGCTGGCGGACGACCCGGACCACCATCACGACGCCGTCGACATCCGTTGGGCGGCTTTGCAGGGACTCGCCGGTTCACTCGAAGACGGCGAGAAGGACGAGATGAGCGGCGCTGACGCGGAAGCGGGCGTCGACGAGAAGCAGGAGAAGTAGCCGTGGCTGTTCCGAAGCGGAAGATGTCGCGCAGCAACACGCGCCACCGCCGGTCGCAGTGGAAGGCTGCGGTCCCCACCCTGGTTGCGTGCGAGCGCTGCCACGAGCCCAAGCAGCAGCACATCGCGTGCCCGTCTTGCGGCACCTACAACAAGCGCCAGGTCCTCGAGGTCTGAGCGGCTGGTGAGAGGCACTGTGTCCACGCCGAAGAAGAACTCAGCGGACAACCAGGCCTCGTCCCACACGCTTCTGGAAGGGCGGCTCGGCTACCAGGTCGAGTCCGCCCTTCTGGTACGCGCGCTGACCCACCGTTCCTACGCGTACGAGAACGGCGGTCTGCCGACGAACGAGCGGCTGGAGTTCCTCGGGGACTCCGTGCTCGGCCTCGTCGTCACGGACACGCTGTACCGAACCCACCCCGACCTGCCCGAAGGCCAGCTGGCCAAACTGCGGGCCGCGGTGGTCAACTCGCGTGCGCTGGCGGAGGTCGGCCGAGGCCTTGACCTGGGCGCCTTCATCCGGCTCGGCCGTGGTGAAGAGGGCACAGGAGGCCGGGACAAGGCGTCCATTCTCGCCGACACCCTGGAAGCGGTGATCGGTGCGGTCTATCTCGACCAGGGCCTCGACGCGGCGTCCGAGCTGGTGCACCGGCTCTTCGACCCGCTGATCGAGAAGTCCTCCAACCTCGGTGCCGGCCTGGACTGGAAGACCAGTCTCCAGGAGCTGACCGCGATCGAGGGGCTCGGCGTGCCCGAGTACCTGGTCACGGAGACCGGCCCCGACCACGAGAAGACCTTCACTGCTGCCGCCCGCGTCGGAGGCGTCTCGTACGGCACCGGCACCGGCCGCAGCAAGAAGGAGGCGGAGCAGCAGGCCGCCGAGTCCGCCTGGCGGTCCATCCGGGCCGCGGCGGACGAGCGCGCCAAGGCGGCCAAGGCCGCAGAGGAAGCCGCCGCGGACGGCGAGGCGTCGTCCGCGCCCGCCTGATCCACAGCAGTACCGAGCGCCCGCCCCGCCACTGACGGCGGGGCGGGCGCTCGGCTCGTCCACCGCTGTGTACGACCGGTTCTGTACGGGGGTCCCGATGCCCGAGTTGCCCGAGGTCGAGGTCGTCCGGCGCGGCCTTGCGCGCTGGGTCGCCCATCGCACCGTCGCCGAGGTCGAGGTGCTGCATCCGCGCGCCGTACGCCGGCACATCGCGGGCGCCGACGACTTCGCGCACCGCCTCAAGGGCCGTCACATCGGCACCCCCAGCCGCCGCGGCAAGTACCTGTGGCTGCCGCTGGAGGAGACCGACCAGTCCGTCCTCGCCCATCTCGGCATGAGCGGCCAGCTGCTGGTGCAGCCGCACGAGGCGCCGGACGAGAAGCACCTGCGCATCCGCGTCCGGTTCGCCGACTCCCTCGGCACCGAACTCCGTTTCGTCGACCAACGCACCTTCGGCGGGCTGTCGTTGCACGACAACACCCCGGGCGGCCTGCCCGACGTCATCGCGCACATCGCCCGTGACCCCCTCGATCCGCTGTTCGACGACGAGGCCTTCCACCAGGCGCTGCGCCGCAAGCGCACCACCATCAAGCGGGCCCTGCTGGACCAGTCGCTGATCAGCGGGGTCGGCAACATCTACGCGGACGAGGCGCTGTGGCGCGCCCGCATCCACTACGAGCGCCCGACCGCGAACTTCACCCGCCCGGCCACCACCGAACTGCTTCGCCACATCCGGGACGTGATGAACGCGGCCCTCGCTGTCGGCGGCACCAGCTTCGACAGCCTGTACGTCAACGTCAACGGCGAGTCGGGCTACTTCGACCGGTCCCTGGACGCGTACGGCCGCGAGGGCGAGCCCTGCAAGCGGTGCGGTACGCCGATCCGCCGCCGCCCCTGGATGAACCGGTCCAGCTACTTCTGCCCGAAGTGTCAGAGGGCGCCGCGCGTCTCGTCGTAACGCGCACGGGCCGCCAGCACGTCGTCCATCGAGCCCTCCACGCAGTGGATGAGGGCGAGCAGGCGCTCGGCGACCCGGCGGCCCAGGGGCGTCAGTTCGTAGTCCACGCGCGGCGGGTTCGTCGGCTGTGCCTCGCGGTGCACCAGGCCGTCGCGCTCCAGCGCGTGCAGCGTCTGGGACAGCATCTTCTCGCTCACCCCGTCGACCCGGCGGCGCAGTTCGTTGAAGCGCAGCGATCCCTCGTACAGCGCGCCGAGCGTCAGCCCGCCCCAGCGGCCCGTGACATGCTCCAGCGTTCCGCGTGAGGGGCAGGCCTTGGCGAAGACGTCGTAGGCGAGGTCGTCGAGGTCGTGGGTGGTGGCGGTCATGACGGAAAGCGTACGCCGAGGCAGCGCTAACCACCAGGTTGCACTAACTGAAAGTTAGTGCTTTCCTGAAGTCAGTGCTTTTGAGCTGCCCGCTCGCATTCCGGGCTGTCCGATCGAGGAGTCTGTAGTGACCACCCCTGTCGTTTCCATCGCCTTCCACTCCGGCTTCGGCCACACCGCCGTCCTCGCCGAGGCCGTCCGCGCCGGTGCCGCCGACGCCGGTGCCGAGGTGCACCTGATCAAGGTCGACGAGATCACCGACGAGCAGTGGGAGACGCTGGACCGCTCCGACGCGATCGTCTTCGGCTCGCCCACCTACATGGGCACCGCCTCCGGCGCCTTCCACGTCTTCGCCGAGGGCACCTCGGGCCGCTGGTACACCCGCGCCTGGCAGGACAAGCTGGCCGCCGGCTTCACCAACTCGGCCTCCAAGAGCGGCGACAAGCTGCACACCCTGCAGTTCTTCCAGACCCTCGCCGCCCAGCACGGCATGCACTGGGTCAACCTCGGCCTGCTGCCCGGCTGGAACAGCAGCACCGCCTCCGAGAACGACCTCAACCGCCTCGGCTTCTTCTCCGGCGCCGCCGCCCAGAGCAACAACGACCAGGGTCCCGACGCCGTCCACAAGGCGGACCTGGCCACCGCCGAGCACCTGGGCCGCCGGGTGACGCAGGCGGCGCTGGTGTTCGCGCGGGGGCGTGCCGCGGCCTGAGGCAGGCGAAAAGCGGGGGACACGGGCCGGCCGGGATCCGTATCGTCGCGGCATGCCGGAGCTGCATCTGCTCAGTGCGGACCACGCCCCCGCACTGCTCGCCTTCGAGCGGGAGAACCGGGCGTACTTCGCCGCGACCGTCCCGGACCGGGGCGAGGACTACTTCGCCCGGTTCGACGAGCTGCTGCACGCCCTGCTCGCCGAGCAGGACAGGGGCGAAGGCTTCTTCCATCTGGTGACCGGCACCGACGGTGAGGTGCTCGGCCGCGTCAACCTCTACGAAGTGGCGGACGGCGGTGCCTATCTCGGCTACCGGATCGCCGAGCGCGCCGCCGGCCGGGGGCTGGCCACGCGGTCCGTGCGGGAGGTGTGCGTCCGGGCCGCCGAGCGGTACGGGCTCACCGTCCTGACGGCTGACACCACCCTCGACAACGCGGCCTCGCGGGCCGTGCTGGCCCGCACCGGCTTCACCGTCGTCGGCGAGACGCGGCTCAGCGGCCGCCCCGGACTGTCGTACCGCCGCAGTCTCTGAGTGTCAGTACCCGAAGTCCTGAGTCCACCAAGGGCCGCCCGAGCCGAAGTGGACGCCGACGCCGAGGGTCTTGAAGTTGCAGTTCAGGATGTTGGCCTTGTGGCCGGGGCTGTTCATCCAGGCCTGCATCACGGCCGCCGCGTCCGCCTGGCCCCGGGCTATGTTCTCGCCGCCGAGGTCGGCGATCCCGGCCGCGTCCGCCCGGTCCCACGGCGACTTGCCGTCGGGGTCCGTGTGGTCGAAGAAGCCCCGCGCGGCCATGTCGGCACTGAAGGCCTCGGCCAGCTTGGTCAGCGAGGAGTTCGCGGACAGCGCGCTGCACCCGACCTTCGCCCGCTCCTCGTTGACGAGCTTCAGCACCTCCGCCTCGGCCGCGGCCTGCGCCGGCACCGCCACCGGAGCGGTGGACGGCTTCCTGGCCGCCGTACGCGACGGGGTGCTCGTCGGCTTGGACGCGGTGGCCGTCGGCGTCGGCTGCTGGGACGCCGTCTTCGACGCGGTGGGCGTCGGAGAGGCCGAGGCCGAGGCGGAGGCGGACGCGGAGGGGCTCGAGGACTCGGCGCCGGCCACGGGGATGCCGCCGGGGCTGTCGGCGCTGCCCGACGCACCGCCCTGCTCGGTCGCCGTGTCGCCCGGCGGGTCCACCGCCTGCACCTGCTCGCTGCCGGTGGTGTCCGTGCTGCCGCCGAGCCGGTAGTGCGCCAGGCCCGGCACCATGCCCGTGGCCACCGCGGTCGTGCCGAGGGCGACCGCGGCGGTCACCCCGAGCAGGCCCGCGCGCACCGGCCGCGCGGCCTTCTTCCGCCGCCGGCGCCTGGGCGAGTCACCGCCCGCGGCGAACCCGTCCCCACCGGGGCCCGGGCCGTCGTCGGCGGCGAACAGATAGGCGTGGGCCCTGGCGTTCGTGTCGGCGTAGGCCTCCGGGTTCAGATACGGGGCGATGCCCCGGGGCGCCCGGTCCCCCCTGTACGGCTCCATCGCGTACGAGTTGTACGGCTCCATCGCGTACGAGTCCCGCGCGTACAACTCCGGCACGTTCGGGGCCCCTCTGTACAACTCCAGAGCGTACGGGTCCCGTACGTATGAGTCCTGGGCGTACGGGTCCCGCGAGTACGGGACCTGTGCGTATGAACCCCGCGTATACGAGTCCTGCGCATATGAGCCCTGCGCATGCTGGTCCTGCGCATATGCACGCTGCGCATACGGGTCCTGCGGGTACGGGTTCTGCGGGCCCTCGCTCCCGGGGGCGGAACCGGTCGGGTGCGTGACCTCGGTGGCGCGGCCCTTGGCGGCGCGGCCGGCGGCGGAGCGTCGGTGCCGTCCCATGTCCTTGCCCTCTTCCTCATGCTCGCGGTCGAACCCGGAGCCTGCGCGGCGAGTGACTCCCCCCGGCCAACCCGACTCACTCGATCGAGTGAGTTTCATATGAGATTCATTGCGTCGGGACGGTACCCCATGCCACTGGGGGACGGATGTGTCCTGAGTGACATCGGCCGCTAGGTTGCACCCATGAGCGAGGATGTACGACTGGTCGCCTGGGTGCGTGGACACGTGCAAGGCGTGGGCTTTCGCTGGTACACGCGGGCCAAGGCACTGGAGATCGGCGGCCTGAGTGGTTTTGCTCTCAATTTGGCCGACGGTCGCGTCCAGGTGGTCGCGGAAGGGCCGCGCGAGGGCTGCGAAGGGCTGCTGGGCTGGCTCCAGGGCAGCGACACGCCCGGGCGCGTGGAGGGCGTCACCGAGATCTGGGACACACCCCGCGGCGGCTACGACGGCTTCGCCATCCGCTGAGCCGGGCCCCGCCGAGCCGTACGGACCGGCGCGCGGCGGGCCGCCGGGGCAGGGGCGGACAGCAGAAATGGCCTGGTGGTTGCCAAGAACGGCCCGGCATGGCAGGCTCCGCTGGTACATCTGATCGTCACGCCCCGAGGCACCGGAAGAGTCGCAGCGCCGCCGATTTCCCGGCCGTGCGCCCCCGGTCCGCCCGCCAATACGGGGTGTGATCGTGTTGACCGTCAAACTTTTTGGTGAGACGCTGAAAGCCCCGCGCACCTTAGCTGTTTGGCATGAAGCAACAGCAGAGCAACACCCGGATGTGCCAAGCACCGCGGGTGCGAATCCCTCACGACCCACACCGCATCGGTCGGTCACTCAGTGTGGAGGACCATCCATCATGGCAAAGGCGCTTCTCGGTTACGTCGGCGGCTCCGACCCTCGACTCCTCGCCGAGATGCGACGGCTGCAGCAGCGTGTCCAGGACCTGGAGTCCGAGCTGGTACGGATCCAGGCGGAGAACGACGCGCTGACGGCTGCCGCCTCTCAGGACAGGATCATGGAGAGCATCGACGCACACCAGGCGGAGCCTGCGCTCACCTGATCATTGCATCGCTCCACGACAGCATCGCAGCGATCGGGCTGCCGTAACCAACCGCTCAGTTGATAGGGCGGCTGAAACCCAGCCGTCAGAGTTGGTAAGGGACGCTTCGGCGTCCCTTCGTTCTTCCCCCGTGCATCCTTTCACCCTCTTTAACGTACGGTGTGCCCTGCCTGTTCACCGGTGAAACCGCGCGGTTGCGAGGGTTCATGGAGTGAGACAGCGGCGCCCGGTAGAGTCCGGCGGCGTGCACCTCAAGGCCCTGACCCTCCGCGGGTTCAAGTCGTTCGCCTCGGCGACCACACTCCGGTTCGAGCCGGGCATCACGTGTGTCGTCGGCCCGAACGGCTCGGGCAAGTCCAATGTCGTGGACGCGCTCAGCTGGGTCATGGGCGAGCAGGGCGCCAAGTCGCTGCGCGGCGGCAAGATGGAGGACGTCATCTTCGCCGGCACCACCGGCCGCCCGCCGCTGGGCCGCGCCGAGGTGTCGCTGACCATCGACAACTCCGACGGGGCGCTGCCCATCGAGTACGCCGAGGTCACCATCACGCGGATCATGTTCCGCAACGGCGGCAGCGAGTACCAGATCAACGGCGACACCTGCCGGCTCCTCGACATCCAGGAACTCCTCTCCGACTCCGGCATCGGCCGCGAGATGCACGTCATCGTCGGCCAGGGCCAGCTCGACTCCGTCCTGCACGCCGATCCCATGGGCCGCCGCGCCTTCATCGAAGAGGCCGCGGGCGTGCTGAAGCACCGCAAGCGCAAGGAAAAGGCCCTGCGCAAGCTGGACGCGATGCAGGCCAACCTCGCGCGCGTGCAGGACCTCACCGACGAACTGCGCCGCCAGCTCAAGCCGCTCGGCCGCCAGGCGGCGGTGGCACGCAGGGCCGCCGTCATCCAGGCGGACCTCCGCGACGCCCGGCTGCGCCTGCTCGCCGACGACCTCGTACGACTGCGCGCGGCGCTCAGGACCGAGATCGCCGACGAAGCCGCGCTGAAGGAGCGCAAGGAAGCGGCCGAGCAGGAGCTGAAGAAGGCCCTGCTCCGCGAGGGCCTGCTGGAGGACGAGGTACGGCAGCTCACGCCCCGCCTCCAGCGCGCACAGCAGACCTGGTACGAGCTGTCGCAGCTGGCCGAACGCGTCCGGGGCACGATCTCGCTGGCCGACGCACGGGTGAAGAGCGCGACGTCCGCGCCCCCGGAGGAGCGGCGCGGACGCGACCCCGAGGACCTGGAGCGTGAAGCGGCCCGCATCCGCGAGCAGGAGGCCGAGCTGGAGGCCGCCCTGGACGCGGCCCAGCACGCCCTGGACGACACGGTCGCCCACCGGGCCGAGCTGGAGCGGGAGCTGGCCGTCGAGGAACGCCGGCTGAAGGACGTGGCCCGCGCCATCGCCGACCGCCGTGAGGGGCTGGCCCGGCTGACCGGCCAGGTCAACGCGGCCCGCTCGCGCGCCGCCTCCGCCCAGGCCGAGATCGACCGCCTGGCCACGGCCCGCGACGAGGCACAGGAACGGGCCGTTTCGGCACAGGAGGAGTACGAGGCCCTCAAGGCGGAGGTCGACGGCCTCGACGCCGACGACGCCGATCTGGCCGAGCAGCACGAGGCGGCCAGACGCAGGCTCGCCGAGGCGGAATCCGCCCTGGGCACGGCACGCGAGGCGCTCACCGCTGCCGAACGCAGCCGTGCCGCGACCCACGCCCGCCGGGAAGCCCTGGCCCTGGGCCTCCGGCGCAAGGACGGCACCGGAATACTGCTGGGCGCCCGGGACCGGCTGACGGGCGTGCTCGGCCCGGCGGCCGAGCTGCTGACGGTCACCCCCGGCTACGAGGTCCCCTTGGCGGCCGCCTTCGGCGCGGCAGCGGACGCGATCGCCGTATCCACGCCGGCAGCGGCGGCGGAGGCGATCCGCCTGCTCCGCAAGCAGGACGGCGGCCGAGCGGCATTGATCCTGGCCGGCGACGACGCGTCCCGCAGGAGCGCGGGGAACGGCGCGACAAGCCGCGACGTGCCCGCGGCCGCCGCAGTGTCCGCGACGGTACCCCCCGGTGGGCACACCGCCGCTGAACTGGTTCGCGGCCCCGCCGACCTCATGCCCGCCGTCCACCGCCTCCTGCAGGGAATCGTGGTCGTCGGCACCCTGGAGGACGCCGAAGAGCTGGTCTACGCGCACCCGGACCTCACCGCCGTCACCTCCGACGGCGATCTTCTGGGCGCCCACTTCGCACACGGCGGCTCCGCCGGGGCGCCGAGCCTGCTGGAGGTGCAGGCCTCCGTGGACGAGGCAGGTGCCGAGCTGGAGGAACTGGCGCTGCGGTGCGAGGAACTCACCGGGGCCCAGCACACGGCGGCCGGGCGGCGTACGGAGGCCGCCGCCCTCGTGGAAGAACTCGCAGAGCGGCGCCGGGCCGCCGACCGGGAGAAGTCGGCCGTGGCCCAGCAGCTCGGGCGGCTCGCCGGACAGGCACGCGGTGCCGCCGGGGAGGCCGAGCGGTCCGCCGCTGCCGTCGCCCGGGCCGAGGAGGCACTGGAGAAGGCCGTACAGGAGGCCGAGGAGCTGGCCGAGCGGCTGGCCGTTGCCGAGGAGATGCCGGTCGAGGAGGAGCCGGACACCTCCGTGCGCGACCGGCTCGCCGCCGACGGCGCCAATGCCCGGCAGACCGAGATGGAGGCCCGCCTCCAGGTCCGTACCCACGAGGAGCGGGTCAAGGGGCTCGCCGGGCGCGCCGACTCCCTCGACCGGGCCGCCCACGCCGAACGCGAGGCACGCGCGCGTGCCGAGCAGCGCCGTGCCCGGCTGCGGCACGAGGCGGCCGTGGCCGAGGCCGTCGCCTCCGGCACCCGGCAGCTGCTCGCCCACATCGAGGTGTCCCTCGCCCGCGCCGAGCAGGAGCGCTCCGCCGCCGAGGCCGCGAAGGCACGGCGCGAGCAGGAACTGACCGCCGCGCGCACCGCCGGCCGCGAACTGAAGTCGGAACTCGACAAGTTGACGGATTCGGTGCACCGCGGCGAGGTACTCGGCGCCGAGAAGCGGCTGCGCATAGAGCAGCTGGAGACCAAGGCGCTGGAGGAGCTGGGTGTCGAACCGGAGGGACTGGTGGCGGAGTACGGCCCGCACCAGCCCGTGCCGCCCTCGCCCCCCGCCGACGGCGAGCAGCTGCCGGACGACCCGGAGCACCCGCGCAACCAGCCCCGGCCCTTCCACCGGGCCGAGCAGGAGAAGCGGCTCAAGGCAGCCGAGCGGGCCTACCAGCAGCTGGGCAAGGTCAACCCGCTGGCGCTGGAGGAGTTCGCGGCGCTGGAGGAGCGGCACAAGTTCCTCAGCGAACAGCTGGAGGACCTGAAGAAGACCCGCGCCGATCTGCTCCAGGTGGTGAAGGAGGTCGACGAGCGCGTCGAGCAGGTCTTCACCGAGGCCTACCGGGACACGGCCCGCGAGTTCGAGGGCGTCTTCAGCAGGCTGTTCCCGGGCGGCGAGGGACGGCTGATCCTGACCGATCCCGACAACATGCTCACCACCGGCGTGGACGTCGAGGCCCGGCCGCCGGGCAAGAAGGTCAAGCGGCTGTCGCTGCTGTCCGGCGGCGAGCGCTCGCTGACGGCCGTCGCGCTGCTGGTGTCGATCTTCAAGGCCCGGCCGAGCCCGTTCTATGTCATGGACGAGGTCGAAGCGGCTCTGGACGACACCAACCTGCAGCGGCTGATCCGGATCATGCAGGAGCTGCAGGAGGCCTCGCAGCTGATCGTGATCACGCACCAGAAGCGCACGATGGAGGTCGCCGACGCGCTCTACGGCGTGTCGATGCAGGGCGACGGCGTCTCGAAGGTCATCTCCCAGCGCCTTCGCTAGCGCATCCCATCAAGATCAACTCACTCTGTGTTCAAGAAGTGAACATGGAGCCCTTGGGTATATCGAAAAACTCACAGACGTTGAAGTATTGACTTCGAAACTTGAAGGCATAGTCTCTGCAACGTTGCTTTTACCTTCAGGTCTCACCTGTAAGGGCTCGCCCCCACCCGCGGCAGCGTTGCCGTGGCCCGAGGAGATACCCGTGACCAGCACAACGCAGGCACCTCAGTCAGGAGCCAGGACGGCTCAGCCCGAGCATCTCGGGCACGTCATCTTCATCGCGGCGGCTGCCGCCATGGGCGGTTTCCTCTTCGGTTACGACAGCTCCGTGATCAACGGCGCGGTCGAGGCCATCCGCACCAAGTACGACATCGGCTCCGCCGCCCTCGCCCAGGTCATCGCGATCGCCCTGATCGGCTGTGCCATCGGTGCCGCGTACGCCGGCCGCATAGCCGACCGGATCGGCCGTATCCGGGTCATGCAGATCGCCGCCGTGCTGTTCACGGTGAGCGCCGTCGGCTCGGCGCTGCCCTTCGCGCTGTGGGACTTCGCCCTCTGGCGCGTCGTCGGCGGCTTCGCCATCGGCATGGCCTCCGTCATCGGCCCCGCCTACATCGCCGAGGTCGCCCCGCCCGCCTACCGCGGCCGGCTCGGCTCCTTCCAGCAGGCGGCGATCGTCATCGGCATCGCCATCTCGCAGCTGGTCAACTGGGGCCTGCTGAACGCCGCCGGCGGCAACCAGCGCGGCCACCTGATGGGCCTGGAGGCCTGGCAGGTCATGCTCGGCGTCATGGTCGTCCCGGCCGTCCTGTACGGCCTGCTCTCCTTCGCGATCCCCGAGTCCCCGCGCTTCCTGCTCTCCGTCGGCCGGCGTGAGCGCGCCAAGGAGATCCTCGCCGAGGTCGAGGGCGAGGGCGCCGACCTGGACGCCCGCGTCGCCGAGATCGAGCACGCGATGAAGAGCGAGCACAAGTCCACGTTCAAGGACCTGCTCGGCGGCGGCTTCTTCTTCAAGCCGATCGTCTGGATCGGCATCGGCCTGTCGGTCTTCCAGCAGTTCGTCGGCATCAACGTCGCGTTCTACTACTCCTCGACGCTGTGGCAGTCGGTCGGCGTCGACCCGACGGACTCGTTCTTCTACTCCTTCACGACGTCGATCATCAACATCGTCGGCACCGTGATCGCGATGATCTTCGTGGACCGCGTCGGCCGCCGGCCGCTCGCGCTCATCGGCTCGGTCGGCATGGCCGTCGGTCTCGCCCTGGAGGCCTGGGCGTTCTCCTCCCACCTGGTCGACGGCAAGCTCCCCGCCACCCAGGGCTGGGTCGCCCTGATCGCCGCCCACCTGTTCGTCCTCTTCTTCGCCCTGTCCTGGGGTGTGGTCGTCTGGGTCATGCTCGGCGAGATGTTCCCGAACAAGATCCGCGCCGCCGCCCTGGGCGTGGCCGCGGCCGCGCAGTGGATCGCCAACTGGGCCATCACCGCGAGCTTCCCGTCGCTGGCCGACTGGAACCTGTCCGGCACGTACGTCATCTACGCCGTCTTCGCGGCGCTCTCCATCCCGTTCGTCCTGAAGTTCGTCAAGGAGACGAAGGGCAAGTCGCTGGAGGAGATGGGCTGATCCTCCCGAAGGAGGCCCCCGAGACCGAGGAGAAGGGCCAAGTCCCCGCTGCCCCTCTCCTCGCACCATCCGCCGCCCCCGGCCCGGCCACTGCCCGGCCCGGGGGCGGTGGTGTCATGTGCGGCGGTCACCGGACGGCGACCCGGGCGCCCGGCTCCCGCGCGCGACGGGCAGCGGACCGATGGCGGCCGGCCGCTCCACGAGTGCCGTGGCGCGCGCCCCGGTCCCGGCCGCGGCCGCGGCCCGGTCCCGCAGGAGCGCAACAAGGCGATCTCTTCGAGGAGTTCGGGCCGTTCCCCGGCCCGCCACCGCCGTCCGTTCGCCGAACACCCGGGCCGGCGGCGGCCCTCCGCCCCGGCCGACCGGACACCGCCGCGGCTCAGCCGCCCAGCTCGGGCAGGACCCGTTCCGCGAACAGCCGCAGGCTCCGCCATCCCTCCTCGACCGGCATCCCGCCCACCAGCGGATGCAGGACGAGACTGTCCAGCCCCTGGTCGACGCACTGCTGCGGGGTGACGATCCGGTACACCCCCTCCGCGCGCAGGTCCTGAACCGTCGCGGCCGCCGACTTCACCGCCGAGCGGACCTGCCCCGACTGCCAGGAGGCGTACGTCCGCGCCTCGTGCAGGAGGTGCTCGCCGTAGTGTGCCCACGCCCGGTCCGGGTCCTCGGCCACGTGCAGGAGCGGGGTCTTGGCCGCGGGCATCATGACCCAGCCCTCGGTGCCGTACTCCGTGAGCTTCTCCTTGTAGTACGCCTCCAGCTCCGGCAGATGCGCGCTCGGGAAGAACGGCAGGCCCAGCCGGGCGGCCCGGCGGGCGGCGGCCTTCGAGGAGCCGCCGACCAGCAGCAGCGGATGCGGATCGGTGAACGGACGCGGGGTGAGCCGTACGATACGGCCGCGGTACGTGAACTCCTCGCCGGACCACGCCTTCAGGAGGGTCTGCAGCAGCTCGTCCTGGAGCCGGCCCCGGCGCCTGAAGTCCACGCCGAACAGGGCGTACTCCTCGGGCCGGTAGCCGATCCCGGCCACCGTCACCAGCCGCCCGCCGCTCAGCAGGTCCAGCACCGCGATCTCCTCGGCCAGCCGCAGCGGATCGTGCAGCGGGCCGATCATCGCCGACACCGTCACCGCGATCCGGCGGGTCGCCCCGAACACCGCGCCCGCGAACGCGAACGGCGACGGCAGCCAGTTGTTCCCGGCGCCGTGGTGCTCCTCGGTCTGCACGGTGCTGATCCCGTGCTCGTCGGCGTACGCGGCCATCTCCAGGGCGGCCCGGTAGCGGGCCGAGAGGGCGGCGGGGGTGGCGCCGGGAGCGACGAGGTTGAAACGGACGACCGTGACGGGCATGGGAAGTCCCCCTCCGGTACGACTCGGTGGAGGGGGACGTTAGCTGACGTAGCGTCAGATGGCCATGGAGGGGCGGGAGGCGGGCTCGCGGGATGACCGAAGCCGTACACCGAACCCGTACCCGCCGGGCCAAGGGCTGAGGCCGGCCGCAGCCGGACCGCCCACCGGCCCGACCGGCTGAGGCCCGTCACACGGAGGCGGTCGCGCGCTCCTCGGCCGGCTCGGTGACCTGCGCGGGCTTTGCCACCGCCGGCTTCGGCAGGGCCAGGTACAGCAGGCCCGAGATCACGATCGTGGCGACCCAGCCGAGGCCGTACTCGCCGATGACGTTGTTCTTCGCGAGCGGGCCGGTGAACCAGTCCGAGGTCGTGAACATCAGGCCCGAGACCAGGCCGATCGCCCAGGCGGCGACGGCCGCGGGGGAGAAGCCGCCCTTGTACCAGTAGGCGCTGGTGCGTGTGGTGTCGGTCATGGCCCGGCCGTCGTACTCGGTGCGGCGCAGCATGTCCGCGCCGAAGACACCGACCCAGGCGGAGAAGGCGACCGCCAGCAGCGACAGGAAGGCGATGAAGGAGCCCATGAAGCTCGTCGCCACCAGCATCAGCACCCCGCCGAAGACCAGCGAGATCACGGCGTTCACCGAGACCGCCCAGTGCCGCGGCACCTTGATGCCGAGGGTCTGCGCGGTGAAGCCCGCCGAGTACATCGACATCGAGTTGATGAGCAGCATGCCGATCAGCGCGATGAACAGGTACGGCACCGCGATCCACGTCGGAAGGATCTCGCCGAGGAAGGACACCGGGTCGGTGGCCGAGGCCAGGTCCGGCGTGGAGACCGCCATCACCGCGCCCATCAGGACCATGGGCAGGACGACGACACCGGCGCCGCCGACCGCCGTGCCCACGATCGCCTTCGACGAGGCCGTGCGCGGCAGGTAGCGGGTGAAGTCCGGCGCGGTCGGGATCCAGCTGACGCCGCCGGCCGCGATCATGCCGATGCCGGTGATCACGGCGGCCGTGGAGCCCGCGCTGTGGTGCATCACCTTCGACCAGTTCGTGTTCACCGCCAGATAGACCAGGACGAGCACGGAGAAGACGCCGAAGAGGTACGTCGCGTACTTGTTGCACTTCTGCACGGCGTTGATGCCAAGACCCGAGATCGCGAAGGTCGCGACGACGAAGATCAGCAGCATCACCATGTCCAGCACGCTGTTCGCCTTCAGGCCGAACAGGATGTCCAGGATGGTGAGCATCGCGTAGGCGCCGGTGACCGCGTTGATCGTCTCCCAGCCCCAGCGCGCGACCCAGATCAGCGAGCCGGGCAGCAGGTTGCCGCGCTGGCCGAAGACCGCGCGCGACAGCGCCATGCCGGGCGCGCCGCCCCGCTTGCCGGCGATGCCGATCAGCCCGACCAGGCCGTACGACACGACCGGCGCGGCCACCGCGACCACCAGCGCCTGCCAGATGTTCAGGTGGTACGCCACGACGAGGCTCGCGCCCATCGTCAGCAGCAGCACGCTGATGTTGGCGCCGACCCAGGTGGGGAACAGCTCACGGGTCTTCGCGGTGCGTTCGTGATCCGGGACCTGCTCGATGCCACGGGTCTCGAGAGCGCCTTCGGTCTCGACGGTTTTGCTCATGGAAAAAAGGGCCAGACGTGGGGGGACAGGGACGATCGGACTCTACGCGCGTCAACTGAGTCGCCACCATCGTACTTTGCTCCGACTCCTTGCTTTTGGTGGCGTTTGTCTCTCGGAGGAAGCCACAAACGGGGTTCCGTCGTAACCCATGGCTGATACTGGACAGGTTATGGAAACCGTCATCCTTGCTGTAGTCATCGCCGTGGTCGTGCTCGGCGCGCTCGGCGGGCTGATCGTGGGCAGCCGGCGCCGGAAGCCGCTGCCTCCGCCGCCCCCGAAGACGCCCGACATCACCGCGCCCCCGGCCGAGCCGCACGTCGGCGACGAGGCCGAGACGCCGCGCGACGAACCGCGCCGGACGATCGAGGAGGTGGATCTCCCGGGCGGCCCCGCGCCGGTCGCCGTAGAGGAGCCTCCTGCTGTCGAAGAGGCTCCCGGGATCGAGATCCCGGAGCCCACCGCCGGACGTCTGGTCCGCCTGCGCACCCGCCTGTCCCGCTCCCAGAACGCCCTCGGCAAGGGTCTGCTCACGCTGCTGTCGCGCGAGCACCTGGACGAGGAGACCTGGGAGGAGATCGAGGACACGCTGCTCACCGCCGACGTCGGCGTCCAGCCCACCCAGGAACTGGTCGAGGGCCTTCGCGAGCGCGTGAAGGTGCTCGGCACCCGCACCCCCGAGGAGCTGCGCGGCCTGCTGCGCGAGGAGCTGCTCAAGCTGGTCGGCACCGACGTCGACCGCACGGTCAGGACCGAGCCCGAGGACCGCAAGCCCGGCATCGTGATGGTCGTCGGCGTCAACGGCACCGGCAAGACCACCACCACCGGCAAGCTCGCGCGCGTGCTCGTCGCCGACGGCCGCACCGTCGTGCTCGGCGCCGCCGACACCTTCCGTGCCGCCGCCGCCGACCAGCTCCAGACCTGGGGCGAGCGCGTCGGCGCCCACACCGTGCGCGGCCCCGAGGCCGGTGACCCGGCCTCCGTGGCCTTCGACGCGGTCAAGGAGGGCAAGGAGATGGGGGTCGACGTGGTCCTCATCGACACCGCCGGCCGCCTGCACACCAAGACCGGCCTGATGGACGAGCTGGGCAAGGTCAAGCGGGTCGTGGAGAAGCACGCGCCGCTCGACGAGGTGCTGCTGGTGCTCGACGCCACCACCGGCCAGAACGGTCTGGTGCAGGCTCGGGTCTTCGCCGAGGTCGTGGACATCACCGGCATCGTGCTGACCAAGCTCGACGGCACGGCCAAGGGCGGCATCGTCGTCGCGGTCCAGCGCGAGCTGGGCGTGCCGGTCAAGCTGGTCGGCCTCGGCGAGGGCGCGGACGACCTGGCGCCGTTCGAGCCGGAGGCGTTCGTGGACGCGCTGATCGGTGAGTGACTCCCCATGGATCAGCCTTCACCCACGGACCGCGACCGATGAGTGAGGAACCACGACGGCGACCGACCAGATCCGCGAGAGCGGCGTCGGAATAGGCGCGAAGAAAGAGAAGCGCCCGGCCCCAAGGTGCAGTTGGGGGCGGGCGCTTCGCCTTGTGCGGGACGGTTCTCTAGGCCCGCGAGCGGTGGGCCACGTACGCCAGTGTGCCCAGCAGCAGCCGGGCCGCCGGAGGTGCCGTCGCCGAGTCCAGCGCCGGCGGGCGCAGCCAGCGCACCGGGCCCAGGCCGCCCCGGTCGGAGGGCGGGGCCGTGATGTACGTACCGGGGCCGAGGCCCTGCAGGTCCAGCGCGGTGGGGTCGTCCCAGCCCGTGCGGTAGAGCAGCCGGGGCAGTTCGGCCGCGGCGCCGGGCGCTACGAAGAAGTGGGCGCGGCCCTCCGGGGTCGCGGTGACCGGACCGAGGGGCAGGCCCATGCGCTCGAGGCGGGCCAGGGCGCGCCGGCCGGCCGCCTCGGAGACGTCGATGACGTCGAACGCCCGGCCCACCGGCAGCATCACGGCGGCCCCCGGGAACTCGGACCAGGCCTTGCTCACCTCGTCCAGCGTGGCCCCGGCCGGCACCTGGGGCGCGAACTCCAGCGGGTGGGCGCCCGGCGCCGGGCACTCGGCGCGCCCGCACGAGCAGGCGCCCGCCGCGGCCCGCGCGCCCGGCACCACGTCCCAGCCCCACAGCCCGGTGAACTCGGCGACGGCGGTGCACTCCGAGGAACGGCCGCGCCGACGCGTGCCGGAGCGGATCTCGCGAATGCCGCCGATCGTGAAGCCCATGCCCCCTCCAACGGGTCCAGCGCGCCGGTGGTTACGCCACGGAATGAGACGAAAGCGGACCGTAGTGCCATGGCTTCGCCTTCCCGCGCCGGCCCGGGATCAAGCGCGAGGTCAAGGCAGCGCCATGAAGCGCTTCGGGTCGTGCATCGGGGCCTGCGCGCCCCCGAGTGCGTCACTCCGCCCACTTCCGGCTGTCCTATGTCAAGTGAATCGCGTAAGGGCGACCGTGAGTTCATTCGAAGGGGTGGCGAATGGTGGCGTTTCCTGGATCGCCATGGCTGGACCGGTGATCGTAGGATTACTGTGAGTGTGCGAGTCCTGGGGGCATATGCATCCATGGGTATGCCGGAGGCGAGTCGCCAACCCGTTCGAAGGGTGGCAACCGGCGGACGGGAGCCTGTATTTACCGGCATTCTGATAGGGCTGGCGCGTGACGGTCTCCCTCCGGGGCGGCCGAGGATCGCAATGGCGACAAGTGATCTCAGGGATGGGGGCGTTCCAGTGAGCGGCAACGGCGGTAGCGGGACGAACGCTGACAAGCGCCCCAACGAGCTGCTCGGTTCGTGGTTCGTGCGCAGTGGCTGGTCCAAGGGCGAGCTGGCCCGCCAGGTGAACCGCCGGGCACGCCAGTTGGGTGCCAACCACATCTCCACCGACACCTCGCGCGTACGGCGCTGGCTGGACGGCGAGAATCCCCGCGAGCCGATCCCGCGCATCCTCTCGGAGCTGTTCTCCGAACGCTTCGGCTGTGTGGTCTCCATCGAGGACCTGGGCCTGCGCGCCGCCCGCCAGTCACCCTCCGCGACCGGCGTCGACCTGCCCTGGACCGGCCCGCAGACGGTCGCCCTGCTCGGCGAGTTCTCGCGCAGCGACCTGATGCTCGCCCGGCGCGGCTTCCTCGGCACCTCCCTCGCGCTGTCCGCCGGCCCGTCCCTCATCGAGCCCATGCAGCGCTGGCTCGTGCCGAGCCCGGCCTCCCCTGTCCCGCCCGAGCCCGAGCCCTTCCTCGACCCGCGCCGCCCCGGCCGCCTGTCCAAGCCCGAGCTGGACCTGCTGGAATCCACCACCCGGATGTTCCGCCAGTGGGACGCCCAGTGCGGCGGCGGCCTGCGCCGCAAGGCGGTCGTCGGCCAGCTGCACGAGGTCACCGACCTGCTCCAGGAACCCCAGCCCGAGGCCACCACCCGCATCCTGTTCAAGGTCGCCGCCGAGCTGGCGGAGCTGGCGGGCTGGATGTCGTACGACGTCGGCCTGCAGCCCACCGCGCAGAAGTACTTCGTCCTCGCCCTGCACGCGGCCAAGGAGGCCGGTGACAAGCCGCTCGGCTCCTACGTCCTGTCCAGCATGAGCCGCCAGATGATCCACCTCGGCCGGCCCGACGACGCCCTGGAGCTGATCCACCTCGCCCAGTACGGCAGCCGCGACTGCGCGAGCCCGCGCACCCAGTCCATGCTGTATGCGATGGAGGCCCGCGCGTACGCCAACATGGGCCAGCCCGGCAAGACCAAGCGCGCGGTCCGCATGGCCGAGGACGCCTTCGCCGAGGCCGACGAGTGGGACGAGCCGGACCCCGACTGGATCCGCTTCTTCTCCGAGGCCGAGCTGTACGGCGAGAACTCCCACTCCTTCCGCGATCTCGCCTATGTCGCCGGCCGCAGCCCCACCTACGCCTCCCTCGCCGAGCCGCTCATGCAGCGGGCCGTGGAGCTGTTCGCCATGGACGCCGAGCACCAGCGGTCGTATGCGCTCAACCTGATCGGCAAGGCCACCGTGCACCTGCTCCAGCGCGAGCCCGAGCTGGGCACGGCCTACGCCTCCCAGGCCATGGAGATCGCCAAGAAGGTCCGCTCCGAGCGGGTGAACACGCGTATCCGAAAGACGGTCGACACGGCCGCACGGGACTACGGCGACCTCGCCAGCGTCGTCGACCTCACCGACCAGCTCGCCGTGGACCTCCCGGAGACCGCCGAGGCCGTCTGACGATCCCCGGCACACCGAGCCCCGGCCGCGGCCGGTCCTCCCGAACTGCCCGACTCGGCTCCCCCATGCCAGGTCATCGGAGAGGCCCGCCGCGGCCGGTTTGCACCCCTTCGCGAGATCTCGCAATTCATCGGCACGTAACACGCAGGGCGCCTTCGTCACCCCGGCGAAACAACGAGGGGCTTTCACCGAAACCGCGCTGCGTCAGTCTCTGGCGCATAACCGGCCCACCCCCCGCTACCACCGGACCGCCCAGGCACCGCCCGCACGGGGCCGTAGAAACCGACGAGGAGACGCCGATGGCTCCAGCCATCACGCTTGCCGCGGAGGCACCCAAGCTGTCGTCCGCGAACACAGGCTTCATGCTCATTGCTTCCGCCCTGGTGCTGATCATGACCCCGGGCCTCGCCTTCTTCTACGGAGGCATGGTCCGGGTCAAGAGCACCCTCAACATGCTGATGATGAGCTTCATCGCCATGGGCATCATCACCATCCTCTGGACGCTCTACGGCTTCTCCCTCGCCTTCGGCACGCACAACGGCCTGATCGGCTGGAACTCGAACTGGTTCGGGCTCAGCCACATCGGCCTGACCGAGCTCTGGCCCGGATACACCATCCCGATCTTCGTCTTCATGGTGTTCCAGATGATGTTCGCCATCATCACCCCGGCCCTGATAAGCGGCGCCCTCGCCGACCGCGTGAAGTTCTCGGCCTGGTGCCTGTTCATCGCCCTGTGGGCCACGATCGTCTACGTCCCGGTCGCCCACTGGGTCTGGGGCGCCGACGGCTGGGCGTTCAAGCTCGGCGTGATCGACTTCGCGGGCGGTACGGCGGTCCACATCAACGCCGGTGCGGCGGCCCTCGGCGTCATCCTCGTCATCGGCAAGCGCGTCGGCTTCAAGAAGGACCCGATGCGCCCGCACAGCCTTCCGCTGGTCATGCTCGGCGCGGGTCTGCTGTGGTTCGGCTGGTTCGGCTTCAACGCGGGCTCCTGGCTCGGCAACGACGACGGCGTCGGCGCGCTGATGTTCGTCAACACGCAGGTCGCGACGGGTGCCGCCATGCTGGCCTGGCTCGCCTACGAGAAGATCCGGCACGGCGCGTTCACCACGCTCGGTGCCGCCTCCGGCGCGGTCGCCGGTCTGGTCGCGATCACCCCGTCCGGCGGCGCGGTCTCCCCGCTCGGCGCGATCGCCGTCGGTGCCATCGCCGGTGTCGCCTGCGCCGCGGCCGTCGGCCTGAAGTTCAAGTTCGGCTACGACGACTCCCTCGACGTCGTCGGCGTCCACATGGTCGGCGGCATCATCGGCTCCCTGCTGATCGGCTTCTTCGCCACCGGCAAGGGCCAGTCCACCGCCACCGGTGTCTTCTACGGCGACCACTCCTTCACCCAGCTGTGGAAGCAGTGCGCCGGTGTCGGCGCGGTCCTCGCCTACTCCCTGGTCGTCTCCGCGGTCCTCGCCTTCCTGCTCGACAAGACGATCGGCATGCGGGTCACCGAGGACGAGGAGATCGCCGGCATCGACCAGGCCGAGCACGCCGAGAGCGCCTACGACTTCAGCGGCACCGGCGGCGGTGTCATCGGCTCCGCCGCCCACGCCCCGGCCCTGGCCGCCGCACAGACCAAGAAGGTGGACGCATGAAGCTCATCACCGCCGTCGTCAAGCCCCACCGGCTGGACGAGATCAAGGAGGCGCTTCAGGCGTTCGGCGTCCACGGGCTGACGGTCACCGAGGCCAGCGGTTACGGTCGGCAGCGGGGCCACACCGAGGTCTACCGCGGTGCCGAGTACACCGTCGACCTGGTCCCGAAGATCCGTATCGAGGTGCTGGCCGAGGACGACGACGCCGAGCAGCTGGTCGAGGTCATCGTGAAGGCGGCCCGCACCGGCAAGATCGGTGACGGCAAGGTCTGGTCCCTGCCGGTCGACACGGCCGTACGGGTCCGTACCGGCGAGCGCGGCCCCGACGCGCTCTGACACGACAGCAGAACAAGACGGGAGCCACTGGGTGACGGGTACGGACGTGCGCACGGAAGCAGAGGACTCGGGACCCAGCGGCTACGCGGCGGCCCGGCTGCGCCTCCTCACCGAGGAGGCGCGGTCCGGGCCGCCGCGCCGTGCCGCCCTCGCGGAACTGACCGACGACTGGCTCGGCGGCCTGTTCACCGCGGCGGCCCGGGACCTCAGGGGCGCCTCTCTGGTCGCGGTCGGCGGCTACGGCCGCGGCGAACTGTCCCCGCGCAGCGACCTCGACCTCCTGCTGCTGCACGACGGCTCCGACCCCGGCGCGGTCGCCGCCCTCGCCGACCGCATCTGGTACCCCGTCTGGGACCTCGGCCTCGCCCTCGACCACTCCGTGCGCACCCCTGGAGAGGCCAGGAAGACCGCCGGGGAGGATTTGAAAGTCCAACTCGGTCTTCTGGACGCCCGGCATCTCGCCGGCGACCTCGGCCTCACCGCCGGCCTGCGCACGGCCGTCCTCGCCGACTGGCGCAACCAGGCCCCCAGACGCCTCCCCGAACTCCAGGAACTGTGCGCCGAACGCGCCGACCGGCAGGGCGAGTTGCAGTACCTGCTGGAACCCGACCTGAAGGAGGCGCGCGGCGGCCTGCGAGACGCGACCGCCCTGCGCGCCGTCGCCGCCTCCTGGCTCGCCGACGCCCCGCGCGAGGGCCTCGCGGACGCCCGCCGGCGCCTGCTCGACGTGCGCGACGCCCTGCACCTGACGACGGGCCGCGCCACCGACCGGCTCGCGCTCCAGGAACAGGACCAGGTGGCGGCCGAGCTGGGCCTGCTGGACGCCGACACGCTGCTGCGGCAGGTGTACGAGGCGGCGCGCGTCATCTCGTACGCCAGCGACGTCACCTGGCGTGAAGTGGGGCGCGTGCTGCGTTCACGCGCCGTGCGGCCGCGCCTGCGCGCCATGCTGGGGGGCGGCAAACCCGTCGCCGAGCGCTCACCGCTCGCCGAGGGAGTGGTGGAGCAGGACGGCGAGGTGGTGCTCGCCCGTGCCGCGCGCCCCGAACGCGACCCCGTTCTCCCGTTGCGCGCCGCGGCCGCCGCCGCGCAGGCCGGCCTCCCGCTCTCCCTGCACGCCGTACGCCGCATGGCCGCCACCACGCGCCCCCTGCCCACGCCCTGGCCCGCCGAGGCCCGTGAACAGCTGGTCACGCTGCTCGGCTCCGGCCGCCCGACCGTCGAGGTCTGGGAGGCGCTGGAGGCCGAAGGCGTGATCAGCCGCCTGCTGCCGGACTGGGAGCGGGTCCGCTGCCGCCCGCAGCGCAATGCCGTCCACGTGTGGACGGTCGACCGGCACCTGATCGAAACGGCGGTTCGCGCCTCCGAACTGACCCGCCGGGTCGGCCGCCCCGACCTGCTCCTGGTCGCCGCCCTGCTGCACGACATCGGCAAGGGCTGGCCCGGTGACCACTCGGTGGCCGGCGAGATCATCGCCAAGGACGTGGCCGCGCGGATCGGCTTCGACCGCGCGGACGTGGCCGTCCTCGCGACTCTGGTCCGCCACCATCTCCTGCTCGTCGAGACCGCCACGCGCCGCGACCTGGACGACCCGGCCACCGTCCGCTCGGTCGCCGAGGCGGCCGGCAGCCAGAGCACCCTGGAGCTGCTGCACGCGCTGACGGAGGCCGACGCCCTCGCCACCGGCCCGGCCGCCTGGTCCTCCTGGCGCGGCTCCCTCGTCGCCGACCTGGTCCGGCGGGTGTCCGCGGTGCTCGCCGGGGACGCCCCGGACGAGCCCGAGCCGACCGCGCCCACGGCCGAGCAGGAGCGCCTCGCCATCGAGGCGTTCCGCACCGGCAGCCCGGTCCTCGCCCTGCGCGCGCAGACGGAACCGGTCACGGACGAGGAGCCCGCCGGGGGACCGGAACCGCTCGGCGTGGAACTGCTCATCGCCGTACCCGACCAGCCCGCCGTGCTCCCCGCGGTCGCAGGTGTCCTCGCCGTGCACCGCCTGACCGTCCGCACGGCCGAGCTGCGCGCCCTGCGCCTGCCGGACGACGTCGACAACGGCTCGGTCCTCCTGCTCGACTGGCGGGTCGCCGCCGAGTACGGCTCCCTGCCCCAGGCCGCCCGGCTGCGCGCCGACCTCGTCCGCGCCCTCGACGGCTCCCTGGACATCGCCGGCCGCCTCGCCGAGCGGGACGCGGCGTATCCGAGGCGCCGCGGCCGGCTCGCCCCGCCGCCCCGGGTCACGGTGGCCCCGGCCGCCTCCCGCCACGCCACGGTGATCGAGGTCCGTGCCGAGGACGCCCCGGGCCTGCTGCACCGGATCGGCATGGCCCTGGAGAAGGCGGGGGTGCGGGTGCGCAGCATGCACGTGAGCACGCTGGGCTCCAACGCCGTCGACGCCTTCTACGTCACGACGGGCACGGGGGCACAGCTCCCGGCGCAGGACGCGGCATCGCTGGCGCGGGTGCTGGAGGAGACGCTTCGGGCGTGACCGTGTGGCCGTCGCGGCCGTTGACACGGCGTGGTCTCTGCGTACGCGGAGGTGACCCGGGACGGCTCTCCGAGGCCGACACGGACGCCATGTGATCCCCGCGGCTGCGGGGGAGCGCCCCGCTCGCCGGATGCGACGGGCGGGGACCGTTGTCCTGTCGGGCCAGATACTCTGGAAGACACTGCCCCCGACCCCGAGGACCGACGCCGCCGTGTTCGACACTCTCTCCGATCGCCTGTCAGCGACTTTCAAGAATCTGCGCGGCAAGGGGCGCTTGAGCGAGGCGGACATCGACGCCACCGCGCGCGAGATCCGCATCGCGCTCCTCGAGGCCGACGTCGCCCTGCCGGTCGTCCGCACGTTCATCAAGAACATCAAGGAGCGGGCCCTCGGCGCCGAGGTCTCCAAGGCGCTGAACCCCGCCCAGCAGGTCCTGAAGATCGTCAACGACGAGCTGGTCACGATCCTCGGCGGCGAGACCCGCCGCCTGCGCTTCGCCAAGCAGCCGCCCACCGTGATCATGCTGGCCGGTCTCCAGGGTGCCGGTAAGACCACGCTCGCGGGCAAGCTCGGCCGCTGGCTGAAGGAGCAGGGCCACTCCCCGCTGCTGGTCGCCGCCGACCTCCAGCGCCCGAACGCCGTCAACCAGCTCAGCGTCGTCGCCGAGCGCGCGGGCGTGGCCGTCTTCGCGCCGCAGCCGGGCAACGGCGTCGGTGACCCCGTCCAGGTCGCCAAGGACTCCATCGACCACGCGCGGTCCAAGGTCCACGACATCGTGATCGTGGACACCGCCGGCCGCCTCGGCATCGACCAGGAGATGATGCAGCAGGCCGCGGACATCCGCGACGCGGTCAGCCCCGACGAGATCCTGTTCGTCGTCGACGCGATGATCGGCCAGGACGCGGTCAACACCGCGGAGGCCTTCCGCGACGGCGTCGGCTTCGACGGCGTGGTCCTCTCCAAGCTCGACGGCGACGCCCGCGGTGGTGCCGCCCTGTCGATCCGGCAGATCACCGGCAAGCCGATCATGTTCGCGTCGAACGGCGAGAAGCTGGACGACTTCGACGCGTTCCACCCGGACCGGATGGCCTCCCGCATCCTCGACATGGGTGACCTGCTCACCCTGATCGAGCAGGCCGAGAAGACCTTCAGCCAGGAAGAGGCC
Organism: Streptomyces sp. FXJ1.172; assembly: GCF_001636945.3. Taxonomy (NCBI): domain Bacteria; kingdom Bacillati; phylum Actinomycetota; class Actinomycetes; order Kitasatosporales; family Streptomycetaceae; genus Streptomyces; species Streptomyces sp. FXJ1.172. Next base: position 3,192,948 of record NZ_CP119133.2, on the reverse strand, counting down.
GCCAAGATGGCCTCGAAGCTGGCGTCCAAGAAGGGCCAGGACTTCACCCTGGACGACTTCCTGGCCCAGATGGAGCAGGTCAGGAAGATGGGCAGCATCAGCAAGCTGCTCGGCATGCTCCCGGGCATGGGCCAGATCAAGGACCAGATCCAGAACATCGACGAGCGGGACGTCGACCGCACCGCCGCGATCATCAAGTCGATGACCCCGGGCGAGCGCCAGGACCCGACGATCATCAACGGCTCGCGCCGCGCCCGTATCGCCAAGGGCTCCGGTGTCGAGGTCAGCGCCGTGAAGAACCTGGTCGAGCGGTTCTTCGACGCCCGCAAGATGATGTCCCGCATGGCCCAGGGCGGCGGTATGCCGGGCATGCCGGGTATCCCGGGCATGGGCGGCGGTCCCGGCCGGCAGAAGAAGCAGCAGAAGAAGGCCAAGGGCAAGCAGCGCTCCGGCAACCCGATGAAGCGCAAGCAGCAGGAGCTGGAGGAGGCCCAGCGCCGCGAGGCGGCGGCCCAGGGCGGAGGCGCCTTCGGGGTGCCGCAGCAGGGCGGCCAGGAGTTCGAGCTGCCGGACGAGTTCAAGAAGTTCATGGGCTGAGCCCAGGGCCCGCCGGGCCTGTCGTACGTCACCGAGGGGCGCCCGTTTCCGCCAGGGCGCCCCTCTGCGCGTGCCGGTGCCCGACCCGTGTCGTACGGTCCGGATATGACCAACCCCGCGCCGCCGCGCAAGTCGCCGGACCAGCCCTGGCGCACCGAAGGCGCTCCGGAGGAGCCGCCGAAGCCGCCGCCCGGCGGGCCCCGGATGCGCGGCGGCTGGTGGCGGCTGATCCTCACGGCGCTGGTCGTGTACCTGATCGCCAACCTGGTGCTGTCCTACTTCGACCAGGAAAACGAGCCGACGATCGCGTACACCGAGTTCAGCAGGCAGGTGAACGACGGCAATGTCGCCAAGATCTACGCCAAGGGCGACTCGATCCAGGGGCAGCTCAGGAAGGAGCAGAAGAACCCCGAGGGCGGCGCGAAGTACACCAAGTTCAACACCGAGCGGCCGTCCTTCGCGCACGACGACCTCTGGGCGAACCTGACCAAGCACAACGTCACCGTCACGGCCGCGCCCGTCGTCCAGCACCGCAGCTTTCTCGCCAACCTGCTGATCTCACTGGCGCCCATGCTGATCCTCATCGCCGTGTGGGTCCTCATCGCGCGGCGGATGAGGGCGGGACTCGGCGGCGCGGGGGGCATGCTGGGCCGCAAGGCACCGCCGAAGCCGGTCGAGCTGGTGCCGGGGGAGAAGCGCACCACCTTCGACGACGTGGCCGGTATCGACGAGGTCGAGGGCGAGCTGAACGATGTCGTCGACTTCCTGAAGAACCCCGACGCCTACCGCCGCATGGGCGCCAAGATGCCCCGCGGCGTGCTGCTCACGGGACCGCCCGGCACCGGGAAGACACTGCTCGCGCGCGCGGTCGCCGGCGAGGCGGGTGTGCCCTTCTTCTCGGCCTCCGCGTCCGAGTTCATCGAGATGATCGTGGGCGTGGGCGCCTCGCGCGTGCGGGAGCTGTTCGCGGAGGCCCGCAAGGTCGCCCCGTCGATCATCTTCATCGACGAGATCGACACCATCGGGCGGGCCCGCGGCGGCGGCGCGTCCGTGGGCGGACACGACGAGCGCGAGCAGACCCTCAACCAGATCCTCACGGAGATGGACGGCTTCTCCGGTTCGGAGGGCGTCATCGTCATCGCGGCCACCAACCGCGCCGACATCCTCGACCCGGCCCTGACCCGGCCCGGCCGCTTCGACCGGGTGGTCCAGGTCTCGCCTCCGGACCGCGGCGGCCGCAAGGCCATCCTGGAGATCCACACCCGCGACATCCCGCTCGCCGCGGGCGTCGACCTCGCCCAGGTCGCCCGTACGACCCCGGGCATGACCGGCGCCGAGCTGGCGAACCTCGCCAACGAGGCCGCCCTGCTCGCGGTCAAGCGCAAGCAGCGGGCGGTGACCCAGTCCGACCTCTCCGAGGCGCTGGAGAAGGTCCAGCTCGGCGCGGAGCGCCCGCTGGTGATGCCCGAGGAGGAGCGCCGGCGCACCGCCTACCACGAGAGCGGGCACGCCCTGCTGGGCATGCTCCAGCCGGGCGCCGACCCGGTCCGCAAGATCACCATCGTGCCGCGCGGCCGGGCGCTCGGTGTCACGCTGTCCACGCCGGACGCGGACAAGTACGCCTACACCGAGGAGTACCTGCGCGGCCGGATCATCGGCGCGCTCGGCGGCATGGCGGCCGAGCAGGTCGTCTACGGCGTGGTGACCACCGGTTCCGAGAGCGACCTGGAGCAGGTCACCAACATCGCGCGCGGGATGGTGTCCCGCTGGGGCATGAGCCGGGAGGTCGGCCGTCTGTCCGCGCTCCCGAGCGACGCCCAGCAGGCCTACGGTCTCGCCGCCGCCCCGCAGACCCTGGACGTCATCGACGCCGAGATGCGCCGGATCGTGGACGAGTGCTACGAGGAGGCGTGCCGCAAACTCCGCGACCACCGCGGCCAGTTGGACGCCCTCGCCCAGGCGCTGCTGGCCAGCGAGACGCTGGAGGAGGCGGACGCGTACCGGATCGCCGGGATCACCCGCCTGACCAAGGACATCGAGGAACCCTGACGGGCCTGTCGGGCCCCGACGGTCCGGCCGGGTCCTAGGGCACGCGGGCGACGAGGTACCGGAACACGTTCGGCATCCACACGGTCCCGTCCGGGCGCCGGTACGGATGCAGGGCCTCGGCCAGCTCCTTGTCGACCTGCTTGGCGTCCGTCGCAGCGACCGCCGCGTCGAACAGCCCCGTCGACAGCAGGCCGCGTACGGCGCTGTCGAGGCCGGCGTACCCGAACGGGCAGGCGACCCGCCCCGAGCCGTCCGGCTTCAGCCCGGCCCGCTGGGCGACCTCCTCCAGGTCGTCCCGCCGGGCGGGCCGCCAACTGCGCGCGCTGCGCAGCGGATCGGCCAGTTTCGTCGCCACCCGCAGCACCGAGGAGGTGGCACAGCGCTCCGGCGGTCCCCATCCGGCCAGCACCACGGCGGCCCCCCGCCCGGCAGCCGGCAGCGCCTGGGCCAGCAACTCCCCGAGTCCCTCGGAGTCACCGGCGAGACACCCGACCGGCTCGAAGACGGTCACGAGGCCGTACCCGTTCGCCGGTGCGCCGACGGCATCGGCGGGCGACCCGCCGACGAGTTCCGCACCGGCACGCGCGCGTGTACGGCGGTTCTTGCCACGCCCGCCGTCGCGCACCGCGGGCACGCCGCTGCTCCTGGCAGGTGCCGCGGCCCCGCGCGAAGGGTGCGGGAGGAGGCGTTCGCGGGCCAGGGCGAGGCGTTCGGGCGAGGCGGCGTCGCAGCCCGTGACCGTGGCACCTCTGGCGGCGGCCATCAGCAGGGCGAGCCCCGAGCCGCAGCGCAGGCCCAGCAGCCGGGTGCCGGGGCCCACTTCGAGGCGCTCGTAGACGGCTTCGTAGAGCGGCACCAGCATCCGCTCCTGGATCTCGGACCAGTCACGCGCGCGTGCGCACAGGTCCACGCGGGGTGCGGAATCCGCGTGAGACGCGTGCTGCCGCACGAGCGTAGGTGTCATAGGTAAGCGCCCCAATCCGCCGACAGTTCGCCCTGTGTCCGGTAGCGCGGCCCCCGTGCCGTGCGCGCGCACTTCCCACGTATGCCAGGTAACTCCCGGCTCGCGGTGGCGTCCAGGGGTCGTGGAGCCCCGCTTGAGGTCCCGTCGCGTCTGTGGCGAGATTTCACATCCCGGCAATCTGGATGTCCGTAGGGTGTGCGTTTCCGAAGACGGGCCGGTGCCGGGGGGTCGGCAGGCGGGCGGTAACGTCACGGCCGTCACGGACGCAGAGCAAAGTGAGGCTCGGCGCGCAGTGCGGCCGAAACGTCTCTTGCGCATTCGCGGACCCACGTCCTGCCGGACACTACGCGCGGGGGCGTACGGCGGACTACGCACCGGCTTGATACGAGCTGCGAGGCTTCTCCGCAGATCAGCGCACCCGCCCTCGTCAGGACGCATCAGCGGCAACTGACGGGTACGTGCAAAATATTTGGGATGCCCCGGAATAGGAACACAGCGGCACCCCCGCTCGTTGTCATTACGTGAGCACGACACAGACACCACCTGTTCTCGCCGCGGAGCTGGCGCAGGCGTGGGCCGACATTCAGCGGTACCACCCCGAGCTGCCGGACCTCGCCGCGCCAGAATCACTGATCGGAGAGTCGTCGTCCGCGTGCGGTCACGAACTCTCCTTCGAGCGACTGCTCCATGAAGCAGTCCACGGCATCGCCGCCGCCCGTGGGATCCGCGACACCTCCCGCGCCGGCCGCTACCACAACCGCCGCTTCCTCGCGATCGCCGAGGAGCTGGGCCTGGACCACCCCGAGGAGCCGCACCCGAGCAGCGGCTTCTCCCTGGTCACGCTCAACCCCGAGGCGAGGCGCCGTTACCGCCCGACCATCGAGCGGCTTCAGCGCGCGCTGAAGGCCCACACGGCGGCCACGACGTCCGACACCACCCGCAGCTTCCGCGGCCCGGCCGCCCGGCACGGCTCCTCCGGCGGAGGCGTCCGGGTCAAGGCGGTCTGCGACTGCGGGCGCAACGTCCGGGTGGTCCCCTCGGTCCTGGCCCAGGCCCCGATCGTCTGCGGCGGCTGCGGCAAGCCGTTCCGGATCCCGGAGGTCGCGGGAGCGGCGTGACGCGGGCCGCAGAAGCCGGCATCTCGTGGGTGCCGGAAGCGGACTCGTCGTTCGGAAGCCGGACAGCACCGGGCAGCGCACCCGACGTGACCTCACCTCCACGCCGGGTGCCTCCCCGTCATGCCCAGGTGCGGCGCACGACCCCTCGGCCGGAAGCGGCCCGCGGGGTATGGCACAATGGCTAGCTGTACTCGACAGCCGCACAGGACCCCTCTCTCCTCCGGCTGACGCGTCCATCGGGCACTCGGGTACCGCAACCCCACGCGGCAGTCTCGCCGTGCCCAACCACGTCAAATCCAGGAGAACCCACTCCCGTGGCAGTCAAGATCAAGCTGAAGCGTCTGGGCAAGATCCGTTCGCCTCACTACCGCATCGTCGTCGCCGACTCCCGTACCCGCCGTGACGGCCGGGCCATCGAGGAGATCGGCAAGTACCACCCGACCTACAACCCGTCGGTCATCGAGGTGGACGCCGAGCGCGTGGCGTACTGGCTGGGTGTCGGCGCGCAGCCGACCGAGCCCGTCCTCGCCATCCTGAAGAAGACCGGCGACTGGCAGAAGTTCAAGGGCGAGCCGGCCCCCGCGCCGCTGCTCGTCGCCGAGCCGAAGGCCACGCGTCCGTCGTTCGAGGCTCTCGGCGGTGACGACGAGGGCAAGGGTGAGGCGATCACCCAGAAGAAGAAGGCTGAGAAGAAGGACGAGGCTGCGGCTGAGTCCGAGTCGACCGAGGCCTGAGCAGCATGCTCGAAGAGGCGCTTGAGCACCTCGTGAAGGGCATCGTCGACAACCCTGACGATGTGCAGGTCGCCTCGCGCAACCTGCGCCGCGGGCGCGTGCTGGAGGTCCGGGTCCACCCCGACGACCTCGGCAAGGTGATCGGCCGCAACGGCCGTACCGCGCGCGCTCTGCGCACCGTCGTGGGCGCCATCGGCGGTCGCGGTGTCCGCGTCGACCTCGTCGACGTGGACCACGTCCGCTGACGCTTCATCGCAACCGGCTCGGGCCGGGGAGGGCCACTGGGCCGTCCCCGGCCCGAGCCGTATGACAGGAGATTTGGACAGGTGCAGCTGGTAGTCGCACGGATCGGCCGTGCCCATGGCATCAAGGGCGAGGTCACCGTCGAGGTACGTACCGACGAGCCGGAACTCAGGCTCGCGCCCGGCGCCGTACTCGCCACGGATCCCGCCTCCACGGGACCACTGACCATCGAGACGGGGCGCGTCCACAGTGGCCGCCTTCTCCTGCGCTTCGAGGGCGTCACCGACCGCAACGCCGCCGAGGCCCTCCGCAACACCCTCCTGATCGCCGAGATCGACCCGGACGAGCTGCCCGAGGGCGAGGACGAGTACTACGACCACCAGTTGATCGACCTCGACGTGGTCACCGAGGACGGGGTGGAGGTCGGCCGGATCACCGAGATCTCGCACCTGCCCTCCCAGGACCTGTTCATCGTGGAGCGTCCGGACGGGACCGAAGTCATGGTCCCGTTCGTCGAGGAGATCGTCACCGAGATCGACCTGGAGGAGCAGAAGGCCGTCATCGCGCCCCCGCCGGGCCTGATCGACGACCGCGCGGTGATCGACTCGACCCGGGAAGAGTCCTGATGCGCCTCGACGTCGTCACGATCTTCCCCGAGTACCTGGAGCCCCTGAACGTCTCCCTCGTCGGCAAGGCACGCGCGCGTGGACAGCTCGGCGTCCACGTGCACGACCTGCGCGCGTGGACGTACGACCGGCACAACACGGTCGACGACACGCCGTACGGCGGTGGCCCCGGCATGGTCATGAAGACCGACCCCTGGGGCGACGCCCTGGACACGGTCCTCGCCGACGGCTACGAGACGGGCGCCCAGGCCCCCGCGATCATCGTCCCCACCCCCAGCGGCCGCCCCTTCACCCAGGAGCTGGCCGTCGAACTCTCCGAGCGTCCCTGGCTGATCTTCACGCCGGCCCGCTACGAGGGCATCGACCGGCGTGTGATGGACGAGTACGCGACCCGTGTGCCCGTCTACGAGGTCTCCATCGGTGACTACGTCCTGGCCGGCGGCGAGGCGGCCGTACTCGTCATCACGGAGGCCGTGGCGCGGCTGCTGCCCGGTGTTCTCGGCAACGCCGAGTCCCACCGCGACGACTCCTTCGCGCCCGGCGCCATGGCGAGCCTCCTGGAAGGCCCCGTCTACACCAAGCCGCCCGTCTGGCGCGGCCGGGACATCCCCGACGTGCTGCTCAGCGGCCACCACGGCAAGATCGCCCGCTGGCGCCGCGACGAGGCCCTGAAGCGTACGACCGCCAACCGGCCCGACCTGATCGAGCGCTGCGACCCCAAGGCCTTCGACAAGAAGGACCGCGAGATGCTCTCGATCCTGGGCTGGGAACCGGACCCCGAAGGAGAACCGTACGGCCGATTTTGGCGGCGGGCCGGGGGCATGGAACAATAGACCGCTGTTGTGCGCCCGTCCGGCGTGCGCCCCTGCCACAGGGGGACACGACGCCCGTCCCGACCCGCACGGCAGACCTCTTGTACACCTAGTTTCCGTTGATGACCTGTGGCATCAGCGAAGAAAGCAGACGAAATGTCTCACCTGCTCGACTCCGTCGACGCCGCGTCGCTGCGCAGCGACGTCCCCGCCTTCCGCCCGGGTGACACCGTCAACGTCCACGTCCGCGTCATCGAGGGCAACCGCTCCCGTGTGCAGCAGTTCAAGGGCGTTGTGATCCGTCGCCAGGGCTCCGGTGTCCGCGAGACCTTCACGGTCCGCAAGGTCTCGTTCTCCGTCGGCGTCGAGCGCACCTTCCCGGTGCACACCCCGATCGTCGAGAAGATCGAGCTGGTCACCCGTGGTGACGTCCGCCGCGCCAAGCTGTACTACCTCCGTGAGCTGCGCGGCAAGGCCGCGAAGATCAAGGAGAAGCGCGAGAGCTGAGTGCTCTCGAGGCGTCCATAGCGAGGCGGGATAGCATCTCGCCCCGATGGACACCGAAGCACAGCCGACGGAACGCGACCGCTCCTCCCACCCGGAATCCCCGGGGCCGGAGGGACGGTCGCGTTTCGCGTTGGTGTCGCGGATCACCGAGTGGCTGCCCGGCGGCTGGATCACCCTCACCCTCTTCGCCGGCCTGGCGTTTTTGCTGCTCCTCAACGCTTTCGTGGTGCAACCGTTCCAGATTCCGAGCGGATCCATGGAGCAGGGCTTGAGGATCGGGGACCGCGTTCTCGTAAATAAGTTGGCGTACCGTTTCGGTGCCCAGCCACGCCGCGGCGATGTGATCGTGTTCGACGGCACCGGGTACTTCGGGAACGCCGACTACGTCAAGCGTGTGGTCGGGGTAGGGGGCGACCATGTGGTCTGCTGCGACAAGAAGGGGAGGATCGAGGTGAACGGCCGCGCGGTCGACGAGTCGTCGTTCCTCTATCCCGGGGACAGCGCCTCCAGCGTGCCCTTCGTCGTCGTCGTGCCCGACGGCACCCTCTTCGTCCTCGGTGACCACCGCAGCGACTCCAGCGACTCCCGCGACCACCTCGGCTCGCCCGGCGGCGGGATGATCCCGGTCGGCGACGTGATCGGCCGGGCCGACTGGATCATCTGGCCGTACACCCACTGGACGCACCTGACGCGTCCTGACGCCTACGCGCGCGTGCCCGCCGCGGGCGGTGCGCATGGGTAACCGAGGCAAACCGCGCGGGGTGCCCGGCGGCCCCGCCGACAATCTGCTGCCCACCGGGGCGCGCCGCACCTCCGCGCCCGGCGGTGGCCGCACGCGCGCGGAGCGCCGCAAACTCCAGCGCAAGGTCAAGCGCAAGCGCAGGCGTTCGGCCGTTCGGGAGATCCCCCTTCTGGTGGGTGTCGCCGTCCTCATCGCCCTGGTCCTGAAGACCTTTCTCCTCCAGGCCTTCGTGATCCCGTCCGGCTCCATGGAGCAGACGATCCGGATCGGCGACCGCGTCCTGGTCGACAAGTTCACCCCGTGGTTCGGCGCCAAGCCGCACCGCGGAGACGTCGTCGTCTTCCACGACCCGGGCGGCTGGCTGGCGGACGAGCAGACCACGAAGAAGAACGACCCCGTCGTCGTCAAGCAGTTCAAGGAAGGCCTCACCTTCATCGGCCTGCTGCCCTCCGACAACGAGAAGGACCTGATCAAGCGGGTCATCGGAGTCGGCGGCGACCACGTCAAATGCTGCGACGCGCAGGGTCGGGTCACCGTCAACGGCGTACCGCTCACCGAGGGCGGCTACCTCTATCCGGGGAACTCGCCGTCCTCCACCCCCTTCGACATCACCGTCCCCAAGGGCCGGCTCTGGGTGATGGGCGACCACCGGGACAACTCGGCTGACTCCCGCGCCCACCAGAACACCCCGTACGGCGGCACGGTCTCCGAGAATTCCGTCGTCGGCCGGGCCATGGTGATCGGCTGGCCCATCGGCCACTGGACTCGCCTGCAAGAACCTAAAACCTTTGCAAGCGTCTCCCACTCCGTGTCGGGTGCGACCGCCGCTCCCCGGCTGTCGCATAGGGTTACCCCCGAGAATCCGAACGGAATCACCCAGCTCCCGACCCCTGCGGAACTCCCGCTCGTTATGGGAGTGGTGGGCCTGCGCCGTATCACGGTCAGGCGGCGGCACAGAGTAAGGAGTTGGCGTGGGGGATGTGGCGGTTGGCGCACGGTCGGGACACGACGGCGAAGAGCACCGCGGGCACCCCGTGGAAGCGAACGCCACCGGCCCGGACGGCGCCATGACCTCAGGGAATGACGCATTGGCGGGCGACGACGACACGCCGGACGACGAGCAGCGGCCCCCGGCCGGCGACGCGGGTGCGGGCGAGTCCGCCAGCCCGCCGAGGAAGACACGCTCCTTCTGGAAAGAACTGCCGATCCTCATCGGCATCGCGCTGGTCCTGGCACTGCTGATCAAGACGTTCCTGGTGCAGGCGTTCTCGATTCCGTCGGACTCGATGCAGAACACCCTCCAGCAGGGCGACCGCGTCCTGGTCGACAAGCTCACCCCGTGGTTCGGCTCCGAGCCGGAGCGCGGCGAGGTGGTCGTCTTCCACGACCCGGACAACTGGCTCGCGGGCGAGCCGACGCCGACGCCCAACCCGGTGCAGAAGGTCCTCAGCTGGATCGGCCTGATGCCGTCGGCGGAGGAGAAGGACCTCATCAAGCGCGTGATCGGGGTCGGCGGTGACACCATCCAGTGCAAGGGCTCGGGCCCGCTGCTGGTCAACGGCCACGCGCTGAACGAGCCGTACGTGTACCCCGGCAACACCCCGTGCAGCGTGGACGACCAGGGCGGCCAGTTCAAGGTGACGGTCCCCGACGGCTACATCTGGGTCATGGGCGACCACCGCCAGAACTCCCGCGACTCGCGCTACAACCAGACCGACAAGCACCACGGCATGGTCCCGGTCGGTGACGTCGTGGGCCGCGCGATCGTCAAGGCCTGGCCCATCAACCGCTGGGGCACCCTGCCGATCCCGGACACGTTCGACCAGCCCGGCATCTCCCAGCCGTCCTCGGCGTCCGCCGCCCTGACGGTGGCCCCGCAGGGCGTCGCCGTCGCGGCGGTGCTGCCGGTGGCGGTGTGGCGGCGCAGGCGCACGGACCAGCTGGAGTCCAAGATCGAGCGGAAGTCGCCCGCGGGCACCCGGTGACCGGACGGGGCCCGGCGCTCCCCGACGGGTGGAGCGCCGACCGCCTGCGCGCTCACTCCGGCGACGCGCGCGGTCCCGCTCTCCCCGGACCGGCGGGTGTACCTCAAGGGCGTCGGTGGCGGCGCCCTGGAGCGCCTGCTACGGGTCCGACCTGGCCGAGGTGATCCGGAACCTGTGAGTCCGACGTCGGCCGGATCTTTGATCCCGGTCGTGAAACAGGGGCTCCCCCTGCCTGGTACCGCCCGGTAGGGTGCGGGTCCATGAGCGGCGAGAGCACCACGCGTACGGCCCCGCACAGCGGCGGGACAGGCACGGCACAGGCCGGCGGCAGCCGGCTCGGACAGCGGCTGTCCGGGGTGGCCGTCGCCCTCGGTCTGGTGCTGTTCCTCGGCGGATTCGCCTGGGGAGCGGTGAGCTACCGGCCGTACACCGTGCCCACCAGCTCCATGACCCCCACCATCGACGCCGGCGACCGGGTGCTGGCGCAGCGCGTGCACGGCGGCGACATACGCCGCGGTGACGTCGTCGTCTTCGAGGACAAGACGTGGGTCACCAACTCCAAGGTGGTCAAGCGGGTCGTCGCGGTCGGCGGTGACACCGTCTCCTGCTGCACGAACGGCAAGCTGACCGTCAACGGCAAGCAGATCGACGAACCGTATCTGCCCAAGGGCAGCCTGGCCGAGATCACGAACTTCCCGACCGTCACCGTGCCCGAGGGGCGGCTCTTCCTCCTCGGCGACGAACGCCAGGGCTCGCTGGACTCCACCGCCCACCTCACCGACGCGGCCAAGGGCACGGTCTCGCGCGATGCCGTCTCCGCGCGCGTGGACGCCGTCGTCTGGCCCTGGAAGGGCGCGCTCACGCGTCCCACCGGCTTCGAGGCCCTCGGCACCCTCTCCCAGCCCGGCCCGCTGCGCACCATCGAGCTGCTGATCGTCGCCGGTGCCGTCCTGGTGCTGGCCGGCGGCGCCTACGGCCCGATCGCCAAGCGCATGGGCCGCTCCCGCGCGCGTACGGTCACTCCGGAGGCGGCCGGTGCCCGCTGAGGCCACCCGGACCGGCGAGGAGGCGAACGAGGGCGGGCTGCGCAAGGTGGCCCGGGTGGTCCTCCTCGACCCGGACGACCGCATCCTCCTGCTGCACGGCCACGAGCCGGGGGATCCGTCCGACGACTGGTGGTTCACCCCCGGCGGCGGGCTGGAGGGCGCCGAGACGCGCGAGGAGGCCGCGCTCAGGGAGCTGGCCGAGGAGACCGGCATCACCGAGGTCGACCTCGGCCCGGTGCTGTGGCGGCGCAGGTGCTCCTTCCCCTTCGCGGGCCGCCGCTGGGACCAGGACGAGTGGTACTACCTGGCCCGTACGGCGCAGACGGTCACCGCGCCGGCCGCGCTGACGGAGCTGGAGCGGCGCAGCGTCGCCGGAGCACGCTGGTGGACGTGTCAGGAACTGACCCGGGCACATGAGACGGTGTATCCGACCAGACTCGCCGAGCTGCTCCAGCGGCTGCTCGACGAAGGTCCCCCGGCCGGACCCGTGACCCTCGACACGGAAATCGTCTGAGGACTCCCGGAACTGGCGCACAATGGTGGGATCGCACGGCTGAAGGGGAACATGCCATGAGCGCCGAGGACCTCGAGAAGTACGAGACCGAGATGGAGCTGAAGCTCTACCGGGAGTACCGAGATGTCGTCGGTCTGTTCAAATATGTGATCGAGACCGAGCGGCGCTTCTACCTCACCAACGACTACGAGATGCAGGTGCACTCGGTCCAGGGCGAGGTGTTCTTCGAAGTGTCCATGGCCGATGCCTGGGTCTGGGACATGTACCGGCCGGCGCGCTTCGTCAAGCAGGTTCGCGTGCTGACGTTCAAGGACGTGAACATCGAGGAGCTGAACAAGAGCGACCTGGAGCTTCCCGGCGGCTGACGACGTCAGGTTCACCCGAAAGGGTGACGAAGTTTTCCACAACCGCTGAGTAGCTCACCAAGATCAACATCGTGCGGTCGGATGCGTGACCGTTGGCGCCGGAGGTGGTGCCGACATGAACGCACGAGAAGCACTCGGCAAGTACGGCGAGGACCTGGCCGCCCGGCGGCTCGCCGCGGCCGGAATGACGATCCTGGAGCGGAACTGGCGCTGCGGCCGGTCCGGCGAGATCGACATCGTGGCGCGGGACGGGGAGGCGCTCGTCGTCTGCGAGGTCAAGACGCGCAGGGGCGGCGGCTACGAACACCCGATGGCCGCGGTGAGCCCCGAGAAGGCGGCGAGGCTCCGCGAGCTGGCCGAGCACTGGATCCAGGCCCACGGAGGCGCCCCACCGGGCGGCGTCCGCATCGACCTGATCGGCGTCCTGCTGCCCCACCGCGGCGCCCCGTTCGTCGAGCACGCGCGGGGGGTGGCCTGAATGGGATTCGCCCGCACCTGCTCGGTGGCTCTGGTCGGCGTCGAGGGAGTGGTCGTCGAGGTCCAGGCCGACCTGGAACCCGGCGTCGCGGCCTTCACCCTCGTAGGCCTCCCGGACAAGAGCCTGACGGAGAGCAGGGACCGGGTCCGGGCGGCGGTGGTGAACTCGGGCGGCGAGTGGCCGCAGAAGAAGCTCACCGTCGGCCTCAGCCCGGCATCGGTGCCCAAAGCCGGCTCCGGCTTCGACCTGGCTGTCGCCTGCGCGGTGCTCGGCGCCGCCGCGCGCATCGATCCGCGCGTCCTCGCCGACATCGTGATGATCGGAGAGCTGGGCCTGGACGGCCGGGTGCGGCCGGTGCGGGGCATCCTGCCCGCGGTGCTGGCGGCGGCCGACGCCGGCTACGAGCAGGTGGTCGTTCCCGAATGCGCCGCCGCGGAGGCCTCGCTGGTCCCCGGGGTGTCCGTGCTCGGCGTGCGCAGCCTGCGACAACTCGTCGCGGTCCTCACCGAGGAGCCCGTCCCCGACGAGGAACCGGACGAGCAGGGCCGCCCGGACCCGCTCCTGGCCGGGCTGCGCGTGCCCGGCACCGGTGCGGCCACCGGCATGCACAGCGTCGGTGCCGCACAGCACGACCATGACCACGACCTGGCGGACGTCGTCGGCCAGACCTCGGCGCGTACGGCCGTGGAGGTGGCCGCCGCCGGCGGACACCACCTGTTCCTCGAAGGGCCACCCGGCGCGGGCAAGACCATGCTCGCCGAACGGCTGCCCGCCGTGGTGCCCCGGCTCACCCGGGAGGAGTCACTGGAGGTCACGGCGGTGCACTCGGTGGCCGGGCTGCTGCCGCCCGGCAAGCCGCTCATCGACGTCGCCCCTTACTGCGCCCCGCACCACTCGGCCACGATGCAGTCGCTCGTCGGCGGCGGCCCCGGTATGGCCCGCCCCGGAGCGGTGTCCCTCGCCCATCGCGGGGTCCTGTTCCTGGACGAGGCGCCCGAGTTCCACAGCCAGACCCTCGACGCCCTGCGGCAGCCCCTGGAGTCGGGACACGTCGTGATCGCACGCAGCGCGGGCGTCGTCCGGTTCCCGGCACGCTTCCTGATGGTGCTGGCGGCCAACCCCTGCCCCTGCGGACGCTTCTCCCAGCGCGACTCCCTGTGCGAGTGCCCGCCGTCGGTGATCCGCCGCTACCAGGCGAGGCTCTCCGGCCCGCTGCTGGACCGGGTGGACCTGCGCGTCGAAGTCGATCCCGTCACCCGGGCCCAGCTCACCGAACCCGGCGCCCGGGGCGAGTCCACGGCGACCGTGGCCGAGCGGGTACGGCAGGCCCGGGAGCGCGCGGCGGCCCGCCTCGCCGGGACCCCGTGGCGCACCAACAGCGAGGTGCCCGGCCGGGAGCTGCGCAGCCGCTACCACGCGGCGCCCGGCGCGATGGACGAAGCCGAGCACAACCTCGAGCGGGGCGTGCTCACCGCCCGCGGGATCGACCGGGTCCTGCGTGTCGCCTGGACGGTCGCCGACCTCGTCGGGCACGACCGGCCGGACGCGGCCGACGTCGCCCTGGCCCTGCAACTGCGCACCGGAGTCCCGCGCGGGATGCCGATGGCCATCGGGGCGCGGGCATGAGCACGGACGGGGATCTCGGCGGTGAACTGCTCGGGCGGGTCTTTCTCGCGCGGGTCGTCGAGCCGGGCGACGAGGTCGGCGGGCGGTGGGTGCGGGAGTTCGGGGTGGGGGAGGTGGTGCGGCGGTTGCGCGGTGGTGAGGAGGCCTTGCCGGGCGTGAGTCCGGTGCGGTGGGCGGGGCTGGTCGCGCGGGCCGGACGGGCCGAGCCCGAGCGGGATCTCGAGCTGGCCCGGGGCGTGGGGGCACGGTTCGTGGGGCCCCATGACGCGGAGTGGCCCCGGCAGCTCGATGATCTCGGGGACGCCCGGCCGCTCGGGCTGTGGGTGCGCGGGCATCCCAGTCTGCGGACGTGGGCGCTGCGATCCGTCGCGGTCGTCGGGGCGAGGGCCTGCACCGGGTACGGGACCCATGTGGCCGCCACCCTCGCCGGCGGGCTCGCCGAGCGGGGCTGGGTGGTGGTGTCGGGCGGGGCGTACGGCATCGACGGAGCTGCCCACCGTGGCGCCCTGGCCGCCCGCGGAGCCACCGTCGCCGTACTGGCCTGCGGTGTCGACCGGCCCTACCCCCGCGGTCACACCGCGCTGATCGCCAGGATCGCGGAGCAGGGACTGGTGGTGGGCGAGCTGCCACCGGGCGACCACCCGACGCCCAGCCGGTTCATCCTGCGCAACCGGGTCATCGCCGCGCTGACCCGCGGCACGGTCGTCGTGGAGGCCGCCAGCCGCAGCGGCTCCCTGGCCACCGCCCGGGCCGCACAGCGCCTCGGTCGGTTCACCATGGGCGTGCCCGGCCCCGTCACCAGCGCTCTTTCCGCCGGCGTGCACGAGCTGCTCCGTGGTGAGGCCACCTTGGTCACCGATGCCGCGGAGGTGATCGAACTCGTCGGCGACATGGGCGAGCTGGCACCGGTACGGCGCGGACCCGTGCTCCCGCGGGATCTGCTGGACCCGCCTGTCCGGGCCGTGCTCGCCGCCCTGCCCGGCGCCCGCGCGGCCCCCGCCGACGAGATCGCACTCGGCGCGCGGACCACGCGGGACGAGGCGATCGCGAGACTGTACGAACTCCGAGCACTTGGTTACGTCGAACGACATGGCGACGGCTGGAAGTTGACACGCCAGGCGGTGATGTCGGTCCGCACCGGTCGCGACCCCTCCTGACCCAGGGTGTTCGGCCGTCCGGGGGAATCCCCGACGCCCTTGACGTTTCCCGGAGTTGGCGCCACCGGCCGGTCACGCGGAGTGAGTCGCGCAGCCCGCTCGCGAGACCGGCCTAAGGGCCCCGCGCACGGGTGGAGCCTCGCTGTTCGCACACCGCGACACCTCAGTCACGCTACGCTCACGAAGACGTCGATCCGGATCGCGTCGACTCGACATCGGACCGACCGCCCACCCAGGCAGCCCATTCGCCCACCGACCCCCGCCCCTTCCACGTCTCCCGCCCCTCCCCGCCCTCCCCGCCCCTCCCGCCTCTCTTCGCTCCTTCTCACTTCACGGCACTTCACAGCACTTCACGGCAGAACGGCACAAGGCGACGAATGCCCCAGCACACCTCCGGGTCCGACCGGGCGGCGATCCCCCCAGCCGCCCGCGACGGTGGCAGCGTGCGGCCGCCCGCTCCCTCGACGCTCGACGAACTGTGGCGGTCGTACAAGGCGACGGGGGACGACCGGCTGCGGGAGCAGCTGATCCTGCACTACTCGCCGCTCGTGAAATACGTCGCGGGCCGGGTCAGTGTCGGGCTGCCGCCCAATGTGGAGCAGGCCGACTTCGTCTCCTCGGGCGTCTTCGGGCTCATCGACGCCATCGAGAAGTTCGACATCGACCGGGAGATCAAGTTCGAGACGTACGCGATCACCCGGATCAGAGGCGCGATGATCGACGAGCTGCGGGCGCTGGACTGGATCCCGCGGTCGGTGCGGCAGAAGGCGCGGAACGTGGAGCGGGCCTACGCCACGCTGGAGGCGCGGCTGCGGCGCACCCCCAGCGAGGCAGAGGTCGCCACCGAGCTGGGCATGGAGGTCGACGAACTGCACGCGGTGTTCAGTCAGCTGTCGCTGGCCAACGTCGTCGCCCTGGAGGAGCTGCTGCACGTCGGCGGCGAGGGCGGGGACCGGCTCAGTCTCATGGACACGCTGGAGGACACCGCCGCCGACAATCCGGTGGAGGTGGCCGAGGACCGGGAGCTGCGACGGTTCCTCGCGCGGGCCATCAACACGCTGCCCGAACGGGAGAAGACCGTGGTCACGCTGTACTACTACGAAGGGCTCACCCTCGCCGAGATCGGCAATGTGCTCGGGGTCACCGAGAGCCGGGTCAGCCAGATCCACACCAAGTCCGTGCTCCAGCTGCGGGCCAAGCTGGCGAGCTTCGGACGGTGACCGGACGGCGGGGCAGGTCTCGTGCGGGTGACGCCGCTCGGCCGAGTGGCTCTCCCGTTCGCGTCGGCGCGTCCGTAAAGTGGTCGGCGTGCCAAGGATTCGAGCGGCCTCCGTGGCCGAGCACCGGTCGATGCAGCGAGCCGCCCTGCTGGACGCGGCCCGGTCGTTGCTGTCCGAGGGCGGGACGGAGGCGCTGACCTTCCCGGCCCTCGCCGAGCGGACGGGACTCGCGCGGTCGTCCGTGTACGAGTACTTCCGGTCACGGGCCGCCGTGGTCGAGGAGCTGTGCGAGGTCGACTTTCCCCTGTGGGCGGCGGAGGTGGCTGCCGCGATGGAGCGGGAGGAGTCGCCCGAGGGCAAGGTCGAGGCGTATGTGCGCCGGCAGCTGGCCCTGGTCGGGGACCGGCGGCACCGGGCGGTCGTCGCGATCTCCGCGAGCGAGCTGGACGCCGGGGCGCGGGAGAAGATCCGGGCGGCGCACGGCGGGCTGGTCGCGATGATCGTCGAGGCGCTCGGGGAGATGGGGCACGAGCAGCCCCGGCTGGCGGCGATGCTGCTGCAGGGGGTCGTGGACGCGGCGGTGCGGAGGATCGAGCTGGGGGCGGCGGAGGACCCCGGTGTGGTGACCGACGCCGCGGTGACCATGGCGCTTCGGGGTGTGAAGGGCTGAGCCCCGCCCGCGGCGGGCCGCGTCCCGCTGCGTCCGCCGGGTGCCCCGCGCTGCGGCCGGGCAGGGCCGGGTCCTGCTTGCCGGCGTGCAGGGTGTCAGCGTGCCCACCCGTGCGCCCCGGAGGTACGACTGCCAGCGGCTACAGCGGCTACAGCGGCTACAGCGGCTACAGCGGCTACAGCGGCTGTCCGGGAAGCGGCACCCCCAGCACCGGCAGCAGTCTCGACGGCCCCCTCGCCAGCAGCCACGGCGGCAGCAGGGCCAAGGGGTTCAGATAGGTCTCGCCCCGCAGCAGGCCCCAGTGGATGCACGTGGTGGGGCAGTGGGAGCCCGTCGCCTCGACCGTGCCCACCACGTCCCCCGCCCTCACCTCCTCGCCCTTCTCCACCGACGGGGTGACCGGCTCGTAGGTGGTCCGCAGATCCGCCCCCGTCAGCTCCACCGACACCACCCCCCGCCCCGCCACCCGCCCCGCGAAGGACACCCGGCCCGGGGCGACCGCCCGTACCGGCGAGCCGGCCGGTGCCGCCAGGTCCACGCCCCGGTGCCCCGGGCCGTAGACCGTCGCCGGTGGCTCCCAGCCGCGTACCACCAAGGGGCGTACGCCCACGGGCCAGGTGCGCGCGAGGGCCGGGACCGGGGCCTGAGGGGGTGGTGGCGGGGCCGGGGGAGGCGGGTCCGCCCAGGCCCAGGGGGTCAACAGGAGCAACAG
Organism: Streptomyces sp. FXJ1.172; assembly: GCF_001636945.3. NCBI lineage: Bacteria > Bacillati > Actinomycetota > Actinomycetes > Kitasatosporales > Streptomycetaceae > Streptomyces > Streptomyces sp. FXJ1.172. Next base: position 3,174,783 of record NZ_CP119133.2, on the reverse strand, counting down.
GGGCACCGTCAGGATCAGCAGCACCGTCGCCAGACATACCGGGGCACAACGCATCGCTCGTCGCATGCGACAACCGTCCCCCACCTCCGCCGATCATGGCCGGAGCCTGTGGACAACTCACCGGTTGTGGACAGTGGCGTCACCCGGTGCCTCGGCGGTCCCGTACACTTCTTCTGGCGATCCGGGTCACCGGGTCGACTTCGCACGCCCCGACACCGGGCCGTTCACCGGCCGGTGTCAGCGCTCCTCGGTCCTTTGCGGCACGGCGCACGCGGGCGTCAGGCGCGGAAGCCGGCCGGCATCCGCGGCACAACCGAGAAACTCAAGGAGATACGGCCATGGCCGTCGTCACGATGCGGGAGCTGCTGGAGAGCGGCGTCCACTTCGGTCACCAGACCCGTCGCTGGAACCCGAAGATGAAGCGCTTCATCTTCACCGAGCGCAACGGCATCTACATCATCGACCTGCTCCAGTCGCTGTCGTACATCGACCGCGCCTACGAGTTCGTCAAGGAGACCGTCGCCCACGGCGGTACGGTCATGTTCGTCGGCACGAAGAAGCAGGCGCAGGAGGCCATCGCCGAGCAGGCCACCCGCGTCGGCATGCCCTACGTCAACCAGCGCTGGCTGGGCGGCATGCTCACCAACTTCTCGACCGTCTACAAGCGTCTGCAGCGCCTCAAGGAGCTCGAGCAGATCGACTTCGAGGACGTCGCCGCGTCCGGTCTGACCAAGAAGGAGCTTCTCGTGCTCTCGCGCGAGAAGGCCAAGCTGGAGAAGACCCTCGGTGGTATCCGCGAGATGCAGAAGGTGCCGAGCGCCGTCTGGATCGTGGACACCAAGAAGGAGCACATCGCGGTCGGTGAGGCCCGGAAGCTGAACATCCCGGTCGTCGCGATCCTCGACACCAACTGCGACCCCGACGAGGTCGACTACAAGATCCCGGGCAACGACGACGCGATCCGCTCCGTCACCCTGCTCACCCGTGTGATCGCCGACGCCGTCGCCGAGGGCCTCATCGCCCGTTCCGGCGTGGCCGCCGGTGAGAAGGGCGAGAAGGCCGCGGGCGAGCCGCTCGCCGAGTGGGAGCGCGACCTGCTCGAGGGTGAGAAGAAGGCGGACTCCGAAGAGGCTGCCGAGAAGCCGGCCGAGGCTGCCGCCGAGGCCGCTCCGGCCGAGGAGAAGGCTGCCGAGGGCGCTCCGGCCGAGGAGAAGGCCGCCGAGGGCGAGCAGGCCTGACGCAGGCGTCGACGGCGGGGGCGGTACTGCATCTCACAGCGCCTCCGGCGCGGTGAAGTCCGCCCCCGCTGTTCACCCGTAGGCCGTCACGACGTATGCGTTCCGCGGCTACATGTGGAACGCAAAACCGTGCGGACCTGAAGATCTTCCAGACTTCGAGAAAGACTCACAGACTCATGGCGAACTACTCCGCCGCCGACGTCAAGAAGCTCCGTGAGCTGACCGGCGCCGGCATGATGGACTGCAAGAAGGCGCTGGACGAGGCCGAGGGCAACGTCGAGAAGGCCGTCGAGGCGCTGCGCATCAAGGGCCAGAAGGGCGTCGCCAAGCGCGAGGGCCGCTCCGCCGAGAACGGCGCCGTGGTCTCCGTCATCGCCGGCGACAACTCCTCCGGTGTCATCGTCGAGCTGAAGTGCGAGACGGACTTCGTCGCCAAGGGCGAGAAGTTCCAGGCCGTCGCCCAGAAGATCGCCGAGCACGTTGCGGCGACCAGCCCGGCCGACCTCGAGGCCCTGCTCGCCTCCGAGATCGAGGCCGGCAAGACCGTCCAGGCGTTCGTGGACGAGGCCAACGCCAACCTCGGCGAGAAGATCGTCCTGGACCGCTTCGCGCAGTTCGCCGACGGTTACGTCACCGCCTACATGCACAAGACGATGCCCGACCTGCCCCCGCAGATCGGTGTCCTGGTCGAGTTCGACAAGCCGAACGCCGAGGTCGCCAAGGGCATCGCCCAGCACATCGCCGCCTTCGCGCCGAAGTACCTCGCCAAGGAGGACGTGCCGGCCGAGGTCGTCGAGTCCGAGCGCCGCGTCGCCGAGGAGACCACCCGCGCCGAGGGCAAGCCCGAGGCCGCGATCGCCAAGATCGTCGAGGGTCGCCTGGGCGGCTTCTTCAAGGACGCCACGCTGCTCGGCCAGCCCTACGCGCTGGACAACAAGAAGTCGGTCCAGAAGGTTCTGGACGAGGCCGGTGTCACCCTGAAGCGCTTCTCGCGCATCAAGGTCGGCATCTGAGTCCGGACCGCGATCGACGCGCGACCCCGGGCGAGATTCCGGGAACAATCCCGGGAGGAATCCCGATAGGGTCGTAAGCAGTCGTCCGTGTACACCGCCACACCCCGGCGTGAGGCGGACGGCAGCAGATCTGACGAGGAGGCCATTGCCGCGCATGGGAGCGAAAAGCGACCCCACCGGCAATGGCCTTCTTCGTATGTGCAACACGTGAAAGAGGCGGGATCTCCCATGACCACCAAGGCCCAGAAGAGCGACGACGGCAAAGTACGCGGCCGGTTTCTGCTGAAGCTGTCCGGAGAGGCGTTCTCCGGCGGCGGGGGCCTGGGCGTGGACCCGGACGTGGTGCACAAGATCGCCCGTGAGATCGCCGCCGTCGTCCGGGACGGCGCCGAGATCGCGGTCGTCATCGGCGGCGGCAACTTCTTCCGCGGCGCCGAACTCCAGCAGCGCGGCATGGACCGCGCCCGCTCCGACTACATGGGCATGCTCGGCACCGTGATGAACTGCCTCGCCCTCCAGGACTTCCTGGAGAAGGAGGGGATCGACTCGCGGGTGCAGACCGCCATCACCATGGGCCAGGTCGCCGAGCCGTACATCCCGCTGCGCGCCGTGCGCCACCTGGAGAAGGGCCGCGTGGTCATCTTCGGCGCCGGTATGGGCATGCCGTACTTCTCCACCGACACCACCGCCGCCCAGCGCGCCCTGGAGATCGACGCCGAGGCGCTGCTCATGGGCAAGAACGGCGTGGACGGGGTCTACGACTCCGACCCGAAGACCAACCCGGACGCGGTCAAGTTCGACGCCCTCGGCTACGGCGAGGTCATCACCCGCGACCTGAAGGTCGCCGACGCCACCGCCATCACGCTGTGCCGCGACAACAAGCTTCCGATCCTCGTGTTCGAGCTGCTCGCGGAGGGCAATATCGCTCGGGCCGTCAAGGGTGAGAAGATCGGCACGCTGGTCGGCGACCAGAGCAGCCGGAACTGACCCGGCATCGATCCGGCCGGTGGTGCACGGCCCTGTAAGGGGGCGGGACCCTGGCCGGGGGATGGACAATGTCCTGCCGGTCGGGAACCGTGCAGGAAGAAGACGCGACGCAGCCGGCCGCCGCCCCGTCGAGGAACCGCAGCCGGGCCTTACTCAAGACACGCAGGAGCAAGTGGTGATCGAAGAGACCCTCCTCGAGGCCGAGGAGAAGATGGAGAAGGCCGTCGTGGTCGCCAAGGAGGACTTCGCCGCGATCCGCACCGGGCGTGCGCACCCGGCGATGTTCAACAAGATCGTGGCCGACTACTACGGTGCCCCGACGCCGATCAACCAGCTGGCCTCGTTCTCCGTGCCGGAGCCGCGCATGGCGGTGGTGACCCCGTTCGACAAGAGCGCGCTGCGCAACATCGAGCAGGCGATCCGCGACTCCGACCTGGGCGTCAACCCCAGCAACGACGGCAACATCATCCGTGTGGTCTTCCCCGAGCTGACCGAGGAGCGCCGCCGCGACTACATCAAGGTCGCCAAGGGCAAGGCCGAGGACGCGCGCGTGTCCATCCGTTCCGTGCGCCGCAAGGCCAAGGACGCCATCGACAAGCTGATCAAGGACGGCGAGGTCGGCGAGGACGAGGGCCGCCGCGCGGAGAAGGAGCTGGACGACACCACGGCGAAGTACGTCGCCCAGGTGGACGAGCTTCTCAAGCACAAGGAAGCGGAGCTGCTCGAAGTCTGATGAGCGACTCTTCCTGGGGGGCGCCGCGAGCGGCGGGTCAGGCCGGCTACTGGGGGCCCACCGTGGGTGGACCTGTCCAGGGAGCCGCCCCGGCGGGTCCCGCGTACGATGCGCCCGAAGCGCAGCACACTCGCCCCATGCCCATCGTGCCCGACGAACCCGCGTACGGCGGACACCAGGACGACGACCAGGGGGCCGCTTCGCCGAGCGGCCCCCTGTTCCACAACAAGGTCCGCCCCGAGCCCCCGACGGCCCGGTCCTTCCCGGCCGAGAACCAGAATCCGGAGCCCATGCCCGACGCCCCCCAGCCGGCGCCAGCGCCGCAGAAGAAGAGCGCGGGCCGTGACCTGAGCGCGGCCATAGGGGTCGGTGTCGGGCTCGGTGTGGTGATCGTCGCGTCCCTGTTCATCCGCAAGGCCGTGTTCGTCGGCGTGATCGCGGTCGCCGTGGTCGTGGGCCTGTGGGAGCTGACCAGCAGGCTGCAGGAGCGCAAGGGCATCAAGGCGCCGCTCGTGCCGCTCGCCGTGGGCGGCGCCGCGATGGTGGTCGCCGGGTACGCGCGCGGCGCGGAGGGGGCCTGGGTGGCCATGGCCCTGACGGCCCTCGCGGCCCTGGTCTGGCGCATGACGGAACCACCGGAGGGCTACCTCAAGGACGTCACCGCGGGCGTCTTCGCGGCGTTCTACGTGCCGTTCCTCGCCACGTTCGTCGCGATGATGCTCACCGCCGACGACGGTTCCTGGCGCGTCCTGACCTTCCTGCTCCTGACGGTCGTCAGCGACACCGGCGCCTACGCGGTCGGCTGGCGCTTCGGCAAGCACAAGCTGGCCCCGCGCATCAGCCCCGGCAAGACCCGCGAGGGCCTGCTGGGCGCGGTGCTGTTCGCCATGGCCGCGGGCGCGCTGTGCATGCAGTTCCTGATCGACGACGGCACCTGGTGGCAGGGCCTGCTGCTCGGCCTCGCCGTCGCGGCCAGCGCCACGCTGGGCGACCTCGGCGAGTCTATGATCAAACGCGACCTGGGCATCAAGGACATGGGCACCTTGCTCCCGGGCCACGGCGGCATCATGGACCGCCTGGACTCGCTGCTGCCGACGGCGCCGGTGGTCTGGCTCCTCCTGGTGGTCTTCGTCGGCTCCGGCTGAGCCGAGGCCGTACGACCGTGCGCCGAGGATCGTAACGACCGTGCCCCCGCCCTGTGTTCAGGGCGGGGGCACAGTCGTGTGGGTGCGCCGGGCTCGGCTCAGGCCCCGGTCGTGGTGCGGATCGCCGCGATGTCGAACTGGAGGCGGACCGTTTCGCTCACCATGGCCCCGCCCTGGGCCAGTTTGGCGTCGTAGGTCAGGCCCCAGTCGGAGCGGTTGATCGTGGTCGTGCCGTCGAAGCCGACCCGCTCGTCACCGAACGCGTCGGTGACATGGCCGATGTAGGTGAGGTCCAGGTCGACCGGGCGGGTGGTGTCCTTGATCGTGAGGTCGCCGGTCATGCGGTAGACGTCCTTGTCCAGGAGCCGCACGGTGGTACTCGTGAAGGTCATCCGCGGGTGGGCGGCGGCGTCCAGGAACTGGCGCCCGACCAGGTGTGCGTCACGCTGCTCGACACCGGTGTCGATGCTGGAGGTGTACAGCACGATGTCGGCCCGGGAGCGGGACGGGTCGCGGCCGTCGAAGTACAGGCGGCTCTCGTACTGCGGGAAGGCACCGCGCACCGTTGTCACCATCGCGTGCCGCACCGAGAACCCGATCCTGCTGTGCGCGGGATCGATCAGCCACTCGCCGGTGAGGTCCGCCAGCGCGGGATCGGGCCGTACGGCGGTGGCGGTGGCACCGGCCACCGGTGCGGCGCTCGCCACTGGCGCGGCGGAAGGCTGCGCGCGCCGCTGAAAGGAACTGCGGCCGAAAAGGTTCATGGCGCCATTTGTTACGGCACGGCAAAGGCCGGGACAAGGGCCGACCAGGAAACCCGACCGTTCGTCCGCAGAATTTCACACGTCGCCCGCCGCACCCGGACCGTCACCCGGCCCCGGCGGGCCACCCCAGTGGATCTGCGACACTGGTAGCACCATGCCCAAGCCCGGAGAACTGGCAGTGAGCGGGCAGCAACAAGCCCCCTAGCAGCGCGTTCGGCCCGGATAGGGCTGCTGCGCCAGACGAGTCCGCTCGCGGTGTTCGTGAACAGGAGGCGGGCCGACACCTTCGGGCCGTCCGGCTTTCGCCAAGGCAACGTGATCTCGACCGGCTTGAAGGCGTCCATGTGGGCCCGCAGGGCCTCAGCCACCGACGGCGGCAACGGGTACGTCCCGCTCCTTGTTGCACTTCGGAGGAGCGAACACGGCCTTTCCCCGAATGAGCTTCACCTGCCGGACCACCCGGATGATGCCGCCGTCGAAGTAGAGGGCATCCTCAGCCAGTCCCACGATCTCGCTCTGGCGGAGCCCGCACCCGGCATCTACGTCCGCCATGGGCCGGTGGCGCTGGGGGAGTGCGGCACGGACGGCCTGTACCTGGGCAGGCAGCCACGGCACGACACGGCGTTGCTCGGCGGCCGGCGGTCGGCGGTCGGACGGACTTCGCGGAGCACGGGTTTCGGGGCAACAGCCCGTCGTCAACCGCGGCACTGAGCACGGCCCGCACGTCGCCGTAGATGTTCCGCGCATAGCCGCCGCTCTCCCAGCCGGATACCGGTCGGTCAGCGATCGCCCGGACCGTCATCGCAGTCAGCGTCCTTGACAGCGTGAACAGCGGAATCTGCCCCCGGATCATCGGCTTCAAAACCTGCGCAGGAGGATCGTCGAGGTATACGCGTGCTTGGTTGAGCTTGCGCTTCCAATCCGCCATCACATCGCGCCCACCGCCCGGTCCCCGGCGTAACGGCCGTGCCGAAGTCGCCCCGTCCCGGTGCGTCCCGATCGTCAGCTGAAGGGCACGCGGTCGCGCCTCTTCGGTGCCCAAGGCCCACTCTGCGTCGTCCTCGGCCCGGACGGCCTGCAGGCAGGGACGGCACAGCCCGTCGGTGTTCAGGTAGCCGTCATGGCGGCAACGCGGGCACGTGCCTCGCTCTCGATGCTTCTGCTGCCAACCTTTGCACCCGGCGCACACCCAGCTGTGGTGTAACAGGACCCAGCCCAGGCACGACTCACAACTCCGGGCCACACCCCGGTCCGCCACCACCGGCTGTCAGCTCGGCGGCAGCGAGCGAGGCCCGCTGCCGCGCCGAGTACGCGGCACCGGCCGCAGCGAGCCCGACGACAACTGCGTCTCAGCGCCGACCGCCCGCTGGTCGGCCTCCGGTGCCGCCTGCAAGTCTTCGAGCGGCTCCGCCTGAAGGAGATCAGCGACTGTGGCACACGCGTAGGCCCGCGCGAGCTGTTACAGGGTTCTCTACCTCATTCAAGCCCCGGCTGCGCTCCGCTCCGCCGGGCGCGCTCCCGGCTCCGCTGCGGGCGAGGCTCCTGCCTCCGGCCCGCTCCGCCCGCGCTGCGCCGACACGCGCCCACTGGTGGACAGGGCCGGTGGCCATGAGTCGATCACCGCACATCGCGGTCGCGGTCAGAACAGTGCCTCCGGCGGGGGATCGGCCGGCACGGGGGTGGAGGGGGCGCCGTCGCCGACTGCGGGTCCGTAGTGGCGTGCGCGGGGTGCTCCCATCCCGTACACCGTCGACCCAGTCAGAGCCGAGCAGACGCGGCCCCTGGCGTCCAGGTCGTTCGTACAGTGGCGCGCTCCACCTGGACGCCATGAACCACGCCCGCTCCACGGTGTGTGGGTCGACGGCGTACGGGATGGGAGCTGGGGTGAGTGGTGGGTTCGGGACCGTGTGATCGCTGACACTCATACCAGCTACCGAAGGAATCTCTTCATCACCGGACGAGGTGCCGGTGGGATCGCCGGGACCACCGCGCGCCCAGCAGCACGAGGTCGGCCACGAAGACCACCACGCCGATGATCAGGAGATAGAACAACCCCTTCACCGCCACGCCGACGAGTCCCAGGACGATCGCGACGAGGACCAGAAACAAAAAGAGCGCCAACATAACTGACCACTTCCTCCCGCCGGGCCGTCAGCCGCGCGCGAGACGGCGTCCGCGGTCGGCGCCAGGTTCGTACGGCCTGTCGTAATGTTTGAAGATCTCTTCTTCCCTTTGCACCGGCAGGACGTCGTCTGTGCCGATCGCCGGTGCCTTCCTCACGATCCCTCTCGAGTGCGCCACCCGCACGTATCCGGGCCCCAGGGTCGCCTCGTCGAGGGGGACGAAGACGAGCCGGTGCCGAGTCGGCAGCCCCGTGCGGACGGTGGCCATGGACGGCGCGTCGGTGGTGGTGTCCACGTAGACCGCTTCCAGGGCCCCGATCTTGCGGCCCTTGGGATCGATCACGTCGTGGTTGCGCCACTCGCGGATATCGGCTGAATGGATCATGCCTCGCTCCTTGCAGCCCGCGGTGAACTCCGCGTGTCCCACTGTAACTCCGATGGTTTTGACCTGGTCTTTTCCCGACTGTTGCTTCTCGGACCATGTCGATCACCGGGAAAGCCGCTGGCTACGCGGGTTCGATTCCCGCCGCCAATCTGAATGCCGAAGGCCCAGGCAAGAGGTTGCTTCCGTCCCCCTGGCCCTTCACCCGTCCCTGGGACGGTTCAAGCCTGCGGTAGCGCACTCAGCGCTTGAAGGAGCCCTTGGTGTGTTCCTTCGCGCCCCGCGTCTTGCCCCGTGCTTCGAGTGCGGCGCCTTTCGCTGCAAGGGTTTCCTTGTGCACAGCGTGGGCCGCCTTCCGCACGGTCTTTCCTACGATCTGTTCGGCCTTTGCCTTGGCCCGTTCTCCGGCGCTCATCTCGGTACCTCCGTGGGGTCTCACTGACCGGTGTGCCCCTTGAGACAAGGAGTAAAAGCCACCTTTGCGGAACGTGTCGGTAAGGAGCGGCCGAGGTCCCACGCGCCCGACGGGGGCGCCCGTCGATGACACTGGCAGCTCAGTCGGGGTGGGCAGCGCCTCGGTTGGGCCGTCTCTGGGCCGTCCGAAGCCGCTCAGGCATGACTGGTAGCGACTACTAATGACAGTCGTAGGGAGCGACAGCCGCAGGTCACCCAGTTAGATCTGCGACACTGGTACAGCCATGCCTAAGCCCGGAGAACTCACTTTCGTCGCGCCGCGCGGAGCCAAGAAGCCGCCGCGGCATCTCGCCGACCTCACGCCCGCCGAGCGCAAGGACGCGGTGGCCGGGATCGGCGAGAAGCCGTTCCGTGCCAAGCAGCTCTCGCAGCACTACTTCGCGCGGTACGCGCACGACCCGGAGCAGTGGACCGACATCCCCGCCGGATCGCGCGAGAAGCTACGAGAGGCGCTGTTCCCGGAGCTGATGACGGTCGTCCGGCATCTGTCGACCGACCAGGGCACCACCCGCAAGACCCTGTGGCGGCTGTTCGACGGGACCCTGGTCGAGTCCGTGCTGATGCGCTATCCGGACCGGGTCACCATGTGCATCAGCTCGCAGGCGGGCTGCGGCATGAACTGCCCGTTCTGTGCCACCGGGCAGGCCGGCCTGGACCGGAACCTGTCCACGGCCGAGATCGTGCACCAGATCGTCGACGGGATGCGCGCGCTGCGCGACGGGGAAGTGCCGGGCGGGCCCGCGCGGCTGTCCAACATCGTCTTCATGGGGATGGGCGAGCCGCTGGCCAACTACAACCGGGTCGTGAGTGCGATCCGGGCGCTCACCGATCCCGCCCCGGACGGGCTCGGGCTGTCCCAGCGCGGGATCACCGTCTCCACCGTCGGACTGGTGCCGGCCATCCACCGGTTCGCCGACGAGGGCTTCAAGTGCCGGCTCGCGATCTCGCTGCACGCCCCCGACGACGAGCTGCGCGACACCCTCGTCCCCGTGAACACGCGGTGGAAGGTGCGCGAGGTGCTGGACGCCGGGTTCGAGTACGTCGAGAAGAGCGGCCGCCGGCTGTCGATCGAGTACGCGCTGATCCGCGACATCAACGACCAGGCCTGGCGCGGTGACCGGCTCGGGCGGCTGCTCAAGGGCAAGCCCGTGCACGTCAACCTGATCCCGCTCAACCCGACGCCGGGCTCGAAGTGGACCGCTTCCCGGCCCGAGGACGAGAAGGCGTTCGTGGAGGCCATTGAGGCCCATGGGGTGCCGGTGACCATCCGGGACACCCGGGGGCAGGAGATCGACGGAGCCTGTGGTCAGCTCGCGGCCACCGAGCGGTAGTCTGGCCGACGACACTCACCTCTTCATATCGACATCTTCATAACGAACACCTTCATATTCCGACAGGGGAGCGCCACAGCGCTGAGAGTGCGGCAATCGGGCCGCAGACCCTCTGAACCTCGCCCAGGTCATTCTGGGTAGGAAGTTCGGTCATCACTCGAGCTGTTGCGCCCCGTCCGGCCGTCCTCGGACAAGGCCGGGCGGGGCCGCGTTCCTTCTGGCCAACCCCCAGGAGGACATCCAGTGCACAACAAGACCCTCGTGGCCGCCGCGGTCGGCCTCGGCCTCTTCGCCCTGTCCGCGTGCGGATCGACGGGCACCAAGAGCGCCGCCGACGCCAAGACCGTCACCCTCGTCAGCCACGACTCGTGGGCCGTGTCCAAGAACGTGCTCCAGGACTTCGAGAAGAAGACCGGGTACAAGGTCCGCGTCCTGAAGGACGGCGACGCCGGGCAGGCCGTCAACAAGGCCATCCTCACCAAGGACAACCCGCAGGGCGACGTCTTCTTCGGCGTCGACAACACCCTGCTCTCCCGCGCTCTCTCGGGCGGCCTCTTCCAGCCGTACCAGGCGCAGGGCCTCGGCCAGGTCGGCGCCGCCTACCAGCTCGACCAGGACAAGCACCGGGTCACGCCGGTCGACTACGGCGACATCTGCGTCAACTACGACAAGGCGTACTTCGGCAAGCACAAGCTGACCCCGCCGCAGTCCTTCGCCGACCTGGCCAAGCCCGAGTACAAGAACCTCCTGGTCACGGAGAACGCCGCCACCTCCTCGCCCGGCCTCGGCTTCCTGCTGGGCAGTGCCGCGCAGTTCGGGGACGGGGGCTGGCAGGGCTACTGGAAGAAGCTCAAGGCCAACGGCGTCAAGGTGGTCGACGGCTGGGAGCAGGCCTACTACCAGGAGTTCTCGGGCTCGTCGGAGGGCAAGAAGGCGGGCGGTGACCGGCCGCTCGTGGTGTCGTACGCCTCCTCGCCGCCCGCCGAGGTGATCTACGCCAAGAAGCGGCCCAGCACCGCCCCGACCGGTGTGGCGAGCGGAACCTGCTTCCGGCAGATCGAGTTCGCCGGGCTGCTGAGCAACGCCGGGAACCCCAAGGGCGCCAAGGCGTTCATCGACTTCCTGGTCTCCAAGGAGTTCCAGCAGGACATGCCGCTGAACATGTACGTCTACCCGGTGCTGAAGGGCGCCAAGGTGCCCGCCGAGTTCACCGAGTACGGCCCGGCCGCCCAGCATCCCGAGACCATGGCCCCCGGCAAGATCGCCGCCAACCGTGACCAGTGGGTCAAGTCGTGGACCTCGCTCGTACTGAAGTAGTGAGGTCCCGGCGGGGGAGTGCGGCGCGGCTCGGGCTGATGGCCCTGCCCGTCGCCTTCTTCGCGCTGTTCTTCGCCTGGCCCGTGGCCGCGATCGTCGCGCGCGGGCTGAAGGTGGACGGCGCCTGGCAGTTGGGGCGGATCGCGGACGTCGTCACGCAGCCGGACATCCGGCACGTGCTGTGGTTCACCACCTGGCAGGCGCTCGCCTCCACCGCGCTCACCCTGCTCCTCGCGCTGCCCGCCGCCTACGTCTTCGCCCGCCTGGACTTCCCCGGCAAGCAGTTGCTGCGGGCCGTCGTCACCGTCCCGTTCGTGCTCCCGACCGTCGTCGCCGGCACCGCCTTCCTGGCCCTGGCCGGGCGGGGCGGTCTGCTGGACGAGCTGTGGGGCGTACGGCTGGACACCACGGTGTGGGCGATCCTGCTCGCGCACGTCTTCTTCAACTACGCGGTCGTCGTACGGACCGTCGGCGGACTGTGGGCGCAGCTCGACCCCCGGCAGGAGGAGGCCGCCCGGATGCTGGGCGCCTCTCCGCTCGGCGCCTGGCGGAAGGTCACCCTGCCGGCGCTCGCCCCCGCCGTGGCCGCCGCCGCGCTGATGGTCTTCCTGTTCACCTTCACCTCCTTCGGCGTCGTCCAGATCCTCGGCGGGCCCACGTTCTCCACCCTCGAGGTCGAGATCTACCGGCAGACCTCCGAGATCTTCGACCTGTCCACGGCCGCCGTCCTCACCCTCCTGCAGTTCGCCGCCGTCGGCGCGATCCTGGCCGTGCACGCGTGGACCGTACGGCGCCGGGAGAGCGCCCTGCGGCTCGTCGACCCCAAGGTCACCGTCCGCCGCCCGCGCGGCGTCGGGCAGTGGGCGCTGCTCGCCGGGGTGCTCGTGACCATCGCGCTGCTCCTCGTGCTGCCGCTCGCCGTCCTCGTCCGGCGCTCGCTGGACGCACCCGGCTTCGGCTACTACCGGGCGCTCACGAGCGCCGACGGCGGTACGTTCCTGGTGGCGCCCGTGCACGCGGTATGGACCTCGCTGCAGTACGCCGTCGCCGCCACCGCCATCGCCGTCGTGATCGGCGCGCTCGCCGCCGCCGCGCTCGCCCGCCGGGACGCCGGACGGCTGGTCCGCGGCTTCGACGCGCTGCTGATGCTGCCGCTCGGCGTGTCCGCCGTGACCGTCGGCTTCGGCTTCCTGATCGCGCTCGACAAGCCGCCGCTGGACCTCAGGCAGTCCTGGATCCTCGTCCCGCTCGCGCAGGCGCTGGTGGGCGCCCCCTTCGTCGTACGGACCATGCTGCCCGTGCTGCGCGCGGTGGACGGCCGGCTGCGGGAGGCCGCCGCCGTGCTCGGGGCCTCGCCCTGGCGGGTGTGGCGGGAGGTGGACCTGCCGCTGGTGCGGCGGGCGCTGCTGGTCGCCGCCGGGTTCGCGTTCGCCGTCTCGCTCGGCGAGTTCGGCGCGACCGTGTTCATCGCCCGGCCCGACAACCCCACCCTCCCGGTCGCCGTGGCGCGGCTGCTCAGCCGCCCCGGTGACCTCAACTACGGCCAGGCGATGGCCCTTTCGACCATTCTGATGGTGGTGTGCGCCGCCGCGCTGCTGATCCTGGAGCGGCTGCGCACCGACCGGACGGGGGAGTTCTAGATGCTGCTCAGCCTCGATGCCGCGACCGTGCGCTTCGGCGGGCGGGCCGTGCTCGACGCCGTCGGTCTTCAGGTCGCCGAGCACGAGGTGGTGTGCGTGCTCGGGCCCAGTGGCAGCGGGAAGTCGACGCTGCTCAGGGCGGTGGCCGGGCTCCAGCCCCTGTCCGGCGGGCGGGTCCTGCTCGACGGCCGCGACCAGAGGGGGGTGCCCGCGCACAAGCGGGGCGTCGGCCTGATGTTCCAGGACCACCAGCTCTTCCCGCAGCGGGACGTCGGTGCGAACGTCGCCTTCGGGCTGCGCATGCACGGCGTCGGCAAGGGGGAACGGGACGCCGAGGTCGGGCAGTTGCTGGAGCTGGTCGGGCTGCCCGGGGCGGCGCGACGGGCCGTGGCCGGGCTCTCCGGCGGCGAACAGCAGCGCGTGGCCCTCGCCCGTGCGCTGGCGCCGAGGCCCCGGCTGCTGATGCTGGACGAGCCGCTCGGCCAGCTCGACCGCTCGCTCAGGGAGCGCCTGGTGGTCGAACTGCGGGAACTCTTCGGCCGGTTGGGCACCACCGTGCTCGCCGTGACCCACGACCAGGGCGAGGCGTTCGCGCTGGCCGACCGGGTGGTGGTGATGCGGGACGGGCGGATCGCCCAGTCCGGCACGCCGCTCGAGGTCTGGCAGCGGCCGGCCGACGCCTTCGTGGCCCGTTTCCTCGGCTTCGACAACGTGGCCGAGGCGACCGTCGCCGGGACGGCCGCCGACAGCCCCTGGGGCAAACTGCCGGTGCCCGACGGCTGCGCGCAGGGAGCGCGCACGGTGCTGGTCCGGCCCGCCGGAGTACGGCTCGTGGCGGCCGACGCGGGCCTGCCCTGCACGGTGACCGCCCGTACCTTCAAGGACACCCATGTGGCCGTCCGTCTCCGGCCGGGGGACGGGCCGCGCCTGGAGGCTGCCTGTGCGCTGCGGGACGCGCCGGAGGTGGGGGACGCGGTGGGCGTGGAGTTCGACGCGGCCGAAATCGTCGTGCTCGACTGATCACCGCCCCTAGGGTGGTGGTCATGACCGTGCTTGCGCATGACCGCTACTGCGATGAAATCGACCATCAGATCAGCCAGTTGAGGGAGCTGGTGACCTCTGCCCCCGATCTCTCGGCCACCGTGCCGACCTGCCCGGACTGGTCGCTGGAACGGTTGGTACGCCATGTGGGCGGCGCCCTGCGCTGGGTGGCCGTGACGGTCCGCACCCGGGCCCAGGAGCGCGTCCCGCGTGAGCAGGTGCCGCTCGGCGAGGGACCGGAGGCCGAGGGGGACGCGGCGGCCTTGGACGCGTGGCTGGCACAGACGGCCGACATGGTCGTCCCGGCGCTGCGCGAGGCCGGACCGGAGGCCAAGGTCTGGTCCTGGACCGGCATGTCCACGAGCGGGTTCTGGGCCCGCCGGATGACCCACGAGATCACCGTCCACCGGGCCGACGCGGCGCTCACCACCCGGGCCCCCTACGAGGTCGCGCCCGACGTCGCCGCCGACGCGCTGGACGAATGGCTGCAGCTCGTGGACTGGGTGCAGCGCAGCGGGGTGCGTGAGTGGGGCGAGGAACTGCGCCGGCCCGGCCGCAGCATCCATCTGCACGCCACCGACGCCGGCCCGGCGCTGAACGCCGAGTGGCTGATCGAGCTGGGGGCTGAGGGGGCGAGCTGGCGGCGCGGGCACGAGAAGGCCACGGTCGCCCTGCGCGGCCCCCTCACCTCCGTGCTGCTCGCGTTCTACCGCCGGCTGCCGCTGGACGCTCCGGGTCTGGAGGTCCTCGGCGAGCGGGAGCTGCTGGAGCGCTGGCTGGAGCAGACCACCTTCGGCTGACGTACGACCGCGGCCCGTCCCCTGGGGATAGGGGGACGGGCCGCGGAGGTGTACGGGGTGTGGTGCCTGCGCGGCGTCAGCTGTCGCCGCGCGCCCCGCGACGGCGCATGCCGAAGAAGACGGCGCCACCGCCGACGACGACCAGCGCGCCCGCGATGCCCGCGATCAGCGGGGTGTTGGAGCTGGCACCGGTCTCGGCGAGGTTCGAGCTGCCGGCCGCCGGGGACGGGGCGTTGCTCGGGGCGGCGCTCGCCGGGGCGGAGCTGGAGGCGGAATCCGACGGGGCCGGGGTCGGGGACCCGGCCGGGGCGGACGAGGACGGCGACGGCTTCGGCGTCGAGGAGGCCGGCGGGGTCGGGGTGGAGCTGCCGGTCTTGCAGGCGGTGGACGGGGTGGTCAGCGGGGTCGTGATGTCCTGGTCGACGTAGGGGCTGGCCGTGACGTGGACGCGGTACGTCGCGTTCGGCTTCCAGTTCTCCTGGAAGGTGACCGGAGTGCCCTGGGCGGAGCCCTTGACCGCCTGCTCGGCGACCTGCTTCTCGACGCCACCGTTGTTCGTCCGGAACACGGTGATGGTGGCAGGGGTGCCGGAGGCGTCGGTGTCGGTGACGACGATGACACCCTTGTCGCCGTTGCACTTGGCTTCGGCCTTGAACTCATTGATGTTGCACGCGAACGCGGTGCTGGACAGGCCCAGCACCACGGCGGCAGAGGCGGAGGCAACACCCAGGATGCGCGCGGAACGACGTGCGCTGCGGCGGGATATGGACACGTTTGTCCTTTACGGAGTGCACAACTGCGGGGGGTTTGGGGAATGTTGGGGCGACCCACGAGTTGTCGCCCCAGCCTCCCCAGGAGGCTCACAGGTCTATAAGCGCTCCGTAAGCAGTGTCAATGCATATGCCGCCAGCGGTAGTTGGCTTTACTCGCTTATTAACAGCCGGGACGTTTGACCAGGTGTCGGGTGTCAGCCCTGGACCGCCGCCGGGTCCATCCACATGACCTCCCAGGTGTGGCCGTCGAGGTCGTCGAAGGCGCGGCCGTACATGAAGCCGTGGTCCTGGGTCGGGCCGGTCTCCGTGCCGCCCGCCGCGATCGCCCTGTCGACCAGCTCGTCGACCTTCGAGCGGCTCTCCGCACTCAGACAGACCAGCACCTCGCTGGTCTTCGTGGCGTCGGCGATCTCCTTCTTGGTGAAGGTCGCGTAGAACGGCTTGGTCAGCAGCATCGCGACGATGGTGTCGCTGATCACCACGGAGGCCGCCTTCTCGTCGCTGAACTGGGGGTTGATCGTGTAGCCCAGCTCGGTGAAGAACTTCTTCGAGGCGTCGAGGTCGTCCACGGGCAGGTTCACGAAGATCATCTGCTGGTACATGAGGGTCTCTCCCGTCGGGGTACGTGCCGGTGTCGGTGTCTTCGGTGGGTAGACCGGGGGCCCTGCTCGAACTCATCGGCGATCGGAGAACTTTTTCGGGAGACCTTTTCAGCAGACCGTTTTCAGCGGATTTTTCGCAGCAGGTCTTCTCAGCGGTCCACGGGGAGCGCCGCCAGGGCCGCGACGGCGAAGGTGAGCGGCCCGAACAGGGCCAGCAGGGCCGCCGCGCGCAGGGCCGCGGCGGCGCGCAGCAGCGCGGCCGGGGCGCCGAGCCGCAGCAGCGCGGCGGTGGTGCCGGCCCGGCACTGGCGGGTCTCCACGGCCGCGGTGAGCAGGGTGGCGACCGTGCAGCCGGTGACGAGCAGCGCGCCGAGGGTGCTCAGGGGCCCGAACGCCGGGGCCGAACCGGCGTACAGCGTGGTCATGGCGTAGCCGGCGGACGCGACCGCGCAGACGACGCCCAGGGGGCGGCCGATGCGGACGGCTTCGGCCATCAGCACCCGGCCGGCGAGCAGGCGGAGGGCGCCGGGACGGGTGCACTGCAGGAGGAGGCCGCACAGGTGGGTGAGGCCGGGCGAGGCGAGGACGAGACCGGTCGCGATGAGGAGCCAGCCGAGCAGGACGGCGCCGGCCCGGCGATCGGCGTAGGCGTGGACCGCCAGCCCGGCGGTGACGAGGGTGATGCCCCAGGGGAGGCCGGCGGGGGCGCCCTCGGGGGGCTGGGGGACGCCCCCACCGGCCCAGGTGGATTCCGTGGTTTCCGTGGGTTCTGTGGTGTCCGTGGCTTCCCGGGCCGGGGGCTCGGTCCCGGTCTCCGTCCCGGTCCCGGTGCCCGGCGTCGAGCCGCTGCCGCCCTGCTCGGGGCCGGGAGCCGCCTCGGTGGCAGGACTGCCCGCGGGCTGCCGGTCGTCGGCCGCCCGCCGGGTGCCGGCCGGCTTGCGGTCCAGGCGCGCGCCGAACCTCCCGTACGTCCCGAACGTCTCCCGCTGCGCCGAGCGGCCGTACGCCCCGAAGCGGCCGAATCCGCGGGGACCCGGGGTGCTGCGGCGCGGGTCCCTCGGGCGCAGCGACAGGGCCACCGTCGCCGTGGCGACGGCCGGGACCAGGCACAGCAGGGTCAGGGTCGCTGGGATCGGGAGGGGCCGGCCGGCCGCCAGGAAGTCCGCGGCCACGCCGTTGAAGGGCAGGCCCGTCGGGTGGCCGCGCATCCGGAGGAAGACCAGCAGGGCCAGGGCCGAACCCAGGGCGCAGGACAGGGCCGTGGTCAGCGCGGACAGCGCCATGAGGCGGGCCGGGCCGAGGCCCACCGCGCAGAGCCCGGGGCGCGGCCGGGTGCCGGGGTCGGTGCGGGCGACCGCGAGCGCGAGGTACACCGTCGCGGCGAGCGGCACCGCGCACCAGGCCAGGCGCAGCGCTGCGGCGTCCGCCCGTTCCGGGTGACCGAGGGCGTAGCCCACACAGGCCAGCAGCAGGAAACCGGTGCCGCCGGCCGCCGCGGCCACCAGCAGGCGGCGCAGCTGGACGGCGGGCCGGGCGGCACGGGTCAGACGGAGAGCGACCACGCGGCCCGGCCTTCCGTGTCGGGAGTGTCCGGCAGGTGCACGGTGCGCACGCGCCGGCCGTCCAGCAGGGCCACGGTGCGGTCGGCGAGGGCCGCGATGCCGGGGTCGGCCGTGCCGAGCACGACGGTGATGCCGTGCGAGCGGGCGGCCGAGGTCAGCGTGCGCAGCACATGGGTGCGGTCGGCGCGGTGCAGCGGGGCCGTCGGCTCGTCGGCGAACAGGACCGTGGGGGCCGGGGCCAGTGCCCGGGCGATGCAGACGCGCTGGCGCTCGGCCTGCTGGAGCCGGTGCGGGCGCACCCGGGCCTTGTCGCCGACGTCGAGGCGCTCCAGCCACTCCAGTGCGGCGGCCTTGGCCCGGCGGCGGCCGGTGCCGCGCAGCATCAGGGGGAGCGCGGCGTTTTCCCAGACGTTCAGCTCGGGGACCAGGACCGGTGCGGGGTCGATCCAGCCGAAGCGGTCCCGGCGCAGCCGCTCCCGGGCCATCGGGCCCAGGGTGTGCACGGGTGCGCTGTTGAACCAGACCTCGCCGTCCCGCACCGGCACCAGTGCGGACAGGCAGCGCAGCAGGGTCGTCTTGCCGCTGCCGCGCGGGCCGGTGACGGCGATGATCTCGCCCTCCCGTACCTCGAGCGAGACCCCGGCGAGCCCGGGGGAGCCGTCGGGGTGCATGAAGTGCAGCGAGCGTGCCCAGAGCACGTCGTTGTCCGGTGGGGCCTCCATGGGCGTACACCTCGGTTCTGATCCGTTTTCCCGCAACCGTTCCCTCGTACGGGCGAACGACAGCTGGGGCGATCGGTCACTGGAACGCTAGGCAGCCGGTACCGGGAGGCCGGACAGCACACGGCCCCGGGCCGCCGTTCTCACTCGAACGGACCGCGCCGGGGCCGGGATCGGTCATCCAGTCGGATGATCAGACCGTTGTGGGGAGGCTCAGAGCTTGGTCCACGCCTCCGTCAGCGTCGCGCGCAGGATCTGCTCGATCTCGTCGAAGGTCTCCTGGTTGGAGATCAGCGGCGGGGCGAGCTGGATCACCGGGTCGCCGCGGTCGTCGGCACGGCAGTACAGGCCGTTGTCGAACAGCGCCTTGGAGAGGAAGCCGTACAGGACGCGCTCGGTCTCCTCCTCGTTGAAGGACTCCTTGGTGTTCTTGTCCTTCACCAGCTCGATGCCGTAGAAGAAGCCGTTGCCGCGGACGTCGCCGACGATCGGCAGGTCGTGCAGCTTCTGCAGCGTCTGGAGGAACGCCGATTCGTTGTCGAGCACGTGCTGGTTGAGGTTCTCGCGCTCGAACAGGTCGAGGTTGGCGAGACCCACGGCCGCGGAGACCGGGTGGCCGCCGAAGGTGTAGCCGTGCAGGAAGGTGTTGTCGCCCTTGTAGAACGGCTCGGCGAGCTTGTCGGAGACGATGCAGGCGCCGATCGGGGAGTAGCCCGACGTCATGCCCTTGGCGCAGGTGATCATGTCCGGGACGTAGCCGAACTTGTCGCAGGCGAACATCGTGCCGAGGCGGCCGAAGGCGCAGATGACCTCGTCCGACACCAGCAGGACGTCGTACTTGTCGCAGATCTCGCGCACCCGCTGGAAGTAGCCGGGCGGGGGCGGGAAGCAGCCGCCGGCGTTCTGCACGGGCTCCAGGAACACCGCGGCGACGGTGTCCGGGCCCTCGAAGAGGATCTGCTGCTCGATCTGGTCGGCGGCCCAGCGGCCGAAGGCCTCCGGGTCGTCGCCGAAGATCGGGGCGCGGTAGATGTTGGTGTTCGGCACCTTGTGCGCGCCCGGGACGAGCGGCTCGAAGGGGGCCTTCAGGCCCGGCAGACCCGTGATGGACAGGGCGCCCTGCTGGGTGCCGTGGTAGGCGACCGCACGCGAGATGACCTTGTACTTGGTCGGCTTGCCCTTGAGCTTGAAGTACTGCTTGGCGAGCTTCCAGGCGGTCTCGACGGCCTCGCCGCCGCCCGTGGTGAAGAAGACCTTGTTCAGGTCGCCCGGCGCGTAGTCGGCGAGGCGCTCGGCCAGCTCCACGGCCTTGGGGTGGGCGTAGGACCACACCGGGAAGAAGGCCAGCTCCTGGGCCTGCTTGAAGGCGGTCTCGGCGAGTTCCGTGCGGCCGTGACCGGCCTGGACCACGAACAGGCCCGCGAGACCGTCGAGGTAGCGCTTGCCCTTGTCGTCGTAGATGTAGGTGCCCTCACCCCGGACGATGGTCGGGACGGGGGACTTCTCGTACGAGGACATGCGGGTGAAGTGCATCCACAGGTGGTCGTACGCGGTGCGGCTGAGGTCCTTCTGGGTCACGGTTATCGGGTTCCCCACATGTAGGTCTGCTTCTTCAGCTTCAGGTAGACGAAGCTTTCGGTGGAGCGCACCCCGGGCAGGGCCCGGATGCGTTTGTTGATGACGTCCAGCAGGTGGTCGTCGTCCTCGCAGACGATCTCGGCGAGGATGTCGAACGAGCCCGCGGTCATCACCACGTACTCGACTTCCGACATGTCAGTCAGCGCGTCCGCGATCGACTCGACATCGCCTTCGACGTTGATCCCGACCATCGCCTGCCGGCGGAAGCCCACGGTGAGCGGGTCCGTGACGGCGACGATCTGCATCACGCCCTGGTCCAGCAGCTTCTGGACGCGCTGGCGCACGGCCGCCTCGGACAGGCCCACGGCCTTGCCGATCGCGGCGTACGGCCGGCGGCCGTCCTCCTGGAGCTGCTGAATGATGGCGAGGGAGACGGCGTCCAGCTGGGGGGTGCCGCCGTTCCTGGACTCGCGGGTGGAGTCCCTCTGGTCTGCGCTTCGACTGGCCACGACCTCACTGTGCACGACGTCTCGACAGTTTCGCAACCCACCAGCGATGAAATTCGTTGTTTGAGACTTCGAGACTTGCGGATTTCGCAGAAGTGGTGGCGGCAGGGGTGTTGAAAACGTGGCTCCGGCGACTAGGGTGGGGTGTCTCAGTGATTGGACAGCCGGGACCGGCTGGCCAGGCTGGACAGCTCGAACCCTCGAACCAGATTCAGGAGGCCGGCAGTGAGCACCGAGCTGCGTCGTCTGCGCAACTACATCGACGGTGAGTTCCGGGACGCCGCCGACGGACGGACCACCGAGGTGGTCAACCCCGCGACGGGCGAGGCGTACGCGACCGCGCCGCTGTCCGGTGAGGCGGACGTGGACGCCGCCATGGAGGCCGCCGCGCGCGCCTTCCCGGCCTGGCGCGACACGACCCCGGCCGAGCGCCAGAAGGCCCTCCTCAAGATCGCGGACGCCTTCGAGGAGCGCGCCGAGGAACTGATCGCGGCCGAGGTGGAGAACACGGGCAAGCCCACCGGGCTCACCCGCTCCGAGGAGATCCCGCCGATGGTCGACCAGATCCGCTTCTTCGCGGGTGCGGCGCGGCTGCTCGAGGGCCGCTCGGCCGGTGAGTACATGGAGGGGATGACCTCGATCATCCGCCGTGAGCCGGTCGGCGTCTGCGCCCAGGTCGCCCCCTGGAACTACCCGATGATGATGGCCGTGTGGAAGTTCGCCCCGGCGATCGCCGCGGGCAACACGGTCGTCCTGAAGCCGTCGGACACCACCCCGGCCTCCACCGTCCTGATCGCCGATATCATCGGCTCCATCCTGCCCAAGGGCGTCTTCAACGTCGTCTGCGGCGACCGCGACACCGGCCGCCTGATGATCGAGCACGACACCCCGGCGATGGCCTCCATCACCGGCTCGGTCCGCGCCGGCATGTCGGTCGCCGAGTCGGCGTCGAAGGACCTCAAGCGGGTCCACCTGGAGCTGGGCGGCAAGGCCCCGGTCGTCGTCTTCGAGGACACCGACATCGCCAAGGCCGTCGAGGACATCTCCGTGGCGGGCTTCTTCAACGCCGGCCAGGACTGTACGGCCGCCTGCCGCGTCCTCGTCCACGAGGCGATCCACGACGAGTTCGTGGCCGCGCTGGCGAAGGCCGCCGAGGACACCAAGACCGGACAGCCCGACGACGAGGACGTCCTCTTCGGCCCGCTGAACAACCCCAACCAGCTCAAGCAGGTCGAGGGCTTCATCGAGCGGCTGCCCGCCCACGCGCGCGTGGAGGCCGGCGGCAAGCGCGTCGGCGACAAGGGCTACTTCTTCGCGCCGACCGTGGTCTCCGGCGTCAAGCAGGACGACGAGATCATCCAGAAGGAGGTCTTCGGGCCGGTCATCACCGTCCAGACCTTCACGGACGAGGACCAGGCGGTGGAGTTCGCCAACGGCGTCGAGTACGCCCTGGCCTCCTCGGTGTGGACCAAGGACCACGCCCGCGCGATGCGCATGTCCAAGAAGCTCGACTTCGGCTGCGTGTGGATCAACACCCACATCCCGCTGGTCGCCGAGATGCCCCACGGCGGCTTCAAGAAGTCCGGCTACGGCAAGGACCTGTCGGCGTACGGCTTCGAGGACTACACGCGGATCAAGCACGTGATGACGTCCCTCGGCGAGTAAGCACCGGGAACGGCAGCGAGCGGCCCCCGGACGGGTTCACCTTCCCGCCCGGGGGCCGCGCCGTCTCATGTCCCGGCGACGAACTCCAGCTCCTGTTCGGCCAGTTCGAGCCGTGCCGCCCGCTCCGTGCGCCGCAGCGACCGTACGGAGCCGGTCCACCGCACGGAGGTCGGTGGCCCCGGTCGACAAGGTGTCGGACAGGCGACGGCATGCTCGACGCAGCGTCGATTGTCCGTTCGGCGCGCGGGAAGGCATCCTTCCGGGGTGCCCCAGACTTCCTCCCGCACGTCCGTGATGTCCCGCCGCTCCCTGCTGCGCGCCCTCGGCGGCACCGCCGCGCTCGGCGCCCTGGCCGGCTGCGGGGTACCCGCCGCCTATGTCGCGCCCGGCGACCGGGCCGTCGCCGACGAGTCCGCGGCCGACAAGAAGCTGATCTGGGCGAACTGGCCGCTGTACATCGACACCGATGACAAGAACCCGAACGAGCGGCCCACACTGGACGCCTTCGAGAAGCGCACCGGCATCTCCGTCGACTACGTCGAGGAGATCAACGACAACGACGAGTTCTTCGGCAAGATCAGCCCCGCGCTGATGAACCACCAGGCCACCGGCCGGGACCTGATCGTCATCAGCGACTGGATGTGCGCCCGGTTCGTGCGCCTGGGCTGGGTGCAGGAGATGGACCGCGCCCACCAGCCGCACATCGCGAAGTACCTGGACCCCCTGCTCCGCTCGCCGGCCTTCGACGAGGGCCGCCGCTACACCGTGCCCTGGCAGTCGGGCATCACCGGCATCGCCTACAACCGCAAGAAGCTGGGCCGCGAGATCCGCCGTGTGAAGGACCTCTGGGCGAGCGACCTGAAGGGCCGCGTGACCCTCCTGTCCGGTCTGGACGAGGCCTTCGCGCTGCTCATGCAGGGCAACGGCGTGGACATCACCAAGTGGACGGCCGCCGACTTCCACCACGTCTGCGACGAGGTGGAGCGGCAGGTCCACCGGGGCCAGATCCGCCGCTTCACCGGCAACGACTACACCAAGGACCTGGTCAGCGGCGATGTCCTCGCCTGCCAGGCCTACTCGGGGGACGTCATCCAGCTCCAGGCGGACAACCCCGACATCCGCTTCGTCGTCCCCGAGGAGGGCGCCGAGCTGTGGTCGGACTCCCTGATGATCCCCAACCGGGCCCGCCACAAGGCCAACGCCGAGCGCCTGATCGACTACTACTACGACCCCCAGGTCGCCGCGCGGCTCGCCGCCTGGGTCAACTACGTCTGCCCGGTCCCGGCCGCCAAGGAGGTCCTGGCAGCGTCGAAGGACAAGGACACCGCGGCCCTCGCCGACAACCCCCTGATCTTCCCGGACACCACGATGCGCAGCCGCCTCGCCATCGCCCGCGACATCACCTCCACGGAACGCGTGGAGTTCGCGAAGCGGTGGAACAAGATCGTGGGGCTGTGACCCCGGCGCCGGTCGCTGTGGCCTCGGGCGGGGGCCGGCGCATGGACGACCCCGTGAGCGCCACCGACCCCACCGCCACCGGCATGGGCAGCAAGGCCACCGGATACGACGTCCTGCCGCCCGGGACGCAGCAGATGTGGCAGAACGAGTACTTCTACCTCGACGGCGGCGTCACCCTCACCGTCAACGAACGCGGCGCCGACTACGGCCTGAGCGTCTTCCCGACCACCTGGGACGCCGTCGAGAAGGACATCACGACCGGCCCCGCCCAGGGAGCAGGGCGCTACGGCCTGGTCCGCGACACCGGCAAGGACGACACCCCGGTGCCGCAGTACCTCACCCGCGCCATCCCTGCCGACGCCTCGACGGTGGCCCAGCGGTCACGGGTGTGACGCCGGCCCCTGCCGGGAGCGCAGGGCGTGCAGGGCGTCGACCCGGTTCGTCGTGATCGAGTCGACACCCAGGTCCAGCAGGCGGCGCATCGAGCGGCGGGTGTCCGGAGTCCACACGGACAGCAGGTACCCGTCGTGGTGGACGCGGGCCGCGAGGTCGTGGGACACCAGGGAGAAGCGGTAGTTGAGCCAGCGCGGCCGGACCGCCTCGAGCAGCGCGGGCCGGGGCGGGGCCAGCGTCGTCCAGGTCAGGGCGATCTCGGCGGCCGGGTCGGCGGCGCGCACGGCCAGCATGGCCTCGGCGCCCGCGCAGTAGTAGGCGCGGTCCTCGGCCCCGCTGGACCGGACCACGTCCATGACCCGGTCCACCGTCCGCCGCTCGACCCGCCCGCACAGGTCCACCATCACCCGGCTGTCACCGGTCGCGGCCAGCGCCTCCGCGAGCGTCGGCACCGCGCCGGCCGTGAGCCCGCGCAGCTCCTCGGCGGACAGCGCGGCCAGCGGCCTGTCGATGTCCCACAGCCGCTCCAGGGTCTCGTCGTGCAACAGCACGGGGACGCCGTCACGGGTGAGCCGTACGTCGACCTCGACCGCGTCCGCGCCCTGGTCGAGCGCGCAACGCAGTGAGTCGACGGTGTTCTCACGGACGTGGTAGGGGGCGCCGCGGTGAGCCACGGCGGTCACGGTCTGCATGGCCCCCATTGTGGCGGGGCCGCACGGTCAGCGGGCGAGCCAGGTGGTGGTGTACGTGTCGATCTCCGCCGCGATCCGCGCCTTGCCCGCCGGGTCCAGGAAGGACGCCTCGACGGCGTTCTTGGCGAGGTCGGCGATGCCGCGCTCGTCCAGCTCCAGGAGCCGGGCCGCGACCGCGTACTCGTTGTTGAGGTCGGTGCCGAACATCGGCGGGTCGTCGGAGTTGATCGTGACCAGCACCCCGGCCTCGGCGAACGCCCTGACCGGGTGCTCGTCCAGGGAGCGCACCGCGCGGGTGGCGATGTTGGAGGTCGGGCAGACCTCCAGCGGGATGCGGTGCTCGGCGAGGTGGGCGAGCAGCTTCGGGTCGAGCGCGGAGCTGGTGCCGTGCCCGATCCGCTCGGCGCGCAGCTCGACCAGCGAGTCCCACACCGTCTCGGGGCCGGTGGTCTCCCCGGCGTGCGGCACGGAGTGCAGACCGGCGGCGATGGCGCGGTCGAAGTACGGCTTGAACTGCGGCCGGGGCACGCCGATCTCGGGCCCGCCGAGCCCGAACGACACCAGGCCCTCCGGCCGGAACCGGTCGTCGGTGGCGAGCTGCGCGGTCTCCTCGGCGGACTCGAGACCGGCCTCGCCCGGAATGTCGAAGCACCAGCGCAGCACGGTCCCGAACTCGGCCTCGGCCGCCTTGCGGGCGTCCTCGATGGCCGCCATGAAGGCCCGCGCGTCGATGCCGCGCCGGGTGGAGGAGAACGGGGTGAGGGTCAGCTCGGCGTACCGCACCTGCTGCCGGGCCAGGTCCCGTGCCACCTCGTAGGTCAGCAGCCGGACGTCCTCGGGGGTGCGGATCAGGTCGACCACCGACAGGTACACCTCGATGAAGTGCGCGAAGTCGGTGAAGGTGAAGTACTCGGCGAGCGCCTCGGGGTCGGCCGGGACCCTGGAGTCGCGGTGGCGGGCGGCCAGTTCGGAGACGATGCGGGGGGAGGCCGAGCCGACGTGGTGGACGTGCAGTTCGGCCTTGGGGAGGCCGGCGATGAAGGTCCGCAGATCGCGGTCGGCCGCCGCGGAGGCGAGTGCGGAGCTGTGGTCGGTCAAGGGGTCCTCCCCGGGACGGCGCCCGCGGGACCGGGTCCGTGCTGCGGGCGGGGTGATCGGCTGATCGGTTGCGCAGGATCATCGTAGGCCCCGGCCGGTCCGCTCCGGCGCTGCCCGTAGCATGACAGCACGTCCAGCAGAGGGGTCCTTGACGATGTCCGACGAGGTGCCGCAGTCCACGCCACCGGAGCAGCGCCCTGGCGGTGACCGGCCCGCCGCACCCCGGGTGTCGCTCGGCAAGACCGCGGACGTCCCGCCGGCGTCCCCGCAGGACTCGGTTCCCGGGCAGGGTCCCGGCCCCGGCGCCGTCCACGGTCAGCAGGGGCCGGCCTCGCTGCCCGCCGGCGCCGTCCCCTCGGCCTGGGCCCCGCCGACGACCGGCGGCCCGTCTCCCGCCACCCCGTTCGCACCCCCGGCGGCCCCCTTCGCCGCCCCGGCGCCCACCCCGCCCCCGAACCCGTACGCCCCGCCGGCCGCGCCCGCGCACCCGTACGCCCCGCCCGTCGGGCAGCACCCGGGGCCGGAGCCCGTCCCCCCGCCGCCGATCGCCCCCGACGGTCCCGGTCAGGTGCCGTACGGCTACCCGGGCACGACGGCGGTCTACGGCTGGCCGGGCGGCGGGCCCCAGCAGCCGTACCCCGCTCCCTACCCGGCCGCGGACGGCTACGGCTGGCCGGGCATGCAGGTGCTGCCGAGCAACGGCATGGGGACGGCCGCCCTGGTGTGCGGCATCCTGGCGACGGTCGGCTTCGTGCTGTGGCCGGTGGCCCTGGTGCTGGGCATCCTCGCGATCGTCTTCGGCGCGATCGGCCGGGGGAAGGCGAAGCGGGGAGAGGCGACCAACCCCGGGACGGCCCTGGCGGGGCTCATCTGCGGCGCGGCGGGCGTGGTGCTGGCGCTGGGCCTGGTCGCCTACTTCATCGCGGCCGACACGTGACCGTCCCGAACGCCAGGACCTAGTGCCCCAACAGGCAACGTTCGCCCCGTCGCGACGCCCGGCACGCCCTCTCGCCGCACCGCCCGGAAGCCCAAGTACGTCCAGCACGAGGGCTTCCGGCCGGCACACCGAGAGCACGCACCGGACGCCGCTCCTTGACGGGCAAACGTTGCCTGCCGGGGCACTAGTCAGGCCAGCTGCTCCCGCGCCTCCATGAACGCGAAGCCCAGCAGGTTCGGCCCCCTCCACCGCTCCGGATCCAGCGCGGCCTCGTCCGTCGCAGCGAGCCCGATTCCCCACACCCGGTCCACCGGGCTCGCCTCCACCAGCACACGCTCACCGGTGCCCAGCAGGAATGCGCGGAGCGCGTCGTCGGCCGCGAACTTGTGCACGCTGCCCTCGACCACGATCCGGAACCGCTCGCGCTCCCATATCGCCTCGTCGAAGCCCCGGACCAGCCGCCCCGCCTTCTTCGCCTGAGCGGGATGCCCGGCGGCCAGGATCCTGCGCTCGGCCTCGGCGTCCTCGAAGAGCCGCGCCTTGCCCGCCATCATCCAGTGCTCGGCCGTCGCGTACTCGACACCGTCGACCACGAACGCCGAGGGCCACCACTGGCTCAGGCAGCTTGAGCCGATGCTCCCGTCCTTCCTCGGGCGGTGCCCCCAGAAGTGGAGGTACTCGATGTGCGCCCCGGCCCGGACCTCGCTGATCAGGGCTTCCACCCCGTCGATCTTCCCCATGCACGCGAGTCTGGCACGCACCACTGACACTCCGTCCGTCCTTTTCCGCCCCGACTCGACACCTGGTCGACAGATTCCGTCGCGTAACCAAAAGGCAACAACGGAATCACTTGTTGGAGTCCACTTGCTCTGTCAGGATCGGCACTCAAATCGAGCTGGAGCTACGCCACCCACCCCCCGGGACGGGGCACACGGCGGAGGAGAGCGACATGCACAACCCGGGCACCGCCACCCCGGAACGATTCCCCGCCGAGGACCGATTCGCCGAGGGCGCGCAGTTCATCGCGGGCCGGCCGGCGAAGGGCACCTCGGGCCGTACCCACGCCGTGGTCGACCCCGCCACCGGTGAGGAGGTGTGCACCTACGAGCTGGCCGGCACCGACGACGTGGACGCGGCCGTGGCCGCCGCGCGCGCGGCGTTCCCGGGCTGGTCCTCGGCCACCCCCGGCGAGCGCTCGGACGCCCTGCACCGGTTCGCCGCCGTACTCGCCGACCGTGCCGAGGAGTTCGCCCGTGCGGAGTCCCTGCAGTGCGGAAAGCCGCTGAAGCTCACCCGTGAGTTCGACGTGCCGGGCACCATCGACAACACCGCGTTCTTCGCGGGCGCCGCCCGGCACCTGCAGGGGCAGTCCGCCGGTGAGTACTCCGGCGACCACACCTCCTACGTCCGCCGGGAACCCATCGGTGTCGTCGGGTCCATCGCGCCCTGGAACTACCCCCTGCAGATGGCCGCGTGGAAGATCCTCCCGGCGATCGCCGCGGGCAACACGATCGTGCTGAAGCCCGCCGAGCTGACTCCGCTGACCTCGCTGCTCTTCGCGCAGGCGGCGACGGACGCCGGTATCCCCGACGGCGTGATCAACATCGTCACCGGGACCGGGAAGGAGGCGGGCGAGCACCTGGTCGGCCACCCCGACGTCGCCATGACCTCGTTCACCGGGTCCACGGCCGTCGGCAGGCGCGTCGCCGAGATCGCCACCGCCACCGTCAAGCGGCTGCACCTGGAGCTGGGCGGCAAGGCCCCCTTCGTCGTCTTCGATGACGCCGATCTGGAGGCCGCCGTCCACGGCGCCGTCGCCGGATCGCTCATCAACACCGGCCAGGACTGCACGGCCGCCACGCGCGCGTACGTGCAGCGACCGCTGTACGAGGCGTTCGTGGAGCGGACAGCCGCCCTGATGGAGACCGTGCGGCTGGGGGACCCCTTCGCCCCCGGCACCGACCTCGGGCCGCTCATCTCGCACGTCCAGCGCGACCGGGTCGCCGCCTTCGTGGACCGTGCGCGTGCCTACGCGCGCGTGGTGACCGGCGGCGAGGCCCCGGAGGGGGAGCTGGAGAACGGCGCCTACTACCGGCCGACGCTGATCGCCGACGCGGCCCAGGACAGCGAGATCGTCCAGTCCGAGATCTTCGGGCCGGTCCTCGTCGTCCTGCCGTTCGACCGGGACGACGAGGGGATCCGGCTGGCCAACGACACCCCGTACGGCCTCGCCGCCTCCGCGTGGACCGGCAATGTCTACCGCGCGAACCGAGCCACCCGCGAGATCAAGGCGGGCTGTGTGTGGATCAACGACCACATCCCGATCATCAGCGAGATGCCGCACGGCGGATACAAGGCCTCCGGCTTCGGCAAGGACATGTCGGCGTACTCCTTCGAGGAATACACGCAGGTCAAGCACGTAATGTTCGACAACACCGCGGTGGCCGCGAAGGACTGGCACCGCACCGTCTTCGGGGACCGCTAGCCGACCGGGCCCGGACCAGGCCCACCCCTCCCGAAAGGGCACCACGCGCATGGAGCAGTACGAGCCCGGCCGTCTGACGCCGGTCGAATTCGCCGCCGTACGGCGCAGTCTCCGTCACGGCCGGGCCGCGATGACCCGCCGGTCGCTGCTGCGCGCCTCGGCGGGCGGCGCGCTCGCGGTCGGCGGACTCGGGGCGCTGAGCGCCTGCGGGATCCCCGCGGCGACCAAGAACGAGGGCGGGGTCTCCGCCGACGACCACTCGGCCACGGAGAAGATCGTCAATTTCTCCAACTGGCCCGAGTACATCGACGTGGACGCAAAGGGCAAGAGTCACCCCACGCTCGACGCGTTCACCAAGCGGACCGGCATCCAGGTCAAGTACACCGAGGACATCAACGACAACGACGAGTTCTTCGGCAAGATCCAGCCGCAGCTCGCCGCCGGCCAGGACACCGGCCGCGACCTCGTCGTGCTCACCGACTGGCTGGCTGCCCGCATGATCCGGCTCGGCTACGTCCAGAAGCTGGACCCGTCCAACCTGCCGCACGCCTTCGCCAACCTTTCGGACCAGTTCCGCGCCCCCGACTGGGACCCGGGCCGCGCGTACTCGTACCCCTGGCAGGGCGTGTCGACCATCATCGCGTTCAACAAGAAGGCTCTGGACGGCATCGAGGTGAAGTCGGTCTCGGACCTCCTCGACAACCCCAGGCTCAAGGGCCGCGTCGGCTTCCTGACCGAGATGCGCGACAGCATCGGCATGACCATGCTCGACATGGGCAAGGACCCGGCGAAGTTCACCGACGACGACTTCGACGCCGTCATCGCCCGCCTCCAGAAGGCCGTCGACAAGGGCCAGATCCGCCGCTTCACCGGCAACGACTACACCTCGGACCTCAGCAAGGGCGACTTCGCGGCCTGTGTGGCCTGGGGCGGCGACATCGTCCAGCTCCAGGCGGACAGCCCGGACGTCGGCTACGTCATCCCCGACAGCGGCTACATGACGTCGACGGACAACCTGCTCATCCCCAACAGGGCGCGCCACAAGACGAACGCCGAGCGGCTCATCGACTACTACTACCAGCCCGAGCCCGCCGCCGAGCTGGCCGCCTACATCAACTACGTGAGCCCCGTCGCCGGAGTGCAGCCCTACCTTGCGAAAATCGACGCTTCGGCGGCGAAGAATCCGCTGATCATTCCCGACAAGGCCATGCAGGCGAAGTCCCATGCCTTCCGCGCGCTGACGCAGAAGGAAGAGACGGCCTACCAGCAGAAGTTCTCGAAGCTCACAGGGGCGTGACGACGACGATGACGACACCAGACAACAGCGGCGACGTCCGCCTCTCCGGTATCAGCAAGACGTACGACAACGGCTTCACCGCGGTACAGCCGCTGGACCTGACCGTGCCCCAGGGCTCCTTCTTCGCCCTGCTCGGCGCCTCCGGCTGCGGCAAGACCACCACCCTGCGCATGATCGCGGGCCTGGAGGAGCCCACGACGGGCGCGGTCCACCTCGGCGACCAGGAGGTGACCCACCTGCCGCCGTACAAGCGGCCGGTGAACACGGTCTTCCAGTCCTACGCCCTCTTCCCGCACCTCGACATCTTCGAGAACGTCGCCTTCGGCCTGCGCCGGCGCGGCATCAAGAGCGTGAAGAAGCAGGTCGAGGACATGCTCGACCTCGTCCAGCTCGGCGAGCAGGCGCGCAAGAAGCCGCACCAGCTCTCCGGCGGCCAGCAGCAGCGCGTCGCCGTCGCCCGCGCCCTCATCAACCACCCCAAGGTGCTCCTCCTCGACGAGCCGCTCGGCGCCCTCGACCTCAAGCTGCGCCGCCAGATGCAGCTGGAGCTCAAGCGCATCCAGACCGAGGTCGGCATCACCTTCGTGCACGTCACGCACGACCAGGAGGAGGCCATGACCATGGCCGACACGGTCGCCGTGATGAACGCGGGCCGTGTCGAGCAGCTCGGCTCGCCCACCGACCTGTACGAGAACCCGAACACCACCTTCGTCGCGAACTTCCTCGGCACCTCCAACCTCATCGAGGCCGAGGTCGACACGGACAGCGGTGACGACATCGTCCTCAAGGCCGGCGGCGGCAAGCTGGTGCTGCCCAAGGCGCGATGTTCGGCGCCCACGAGCGCCGGCGGCAAGGTGCTGGTCGGCATCCGCCCGGAGAAGATCTCCCTCACCCACGCCGACGACGCGGGCGAGATACCCGAGGGCCGCAACCGCCTCACGGGCAAGATCGCCGACGCGAGCTTCATCGGGGTCTCCACGCAGTACGTGATCGACAGCCCGGTCTGCCCCGAACTCGCGGTGTACGTCCAGAACGTCGAGCGCGACGGCCGGCTGGTGCCCGGCGCCGACGTGGTCCTGCACTGGAGTCCGGCCCACACCTTCGGCCTGGACGCGGCCCAGGACATCGACGCGGGCACCGAGGAAGAGGCGGCCGCCTGATGTCGACGCTCACCGAGGCGCCCCCGCCCCTCGCGCCCACCGCGCCGGAGAAGAAGCCCCCGCGCAAGCGGGGCCGGTTCACGCCGTACTCGCTGCTGCTGCCCGGCATCCTGTGGCTGATCGTCTTCTTCGCACTGCCGATGATCTACCAGGCCTCCACCTCCGTGCAGCAGGGCTCCCTGGAGGAGGGCTACAAGGTCACCTGGCACTTCGCGACCTACTGGGACGCGCTGAGCGAGTACTGGCCCCAGTTCCTGCGCTCCGTCTTCTACGCGGCCGCCGCCACCGTGCTGTGCCTGCTGCTCGGCTACCCGCTGGCCTACCTGATCGCCTTTCGCGCGGGCCGCTGGCGGAACCTGATCATGATCCTGGTGATCGCGCCGTTCTTCACCAGCTTCCTGATCCGCACCCTGGCCTGGAAGACCATCCTCGCCGACAACGGCCCCGTCGTGCACACCCTGAACTCGCTGCACGTCCTGGACCTCACCAACTGGCTCGGCTGGACGGCCGGCGACCGCGTCCTCGCCACACCACTGGCGGTGGTGTGCGGACTGACGTACAACTTCCTGCCGTTCATGATCCTGCCGCTGTACACCTCGCTGGAGCGGATCGACGGGCGGCTGCACGAGGCGGCCGGTGACCTGTACGCCAAGCCGTGGACCACCTTCCGCAAGGTGACCTTCCCGCTGTCGATGCCGGGCGTCGTCTCCGGCACGCTGCTGACCTTCATCCCGGCGGCCGGTGACTACGTCAACTCCGAACTGCTCGGTTCCACCGACACCCGCATGATCGGCAACGTCATCCAGACGCAGTTCCTGCGGATTCTGGACTATCCGACGGCCGCGGCCCTGTCCTTCATCCTCATGGCCGCCATCCTGGCCATGGTCACGATCTACATCCGCCGGGCCGGGACGGAGGATCTGGTCTAAATGCCCCTCGTCAACTGGCTCAAGCGCCATCTCGTCGTTCTCTTCGGGCTCCTGACGCTCGCCTATCTCCTGCTGCCGAACGTCATCGTGACGGTGTTCTCCTTCAACAAGCCGAAGGGGCGCTTCAACTACGAGTGGCAGCAGTTCTCGCTGGACGCCTGGAAGCAGCCGTGCGGTGTCGCCGACATGTGCGGTTCGCTCTCCATCAGCCTCCAGATCGCGGTGTGGGCGACGACCGGCGCCACGATCCTCGGCACGATGATCGCCTTCGCGCTGGTCCGCTACCGCTTCCGCGCCCGCGGCGCCGTCAACTCGCTGATCTTCCTGCCGATGGCGATGCCCGAGGTCGTCATGGCCGCCTCGCTGCTCACCCTGTTCCTCAACATGGGCGCCCAGCTGGGCTTCTACACGATCCTCATCGCGCACATCATGTTCTGCCTGAGCTTCGTCGTCACCGCGGTCAAGGCCCGTGTGATGTCGATGGACCCGCGTCTGGAGGAGGCCGCCCGGGACCTGTACGCCGGCCCGGTGCAGACCTTCGCGCGGGTCACCCTGCCGATCGCGGCACCCGGGATCGCCGCGGGCGCGCTGTTGTCGTTCGCGCTGTCCTTCGACGATTTCATCATCACCAACTTCAACGCCGGCTCGACGGTCACCTTCCCCATGTTCGTCTGGGGTTCGGCGCAGCGCGGAACTCCCGTCCAGATCAATGTGATCGGTACGGCCATGTTCCTCGTCGCGGTCCTCATCACACTGGCCTCGATGCTCATCAGCAATCGCCGTAACAACAAGCAGAAGGCATAAGCCTTTTCGGGAATGCCCTCGTAGGGAGTTGAAATCATGGCCCCGAGCGCCATGAGCCGTGGCAAAGACAACTGGATCGCCTCTCTCTCCGAAGCCCAGCCGGTCCCGTACTGGCTGGAAGACCCTGGAAAGCCGCATGCCGAGCCGGCCCTGACCGGCACCGACACCTGCGATCTGCTGGTCGTCGGCGGTGGCTACAGCGGGCTGTGGACCGCGCTCAACGCCAAGGAGCGCGATCCGCAGCGCGATGTGGTGCTCCTGGAAGGCCGCGAGGTGGGCTGGGCCGCCTCCGGCCGCAACGGCGGCTTCTGCGCCGCCTCCCTCACCCACGGACTGCCCAACGGCCTGACCCGCTGGCCCGGCGAGATCGGGAAACTGGAGGAACTGGGCCGGCGCAACCTCGACGAGATCGAGGCCTCGCTCGCCCGGCACGGCATCGACTGCGACTTCGAGCGCACCGGCGAGATCGACGTCGCCACCGAGACCTACCAGGCCTGGGAGTTGAAGGACTGGCACCGGGAACTGCAGGAGAAGGGCCTCGCGGACGGCGTCGAGTTCCTGGACGCGGACGCCGTGCGCGAGCAGGTGAACTCGCCGACCTTCGAGGCGGGCCTGTGGGACCGCCGGGGCGTGGCCATGCTGCACCCGGCGAAGCTGGCCTGGGGCCTGAAGAAGGCCTGCATCAGGCTCGGCGTGCGGATCCACGAGCACACGCCCGCCCTGACCCTGAAGCAGTACGGCGCCGGGATGGCCGTACGCACCCCGTACGGCGCGGTCCGCGCCCGCCAGGTCGCGCTCGCCACGAACATCTTCCCGAGCCTGCTGCGCCGCGTGCGCTCCTACACCGTCCCCGTCTACGACTACGCGCTGATGACCGAGCCGCTCGACGCCGGCCAACTGGCCTCGATCGGCTGGAAGAACAGACAGGGACTGGGGGACAGCGCCAACCAGTTCCACTACTTTCGGCTGTCCGCCGACAACCGCATCCTGTGGGGCGGCTACGACGCGATCCACCACTACGGCGGGCGGGTGCGCGCCGAGTACGACGACCGCCCGGAGACGTACGCCAAGCTCGCGGGTCACTTCTTCACCTGCTTCCCGCAGCTGGAGGGTGTCCGCTTCTCGCACGCCTGGGGCGGCGCGATCGACACCTGCTCGCGCTTCTCGGCGTTCTTCGGCACCGCGCACCAGGGCAAGGTGGCGTACGCGGCGGGATACACCGGCCTCGGCGTGGGCGCGACCCGGTTCGGCGCGGACGTGATGCTGGACCTGCTGGGCGGGGAGCGCACCGAGCGGACGGAGCTGGAGATGGTCCGCAAGAAGCCGCTGCCGTTCCCGCCGGAGCCGTTCGCCTGGACCGGAATCGCCCTCACCAAGTGGTCCCTGGCCCGCGCGGACGCGCACGGCGGCCGCCGCAATCTGTGGCTGCGCACGATGGACCGGCTGGGGCTGGGCTTCGACAGCTGAGGCCGCTGCGCCCGCTTCACGGCGGCGTCGCGGCGCGAGATTCCGCAGCATCATCGAAATGTGACCCAGCTCACTTCGAAGGGTGTGCGGAACCCGCGTAATGCCCCCGGAACGCCTCCCTCTCTCCTGCTGACGCGACCGCGTCGACAGGAGAGAGGGAGGCCTTGTGATGACTGGGGCGAAGACGGCCGTCGAATGGCTGGCATCCGTCGCACCGGACCCCGAGGCCTGCCGCCGGGAATGGGGGCGCAACCCCCTCGGGGTCGCGCTGCTGCCCGCCGGCAAGGCCTGGGACGTACTGATCCTGCCCGGTGACCTCGGCTGTCCGACCCTGGACGTACTCCTCCGCATCCTCGACCGGCCCGGCCCGGTGCTCGCCGGCTTCGGCGACGAGCGGGTCGGGTTCTTCGTGCCGCCGGGCACCGCGGCCCGCTGGGTCGGCACCGGCATCCGCACCGCCGGGACCGGTACCTGGATCGTCGTGCCGTACCCGGGCCGGGCGGCCCGGGGGGTGCGCTGGCTGGTGCCGCCGGACGGTTCGGGCACGCTGACCGATGCCGCGCTGCTGGAACTGGCGATGCACGAGGCGGCGGCGGGGCCGGCCCGGGGCAGGAGCGGGGGTCCGGGCCGGGGTGGCGACGGTTAGCCCCGGGGCCGGACACCTTGACAACGGGATTGGTCTGGACCAAGTTGAGTGCCACCCCGGAGCGGCCGCTCCGTCCCGCCAACTCCCCCGGCACCGGAGGCCCTTGTGGACCGCGCCAGACCTCCCGGATCCCTCCTCGCGCTGCTCACGGCCGCACTGCTGGCCGTGCCCGGCGTCACCGCGCTCTCGTCGGCCGCCCGTGCGGCCGACGCTGACGTCCTGACGAACGGCGGGTTCGAGTCCGGCCTCGACGGCTGGACCTGTACGGCCGGCACGGCAGTGAACTCGCCCGTGCACAGCGGGAGTTCGGCACTGCAGGCGACCCCGGCCGGCAGTGACGACGGCCAGTGCACGCAGACGGTCGGCGTCCAGCCCGGCTCGACGTACACGCTGTCCGGATACGTCCGCGGCTCCTACGTCTACCTCGGCGCGAGCGGCACCGGCACCACCGACGTCTCCACCTGGACCCCGTCCGCCTCCGACTGGCAGAAGCTGAGCACCACCTTCACCACCGGCGCCACCACCACGAAGGTGACCGTCTACACCCACGGCTGGTACGGCACCGGCGCCTACGACGCCGACGACCTCTCCCTCGTGGGCCCGGGCGGCACGGGCACCGGCACCGGACAGCCGCCCGCTGCGCCCACGGGCCTCGCGGCCGGATCCGTCACCTCCTCCTCCGTGGCCCTGTCCTGGTCGGCCGTCACCGGAGCCACCAGCTACACGGTCTATCGCGACGGGGTGAAGTCCCAGACGGTGAGCGGCACTTCGGCCACTGTCACCGGCCTTACTGCCTCGACGGCGTACAGCTTCCAGGTCACCGCGAGCAATGACGCGGGGGAGTCCGCGAAGTCGGCGGCGGTGACCGCGACGACCGGCGCGGGCAGCGGCGGGGGCCCCACCGGTCTGCCGGGCCACGCCCTGATCGGCTATCTCCACTCGAGCTTCGCCAACGGCTCCGGCTACACCCGCCTCGCCGACGTCCCCGGCAGCTGGGACGTCATCGACCTGGCCTTCGGCGAGCCCACCTCGCCCACCTCCGGGGACATCCACTTCAACCGCTGCCCGGTCACCGACTGCCCGAACGCCGAGTCCGACGCCGACTTCAAGGCCGCGATCAAGGCCAAGCAGGCGGCCGGCAAGAAGGTGCTGATCTCGATCGGCGGGCAGAACGGCCAGGTCCAGCTGACGACCACCGCGGCCCGCGACACCTTCGTCTCCTCGGTCTCGGACATCATCGACACCTGGGGCCTCGACGGCCTGGACATCGACTTCGAGGGCCACTCGCTGTCCCTGGACACGAACGACACGGACTTCAAGAACCCGACGACACCAGTGATCGTCAACCTCATCTCGGCGCTGAAGACCTTGAAGGCCAAGTACGGCCCCGGGTTCGTGCTGACGATGGCGCCCGAGACCTTCTTCGTGCAGAACGGCTACCAGTACTACGGCACCGGCAAGTGGGGCGGCCAGGACCCACGCTGCGGGGCGTACCTCCCGGTCATCTACGCCCTGCGCGACGACCTCACCCTGCTGCACGTCCAGGACTACAACTCCGGGCCGATCATGGGCCTGGACAACCAGTACCACTCCATGGGCGGCGCCGACTTCCACATCGCCATGACCGACATGCTGCTCACCGGCTTCCCGGTCGCGGGCGACGCGAACAACGTCTTCCCGCCGCTGCGCCCGGACCAGGTCGCGATCGGCATGCCCGCGTCGACCAACGCGGGCAACGGCTATGTCCCGCCGTCCGAGGTCACGAAGACCCTGGACTGCCTGACGAAGAAGACGGACTGCGGCTCGTACCAGACCCATGGGACCTGGCCGGACCTGCGGGGTCTGATGACGTGGTCGGTGAACTGGGACCGGTACTCGAACTGGGAGTTCGAGAAGAACTTCGACGCGTACTTCGGGTGAGGCCGACGCGGCGGCCGGCACCGGGCACGAGGGACAGGGCGGTCAGCAGCACGGTGCACAGACACCAGCTGGCCACCACGTCCAGCGGCCAGTGATAGCCGTGGCGGACCAGGCCGTACGACACCCCGAGGACCAGCAGCGCGAAGCCGGCCGCCACGCTCCGGCGGGCGACGGCCGAGCGGAGCCAGGGCAGCAGGAGCAGGGCCGCGGAGCCGTAGGCGACGGCCGCGGTCGCCGTGTGTCCGGAGGGGAAGTAGCCGACGGCCGGGGGCACCACGGGGGTCCCCGGCCGTGCCGTCCAGTCCTTGAGCGGGACGACGACCGCCGGGACCAGCGCCATGAGGACGGCCGCGGCGGCGGGCGGCAGCCACCAGCGGGGCGCGCCCGCTGCCCGGCCGCGCCACAGGACGTGGCCGAGGACCAGCACCAGGACCGGGACGGCCACCTGGATGTCGCCCAGGTCGGACAGGACCTGGGAGAACCCGTCCGGATGGACGAGAGCCCGGCTGAGCCGGGCGTCCAGGCGCAGCAGCGGGCCGTGGGCCATGACCTGCCAGGTGAGCAGCGCGAAGACAACGGCCGGAAGGACCAGAAGGGCCACGAGGGCCGGGAGCGGGGCACGGCGGACGACGGTCGACACGGTGCCCAGCTTGGCAGACCTGCGGGGTTGTGCGAGGAAGGAGGAGGTCGGCCGCCCCGGAACAGGGGGGGTAGTTCCGAGGCGGCCGACCGGATCGGAACGCCGCGCGCCCCGGGGGGTTTGGGGCGGCGACCGTCCGATCGGTGAGGAGATCCCGGAGCCGTCAGGCGCCGGTTGTGTGCGCGAGGGCACGACCAGGTCGAAGCTGGGGAGGCCCCGGCCTGAGATCGCCCACAGTCCCCTGTGGGCGGGGTGTATCTCTCATCTGCGTAGAACCTACGGCAGGCAGGCGCGCTTGGGCAGGCGGAACGGCGACCCGACATCCACCTCGCACACGTTCTTCACACGGCCTGTCGTACGTCACGTCAGCAGTGCGTGCACCGGTGGCTCAGATGCGCGCGAAGGCCTGCTCGATGATGTCGAGGCCCTCGTTCAGCAGGTCCTCGCCGATGACCAGCGGGGGCAGGAAGCGCAGCACGTTGCCGTAGGTGCCACAGGTCAGGACCAGCAGGCCCTCGGCGTGGCAGGCCTTGGCGAGCGCGGCGGTGGCCTCCGCGTTCGGCTCCTTCGTCGTACGGTCCTTGACCAGCTCGATGGCGATCATGGCCCCGCGGCCACGGACGTCACCGATGACGTCGAACTTCTCGGCCATGGCGGTGAGGCGACCCTTCATGATCTCCTCGATGCGCTTGGCCTTGCCGTTGAGGTCCAGCTCCTTCATGGTCTCGATGGAGCCGAGGGCACCCGCGCAGGCGACGGGGTTGCCGCCGTACGTACCACCGAGGCCACCGGCGTGCGCGGCGTCCATGATCTCGGCACGGCCGGTCACGGCGGCGAGCGGAAGGCCGCCGGCGATGCCCTTGGCGGTGGTGATGAGGTCGGGAACGATCCCCTCGTCCTCACAGGCGAACCACTGGCCCGTCCGGCAGAACCCGGACTGGATCTCATCGGCGACGAAGACGATCCCGTTGTCGGCGGCGAACTGCCGGATCGCCGGGAGGAACCCCTTGGCCGGCTCGATGAAGCCGCCCTCGCCGAGCACCGGCTCGATGATGATCGCGGCGATGTTGTCCGCGCCGACCTGCTTGGACATCTGGTCGATGGCCTGCGCGGCGGCCTCGGGCCCGGCGTTCTCGGCCCCGGTCGGCCAGCGGTAGCCGTAGGCGACCGGCACGCGGTACACCTCGGGCGCGAAGGGCCCGAACCCGTGCTTGTACGGCATGTTCTTGGCGGTGAGCGCCATCGTCAGGTTGGTACGCCCGTGGTACCCGTGGTCGAACACGACGACGGCCTGCCGCTTGGTGTAGGCACGCGCGATCTTGACGGCGTTCTCGACGGCCTCGGCGCCGGAGTTGAACAGCGCGGACTTCTTGGCGTGGTCACCGGGGGTCAGCTCGGCGAGCGCCTCCGCGACGGCGACGTACCCCTCGTACGGGGTGACCATGAAACAGGTGTGGGTGAAGTCGGCGAGCTGGGCGGAGGCGCGCCGCACGACGGCCTCGGCGGAGGCGCCGACGCTGGTCACGGCGATACCGGAACCGAAGTCGATGAGGCTGTTGCCGTCGACGTCCTCGATGACGCCGCCGTCGGCGCGGGTGACGAAGACCGGCAGCACGGAGCCCACGCCCTGCGCGACCGCGGCGGTACGGCGGGCCTGCAGCTCCTGGGACTTCGGTCCGGGGATGGCGGTGACGACGCGGCGCTCCTGCGGAAGTGCGGTCATGAGGGCTCCTGATGATCTTGCGTACCGGGCGGTCTGATCTGCGGTCTGATCTGGCGTGCCGGGCGATTCCGGGCGGTGCGTTTTCGGCCGCTTACCTATCTTTCTTCGCAGGCTAGGGCCGGGGACAGGGGGTGGGCATGCTCCATGTGGGCGTTGTCGGCCACGCCGGTTGTCCGCCGTGGACATAGCCGCGCGGCCGCGGTACGCCCGGTCGGCGGGCGCTCTCGGCCGCGTAAGCGGTGAACTCCCCTTTCCGGGGCGTTAGATTGGCTCGCGGACGGCGGACGGAACGGCAGGTCAGGGGGCAAGGGTGATGGACAGCGACAGCACACGCGACCCACGCGTCACGCACACGAATCCCGTACCCCGGCCCA
This sequence comes from Streptomyces sp. FXJ1.172, assembly GCF_001636945.3. NCBI lineage: Bacteria > Bacillati > Actinomycetota > Actinomycetes > Kitasatosporales > Streptomycetaceae > Streptomyces > Streptomyces sp. FXJ1.172. The sequence goes on along the minus strand of NZ_CP119133.2, from coordinate 3,134,367 downwards.
CTGAGCCGCTCGAGGGGGCGGGGGTGCCGCCCATGCCGGCGATGCCGCCCGGTGTCCCGCCGAAACCGGACGGCTCCGCCTTCCTGACCTGGCTGCGCACCCCTCGCCCGGAAGCCACCCCCGGCGTCTGGCGCTTCGGCTACCGGCCCCGGCAGCAGGAATCCGCCGGCCGGGTCTCGGACCGGGCGCTGCTGGCAGGAGCCGTGGGCGCCCTGCTCGCGGCCCTGCTCGTGTGGTCGCTGTGGACCAACAACCTGGTGCCCCACAAGAGGATCCTGCTGGAGCTGGTCACGCCGTCCGACTGGTGGAGCAGCCTCGACCCGCCCCGGGCGGCGCTCACCGCGAGCGCCGTCTACGACAGCCTCTTCGCGACCCTCGTCCTCTACTACTTCGCGCGCGTGGGCAACTGGAAAGAGGTGATCCAGCGGTACGTGACCGACCGCCCTCAGCCGTCCCGCGCGCTGCGTGCCGCCGTCCTCGGGGGGCTCAGCGCCTGGCTGGTCGTCTGGCACGGACTGCTGTCGTACTACAAGCTCGCCGTCAGCGTGACACCGGCCGACTGGCTCTTCGTGCCGGGAGACCCCGAGGGCACTCTCAGCCGGCTCAAGATCTTGAAGGTCGTGCTCACGCTGCTGGTCCTGTGGCCGTTCGCCATGTGGGGGGACTGGCTGGGGCTGCTGCGTGGCGTGCAGCGTGCCCGGACGTCGGACGGCAACCGGGAGGCGATGGCGGCGGCCACCGGCACGGACTGGCCCGAACTCCATGCCCATGGTCAGAACGCGCTGGTCGAGCGGCTGGCCGACGAGGGGCGCAGCGGACGTATGAACGACGTCGACTGTGCACGGATCCGTCGCGCCTGGAAGTCCGTGGTCGCCGACCCGGCGCGGCTGGACGCGTTCTCCTCGGCTGTCCTCCGCGAGGGCGCCCGAGCCTGTCTGCACCCCTCCGGACAGCGTGACCTGCCCGTCCGTACGGCCCGTCACGACCTGCTGACCTCACAGGTGCGCATCGGCCGGTACGCGGACGTCGAGCGCACACCGCCCGCCCACCGCGCCGCGGGCGCGGCCGTCGATCCGGCCACGCTGGGCACGTCGCTCCTGGCGGTCGGCCCGTCCGGCTCGGGCAAGACCGACCGCTTGGTGCGACCCGTCGCCGAGTCCCTCGCACTCCAGGCCCTCGCCGGGCAGGCGGCGCTCGTCATGGTGTGCGCCGCCGGTACGCCCATGGGGCCCGATCAGGCCTACGACATCGTGATCAAGCCGGGGGACCGGACATCGGAGCACGACCTCGATCTCTATGGGGGGACGGACGACCCCGACGAAGCGGCCGCACTTCTCGCGGACGTTCTCGCCGGGGACTGGGCCGAGGTCGACCTGCGGCGTGCGGCGACCGTGCTGGCACAGCTGCTGGGACCCTTCCGGGCCGCCCACGGCCGGTTCCCGTCCGTGCCCGAACTGCGGGAACTGCTGGACGGAGAGCCTTCGGCACTGGACCGGCTGAAGGACATGCTCGACCCGCACACGCACTCCCCGCTGCACCGGGAGCTGGACGCGCGGGTACGCCAGGCCGGCGTCCCCGGAGACCCCGGGATAATGCTCGCCGACCGGCTCGGCTGTCTGGACCGTCCGGTCTTCACCGGCTTCTTCGACACCTCCACCGACGCCCGGCCCTTCACCCTGCGCTCCCTCGACCACCCGCTGAGGGTCAGGATCGATCTGCCGGAACGGGCCCATCCGGAAGCCGCTCAACTCCTGGCCCGGCTGCTGCTCGCCCAGTTCGCCGCGAGCATGGCCACGCGCCCCGACCGGTCCCTGTTCGCCTGCCTCGTGCTGGACGACGCGACGCACGCGATCACCGCCGGATCCGTGCGTGCCCTGCGCAGGCTGCGGGAGAGCCACGCCGGTGTGGTCCTGAGCCTGCGGGCCCTCGGTGATGTGCCGGAGCATCTGAGGCAGCCGCTGATCGCGGCCGTCGGGTGCCACGCGGCCTTCCCGGGGATCACCACCTGGGAAGGCGCCCTGTTCGCTCAGGCATGGGGCACGGAGTGGGTGGAGACGAAGGAGGTCGCCAAGCACACGGTGTACGCGAACCAGCCACTGACCCGTCTGATTCATGCGGTGCGGAAGCTCGGGACGGGCAAGCCGGTCACCACGGACGCCGTCACCGTCCGCCAGGTGGAGCGTGAGCGTTGGTCTGCTTCTGAGTTGGCTCATGGGGTGCCGGCGGGGCATGCCGTGTTGTCGTTGACGAGTGTGCGGGGGGAGCACGCGCCGCCGTTGTTGGTGGATCTGCGGGGGTGACGGGGCCGCGGGGGACCGTACGGTGAGGCAGAATCGGGGTAGGTCGTTCATACGCGGCGGCCAAGAGATCGCCGGGATCATGCGGTCCGCGTGTTGCGGATCTCCCTCACCCTGAAGGTTCCATGCCCCCCACCCTCGCCTCGCTCGTCCACCACTCCGCGCTCAAGCTGACCGTGCGCGCGGGCGAGGACCGTCTCGACGTGCCCGTCCGCTGGGCGCACGTCAGCGAGCTGGCCGACCCCGTGCCGTACATGGAGGGCGGCGAGCTGCTGCTGATCACCGCGCTCAAGCTGGACGCGGAGGATCCGCAGGTCATGCGGCGGTATGTGAAGCGGCTGGCCGGGGCCGGTGTCGTGGGGCTCGGGTTCGCCGTCGGGGTCAACTACGAGGAGATTCCCGAGGCGCTCGTCGACGCCGCGCGGCAGGAGGGGCTGCCGCTGCTCGAGGTGCCCCGCCGCACCCCCTTCCTCGCCATCAGCAAGGCCGTCTCGGCCGCCATCGCCGCCGACCAGTACCGGGCCGTCACGGCAGGCTTCGCCGCACAGCGCGAACTGACCAGGCAGGCCCTCAGCGCCGGACCCGAGGGGCTGCTCGGCGCGCTCGCCGCGCAGGTCGACGGGTGGGCCGCGCTCTACGACGCCTCGGGTGCCGTCGTCGCCGCCGCGCCGGAGTGGGCCGGGCGGCGGGCCGCGCGGCTCACCGCGGAGGTGGAGCGGCTGCGGGAGCGGCCCGCTCCCGCGTCCGCCGTCGTCGGCGGGCCCGATCACGAGGACCGGGTGGAGATGCACTCCCTCGGTACCGGGCGGCGGCCGCGCGCCGCGCTCGCCGTGGGGACGGCCGCCGCCCTCGGCACCGCCGAGCGCTACGCCGTGCACTCCGCCATCGCCCTGCTCACCCTCACCACCGAACGCTCCCGCTCGCTGCACGCCGCCGAGCAGCGCGTCGGCGCGGCGGTGCTGCGCATGCTGCTCGCCGGTGAGCCCGACCACGCCCGCGCCGTCGCCGGGGACCTGTACGGCGGGCTGCTGGACGCGCCGTTCCGGATGATCGTCGCCGAGTCCGTGTCCGGAGCCGCCGCCCAGGCGCACGCGGATACCCACGGCCGCGTCGCCACGTCGGTGACCCAGGGCGCCGCCCTCGTCGCCGGCGCCGGTGGTGATCCGCTGGGCGGGCTCGCGGAGAGCGTGGAGGCCGCCGCCGCGCGTGCCGGGGAAGCCGTGCTGGTCGTGCCCGAGGGGGAGCGGCTGGTGGTGCTGGCCGTCGACGGGGGCGCGGCCGTGGCGGCCTGCACACAGTTCGCGGCGGCGCTGGAGGCGGCGCGGGCGGTGCCTGAGCAGGCGGCCGGGGGGGATGAGGAGGAACTGGTCGTCGGGCTGTCCGCGCCCGCCGGGCCGATCGCCGCCGCGGCCGCCTACAAGCAGGCCGAGCAGGCGCTGTCCGTGGCCCGGCGGCGCGGGCGGGTGCTGGTGGAGCACGAGCAGCTGGCCGCGGGGTCCGTGCTGCCGTTGCTCGCCGACGACGCGGTGAAGGCGTTCGCCGACGGCTTGCTGCGCGCGCTGCACGAGCACGACGCCACCGGGCGGGGGGACCTGGTCGCCTCGCTGCGGGCCTGGCTGTCCCGGCACGGCCAGTGGGACGCGGCGGCCGCGGACCTGGGGGTGCACCGGCACACGCTGCGGTACCGGATGCGGCGGGTCGAGGAGATCCTGGGCCGGTCGCTGGACGATCCCGACGTCCGGATGGAGCTGTGGCTCGCCCTGAAGGCGACCTCCGCAGAGTAGTCCAAACAGTAGCGTCCGCCACGCCTACTGCTACGGCTCGGACAAACGACCCTCGGCCGTCGCCGCCCTACCGTGGAGCCCGAAAGCCAAGCACCCCCAACACGGAAAGGCCGGGACTCGCAGATGACTTCCACCCACGCCTTCTGGCTCGCCGGCCGCCAGGTCACCGGCGAGGACACCTTCGACGTCACCTCGCCGTGGGACGGCCGGCTCGTGGGCAAGGTCGGCGTGCCGACCGACGCCCAGGTCGAGGAGGCCGTGGCCGCGGCCCACGCGGTGCGGGACGAGTTCGCCGCCACCCCGGCGCACGTGCGCGCCGCCGCCCTCGACCACGTCAGCAGGCGGCTGGCCGAGCGCACCGAGGAGATCGCCCAGCTGATCTCGGCAGAGAACGGCAAGCCGATCAAGTGGGCCCGAGGGGAAGTCGGCCGTGCCGTCTCCGTGTTCCGGTTCGCCGCCGAGGAGGCCCGCCGGTTCAACGGCGGCGAGGCCCAGCGGCTCGACACCGACGCCGGTGGCCAGGGTCGCCTCGCGCTGACCCGCCGCTTCCCGAAGGGCGTCGTGCTCGGCATCGCGCCGTTCAACTTCCCGCTGAACCTGTGCGCCCACAAGATCGCCCCGGCGATCGCGGCCGGCGCCCCGATCATCCTCAAGCCGGCCCCGGCGACCCCGCTCTCCGGCCTGATCATCGGCGACCTCCTCGCCGAGACCGAGGGCCTGCCCGCCGGTTCGTGGTCGATCCTCCCGGTCGCCAACGACAAGATGCCCGCCCTCGTCCAGGACGAGCGTCTGCCGGTCATCTCCTTCACCGGTTCCGAGAAGGTCGGCTACGCGATCATGGACTCGGTGCCGCGCAAGCACTGCACGCTGGAGCTGGGCGGCAACGGCGCGGCCGTCGTCCTCGGCGACTACGCCTCCGACGCCGACCTGGACTGGGCCGCGACCCGCATCGCGACCTTCTCCAACTACCAGGGCGGCCAGTCCTGCATCTCCGTGCAGCGCGTGATCGCCGACGCGTCGGTGTACGACCGGCTGCTGCCGCGCATCGTCGCCGCCGTCGAGGCCCAGAACACCGGTGACCCGAGCGACGCCACGACCGACGTGGGCCCGCTGGTCAGCGAGGACGCGGCCAAGCGCGTCGAGTCGTGGGTGACGGAGGCGGTCGAGGCCGGCGCCACCCTCGTCACCGGCGGCAAGCGCGACGGCGCCTCCTACGCGCCGACCGTCCTCACCGACCTCCCGGCCGGCACCACCCTCGCCTGCGAGGAGGTCTTCGGACCGGTCCTCAGCGTGCAGAAGGTGGACGGCGAGGCCGAGGCGTTCGCCGCGGTCAACGACTCCAAGTACGGCCTCCAGGCAGGTGTGTTCACGCACGACCTGCAGGTCGCCTTCCGCGCCCACCGGGCCCTCGAGGTCGGTGGCGTGGTGATCGGCGACGTCCCGTCCTACCGCGCCGACCAGATGCCGTACGGCGGCGCCAAGCAGTCCGGCGTGGGCCGCGAGGGTGTGCGGTTCGCGATGGAGGACTACACCTACGAGCGCGTACTGGTCCTCACCGGTCTCGCGCTCTGACCTGCCACGGACAGGTCAGCCGGAACGGCCGCAGCCCACTGTGCGGGGGCTGCGGCCGTTTCCGTGTGCCGGTCGTCATTTCTGTTCTCAAGTAAAGGATTTGGCATCGGCGGTTCAAGAGTCCTGCGCAGTGTCTTGATCTGTCCATGACTCTCCCGATGGGATGCGCCTGACCACTTCGTCCGACAACGGACGTGTCAGGATCACTCAGGGGAACGTATGCACATAGCCCGTACCGGGCGCGGCGTCGCGGTTTCGGCCGCCGCCTCCGCCGCACTCGTCGCCGCCGCGCTGGCGACAACCTCCTCGGCCGGCGCCACGAGCGCCGCGCCGGCCGCCGTACCGCACACCTTCGCGGCTCCGGCCGTCGCGGGGCACGGCCTCGTCCACGGCGTGGCCAGCCCCCTCCCCATCGCCCAGTGCCAGGCCAAGTGGCACATCAACTGCTACAACCCGCTCCAGTACAGAACCGCGTACAACCTCAACGCGCTGTACAAGAAGGGCATCACGGGCAAGGGGCGCACGATCGTCATCGTGGACTCGTTCGGCTCGCCGACGATCCAGCACGATCTCGACGTCTACAGCAAGCAGTTCGGGCTGAAGAGCACCAAGGTCGACGTCGTCAAGTGGGGCAAGGTGCCCCCGTTCGACCCCAAGAACTCCGACATGACCGGCTGGGCCGGCGAGAGCACCCTCGACGTCGAGATGGCCCACGCCGTCGCGCCGGACGCGAAGATCGTCCTGGTGGAGACGGCCGTCGCCGAGACCGAGGGCACCACCGGTCTGCCGGAGATGATGGACGCCGAGAAGTACATGATCGACCACGGTGTCGGCGACGTCATCAGCCAGAGCTTCGGTGCCACGGAGAACACCTTCCCCGGCTTCGACAAGGGCGACTTCTCCAGCATCAAGAAGCTGCGGTACGCCTTCGAGGACGCGGCCCGCAAGCACGTGACCGTCCTCGCCTCCTCCGGCGACGGCGGCGCCACCGACCAGACCGCGGACGGCAAGAGCTACTACAAGTACCGCGTCAACTCCTGGCCCTCCGCGGACCCGCTGGTCACCTCCATCGGCGGCACCCAGCTCCACCTGAACGACAAGGGTGAGCGCGTCAAGCCGGACAGCGTCTACAACGACAACGGCGCGGGCGGCGGCGGCCAGTCCCACGTCTTCACCCGGCCGGCCTTCCAGGACGGGGTGAAGAACGTCGTCGGCACCCGCCGCGGCACCCCGGACATCTCGATGGCCGCCGCGGTCAACGGCGGTGCCTGGATCTACTCCAGCTACGACCCGACCGCCACCGGCTGGGACGTCAGCGGCGGCACCAGCGAGGCGAGCCCCCTCTTCTCGGGCATCGTCGCCCTCGCCGACCAGGCGGGCGGCCACCGCGTGGGCGACATCAACCACGCGCTCTACACCCTCGAGGGCCGCAAGGGCTCCGGCGTCGTCGACGTCAACGACGGCACCGACAACACCTACCAGGGTGTGCAGGGCTACAAGGCCGTCAAGGGCTACGACATGGCCACGGGCGTGGGCACGCTGAACGCCCTGACCTTCGTGCCGGCCCTCGCGAAGGCGAGCCACGGCTGACACCTGCCCAGCGGGCAATTCCTGCGACGGCCCCGGGTCCCGGACCCGGGGCCGTTCGCCTGTCCGGCCGCTCCCGCGCCTTTGGTGAAGGGGTCCGGCACCGCTGCCTTCCGGTGCCGGACCCCTTCCCGTCGCCGTCTCCTCCGGACCCTCAACCGGAGAAGCCGACGTGCGCGAGCCGCAGTGGGCCGCGCAGCCTGAGGTGGACGTCGTGCACGCCCTCGGCGGCGAAGCCGGCGCCCAGGGCGGTGTAGGCGTAGGGGCCGGCGGTGGGGCTCTCCAGGCGCAGGGTCGCGAGCACCGGGCCGCCGTCCAGCGAGACCTCCAGCGTGCCCTCGCCCGAGACCCGCGCCGTCAGCGCGGTCACGCCCGGGCCGAAGTCGCAGGAGCGGTAGACCAGTTCGGCCTTCCCGCCGCGCGCCGCGGTCACCGCGTCGCCCGCCGTCCTCGTCCGGTCCACGATGGCGATGCCGGACTGCTCGTCGAAGTCCGCGCCCTCCAGGCCGTGCCGGACGACCTGGCGCGGGGCCGGCGCGGTGCCGTCGAGACGGACGGTCGTCCGCAGCCGGACGTCCTCGCTGGAGGCGCCGACCAGCAGCTCGTAGGGGCCCGTCTCCAGCCGCGCCCCGCCCAGGGCCACGTCCCAGAACTCCAGCGCGGACAGGGGGACCTCGAAGGGCACCTCGGCCGTCTCGCCGGGCGCGAGACCGAGCCGGCGCAGCGCCAGCAGCTCACGGCGCGGACGGGCCACCGACGGGTCCGCGGCCCGCGCGTAGAGCTGGACCACCTCGTCCGCCGCCCGGTCCCCGGTGTTCGTCACCGTGCACACGACACGGAGCGAGCCGTCCGCGACACCGGCCGCGAGATCGCAGTAGTCGAACGACGCGTACGACAGGCCGTGCCCGAACGGGAACAGCGGGGTGCCCTCGAAGTAGAGGTACGTCTGGCGGCTGCCGATCACGTCGTAGTCGAGCAGGTCGGGCAGGTCGGCGTCGCGGGCGTACCAGGTCTGCGGGAGGCGGCCCGCGGGGGAGACGTCGCCGGCGAGGGTCCGGGCCAGGGCCGTGCCCGCCGCCTGGCCGCCGTGTGCCGTCCACAGCACCGCCGGCAGCCGTGTCACGTCCACGGCGTACGGATAGGCCGAGGTCAGCACCAGCACCGTACGCGGGTTGACGGCACGGGCCGCGCGCAGCAGCCGCCGCTGGTGTTCCGGCAGTTCGAGGGTCGTACGGTCCTCGGTCTCGCGGCCGCCTATGTGCGGGTCGTTGCCCGCGACCACCACGACGACGTCCGCCCGCTCGGCGATCCGGGCCACGGCCTCCTCGCCCCGCTCGACCGTGACCACCTCGAAGACGTCCCCGGACTCGGCAACCTGCACGCCCCCGGCGGCGACACGGACATGGCGACCCGTGCCCAGATGCTTCAGGAGGTGACCGTTTTGGTGCGGTTCGAGGCGGAAGGTCTCCTGGACGACCCAGCCGCCCGGCTGGTCGGCGGAGGCGCGTACGAAGCCGTCGTCGGCGACCGAGAGGTACCGGCCGTCCGGTGCGCGCAGGGTCAGCACGCCCTCGCCCCAGTCCACCAGCGCGAACTCGGTGCCGGTGGTGTCCGTGGTGAGGGGCGGCAGGTCGGTACGGCCGGTGAGCAGGGCCGGGTCCAGTGCGCCCGCGGCGCCCCGCGCCTCGTGCGGGGCCTGCGCCGGCGGCACGTGCAGGAAGGCGCCTGCGGCGGTGCGCAGCCGGATGCGGTCCACGCCCTCGGCGAACTCCACACGCTCGGCGCCGAACCGCTCGTACAGGCCTTCCAGGGGGGTGGAGCGGTGGATGAGGCTGCCGCTGTACCAGTCGAGCTTGCACTCGTCGGCGAGCAGGCCGACCACCGCGATCCGGGTGTCGGGCGCGAGCGGCAGCAGGTCGTCGTCGTTCTTCAGCAGCACGATCGCCTGCTCGGCGGCCTCCCGGGCGAGCGCCCGGTGCGCCGGGGTGTCGAACTCGCCGGTGCCGGCGTGCGGGTCGTAGTGCGGGTCGAACTCGCCGAGCCGGAACCGGACGGAGAGCTGGCGTCGTACGGCGGTGTCGATGTCCGCTTCGCTCAACAACCCCTGCCCGTACGCCTTCCGCACCCGTTCCACGATCTGCGAGCCGTCCGTGCCGTGGTCGGTGAAGCTGTCCACGCCCGCCAGCAGGGCGGCCGCGGTGGCCTCCTCGTGGGTGCCGAAGTAGTGCTCGGCGTCGACCAGGTTGGAGGGCGCGCCCGCGTCCGAGCAGACCAGCAGCTCCTCCTCGGTCCAGGTCCGCAACGGGTCGCGCAGATACGGGGAGAGGTGGTTGGGGCGGCCGTTGACCAGGTTGTACGCCGGCATCACCCCGGCCACCGCGCCCGCCTCGACCGTCTCCCTGAAGGCGCGCAGGTCGTACTCGTTGAGGACGCGCGGGCGGACGGAGGCGGACGACGTGGCGCGGTCCGTCTCGTTGTTGTGGGCCAGCCAGTGCTTCAGGACGGGTGCGGTGCGCCAGTACAGCGGATGGTCGCCGCGCAGGCCGTGCGTGTACGCCGTGGCGATCGCCGAGGTCAGCTTCGGGTCCTCCGAGTAGCCCTCCTCGTTGCGGCCCCACAGCGGGTGGCGCAGCAGGTTGACCGTCGGGGACCAGACGTTGAGGCCGACCCGCTCGTCCCGGGCCCGCATCGCGCGGACCTCCTTGGACACCGCCTCGCCGACCCGCCGCACCAGCTCCGGGTTCCAGGTCGCGCCGAGACCGACGGCCTGCGGGAACACCGTCGCCGGGCCCATCCAGGCCACGCCGTGCAGGGCCTCCTGGCCGGTGCGGAAGGCGGCGATGCCCAGGCGCTCGACGGCCGGCGCGAACTGGTGCAGGAAGGAGATCTTCTCGTCCAGGGTGAGCCGCGCCAGCAGGTCGTCGATGCGCTTAGTGAACGGCAGGTGCGGATCGCGGAACGGCAGGGCGGACGGCGGGTCAACGGTCACGAGCGGTTCCCCTTGCGGATGGAGCGACGAGGCGCTTTCGAAGCGCTTCGATGCTGGGTCGAGCGGGGCCGGGGTGTCAAGGTGCTGTGCGTGAAGACGACGCACAACTGGCCGACTTCGCAAGGGCGCATGGCGGTCGGACGGGGGCATCGCGGCTCGCGGAAATCTTGGGAACGACCCTTGTGCACCCCCAGGTGTTCACTTAACCTCGCAGCAACATCGAAGCGCTTCGACTGAGTCTGCTTCTCGTCGAAGTACGTTCCAGCTCAGCCAGATCCACTCGAGACACCGCAGCCGACGGCCCCCGCCGGGTGTCCTGGTGCGCCATGAAGGGTTGACGCAATGACGCCGAACGCCGCCTCCGCATCCTCCGCGCCCAGCCGGAGAAGCTTCCTCGCCTCCACCGCGGTCGCCGCCGCGGCGGTCGCCGGAGGCATGCCGCTGCTCACCGCCTGCGGCAGCTCGGACAGCGGCACGGGCGGCGGATCCTCCGGGGGCAAGGGCGAGAAGAAGCTGCTGCCGTCCTACGTGGCGAGCCATGTGGTGGCACCGGACATCCCGTCCAAGAACGGCTCGCCGATGGGCTTCACCGGCAAGCTGGACCTGGCGACCCTGAAGACCTCGGTCCCCAAGAAGCTCGGCAAGGGCGGCAAGGTCACCATCATGTCGCCGTTCTGGGGCTCCCCGCCCAAGAGCGACAACGCGTACTACAAGACGATGAACGACATGATCGGCGTCGACGTCGTCTGGCAGAACCAGGACGGCAACACCTACGACCAGAAGCTCGGCGCCGTCCTCGCCTCCAGCGACGTACCGGACGTGGTGGTCGTCCCCAGCTGGAACATGGGCGGCAAGATACCCAGCGCCATCATCAGCAAGTTCGCCGACCTCGGCCCCTACCTCTCCGGCGACGCCGTCAAGGACTACCCGAACCTCGCGGCCATCCCCACCGACGCCTGGCAGCGCTGCATCATCGGCGGCAAGCTGCGCGGCCTGCCGATGCCCCAGTCGTACGTCACCGGCATCGTGCCCCTCTACCGCAAGGACATCTTCGACAAGGAGGGCTACCAGGTCCCGCGCTCGGCGGACGAGTTCATGGCCCTCGCCAAGGAGATCACCAACGCCAAGGCCAAGCGCTGGGCCTGCCTGGACATGAAGTGGACCGCCTGGCAGATGTTCGGGGTGCTCTCCGGCAGCGAGAAGCCGCTCGGCTGGAACCTCGTCGACGGCAAGCTGGTCAACCGCATCGAGACCGAGGAGTACCTCGAAGCGCTGGAGTGGACCCGCAAGCTCTTCGCCGCCGGATACGTCCACCCCGACGCCATGATGGGAAAGAGCGCCCCCGACCCGGGCCCCAAGTTCGCGGCCGGCGAGTTCCTGATCTACTCCAACAACATCAGCCAGTGGTGGAGCCGCACCGCCGAACAGGCCACCCAGAACCCGTCGTTCAAGATCTGGGGCATGGACGTATACGGCCACGACGGCGGCGACCCGACGCTCTGGGCAGAACAGCCCGCCGGCATCTTCGCCTTCATCAACAAGAAGGCCTCGCAGTCCGTGGTCCGTGACGCGCTGGCCGTCGCCAACGTCACCGCCGCGCCGTACGGCACCAAGGAGTACATGGCCACCAACTACGGCGTCCAGGGCGCGGACTACACCGTCAAGAACGGCGTGCCCGTCAAGACCACCCAGGGCAACAACGAGGTCCTCAACGCCTACGTCATGGTCGCGAGCCCCGCCGCCACCATCGCCCACCCCGACTTCCCCGAGGTAGCCAAGGCCCAGGTCCTGTGGCAGCAGCGGATGGGCGCCTTCACCAAGAAGTCCAGCTTCTACGGCCAGATGATCACCGAGCCGTCCCGCTACACCAACCTCGGCGACAACTTCGAAACGCTCGAGGACGACATCACCCGCGGCCGCAAGAAGATCAGCGACATGCAGCAGGCCGTCTCCGACTGGAAGAGCAGGGGCGGCGACAAGCTGCGCGACTGGTACAAGAAGCTCCTCGACGAGAACGGCACGGCGGCCGGCTGAGGCGGGGCACGAGGCAAGGAGAAGGCCGTGTCGCACAGCACGGTGCCGCGGAGCAGGGCCGGGGCGGACGACGGAGCGGGCAAGAGCGCGATGGCGTCGGACGACACCACCGCGACCCGCAGGAACCGGAAGAAGGCGAGGACCGGGAAGCTCAGCCTGCGCCTGCGCTTCAGACGCGACCGCGTCCTGCTGCTGATGACGCTCCCGGCGATCCTGCTGATCCTGCTCTTCAACTACCTGCCGATCCTCGGCAACATCGTCGCCTTCGAGGACTACGACCCCTACGTCAGCGACAACGGCATCGTCTCGATGCTGCACAGCCCCTGGGTCGGCCTGGCGAACTTCCAGCAGCTCTTCGCGGACTCGGCCTTCTGGCACGCGGTCCAGAACACACTGGTGCTGTTCTTCCTGCAGCTCGTGCTGTTCTTCCCGGTGCCGATCCTGCTCGCGCTGCTCATCAACAGCGTGATCAGACCGAGGGTGCGTGCGGTCGCGCAGGCGGTCCTGTATCTGCCGCACTTCTTCTCGTGGGTGCTGGTCATCGCCGTCTTCCAGCAACTCTTCGGCGGCGCGGGCGTCTTGTCCCAACTGCTGCGCCGGCACGGTCACAGCGGCCTGGACATCATGACCAACCCGTCGACCTTCAAGTTCCTCGTCACGGCGGAGGGCATCTGGAAGGACGCCGGCTGGGGGATCATCATCTTCCTCGCCGCGCTGGCCTCGGTGAGTCCCGACCTGTACGAGGCCGCCGCGATGGACGGCGCCGGCCGCTGGCGCCGCATGTGGCACGTCACGCTGCCCGCGCTGCGCCCGGTGATCGCGTTGTTGCTGGTCCTGCGGGTGGGTGACGCCCTGACCGTCGGCTTCGAGCAGATCCTGCTCCAGCGTGACGCGGTCGGACCGGGCGCGGCGGAGGTCCTCGACACCTTCACCTGGTGGAACGGCGTGCGCAACCAGGACTTCGGCTACGCGGCCGCCGCCGGTCTGATCAAGGGCGTGGTCAGCCTCGGGCTGGTCCTCGCCGCGAACAAGGTGGCCCATCTCATGGGCGAGCAGGGGGTGTACAAGAAGTGACCGCCGTCATCGACAAGCCGCCGGTACAGGAGCGACCGCCGTTCCGCTGGGCCGCGCCGCCCCGCCCGGTGTGGGAGGAGCAGCCGAGCAGGGCGGGCCTCGCGGGCAAGGGCCTGGTCCTCACCCTGGCCTGTTTCGGCATCCTCTTCCCGCTCTGGATCGTGGTCGTCACCAGTCTGTCCTCCCGCAAGACGATCGACCAGGCGGGCGGCCTGGTGATGGTCCCCAAGGGCATCACGTTCATCGCGTACAAGGAGCTGCTCAGCGGCGGCCAGGTCACCCGGGCCGCGGTCATCAGCGTCCTGGTCACGCTGGCCGGCACGCTGTTCTCGATGACGGTGTCGGTCCTGTGCGCGTACGGCCTCTCGCGCATCGGCTCGCTCGGCCACCGCTGGCTCCTGATGCTGCTGCTGGCGACGATGTTCTTCAGCGCCGGCCTGATCCCCACGTACCTGCTGGTCCAGTCCCTCGGCCTGATGGACAGCTACCTGGCCCTGATCCTGCCGAGCGCGGTGAGCGTGTTCAACATCCTCGTCCTGCGGGGCTTCTTCATGGGCATCTCGCAGGAACTCATCGACAGCGCGCGGATCGACGGTGCCGGGGACTTCCGGATCCTCTGGCAGATCGTCATGCCGCTGTCACGGGCCGTGCTGGCGGTCATCACGCTGTTCTACGCGGTGGGCTACTGGAGCGCGTGGTTCAACGCGTCCCTGTACCTCAACGACCAGGACAAGATGCCGCTCCAGAACGTCATGATCCAACTGGTCCAGAAGCAACAGGCCCCGGTGGGCCTGGGCCAGGCCATCAAGACCGGCGAACTGTCCGGCCTGGCCGTGCAGATGGCGGTCATGGTGATGGCCCTGCTGCCGGTGGCGGTCCTGTCCCCGTTCGTCCAGAAGCACTTCAAGAGGGGGATGCTGACGGGGGCGGTGAAGGGGTGACCGGGCACCTACTCGGACGGGTTGTGCGGTCTCGTGGGCGACTGCGGGTGCGCCGTGGCTTGTCGCGCCCGCGCGGCGGTAGCCGCATATCAGACACAGCCCCGCGCCCCTAGGGAGTTTCAGTCACCGCACCTCGACAGCTCGCCGTAGCTGCGGGCAGTCGTGCCGCTGGGGCGGCACGGGTGGGCGGTGGGGGTCCCCCGCGCGAGCGAAGCCGAGCGTGGGGGAGGCACCCTGCACGCGCCGGTAAGCGACCCCACCCCCGCCCAGCAGCCACCCGGTCCACCAACCCACCCACGTTCACCGAGGTACCCCATGACCCCCACCCGCAGAACCGTCCTCGCCGGCACCGCAGCCGCCGCAGCCCTCCTCGCCCTCCCCGCCAACGCGATCGCAGCCCAAGCCCCGCAGAAATACCGCTGGCGCAACGCAGCAATCGGCGGCACCGGCTTCGTCACCGGGATCCTCTTCCACCCCTCCACCCCCGGCCTCGCCTACGCCCGCACCGACATCGGCGGCGCCTACCGCTGGGACGAGGACACCGCCCGCTGGACCCCCCTCACCGACCAGCTCGGCTGGGACGACTGGAACCTCCTCGGGGTGGAGGCCCTGGCCGTCGACCCCGTCCACCCGGACCGCCTCTACCTCGCCCTCGGCACATACGCCCAGTCCTGGGCGGGCAACGGAGCCGTCCTGCGGTCGGAGGACCGCGGCAGGACCTGGCAGCGCACCGACCTCACCGTGAAACTCGGCGCCAACGAGGACGGCCGGGGCACGGGCGAGCGCCTCCTCGTCGACCCCCGCGACAGCGACGCCCTCTGGCTCGGCACCCGCCACGACGGACTCCTCAAGTCGACCGACAGAGGCGCCACTTGGCAGAGAGACAGCACCTTCCCCGCCGCCCCCACCAGCACCGGCCAAGGCGTCACCCTCCTCCTCGCCGCCGGCCGTGCCGTCTACGCAGGCTGGGGCGACTCCGACGGCACCACCCCGAACCTCTTCCGCACCACCGCCGGTGGCACCACCTGGGAAGCGGTTCCCGGCCGGCCCGCCGGCACCTCCGCCAAGGTCCCGATCCGCGCCGCCCACGACCCGCACACCCGCGCGCTGTACGTGACGTACGCCGACGCACCCGGCCCGAACGGCCAGAGCGACGGCAGCGTGCACCGGCTGGACACCACGGCCGGCGCCTGGACCGACGTCACCCCCGTCGCCCCGGGCGCAGCCGACACCTTCGGGTACGGCGGAGTCGCCGTCAGCGCCCACCGGCCCGGCACCGTCGTCGTCTCCACCAACAACCGCTGGTCCGCCGGCGACACCCTGTACCGCAGCACCGACGGCGGCCGCACCTGGGTTTCGCTGAAGGACACCGCCGTCCTCGACGTCTCCGAGACGCCCTACCTGACGTGGGGCGAGGCCCGGCCCAAGTTCGGCTGGTGGATCCAGGCCGTCGCCGTCGACCCGTACGACTGCCGGAACATCCTCTACGGCACCGGCGCCACCATCTACGGCACCCGGGACCTGCGCCGCTTCGCCCCCCGGATCCGGGGGCTGGAGGAGACCTCGGTCCGCCAGCTCATCTCGCCGCCCACCGGCACCGCCCACCTGATCAGCGGCAACGGCGACATCGGCGTCCTCTACCACGAGCGCCTCACCGCCTCCCCGGCCCGTGGCATGGCCACCGACCCCGTCTTCGGTACGGCCACCGGACTCGCGCAGGCCGCCGCGGAACCGTCGTACGTCGTCCGCACCGGCTGGGGAGACCACGGCAACGGCGCCGTCTCCACCGACGGCGGGCAGACCTGGGCGCCCTTCCCGAGCCAGCCGTCCCTCGCCAAGGACGCCCCGGGGCCGGTCGCCGTCAGCGCCGACGCCGGCGTGCTGCTGTGGACCCTCGTGCACGGGGACGGCACCAAGTACCCCGCCCAGCGTTCGGCCGACGGGGGCGCGACCTGGGCCGAGGTGGCCACGTACCCGAAGGGCGCCACCCCGCTCGCCGACCCCGCCGACCCCGCCGTCTTCTACGCCTATGACACCGACACGGGCACCCTGTACGCCAGCACCGACGGCGGCCGTACCTTCGCAGCCCGCGCCACCGGACTGCCCTTGGGGGACAGCCAGTTCCAGCTCGCCGCAGCGCCGGGACGCAGCGGTGACCTGTGGCTCAGCACCAAGGGGAACGGCCTGTACCGGTCCACCGACGGGGGCAGGAGCTTCGCCAGGCTCGGCAGTGCCCGGGCCGCGTACACCCTCGGCTTCGGCAAGGCCGCCCCCGGCACCGGCTACCCCTCGGTCTACCTCGTCGGCAGCACGGACAGCTCCCTCACCGCCGTGTACCGCTCCGACGACCGGGCGGCGACCTGGCTCCGGATCAACGACAACGCCCACCAGTGGGGCTGGACCGGCCAGGCCGTCACCGGCGATCCGCGCATCCACGGCCGTGTGTACCTCGCCACCAACGGGCGCGGCATCCAGTACGGGGAGCCCGCATGAGACCGGCGCTCGCCGACGCCACCCGGGGCCGGATCCTCTTCGGCGGCGACTACAACCCCGAGCAGTGGCCCGAGGAGACCTGGCCCGAGGACGTCCGGCTGATGCAGCAGGCCCGGGTCAACTCCGTCACGCTCGGCGTCTTCTCCTGGTCCCGGCTCGAACCCGAGCCGGGGGCACGGGAGTTCGGCTGGCTCGACCGGCTGATGGATCTGCTGCACGAGGGCGGGATCGGTGTCGTCCTCGCCACCCCGACCGCCGCCCCGCCGCCCTGGATGGGCCGGCTGCATCCGGACACGCTGCCCCGGGACGCCGACGGGCGCAGGGAGTGGTGGGGCGGCCGGCAGCACTTCTCGCACTCCAGCGCCACCTACCGGCGCTACGCCGCCGCCATCACCGAGGACCTGGCCGCCCGCTACGGCAGCCACCCGGCCCTCACGATGTGGCACATCAACAACGAGTACTGCACCTTCGACCACGGCGACGAGGCGGCCGCCGCCTTCCGCCGCTGGCTCAGGGAGAAGTACGGCACCCTCGACGCGCTCAACACGGCCTGGGGCACGGCCTTCTGGAGCCAGCGCTACGACACCTGGGACGGCATACTGCCGGCCCGGCGCGCCCACTACCTGAAGAACCCGGCCCAGGTGCTGGACTTCAGGCGGTTCACCTCCGACATGCTCCTGGAGTGCTTCACCGCCGAACGTGACATCATCCGCCGGTACACCCCGCACATCCCCGTGACCAGCAACTTCATGCCGCTGTGGATCGGCCAGGATGCCTGGCGCTGGGCTGCGGAGGAGGATGTCGTCTCCGTCGACCTCTATCCCGATCCGCGTGATCCGCTGGGCGGGCAGCGCGGGGCGCTCGTGCAGGACCTGACCCGCTCGCAGGCCCGCGGGCCGTGGATGCTCATGGAGCAGGCGGCCGGGCCGGTCAACTTCCGCGGGGTCAACCACCCCAAGCCGCGCGGCCTGGGCCGGCTGTGGTCCCTCCAGGCCGTCGCCCGGGGCGCCGACGCCGTCTGCTACTTCCAGTGGCGCCAGTCCCTCCAGGGCGCCGAGAAGTTCCACTCCGGGATGGTCGGGCACGCGGGGGAGCAGGGCCGCACGTACCAGGAGGTCCGGCGGCTCGGCGCCGAACTGGCCGCCATCGGCGATGAGGTGACTGGTCATCAGGTCGGCTCGCACGTCGCGATCCTGCACGACTGGCACTCCTGGTGGGCCGGCGCGCACGAGGGGCGGCTGTCGGTCCGGGTGGAGCTGCCGGAGGTGCTGACCGCCTGGCACCGGGCCCTGTGGGAGGCCCACCTCACCACCGACTTCGCCCACCCGGAACACGACCTGTCCGGCTACCGGCTCGTCGTCGTCCCCCAGCTCTACCTCCTCACCGACGCGGCCGTGGACAACCTCCTCCGCTACGTCCACGGCGGCGGCACCCTGGTCTGCGGCTTCTTCACCGGCATCGCCGACGAGGACGACCGGATCAGGCCCGGCGGCATGGACGCCCGGCTGCGCGAGCTGTTCGGCATCCGCACCCTGCACGAATGGTGGCCGCTGGAGGCGGAGGAGAGCGTCGAGTGCGAGGGCTTTCGCGGCACGCTGTGGTCGGAGGAGATCGAACCCGAGCCCGGCGCCGCCGAGACCGTGCCGTACCGGGGCGGGGAACTGGACGGGCTGCCCGCCGTGCTGCGCAGGGGCCGCGCCTGGTACGTCTCCACGCTGCCCGAGCCGGACGCGCTGCGCTCCCTGCTCGCCTCCGCCGCCGCCGAGGCGGGAGTGCGCCCGGTGCTGGAGGGGCTGCCGGCCGGTGTCGAGGCGGTGCGCCGGGGCGAGCTGCTGTTCCTGCTGAACCACGGCCGGGAGCCGGTCACCGTCGAGGTCCCCGGCAGCCATCACGATCTGCTCGGCGGCGAGAAGGTGACCGGCTCGCTCACGCTCGGCCGCTACGGCGTGGCGGTGCTGCGGCCATGAGCCACGGACCGGTCCACGGGACCTGGGAACCCGCCCCCGCGACGCGCTGGGAGGACGCCTTCCTGACCGGGAACGGCCACCATGGCGCCCTTGTGTTCGGTGATCCGAACGAGGAACGGGTCGTCGTCACACAGCACACCCTGGTCCGGCCCAACGGCGGCGAACACGCCGGGCCGCCCCGGCTCGCCGCCGAACTCCCCGCGCTCCAGGACCGGTTGCTCGCCGGTGACCGCACCGCCGCCGAGGGCTTCACCGACGGCCGCCCGCTGCAATGGGTGCAGCCCTTCCACCCCGCCTTCCACATACGGCTGCGCGTATCCGGCGCCGGCGGCGCCGGATACCGCCGGGCCGTCGACTTCGCCGGCGGAGAGGTCACGGCAGGCTGCGCCGGCTTCGGCAGCCGCGTCTTCGTCTCCCGCGCGGACGACGTGATCGTGCACGAGATCACGGCCGACGACCTCGGCATCAGCCTGGACCACCGGCTGCCGGGCGTACCGGCCGCACTGCGGGTCGGCCACGGCGCGCTGCTCACCCCCGAGGGCGCCCTGCTCAGCCTGCGCGCCCGCTACCCGGGCTGCGACCGCGCCTACACCGGCGTCACCCTCGTCGCCGCGTACGGGGGCAGCACCGAACTCGTCGCGCCGGGCGTCCGCGTCACCGGCGCCGAGCGGATCCTGTTGCTCACCCGCGTCCACCGGCACACCGGCGAGGCGGACGTGGTCGCCGAGGCCCGCCGGCTCCAGGACTTCCTCGACGGCGGCACGCAGGCGTACGACGACCTCCTCGCCCGCCATCTGCACCTGCACTCCACCGCCTACCGGCGGGTCACGCTCGACCTCGGCGCCGACCCCGCCGAACGCGCCCTGCCCGGCTCCGGGCTGCTGGCGCGTCCGCACAGCCAGGCCCTGCTGGAACGGCTCTTCGCCGCCGGCCGCTACCACCTGCTGAGCGGCAGCGGCCTCAACCCGCCCCGGCTCACCGGACTGTGGACGGGCGACTGGGACACCGCCTGGTCCGGGGCGTTCACCACCAACGCCAACCTCAACCTCCAGACCGCCTCCGCCCCGGCCGCCGCGCTGCCCGAGGTCACCGAGGCGCTTGCCCGGCTCGTCCAGCGGCAGCTGCCCGACTGGCGCGAGAACGCCCGTGCGATCTTCGGCGCCCGGGGCGTCGTCGCGCCCACCCACACCGACGGCGAGTCCGGCCACTGCTACCACTTCGCCCGTGAGTACCCCCAGCACCTCTGGACGGCCGGCGCCGACTGGCTGCTCCGCCCCCTCGTCGAGCACGACGAGACCCGTGGCGAGCGGGACCCGCGCACCGCCGCCGCCCTCGCCGAGGTCGCCGCCTTCTACGAGGACTTCCTCACCCGCACCGACTCGGCGGGACACCTCGTCGTCGTCCCCTCCTACTCACCCGAGAACCGGCCCGCGAACGCAAGCTGGGGTGCGGTCAACGCGGCGATGGACCTGTCCGCGGCCCGGCACGCCCTGCTCACCGCCGCCCGCTACCACCCCGGACAGGCCGAGAAGTGGCGGGCGTTGGCCGACCGGCTGCCACCGCACCGGATCAACGCCGACGGGGCCCTGGCCGAATGGGCCTGGCCCGGCCTCGAGGACACCTACGACCACCGCCACCTCAGCCACCTCTACGCCGTCTGGCCCCTGGAGGAGATCAACCCCCACGACACTCCGGACCTGGCCGCCGCCGCCCGCCGCGCCCTCGAACTGCGCGGCGCCGAGAACCACTCCGCCCACGGCCATCTGCACCACGCCCTGATCGCGGCCCGCCTGAAGGAACCCGACCGGGTCGCCCACGCCCTGCGCCAGGTGCTGGACGGCGACTTCTTCCACGACTCGCTGATGAGCGCCCACTACCCGCACCGGGACGTCTACAACGCGGACGCCGCGCACACCCTGCCCGGCGTCCTGATCGAGACGCTCGTCCAGTCGACCCCGGACCGCCTGGTCCTGCTGCCCGCCGTGCCCGGCTTCTGCCCGTCCGGCCACCTCACCGGCGTGCGGACCCGGTTCGGCGCCGAGATCGACCTGAGCTGGCGCCCGGACGGCGCCCGGGCCGTCCTCAGACCGAGCCGTACCCACCGCATCGACCTTCGGACTTCCTCCGGCAGTGCGCCGCTCGACCTCGTCGCCGGAGAAGACCGCGTCCTCACCCTGGGGGCGTGGTAACCCGACGCAACTCCCCCCACCCATGGAAGGGACACCATGGCAACACGCACGCTGAGCAGGGTCGCCACCGCCCTGATCCCCCCCGCCCTGGCTCTCGGCGCCACCGTCGCCCTGGCCTCGGCGCCCGCCTCCGCCGCCGTCTGGTCCTCCTGCGACCAGTGGGGCAGCACCACACTGAACGGCTACACCCTCTACAACGACATCTGGGGCTCCGGCGCCGGCACCCAGTGCATCTGGGCCAACTCCGGCACCAACTGGGGTGTCTGGGCGAACCACCCGAACACCGGCGGAATCAAGTCCTACCCCAACGCCGATAAGGTGATCAACAAGTCGGTCAGCTCCCTGGCCTCGCTCACCAGCAGCTACAACGTCACCGTCCCGTCGTCCGGCGCCTACGAGACCGCGTACGACATCTGGGACACCAACCACAAGTACGAGATCATGCTCTGGGTCAACAAGACCGGTGCCGTCGGCCCGCTCGGCACCTCGCAGGGCAGCCTCACCCTCGGCGGCTCCACCTGGACCGTCTACAAGGGGAACAACGGTTCCAACGACGTGTTCTCCTTCGTCCGTGGCTCCAACTCAAGCTCCGGCACGGTGACCATCCTGCCGATCCTGAAGTGGATCAAGGACACCAAGGGCTGGTTCGGCGATGTGACCATCGGTGACCTCCAGTTCGGCTTCGAGATCACCTCCTCCTCCGGCGGGCTGAACTTCACGGTCAACAGCGAGAGCGTCAGCAGCGGCTGAGCGACCCGGTGACCGAACGGCGAAATGGGGCCGGTCCCGCACGGGACCGGCCCCCTCGACGCGATCTCACTCCACGATCGGCAGCTCCGCCCCGTCCCGCAGGAACAGCGGGATGCGCTCCAGCGGGGCGTCCACCGTCACCGCCGTACCGCCCTCGTACGTCTCGCCCGTCCAGGCGTCCGTCCAGCGCGCCCCCGCCGGCAGATACGCGGTGCGCGCCGTGGCGCCCGCGGTCAGCACCGGGGCGACCAGCAGGTCCCGGCCGAAGAGATAGGCATCGTCCACCGACCAGGCGGCCTGGTCGTCCGGGAACTCCAGGAACAGCGGGCGCATCACCGGCAGCCCCTCCTCGTGCGCCTCGCGCATCACCTCGAGGATGTACGGCCGCAGCCGCTCGCGCAGCCGCAGATACCGCTCCAGGACCGCGCCGGCCTCCTCGCCGTACGACCACACCTCGTTCGGGCCGCCCGTCATCTCCGGGCCCAGCGGCAGGCCCGGATCGCGGAAGCCGTGCAGCCGCATCAGCGGGGACAGCGCACCGAACTGGAACCAGCGGACCATCACCTCCCGGTACGCCGGATCGTCCGGGTCGCCGCCGTGGAAGCCGCCGATGTCGGTGTTCCACCACGGGATCCCGGACAGCGCGGTGTTCAGGCCGGCCGCGATCTGGCGGCGCAGGGTCGCGAAATCGGTGCCGATGTCACCGGACCACAGGGCCGCGCCGTGGCGCTGACTGCCCGCCCACGCCGACCGGTTGAGCGAGATCACCTCCCGCTCCCCGGCCGCCAGCAGCCCCTCGTGGAAGGTGCGGGCGTTCTCGCGCGGATACAGGTTGCCGACCTCCAGGCCGGGGCCCGCCCAGTAGCGCAGGTTCTCGGCGAAGCCGGGCTTCAGCTCGGGCTCGCACGCGTCCAGCCAGAAGGCCGTGATGCCGTACGGGGTGAGGTAGTTGTCCCGGATCCTCGACCACACGAAGTCCCGGGCCTCGGGGTTCGTGGCGTCGTAGAACGCCACCTGGACGGGGGAGGCGACCTCCTTGTCCGGCCAGTCGGCGTGCGCCATAGGGCCGTACTGCGTGCCGACGAAGTAGCCGCGCTGCTCCATGAGCCGGTGGTTCTCCGACAGCGGGGACACCGACGGCCACACGGAGACGACCAGTTTGATGCCCAGCTCCTCCAGCTCTCGGACCATCGCCGCCGGGTCCGGCCACTCCTTCGGGTCGAACCTCCACTCGCCCAGGTGCGTCCAGTGGAAGAAGTCGCAGACGATCGCCGAGATCGGCAGACCCCGGCGCCTGTACTCCCGGGCCACCTCGAGGAGTTCGTCCTGGGTGCGGTAGCGCAGCTTGCACTGCCAGAAGCCGGCCGCCCACTGCGGGAGCATCGGCGAACGCCCGGTCACCGCGCTGTAGTTGCGCTGGCCGTCGGTCGGGGTGCCCGCCGTGATCCAGTAGTCGATCTGCCGGGCCGAGTCCGCGACCCAGCGCGTGCCGTTGCCCGCCAGCTCCACCCGGCCGATCGCCGGGTTGTTCCACAGCAGGGTGTAGCCGCGGCTGGACACCAGGACCGGAATGCTCACCTCGGCGTTGCGCTGCACCAGGTCCAGCACCAGGCCCTTCTGGTCCAGCCGCCCGTGCTGGTGCTGGCCGAGGCCGTACAGCCGCTCGCCCTCGTAGGCGGCGAAGCGCTGCTCCAGGCGGTGAGAGCCGTTGCCGACCGCCGTGTACAGGCGCGGGCCCGGCCACCAGAAGTGGGCCCGCTCCTCGGCGAGCAGCTCCGTACCGTCGGCGGTGCGCACGAAGCGCAGCATGCCCTCGGCGCTCACCTCGACGGTCAGCGCGCCGACCGTCACCCGCCCCGTCCCCTCACCGACGGTGACCGTCGCGTCGGCCGCCGGCCGCTCGGCCGGCAACGCGCCCGGCAGCCCCTCGAGCACCGGGCCGCCGAGCCGGGCCCGCACCCGGACCGCGTCCGCGCCCCACGGCTCGATCCGCACCGTCTCCTGACGGCCGCTCCACTCCAGCGCCCCCTCCCGCTCGCGCAGCCGGCCGACAGTGGGGGAGGACTGGGCGAGACTGACCTTGGGCTGCTCGAGGGCAGGCTGAATACCGGCGGGCTGATTCACGGCGGCTCCCGAAGTAAGGAGTGCAGACGGGGGAAGCAGGCAGAGGTGTGCCCCGGACAGGGCATGAGCGGCGGGTGTCAGGACGCGGCCGGCGCCGGTCCCGAACTCGCCCGTACGGTCAGCTCGGGCGCGAGCAGCACGACCTCGTCGCCGCCGCGCCCGTCCAGCTTGGCCACCAGGTGCTCCACGGCGCGCCGGCCCATCTCCTGCGCCGGGATGGCGGCCGAGGTCAGCCGCACCGAGGCCTGCACGGCGACCTGGTCCGGGCAGATCGCGACCACCGACACGTCCTCGGGCACCGCCCGGCCCTGCTGGCGCAGCAGCGCGAGCAGCGGCTCCACCGCCGACTCGTTCTGCACCACGAACCCGGTGGTCCCCGGGCGCTCGTCGAGGACCCGCGCCAGGGTGAGCGCCATCGCGTCGTACCCGCCCTCGCACGGCCGGTGCAGCACCCGTACGCCCCGCTCGCGGGCCCGCGAGCGCAGCCCGTCGAGGGTGCGTTCGGCGAAGCCGGTGTGCCGCTCGTAGACGGCCGGAGCCTCGCCGATGACAGCGAGGTCACGGTGACCGAGGTCCGCCAGATGCCCCACGCACAGCGCCCCGGTCGCACTCCAGTCCAGGTCCACACAGGTCAGACCGCCGGTGTCGGCGGGCAGCCCGATCAGGACCGAGGGCTGGTCCGTGTGCCGCAGCAGCGGCAGCCGCTCGTCCTCCAGCTCGACGTCCATCAGGATCATCGCGTCGGCCAGACCGCTGCCGGTGACCCGGCGCACCGCGTCCGGCCCCTCCTCGCCGGTGAGCAGGAGGACGTCGTAGCCGTGCGTACGGGCCGTGGTGGCCACCGCTATGGCGATCTCCATCATCACCGGTACGTACATGTCGGTGCGCAGCGGGATCATCAGCGCGATGATGTTCGACCTGTTGCTCGCCAGGGCCCGGGCGCCGGCGTTCGGGTGGTAGCCCAGTTCCCGGATGCTCTGCTCGACCCGCTGCCGGGTGGTCGCGGAGATGGACCGCTTGCCGCTGAGGACATAGCTCACCGTGCTCGCCGACACTCCGGCGTGCTGGGCGACCTCGGCGAGGGTGACCATCCGGCTCTCCAAGCTTGTGAAGCGCTTCGACAGAGCGCGTAGTTGACTAGCGGGGTGAGGGTGGGATTGACACTAGCTTCAGCCGAGGTGGGGTGTCCAGGGGCTGTCGAAGCGCTTCGACACCTTTTTCTGTGCGACGTCCTGTGCGATGTTCTGCACGACCCGGGGGACGACCCCGGCGGGACCCCTCCGGCAACCCTTTCACCGGGCGGCGGCCACTGCGGTGCGGTACACGAACAGTCCCTTGGAAGGACCCCCGATGCAACACCGCAGACCGCGCCTGCCGAAGAAGGCGAAGACGCTGGTGGCCGGCTCGGCCCGAACCCCGGCACCAAGATCGCCGGCGTCAGCCTCGACGGCACCATGTGGGACGTCTACCAGGGCGACATCGGCTGGCAGGTGTACTCCTTCGTCCGCCGCGCCAACACCACCGGTGCGACCCGGAACCTGGACGACTTCACCCAGGCACTCGTCCGGCGCAGGCTGCTGAGCAACGACAAGTACGTCTCCGGCATCGAGTCCGGCACCGAGGTCTTCCACGGCACCGGCGGCCTCGGCACCAAGTCCTACTCCGTCGACATCGGCTGAGTATCCGCTGAACGGACGCGCGGGGGGTGGTGAGGTCGGCCCGTTTCGGGTACCAACGATCCAGTAGCACTGGTCGGTAGCGAACGGTCAGCAATCATCCCTCTTCGCGGCGAGGTGAGCCTCATGTCCGCCCCCACCACCCCCCGTACCACCGTCACCGAACGCGAGGCGCGTCAGGTGGCGGAGGCCGCCCGGGAACAGGACTGGCGCAAGCCCAGCTTCGCCAAGGAACTGTTCCTCGGGCGCTTCCGGCTCGACCTCATCCATCCCCACCCGCTCCCGGACGACGAGTCGGTCCGGCGCGGCGAGGAGTTCCTCGCCGAGCTGCGCGCCTTCTGCGAGTCCACGATCGACTCCGCCCGCATCGAGCGCGAGGCCCGCATCCCCGACGAGGTCGTCGCGGGCCTGAAGGAACTCGGCGCCCTCGGCATGAAGATCGACCCCAAGTACGGCGGTCTCGGCCTCACCCAGCTCTACTACAACAAGGCCCTCGCCCTGGTCGGCTCCGCGAGCCCCGCCGTCGGCGCGCTGCTCTCCGCCCACCAGTCCATCGGCGTACCGCAGCCGCTGAAGATGTTCGGCACCCAGGAGCAGAAGGACGCCTTCCTGCCCCGCTGCGCCCGCACCGACATCTCCGCCTTCCTGCTCACCGAGCCGGACGTCGGCTCCGACCCGGCCCGCCTCGCCACCACGGCCGTACCCGACGGGGACACCTATGTACTCGACGGGGTGAAACTGTGGACCACCAACGGGGTGGTCGCCGATCTGCTCGTCGTCATGGCCCGGGTGCCCAAGTCGGACGGGCACAAGGGCGGCATCACCGCGTTCGTGGTCGAGGCGGCCTCGGAGGGCATCACCGTCGAGAACCGCAACGCCTTCATGGGCCTGCGCGGCATCGAGAACGGCGTCACCCGTTTCCACCAGGTCCGGGTGCCCGCCGCCAACCGCATCGGCCCCGAGGGCGCGGGCCTCAAGATCGCGCTCACCACCCTCAACACCGGCCGGCTGTCGCTGCCCGCCATGTGCGCGGGCTCCGGCAAGTGGTGCCTGAAGATCGCCCGTGAATGGTCGGCGGAGCGCGAGCAGTGGGGCAAGCCGGTCGCGCTGCACGAGGCGGTGGGCGCGAAGATCTCCTTCATCGCGGCCACGACCTTCGCCCTCGAAGCCGTACTCGACCTCTCCTCCCAGATGGCCGACGAGGACCGCAACGACATCCGCATCGAGGCCGCCCTCGCCAAGCTCTACGGCTCCGAGATGGCCTGGAAGATGGCCGACGAACTCGTCCAGATCCGCGGCGGCCGCGGCTACGAGACGGCCGAGTCCCTCAAGGCGCGCGGCGAACGCGGGGTCCCGGCCGAGCAGATCCTGCGCGACCTGCGCATCAACCGCATCTTCGAGGGCTCGACGGAGATCATGCACCTGCTGATCGCCCGCGAGGCCGTCGACGCCCACCTCTCGGTCGCCGGTGACCTCATCGACCCCGACAAGTCCCTGTCCGACAAGGCGAAGGCGGGCGCGAGCGCGGGCGTCTTCTACGCCAAGTGGCTGCCCAAGCTCGTCGCCGGACCCGGCCAACTGCCCACCTCGTACGGCGGGTTCAAACACGGAGTCGACCTGTCCGGGCACCTGCGCTACGTCGAACGCACCGCCCGCAAACTGGCCCGCTCCACCTTCTACGCCATGTCCCGCTGGCAGGGCCGGATGGAGACCAAGCAGGGCTTCCTCGGGCGGATCGTGGACATCGGCGCCGAACTGTTCGCGATGAGCGCGGCCTGCGTACGGGCCGAACTGCTGCGCGCCCGGGGCGAACACGGCCGCGAGGCCTACCAGCTCGCCGACGCCTTCTGCCGCCAGGCCCGCATCCGCGTCGAGGAACTCTTCGACCGGCTGTGGACCAACACCGACGACCTCGACCGCAAGGTGGTCAAGGCCGTCCTCGCAGGGTCCTACACCTGGCTGGAGGAAGGCGTCGTCGACCCGTCCGGGGACGGCCCGTGGATCGCCGACGCGACCCCCGGACCGTCCGCACGGGACAGCGCACGCCGCCCCTTCGGCGACTGAGCCGGCCTGCCGGCCGACGGGCGTTTGGGGTCAGTTGCCCCAGGCGCCCTGGTTCACGGCGCAGTTCCAGCCCGAGCCGTGCAGGGTGAACTTCACCTCGTAGGAGCGGGTGTTGAGCAGGTGCGCGGGAATCCGCATGCCCAGGCTCGCCCTGCCCTTGAACGTTCCCGTGGAGACCGACACCGACGTCGAGGAGTTGTGGGTGATCCGGCCGCCGGAGGGCCTGGCCTTGCCGAAGCGGATGTTCTTCATGTCGCTCACGCTGAACGTGACCTTCTTGAAGCTCGCGGCCGTCTTGCTCTTGATGCCGAAGTACAGGCCGCCGCCCGTGACCCAGCCGTGCGAGTCGATGTAGAAGCGGCTCGGGTAGACGATGTCGATCGGACAGCCGGAACCGGCCGGGGTCCGGGTGGCGGCCGACGCCGCCCCCGCGAGTCCGAGCTGAGCGGCGGTCAGGACCGATGCGGTGGCCAGGACGGCCGCGGTCGCGCGCATGCGATTCATGATGGTTCTCCTCCCCCTGTGTGGCCCTTCGTGACGGGCACCAGGGGGAAGCATGCCATCACCGGTGGCCGAAAGTGCGCGATTTCCGCACGCCCTGCCACTCCGCCCCCACACCACCGTCATGTGATCTTCACCATGCCACCGGAAAAGGCGGGCAAGCGGCGGGCAGGAGGCGATCACTCGATCCGGCTACGACACCTGTTCACACACCCGCCCGGGGGATGCCCTGTCCTGACGCTCACCGGTTGCGGCAACAATGGGGGGATGACCGACAGTCCCGCCCCGCCGGCCCCCCTGGCAGATCCGCACCTCGTCCACGACCCCCTCAGGGGCGACGGCCCCAAGGACGTGGTGATCCTCGGCTCCACCGGATCCGTCGGCACCCAGGCCATCGACCTCGTGCTGCGCAACCTCGACCGCTTCAAGGTCACCGCGCTGTCCGCGAACGGCGGCCGTGTGGCCCTCCTCGCCGAGCAGGCTCACCGGCTGCGGGTACGGACCGTGGCAGTCGCCCGCGAGGACGCCGTACCCGCCCTGCGCGAGGCGCTCGCCGCCGAGTACGGCGCCGGGGAGCCGCTGCCCGAGATCCTCGCCGGACCGGACGCGGCCAGCCAGGTCGCCGCCTCCGACTGCCACACGGTGCTGAACGGCATCACCGGCTCCATCGGCCTCGCCCCCACCCTCGCTGCCCTGAAGGCCGGCCGCACCCTCGCCCTCGCCAACAAGGAGTCGCTGATCGTCGGCGGCCCGCTGGTCACGGCGCTCGCCAAGCCCGGCCAGATCATCCCGGTCGACTCCGAGCACGCGGCGCTCTTCCAGGCGCTGGCGTCGGGGACCAGGGCCGACGTCCGCAAACTCGTCGTCACGGCGTCCGGGGGGCCCTTCCGGGGCCGCACGAAGGCCGACCTGGCCCAGGTGACCGTCGAGGACGCCCTCGCCCACCCCACCTGGGCGATGGGCCCGGTGATCACGATCAACTCCGCGACCCTCGTCAACAAGGGCCTGGAAGTCATCGAGGCACACCTCCTCTACGACATTCCCTTCGACCGGATTGAGGTGGTCGTGCATCCCCAGTCGTATGTCCACTCGATGGTCGAGTTCACCGACGGATCCACGATCGCCCAGGCGACGCCCCCCGACATGGGCGGGCCCATCGCCATCGGTCTGGGCTGGCCCGAACGCGTCCCGGACGCGGCGCCCGCCTTCGACTGGAGCAAGGCCTCCACCTGGGAGTTCTTCCCGCTGGACAACGAGGCCTTCCCCTCGGTGAACCTCGCCCGGCATGTGGGGCAGCTCGCGGGCACGGCCCCGGCGGTGTTCAATGCGGCCAACGAGGAGTGCGTCGAGGCCTTCCTGAACGGCGCGCTGCCCTTCAACGGGATCATGGAGACCGTCACCCGGGTGGTCGAGGAGCACGGCACCCCGGCCGCGGGAACTTCACTCACCGTGTCGGACGTCCTCGAAGCGGAGACCTGGGCCCGCGCCCGGGCCCGTGAACTCACAGCCACGACGGCGAGCGCGGAGGCGCGTGCATGACGACCTTGATGTTCATCCTCGGCATAGTGGTCTTCGCGGTGGGCCTGCTCGTCTCGATCGCGTGGCACGAGCTGGGGCACCTGTCCACGGCCAAGCTCTTCGGCATCCGTGTGCCGCAGTACATGGTCGGCTTCGGCCCGACCGTCTGGTCGCGGAGGAAGGGCGACACGGAGTACGGCGTCAAGGCGATCCCGCTCGGCGGCTACATCCGCATGATCGGCATGTTCCCGCCCGACGAGGAGGGCCGGGTCTCCGCCCGCTCCACCTCGCCCTGGCGCGGCATGATCGAGGACGCCCGCTCGGCCGCCTTCGAGGAACTGCAGCCGGGCGACGAGACGCGCATGTTCTACACACGCAAGCCGTGGAAGCGCGTCATCGTCATGTTCGCGGGCCCCTTCATGAACCTGGTGCTGGCGGTCGCCCTGTTCTTCACCGTGCTCATGGGCTTCGGCATCCAGCAGCAGACCACCACCGTCGCCTCCGTCTCGCCCTGCGTCATCGCCCAGAGCGAGAACCGCGACACCTGTAAGAAGTCCGACCCCGCGTCCCCGGCCCAGGCCGCCGGCATCCAGAAGCGCGACAAGATCGTCTCCTTCGACGGCAAGCGGACGAAGGACTGGAACACCCTCTCGGACCTGATCCGCGACAGCGCGGGCAAGACGGTCCCGATCGTGGTCCAGCGCGACGGCCGGCAGGTCACCCTGCACGCCACGATCGCGACGAACCTGGTCGCCAAGAAGGACTCCAGCGGCCAGTACGTCCAGGGCAAGTACGTCAAGGCCGGCTTCCTCGGCTTCAGCTCCGCCACCGGGGTCGTGCAGCTGGGCTTCGGCGACTCCGTGACCTGGATGACCGACCGGGTCGGCGACGCCGTCGACTCCCTCGCCGCGCTGCCCGGCAAGATCCCGGCACTGTGGAACGCCGCCTTCGGCAACGGCCCTCGCCAGCCGGACTCCCCGGTCGGCATCGTCGGCGCGGCCCGCATCACCGGCGACATCGCCACCCTGAACATCCCCGCCTCCCAGCAGGTGGCGATGTTCGTGATGCTGCTCGCCGGCTTCAACCTCTCGCTGTTCCTGT
Source organism: Streptomyces sp. FXJ1.172 (assembly GCF_001636945.3). Classification (NCBI taxonomy): domain Bacteria; kingdom Bacillati; phylum Actinomycetota; class Actinomycetes; order Kitasatosporales; family Streptomycetaceae; genus Streptomyces; species Streptomyces sp. FXJ1.172. Next base: position 3,103,706 of record NZ_CP119133.2, on the reverse strand, counting down.
TCAACATGCTCCCGCTGCTCCCGCTCGACGGCGGGCACATCGCGGGCGCGATGTGGGAGTCGCTGCGGCGGAACCTGGCCCGAGTCCTGCGCCGCCCGGACCCGGGCCCGTTCGACGTGGCGAAGCTGATGCCGGTGGCGTACGTGGTGGCCGGCATCTTCGTCTGCTTCACGATCTTGGTCCTGGTGGCGGACGTGGTTAACCCGGTCAAAATCTCTTAGTCACAAGGCGTTCGCGGTGGCCCGGAAGGACACCTTCCGGGCCACCTTCCATTGAGTGGGTTTGCCGGGCGGGATGTGTCCGGGCCGTAGCCCGTGGCGTAATCTCGAAGCCTGGAGCCCGCCGTTCACGGGACCGGATCTTGATCCACGACTTGGGGTTGCACAGCAGATGACTGCGATTTCTCTCGGCATGCCGTCCGTTCCGACCAAGCTCGCCGAGCGCCGGAAGAGCCGGCAGATCCAGGTCGGAAGCGTGGCCGTCGGCGGAGACGCGCCCGTCTCGGTCCAGTCGATGACCACGACCCGTACGTCGGACATCGGCGCCACCCTCCAGCAGATCGCCGAGCTGACGGCGTCCGGCTGCCAGATCGTCCGTGTGGCCTGCCCCACGCAGGACGATGCCGACGCCCTGGCCACGATCGCCAAGAAGTCCCAGATCCCGGTGATCGCGGACATCCACTTCCAGCCGAAGTACGTCTTCGCGGCGATCGAGGCGGGTTGCGCGGCAGTCCGCGTGAACCCCGGCAACATCAAGCAGTTCGACGACAAGGTCAAGGAGATCGCCCAGGCGGCCAAGGACCACGGCACCCCGATCCGCATCGGCGTCAACGCCGGCTCCCTGGACCGGCGCCTGCTCCAGAAGTACGGCAAGGCGACCCCGGAGGCCCTGGCCGAGTCGGCCCTGTGGGAGGCGTCCCTCTTCGAGGAGCACGGCTTCCGGGACATCAAGATCTCGGTGAAGCACAACGACCCGGTCATCATGATCGAGGCGTACCGGCAGCTCGCCGCCCAGTGCGACTACCCCCTCCACCTCGGCGTCACCGAAGCCGGCCCGGCCTTCCAGGGCACCATCAAGTCGGCGGTGGCCTTCGGCGCGCTCCTGTCCCAGGGCATCGGCGACACGATCCGGGTCTCCCTGTCCGCGCCTCCGGCGGAGGAGGTCAAGGTCGGCCTCCAGATCCTCCAGTCGCTCGGCCTGCGCCAGCGCGGCCTGGAGATCGTCTCCTGCCCGTCCTGCGGCCGCGCCCAGGTCGACGTCTACAAGCTGGCCGAAGAGGTCACGGCCGGCCTGACGGGCATGGACGTGCCGCTGCGGGTCGCGGTCATGGGCTGCGTCGTGAACGGCCCGGGCGAGGCCCGCGAGGCCGACCTCGGCGTCGCCTCCGGCAACGGCAAGGGCCAGATCTTCGTCAAGGGCGAGGTCATCAAGACGGTCCCCGAGTCCAAGATCGTTGAGACCCTCATCGAGGAGGCCATGAAGCTGGCCGAGCAGATGCAGGACGAGGGCGTGGAGTCGGGCGAGCCGTCGGTGTCGGTCGCGGGCTGACGTTTCGATCTCCGTGAGTCCCGTCACCGCTCGGTGGCGGGACTCAGCCATACCTCCGCCCAGACGGACTTGCCGGGCTGCCGGGGCGTGACACCCCACTTGTCGGCGAGCGCCTCGACCAGCAGCAGCCCACGGCCGGACTCGCCCTGCGGGACGTGCAACTCGGGCAGCCGCTCGGTGCGGGTGTCGGAAACCTCCAGGCGCAGGGTGCCGGCCGACTCGGTGAGCCGGAGATGGAAGTCCCGCCCGGATACGTGCCCGTGCCGGACCGCGTTCGCTGCGAGTTCGGCGGCGATCAGCGTGAGGGTTTCGTTCGCGGGCCCGGCGTAAGGGTGCCCCCACTCGTCCAGCCGGTGCGAGACGAGCCGCCGGGCGAGGCGCGCGCCGCGAGGAGTGGAGGTGAAGCGCATCGCGAATTCTCGGGCGAATTCGCGGGTGGAGATTCCTGACTTCATGCCGCTTACGCTCCCGCACGCTCAGTAACGTTGAACAGCGGCTGCACCTTGACCAACAGGGGTTGTACGAGGGCGGGGTGCCGCTGTCGGCGTGCGCGCCGTGACGGACGGTGGCGTGAGGGCATTGGGGGTTACGTGAGCGAGGAAGTGCAGGAATCGGAGGGTGAGTCCGAGCCGGGCTCGGGCATGCCGGTCGCCTTCGGGCGGTTGCTGAAGAGGTTCAGGACGCAGGCCGGGATGGAACGCGCCCAACTGGGCTCCCTCACCGGCTACTCGGCGGCGACCATCGCGTCGTTCGAGCAGGGCAGGCGGATTCCGTCCGCGAAGTTCATCGTGCGGGCGGACGAGGTGCTGAATGCGTGTGGGGCGCTGGCCGATTTCATCGAGGACTTGGAGAAGGCGCAATATCCGGCCTTCTTCCGGGGAGCGGCGAAGCTGGAGAGGGAGGCGGTCGGGTGGCATGTGTACGACGCGCTCGTGGTCAACGGCCTGTTGCAGACGGAAGACTATGCACGGGCGGTGTTCACCATGCGGCGTCCGCCGCTGGACGAGACGACGATCGAGCAGCGCGTTACGGCGAGGCTGGCCCGGCAGGAGATCTTCGGCCGGAAGCCGATGCCTACCATCAGCTTCGTGATGGAGGAGTGCGTTCTGCGTAAGCGTCTGGGGGGACCGGCGGTCTGGCGTGGCCAATTGGAGCAGCTCCTGCTGAGTGGCCAGCGGCCCAACGTGGAGATCCAGGTGATGCCGGACGACCGTGAGGAACACGCGGCGCTGTCTGGTCCGTTCACCTTGATCGAGACAGAGAAAGGGCGCAGGATCGCCTACACGGAGGTGCACAGGTACAGCCGCCTCTTCACTGATCGTCAGACGGTCAGGGAGCTGGAGGATCAGTACGGGCTCCTCCGCGCGCAGGCGATGAGCCCGCGTGAGTCGCTGGCCCTTGTAGAGAAGTTGCTGGGGGAGTCGTGAACGTCGAAGCTTCGTCCGAGCTGAAGTGGTTCAAGAGCAGCTACAGCAGCGGTGAGGGCGGCCAATGCGTCGAGATCGCCACCACCCCCACCACCATCCACGTACGGGACTCCAAGCAGCACCCCACCACCGCCCCGACCCTCACCCTGCCCCCCGCCGCCTGGCAGGCGTTCCTCGGTCTTGCGCGATCCTGAACTGACCTTTACCGCCCCTTGGTGCCGCTCTCGATTGCGAACGCGTCTTGCCAACTAGGGTCTTCGGACCGATGAGTCGGCTGACGGGGAGGGACGCGGCACCATGGGTGACCAGGGCGGCAGCGGCGGCGACGGTAAGATTCTCGACATCAAGATCGAGGATCTGAAGAAGACGGCTCCGCATTTCCACACGCACAGCCAGGATCTGACCAAGGCGCTGACCAAGCTCAAGACCGCGCTCGCGGCAGCCGGTTCGCCGTGGGGTGACGACAAGCAGGGCAACGAGTTCCACAAGGCGTACGGCCCGCTGGTGACGAAGATCGAGCACGCCGCGGAGATCCTCTCCCAGGGCCTGGCCAGCATCGAAGAAGCGATGACCGACATGGCGGACGGCCACATCGACAACGAACAACTCGTGCGCTCGATGTTCAGCCGGATCCACGCGAAGCCGGGCGGTCAGGGCGGGGGCCAGCCGAAGTGAGCGCGGCGGACAAGGCGAAGCAGATCGTCCAGGACATGACCGGCATGTGGTGGCCGGCGGCGGACGAGGGCGGGCTGCGTGACGCGGCCAAGGCCTGGCGGGACTTCGCCGACGACATCGAGAAGGTCATGACCGCGGCGAACAGGACGGCCCGCGGCATCATCGAGGACAACAAGGGCGAGGCGATCTCCGCCTTCGACGACCCGTACTGGCGCCGCTACTACAACAACGGCCACGGCTGGCTGAAGGACATGGCCGACGGCTCCCGGGACATGGCCAAGGCGCTGGACAAGTACGCCGACGCCGTCCATCACGCGGTCGTCAAGCTGGAGCACGAGCTGGAGATCGTCGGCGCGACGATCATCGCGGGCACGGCGCTGGCCATCTTCACGGCCGGCATCTCCGAGGGCGCGGCGGCCGCGGCCACCGCGGGCGTCGTGGAACTCGCCGGGACCCTGGGGGTCGAGGTCTCCACCGAGATCGCCACGATCGCGGGCACGACCCTGTCCACAGCCGCGATGGGCGGCATCGAGTCGGTGGCGGTCGACCTGGCGGTCACCCAGCCGGTCTCGATGGCCACCGGTGAGAGCAAGGGCTTCAACCTGGACGAGGTCAGCGACTCGGCGACGTCCGGGATGGTGTTCGGCGGCATGTTCGGCGGCGGCGGTGCGGTCGCCCGGGCGGCGGGCGAAGCGGGCGGCTTCAGCGCCCTGTTCGACGGGGTCTCGATCCCCGGCATACGCACGCTGCCGACCGAACTGGACGGCCTGGGCTCGGACTTGCGCACGGGGGAGAACGCCGCGGCAGGGGACGCCCGGCAGGCGGCCGGTGACGACCCGCAGGGCACGGCGGAGAACCCGAGGAACAAGGTCTGCGTCGACAACACTGACCCGGTCGACCTGGTGACCGGCAAGATGTACCTGCCGCAGACCGACATCGTCCTACCCGGCACGCTGCCTCTGGTCTTCACCCGCCGTGTGGAGTCCGGCTACAAGCTGGGTCACTGGTTCGGCCCGTCCTGGTCCTCCACGCTGGACCAGCACCTGGCTGTCGACGCCGAAGGCGTCATCTTCGTGACGGAGGACGGCCTCCTCCTCACCTACCCCCACCCGGCCTCGGACACCCCGACGCTCCCCGCCCACGGCAGCAACCGCTGGCCCCTGCGGCGCGTCGACGGCGGTTACACGATCACGGACCCGCGCTCGGGCCGGGTCTGGCACTTCGCCGACCAGTCCGCCGACCGAGCCGTCCTGGAACAGATGGACGACCGCAACGGCAACTGGCTGACCTTCGAGTACGACGCGCAGGGCACCCCACTCGCCATCGTGTCGTCGGCCGGCTACCGCCTGAAGATCACCACGTCCGGTGACCGGGTCACCGCCCTGCACCTCGCCGGCGCGGGACCGGACGGCACCGACGCGGAACTGAAGCGCTATGCCTACTCCCCGGAAGGCCACCTGACCGAGGTCATCAACTCCTCCGGCCTCCCCCTCCGCTTCGGCTACGACGACCGCGCCCGCGTGACGTCCTGGACGGACACGAACAACCGCAGCTACACCTACGAGTACGACGACCGGGACCGCTGTATCGCCGAGAGCGGCTCACACGGCCACATGGCCCTGCGTCTGTCGTACGACGACACGGACCCGGCGACCGGCCACCGCGTCACGACCACGGTGACGGGCGAGGGCCACACCCGCCGCTACGTCATCAACGATTCCGGCCAAGTGGTCACGGAAGTAAACCCGTTGGGCGTGGCAACCCACTTCACCCGCGACCGCTACAACCGTCTGCTGTCCACGACGGACCCGCTGGGCCACACCACGTCGTTCCGCTACGACGACCAAGGCAACCTGACCGGCATTACCCGGCCCGACGGCCGCGAGACCCGCGCCGAGTACGACAAGTACGGCCTGCCGACACGGATCATCGGAACCGACGGCAACACCCGACGTCGCACTTACGACGCGCACGGTAACCGCACATCAGTGACGGACCCGATGACGGGGACGACCCGCTTCACCTACACGCAGAACGGCCACCTGACGTCGGTGACGGACGCCCTGGGGCACACGACGACCGTGGTCTGCGACCGCGCGGGCCTCCCCGTCGAAGTGACCGACCCACTCGGTGCGACCACCCGCTACACCAGGGACGCCTTCGGCCGCCCGGTCGCCATCACCGATCCCATCGGGTCGACCACTCACCTGGAATGGACGGTGGAAGGTCAACTGGCGCGTCGTACAGGTCCTGACGGGACGACGGAATCGTGGACGTACGACGGCGAGGGCAACTGCACCAGCCACACGGACCCCCTGGGCGGAATCTCCCGCTTCGAATACACCCACTTCGACCTTCTGTCCGCCCGCACGGGCCCGGACGGCGTCCGCTACGAGTTCGCCCACGACACGGAACTGCGCCTGACGAAGGTCACGAACCCACAGGGCCTCACGTGGGAGTACGCCTACGATCCGGTCGGCCGCCTGGTGGCGGAGACGGACTTCGACGACCGCACGTTGACGTACGAGTACGACGCGGCGGGCCGCCTGGTCTCCCGCCGGAACGCCCTCGATGAGGCCATCTCCTTCGACCGTGATGCGCTGGGACGGATCATCACCAAGAACGCCGCCGGCGCCGTCACCACGTACGCCTACGACTTCACCGACCAGCTCGCCCAGGCCTCCGGCCCGGACGGCAGCACTCTCGAACTGCTCCGCGACCGCTACGGCCGCCTCAGGTCGGAGACGGTGAACGGCCGCACGATGACGTACGAACACGACATCCTGGGGCGCCGAACCGGCCGTACCACTCCCACCGGCGCCCACAGCACCTGGACGTACGACGCTGCGGGCAACCGCACCCAGTTGACCGCCAACGGCCGTACGATCGACTTCGCCTACGACGGAACAGGCCGCGAACTGTCTCGCCACATCGGCGAAACGATCGCCCTGAAGCACACCTTCGACCCGCTGGGCCGCCTGACCAGCCAGTCTGTGACAGGCCTGGACGGCCGCGCGTTGCAAAGCAGGGCGTACACCTACCGCGCAGACGGCAACCTGACCGAAATGGACGACCACCTCTCCGGCTCCCGTCGCTTCGACCTGGACGCAACCGGCCGGGTGACAGCGGTCCACGCGGCAGGCTGGACGGAACGGTACGCATACGACGACGCAGGCAACCAAACCGATGCGACATGGCCGACGAACCATCCTGGCCAGCATGCAATCGGCCCCCGAAGCTACACGGGCACCCGTATCACCCGAGCCGGCAACGTGCGCTACGAACATGACGCTCTGGGCCGGACCACCCTCCGTCAGAAAACCCGCCTGTCCCGGAGGCCGGACACCTGGCGCTACACGTGGGACAGTGAGGACCGCCTGGCGTCGGTGATCACTCCGGACGGCACCCGCTGGCGCTACACCTATGACGCCCTGGGCCGCCGTACAGCAAAACTCCGCCTCGCGGAGGACGGTGAAACAGTGCTGGAAAGGGTGGAATTCACCTGGGACGGTACAACTCTCTGCGAGCAGACGACCACATCTCCCGACCTGCCCGGCCTGGTCACCCTCACCTGGGACCACCAGGGCCTATCCCCGTTGTCCCAGACGGAACGCATCACAGCGGCTGAGGCCCCGCAGAAGGAAATCGACTCTCGTTTCTTCGCCATCGTCACCGACCTGGCCGGAACCCCGAACGAACTCGTGGACGAGCAGGGCGACATCGCCTGGCGCACCCGCAGCACGCTGTGGGGCACAACGGCGTGGGCAGCCGACAGCACGGCCTACACACCCCTGCGCTTCCCGGGCCAGTACTACGACCCGGAAACCGGCCTCCACTACAACTACTTCCGCACCTATGACCCAGAAACGGCCCGTTACCTCACCCCCGATCCGTTGGGGCTCACTCCCGCCCCGAACCCCGTCGCGTACGTACACAACCCTCATACATGGGCCGACCCACTCGGTCTGACGCCTTGCGAGGAGATTCTCCCCGAGGGCTATACACCGTCGCCGGCGCTGGAGAAGGATCCATACCATCCGGATATGGTGGGGAAGCGGAGCGAGGGCAACAAGGAACTCTACGCCGCGACTCCGGCAGACAGGGCTGCCGAACTCGGGTACAACAGGAGGATTTCACCACAGAAGGCGCCCTTTGATTCCCATGGGCAAGACGTATTCTTCAACGGAAAGAACTACATCACGCCGGACGTCGACGGGCACAATGTCTCCGACGGGTGGAAGATGTTCAACAAGAAGGGGCAAAGGGTTGGCACCTACGACCCGGATCTCAACTACCTCAAGAAATGACGGCTTCTCCATTCGGGTTGTCTCCGCCCCGTCGTCCGCCGAAGCCGCAGCAGGCATCGGAGCGGTAGGCCGCATCACGGTGCGGGACTTCGAAGAGAATTTTCCGATGGATCTGAGCTACTGGGACGTAGCCCAGTATCAGGCCAGCTGGGTTCGGGCGCTGAAGGTACTCGAAGGCGCTGATGATGCGGTATCGTGTCTCATTTCGTCCATCACGGACCCGGCGAACAGCAACTTCATTTTCTGCTGGCCGCTGTATCGGTCGGGAAGCGTCGTCCACGTTCAGAACTCGATTATCTTCCTCGAAGAGATCGCGAATGAATTCACCGCGGAAGAGCCTTGGCGTTTCGTGGAACCACGATCGACGGTCGACGAAGACGGGCACGAGATCTCCGAGTGGCAGACGACCATCGATGAGATCAGGGAGTTCCTTCGCGTGTGTTCGCGCACAACCGATCCTCAAGACTAAGCACCCCTCTCCGTCTCCTGGACCGGCATTACGACCCGGAAGGGGCACGAGTATCCCGAACCGGAAGACGAGTCGGCATGTCGGTGCAGCGAGCACGCTCGTTCCGAGCCTGGCCGCAGGGGGGGCTGAGCTGCTGTGGATAGCGGAATCCGTGTCGCCTCACCCGACTTGCTGGTCCCTTTGAAGGAGGCCCTTCCTCCCACCGGTCTGCTGTACTCGGCCCGGATGCGGGGGCAGGAGATGCGCGACGCCGACGGGGTGTTCACCCAGTTCTACGAGGCGCTCCGCCTCCCCGACTACTTCGGCTGGAACTGGAACGCTCTGCGGGACTGCCTGCGCGATCTCCACTGGATCACTGCCACGCGCTTCCTCGTCGTCATCGACGACGCCGTCGCGGTCCTGTCGGAAGCGCCTGACGAGCGCGAGATCCTCTGGCGAGCCCTGGATGACGCGGTGACCTTCTGGGCGGGGAAACCCGTATTGCCAGGGCAGGAGAGGATCACCTTCGAGGTCGTGCTGCTGTGCCCGCCCGCAGCCGGATCTCGGCACTAAGCGCTTCACCAGCCCTCGGGGTACAGTGCGGAGGATCAGCAGAACCCCAGCCCCGAGGCCCCGCACGTGTTGACCCAGACCAGCTCACGGGTGCTCGAACCGAGCGACCTTGACGCCGCGCTCGCCGTCCTCGACCGCGAGCCGGTCACGAACGCCTTCGTGACCTCGCGCGTCCAGGTCGCCGGGCTCGACCCGTGGCGCCTGGGCGGCGAGATGTGGGGCTGGTACGAGGACGGCATGCTCACGTCCCTGTGCTACGCGGGGGCGAACCTGGTCCCCATCTGTGCGACTCCGAGGGCCGTACGCGCGTTCGCCGACCGGGCCCGCAGGGCCGGCCGCCGCTGCTCCTCCATCGTCGGGCCGGCCGAGGCCACCGCCGGGCTGTGGCGGCTGCTGGAGCCGCACTGGGGCCCCGCCCGTGAGGTCCGTGCGCACCAGCCGCTCATGGTCACCGACCGGATGCCCGCCGAGATCGCCCCGGACCCCTACGTCCGCCGCGTCCGCAAGGACGAGATGGAGACGATCATGCCGGCGTGCGTGGCGATGTTCACCGAGGAGGTCGGCGTATCGCCGATGGCGGGGGACGGCGGGCTGCTGTACCAGGCCCGGGTGGCCGAACTCGTCGGCGCCGGCCGCTCCTTCGCTCGCGTCGACGAGCACGGCAAGGTCGTCTTCAAGGCCGAGATCGGCGCCGCGACCCACCAGGCCTGCCAGATCCAGGGAGTCTGGGTGGCCCCCGAGTACCGGGGCAGAGGCCTTGCGGCACCGGGCATGGCGGCGGTTCTGCGCTATGCGCTCGCCGACGTGGCCCCGGTCGTCAGCCTCTACGTGAACGACTTCAACACGGCGGCGCGGCGGACGTACCACCGGGTGGGCTTCCAGGAGACGGGCGCCTTCATGAGTGTGCTGTTCTGAACCCCCTGTACCCTCCCCGCATGGACCTCGTCATTGGCCCCCTGGACCTCGCAGCCCACGTCGACGAGGCCCTCGCCGTCCAAGCGGTGGCGTTCGGGCTCGGCCCGGACGAGGTCGCCGTACGCCGGCAGATCGTCCAGCGCCACATGCAGTACCAGGGTGCGCGGGCCCTCGGCGCGACCGTCGGCGGACACCTCGCCGGGTTCGTCTACGGCATGCCCAACTCCCGCACCCACTGGTGGTCCACGGTCGTCGAGCCCTACCTCCGCGCGAACGGCAACGACTTCTGGCTGGACGACTCCTTCGTCATCACCGAGCTGCACGTCCACCCCGGGTACCAGAACCGGGGGATCGGCCGAGGGCTGATCACCACGATCACCGACAGTGCCGCCGAGCCCCGCTCGATCCTCTCCGCGATCGACACCGACAGCCCCGCCCGCGGCCTCTACCACTCCCTCGGCTACGTCGACCTCGCCCGCCAGGTCCACTTCCCGAGCGCACCGCGGCCGTACGCCGTGATGGGCGCCCCCCTGCCGCTGCGCCGCAAATAGAGCGGCGAGCAAAGACGGCGCCATATCCGATTTCCACGTGCACAGCCAGCCCGGCTAACCTCCTATGCCATCACCCTTACCCGGCAGGAGTACGAGAACCATGGCCAACGCACCGGTCCAGCGCATGTCCCAGTTGATGGCGAAGACGCTGCGCGACGACCCGGCGGACGCCGAGGTCCTCAGCCACAAGCTCCTCGTCCGCGCCGGCTACGTCCGCCGCACCGCCGCCGGCATCTGGAGCTGGCTGCCCCTGGGCAAGAAGGTCCTCGCCAACGTGGAGCGGATCGTCCGTGAGGAGATGGACGCCATCGGCGCCCAGGAGGTCTCCCTGCCCGCCCTGCTGCCCCGGGAGCCGTACGAGGCGACGGGCCGCTGGGACGAGTACGGCCAGGAGCTGTTCCGGCTCAAGGACCGCAAGGGCGGCGACTACCTCCTCGGCCCCACCCACGAGGAGATCTTCACCCTCCTGGTCAAGGACCAGTGCACGTCCTACAAGGACCTGCCGGTGATCCTCTACCAGATCCAGACCAAGTTCCGGGACGAGGCCCGCCCCCGCGCCGGCATCCTGCGCGGCCGCGAGTTCCTCATGAAGGACTCGTACTCCTTCGACACCGAGGACGAGGGCCTCGCGAAGTCCTACGCCCTGCACCGCGAGGCCTACCAGCGCGTCTTCGAGCGCCTCGGCCTCGACTACCGCATCTGCGCCGCCACCGCCGGCGCCATGGGCGGCTCCAAGTCCGAGGAGTTCCTCGCCCCGGCCGAGGCCGGCGAGGACACCTTCGCGGACTGCCCGAACTGCGACTTCGCCGCCAACACCGAGGCGATCACCTACGCGCTCACGCCGGTCGACGGCTCGGCCGTGCCCGCGCTCGAGGAGATCCCGACCCCGGACACCCCGACCATCGAGACCCTGGCCGCCTCCCTCGGCGTCCCGGCCTCCGCCACGCTGAAGAACCTGCTGGTCAAGGTGGACGGCGAGATCGTCGCCGTCGGCGTGCCCGGCGACCGCGAGGTCGACCTGGACAAGGTGGAGGCGCACTTCGCCCCGGCGAGCGTCGAGATGGTCACCGAGGCCGACTTCGCCGGCCGCCCCGACCTGGTCCGCGGCTACGTCGGCCCGCAGGGCCTGGGCGAGAAGGTCAAGTACATCGCCGACCCGCGCGTGGCCCCCGGCACCGCGTGGATCACCGGTGCCAACAAGGAGCACACCCACGCCAAGAACGTCGTCGCCGGCCGTGACTTCGAGGTCGACGCGTACGTGGACGTCGTCGTCGTCCAGGACGGCGACCCCTGCCCGAAGTGCGGCACCGGCCTGAAGCTGGACCGCGCCATCGAGATCGGCCACATCTTCCAGCTGGGGCGCAAGTACGCCGACGCCCTCAAGCTCGACGTCCTCGGCCAGAACGGCAAGCCCGTCCGCGTCACCATGGGCTCCTACGGCATCGGCGTCTCCCGCGCCGTCGCCGCGCTCGCCGAGCAGAACGCCGACGACAAGGGCCTGGTGTGGGCCAAGGAGGTCGCCCCGGCCGACGTGCACGTGGTCGCCGCCGGCAAGGCCCTGCAGACCGAGCTGGCCCTCGACGTCGCCGGGAAGCTGGCCGCCGCGGGTGTCCGCGTCCTGGTGGACGACCGGGCCGGTGTCTCCCCGGGCGTGAAGTTCACCGACGCCGAACTGATCGGCGTCCCGCAGATCCTGGTCGCCGGCCGCCGCTCCGGCGAGGGGGTCCTGGAGCTGAAGGACCGCAAGACCGGCGAGCGCGAGGAGCTGTCCGTCGAGGACGCGATCACCCGCCTCACCGCCCAGTAGGAGCCCTCGGCAGCAGGAAGCCCCCTGAGACCCGCCGGTCCCAGGGGGCTTCACCGTCGCCTCCTACAGCCAGCCGGCGAACTCCAGCAGCAGCTCCGCGTCCTTCGGCCGCCCCACCCGCAGGGCCCGCACTCCGGACTCCACCGCCCGGAACAGCGTCCAGCCGCGCAGGCGTTCCTGGTCCACCTCCAGGGACTCCGCGAGCCGCTTGATCCGCCGCCGTACGATCGCCGCGCCGGACGGTGCGGCGATCAGGTCCTCCACCCGGTCCCGCACCAGCCGCGCCAGATCGAAGGCGCACTCGCCGACCACCGGGTCCGGTCCCACCGCCAGCCACGGCATCCGCTCCCCGGCCAGCACCTTGCTCTGCCGGAACGTGCCGTGCAGCAACCGGTGTTCGGGCGGCGCGGCCGACAGTTCCCCGCGGGCCGCGAGCGCCGCGTCGACCAGCGGCGCCACCTCCGGTTCGGCGTCCGCGCCCGCCCGCATGGCCGTCGCCTGCCGCCCGGTGCGCTCGGCGACCGTCTCGAAGACGGGGCCGGCCGGCGGCTCGACCCACAGCCGGCGCAGCGTCCCCGCCGCCTCCAGCAGTGCCTTCGGCTCCGGCAGCGACCGCACCGACACATCCGGGTGCAGCCGCTCCAGCAGCAGCACCCCCTCCTCGCCGCCGGCCTCCAGCAGCTGTACGGCGCCCCGTCCGCCCCAGTGCGCCAGCGCCGCCCGCTCGGCGGCCGGGCGGGCCCGGGGCGGGGCCAGCTTCAGCACGGCCGGGGTGCCGTCCGCCCGCCGCACCAGCACCACCAGACTGCTGCGCCCGCCCGGCACCTGCACCCGCTCCACGGTCAACCCGTGCTCGGCTACGGCCCGTTCGGCGGTCCGGGGCAGCTCCGCCAGCCAGCCGTCGCCGTCCGGTGCTGTCTCATGGAGCGCCCGTACCAGCCGCGGCGGCGGTTCGAAAGCCATGCGCGAGCGTTCCTTCCAGTCCGGGTCGTGTCGTAGGGCGCGTGCCCAGGTCAGCGGGTCACGGTGTCGCCGAGACGGAGGCCGGCGGCGTCGTGCTCGTCGTCGTACCGGCCGCGCCCGTCCCCTCGGCGGCCCGCTCGGCGAGCCCAGGGAAGGCTACGCTCTGCCCGCTCCAGCGCACCGCGCGGACCGCGGCGTCCCTGAGCGCCCCGGCGGCCGTGCCGCGCCGCGCGCCCGTCGCCGCGCGCACCAGGTCCGCGTACACCCCGGCCAGACGCTCCTCCAACTGCGCGGCGAGGCGCAGCGCCGCCGCCGAGTCCGGGACCGGGAACGGCAGCGCGTACGCGGCGTCCGCGGCCACCGGCTCGCCGCCCAGGTCACGCACCTCACGGGCGAGCGCGTCCCGGCCGGCCCGATGGGCGTTCCAGGCCGCCCGCGCCTCGGCACGGCGCGCCTCGGCGATCCGGCCGCCGACGACGCCGTAGCCGTACACCGTCGCGTGTTCCGCCGCCAGCGCCGCCTGCAGTGCGGCCAGCTCGGCGTTCTTGGACCGGTCGTCGCTCACTTGGCCCCCTTGGCCGTCAGCAGGTACGCGTGCGCCGCCCCGGCCGCCGCCACCGACGCCAGCAGGCGGGCGAGTTCGCCCGGTACGGCCGGCAGGGCCCTGGTGCGCCGGTCGGCGAGGGCGCGCTCGGCGGCGGCCAGCGCGGCCAGGGCGTCCCTCTCGGTGGCCGCGGCGCTCGCAGTGGCGGACGGGGAGGCCGGGGGCGTTGTGGACGCCGGGGATGCCGAGGACGCGGAGGATGGCGGGGGTGTCGGGGACGTCGAGGACGCGGGGGACGGCGGGGACGCCGAGGACTGCGCGGCCGTGGGCGCCGTACCGTCCGTGAAGGCCCTCACGTGCTCCGCCACCTGCGCGCGCAGCGGGTGCAGCCGGCCCGCGAGGCCCGGATGCGAGGCGATGACGGCGTCGTAGCGCGCCAGCAGCGCCTGGCTGTCCCGGGCCGCACGCGCGCGTGCCCGCGAGGTCACCGACGAGGTGCCGGCGTCGGCGGAGTCGGGCCCGGACGTGCAGCCCGCGAGCAGGGCGGCACCGGCGGCCGAGGCGAGCAGGGATCTTCTGCGCGGCCCCGAGGGGGTGCGCGGCGGGGGGTACGGCACTGCAGACGTCCTCGGGGAACTCGTACGACAAGAAGCGCGGCGGCGGGGGCACGCCCGTGATCACGGTACCCGCGCACCCGTCCCACGCCACTCACCGGCACCGATCAGCCCCTTCACGCGCGGGGCTCGTCCCGGCTTGTCCACAGGTGGACGGCAACACTCCTCGCGACCGGATACCCTTTGACCAGACACGCGACCCATCCCACAACAGCACACGCGGCCGAGGAGTCACCCGGATGAGCACCACCCAGAGCGAGAGGCTGCGAGAGCTGCTGGAACCGCTCGTCACCTCCCATGGGCTGGATCTCGAAGAGATCGCCGTGGACTCCGTCGGACGCAAGCGGGTGCTGCGCGTGGTCGTCGACTCCGACACCGGAGCGGATCTGGATGCCATCGCCGATGTGAGCCGTGCGCTCTCGGCGAAGCTCGACGAGACCAACGCGATGGGCGACGCGGCGTACGACCTGGAGGTCGGCACCCCCGGGGCGGAGCGCCTCCTCACCGAGCACCGGCACTTCGTGCGCGCCACCGGCCGGCTCGTGAAGTTCCAGCTGGCCGAGGACGGCGAACTGGTCGCGAGGATCCTGACCGTGGACGACGAGGGTCTGGACGTGGAGGTTCCCGGCGTCAAGGGACGTAAGGCGACCACCCGTCGGCTCACCTTCCCGCAGATCGACAAGGCGCGCGTGCAGGTCGAGTTCAACCGCAAGGACATGAAGGACATGAAGGAAGAGGAGGAGGCGTAGCCGTGGACATCGACATGAGCGCCCTGCGGGGCTTGGTTCGGGAGAAGGAGATCTCCTTCGACCTGCTGGTCGAGGCGATCGAGTCGGCCCTCCTCATCGCCTACCACCGCACCGAGGGAAGCCGCCGACACGCGCGCGTGGAGCTCAACCGGGAGACCGGGCATGTGACCGTGTGGGCGAAGGAGGACCCCGAGGACCTCGAGGAGGGCCAGGAGGCCCGCGAGTTCGACGACACCCCGTCCGGCTTCGGCCGCATCGCCGCCACCACCGCCAAGCAGGTGATCCTGCAGCGGCTGCGCGACGCCGAGGACGACGCGACCCTCGGTGAGTACGCGGGCCGCGAGGGTGACATCGTCACCGGCGTGGTCCAGCAAGGCCGCGACCCGAAGAACGTGCTCGTGGACATCGGCAAGCTCGAGGCCATCCTGCCGGTGCAGGAGCAGGTGCCCGGCGAGACCTACCCGCACGGCATGCGCCTGCGTTCGTACGTCGTCCGGGTGGCCAAGGGCGTCCGCGGACCGTCGGTCACCCTCTCCCGTACGCACCCCAACCTGGTGAAGAAGCTCTTCGCCCTGGAGGTGCCGGAGATCGCCGACGGTTCCGTGGAGATCGCCGCGATCGCCCGCGAGGCCGGCCACCGCACCAAGATCGCCGTACGGTCCACCCGTTCGGGCCTGAACGCCAAGGGCGCCTGCATCGGCCCGATGGGCGGCCGGGTGCGCAATGTGATGGGCGAGCTGAACGGCGAGAAGATCGACATCGTCGACTGGTCGGACGACCCGGCGGAGATGGTCGCGAACGCGCTGTCACCCGCTCGGGTGAGCAAGGTGGAGGTCGTGGACCTCGCCTCCCGCTCGGCCCGGGTGACCGTCCCGGATTACCAGCTGTCGCTGGCGATCGGCAAGGAGGGGCAGAACGCCCGCCTCGCCGCCCGCCTCACCGGCTGGCGCATCGACATCCGCCCCGACACGGAGCAGCAGGCCGAGTAACGCCGGGTGACGCCGGACGACCCGGGTCACGCCGGACGACCCGGGTGGCACCGGGCGACCGGGGTCACGCCGGGAATAGATCCAAGCCGCGGGTCGCTTCGTTTACGACAGATATCTGCGCGCCAACTGTTCGATCTTTGCCCCAAAGGGGTGAGGTCGGTACGGGGAGGTACACTTAACCGTGTCTGGCCGGACGCAAGCCCGAGTATGCCCTGAACGCACCTGTGTGGGGTGCCGGGAGCGGGCGGCCAAGAACGATCTCCTGCGGATCGTGAGGATCGAGGACGCGTGCGCCCCCGATCCTCGCGGTACGCTGCCCGGCCGGGGTGCCTACGTACACCCCGCCCTGGTCTGTCTCGACCAGGCGGTACGCCGCCGGGCGTTCCCGAGGGCACTGCGCGCCCCGGGAGCGCTCGACACAAAGGCGTTGCGCCAGTACGTCGAGCGGACAACAGTTGTCGAGCAGGCAACACCGTAAGGAAGTGGCACGCGGACCGTCCGCGTGACCAGGTACCCCGCGAGTTGGAAGTAGGTCGAGATTGCGATGAGCACTCGATGAGCACGCGATGAGTACGCCCATGAAGTAGCGACGGTCCGGCTTCAACCCGGACCTCAAAGGAGCGAAGTGGCTAAGGTCCGGGTCTACGAACTCGCCAAGGAGTTCGGTGTGGAGAGCAAGGTCGTCATGGCCAAGCTCCAGGAACTCGGTGAATTCGTCCGTTCGGCGTCTTCGACCATCGAAGCGCCGGTTGTACGCAAGCTGACCGATGCCTTCCAGGGCGGTGGCAACGGCAAGTCCGCCGGCAAGCCCGCCCCGCGCAAGGCTTCCCCCAAGCCCGCCGCGCCCTCTCCGGCGCAGGCGGCACGTCCGGCTGCCCCGAAGCCGGCGGCCCCCAAGCCTCCGACGGCGCCCGCTGCCCCGCAGCCCGCGGCCTCGTCGGCCCCCGCGGCGCCCGCGTCGGCCCCCGGCCCGCGTCCGGTGCCGGGCCCGAAGCCCGCGCCGCGTCCGGCTCCGGCCGCCCCGGAGTTCACCGCTCCGTAACCGCTCCGGCCGCGCAGGCCCCGCAGGCTCCGGCCGCGCAGGGTCCGCGTCCCGGCGCGCGTCCCGGTGGCCCGAAGCCCGGCGGCGCCCGTCCGGGTGCTCCCGGCCAGGGCCAGGCGCCCCGTCCGGGCCAGGGCGGTGCGCGCCCCGGTCAGGCCCCGCGTCCGGGTGGCCGTCC
Source organism: Streptomyces sp. FXJ1.172 (assembly GCF_001636945.3). Taxonomy (NCBI): domain Bacteria; kingdom Bacillati; phylum Actinomycetota; class Actinomycetes; order Kitasatosporales; family Streptomycetaceae; genus Streptomyces; species Streptomyces sp. FXJ1.172. The sequence continues at coordinate 3,086,376 of NZ_CP119133.2, read as the reverse complement.
CTCCGGCCCGCGTCCGGGCAACAACCCCTTCACCTCCGGTGGCTCCACCGGCATGGCCCGCCCGCAGGCCCCGCGCCCGCAGGGCGGCCCGCGCCAGGCGGCCCCGGTGCCCCGGCGGCGGTCCCCGTCCGCAGGCGGTAGGCGGCCAGGGCGGCCCGCGCCCCAGGCTCCCGGCGGTTCGCGTCCGTCTCCGTCCGGTATGCCCCGCCCGCAGGGCGGCCCGCGTCCCGGCCCGGCCGGTCCGCGTCCGAACCCCGGCATGATGCCGCAGCGTCCCGCTGCCGGCCCGCGTCCCGGCCCCGGTGGCGGCGGTCGTGGCCCGGCCGGTGCCGGTAGGCCCGGTGGCGCCGGTCGTCCCGGTGGCGGCGGCTTCGCCACCGTCCCGGTGGTGGCGGCGGCGCCCGTCCGGGTGGCGGCGGCTTCGCCGCCGTCCCGGTGGCGGCGGCCCCGGCGGCGGCGGTGGCGGCTTCGGCGGTGGCGGCGGTGGCCGTCCCGGCTTCGGCGGCCGTCCCGGCGGTCCCGGTGGCCGTGGTGGCACGCAGGGCGCCTTCGGCCGTCCCGGTGGTCCCGCGCGCCGTGGCCGCAAGTCGAAGCGGCAGAGGCGCCAGGAGTACGAGGCCATGCAGGCCCCGAGCGTCGGCGGCGTGATGCTGCCGCGCGGCAACGGCGAGACCATCCGTCTCTCCCGCGGCGCGTCGCTCACCGACTTCGCGGAGAAGATCAACGCCAACCCGGCGTCGCTCGTCGCGGTCATGATGAACCTCGGCGAGATGGTCACGGCCACGCAGTCCGTCTCCGACGAGACCCTGCAGCTCCTCGCCGGCGAGATGAACTACGCGGTTCAGATCGTCAGCCCCGAGGAGGAGGACCGCGAGCTGCTCGAGTCCTTCGACATCGAGTTCGGCGAGGACGAGGGCGACGAGGAGGACCTGGTGGTCCGCCCGCCGGTCGTCACCGTCATGGGCCACGTCGACCACGGTAAGACCCGACTGCTCGACGCCATCCGCAAGACGAACGTCATCGCGGGCGAGGCCGGCGGCATCACCCAGCACATCGGTGCCTACCAGGTCTCGACCGAGGTCAACGACGAAGAGCGCAGGATCACCTTCATCGACACCCCGGGTCACGAGGCGTTCACCGCCATGCGTGCCCGTGGTGCGAAGTCGACCGACATCGCGATCCTGGTCGTCGCGGCCAACGACGGCGTCATGCCGCAGACGGTCGAGGCGCTCAACCACGCCAAGGCGGCCGACGTCCCGATCGTCGTCGCGGTCAACAAGATCGACGTCGAGGGCGCCGACCCGACCAAGGTGCGCGGTCAGCTGACCGAGTACGGCCTGGTGGCCGAGGAGTACGGCGGCGACACCATGTTCGTCGACATCTCCGCCAAGCAGGGTCTGCACATCGACTCGCTGCTGGAGGCCGTGGTCCTCACCGCCGACGCCTCGCTCGACCTGCGGGCCAACCCGGCCCAGGACGCGCAGGGCATCTCGATCGAGTCCCGGCTCGACCGCGGCCGCGGTGCCGTGGCGACGGTCCTCGTCCAGCGAGGCACCCTGCGGGTCGGCGACACGATGGTCGTGGGCGACGCCTACGGCCGCGTGCGCGCCATGCTCGACGACAACGGCAACAACGTCGCCGAGGCCGGCCCGTCGACGCCGGTCCAGGTCCTGGGCCTGACCAACGTCCCGGGTGCGGGTGACAACTTCCTGGTGGTCGACGAGGACCGTACGGCCCGTCAGATCGCCGAGAAGCGCGCCGCCCGCGAGCGGAACGCGGCCTTCGCCAAGCGCACGCGCCGTGTCTCCCTCGAGGACCTGGACAAGGTGCTCAAGGCCGGCGAGGTCCAGCAGCTGAACCTGATCATCAAGGGTGACGCTTCTGGTTCCGTCGAGGCGCTCGAGTCCTCCCTGCTCCAGCTGGACGTCGGCGAAGAGGTCGACATCCGCGTCCTGCACCGCGGCGTCGGTGCGGTCACGGAGTCGGACATCGACCTGGCCATGGGCTCCGACGCCATCGTGATCGGCTTCAACGTCCGCGCGGCCGGCCGCGCGGCGCAGATGGCCGAGCGCGAGGGTGTGGACGTCCGGTACTACTCGGTCATCTACCAGGCGATCGAGGAGATCGAGGCGGCCCTCAAGGGCATGCTCAAGCCGGAGTACGAAGAGGTCGAGCTGGGTACGGCGGAGATCCGCGAGGTCTTCAAGTCGTCCAAGCTGGGCAACATCGCCGGTGTCCTCATCCGGTCCGGCGAGGTGCGCCGCAACACCAAGGCCCGCCTCATCCGCGACGGCAAGGTGGTCGCGGAGAACCTCAACATCGAGGGCCTGCGTCGCTTCAAGGACGACGTCACCGAGATCCGCGAAGGGTTCGAGGGCGGTATCAACCTCGGCAACTTCAACGACATCAAGGTCGACGACGTCATCGCGACGTACGAGATGCGGGAGAAGCCGCGGGCGTAACGGCCCACGGCATCCGAAGCTGGCCGGCGGGATCTCGGTCCCGCCGGCCAGCTCGCCGTTCCCGGGCGCTCAAGGGCGCCGGGGAAACCCTGTCGAGCCACCGGCAGGTACGCGGTACCGTTCTTGATGTCCCCGGCCGCTCGGCCAAGGGGCCATCGATCCCGTACCGGCGGGTGAACCGGCCAGACACATGTACGTGGGGACTCTGTCCTTCGACCTCCTCCTCGGCGACGTCCACTCGCTGAAGGAGAAGCGCTCCGTCGTCCGCCCGATCGTCGCCGAACTCCAGCGGAAGTACGCGGTGAGCGCGGCCGAGGTGGACCACATGAACCTCCACCGGCGAGCGGTCGTCGGCCTCGCCATGGTCTCTTCGGACGCGGGGCACCTGAGCGACGTACTCGACCGGTGCGAACGGCTGGTCGCCGGCCGCCCCGAGGTGGAGCTGCTGTCGGTCCGCCGCCGGTTCCACGGCGAAGACGACTGACACGACCAGACCACAGCAACACGAGAAGAAGAAAAAGAACGGGAGACGGACCAGTGGCCGACAACGCGCGGGCGAAAAGGCTGGCGGACCTCATCCGAGAGGTGGTGGCCCAGAAGCTGCAGCGCGGGATCAAGGACCCGCGGCTCGGCTCGCACGTCACCATCACGGACACCCGGGTCACGGGTGACCTGCGGGAGGCGACCGTCTTCTACACGGTCTACGGGGACGACGAGGAGCGTCAGGCCGCTGCCGCGGGCCTGGAGAGCGCCAAGGGCATCCTGCGCTCCGAGGTCGGGCGCGCGGCCGGCGTGAAGTTCACGCCGACCCTGACCTTCGTCGCGGACGCCCTGCCGGACACCGCCCGGACCATCGAGGACCTCCTCGACCGGGCCCGGCAGTCCGACGCCGCGGTGCGCGAGGCGTCCGCGGGTGCCTCGTACGCCGGTGAGGCGGACCCGTACAAGAAGCCGGATTCCGACGAGGAGACGGACGACAGCGCCGAATGACCAGCAAGCCCACCCCGCCCGACGGCCTCGTCATCGTCGACAAGCCGTCGGGCTTCACTTCGCACGACGTGGTCGCCAAGATGCGCGGGATCGCCAGGACCCGCCGCGTCGGCCACGCCGGCACCCTCGACCCGATGGCGACCGGTGTCCTGGTCCTCGGGGTCGAGCGCGCCACCAAGCTCCTCGGGCACCTCGCGCTGACCGAGAAGGAGTACCTGGGCACCATCCGCCTGGGGCAGAACACGCTCACCGACGACGCCGAGGGCGAGATCACCTCCTCGGCCGACGCCGCCAAGGTGACCCGGGACGCCATCGACGCCGGGATCGCCAAGCTGACCGGCGACATCATGCAGGTGCCGTCCAAGGTCAGCGCCATCAAGATCGACGGCGTACGGTCCTACAAGCGGGCCCGCGAGGGCGAGGACTTCGACATCCCCGCCCGCCCGGTGACGGTCTCCTCCTTCACGGTGTACGACGTCCGCGACGCGGTCGCCGAGGACGGCACCCAGGTCCTCGACCTGGTCGTCTCCGTCGTCTGCTCCTCCGGCACCTACATCCGCGCCCTCGCCCGGGACCTGGGCGCCGGCCTCGGCGTCGGCGGCCACCTCACCGCGCTGCGCCGCACGCGCGTGGGGCCGTACAAGCTGGACGCGGCCAAGACGCTGGACCAGCTGCAGCAGGAGCTGACCGTGATGCCGGTCGCCGAGGCCGCCGGGGCCGCGTTCCCGCGCTGGCAGGTGGACGGCAAGCGGGCCCGGCTGCTGCTCAACGGTGTCCGGCTGGAGATGCCCGACGCTTACGCGGGCGCCGGACCCGTCGCCGTGTTCGACGACGGGGGCCGGTTCCTGGCCCTCGTCGAGGAACAGAAGGGCAAGGCCAAGAGCCTGGCCGTCTTCGGCTGAGACATCCGCCAAGGACGTCGCCCGTGGAGCGGCGGCCGGCCACGGGGTGAGCCCCCGCCGCCGCTCCACGGTCCCCCCTCGGTTCCCCCATCCCTAGGGTTATCCAGCGGCACCCGCCTATTCACCCGTCCGGGCAGGCGCTCGGAGTGAACCGGGGGAGCGGACGGGGGCGCGTTCGCCACGCGATCTGTCCCGCCGATCATCGCGCGCCTACCGTCGAAGACAGGGCACGGGGGTATGGACACGGGGTACGGGCGGGGAGGTACGGCCATGGCGGGACGGGGCCCGCGCACCGGAAACGGTCGCCGCGCAACGACGGACGGTCTCCGCCGGGGCCAGGAAGACCACACGGCCGCAGCGCACGGGCAGCGCCCAGCGTACGGGGAGGGTGTGGCGCCGGGGCAGTGCGCCGCCCCCGGGCAAGGCCCGCGGTGCACCGATGAGGTCCCCCCGGCCGGCGACACCTCCCGCACAGCCGGCGCGGCCCACCCGTACCGCGCCGCTCGCCGGTCCGTGGACCCCGACCTGGTCGAGATCCGTGACCTGGCCGGCCGTCCCCGCGGCATCGGATTCCTCGCCGATCACCTCGGTACGCTGCTCACCAGCCACGAGACCGTCGACGGTCTGCCCCGGCTCGTGCTGCACGCGGCGGACGACCGCGAGGGCGAGCGCGTCTGCGTGGTCGACGCCACCGCCGTCGTCCCGCTGCCCGCCCGCGGCCTGGCCCTGGTCCGCACCGAGGGGCTGGGCCTGGCCCCGCTGCCGCTGACCGTGCGGGAGCGGATCGACGTCGGAACGTATGTACGGGTCCCCGCGGGCTGCTGGCGTGAGGCGCGGGTGCTGGGCGCCACCGGGGCGACGTACACCGCCACCGACCGCTTCCACCGCCTCGAGGACACGCTGGAGCTGGCCATCGGCACCGCCGGCCGGGACGCGCTGCGGCTCGGCGGCGGAGCGGCGGGCGGACCGGTGCGGGACGCCGAGACCGGCGCGGTCCTCGGCGTCCTCGGCACCGCCCTGCACTCCGCGCGGCGCGACGCGGCCTTCGCGGTCCCGCTGCGGCCCGCCGACGGCCCCCTCGGCGAACTGCTCGCCCGCAACGCGGCCACCGTGCCCGCCCACGGCGCCGACCTCAACCTGGCCGGCATCCTGGAGCTGACCGGCACCTCCGCCGGCCAGGACGGCCCGCACAGCAGGCACACCGGCGCCCCGGAACCGGTCGAACGCGCCTTCCCCGCACGGGAGTTGACGGCCTTCGAGAGCGGCGACCGGACCGTGCTCGCCCTCGTCGGCGCTCCGGGCAGCGGCCGTACGACGGAACTCGCGGCCCTCGCCGCACGCCGGGCCCGCGCCGAGCGGCCCGGACCCACCCTCTGGCTGCGCGGCGCCGACCTGCAGGACAGCGACGGCTCCGTGGCCGACGCCGCCCACCGCACCCTGGACCGGGCCGCCCGGATCGTCGCCGCCGCCCGCTGCGCCCACCCCGGCGACCTGGGCGATCTCACCCCTGAGCGGCTGGCCCGCGTCGCCGCCCGGGCCGGCCGCCCGCTGCTGCTGCTCCTCGACGGCCCCGAGGAGATGCCGCCCCTGCTCGCCCACCGGCTGCCCGAGTGGACCCGCGGCACGGCCGACTGGCTGCGCGAGACCGGCGCACGGCTGGTGGTGGCCTGCCGGGAGGAGTACTGGGAGCGTGCGGGGGCGGAGTTCCCCGCGGACCTGCTGTACGCGACCTCGGCTGGCTCGGTCGGTTCGGCTGGTACGGCTGGTTCGGTCGGTTCGGCCGGCTCAGCTGGTTCTGCTGGTTCGGCTGGTACGGCTGGTTCGGTCGGTTCGGCCGCACAGGCGGCTCCGGCCGTCCCGCCTGCCCCTGCCGCCCCGCCTGCTCCTGCCGCCCTCGCCACGCGCGCCGTCCCCGTCGCCCCCGGTACCCTCGCACCTCCCCTCGCGCCCTGTGTCCGGCTGGCCGCGCTGACCCCGGACGAGGCGCGGCTGGCCAGGGCCCGGTTCGGCGTCCCGGACGGTGCCCTCGCCGAGCGTGACGCCCGGCATCCGCTCACCCTCCGACTGCTGTCCGAGGTCCTGGCCGCCGCGCCGGACGCCCCGGTGCAGGGGCCCGTCGACCGGCACGAGGTGTTCGCCGCGCACCTCGACCTGATGTGTCTGCGCATCGCGGTCCGCCTCGCCGCCCAGAACGGCCTGCGCGGGACGGCCGTACGCCGGCTCGCCGCGCGGGTGGCCGGGCAGGTGCACGAAGCCGCCCGGCGCAGCCTCGGGCCCGGACAGGGCGAGCTGGACCGGGAGTCCTTCGAGACGGTGTTCCCCTGGGGCCCCGCCCCGGCCCGGCTCGGCGGCGGCACCGGCTGGGCGTCCGCCGTGCTCGCCGAGGGCCTCCTCGTCCCGGCCGGCGACGGCTACCGCTTCGCGCACGAGGAGTTGGCCGACTGGATCCAGGGCATGCACCTCGACCTGGACGAGGCCCTGCACGCCCTCGTCCACCGCCCCCGTGCCGCGCGGGAGTCCGCGCCCGCGCCGGTGCCGCACCACCGCATCGGCCCCGTCGTACAGGCCTTGCTGGTCCTCGCCCGGCAGCACGGGCACCGCCAACTCGCCACCAGGCTCAGGGACTTGACCAACGCCCTGGACCAGGACCCCGGCTCCTGGTGGGCCGCCCGGCTGCTCGCCCGGACCCTGCTCCAGGTCCCGGACGCGACGCCGTACGCCGAGGTGCTGCGGCTGCTCGCCGACCGGATCGTGGCCTGGCGCCGGGCGCGGCGGACCGGCCCGGCCGAGTTCGGGCCCGCCTTCTGGACCGAGCTGCCCCTCCCCGACGCCGAGCGGCTCGCCCTGCTGCGCGGGCTCGTGCTGGCAGACCAGGCGCCCCCGGCGCCCGGCGAGCGTTACCTCGACGCCGTCGCCCGGCTGCTCGCCGCCGCGCCCGCCGCCGTACAGCCGCAGCTGATCCGCTGGTTCGACGACGAACGGCCGCTGCCCGCGACCCCGCACGCCACCGTCGCGACCGCCGCACAGGCCCTGCTGCACACCCACCGGCACGGCGCACTGGACGGCCTCGCCGACCTCCTGGTGGCGAGCGCCCACCGGCGCGCCGACGAACTGCTCGCCACGCTCGCCGAGGACGAGCCGTCGGCCCTGTGCCGCGCCGTCGAGCGCTGGGCGCACGACGAACGCCCCGCCCGCCGGGCGGCCGCCATGACGTTCGGGCTGCGCGCGGCCCCGCACGTGTGCGCGCAGGCCGACCGTGAGCTGCTGCGCCGGGCCGCCCTCACCCTGCTCGCCCGCCCCGCCGACCACACCCTGCACGGCGGTGCCCTCGCCCTGCTGGTCCACGACCCGCTCACCCGGGACCGGCACCTGACCGCGGCCCTGCGGGCCTTCGCCGACGGCGACCCGCACCTTCCGCCCGGTGCCCTGGCCCCCGCCCTCGTCACCCACCCCGAACCGGTCCTGGCGGCCTTCCGCACCCGGCTGCACGGCCCCGACGCGGCGCAGACCCTGAGCGCCCTCACCGACGTCACCACCCCGTCCCTCGCCCGCCGCGTCGCCGCCCTGGCCGGGGAAGCCGTACGACTGCGCCCGGAGAGCGCGGCACACCTCGCCGGACAGCTCGCCGCCCACCTCGACCGACGGCTCGAGCAGGGGCCGACCGCCCGCCCCGTCCTGCTGCCCCTCGTCACCGGCCTGCTCCACGACGGCCCCGAACCGCTCCGCGCTGCCCTCGCCACCGTCCTCGCCGCCGAGGGCAGCGCCGTCTCCCGCCCGTTGCGCCGCGAACTGCTCGAGATCCTGCTCACCGGCGAACAGGACCCCTCCGTCCTGGACGCCGTCCTGCACGCGGCGGCCGAGCACGGCGACCGCGGGCCGGAGGAGGTCCGCGGGCTCGTGCACCGCACCGGCCTGCTCCTGGTCCGCACGCCCGAGGGCGCCACCCGCTTCGACCGCGGCCTGGTCGACCTGGGCCGGCACGTACCCGGCTTCGCCGTGCTGATGGCCCGCTGGCTGGCCGACACCCCGGACGACTGGGCCGCGGTGGTGGGCCCCAGCACCCGCCGCACGCTGGAGAACCTGGCGGGCGTCCGCGTACCCGCCTGAGCGCCACCGAAGGCGTGACCGTGAACGTGCGCCCGATCACAGCCCCGATACCGATGCGGGCGAGGGGCACCCGGCATGGCACCCTTAGACCTGCACAAGAGGTCAAGGTAGACACGGACACGGGTTCGAGGAGCGGTCACAGTGCAGCGCTGGCGTGGCTTGGAGGACATCCCCCAGGACTGGGGGCGCAGCGTCGTCACCATCGGTTCCTACGACGGCGTCCACCGCGGCCACCAGCTGATCATCAAGCATGCCGTGGACCGCGCCCACGAACTGGGCGTCCCGGCCGTCGTGGTGACCTTCGACCCGCACCCGAGCGAGGTCGTCCGCCCCGGCAGTCACCCGCCGCTGCTCGCCCCGCACCACCGCCGTGCCGAGCTGATGGCGCAACTGGGCGTGGACGCGCTGCTCATCCTCCCCTTCACCACCGAGTTCTCGAAGCTCTCGCCCGCCGACTTCGTGGTGAAGGTCCTGGTGGACAAGCTGCACGCCAAGGCGGTCGTCGAGGGCCCGAACTTCCGCTTCGGCCACAAGGCGGCCGGCAACGTCGAGTTCCTCGCCGAGCAGGGCAAGACCTACGACTTCGAGGTCGAGGTCGTCGACCTGTACGTCACCGGTGAGGCGGGCGGCGGCAAGCCGTTCTCCTCGACGCTGACCCGGTGCCTGGTCGCCGAGGGTGACGTCGAGGGTGCCCGCGAGATCCTGGGCCGTCCGCACCGCGTGGAGGGCGTGGTCGTGCGCGGCGCCCAGCGCGGCCGTGACCTGGGCTTCCCGACGGCCAACGTCGAGACGCTCCCGCACACCGCCATCCCCGCCGACGGCGTGTACGCCGGCTATCTGCACGTCCAGGGCGAGGCCATGCCGGCCGCGATCTCGGTCGGCACGAACCCGCAGTTCGACGGCACCGAGCGCACGGTGGAGGCGTACGCGATCGACCGCGTCGGCCTCGACCTGTACGGCCTGCACGTCGCCGTCGACTTCCTCGCGTACGTGCGCGGCCAGGCGAAGTTCGACACCCTGGACGCCCTGCTGGAGCAGATGGCCGCGGATGTGAAGCGGTGCCGGGAGATCGTGGCGGCGCAGGGGTAGGCCTTTCGGCGGTGCCACGAATTGCACGAATTGACAGGGCGGCCGGTGCGCTGCGCACCGGCCGCCCTTCGCCTGCCTACTGCTGCGGATGGCCGGGCTGCGGCTGCTGCTGCCCCTGCGGCGGCTGGGGGTAGCCGTACGGCTGACCAGGCTGCTGCGGCGGCTGGCCCTGCTGCGGCGGGTACGGCTGCTGGCCGGGCGCCGCCTGCGGGTAGGGCTGCTGGCCCGGTGCCTGCGGATACGGCGGCTGTCCCTGCTGGGGCGGATAGGGCTGCGGCGGCCCGGTGTACAGCTCCTGGCCGGGGGCCTGCGGATAGGGCTGGCCCGGCATGGGCTGACCCGGCGTCGGCTGGCCCGGCATCGGCGGGGCGGCCACCGGCGGCGGATTGCCGTCGCTGGTCCACAGCCCGTGCGACTGCTGGTGGCGTACGAAGTCCTCGGCGACCAGCGCGGCGAGGTTGAAGTACGCCTCCCGCGTCCGCGGCCGCATCATGTCGAGGTCGACCTCGGCGCCGGCGGCCAGATGCTCGTCGAACGGCACGACCACGACCCCGCGGGTGCGGGTCTCGAAGTGCGACACGATGTCCTCGACCTTGATCATCTTGCCGGTCTCGCGGACTCCGGAGATCACCGTGAGCGACCGGGAGACCAGGTCGGCGTACCCGTGCGCGGACAGCCAGTCCAGCGTCGTACTGGCGCTGCTCGCACCGTCCACGGACGGAGTCGAGATGATGATCAGCTGGTCGGCGAGGTCGAGCACACCGCGCATGGCGCTGTAGAGCAGGCCGGTGCCGGAGTCGGTGAGGATCACCGGGTACTGCCGGCCGAGCACGTCTATCGCGCGGCGGTAGTCCTCGTCGTTGAACGTGGTCGACACGGCCGGGTCGACGTCGTTGGCGATGATCTCCAGGCCGGAGGGCGCCTGGGACGTGAACCGGCGGATGTCCATGTACGAGTTCAGGTACGGGATCGCCTGGACGAGGTCACGAATAGTGGCCCCCGTCTCGCGTCGGACCCTGCGGCCGAGCGTACCGGCGTCCGGGTTGGCGTCGATGGCGAGGATCTTGTCCTGCCGCTCGGTGGCCAGGGTGGAGCCGAGCGCGGTGGTCGTGGTCGTCTTGCCCACGCCGCCCTTGAGGCTGATGACCGCGATCCGGTAGCAGGACAGCACCGGCGTGCGGATCAGCTCCAGCTTGCGCAGCCGCTCGGCTTCTTCCTTCTTGCCGCCGAGCTTGAAGCGACTCGACGCCGCGGTGGGCCGCCCGCTCTTCGCCTTCTGCTTCTTGTTGTTGAGCAGCCGGTCGGCGGAAAGCTCCACGGCGGCGGTGTAACCGAGCGGCGCCGCACCGGGGTTGGTGGGCTGCCGCTGGTCGTGCTGGATGGGCTGCGGCCAGGCCGCACCGGTACGCGGATCGACCGGCGCCTGCGGAGCCTGAGCTGCCTGCGCCGGCGGCGGGAAGCCGTAACCACCGGGCGGGGTCGGGCCGTTGGGGTTCGGCGGCGGGAAGCCGTAACCGCCGGGCTGCGCCTGGGGGTTGGTGCCCGGCTGCGGCCCGGGCGGCGGGAATCCGTAACCGCCGGACGTGGCGGGACCCGTCGGCTGGGGCTGCGGCTGCGGCTGCGGCTGGGGTCCCGGTCCCGCCGACGGCTGTGCGGCCGGTGGTGCGGCCGGGTACGGCTGACCGGGCTGTGGCATGGCGGGCGCGCCGGGCTGGGCCGGCTGGTTCCAGGCGGCGGGCGCGGGCTGCGGGGCCTGCGGCTGGAACGGCGGCTGCTGACCGGGCAGGGGGCCGGGCTGCGGCTGACCGGGCTGACCGGGCTGCACAGGCCACTGGGCGGCCGGCGCGGGGGCAGCGGGCTGGTAGGAGGGCGGCAGCGGCGGCACTCCGCTCTGCGGCGCGGGCGCAGGCGTCCAGCCGGGCTGGGCGTCCTGCGGGGCCGGGGGAGCGGGCGGTACGGCGTCCTGGGGGGCCGGGGGAGCGGGGGGTACGGCGTCCTGGGGGGCGCCTGCCTGTGCTGCGGCCGCGTTCGGCTGGGTGCCGTTGTCCGGCGTGCCCGGCTGAGGCGCGCCGTCCTGCGGGACTGCGCTGTCCTGCGGGACCGTGCCCTCCTGTGCGGCAGCCTCAGCCACCGGGGCGTCCGTGGGCTGCGGGGAGGCGGAGTCCGGGCCGGCGGAGTCCGGGACCTCGGCTGCGGCCTGCTCCGCGTCGGCCGGTTCCCCGGCCTCGGTCTTCGTCCCGGCCTCGGTCTTTGCCTCCGTCCCCGTCCCCGTCGTGACGTCGGCCTTGCCGGCCGCGTCGCCCTCGGCGTGGGCCGTGCTGCCGTCCTCGTCGTACGGGTCCTCGCTCTCGCTCTCGTCCGCGTCATCAGCGGCGGCGGAGGCATCGGCGTCAGGGGCATCGGCGTCGGGGGCATCGGAGGCGGTGCTCGCGGCCGCGGCGTCTTCCTCGGCGGCGGCCTTGCCTTCGGCGCCCTCGGCGGGCTCCTCCGACCCGGCCACGGCCTCCGGCGCGCCCTCGCCATCGCCGGTGCCCGCGTCCTGTGCGGAGCCCGAGCCGACGGAATCGGCTTCCTTCCTGACAGCCGCCGCGGCCTCGGCGATCTCGGCCATCTCACGCTTCAGGGCCACTGCGGAGAACCGCATGGTGGCCCCGCTCTCCAGGTCCCCGTTGCTCGTCTCCGGCTCGGGCACGACGGCCGGTGCCGGTGCCCCGGGCTGGGCGGGGGTCGCCCCGGGCTGCGGCTGCGGGGCGGCCGGCTGCTGCTGCGGCTCGAAGCCATGCGGCAACTGCGGCATCGGCGCGGGGTGACCGACCGGCTGCGCGGGCTGCACGGGCGGCGGGAAGGGGGCGCTCTGCACCGGCCCGGGCGGAGGCGGCGGCGGAGCGTAGGGAGCGCCTTGCGGCGCTGCGTACGGGGTCCCCTGGGGCGGCGCGTACGGGGTGCCCTGGGGCGGCGTGCCCTGCGGCGGTGCGTACGGCGTGCCCTGCGGCGGGGTGCCGGCGGGCTGGGCGGTGGGCGGCGGCGGAGTCGGCCCGGGAGCCGGTGCGTTCGGCGGGAACGGGGGGACCCCGGGAGGGACCGGAGCACCCGCGTCGCCGGGGCCGGCCGGCCCGCCGAATCCGCTCGCGCCGCCCGGACCGCCTGCCGCACCGGTGGCGCCGGACGCGTTCTGCGTGTACCAGGCGGGCGGTGCGTAGTCGATGGTGAACTCGCCCGTCATCTCGATGGCGGACTCCGCGTCGGTCTGGTCGTCGTCGGGTGTGTCCCAGCCCCCGCGGATCCCGTCCCGATCGCTGTTCACAGTTCCTCCTGGTGTGGTCGAACACCCTCGTGCCGTGCCGGGGCGACCATGTCGTGTCGTTCCGAGTCGTCGGTAGTCGTTTTCGGGGCAGTCCGATCCGCCGGTCTTCCCCCTGGACACCGACGCCCGGCGCACGGGTCCTGTCATCGCGCCCGCTCCCAGCCTAATCACCACGAGCCGTACCTCGGCAGGCCCGCCCGCCTCTCGGCATGCGCGCAGCACGTCACAGCCCGCCTCGAAGTGCCCCTGCGGCCTTGCGTCTTGCCAAGGGAAACAGGGAGCAAACGGCAGACATGCGACGAACAGGAAACATGAGTGCCGCGAACAAAAAGGACAGGAAGGGGCAGTTCAGTCCATGCGGCGTGGTGTGCCCAACAATCCGGTCTCGGCATCGGTGGGTTGCGTCAGGACGTACTGCCGGTCACGGTCGCTACACCACAGGGTGACGCCGTCGGGCAACGCCGGCAGCGACTCGACCTCGGTCCGCGACAGACCCATGGTGCGGCCCAGTTCGGCGGCCTCGTCCGGCGAGACCCGCTGGATGCCGGCGAGCCGTGCCTGGCGCAGCAGCCGGGGCGCGACCGGGCTGAGATACGGCAGCAGGGTCAGCACCGACTGCCAGGGCCCGGACACCACTCGTCCGCGCGGCGGCCGCATACCGCAGTCGCGCACCACCAGGACAGGCGTGCCCGCGGAGGCGCCCTGCGGGGGCACCCGCCCCACGTCGTACACGGACAGGCCGTTCTGCCCGCCGCCCATGGCGTGCACCATCTGCATCCAGGCCTGCGGGCGGCCGGTCTCCACCGCCACCCGGGCGCCGGTGGCCGCCGAGCGCAGCGCCAGCACCTGCGCCGTCCACAGGCCGCCGATGAGCACCACGTCGTACGGCGTGGGCCGGTTGATGCCCAGTACGGCCGGCTGGCCCTCGGCGTCCACACCGGCCACCACGCCGTCGTCCCCGATGGGCAGGGCGAGCGCGTCCAGCTGCGGCACGGACACCCCGTGCCGCCCGTGCCGGGGGCCGATCAGGCCCAGCCCGTGCCGCAGCAGATCGCCCGCGCGGCGCGGTCCGGAAGGCGCCGGCGTCGGCGCGGGCGCACCCGCGCTCGCACCCGTGCCCGGCCGCACGGAAGTCGTCGGAATCGTCGTCACCGCGCACCTCCGAGGGGCAGCGTGGCCAGCATGCCGGGCAGTTGCTCGCGGTCGAGGCGGGCCAGTCCGGCGCCGCCCTGCCGGGCCGCGGCCTCCAGCGCGCGCCGCGCCGCCACGAGTTCGTCGTCGCTGCGTCCGGTCACCCGCAGATGGCCGGAGAGGGACACCTCCTGCTGCTCCCCGCGCGTGAGAGTGAGGCTGAAGGTGGTCGCCAGGGCCGGGACCGCCGTGACCCGGGCGAGGAAGTGCGGCAGCGACTCGCCGCGGCTGCCGCCCAGTTGGGGCCAGCGCCTGACCCAGTACGTCGTGTGCCGGCGGTTGTCACAGCGCCAGCTGCGCCCGGACTCCTCCGTGCGCCGCTCCCGGGTCTCGCTGCGCCCCGCCTCGGCGGTGACCAGCGGGTTGGCGCAGGCCGACGTGGCGAGGGCGGCGACCAGCTCCTCCTCGTCGAGCACCCGCGCGCGAAAGCCCCCGCCGGTCAGCCGGCTCGCCAGGTGGTCCGCGGTCCGCACGACGCACTTCTGCGCCCCGAGCAGCCCGCCACCGCGCGCGGCCACGGCCTCCGCGCAGCTCTCCGGATCGAGCTTCAGCGCGATCCAGGTGATGCGCACGGCCGGCGCGCCCGTCTGCTCCTGCAGCGGAAGGTAGTTGGCGACGGCGACGGACTGCTGGGGCAGATGCAGCGCGGGCGCCGGCTGGGTGTGCAGCACGATCTGGGCCGACTCCAGCCGGATCCCGTCCACCTCCAGGGCGTCCCGCACCAGCGCGACCGGCAGCGGCTGGCGGCTGCGCTCGGCCCGCAGCGCGGTGGCGTCCGCCTCCACCTGGAGCACCGCCGTGACGAACGTCCCGTCCCCGACGATGCCGACCGGACGCCGGTCACGCGCGCCGTAGGAGTACGTGCGCAGGGCCGGCTCGCACTCCACGGCGGGCACCAGACCGGGCTCCGTGCCCGGCGGTATCGGCATGCTCGCCGCCCGCTTCTGGCGCGCGCGCAGCTCCCGCGCGGTGGCCAGCCACTCGGGCAGGGAGCGGCCCCGCCGCCGTACGAAGGCCAGCAGGAGCAGCACCAGGGCAACGACCGCGGCCGGCACCAGCGCCACCATGCCGACGGCCAGGCCGACCACGAGGGCGGCGGCCGCCAACTCCACCAGCACGAGCCGTTGCAGACGGAACGAACCGGCCTGGCCCGGCCGGGGCCTGAGGCTGAGCGTGACCGCCTGCTGCACCGCTCCGCGCTGCGTGGACGCTCCGCGCGCGGGCGCGGCGGACCCGGCCGCGCGACCTCGTGCCGCCGACCGGCCGCGCGCTCGCGACCGCGTTCCGGAAGCCATCACTCCATCCCCCCGATTTGCTCACAACTCACTGGAACCAGGCCGCTCAACAAGGGCCTTGAGGGCCCAGGTACCCTACCCGCTCCACCAGACTCGCTCCGTACCAGGCATAGTAGGGGCCGGGTCCGACAACGGAGGGCGGGGGAGCGTGGTACCCGGGCGCGCTCCGCGTGAGACACGGGGAGAAACAGGCACAGATGGCATCTCGGCGGGACCAACTCAACGCCTACACCTTCGCGAAGCGCCGTATGCTCGCGTCGTTCGTGCAGTCGTCACCGGATGCCTCCGACGAGGGGGCGCCGCGGCCGCTGCGCGCGATCCTGCCGGGCGCCATCGCGGGCGTGGTCGTCCTGGCGGCCTTCGGGGCCTGGGGCATGTTCAAGCCGACGGCTCCCCAGGGCTGGGACGCACCGGGGCAGAAGGTGATCATCGCCAGCAAGTCCACCACCCGTTACGTGGTGCTGGACACGGACAACAAGCCGCAGCTGCACCCCGTCCTCAACATGGCGTCCGCCAAACTCGTCCTCGACACCCAGGACGGCGTAGACGTCGTCACCGTCGACGAGTCGATCCTCGACAGCGGCAAGATCCCGCACGGCGTCACCATCGGCATCCCCTACGCCCCCGACCGGCTGCCCTCCGGCCAGGAGGCCGGCGCCACCAAGCAGTGGGCCGTCTGCGAACGCCCCAGCGGCAGCGGCAACTCGATCCAGAAGGCCGCGTTCGTCCTGGCCGAGCGGGACCTGAAGAAGACCGCGGGCCCGCAGAAGCTGCACGACGGCGAACTGCTCTACGTCACCACCCCGACGGACAAGAAGCAGTACGTGGTCGACGCGACCGGCACGGCCTACGAGGTCCCGGCCTCCGACCCCCTCCTGCTGCAGACCCTCGTGGGCGCGGACCGCCAGCCGCAGGAGGTGACCAAGGAGTGGATCGCGACCCTGCACCAGGGCGACGCGATCGACTTCCCGACGATCCCCGGTGTCGCCGGTGCCCCGGCGGGTGCCCCCGGCCAGCTGGGGGCCGCCGACAAGGTCGGCATGATCCTCAGGGCGCCGGTCAACGGGCAGGAGCAGTACTTCGTGGTGCTGCCCGGCCGGGTCGCGCCCGTCTCCGACTTCGTCGCCCAACTCCTGCTGGTCGACAAGGACCTCGTCAAGCTCGGCCAGGCCGGGCACGCCCAGGAGGTCAGCGCGGGCGCCATCACCCGGGACAAGCCGTTCGCGGCCAATTTCACGTGGCCGACCGAGAAGCCCTCCGCGGTCAACGACGCCTCCACCGCCGACGGCAGCCGCAACACGGTCTGCAACGTCCTGAACCACGTCGACCCCGACAACGGGAAGACCACCCTGAGCACCTGGGCCGGCACCGACTTCCCGGCGACCCTGGCCACCGGCTCCTCCAGCGCGTACGTCACCGCCGGCTCCGGGCAGCTCTACCGCCAGTTCCAGGGCACCGCGACCAAGGTGGGCTCGGTCTTCCTGGTCACCGACACGGGCCTGCGCTACGCCCTGCAGTCCAACGACGACAGCGCCACCGACGACAAGGGCGTCGGCCTCACGGACAAGCAGCGCCAGGAGCTCCAGCAGGAGGCCAAGCTGGCGCAGACCCGCCTCGGCTACGCCGATGTGAACCCGGCCCCCATCCCCGCGGCCTGGTCGGAGTTCCTGCCGACGGGCCCGCGCCTGTCGACGGCGGCGGCCCGCCAGCCGCAGGGCTCGTGAGGGGACCGACGATGCGCTCCCCCCTCACCCCGCTGACGGCACTGCGCACGCGCACGGCCCTGACGGCGACCCTGACCCTCACGGCCACCCTGCTGGCGGCCCCGGTCGCCGCCGCGGACGACGCCTCGGACCAGTGCACCTTCTCCAAGAACAACCACAAGTACGCCGGCACGCCCTGGGCCCTGCAGCGTGTCAACCTCGACGAGCTGTGGAGCCAGTCGAAGGGCAAGAACGTGAAGGTGGCCGTGATCGACACGGGCGTCGACACGAGCAACCCGCAGCTGACCGACGCGGTGAACGCGTCCCTGGGCGCGAACTACCTGCCCAAGACGGACGGCAAGGGCCAGAAGCTCGACGTCGGCAAGCCCGACGGCACCACCGACACGGTCGGCCACGGCACCCGCGTGGCCGGCATCATCGCCGCCCGCCCGATGAAGGGCACGGGCTTCGTGGGCCTCGCCCCCGAGGCCACCATCATTCCCATCAAGCAGAACGACGCCGAGGGCCACGGCACGGCCGCCACCCTCGCCGAGGCCATCCGGCACGCGATCCAGGCCAAGGCCAACGTCATCAACATCTCCCAGGACACGACGAAGGCCATCTCGCAGGACAACGACCTGCACAGAGCCGTCGACGAGGCCCTGAACGCCGGGATCGTCGTCGTCGCCTCGGCGGGCAACGACGGTCTGGGCGGCAACGTCAAACTCACCTACCCCGCCTCCTACGACGGAGTCCTCGCCGTCGCCGCCTCCGACCGCAACAACGAGCGCGCGGCCTTCTCCCAGTCCGGAGACTTCGTCGGGGTCGCCGCTCCCGGCGTCGACATGATCTCGACCGTCCCCAAGGGCGGCCACTGCTCCGACAACGGCACGAGCTTCTCCGCGCCGTACGTGGCCGGTGTGGCCGCCCTGATCAAGGCCAAGCACTGGGACTGGAAGCCCAACCAGATCGTGGCCCAGATCGAACAGACGGCGGAACGCTCCATCGCCGGCCACGACCGCCTGGTCGGCTGGGGCGTGGTGGACCCGGTCCGCGCACTCACGGAGGACGACCACCCGATCGAGTCCCCCGCCCCCGACGCCGGCCTCGCCCACGTACAGGCCCCGACCCCCGCCAAACTCACCCTCGGCGAAACCCCCCAGGAACGCACCGCCCGTTACGCCACCTACGTGTCCGTCGGCGCGGCCGTCCTCGTGGCGGGCCTGGGCGGAGGAGCGGTAGCCCTGCGCGACGCCCGACGGAGACGACGAGCACTGGAGGGCGGGGCCTGAGCCCGACGGAGTTCCTGCTCAGGGGAGGCCTCTTTGGTCGGAGCGTCGGAACGCGCCTTCTCATGTGCGAACAAGGCGGAGATGCTGTCCCCTCCTGTTTCGGGCTCTTGCCCAGGACTGGCCCTTCTGGCCGCTGCACGAGGGGCGGCGGCCGTGTTCTGAGCGACGTCGAGTACGTCCGTCGGTGGGCTGATGGTTCGGCAGCCCACCGACGTTTTTGTCTGTGTAGATCCCAGGGGCGGTGTGCCCCTATTGATCCTTCCCGTTCTCGGCTGGTTCAGCCGATTCGGGGAGGGCTGTTCGGTAGATCATCCGCACCTTCGCAAGTCCACAGATTGCGAGATTCGAGCCGAAGCGTGTCGGCGGCGAGCAGAGCCATCTTCTGGATCACTGTCCGGTCCGACGTCTTTCGGTAAGTGACGTCGACTTCCACAAGCGACTTCGTTTCGGCATGCTTCGATGAGCAGGCTGTGAAGAGGTAAACGGTGTCTCCCTTGTGGAATCCCTGCGCTTCGCCGAGAACGATCCGAATGGCACCGGTGGAAATCGCGTCGCGAGCCACGTTCTTCATCGTATAGTCCGAACCGGCGTAGAGGCTGTGCTTGATCGTCACCGATTTACCTCCGCCGTACACCTTGCACGTTCCTGGTTCCTTTTTGGTGTACGGCTGCTCTGGGTTGAAGACGCCAGTGTGCCACTGCGAGAACGGCTCGCCCTTCTCTGGCAGCAGGGATTTCACATCCGTTCCCGGAAGAGCGTCGTCGCACACACGTGCCGGTACCGCGACAGTGGTCTCTTTGGGTGGCCACATCTGCCAGGCGACCCCTCCGGCCATGGCCAGAACGCCCACAACGGCCAGAGTGATCCACATCGTGAATCGCCTGCGCCCTTCTTCAGTTCCATTCACGAGTGGCTACTTTCCTGCTCGCTGGCGGCCCAGACCGTAGGAATCCTCGATCTCTCGCTTGGCGGCTGTGGCCTGACTCTGTGCATTCGCGTCGTCGTACCCGGCTTCCTTGGCGGCTGTGTACGTGGAATCGTAGATTGCTTGCGCCGAGCTGGCCTGCTGCTGCTCCAGGAACGCGTCCCGATCTTTCAAAGCTTCGGGAGTGGAATCCCTGGTGAAGTTTTCTACGACCGACTCCTGGATGTCCTCCACCACCCAGCCGGCCACCTCACCGCCCACTGGAATCTTTCCGATGCCCATTCCGATGATGCGTCCAGCCCATTTGTCGGCGGTAGCGACCCCTTGGTTGAACGCCGCATCCTCGGCGATTTTCTCGTCAACCACTGCTTGGGTGCGGGACTCCGCCATGATGCCGGCGATCTCGCCTCCGGGGTGGACCCGGTTGGCAATCTCCGGAGCCAGCTCCTTATATTTATCAGGATTGTGGAACGCGTCGTTGACGAGATCGGTGGTCACCGATTCTTGAGAAGTGATGATGGCCCCATAGGCATCGGGGTCCTTGCCGACCGCTCCTAGGAAGTTCTTTAGCATCCCAGGGGAAAGGCCTTCGGGGTTTGTAGTCACGTTGAAGTTTCCGAGATGGGCACTGGCCCCATGGGTTCCCACCAGTGCATCCCCGCCCCCCATGAACGCCCCCTGTACATCCCGCATGTAGTCGGCGGTGATGCTTCCAAGACTGTCACGCAGGGGTGAATCGTCCAGGTCCTCCGGGCTGGCGCCGTAGCGCCCGACGAGTTTATGGAAAATGTTGGCCGCATCCTGGGAATGAGGTGGCGACACGGCATCGCTCCCATAGGGCAGACCGGTTGTCGCTGCCTCCAGGGCGTGGCCGAGAGCATCAGGACCGTAGCCCATGACTGCCTTGGCTTTGTCCTCGTCAGCGAGGACATTCGCGCTGTTCGTATCCATCGTCCACTCGAAGTCCTTGTCGGTGAGAAGGTCGACGTACGAGTCGAAGCCCGGTTTGCCATCCTTCTGGACTGTGCCGTCCTCGTTGTACGCCGTCGGCGCATCGGTGAAGAACTTCTCCGCGGCCTCGGGGCTGTGTCCCAGCGCCTCAAGGACGCTGTTCAACGGCTCGTTCCCGGTGCCGAGCTTTCCCGAGGGGTTGAAGCCGTAGGTGTCCGGGCTTCCGGCCGGCTTGTTCGACAGGAAGAAGTACGGGTCCTTCTTGTGGAGCTGCGTGATGTGCTCCGCGATGGGGTTGAGGAACCGTGAGTCGTAGTCGCCGTAACGCAGCAGACCGCCCAGCACCTGGTAGCCGTACGGTTTGTTCCACTGTCCCTTCTCCCAACCGATCTGCTGGGTGCCGAGGCGTCGGAACTCTGTGCCCCAGTTGTCGGACAGATGGTGCTTGTGGTCCGGGTCCGTCGCATCGGCGAGGGTGTACCCCATGACCTTCTGCAGGTCCCGTACCTCGTCGAGCCGTGTCTTGGTCGCGTCCGCGTCGGTGCCGTCGATCGACATCTTGGCGTAGAACTGCAGCGCTTTGTCCGGCCCGCCAAGGCCCTCGTAGAACTCGGTGGCGAACTCACCATCCCTCTCACGAGAGTTGAAGCGCAGGAGTTGGTTCAGTTCGCGCAGTTCCGCGTCGGACATCTTGTCGCCCTTGCGTGCCAGCTCCAGGGCGCGCTCGACCTCGGCGTCGTTCAGCGACTCGTACGTGCTGTGGCCCGCGTTGTACGGGTCGTTGCCGTGGCTCTTCGTCAGCGCCCGGGCTACCGAGCCGTCGATCTCGGCCGCGTGGGCGAGGATCCCGTTGATCCTGCTTTCCAGGGCCTGCCTCTGGTCGAGCTGCTCCTGGGTGCGCTCGTCACTGTCACCACGGACGTGAGGGAAGAAGCAGCGGACCTTTCCGTCGCCGATGTCCTCCACCCGGACGCCGAGATTCGGCGCGTCCACCTGGACGGTGGTCCTGATCTGCCTCTGCAATGCCTCGAGTTCGGTGTGCCCGTCCTCGAGGACCTGATAGATGCTGTTGGCCTCGGTGTGGAGATCCGAGATCTCCTTGGCGGTCTTGGCGATGAACTCACGCGTGACCGCCGCGTTCACGCCGGCCCACTTCGCCGAGTCCGACTTCGCCTGCATCCCCGTAAGGGCGCTGTGCGCCGACTTCTTCAGACCGTCGACAGCCTTCTTCCAGTCCGACACGGCAGTGGCGAACTTGCCGAGGTCGACCTCGACGAGGTCGTTGAAGCTGAGAGTCATCGGTGACGCTCCTACTTGAAGTACTCATTGAGCTGCGACACCGACACGGCTGAGCCGTCACGACCGCGGAGCACGGCACCGATCTCGGCGTCGTCCTCGGAGTGCCGTTTCCGGGTGTAGTCCAGATGGTCGGAGATGTGCGCACAGGCCTGCAGCACGGACTTCACCTGCGAGGTCCACATCTCGACGGTGGTCTCCAGGGCGCCGCCCGTCTGGAACCCGTGCGACTTCAGAGCGGCCGCGGCCTGCATGGTCGAGCCGGTCGATCCCTTGCCTGATCCGGGGGCGGCGATGTCCGCCTGACTCTTCACGTCGTCGTAAAGGAGGTTGGCCTCGTGACCGACAGCACCCAGGTCGTCCTGGTGCACCACCAGGTCACCCGTCCCTCCGCCACCACCGGCCGCCGCCAGTTGATCGAGGCGCATATGCGGTGATTCACCCTCGGCCGCCCGAGCCTTGAGCTGCTCCCACTCGTCCCAGGCCATGGAAGGGCCCCTTCTCCCTGCGCAGACATTCCGGTGCTGAGTCAAACTAGCAACCTGGACAAGGAAAAAACTCGCCCATCTCATCAATCCCTCGATGGCGGGGTGTGAAGATTCGCGCCAAGTGCGGGTGCTGCTGCGGGCGCAGCGTCCCCCGTACCTTCCTGACCTGCGTATACGTGCCAGCTCTCCCGCCGCCCCCTGTCGCAGCCGCCTGTCGCAGGTCGAACTGTTCGGCAATCTGACGGTCACTCACCCCATGGGTTGCCCTAGTGATCGCAAAGGTCACCTATCGGTGACGCGTGAAGGTCGGGTCGCTGGCTGGATGTGAAGCTTCTGTATGGATGCCTGAGCGCTTCTGTCGCGATTGGTCGCCTTGTCGCTCTTGGGTGGGTCCGGACTCGGTCACTTCGGGACACCATTGCAACTGAACCGTCGCAGAGTTCAGTTGGCCGCGATTTGCACAGTGACTACAGTGGTCAGCGATGGATCGGGGGTGCGGTGTGCTGCCCAGGTCGTCGGCAGCTGTACCAACGGGGAAACGGGGAAGGGGTCGCAGTGAGTGACAGTGGCGGCTCGGATCTGAGACGCGGACTTGAGGCTCTGAAGATCTTCCAGAAGCGCGTGAACGACGCGTTGAGGAAATTCGATGAGTCGCCGGGTGCCTCGTCCAGAATTGCTCAGCACGCCATTGACCGGGCGTCGTTCAGTGGTGGGGCGATCAAGTTCGCTGAGGCGGACCAACTGCATGGGCAGTACAAGCGCGTGCACGATCGCCTGCAGGCCCTGTCGAGGTCGCTGGGCCTGCACATCGAGGCACTGGGACTTGCGGTACAAGCGGCCGATGTCGGCTTCGACAACGTCGAGGAAGAGGTGCGTCAGCGCTTCTGGGCGATTCACGCGCAACTCGACCAGGACCACCAGAAGGCTGTGGCGCAGGAGAAGACTCACCAGTCGCATCCGGCGCCGAAGACCAACCAGTCGACCAAGGGGAGGTTCTGATGAGCGACGACAACTGGCAGCAAGATCCTCAGTACAAGCCCGACGTGGATCAGGCGGACCAGCAGGTCGGCCAAGTCGACGCCGTGGAGGACCTGCTGGGCGGCTTCGGCTTCCCGTTCGGTCTCGATGTGCGCGTCAACGCCTTCGGTTCGACCAACTTCGAGCACCACGATCTCAACGACATGATCGACCTCGTCGAGCAGGCTCAGCCCGCGCACCTGGAGCTGGCCAGTAAGGCGTTGTGGGACGCCCACCACTCCATTTCCGACGCGGCGACAGAGCTGAGGGCTCACCTCAAAGCGGTCGACTGGAAGGGAGAGGCCGCCACCAACTTCCATGTCTGGGGCACGGGTCTGGCCGACTGGAGCGATGACCTCGCGGACTTCGCCAACAAGGCGGCCAAGCAGGTATCCGCAGCGGGCACAGGCCTGGCCTCGGTGAGCAAGTCGATGCCGCGGGAGCGTGACCCCCGGCCCAGGGTCGATCGGAAGCTGCCCACCGAGTTGCCGAAGGCGGACCAGCACGACAACAACCCGGACTACGTGGTCGCCAAGAAGGCCGAGGCGAACCGGCAAGAGGCGATCAACCAGATGAACAGGCTGGCCTCTTACTATGCGGTGTCGTCCGACTACCTGCAGAAGGAGGACGGACCGCAGCCGTACAAGGCGATGCCGGCTGTGGGGGTGCCGAGGCCCACCAGTGGGGGGCTCCTGTACAACGCCGGAAAGAGCCACGACGGTTCGACTCAACCGGCAACCGGTCAGCCCACAGTGTCCGCACATCATCAGGTGGCCGTGTCGACTGACCCGCACACCCCGAGCCATGCCGCACCTGTGAAAGAGGTGCACCAGCCGGTCACCGATCCGAACCATCAGGTCGGTACGGAAATCAACACCGTGGGCACACTGCCTCCCCCGGCCCACACCGCACAGCCTGGACCTTCCGCGCCCACTCTTCCGACCACTGGCGGTGGAGGCCACACGCCTCCGCTGACCACCGGACCGATGACGCCTCCGCTCGCGCCGACCGTCGGGCGTACCACCGGATACGGCCCGACCAGCCGGCTCCCGGTCTCGGCGCGGGGGCGCACGGGGCCTTCGGGCACCGCCAGTGGGCGAGTGCCGCAGGAGGCCGAGGAGCAGACGGGGCGTACCGCTACCGGCGGCCGTGTGTCGCAGGGGCCGATGGGGCAGGCTGCTCGCGCCATGGGACGTACGACGACCCCGGCCGGCGAGTCAGCTGTGCGCGGGTCCGCTCAGCAGACCGGACGCTCTGCTCTGGGGCGTGGCATCACCGGTGGAACGCCGAGGATGACCAATGTGCCTGGTGAGCGTGCCGGAGCGACTGGTCCCACCAGTGCGGCACGCAACGGTGTCGTGGGTGGCAA
Organism: Streptomyces sp. FXJ1.172; assembly: GCF_001636945.3. Lineage (NCBI taxonomy): Bacteria > Bacillati > Actinomycetota > Actinomycetes > Kitasatosporales > Streptomycetaceae > Streptomyces > Streptomyces sp. FXJ1.172. The sequence continues at coordinate 3,061,995 of NZ_CP119133.2, read as the reverse complement.
GCCTGTCGCGGGCCGTCCGTCGGGAGCGGGGTCTAATTCCCGTGTCCCTCGCGGTATGGTCGTCGGCGCCGAGGAGCCGGTCGCCTCGACGCAGCCGAAGGGCGCTCTCGGGCAGCGAGGAGTTGTCGGCGCGCCTACGGCGAAGGCGGATCCGGCCACGGGCCAGTCGGTGCTGCGTTCGGCAAGCAACCCCGAGGGTGTCATCGGCGCACCCCGGAACAACGGCGGCTCAGCACTCAAGGAATCCGAGGGCGGCGTCGGCAGGACGGGTCTCGGCCGGGGTGCGGTGGGCGATCGACAGGGCCCGGGCGGTGGCACGGGACGCACTGGAAAGCCGGCCGAGAAGGAACAGCACCGCTCGTCGCAGAAGAAGCGGCGTGACGTGCCCCAGAAGAGCGACTGAACAAGCGAGGACGTACGCGGGCATGAAGCCAGGGACTAGCCGACGTGGCACAAAAGCATTGCGCCTGATAGGGCGTGGCGGAACACGCCTGTCCGTCGTGTGCTCCGCTCTGGGCGCGTTGACCATCGTGTCCACGTCCCTGGCTCCTGGTGCCGCGGCCGTGGACGTTCGGTCGAAGCAGTGGTATCTGAACGCGATGCAGGCCGACCAGATGTGGAAGACGAGCACTGGTAAGGGGGTGAAGGTCGCCGTCATCGATTCCGGAGTCAATCCGAACACCCCCGCGTTGAAGGGGCAGGTACTCGTCAACGAGGTGCAGAAGTCCGTCTCGTATCACGTCACACAGGACTACGACGGCCATGGCACATCCATGGCTGAATTGATCGCTGGCACCGGTGCGGGTAACGGCATAAAAGGCCTGGCCTACGGGGCTAAGATCATTCCCTATCGCGTTGGGCTCGACGAACTGAAGGACAAGCAGGAGAAAGAAAAGACCGCTACGTCGGCCGAAGCGATCAGGGCTGCCGCGGACAGCGACGCCAAGATCATCAATATGTCCTACGGTAGTCCGTATGATGATCCGGACGAGGAATCGGCCGTCAAATACGCCGCATCCAAAGGCAAGCTCCTGTTCGCCGCCGTCGGTAACGCGGGACTGAAGAACAACCAGGTCGACTATCCTGCCTTCTATCCGTACGTCAACGGAGTCTCTGCGACGGATCAGTCCGGCACCGTTGCCAAGTTCTCGGAACATGGCGAGTACGTCGACTTTTCGGCACCTGGGGTGGACGTACCCAGCTGGTGCGACAACAAGTTCACCGAGTACTGCAACGCCAGGGGCACCAGCGCCGCCTCCGCCATAGCCTCCGCCTCCGCCGCCCTCGTCTGGTCCGCACACCCCAGCTGGACCTCCAACCAGGTGATCAGGGCCCTGATCGACACGGCTGGGCGCACGTGGCCGAAGGGCGAACGGAGCCTCTATCTCGGCTTCGGCGTCATGCGTCCCCGCATGGTCCTCGACGACCCGAACATCAACCCCGGCCCGGCCAACGTGGATCCCCTCGCCGCCGAGAACTCCACAGGCGACGACGGCGCCTCGGCCGGCCCGGCTCCTTCGGCTTCTACCGGGCAGCCCTCGAAGGGCGGCGGTTCCACCAGCGGCTCCACCTCCGCCGCCGCGAAGGACTCCAACTCCGGCAACGATTCGACCACTTGGGTGATCATCGGCGCCGTCGCCGCCGTACTCGTCATCGGAGGCGCTGGTTTCGGTGTGCTGCGGGCACGTCGCAACACCTGAGAGATCACCCGCAAAGCTGCTCGTTCGCCCGAACGGGCAGAGGTCAGCTTGTCGGCCGAGCCGGTGACAGAAACCGGCACCCGGCAAGGCCAGTTCACACAGAAGGGCATCGAAATGGCCGCAGGCACCCAGAAGATCACCAAAGAGAGCGTTGCTGGACTCGAGGGAGAGCTGCTCGAGCGCTTCAACCACATCCAGGACCAGCTCAAGATGCTCCAGCACATGCTCGACACGCTCGAGGGCCACTGGAAGGGCATCGGCGCCGGCGCGTTCAACGCCAAGCAGACCGAGATCAATGAGCGCATGGTGCGGATGGGCAACATCCTGGTGAAGTTCATCGATGCCATGAACACCACCATGAAGATCAACAACAGCACCGAGGACCAGGTCCGCGCCAGCGTCCAGAAGATCGACGTGGACTACGGCGGCTCGCACTCGGCGCTCTCGAGCCTCTGATCCAGGCCACACCACCACTTCTCAGCAACGGAGGAATCATGGGCGTCCACCACGACGGCGTGACAGAAGTTCATTACGGCCGTCTCGACGAGATGGCGACGCAGATCGGCAAGACGGCCGAACAGCTCGAGGCCGGCCTCGAGGCCATCAAGAGCAAGGTCGCGCAGGTCTCCAGCATGTGGGAGGGCGAGGCCCACCACACGTACACCCAGCAGCAGGCCGACTGGGACCGAGAGGCCCAGGGCATCCACCAGGCCCTCCGGGCCATCGGCCACGCCATTCACGCCGCCGGCGGCGACTACATGGGCGGCGACAAGAAGGCAGCCAGCTACTTCCTGTAAGTGGCCGGAACCATCGGCATGCCGCGACAGCGGGGTGGGCGCGCACGGAGGGTGCCCACCCCCAGTCGTGTCCGGGACCGGCCCGGCAGAGCGGAAGAACCAGGACAGCAAATGCACGCCACCAGTGATGCCACCAGCGATGCCACTGGTGTGGCCGCCGGGGAAGAGCCGGGCAGGATCGCGAAGGCGCGGCGGCGCGTGGGACCGTACACGCTCATCACCGCGCTGGACGATCCCCACACCAGGGTGCCGGTCCCCGAGCGGCGCTACATCGCCCGCAGCACCGACGGGCAGCACACCGTCCTGCTCTCGCTCCCCCTGCCCGGTGCCGACCGTCAGCGCTTCCTGGCCGAAGCGGACGGGTCCCGCTATCTCCTCGGCCCGTGCGCCGCCCCGGCCACCGCTCTCGCCGGTCCCGGCGAGCCAGCCTGGTACTCCCGGCCGTACCTGCCCGTCCTGCCCCTGCCCACCGCCCTCGCCGTACACGGTGGCCCCCTGCCCGAGCGGACCGTACGCGCGCTCGGCGCAGCACTCGCCGAGACGCTGGCCGTCCTCCACGGGCAGGGCCTGACCTTCGCCGGTGTGTCACCCGCGGCCGTTCTCCTCGCCGCCGACGGGCCCCGGCTCTCCTGCTTCGGCGCCGTGCGCGCGGCCGCGCCGGACGGTACGGAGCGTTCCGGTGTGCCGGGGCTGGAAGCGGGGAGTCTGCCGCCGGAACAGGCGTCCGGCGGGCGCCCGCGGCCCCTCGGGGACGTGTACGCCCTCGGGGCGACGCTCGCCTACGCCGCCACCGGCCACACGACACCGGAGAGGGAGGAGATCCCGGCTGCGCTGCGTGCGGTCGTCGGCCGGTGTCTGTCGCGCGATCCCGGTGTCCGCCCTCAACTCGCCGAGATCATCGCCGAGTTGGGTGAGGGCACAGTCCCGGCCGGGGCGCCCGGCCGGCTTCCGGGGCGGGTGATCGCCGCCCTCGCCCATCAGTCGGCCGCGGTCCTCACCGCCGACATCCCCGTCGAGGCACCGCCCGCGCCACCCACCGGCCCCCTTCCCCACCCGCAACCTCACCCTCACTCGAGCTGACGACGGCCATGCCTTCCCCCCTCACCCACGACGACCCCCAGGCGTTCGGGCCGTACCGTCCGATCGCCCGCCTCGGCAGCGGAGGCATGGGCACCGTCTATCTCGCCCGCACGGCGGGCGGTCGTACCGTCGCGCTGAAGACGATGCACGCCCGTATCGCCTCCGACCCGGACTTCCGCACCCGGTTCCGGCTGGAGACCGACGCGGCGCGGGTCGTGGGGGAGCGGTTCGGGGCCGGGGTGGTGGACGCGGATCCGCGGGCCGAGACGCCCTGGCTGGCCACCGAGTACGTGCTCGGGCCGCCCCTCGACGAGGCCGTCGGGCTGTGCGGTCCGCTGCCCGAGGCGTCCGTACGGGCGCTGGGGGCGGCGCTGTGCGGGGCGCTCGGGCAGTTGCACGCGTCCGATGTCGTCCATCGCGACCTCAAGCCGTCCAACATCCTCATCACCGCCTACGGCCCCAAGGTCATCGACTTCGGTATCGCCCGCGCGGCCGGCGATGATCACCTCACCCGTGTCGGAGTCGCGGTCGGCACCCCCGCCTTCATGTCACCGGAGCAGGCGGGAGGGCAGGAACACACGGCCGCGGGCGATGTCTTCGCGCTCGCCGGGCTGCTCGTCTTCGCCGCCACCGGGCATCCGCCCTTCGGGCACGGCCAGGCGGCGGATCTGCTCTACCGGGTGCAGTACGCCGAGCCCGACCTGAGCGGCGTACCCGAAAGCCTGGTGCCGGTGCTCACGCAGTGCCTGGACAAGAATCCGTTCCGGCGTCCGACGACCGGCGAGCTGGCCTCCCGACTGCACGACGGGGACGGCGAGTTCGCCGACCACCTGCCGGACGTACTCCTGGCCGACATCGGGCGGCGGGCCACGGAGGTCTGGCAGGTCACGCCGCGGCGCCTGCCGGCCCCGGCCGACGAGCCGGCCACGGCGGCGACGGCCGCTCCCGTACGGTGGTCGCGCCGGCGTCTGCTTCTCACCGGCGGCGGCACGGCGCTGGGCGTCGCGGCCGCCGGGGCCGCGGGGGCGTGGGCCTGGAGCGGGCGGTCCGGTGGCCCGACGCCACAGCCCGCGCCCGGGCCCAGCAACAGCCAGCTGCCGAAGAAGCAGCTGGACTCCCGCTGGCAGGTCCAGGTCGAGGACACGTACAACGGGGGCTTCGCCGAGGGACCGCTGACCTCCTTCCCTGTGCCGTTGCAGGCCGTGGGCGACATGGTGGTGGTGATGGCCGGAAACTACCTGGAAGGTGTCGCCGCTCAGACCGGGAAGGTCGTCTGGAAGACGATCAACTCACCCGTGCCGTGGCAGATCGCCTCCGACGCCGATCGCATGATCATGGTGACGGACGTGAACGACCACTACGACGGACCCGATTCCACCCATGCCCGCCCGCTGGCCCTGGCCTCGGTCGACGTCCGCACCGGCACGCTCGCCAAGCCCTTCGCGCAGTTCACCGACCTCAAGGAGATCGGACTGTCCCAGGCGCTGTGCACCGCGGACGGGGTGGCCTACGCGGTGGCCGGGCGCGGCAAGTTCTCCTTCAGCTTCCTCGCCTCCCAGTCCTGGTACGTGATCGCGGTCGACATCAGCAGCGGCAAGCGGCTGTGGACGGCACCGCTGCCCCGTCGGCACCAGGACGTCCCGCACCTGTACTTCCTGGCAGCCTCGGTCGTGGGGAACCGTCTCGTGGCGCTTCAGGAGCCGGACGACGGCAGCGTGCACGCCGTCGTACGCGACACGCACACCGGAACCATCCAGTGGGACCGCAAGCTGGACGGCGTCGTCCCGGACGGGGTGCGCGAGTCGCTGGTCGCCGACGCGCAGCACCTGTACGTGGGCGCGGGCCGGCTGAGGGCGCTGCGGCTCGGCGACGGGAGCGTGGCCTGGGACTCGGCGTCCGTACGGCCGGGGCGCACCTATGGCCGTCCGGTGATCAAGGACGGCACCCTGTACGCCGTCGAGAAGGGGCTCGGGCTCGTCGCCTTCGACCCGGCGAGCGGGCGCGTCAAGTGGCAGGAAATCCAGGACAAGGGCGCGCAGGGGAGCGATGCGGACCTGAGTGCCGCGCCCGTGGTCGGCTCCGACTACGCGTACACCAAGCGGGGTTCGCGGTTGTGGGCGATCGACCTGTCCTCCCACCGGCCGGCCCACTCCTACCGGACCACCGGTGACCGATTCATGGTCCATGAGACGGCGGGCGAGGTCATCGCGCTGGGCGGCCACTTCCTCGCGGCCTTCCCCTTGCGGTGAACCGCCCGGTGCGAAGAGCGGAACGGGTGCACAGAACAGAAAGCGACAAGCGATGAGACCCCTGGGGACCGGAGACCCGATCCGGCTCGGCCCGTACCGTCTGCTCGGTGTGCTGGGCGAGGGCGGCATGGGCAAGGTGTACGTCGGCCAGGACCACGCGGGCACGGTCGCCGCCGTGAAGGTGCTGCGGCCCGAACTCGCCCACGACGCGGGCCTCGCCCAGCGGTTCGTGCGTGAGGCGCTGGCGGCCGCGGCCGTGCGGAGTCCGGGCGTGGCGGCGGTGCTGGGGGCGCAGACCGAGGGCGGACGGCCGTGGATCGCCACGGAGTTCCTGGCCGGGCCGACGCTGGACCAGATCGTGGACCGGCTCGGGCCGCTGGACGACGCGGGCCTGCGCGCCCTGGCCGTCTCCGTGGCCCGTACCCTGCGCGACATCCACGCGGCCGGCTTCGTCCATCGCGACCTCAAGCCGCCCAACATCGTGCTCACCGCGAACGGCCCGCGGGTCATCGACTTCGGCATCGCACGTCCGGAGCACGGACTGACGCTCACCACCACCGGGCAGATCCCGGTCACCCCGGGGTACGGCGCCCCCGAGCAGGTGCTCGGCCATCGAGTCACCGCGGCGGCCGACGTCTTCTCCCTCGGCGCCGTCCTCGTGTACGCGGCCACCGGGCACCGGGCGTTCGACGGTACGCACGTCGCCGCCGTCCAGTACGAGGTCGTCCACGGCGAACCGCGCTGGCACGGCCTCCCGCCCGAGCAGCACGCCCTGATCGCCCCGTGCCTGGCGAAGGAGGCGGCGGGGCGGCCCACCCCCGAGCAGATCGCCGGGGCCTTCGCCGCGCCCGGGAAGTCCGGCACCGTGTGGAAGCGCGGACCCGTGGCCGATGCGATCAGGGAGCGGGAGCGTGCGGTGCGGGAACTGACCGCACCGCTGCTGACGACCCGGACCGGGGTGGGACCGAGCCGGCGACGACTGCTCACCGGGGTCGCGGCCGGCGGTGCGCTGCTCGCGGCGAGTGGCGGCACCGGCTGGTGGCTGCTGCGCGACGGTGGCTCGCGCGACAAGGACCTGTTCACGCTGCCGCCCGCGGTGAAGACACCGACGGCGCGCGTCCTGTCCGCCGACGACGGTGACTTCATCGTCGGTGACGCCGTCAAGCCGCTCTGGAACCACGGTGGGGCGGTGGGATCGCATTCACCGGCGCCGCTGCCGGTCCGCGACGTGGTGATCGCCGGTGCCAAGTCGGGCGGCATAGCGGCGTTCAACGTCGTCGACGGCAAACAGCGCTGGCGGGCCCCCGGCATGGAGATGGCAAGTGGCTATCTGTCGCTCTCCGACCGGCTGCTCGTGACCGCCGACAGCCACGGCACGCTGCACACCTTCGTCCCGTCCACGGGCGAGCCCAAGTGGACGGCACAGGCCGACGCCGAGGCGCTCCTGGCCGTCGACCAGGACGCGGTGTACGTCGTGACGAAGGACCACCGGCTGCGTGCGGTGGGCCGCTCCGATGCGGGGTTCCGCTGGACCGTGCCGGTGCCGGAGCGGTTCCGGACCCGCCTCTGCCTCCAGGGCGCGGTCGACAGCGGAACACTGGTCGTCGCGACCACCGGCGGAGATGCGCTGGCGGTCAGTACGCAGACCGGCCGCACCCTGTGGACGGTGTACGACCAGGCGAAGAAGACACAGCTCGTTCCGGTGGCCGCGAATGGCGTGTTCTATCTCAACGGCAAGACGCTGACCGGCCGGAGGGCCTCGGACGGCAAGGAGGTCTGGCGGGGGACCAATGAATCCGGGACCTCGTCGGAGTGGGGTCCCGCCGGCGTCCACGACGACTGCGTGTACGCGAACGTCGGCGGTTCCAACGAGCGGTTCAGCCTTCGCAAGGGCGGCAAGGACTGGTTCGGCCCGGGCGGTACCGAGGGGAGTCCGGTCCTGTTCCAGGGCAACGGCATATGGCTGCTCGAAGACCTGAACGACGGTCTGTCGGTGCACACCCTGAGCCTCAAGGACGGCACGGAGACCTGGTACTACGACCCTCGCTGGATCGACGACATCAAGTTCGCGGCCGACGGCAACCGGGTCTTCGTCACGGCCGGCGACGCCCTGATCGCGTTGCCGGTCTTCTGACCGCTCCCGGCGTACACACCGGGTCCGGCGGCCACTGCGACCGCCGGACCCGGCAACACCCGTACGTCAGTACTCCACGTCCACCAGGCCCGTCTGCACCAACGGCCGCCCCCGCTTCCGGGACACGAACACACCCCGTCCCGCCGGCATCGGCCGCGGCCGGACCCCGTTGAGGATGTCGCCCTCCGCCGGGTCGCCGGCCAGGACGATGCCCTGGGCGCCGAGTTCCTTCATACGCTGCATGAACGGCTCGTAGGCGGCGCGGCCCGCGCCCGCGCTGGAGCGGGCGATGACGAAGCGGACGCCGACGTCGCGGGCGAAGGGCAGCATCTCCGTCAGGCCGCTGAGCGGGTTGCCGGTGGAGGTGGAGACGAGGTCGTAGTCGTCGATGACGACGAAGACCTGCGGGCCCCGCCACCAGCTGCGGTCCCGCAGCTGCTGCGGTGTGACGTCGGCCGTCGGCGTGCGGCGCTGCATGAGGTCGGCCAGGGCCACCATGTGGTGGTCCATCTGGCTGGACATCGGGATGTACTCCGCCAGGTGCGAGGCGGGCGTGATGTCCAGCAGCGAGCGGCGGTTGTCCACCACGAAGAACTTCGCCTCGTCGCCGCTGTACCGCAGGCACAGCTGCCGGATCAGCAGCCGCAGCAGGTTGGACTTGCCGGACTCGCTCTCGCCGAAGACGAGGAAGAACGGGTCCTGTTCGAAGTCCAGGAACACCGGCTCCAGGTTCTCCTCGTCCAGCGCGAAGGAGACGCCCCGCTGGGGGAAGCGGTCGCCCGGAGGCAGTTCCACCGCCTCCAGCTGGCGCGGCAGCAGCCGTACCTGCGGTGCGCCCGGCGCCTGCCAGTGGCGGCCGACCTCGGTCGTCAGCGCCGCCGTGGCCTCGGCCAGGTCGGTGTCGGAGGTCAGGCCGTCGATGCGCGGCACGGCCGCCATGAAGTGCAGCTTCTGGGGGGACAGGCCACGGCCGGGCACGCCCGCGGGGACGTTCACCGCCACCTTGCGGTCGATCTCGGAGTCCATGACGTCGCCCAGGCGCAGCTCCAGGCGGTTCATCAGGTGGTCCTTGAGGTTCGCCCGGACCTCCATCGAACGCGACGCCGTGATGATCACGTGGATGCCGTAGCCGAGGCCGCGGGCCGCGATGTCCAGGACCACCGACTCCAGGACTTCGTAGTCGGTACGGAAGTTGCCCCAGCCGTCGATGACCAGGAACACGTCACCGAAGGGCTGGTCCGTCACCGAGATCTCGCCACGGGCCCGGCGGGTGCGGTAGTCGGCGATCGAGGCGATGCCCGCGGAGCGGAAGTACTCCTCGCGCTGGGTGAGGACGCCGTACACCTCGGAGACCGTACGGCGGACGCGCTCGGGGTCGAGGCGGGAGGCGATGCCACCCACGTGCGGCAGGCCGGCCACCGAGACCATACCGCCGCCACCGAAGTCCAGCCCGTAGAACTGCACCTCGTAGGGCGTGTGCGTGAGCGCGAAGGAGCAGATCATGGAGCGCAGCAGCGTCGACTTGCCGGACTGCGGGCCGCCGATGATCTGCATGTGGCCCGCGGCGCCCGAGAAGTCGAGCATCAGCCGGTCGCGGCGCTGCTCGTACGGCTTGTCGACGAGGCCGACCGGGACGACCAGGCGGCCGGCGCCCTCGTAGTTCGGCTGGGTCAGGCCGCGGCCCTGTACCGCCGCGAGGCCGGGCAGCAGCGAGTCCAGCGCCGGCGGGCTCTCCAGCGGCGGCAGCCACACCTGGTGCGCCGCCGGACCCTGGGCCTCCAGCCGGCGCACGATCACGTCGAGGACGGTGTCGGCCAGCGCTTCGTCCACCTCGACAGCCGCCTCCACGCGCTGCTGGGGGACCGCCCGGAACTGCACCGGGACCTCGGTGGCCGTGAACAGCACCGGGCGCCGGTCCACCGGCAGCGGTCCGCCGCCGAGCGCCGCGCGCTGCGGGCCCGAGCGGTACACGCCCGAGACGTACGCCGCCTTGAAGCGGACCATCTCGTCCGTGCCGTACTTCAGGAAGCCGGAGCCGGGGACGTTGGGCAGTTCGTAGGCGTCGGGGACGCCGAGGGCGGCGCGGGACTCGGCCGCGGAGAAGGTGCGCAGGCCGATGCGGTACGACAGGTACGTCTCCAAGCCGCGCAGGCGGCCCTCCTCCAGGCGCTGCGAGGCCAGCAGCAGGTGCACGCCCAGCGAACGGCCGATGCGGCCGATCTGCACGAACATCTCGATGAAGTCCGGTTTGGCGGTCAGCAGTTCGCTGAACTCGTCGATCACCAGGACGAGGGAGGGGATCGGCTGGAGCGGGGCGCCGGCCGCGCGGGCCTTCTCGTAGTCGTGGATGTTGGCGTAGTTGCCGGCGTCGCGCAGCAGCTCCTGGCGGCGGTTGAGTTCACCGCGGATCGAGTCGCCCATGCGGTCGACCAGGGTCAGGTCGTCGGCCAGGTTGGTGATGACCGCCGCCACGTGCGGCATCTGGGCCATGCCGGCGAAGGTCGCACCGCCCTTGAAGTCCGCGAGGACGAAGTTCAGGGTCTCGGAGGAGTGCGTGACCGCGAGGCCCAGCACCAGGGTGCGCAGCAGCTCCGACTTGCCGGAACCGGTGGCGCCGACGCACAGGCCGTGCGGGCCCATGCCCTCCTGGGCGGCCTCCTTGAGGTCCAGCATGACCGGGCGGCCGTCCTCGCCGAGGCCGATCGGCACGCGCAGCCGCTCCGCCAGGGCGCGCGGGCGCCAGGTCCGCTTGGTGTCGACGGAGGCCGCGTCGCCGAGGCCGAGGAGGTCGGTGAACTCCAGGTTGGCGAGCAGCGGTTCGTCGTCGTCACCGCCCGTTCCCATGCGCAGCGGCGCCAGCTGCCGGGCCAGCGCCTCGGCGGACTCGTAGGACAGCGCGTCCGGGGTGCCGTCGTAGACCTCGCCGTGCCCGGACTCCAGGCGCAGCACGCCCGGCTGGACCACGATGGACAGCTCGCCGCCCGCCGTGGTGAGTTCGCCGGCCACGACCTCGACGATCGTGACGCCCTGCAGACCCTCGGGGTTGGCGAGCACCGAGTCCGGCAGCAGGGAGATGTCGTCGAGGACGAGCACGATGTGCGGCTCGTCCAGCAGCGGTGCGGCGGCCGGGTGGAAGCGGGGGCGGCCGGTCAGCCGGACGGACAGCAGGTCCTCCAGCTCGCGCGGGTCGGCGCCGATCAGCCGGCGGCTGCCCGCGCCGTCCACGGCACCGGATGCCTGCACGTGCGGCAGCCACTTCGCCCAGTCCCAGTGCGGCAGCGCCTCACGTCCCGCGGCCACCGCGATGACCAGGTCCTCGGGGGAGTGCAGCGAGGCCAGCGAGCCGACCAGCGCGCGGGCGCAGGAGCGTACGGACTGCGGCTCGCCGCTGAGCGTGACGTGGTAGAAGGCGCGCAGCGACACCGCCATCGGCAGGTCGCCGACGGTGCCGTGGCTGGCGAGGAAGCGCTGCATGGCGCCCGCGGTCAGCGGCTCCAACTGCTCGACCGGACCCGTCTCGGGGGCGACGAGCGGCGTCGCCAGCGGCTGCGGGCCGAGGCCGACGCGGACGTGCGCGAAGTCCTCGTCGCCGGACCGCCGTTCCCACACCCGGCTGCCCTCGGCGACGAGCGCCCACAGTTGTTCGGGGGAGGGATGCAGGTAGTACTGCGCGTCGCGCTGCGTCCTCGCCGTGTCGACGGCGGACTTGCGCGTCTGCGACAGGTAACTGAGGTAGTCCCGGCGCATGTCGGCCAGCTGGCCCTGGGAGCCGCGGCGGAAGCGGACCACCATGGCGATGGACATGGCCACCGTCGAGGCGATCATGACCACGCCCATGATCTTCATGAACGGCTGGCCGTTCGTGAAGAAGAACACCACCGAGCCACCCATGCCCAGCGTGGGCAGCAGCTGCATCAGTACGCTTTCCTGATGCCCCCGCGGCAATTCGGGCGGTGGCTGGACAACGACCTCTTCCGTGGGCACTTCGGACGGCAGCGCCCTAGTGGGGCGCTTGACGACAATCTGGCTCACTGCTCACCAATTCCCTTGCCCGACCCAGGCTTTCCGCCCGCCGCCCCGTGTCCGGCGGGCGCAGGCCGCCGCGTGATCCTACTGAGTTCACGGTGGCCGGGTGGGCGGTAGGGTGCCGGATGTTCGCGTGCGCACACGCCGAACGGGCTGGATATACCGGGACAACCCCCTCGATGTCGAGGCGGGACGGCCCCGTGGTCCTGCCGTAGGGCATCCGTGCCGCCGCCCTCGGAGCGTACCGGCACGAGACCTTCACGAAGCAGACGCACCACCACCACTGAGGGGGAGCAGCAGGTGAGCATGACGGCCGCCGCCACCGGCGGAACCGGGACGGGAGCCCCCGCCGGGTCCGGCACCGGACTCGGCTTCTGCCGGGTCACCATCGTCGCGCCGGACAGCCGTATCGACGTGGCACTGCCCGACGACGTCCCGGTCGCCGACCTCTATCCGGAGATCCTCCGGCTGTCCCAGCAGAGCCCCGAGGCGGGCGCCCCGGTCGGCTACCACCTGGTCCGCACCGACGGCACCGTGCTGGACAGCGCCCGCTCCTTCGCCGCCCAGCGCATCCTCGACGGCGAACTGCTCACCCTGCGCCCGTTCGCCGAGTCGCTGCCGCCGGCCGTCTTCGACGACGTCGCCGAGGCCGTCGCCTCCGCCGTCACCAAACAGCACAAGCTGTGGAGCGGTGACCTCACCCGGGCCGCGGGCATCGTCGGCGGCGCAGTGCTGCCGGCCCTGCTCGCGTTCGTCGCCTGGACCGCCGACCCGCGCCACGACATGCACGGCCTCGCCGGCATCCTCGCCGCCGTCGCCGGCATCCTCCTGGTCGTCCTTGCCGCGATCCGCGCCCGCGTCTACGACGACCGCGGCTCGGCCGTGGCCCTCGGCCTCGGCGCGCTGCCCAACATCGGCGTCGCGGGCAGCGGACTGCTGCCCCTCACCGGCGGCGAGGGCATCGGCAGACTCCAGTTCCTGCTGGCGTGCGCGGCCGTCCTCGTCGCGGCCCTGATCCTCGCCCTGTGCTCCCCGCACGGCGACGCCCCGTTCGTGGCCTTCGTCCTCGCCTCGGCGGTCGCCCTGGTCGTCGTCTTCGTCGCGACCCTCACCCACTGGTCCGCCACCGAGATGGCCGCCCTGTGCGCACCCGTCGCCGTCGGCGGCCTCGCCTTCCTGCCCGGCATGTCCATGCGCTTCGCGCGGCTGCCGATCGGCTTCGAGAACCCCAGCAGCGGCCCCGCCCGCTCCGCCTACGGCACCGAGTCGGCCGGTCCGGAGCCCGTCGACACCGAACGCGTCGAGGCCCAGGCCCGGCGCGGCCACGAGCTGCTCGTCGGCCTGGTCGGCGGCTGCGCCCTCCTCGCCGTCGGCGCAGCCTCGGTGCTCGGCTTCTCCGACGGCATCTGGGCCCAGCTGCTCGCGCTCGCCACCGGCGTCGCGATGCTGATGCGCGCCGGCCTCTTCCGGTACACCGCCCAGGTCGCCCCCGTGCTCGCCGCCGGCCTCGCCTGCCTGGTCCTGCTCGGCCTCGGCCTCGCCCTGAACCCGCCGCGGCACATCATGATCGAGGCGCTCACCGGGAACCGCACCGACCTGGACATCCGCACCATCTGGCTGATCGCGGTCATCGGCCTGGCCACGGCCTTGGTGACGGCGCTCGGCCTGATCCTGCCGCGTGGCGGGCTGACCCCGTTCTGGGGCCGCTTCCTGGAGATCTGCGAGGGCTTCGTCCTGCTGACGCTGATCCCGCTGACCCTCGCGGTCTTCAACGTGTACGCGACCGCGCGGTCGATGACCAGCAAGTGAGCGGCCCGGGTCGCCGCCCACGCGGCCCTGCGCGACCCGTGGGCAGCGCGGGGCTGGAGCACTGACACGGTGGAGGGGCGGCACGCACGTGCCGCCCCTCCACCGTGTCAGGCGCTCACTGCGCCCCGAGTCCCCCGTTGCGCTCCGTGGGCTCCAGATCGAACTCCCCGTCCCGGGCCCCCAGCACGAACGCCCGCCACTCGGCCTCGGTGTAGCGCAGCACGGTGCCGGGATCGAGCGAGGAACGCATCGCCACCGCCCCCTCGGGCAGGTACGCGATCTCGACCCGCTCCTCGTGCTCCTCGGTGCCCGGAGCGCAGTGCCACTCGACGCCCGAGATGTCGAGCGCGTACAGCTCGTCCCGCTCCCGCTCCTTGCGCGCCTTGATCTCCGCTTCCGTCTCCGCCATCGTGCAGCGACCCCTTCCCGGCGTACGTTCGTCTCCCGGCGCTCACCCTAGTGGCCCCCGGCGTCCCGCCTGGGCGGTTTGCCGACCGGGGAAAACCGGGGGAAGGATGCCCGCCACCTCCTGGTACCCTGGCTGACGGCCGTTTGTGTACGCACCCCCGGACCTTCGCAGGTGACCCTGCGGATTCTGGTGGCCGCGCCCAGCGGATCCCCGCCTCCCGAGTAACGGAAGCTTCCCCGAGACGTAGACCGGGGGCACTCGGTGGCATTCAACAGACTATGAGGAGTACGCGTGTCGCTCGACGCCGCTACGAAGAAGCAGATCATCGGCGAGTTCGGTACCAAGGAGGGTGACACCGGCTCCCCCGAGGTCCAGGTCGCTCTGCTCTCCCGTCGGATCTCCGACCTGACGGAGCACCTCAAGACCCACAAGCACGACCACCACTCCCGTCGTGGCCTGCTGATCCTCGTCGGTCAGCGCCGCCGCCTTCTCCAGTACCTGGCGAAGAAGGACATCCAGCGCTTCCGTACGCTGGTCGACCGCCTCGGCATCCGCCGTGGTGCGGCGGGCGCCAAGTAAGACGCCGTGAAGGGAGCGGTTCCCGGAGGACTCGGGGACCGCTCCCTTTGCCGTACGCGGGGAAACGTGCGGAGTGTCACACACGCTTTGTAGTGTGGTAGCACAACGCACTACGCAAGACACGAAAACGCACGACGAAAAGAACGAGGAGAAGCGCACCTCGCCGCCGCCGGTCCTCGGTAGTGGCCCCCGGGGGGAAGTGAGCCCCGGGTGCTTCGATCGAAGACCGGCCCGCACCAGACGGCGCGCTTCTCCGCCACCGTCCCCCTGCCACACGGGCAGCCAAGGGACGAAAGACGATACGTAACGGAGAAAACGCTAGTGGAGAACGAGACCCACTACGCCGAGGCCGTCATCGACAACGGCGCCTTCGGCACCCGCACCATCCGCTTCGAGACGGGCCGCCTGGCCAAGCAGGCCGCCGGCTCCGCCGTGGCGTACCTGGACGACGACACCATGGTGCTGTCGGCCACCACCGCCTCCAAGAACCCCAAGGACCAGCTCGACTTCTTCCCCCTGACGGTGGACGTCGAGGAGCGGATGTACGCCGCCGGCAAGATCCCCGGCAGCTTCTTCCGCCGTGAGGGCCGTCCCTCCGAGGACGCCATCCTCACCTGCCGCCTCATCGACCGCCCGCTGCGCCCGTCCTTCAAGAAGGGCCTGCGCAACGAGATCCAGGTCGTCGCCACGATCATGGCGCTCAACCCCGACCACCTGTACGACGTCGTGGCGATCAACGCCGCGTCCGCGTCCACGCAGCTGGCCGGTCTGCCCTTCTCCGGCCCGATCGGCGGCGTCCGCGTCGCGCTGATCCGCGGTCAGTGGGTCGCCTTCCCGACGCACACCGAACTCGAGGACGCCGTCTTCGACATGGTCGTCGCCGGTCGCGTCCTGGAGGACGGCGACGTCGCGATCATGATGGTCGAGGCCGAGGCCACCGACGGCACCATCAAGCTCGTCGAGGGCGGCGCCGAGGCGCCGACCGAGGAGGTCGTCGCCGCCGGTCTGGAGGCCGCGAAGCCCTTCATCAAGGTGCTCTGCCGCGCTCAGGCCGACCTCGCCGCCAAGGCCGCGAAGCCGACCGCCGAGTTCCCGATCTTCCTGGACTACCAGGACGACGTCTTCGAGGCCCTGACGGCCGCCGTCCGCCCCGAGCTGGCCCAGGCGCTCACCATCGCCGGCAAGCAGGAGCGCGAGGCCGAGCTGGACCGCGTCAAGGGGCTCGCCGCCGAGAAGCTCCTGCCGGAGTTCGAGGGCCGCGAGAAGGAGATCTCCGCCGCGTACCGCTCGCTGACCAAGGCCCTGGTCCGCGAGCGCGTGATCAAGGAGAAGAAGCGCATCGACGGCCGCGGTGTCACCGACATCCGCACGCTGGCCGCCGAGGTCGAGGCCATCCCGCGGGTGCACGGCTCCGCGCTGTTCGAGCGTGGCGAGACCCAGATCCTGGGCGTCACCACCCTCAACATGCTCCGCATGGAGCAGCAGCTGGACACCCTCTCCCCGGTGACCCGCAAGCGCTACATGCACAACTACAACTTCCCGCCGTACTCCACCGGTGAGACCGGCCGCGTCGGCTCCCCGAAGCGCCGCGAGATCGGCCACGGCGCCCTCGCCGAGCGCGCGCTCGTGCCGGTGCTGCCGACGCGCGAGGAGTTCCCGTACGCGATCCGCCAGGTGTCCGAGGCCCTCGGCTCCAACGGCTCGACGTCCATGGGCTCGGTCTGCGCCTCCACCATGTCGCTGCTGAACGCCGGTGTGCCGCTGAAGGCCCCGGTCGCCGGTATCGCCATGGGTCTGATCTCCCAGGAGATCGACGGCGAGACGCACTACGTCACCCTCACCGACATCCTCGGTGCGGAGGACGCCTTCGGCGACATGGACTTCAAGGTCGCCGGCACCAAGGAGTTCGTGACCGCCCTCCAGCTCGACACCAAGCTGGACGGCATCCCGGCCTCCGTCCTGGCCGCGGCCCTCAAGCAGGCCCGCGACGCCCGCCTGCACATCCTCGACGTGATGATGGAGGCCATCGACCGGCCCGACGAGATGAGCCCGCACGCCCCGCGGATCATCACCGTCAAGATCCCGGTCGACAAGATCGGTGAGGTCATCGGCCCCAAGGGCAAGATGATCAACCAGATCCAGGAGGACACGGGCGCCGAGATCACCATCGAGGACGACGGCACGATCTACATCGGTGCCGCCGACGGTCCCTCGGCGGAGGCCGCCCGCGCCACGATCAACGGCATCGCCAACCCGACGATGCCCGAGGTCGGCGAGCGCTACCTGGGTACGGTCGTCAAGACGACCACCTTCGGTGCGTTCGTCTCCCTGCTGCCCGGCAAGGACGGTCTGCTGCACATCTCGCAGATCCGCAAGCTGGCCGGCGGCAAGCGCGTGGAGAACGTCGAGGACGTCCTCGGTGTGGGCCAGAAGGTCCAGGTCGAGATCGCCGAGATCGACTCCCGCGGCAAGCTCTCCCTCGTCCCCGTGATCGAGGGCGAGGAAGGTTCCTCCGACGAGAACAAGGACGACGCCGAGCAGTGACGTCCCGTAGCTCCAAGGTGACGGCCCGCCCCTCTTCGGAGGCGCGGGCCGTCGCCCGTACCCAAACCCTCATCAAGGGCCAGAACGGCATCGGCACGGTCCGCAAGACCACCCTCCCGGGCGGCCTGCGCATCGTCACCGAGACCCTGCCCTCGGTCCGCTCCGCGACCTTCGGCATCTGGGCGCACGTCGGCTCCCGCGACGAGACCCCGGCCCTGAACGGCGCCACGCACTACCTGGAGCACCTGCTCTTCAAGGGCACGCAGACGCGCAGCGCGCTGGACATCTCCGCGGCCCTCGACGCCGTCGGCGGCGAGATGAACGCGTTCACGGCCAAGGAGTACACGTGCTACTACGCGCGCGTGCTCGACACCGACCTGCCGCTCGCCATCGACGTCGTCTGCGACATGCTGACCGGCTCGCTGATCCTGGAGGAGGATGTCGACGTCGAGCGCGGCGCGATCCTCGAGGAGATCGCCATGACCGAGGACGACCCGGGCGACTGTGTGCACGACCTGTTCGCGCACACCATGTTCGGCGACAACGCCCTCGGCCGCCCGGTCCTCGGCACGGTCGACACGGTCAACGCCCTCACCACCGACCGCATCCGCCGCTTCTACAAGAAGCACTACGACCCGACCCACCTCGTGGTCGCCTGCGCGGGCAACATCGACCACAACAAGGTCGTCCGCCAGGTCCGTGCCGCCTTCGAGAAGGCGGGCGCCTTCAAGAACCCCGACGCGCAGCCCGTCTCCCCGCGCGACGGCCGCCGTACGATCCGCACCTCGGGCAAGGTCGAACTGCTCGGCCGCAAGACCGAGCAGGCACATGTCGTCCTCGGCATGCCGGGCCTCGCCCGCACCGACGACCGCCGCTGGGCCATGGGCGTGCTCAACACCGCCCTCGGCGGCGGCATGTCCTCCCGCCTCTTCCAGGAGGTCCGGGAGAAGCGCGGCCTCGCCTACAGCGTGTACTCGTACACCTCGGGCTTCGCCGACTGCGGCCTGTTCGGTGTGTACGCCGGCTGCAGGCCGAGCCAGGTGCACGACGTGCTGAAGATCTGCCGCGACGAACTCGACCACGTCGCCGCCAACGGCCTCACCGACGACGAGATCGCCCGCGCCGTCGGCCAGCTCCGCGGCTCCACCGTCCTCGGCCTCGAGGACACCGGCGCGCTGATGAACCGTATCGGCAAGAGCGAGCTGTGCTGGGGCGAGCAGATGTCCGTCGACGACATGCTGGACCGGATAGCGGCGGTCACCCCGGACGAGGTCCGCTCGGTCGCCCGCGACATCCTGGGACAGCGCCCGTCGCTGTCGGTCATCGGCCCGCTCAAGGACAAGCAGGCCGCGCGGCTGCACGACGCCGTCGCCTAACCACTCCTGACAAGGAAGCACAAGAGATGAGCAAGCTGCGCGTGGCGGTCCTCGGTGCCAAGGGCCGGATCGGGTCCGAGGCGGCCAGGGCGGTCGAGGCCGCCGAGGACATGGAGCTGGTCGCCGCCCTCGGCCGGGGCGACAAGCTCGAGGCCCTGGCGGAGACCGGTGCCCAGGTCGCCGTGGAGCTGACCACCCCGGACTCCGTCATGGAGAACCTCGACTTCTGCGTGCGCCACGGCATCCACGCGGTCGTCGGTACGACGGGCTGGACCGAGGAGCGCCTCGCGCAGCTGACGGGCTGGCTGGAGCAGTCCCCGCAGACCGGTGTGCTCATCGCGCCGAACTTCTCCATCGGCGCCGTGCTCACCATGAAGTTCGCCCAGATCGCCGCGCCGTACTTCGAGTCGGTCGAGGTGGTCGAACTGCACCACCCGAAGAAGGTGGACGCCCCGAGCGGTACGGCCACCCGGACCGCCCAGCTCATCGCCGAGGCCCGCAGGGCCGCCGGTACGGCCCCGGCGCCGGACGCCACGCAGACGGCCCTGGACGGCGCGCGGGGCGCGAGTGTCGACGGGATCCCGGTCCACGCCGTACGCCTGCGCGGCCTGCTGGCCCACCAGGAGGTGCTGCTCGGCGGCGAGGGCGAGACCCTCACCATCCGCCACGACTCCCTGCACCACAGCAGCTTCATGCCGGGCATCCTGCTCGGCGCCCGCCGCGTGGTGACCACTCCGGGCCTGACCTTCGGCCTGGAACACTTCCTCGACCTGAGCTGAGACCGGTCCTGCGATGCGCGCGAAGATCACCTACCTCGTCACGGCCGCCGTCCTGGTCTTCTACTTCGTCCTGGTCGGCAGCCGCGGCGTCATGCTCATCCAGTCCGGCACGGTCCTCACCGTCACCTTCGGGGTGGCGGTGCTGATCCTGCCGGTCATCGGCCTGTGGTTCCTGTGGAAGAACACCCAGTTCGTCCGCAGGGCCAACGCCCTCGCCGCCCAACTCGACGCCGAGGGCGGCCTGCCCGTGGACGAGCTGCGGCGCACCCCGAGCGGCCGGATCGACCGCGACTCGGCCGATGAGGTCTTCGCGAAGCGCAAGGCCGAGACCGAGGCGTCCCCCGACGACTGGCGCTGCTGGTTCCGCCTCGCCGTCGCCTACCACGACGCCCGCGACACCCCACGCGCCCGCAAGGCGATGCAACGGGCCATCGCCCTGCACGAGGGCCGCCCCGTCCAGGCCTGAAACCGGGCGGAGGCCTGAAACCCGGCGGGGCCCGTCCGCCTGCCCGCGCCGAGTGCGGCACCCCGCCGGCGCCGGTGGGCGACCCGCCCCGGCCGGCCCCCGCACAGGGCACCGCGCCCGTGGCCGTCAGCCGCGTTCGCGCCCGCACTCCGCGGCCCACGCCTCCAGCATGTCCGCGGCCCGGTCGAAGGCCACCGGGCGGTGCAGGAAGTCCAGCGTGTGCGTGGTCAGCAGCGGCGGCGTGTCCTCGGCCGACCGGTCCTCGCGTACGAGGACCAGCGCCTGCCCCTGCACCGTCCGGGGAAAGCCCAGCCAGCGCACCGGCTGCTGCACCGTCCGCACCGAGACCACCCGCGCCCAGGGCGTCGTACGCGTCAGGAAGAAGCCGGCGTGACGCAGCCCGCGCCCGCTCACCCACACGCCCATGCGCAGCAGCCGCAGCGCGCCCGCGATGAGCACGAGCGCCGTGACGAGCACGGCCACGGCGGAGGACGCCGAGCCGGTCAGAGCTGTCGCGACCGCGGCGAACAGCACGAAGGAGGCGAGCAGCAGCACCATGGCGGCCACGCCCACCCGCCAGGGCCCGGGACGGTAGGGCCGCCGCCAGCGCTCCCGGTCGTCGTACGGCAGCGCACTCTCGGAGGCTGCCTCGAAGGTGCGGTCGGCCGTCAGGAAGGGCAGGGGCACGGCTGGTCCTCACTCAAACCTTGCGCGGGCTGTGCCCGGTGAGGCTATCCGCCTGTGTCCGCGCTCACCACCCTGGGAGGCCCGGAAGGGTCAGCGCCCCTGGGAGGCCTGCGACTGCTGCACCGGCGTACTGGGCGGAGTGGACAGCGCCGGCATGCCGAGGATCAGCGAGCCCGCCAGCCCGGCGACGATCGTGAGCCCCAGCAGCCAGCGCCCGGCTATCTGCCCCACCGACGACCGCTGGCGCGGCGGGGGCGCGACGTTGCTGCGGAACCTGTCCGCTTCGGCCAGGAAGGCGAAGGGCACGGGGTCGCGCCGACGGGACATGGCAGGTACCTCTCCTCACGAGAACGAATTTTCGGGTCTCACCGATACAGACGCTTGAGTAACACAAAAGGTGCCCATGTCCGAAAAAATCCCTGGCAAGGTCACTGTGCGCGACTGTCACAGGCGCCCCGTACAGTGGGCGCGACCCTGAAGAAGTGATGGGAAGGACCCCCGTGACCACCCCCGAGTCGCTCACCCTGCGCAGTGACGTCACCGTCGAGCTGGTGAAGTCCAGCGCGTCGGATGCCGACGTCCTCTTCGCCGCCCGCGTCTCCACGCTCGGCGAGCAGTCCCTGGACGAGCTGAAGAAGGACCCCGAGCGCTCCAAGGGCCTGATCAACTACCTGATGCGCGACCGGCACGGCAGCCCGTTCGAGCACAACTCGATGACCTTCTTCATCAGCGCCCCGATCTTCGTGTTCCGCGAGTTCATGCGGCACCGTGTCGGCTGGTCGTACAACGAGGAGTCCGGCCGCTACCGGGAGCTGGAGCCCGTCTTCTACGTCCCCGGCACCTCCCGCAAGCTCGTGCAGGAGGGCCGCCCCGGCAAGTACGTCTTCGTCGAGGGCACCCCGGCCCAGTACGAGACGGTGAGCAGCACCCTCGCCGAGTCCTACGAGCAGGCGTACGGGGCGTACCAGAAGCTCCTCGCCGAGGGCGTCGCCCGCGAGGTCGCCCGCTCGGTCCTCCCGGTCGGCCTCTTCTCCTCGATGTACGCCACCTGCAACGCCCGCTCCCTGATGCACTTCCTCGGCCTGCGCACCCAGCACGAGCTGGCCAAGGTGCCGTCCTTCCCGCAGCGGGAGATCGAGATGGTCGGCGAGAAGATGGAGGCGGAGTGGGCGAGGCTCATGCCGCTGACCTACGCCGCCTTCAACGCCAACGGACGGGTGGCTCCGTAGCAAGGCTGCGAAGCCCTGGTCCCCGGCTCGGAACGGATGTACGGATCAGCCTGGCGAAGTGTCCGTATTGCGGCATTTAGAGAAGTTCATCTAGCCTGATCAAACGGACCCGGCACTGCCTGAACCCCCGAGCAGGCAGTGCCGGGCTCCTTATTTGTCCTGACTTTCCCGGCCCCCCCGAGGGCAGACCACGCGTGGAGCACCGAGTAGCGTGTTACCCATGGCTCCGACCTCGACTCCGCAGACCCCCTTCGGGCGGGTCCTCACCGCCATGGTCACGCCCTTCACGGCGGACGGCGCACTCGACCTCGACGGCGCGCAGCGGCTCGCCGCCCACCTGGTGGACGCAGGCAACGACGGCCTGATCATCAACGGCACCACCGGCGAGTCCCCCACCACCACCGACGCGGAGAAAGCGGACCTGGTTCGAGCCGTACTGGAGGCGGTGGGCGACCGTGCCCACGTCGTCGCCGGCGTCGGAACCAACGACACCCACCACAGCCTCGAGCTGGCCCGCGAGGCCGAGCGAGTCGGCGCCCACGGCCTCCTGGTCGTCACGCCGTACTACAACAAGCCCCCGCAGGAGGGCCTGTACCGCCACTTCACGGCCGTCGCGGACGCCACCGGCCTGCCGGTCATGCTCTACGACATCCCCGGCCGCAGCGGCGTCCCGATCAACACCGAGACGCTCGTCCGGCTCGCCGAGCACCCCCGGATCGTCGCCAACAAGGACGCCAAGGGCGACCTCGGCCGCGCCAGCTGGGCCATCGCCCAGTCCGGCCTCGCCTGGTACTCCGGCGACGACATGCTGAACCTCCCGCTCCTCTCCGTGGGCGCGGTCGGCTTCGTCTCGGTCGTCGGCCACCTCGTCACCCCCGACCTGCGCGCCCTGGTCGACGCCTACGTCTCCGGCGACGTCGTCAAGGCCACCGAGATCCACCAGAAGCTGCTCCCCGTCTACACGGGCATGTTCCGCACCCAGGGCGTCATGACCACCAAGGCCGCGCTCGCCCTCCAGGGCCTGCCCGCAGGACCCCTGCGCTCGCCCATGGTCGAGTGCTCGCCCGAGGAGATCGCCCAGCTCAAGATCGATCTTGCTGCCGGCGGGGTACAGCTCTGACAACAAGACTTGGCACCACCCAGTTCCACGGGCTCCAGGGGCTCCACAGGCTTCACAACTGAAGAGACAACCGCATAGCGGGCCACCGGTGCCCGCACCCCACAACGACAACTGCTTATGCACGAACGTCATGCGCGCCACGTGCCTCACCGGGTACGTGGCGCGTGTGGTGAGGAGAGTCTTTTGAGTCATCCGCATCCTGAACTCGGCCCGCCCCCGCCGCTCACCGAGGGCGGCCTGCGGGTCACCCCGCTCGGCGGTCTCGGCGAGATCGGCCGGAACATGACGGTCTTCGAGTACGGCGGCCGCCTGCTGATCGTCGACTGCGGAGTGCTCTTCCCCGAGGAGGAGCAGCCCGGAATCGACCTGATCCTGCCGGACTTCTCGTCCATCAGGGACCGCCTCGACGACATCGAGGGCATCGTCCTCACCCACGGGCACGAGGACCACATCGGCGCTGTCCCGTTCCTGCTCCGCGAGAAGCCGGACATCCCGCTGATCGGCTCCAAGCTGACCCTCGCCCTGATCGAGGCCAAGCTCCAGGAGCACCGGATCCGCCCGTACACCCTCGAGGTGGCGGAGGGCAACCGCGAGCGCGTCGGTCCCTTCGACTGCGAGTTCATCGCCGTCAACCACTCCATCCCGGACGCCCTGGCGGTCGCCATCCGCACCCCGGCCGGCATGGTGGTGCACACCGGCGACTTCAAGATGGACCAGCTCCCGCTGGACAACCGCCTCACCGACCTGCACGCCTTCGCGCGACTGAGCGAGGAGGGCATCGACCTCCTGCTCACCGACTCCACGAACGCCGAGGTCCCGGGCTTCACCCCGCACGAGCGCGACATCTCCAACGTCCTGCGCCAGGTCTTCGCGAGCGCCCGAAAGCGGATCATCGTGGCGAGCTTCGCCAGCCACGTCCACCGCATCCAGCAGATCCTGGACGCGGCCCACGAGTACGGCCGGCGGGTCGCCTTCGTCGGCCGCTCGATGGTCCGCAACATGGGCATCGCCCGCGACCTCGGCTACCTGAAGGTCCCGCCGGGCCTGGTCGTCGACGTCAAGACGCTGGACGACCTGCCCGACGACGAGGTGGTCCTGGTCTGCACGGGCTCCCAGGGCGAGCCGATGGCGGCCCTGTCGAGGATGGCCAACCGGGACCACCAGATCCGGATCGTCGACGGCGACACGGTGATCCTCGCGTCCTCCCTCATCCCCGGCAACGAGAACGCGGTCTACCGGGTGATCAACGGCTTGACCCGCTGGGGCGCCAACGTCGTCCACAAGGGCAACGCCAAGGTGCACGTCTCCGGCCACGCCTCGGCGGGCGAGCTGCTGTACTTCTACAACATCTGCCGCCCGAAGAACCTGATGCCGGTGCACGGGGAGTGGCGCCACCTGCGGGCGAACGCGGAGCTGGGCGCATTGACGGGCGTCCCGCACGACCGCATCGTCATCGCCGAGGACGGCGTGGTGGTCGACCTGATCGAGGGCAAGGCCAAGATCTCCGGCAAGGTCCAGGCGGGTTACGTCTACGTCGACGGCCTCTCCGTCGGCGATGTCGGCGAGCCGGCGCTCAAGGACCGCAAGATCCTCGGTGACGAGGGCATCATCTCGGTCTTCGTGGTCGTGGACTCGTCCACCGGCAAGATCACCGGCGGCCCGCACGTCCAGGCGCGCGGCTCCGGCATCGAGGACTCGGCGTTCACCGGCGTCATCCCGAAGATCACGGAAGCGCTGGAGCGGTCCGCCCAGGACGGCGTCGTGGAGCCGCACCAGCTGCAGCAACTCATCCGGCGCACGCTCGGCAAGTGGGTCTCGGACACGTATCGTCGCAGGCCGATGATCCTCCCTGTGGTCGTGGAGGTCTGACGGTTCGTCGGAGCATCACCCGGGCGGGGCGCCTCGATTTGCATCGAGGCGCCCCGCTCCAGTACGTTTACGGCTCCGCCCAACCGGGAACCCCAGCACTTCATGCGCTGGACACAGGTGCCCCGAAGCGGGTGGGAAAACCGACTCAGAACTTCTGATAAAGTCGGAACCGCCGGAAAGGGAAACGCGAGAGCGGGAACCTGGAAAGCCCCGAGGAAATCGGATCGAGAAAAGATCTGATAGAGTCGGAAACACCGAAGGGAAGCCCGGAGGAAAGCCCGAGAGGGTGAGTACAAAGGAAGCGACCGTTCCTTGAGAACTCAACAGCGTGCCAAAAGTCAACGCCAGATATGTTGATACCCCGTCCGTCGGACACTGTCCGATGGTCGAGGTTCCTTTGAAAAAACACAGCGAGGACGCTGTGAACCGAGGGGACTATTCCTCCTCTTGGTTCCGCTCTCGTGGTGTTCATCCCGATCACGGGAAAACATTCACGGAGAGTTTGATCCTGGCTCAGGACGAACGCTGGCGGCGTGCTTAACACATGCAAGTCGAACGATGAAGCCCTTCGGGGTGGATTAGTGGCGAACGGGTGAGTAACACGTGGGCAATCTGCCCTGCACTCTGGGACAAGCCCTGGAAACGGGGTCTAATACCGGATATGAGCCGGGACCGCATGGTTCTGGTTGTAAAGCTCCGGCGGTGCAGGATGAGCCCGCGGCCTATCAGCTTGTTGGTGAGGTAACGGCTCACCAAGGCGACGACGGGTAGCTACCTGAGAGGGCGACCGGCCACACTGGGACTGAGACACGGCCCAGACTCCTACGGGAGGCAGCAGTGGGGAATATTGCACAATGGGCGAAAGCCTGATGCAGCGACGCCGCGTGAGGGATGACGGCCTTCGGGTTGTAAACCTCTTTCAGCAGGGAAGAAGCGAGAGTGACGGTACCTGCAGAAGAAGCGCCGGCTAACTACGTGCCAGCAGCCGCGGTAATACGTAGGGCGCAAGCGTTGTCCGGAATTATTGGGCGTAAAGAGCTCGTAGGCGGCTTGTCGCGTCGGTTGTAGAAAGCCCGGGGCTTAACCCGGGTCTGCAGTCGATACGGGCAGGCTAGAGTTCGGTAGGGGAGATCGGAATTCCTGGTGTAGCGGTGAAATGCGCAGATATCAGGAGGAACACCGGTGGCGAAGGCGGATCTCTGGGCCGATACTGACGCTGAGGAGCGAAAGCGTGGGGAGCGAACAGGATTAGATACCCTGGTAGTCCACGCCGTAAACGGTGGGCACTAGGTGTGGGCAACATTCCACGTTGTCCGTGCCGCAGCTAACGCATTAAGTGCCCCGCCTGGGGAGTACGGCCGCAAGGCTAAAACTCAAAGGAATTGACGGGGGCCCGCACAAGCGGCGGAGCATGTGGCTTAATTCGACGCAACGCGAAGAACCTTACCAAGGCTTGACATACACCGGAAAACCCTGGAGACAGGGTCCCCCTTGTGGTCGGTGTACAGGTGGTGCATGGCTGTCGTCAGCTCGTGTCGTGAGATGTTGGGTTAAGTCCCGCAACGAGCGCAACCCTTGTCCCGTGTTGCCAGCAGGCCCTTGTGGTGCTGGGGACTCACGGGAGACCGCCGGGGTCAACTCGGAGGAAGGTGGGGACGACGTCAAGTCATCATGCCCCTTATGTCTTGGGCTGCACACGTGCTACAATGGCCGGTACAAAGAGCTGCGATACCGTGAGGTGGAGCGAATCTCAAAAAGCCGGTCTCAGTTCGGATTGGGGTCTGCAACTCGACCCCATGAAGTCGGAGTCGCTAGTAATCGCAGATCAGCATTGCTGCGGTGAATACGTTCCCGGGCCTTGTACACACCGCCCGTCACGTCACGAAAGTCGGTAACACCCGAAGCCGGTGGCCCAACCCCTTGTGGGAGGGAGCTGTCGAAGGTGGGACTGGCGATTGGGACGAAGTCGTAACAAGGTAGCCGTACCGGAAGGTGCGGCTGGATCACCTCCTTTCTAAGGAGCACTTCTCAACCGGCTTCGGCTGGTTCAGAGGCCAGTACATCAGCGAACGTCTGATGCTGGTTGCTCATGGGTGGAACGTTGACTACTCGGCATGGTTCAGGATGGATCAGGCGCTAGTACTGCCCCTTGGGGCGTGGAACGCTGATCTGGTCGGCTGATCGTGTCGGGCACGCTGTTGGGTGTCTGAGGGAATGATCTTCCTTCAGTTGCCGGCCCCAGTGCACTCGAGTCTGTTGGCTCGGGGTGATGGGTGGCTGGTCGTTGTTTGAGAACTGCACAGTGGACGCGAGCATCTGTGGCCAAGTTTTTAAGGGCGCACGGTGGATGCCTTGGCACCAGGAACCGATGAAGGACGTGGGAGGCCGCGATAGTCCCCGGGGAGTCGTCAACCAGGCTTTGATCCGGGGGTTTCCGAATGGGGAAACCCGGCAGTCGTCATGGGCTGTCACCCGCTGCTGAACACATAGGCAGTGTGGAGGGAACGAGGGGAAGTGAAACATCTCAGTACCCTCAGGAAGAGAAAACAACCGTGATTCCGGGAGTAGTGGCGAGCGAAACTGGATGAGGCCAAACCGTATGCGTGTGAGACCCGGCAGGGGTTGCGCATGCGGGGTTGTGGGTTCTTTCTTCTGTCGTCGTTTACGGCAGGACGAGTCAGAAACCGTTGATGTAGGCGAAGGACATGCGAAAGGTCCGGCGTAGAGGGTAAGACCCCCGTAGTCGAAACGTCAGCGGCTCGTTTGAGAGATACCCAAGTAGCACGGGGCCCGAGAAATCCCGTGTGAATCTGGCGGGACCACCCGCTAAGCCTAAATATTCCCTGGTGACCGATAGCGGATAGTACCGTGAGGGAATGGTGAAAAGTACCCCGGGAGGGGAGTGAAATAGTACCTGAAACCGTGTGCCTACAAGCCGTGGGAGCGTCGGATGCAGCTTGCTGTATCTCGTGACTGCGTGCCTTTTGAAGAATGAGCCTGCGAGTTTGCGGTGTGTTGCGAGGTTAACCCGGGTGGGGAAGCCGTAGCGAAAGCGAGTCCGAACAGGGCGTTTTAGTAGCACGCTCAAGACCCGAAGCGGAGTGATCTAGCCATGGGCAGGTTGAAGCGGAGGTAAGACTTCGTGGAGGACCGAACCCACCAGGGTTGAAAACCTGGGGGATGACCTGTGGTTAGGGGTGAAAGGCCAATCAAACTCCGTGATAGCTGGTTCTCCCCGAAATGCATTTAGGTGCAGCGTCGTGTGTTTCTTGCCGGAGGTAGAGCACTGGATAGGCGATGGGCCCTACCGGGTTACTGACCTTAGCCAAACTCCGAATGCCGGTAAGTGAGAGCGCGGCAGTGAGACTGTGGGGGATAAGCTCCATGGTCGAGAGGGAAACAGCCCAGAGCATCGACTAAGGCCCCTAAGCGTACGCTAAGTGGGAAAGGATGTGGAGTCGCACAGACAACCAGGAGGTTGGCTTAGAAGCAGCCACCCTTGAAAGAGTGCGTAATAGCTCACTGGTCTAGTGATTCCGCGCCGACAATGTAGCGGGGCTCAAGCGTACCGCCGAAGTCGTGTCATTCATATATATAGCCCCAACGGGTGTATGGATGGGTAGGGGAGCGTCGTCTGCCGGGTGAAGCGGCACTGGAAGGTAGTCGTGGACGGTTGACGAGTGAGAATGCAGGCATGAGTAGCGATTCACACGTGAGAAACGTGTGCGCCGATTGACTAAGGGTTCCTGGGTCAAGCTGATCTGCCCAGGGTAAGTCGGGACCTAAGGCGAGGCCGACAGGCGTAGTCGATGGATAACCGGTTGATATTCCGGTACCCGCTGTGAAGCGTCAAACATCGAGCATCGTGATGCTAAGGCCGTGAAGCCGTTCCGGACCCTTCGGGGAAAGGAAAGTGGTGGAGCCGCCGGACCAAGCGGTTAGTAGGTGAGTGATGGGGTGACGCAGGAAGGTAGTCCATCCCGGGCGGTGGTTGTCCCGGGGTAAGGGTGTAGCCCGAGTGGTAGGCAAATCCGCCACTCATGCAGGGTGAGACCTGATGCCGAGCCGATTGTGGTGAAGTGGATGATCCTATGCTGTCGAGAAAAGCCTCTAGCGAGTTTCATGGCGGCCCGTACCCTAAACCGACTCAGGTGGTCAGGTAGAGAATACCGAGGCGTTCGGGTGAACTATGGTTAAGGAACTCGGCAAAATGCCCCCGTAACTTCGGGAGAAGGGGGGCCATTCCTGGTGAGGGGACTTGCTCCTCGAGCTGGGGGTGGCCGCAGAGACCAGCGAGAAGCGACTGTTTACTAAAAACACAGGTCCGTGCGAAGCCGTAAGGCGATGTATACGGACTGACGCCTGCCCGGTGCTGGAACGTTAAGGGGACCGGTTAGCTCCATTTCGGTGGGGCGAAGCTGAGAACTTAAGCGCCAGTAAACGGCGGTGGTAACTATAACCATCCTAAGGTAGCGAAATTCCTTGTCGGGTAAGTTCCGACCTGCACGAATGGCGTAACGACTTCTCGACTGTCTCAACCATAGGCCCGGTGAAATTGCACTACGAGTAAAGATGCTCGTTTCGCGCAGCAGGACGGAAAGACCCCGGGACCTTTACTACAGTTTGATATTGGTGTTCGGTTCGGCTTGTGTAGGATAGCTGGGAGACTTTGAAGCAGGCACGCCAGTGTTTGTGGAGTCGTCGTTGAAATACCAGTCTGGTCGTGCTGGATGTCTAACCTGGGTCCGTGATCCGGATCAGGGACAGTGTCTGATGGGTAGTTTAACTGGGGCGGTTGCCTCCTAAAGGGTAACGGAGGCGCCCAAAGGTTCCCTCAGCCTGGTTGGCAATCAGGTGTTGAGTGTAAGTGCACAAGGGAGCTTGACTGTGAGACCGACGGGTCGAGCAGGGACGAAAGTCGGGACTAGTGATCCGGCGGTGGCTTGTGGAAGCGCCGTCGCTCAACGGATAAAAGGTACCCCGGGGATAACAGGCTGATCTTCCCCAAGAGTCCATATCGACGGGATGGTTTGGCACCTCGATGTCGGCTCGTCGCATCCTGGGGCTGGAGTCGGTCCCAAGGGTTGGGCTGTTCGCCCATTAAAGCGGTACGCGAGCTGGGTTTAGAACGTCGTGAGACAGTTCGGTCCCTATCCGCTGTGCGCGTAGGAGTCTTGAGAAGGGCTGTCCCTAGTACGAGAGGACCGGGACGGACGAACCTCTGGTGTGCCAGTTGTTCTGCCAAGGGCATGGCTGGTTGGCTACGTTCGGGAGGGATAACCGCTGAAAGCATCTAAGCGGGAAGCCTGCTTCGAGATGAGGACTCCCACCCACTTGATGGGGTAAGGCTCCCAGTAGACGACTGGGTTGATAGGCCGGATCTGGAAGCCAGGTAACTGGTGGAGGTGACCGGTACTAATAGGCCGAGGGCTTGTCCTCAGTTGCTCGCGTCCACTGTGTTGGTTCTGAAACCACGAACGGCCCCATGTGCCACACATGGTGCGGCTGGACAGTTTCATAGTGTTTCGGTGGTCATAGCGTGAGGGAAACGCCCGGTTACATTCCGAACCCGGAAGCTAAGCCTCACAGCGCCGATGGTACTGCAGGGGGGACCCTGTGGGAGAGTAGGACGCCGCCGAACAAATTTTCCAAAAAGGTCGGATCCTGAACTTCGGTTCGGGGCCCGGCCTTTTTGCTTTTTCCTTAACGTGTCGTTCATGTAGCGCGCTCAGCATCCAGCACATGGGAACTGCTGCAATGCTCAGGGCCGCCGGCGTCGGAGCGGGTGACGAGGTCGTCGTACCGGCCTTCGGGAACGTGGAAGTCGCCGAGGCTGTGACCCTGGCCGGTGCGCTCCCGGTGTTCGCCGACATAGACCCGGTGACCTACTGCCTCGACGCCGGCGCTGTCGAGGCAGCCGTAACTCCCCGCACGGCCGCGGTCGTTGCCGTGCACCGCTTCGGACGGCGCGCGGACATCGGGCGGTTGCACGCGCTGGGCCAGCGGCAGGGACTGCTCGTGCTGGAGCAGGGCGAGTCCGAGGCGCCGCACGACGAGATAGCGCAGCGCAGGGAGCGGGCCGCGTACCTCGACGCCAAGCTCAAGGGCGTACGCACGCCGGACGGCGGGGACGGGCACACGTATCAGCAGTACGTCGTGCGGGTGCCGGGGAACGGCCGGCCCGACCGGGACGCCTTCGCCCGGGCCCTGAGAGCCAGGGGAGTTGACTGCCGCGTGCCGGTGAAGACACCGGTGCACCGGCTGCCGGAATTCCGTCGGTGCGTGTCGCTGCCCGAGACGGAGCTGGCCTCCGACGAGACGCTGGCCCTGCCCGTGGACGCCGCGCTGACCAAGCGGGAGATGCAACGCATCGTCTCCGCGTGCAACGCGCTCGGGGGACTGCTCCAGCCCGCTTTCTGACCGGCACCCGAACGAGTTTGGGAACTCAGGCCAGTTCGGGGTACAGTTTCTTCGTCGCCGCGAGGGAAACCTCAAAAAACGACAGGCCCCTATAGCTCAGTCGGCAGAGCGTCTCCATGGTAAGGAGAAGGTCAACGGTTCGATTCCGTTTGGGGGCTCCGACAGATAAGGCCTCACCCTTTTGGGTGGGGCCTTTCTGATGTCCACGTTTTCACCCTCTGCTTCAGGCCTCCTGCTGGATTCCCGGGACCCGCATCGCCAGAATCGCCATGTCGTCCGAAGGCGCGTCGGACGCGAAGCGTTCCACCGCGCGCATGATGCGCGCCGCGACCGCGCCCGCCGTCAGGCCCGTGCAGGTCGTGAGGACGTCGGCGAGGCCGTCGTCGCCCAGCATGCGCGTGCCTTCACGGCGTTCGGTGACGCCGTCCGTGACGCAGAGCAGCACATCACCCGGATCGAGGGTGACCGTCTCCTCGTACAGCTCCAGATCCTCGATGACGCCCAGCAGCGGCTGGGGCTCGGCCGCCGCGACCACCGTGCCGTCCTGGCGCAGGCGCAGCGGCAGCGGGTGTCCGGCGCAGACCACCTTCAGTTCGGCGCTGCCGTCGTCCTGGGGGCGCATCTCGCCGTAGAGCAGGGTCAGGAAGCGGCTGCGGTCGCCCTCGTCCAGGATGGCCGAGTTGAGACGCTCCAGGACCGCGGGGCCGGAGAGGCCCTCGCGGGCCAGCAGGCGCAGGGCGTGCCGGGCGAGGCCGGTGACGGCCGCCGCGTTGGGGCCCGTACCGCACACGTCGCCGATGGCGAAGCCGTAGGCGCCGTTGCCGATGGGGAAGAGGTCGTAGAAGTCACCGCCGACCTCGTTGCCCTCGCCGGCCGCACGGTAGATGACCTCCACCTCGACGCCGTCGATGTGCGGGGTGCCGGGCGGCAGGAGGCTGCGCTGGAGGGCCTGGCTGATCGCCGTGCGCTCGGAGTACAGGCGGGCGTTGTCCAGGGCGAGCGCGGCCCGGCGGGACAGGTCCTCGGCCAGTTCCAGGATTTCCTGGCGGAAGTGCTCGTCGGTGGGCTTGCCGAGGACGAGCATGCCGATGACGCGGTTGCGGGCGACGAGCGGCAGGACGACGGTCTCGCCGCCGACCGCGGAGGCCGTGGCGAGGGTCGGGCCGATGACCTGGGTGACCCGGTGCGTGGGGCCGCCGGACAGGCCGAGGGTGCGCATGGAGGTGCGCAGCGCCGCCTGGTGCGCCACCTCGGCGGGGACGGACCACACGCGCGCGCCGGGGGTCGGCACCGGGTCGGGCGGTGAGATCTTCGACAGCAGGGACTTGATGCCGTCGATGAGTTCCTCGTCCTCGTGCAGGACGTACGACAGATAGGGGTCCGAGGCCTGGTCGGCGATCGTGTAGACCGCGCACCAGGTGGCCAGGGTCGGGACCGTCATCTGGGCCATCAGGGCCAGGGTCTGGTCGCGGTCCAGCGTGCCGGCCAGCAGGTCGGAGGCCTCCACCAGGAAGCTGAGGGAGCCGCGGCGCAGGCGTTCCAGTTCGCCGAGGCGGGCCGACTCCACGGCGAGGGCGATGCGGTCGGCGGCGAACTGCAGGCGCAGCGCCTCCTCGTTGGAGTATCTGCCGGATGCCTCGGCCGCGACGCCGAGGGAGCCGGTGAGGCGGCCCTCGACCTTCAGCGGGACCGTGACGACCGAGCGCATGCCCGTGCCGGCCAGGAGGGGCACGGCGCCGGGCACGGCCGTCAGGTCGTCGTGGACGGCGGGCATGCGCGCGGAGCCGTAACGGCCCGGGCCCGCTTCGACGGGCACGCGCGCGAAGCGCTGGCGGGCGGAGGGCAGGCCGGTGGAGGCGCGGACCTCCAGTTCGGTCTCGTCGTCCGTGGCGAGCAGCAGGAAGGCGGAGTCGCCGTCGAGCATGTCGCGGGCGCGTTCCACCGTGCGCTGCAGCAGGCCGTCGAGGTCGTCCGGGGCGGGGGAGCCGATGAACACCTCGAAGGGGTCGGCACTCTGGCCGTCGGAGGACTGTCCCTGGTCGCCGGCCGGGACGCGCGGCGGCGTCTGGAGCACGGCCCGCTCGTGGTCCCGTACCAGGAGGCAGACCGTGGACGGTTCGCCACCGGTGTCGCGGACCCTGAGGTGGGAGGCGTAGACCGGGGCCACCCGGCCGTCGGCGCCGCGGATGCCGTAGCTGCCCTCCCAGCGGGAGAGCTGGAGGGCCTCGGCGACACCGGTGCTGGTGCCGGGGGTGTGCGGCCAGGCTGCCAGCTCGGTGAGGGGCCTGCCGATGACCTCCGCCGCCGAGTGGCCGAACAGCTCCTCGGCGTCCTCGTTCCAGGCGCTGATGGCGCCCTTGCGGTCGACCTGGAGGACGGCGACCCGGACCCGGCCGTCGGCCAGCGGGAGCAGCTCGGCGGGCAGGGACGGGCCGGCCGCGCGGGTGCCGACCGGGCGCTGGGGGAGGTTGAGCTGGAACCAGACGTTCTTGTGGGTGGGGGTGTAGTCCACGCCCCAGCGGGCGGCGAGGGCCGCGCACAGCTGGAGGCCGCGGCCGCCCTCGCGGTCGGGGCTGCCCATCGTGGCGGCGGCGCTCTGGAGGGGCACCTCGCGCTCGGGGTAGCGGTCGGAGACCTCGATGCGCACGCCGTCCTCGGTGCGCAGGCACAGCACGTCCGCATGCGTGCCCGCGTGTACGACCGCGTTGGTCACCAGTTCGCTCGTGAGGACGACGGCGTCGTCGACGATGTCGGCGAAGCCCCAGCCCTGGAGGGTGTCGCGGACGAAGGACCGGGCGGTCGCGACCGATCGCCCGACGGGCTCGAAGGTGGCGGCCGCGCGCGCGGTGATCACAGAACTCCTCGGCCGGTTGTCTACGTGCAGGGCTGCGTGGCCGACCGGCTCGCCGCGCTGTTGCGGCATGAGCTTGCCGGTCGGCTGTGGCTCCGGGGGCTGTCCCCCGGGGATGACTCCGGTGGTCATGGTCTCTGCGGCCGCCCCTCCGATGCCCGCTCGTTCTCGTGCCACCGCCCAGGCCGGTCGGACCGGTGCGGCTGGACAGCCGCATGCAAGGTTACTTACCTTCGCCGTCCGAGCGGATGCCGGTCGCCGGTGTTTACCCCCCACGGTGTGCGGGCGATGTGCGAAGCTGCCGAACTGTTATGGCCTGGTTCGGCCTGGGTGAAACACTGGGCAAGCTTCTGATGAAGGTCGGGTCAGGCTGCGTGTGTTCCGTGTACGGCGGGCAGCAGCCTCTGGTGTGGCCGGATCTCGTCTGGCAGAAATACGCAGCAGTAACGGGTACGCGGAAGCATCAGGTATGCCGGGCACCGGCACACCGGGCGGAAGCGGCAGAGCACGACAGTAGCGGTCTACCCCTCCGGGAGGGACACAGTGGAGTCTGGCGCGGCGACGCGTGGCACGAAGACGCGCGCGAAAGGCGGACCGTCCCTGGGCAGGAACGGCGGCACCACCGCCGTGGACACGGCTGCCCTGAACCGGCTGCTGGCGGCTCTCGTCTCGATGCGCGACGGGAACTTCCGTAAGCGGCTCACCGTGTCGGGGGACGGCGTGATGTCCGAGATCGCGGCCGTTTTCAACGAGGTCGCCGACCGGAACATGCATCTGACCGGTGAGCTGTCCCGTGTCCGGCGCATGGTGGGGCGTGAGGGAAAACTCACGGAGCGGCTGGAGACGGGGGCCTGCGAGGGCTCCTGGGCGACCGCCATCGACGCCTCCAACGCGCTGGTCGACGATCTCGTCTGGCCGGTGTCGGAGGTCAGCCGGGTGCTGACGGCGGTGGCCGAGGGTGATCTGTCGCCCCGGATGGAGCTGCGCACGCAGGCGCCGGACGACGGCACCGGGCACCCGCTGCGGGGCGAGTTCCTGAAGGTCGGCCGTACCGTCAACAATCTAGTGGACCAGCTGTCGACGTTCACGGACGAGGTCACGCGCGTGGCCAGCGAGGTCGGCACCGAGGGCAAGCTCGGCGGACAGGCCCGGGTGCGCGGTATGTCGGGTTCGTGGAAGGACCTGACCGAGTCCGTCAACACCATGGCGAACCGGCTGACCGCGCAGGTGCGCGACATCGCGCTGGTCACGACGGCGGTCGCGCGCGGTGACCTGTCACGCAAGGTCACCGTGCATGTGGCCGGCGAGATGCTGGAGCTGAAGAACACCGTCAACACGATGGTGGAGCAGCTGTCGTCCTTCTCCGTGGAGGTGACCCGGGTCGCCCGTGAGGTGGGCACCGAGGGCATCCTGGGCGGTCAGGCGCAGGTGCCCGGGGTGGCCGGCGTGTGGAAGGAGCTGACCGACTCCGTCAACACGATGGCGGGCAACCTGACCGCGCAGGTGCGGGGGATCTCGCAGGTCACGACCGCTGTCGCCAACGGTGACCTGTCCCAGAAGGTGACGGTTCCGGCGCGCGGCGAGGTCGCGCAGCTGGCCGAGACGATCAACCAGATGACCGAGACGCTGCGGATCTTCGCGGACGAGGTCACGCGCGTGGCGAACGAGGTCGGCGGGGAGGGACGGCTCGGCGGGCAGGCGAACGTGCCGGGCGCGGCCGGTACGTGGAAGGACCTGACGGACTCCGTCAACACGGTGTTCCGGAACCTGACCACGCAGGTGCGTGACATCGCCACCGTGACGACCGCCGTGGCCAGCGGTGATCTGTCGCAGAAGGTCACGGTCGACGTGGCGGGCGAGATGCTGGAGCTGAAGAACACCGTCAACGGGATGGTGGACCACGATGGTGGACCAGCTGTCGCCCAGGTGCCGGGCGCGGCCGGTGCCTGGAAGGACTTGACCGACTCCGTCAACACTGCATTCCGCAACCTCACCGGCCAGGTGCGCAACATCGCCCAGGTGACCACGGCGGTGGCCAACGGCGACCTCTCGCAGAAGGTCACCGTGGACGTCTCCGGCGAGATGCTCCAGCTGAAGAACACCGTGAACACGATGGTGGACCAGCTGTCGAGCTTCGCCGACCAGGTCACGCGGATGGCCCGGGACGTGGGCACGGAGGGCCGCCTCGGCGGTCAGGCCCGGGTGGACGGCGTGTCGGGCACGTGGAAGGAGCTGACGGACTCCGTCAACTTCATGGCCGGCAACCTGACCTCCCAGGTACGGCAGATCGCCCAGGTGACGACTGCGGTGGCGCGCGGTGACCTGTCCCAGAAGATCGACGTTGACGCGCGCGGCGAGATTCTTGAGCTGAAGAACACGATCAACACGATGGTTGATCAGCTGTCCGCCTTCGCCGACCAGGTGACCCGGGTGGCCCGGGACGTGGGTACCGAGGGCCGCCTCGGCGGTCAGGCGCAGGTGCCGGGTGTCGCGGGTGTGTGGCGGGACCTGACCGACTCCGTGAACGGCATGGCCGGCAACCTCACCGCCCAGGTGCGCAACATCGCCCAGGTGGCCACCGCCGTGGCCCGTGGTGACCTCTCCCAGAAGATCACCGTGGACGCGCGCGGGGAGATCCTGGAGCTGAAGAACACCCTGAACACGATGGTGGACCAGCTGTCGTCGTTCGCGGAGGAGGTCACCCGGGTGGCCCGTGAGGTGGGCACGGAGGGCATCCTCGGCGGTCAGGCCGAGGTGCAGGGTGTCTCCGGCACCTGGAAGGACCTCACGCAGTCCGTGAACTTCATGGCGAACAACCTGACCATCCAGGTGCGCAACATCGCGGAGGTCACGACAGGGGTGGCCAAGGGCGACCTGTCGAAGAAGATCACTGTTGACGCCAAGGGCGAGATCCTTGAGCTGGTCACGACGGTCAACACCATGGTTGATCAACTGTCCAGCTTCGCCGAGCAGGTGACCCGGGTGGCCCGTGAGGTGGGCACCGAGGGCATCCTGGGCGGCCAGGCCCACGTGCCGGGCGTCACCGGCATCTGGAAGGACCTGAGCAACAACGTCAACCTGATGGCCAACAACCTGACCATGCAGGTGCGCAACATCTCCCAGGTGTCCGCGGCCGTCGCCAACGGTGACCTGACGCGGCAGGTGACCATCGAGGCGCGTGGTGAGGTCGCGCAGCTCGCCGACACCATCAACACGATGGTGAAGACGCTGAGTTCGTTCGCCGACCAGGTCACCAAGGTCGCCCGCGAGGTGGGCACGGACGGCATCCTGGGCGGCCAGGCGCACGTCCCCGGTGTGGCCGGTACCTGGAAGGACCTCACCGAGTCCGTGAACCAGATGGCGTCCAACCTGACCGGCCAGGTGCGCAACATCGCCATGGTCACCACGGCCATCGCCAAGGGCGACCTGACGAAGAAGATCGACATTGACGCCCGCGGTGAGATCCTTGAGCTGAAGACGACGATCAACACCATGGTTGATCAGCTCTCGAGCTTCGCCGAGGAGGTCACCCGGGTGGCCCGTGAGGTGGGCACCGAGGGACAGCTCGGCGGCCAGGCACGCGTGCGTGACGTCGACGGCACCTGGCGGGACCTGACGGAATCCGTGAACGAGATGGCCGGGAACCTGACCCGGCAGGTGCGTGCCATCGCGCGCGTGGCGACCGCGGTGACCCGGGGCGACCTGAACCTGAAGATCGATGTGGACGCGTCCGGCGAGATCCAGGAACTGCAGGACTACATCAACAAGATGATCGCCAACCTGCGCGACACCACGATCGCCAACAAGGAGCAGGACTGGCTCAAGGGCAACCTGGCCCGGATCTCCGCCCTGATGCAGGGCCGCCGCGACCTGGAGGACGTCGCCTCGCTGATCATGAGCGAGCTGACTCCGGTGGTGTCCGCGCAGCACGGTGCGTTCTTCCTGGCGCTGCCGATGGTCGAGGGCAAGGGCGTGGGCAACGGCGAGGACAACTACGAGCTGCGGATGCTGGGTTCGTACGGCTACTCGATGGGCTCCATGCCGACGTCGTTCAGGCCCGGAGAGGCGCTGGTCGGCACGGCCGCCCAGGAGAAGCGCACGATCCTGGTGGAGAACGCGCCCAGCGGCTATCTGAAGATCTCCTCCGGGCTCGGCGAGGCCCCGCCCGCCCAGGTGATCGTGCTCCCGGTGCTGTTCGAGGGCAAGGTGCTCGGCGTGATCGAGCTGGCCTCCTTCACGCCGTTCACCCAGATCCAGAAGGACTTCCTCAACCAGATCGCCGAGATGATCGCGACCAGCGTCAACACGATCTCGGTCAACACCAAGACCGAGAAGCTGCTGAAGCAGTCGCAGGAGCTGACCGAGCAACTGCGCGAGCGGTCGGCCGAGTTGGAGAACCGCCAGAAGGCGCTGCAGGCCTCCAACGCCGAACTGGAGGAGAAGGCCGAGCTGCTGGCCCGGCAGAACCGAGACATCGAGGTGAAGAACACCGAGATCGAGGAGGCCCGGCAGGTCCTGGAGGAGCGCGCCGAGCAGCTCGCGGTGTCGATGCGCTACAAGAGCGAGTTCCTCGCCAACATGTCGCACGAGCTGCGCACCCCGCTCAACTCGCTGCTGATCCTGGCCAAGCTGCTCGCCGACAACGCCGAGGGCAACCTGTCGCCGAAGCAGGTCGAGTTCGCCGAGACCATCCACGGTGCCGGCTCCGACCTGCTGCAGCTGATCAACGACATCCTCGACCTGTCGAAGGTCGAGGCGGGCAAGATGGACGTCTCCCCGACGCGTATCGCGCTCGTCCAGCTCGTGGACTACGTGGAGGCCACCTTCCGGCCGCTGACCGCGGAGAAGGGCCTGGACCTGTCCGTGCGGGTCTCCCCGGAGCTGCCCGCGACCCTGCACACCGACGAGCAGCGGCTGCTGCAGGTGCTGCGTAACCTGCTGTCGAACGCGGTGAAGTTCACCGACTCCGGCTCGGTGGAGCTGGTGATCCGGCCGGCCGGCGCGGACGTACCGGTGGGCGTCCGGGAGCAGTTGCTGGAGGCCGGTTCGCTGACCGACCCGGACGGCCCGCTGATCGCCTTCTCGGTGACCGACACGGGCATCGGCATCGCGGCCAGCAAGATGCGGGTGATCTTCGAGGCGTTCAAGCAGGCGGACGGCACGACCAGCCGCAAGTACGGCGGCACCGGCCTCGGCCTGTCGATCTCCCGGGAGATCGCGCAGCTGCTCGGCGGTGAGATCCACGCGCAGAGCGAGCCGGGCCGGGGCTCGACATTCACGCTCTACCTGCCGCTGCACCCGAGCGAACTGCCGCCGCAGGGCTACCAGCAGTCCGTGCCCCCGCTGGAGGCCGGTGAGCTGCTCGCCTCCGAGGCCGGGACGTCCTCCGAGCTGTCCGCCGTGGAGATCGAGACCCCGGCCGAGGTGAAGTCGTACCGGGAGACGCAGAACGGGCCCGCGGCGCTCTTCCGGCGCCGGCGCCGGAGCCTGCCGCAGGGCGAGCCGCGGCCCGAGCAGTGGACGGCGGCCCCCGAGCAGGAGGGCGAACCGCACTTCGCGCGCGGAGTGCGGTTCGGCGGGGAGAAGGTGCTGATCGTCGACGACGACATCCGCAACGTCTTCGCACTGACCAGCGTGCTGGAGCAGCACGGGCTGTCGGTGCTGTACGCCGAGAACGGCCGCGAGGGCATCGAGGTGCTCGAGCAGCACGACGACGTGGCGGTCGTGCTGATGGACATCATGATGCCGGAGATGGACGGCTACGCGACGACCACGGCGATCCGCAGGATGCCGCAGTTCGCCGGGCTGCCGATCATCGCGCTGACGGCGAAGGCGATGAAGGGCGACCGGGAGAAGGCGATCGAGTCGGGCGCCTCGGACTATGTGACCAAGCCGGTCGACCCGGATCACCTGCTGGCCGTGATGCAGCAGTGGATGGCCGGCCGGTGACGGCCACGGCGAGCCGGGACGTGAACACCCGGGAACCTCCGGCGGGCCTCGGGAGTTGCCCATGTGAGACGGCTGCGAACGTACGGATCAAGGGGCGCCGCGCACGTATGGGAATGTGGGATTCCGGGAACCATCCGGTCTCCCGCCGCGTTTCTGTTACGTGCACAGTGACATCGCGGTGACAGGGTGTGGCGACGGGCGGGGTGCGGCTACGATGACCGGCACAAGGACGGGCGGCGAAAGGGAGTCGTCCCCTGGGGCGGCGCCCGGTGTACCGCCGGGGCGAGGAGGGCGGGCCATGGTGCAGAAGGCCAAGATCCTCCTGGTCGATGACCGGCCGGAGAATCTGCTGGCGCTGGAGGCGATCCTCTCGGCGCTCGATCAGACGCTGGTGCGGGCATCGTCCGGGGAGGAAGCGCTCAAGGCACTGCTCACGGACGATTTCGCGGTCATTCTGCTGGATGTCCAGATGCCGGGCATGGACGGATTCGAGACCGCCGCGCACATCAAGCGGCGCGAGCGGACCCGGGACATCCCGATCATCTTCCTCACGGCGATCAACCACGGCCCCCACCACACCTTCCGGGGCTACGCGGCAGGCGCTGTGGACTACATCTCCAAGCCGTTCGACCCGTGGGTGCTGCGTGCGAAGGTCTCGGTCTTCGTCGAGCTGTACATGAAGAACTGCCAGCTGCGCGAGCAGGCGGCGCTGCTGCGGCTGCAGTTGGAGGGCGGCGGCAAGGGAGCGGTCGGCGGCAAGGAGCCGGCCGGGCTGCTCGCCGAGCTGTCCGCGCGGCTCGCGGCCGTCGAGGAGCAGGCCGAGGCGCTGTCCAAGCAGCTGGACGACGATTCGGCGGATGCGGCCGCGGTGGCCACGGCGGCCCATCTGGAGCGCAAACTCACCGGGTTGCGCCGCGCGCTGGACGCCCTGGAACCGGG
This sequence comes from Streptomyces sp. FXJ1.172, assembly GCF_001636945.3. Taxonomy (NCBI): domain Bacteria; kingdom Bacillati; phylum Actinomycetota; class Actinomycetes; order Kitasatosporales; family Streptomycetaceae; genus Streptomyces; species Streptomyces sp. FXJ1.172. Next base: position 3,020,983 of record NZ_CP119133.2, on the reverse strand, counting down.
TGCCGGAGCCGGTGGTTCATCGGTGCCGGCGCAGAACTGACGTAGGCCCGTGCGGCGGTTGCCCATGAGCGTGCGTCAGTTCCGGGCCACCGCAAGGGCGACACGATCGGGTGAAGCTGTGGGCACACGTGTCCGCTGTCGTCTCCCCCGGTAACCTCACACCCATGGCCTCACGTCCCTCCGCAGCCAAGAAGCAGCCCGCGAAGAAGGCGGCCGCTCCCGCGAAGGCTCCGGCGAAGAAGGCCGCAGCAAAGAAGGCGGCGGCCAAGAAGGCGCCCGCCAGGAAGGCCCCGGCCAAGAAGGCCGCGCCGAAGCCGGCACCCAGCCCGACCGGCGGTGTGTACCGACTGGTGCGCGCCCTCTGGCTCGGTCTCGCGCACGCGATCGGTGCCGTCTTCCGAGGCATAGGGCAGGGTGCGAAGAACCTCGACCCGGCCCACCGCAAGGACGGCGTCGCGCTGCTGCTGTTCGGCATCGCGCTGATCGTCGCCGCCGGCACCTGGGCCGACCTCAAGGGCCCGGTCGGCGACCTCGTGGCGATCCTCGTCACCGGCGCCTTCGGCCGGCTCGACCTGCTCGTGCCGATACTGCTCGCGGTGATCGCCGTACGGTTCATCCGGCACCCGGAGCAGCCGGAGGCCAACGGTCGGATCGTGATCGGTCTGTCCGCGCTCGTCATCGGCGTGCTCGGGCAGGTTCACATCGCCTGCGGCTCGCCCGCGCGCAGCGACGGCATGCAGGCGATAAGGGACGCCGGCGGCCTCATCGGCTGGGCGGCGGCGACCCCGCTGACGTACACCATGACCGACGTGCTCGCCGTGCCCCTGCTGGTGCTGCTGACGATCTTCGGACTGCTCGTGGTGACCGCGACCCCGGTCAACGCCATTCCGCAGCGGCTGCGGGCGCTCGGCGTGCGCCTGGGCGTACTCCACGACCACGAGGGCGAGGAGTACGGGGAGTACACCGACGACGACGAGCGCTACGACGAGCAGTGGCGTGAGGCGCTGCCCGCGCGCCCCCGCAGGCGCTCGAGCGCCTCCAAGGCGTACGACCCCGACAGCGCCGAGCAGGAGGCCCTCTCGCAGCGCCGCGGCCGCCCCAGGCGCTCCGCGGTGCCCCAGCCGGATCCGCAGCGCCAGATGGACGCCGTGGACGTCGCCGCGGCCGCAGCCGCGGCACTGGACGGCGCGGTGCTGCACGGCATGCCGCCGTCCCCCCTGGTCGCCGACCTCACCCAGGGAGTCGGCATCGGGGGGCGCGAAGAGACCACTCCGGTGCCCACCCCCACGCCCGAGCCCGAGCCCGCGCCGGCTCCCGCGCCCTCGGCCGTGCCGGCCGCGCGCCCCAAGCAGGAGAAGCTCCAGGCCGGGATGGTCCCCGACCTGACCAAAAAGGCCCCCGAGGAGGCACGCGACCTGCCCCCGCGCGCGGAGCAGCTCCAGCTCTCCGGGGACATCACCTACGCACTGCCGTCCCTGGACCTCCTCACGCGCGGCGGCCCCGGCAAGGCGCGCAGCGAGGCCAACGACGCGGTCGTCGCCTCGCTCACCCAGGTCTTCACCGAGTTCAAGGTCGACGCGGCCGTCACCGGCTTCACCCGCGGCCCCACGGTCACCCGCTACGAGGTGGAGCTGGGCCCCGCCGTGAAGGTCGAGCGCATCACCGCCCTGACCAAGAACATCGCGTACGCGGTCGCCAGCCCGGACGTGCGGATCATCAGCCCCATCCCCGGCAAGTCCGCGGTGGGCATCGAGATCCCGAACACCGACCGGGAGATGGTCAACCTCGGCGACGTGCTGCGGCTCGCGGAGTCCGCCGAGGACGACGACCCGATGCTGGTCGCCTTCGGCAAGGACGTCGAGGGCGGGTACGTCATGCACTCGCTGGCGAAGATGCCGCACATGCTGGTCGCCGGCGCGACCGGCTCCGGCAAGTCGTCCTGCATCAACTGCCTGATCACCTCGGTCATGATGCGGGCGACCCCCGAGGACGTCCGGATGATCCTGGTCGACCCCAAGCGCGTCGAGCTGACCGCGTACGAGGGCATCCCGCACCTGATCACGCCGATCATCACCAACCCCAAACGGGCCGCCGAGGCGCTGCAGTGGGTCGTGCGCGAGATGGACCTGCGCTACGACGACCTCGCGGCCTACGGCTACCGGCACATCGACGACTTCAACCAGGCCATCCGCGAGGGCAAGGTCAAGCCGCCCGAGGGCAGCGAACGCGAGCTGCAGCCGTATCCGTACCTGCTGGTGATCGTGGACGAGCTGGCTGACCTGATGATGGTCGCGCCGCGCGACGTCGAGGACGCGATCGTGCGCATCACGCAGCTCGCGCGCGCGGCCGGCATCCATCTGGTGCTCGCCACCCAGCGTCCCTCGGTCGACGTGGTCACCGGTCTGATCAAGGCCAATGTGCCCTCCCGGCTGGCCTTCGCCACCTCCTCGCTCGCCGACTCCCGGGTCATCCTCGACCAGCCGGGCGCCGAGAAGCTGATCGGCAAGGGCGACGGGCTGTTCCTGCCCATGGGTGCCAACAAGCCGACCCGTATGCAGGGCGCGTTCGTCACCGAGGCCGAGGTCGCGGTCGTCGTACAGCACTGCAAGGACCAGATGGCGCCGGTCTTCCGGGACGACGTCACGGTGGGCACCAAGCAGAAGAAGGAGATCGACGAGGACATCGGCGACGATCTCGACCTGTTGTGCCAGGCGGCCGAACTGGTCGTCTCCACGCAGTTCGGGTCGACGTCCATGCTCCAGCGCAAGCTGCGTGTCGGTTTCGCCAAGGCCGGGCGGCTCATGGACCTCATGGAGTCCCGCAACATCGTGGGGCCGAGCGAGGGCTCCAAGGCACGTGACGTTCTTGTGAAGCCTGATGAGCTGGACGGCGTGCTCGCGCTGATCCGCGGGGAGTCTGACGGGTAGGGCGAAGGGCCGTCCGGCGGACGCCGGTTAAGCCGGGTGGCGTCATCGTCCGTGATCCACCCGTTAGAGATCGGGGAGCAACCGTTTCCCTCTGTCGTACGTCCAGTTGAGCGAAAGGACAGATAGGCGTCCCACCATGGGGTACCTGCCTGTCGAACCATAAGAATGTCCGGCCATTCCTATGATGTACAAAGTCCCACCGCCCGGTTGCCCCACCCTTTCGTACCCCCCCTAGACTGAGCTTCCAGCACAGGTGGCTACACGCTCGAAAGGCGCCCCCGTGTCCATCGGCAACTCCCCTGAAGACGAGCGTCCGTTCTCAGACGAGTCCCAGGAAGCCCGTGTCCCCGTGGGCCGCGCGCTCCAGCAGGCGCGGATCGCGGCCGGGCTCACCGTGGACGATGTCAGCAGTGCCACTCGTGTCCGTATCGCCATCGTGCACGCCATCGAGGCGGACGATTTCGGTCCCTGCGGCGGTGACGTGTACGCGCGCGGGCACATCCGCACGCTGGCCAAGGCCGTCCGGCTCGATCCCGCGCCCCTGATCGCCCAGTACGACGCCGAGCACGGCGGCCGTCCCGCGCCCACCCCGGCGGCGCCGCTCTTCGAGGCGGAGCGGATCCGCCCCGAGCGGCGCGGGCCGAACTGGACCGCGGCCATGGTCGCCGCGATCGTCGTCGTGATCGGTTTCGTCGGCTTCACCGCGATCAAGGGCGGCAGCGGCGGAAACGACTCCAAGGCACAGGTCGCCGAGGGCGCGACGGCCACCACCAAGTCCGCCTCGCCCACGCCGACCAAGGGCAAGCCCGCCGCGCCCAGCACCGCGCCCTCCGACAGCGCCATCGCCGCGGCGCCCCAGGACAAGGTGACCGTGCAGATCAGCGCGCCGAACGGACGCAGCTGGATCTCGGCCAAGGACCACAACGGCCGGATGCTCTTCGACGGGCTGCTGAAGAAGGGCGACTCCAAGACCTTCCAGGACAGCTCCAAGATCAACCTGATCCTCGGCGACGCCGGCGCGATCGAGCTGTACGTCAACGGCAAGAAGATCGACGACAACTTCCAGCCGGGCCAGGTGGAGCGCCTCACCTACACGAAGGGCGACCCGGTCGCGGGCTGAGGAGCCCTTCGGGAAGACCGCGTGTGTGACGGGGTCGGCCAAGATCGGCCAACCCCGTCGACGTGGGCTGTCAGTGAGACAAAGTAGTCTTGAGCCCATGCCTGAACGCCGTACCGTCGCACTCGTCACTCTCGGCTGTGCCCGTAACGAGGTGGACTCCGAGGAGCTCGCAGGCCGTTTGGAGGCGGACGGCTGGCAGCTCGTCGAGGACGCCGCGGACGCCGACGTCGCCGTGGTCAACACCTGTGGCTTCGTCGAGGCCGCGAAGAAGGACTCCGTCGACGCCCTCCTCGAGGCCAACGATCTCAAGGACCACGGAAGAACCCAGGCCGTGGTGGCGGTGGGCTGCATGGCCGAGCGGTACGGCAAGGAGCTGGCCGAGGCGCTGCCCGAGGCCGACGGCGTGCTCGGCTTCGACGACTACGCGGACATCTCCGACCGCCTGCAGACCATCCTGTCCGGCGGCATCCACGCCGCCCACACCCCGCGCGACCGCCGCAAGCTGCTGCCGATCAGCCCGGCCGAGCGACAGGAATCGGCCTCCGCCGTCGCGCTGCCCGGCCACGGCCCCGCCGACCTCCCCGAGGGCGTTGCGCCCTCCTCCGGCCCCCGTGCGCCGCTGCGCCGCCGGCTGGACGGCTCCCCGGTCGCCTCGGTCAAGCTCGCCTCCGGCTGCGACCGGCGCTGCTCCTTCTGCGCCATCCCCTCCTTCCGCGGCTCCTTCATCTCACGCCGCCCGAGCGACGTGCTGAACGAGACGCGCTGGCTGGCCGAACAGGGCGTGAAGGAGATCATGCTGGTCTCCGAGAACAACACCTCCTACGGCAAGGACCTGGGCGACATCCGTCTGCTGGAGTCCCTGCTGCCGGAGCTGGCCGAGGTCGACGGCATCGAGCGGGTGCGGGTGAGCTATCTGCAGCCGGCCGAGATGCGCCCGGGACTCATCGACGTCCTGACCTCGACGCCCAAGGTCGTGCCGTACTTCGACCTGTCCTTCCAGCACTCCGCGCCCGACGTGCTGCGTGCCATGCGCCGCTTCGGCGACACCGACCGCTTCCTGGAGCTGCTCGACACGATCCGCTCCAAGGCCCCCGAAGCCGGCGTGCGCTCCAACTTCATCGTGGGCTTCCCCGGCGAGAGCGAGGCCGATCTGGCCGAGCTGGAGCGCTTCCTGACCGGCGCCCGCCTGGACGCCATCGGTGTCTTCGGCTACTCCGACGAGGAGGGCACGGAGGCGGCGACGTACGGGAACAAGCTGGACGAGGACGTCGTGGCCGCGCGGCTGGCCCGGGTGTCCCGGCTGGCCGAGGAACTCGTCTCGCAGCGCGCCGAGGAGCGTGTCGGCCAGACCGTGCGTGTCCTGGTCGAGTCCGTCGACGAGGAAGAGGGCGTGTACGGCCGTGCCGCGCACCAGGCGCCCGAGACCGACGGCCAGGTGCTGCTCACGAGCGGCGAAGGCCTGAGCGTCGGACGTATGGTCGAGGCGAAGGTGGTCGGTACGGAAGGTGTCGACCTGGTGGCCGAGCCGCTGACCGGCTCGCTCGCGTGTAGTGAGGAGGCGGACAGATGACCGGAGTCCCGGCATCCGCCGCGGGCGGCTCCTCCGGCGCGCACGGCGCACGGGGTTCCGCCGCCGCTGCCGACGGCGCCCGGTCCGAGGTCTCCGGTTCTGCTCCAGGTCCCGACAACGGCAGCGGGGGCAAGCCCCCGCGCGGCGGGAAGATCACGGCCGCGGCCGTCAACCAGGCCAGCGTCTGGAACGTCGCCAATCTGCTGACCATGCTCCGGCTGGTCCTGGTGCCCGGCTTCGTGGCGCTGATGCTGGCGAACGGCGGCTACGACCCGGCCTGGCGCTCGCTGGCCTGGGCGGCCTTCGCCGTCGCCATGATCACCGACCTGTTCGACGGACACCTGGCGCGCACCTACAACCTGGTCACCGACTTCGGGAAGATCGCCGACCCCATCGCCGACAAGGCGATCATGGGGGCGGCGCTCATCTGTCTGTCGGCCCTGGGTGATCTGCCGTGGTGGGTGACGGCGGTGATCCTCGGCCGGGAACTCGGCATCACGCTGCTGCGTTTTCTGGTCATTCGCTACGGCGTGATCCCCGCGAGCCGGGGCGGCAAGCTCAAGACGCTCACTCAGGGCGTCGCCGTCGGGATGTATGTCCTGGCACTGACGGGGTGGCTGGCCACTTTGAGGTTCTGGGTGATGGCTGTGGCGGTCGTCCTCACCGTCGTCACCGGCCTCGACTACGTAAGACAAGCCATTGTGCTGCGCCGCCGGGGAATCGCCGAGCGCGCGGCGGCGTTGGAGGATGAGGAAGCGTGAGTTCCACGGCCACCGAACTGGTGCGACTACTGACTGTGAGGGGCGAGACCCTCGCCGTCGCCGAGTCGCTCACCGGTGGCCTGGTGGCGGCGGAGATCACGGCAGTGCCCGGAGCGTCCAAGGTGTTCCGGGGCTCGGTGACCGCCTACGCCACGGAACTGAAGCACGAGCTGCTGGGCGTCGACGCCGCGCTGCTGGCGCGGCAGGGAGCGGTGGATCCGCAGGTCGCGGCTCAGATGGCGGTCGGAGTACGGAAGGCTCTGGGTGCCGACTGGGGCATTGCGACCACCGGAGTCGCCGGCCCCGACCCACAGGACGGCCGGCCCGTCGGGACGGTTTTCGTGGCCGTCGACGGGCCCTTCACCGACGGCTCTGGTTCTGCCGGTGGCGGAAAAGTGGAGGCTCTGCGGTTGAACGGCAGCCGTGCGGAAATCCGTATGGAGAGTGTACGGAGCGTACTCGCAAGTCTCCTGGAGCAGCTTGCGGGCGAACAGACTGGGAATGAGCGGGCACAGGATACGGAACGGAACGGGGGGTTTTGATGTTTGCAGCCCTGAGTGAACACGACATCGCTCCCCGCACGGCCGCGGCGCGAGGCGGTACGGTGGGGCGAGAAGGATGCGGCTACGCGGTCCGAGGAGGGAGCCACCGATGATTCTGCTCCGTCGCCTGCTGGGTGACGTGCTGCGTCGGCAGCGCCAACGCCAGGGCCGTACTCTGCGCGAAGTCTCCTCGTCCGCCCGAGTCTCACTCGGCTATCTCTCCGAGGTGGAGCGGGGGCAGAAGGAGGCTTCCTCCGAACTGCTCGCCGCCATCTGCGTCGCGCTGGACGTACGGATGTCGGAACTCATGCGAGAAGTGAGCGACGAGCTGGCGCTCGCCGAGCTGGCCCAGTCCGCCGCGGCCTCCGAGCCTGTCCCCACGCCGGTCCGGCCGATGCTGGGTTCGGTTTCGGTGACCGGTGTGCCACCGGAACGGGTGACCATCAAGGCGCCCGCGGAGGCTGTGGACGTGGTCGCCGCGTGAGGTTCACGCGCGCGGCCTGACGATCCGGTACGAGTGAAGCCCCGGCCGGCTGCTCCAGGGAAACCCTGGGGGAGCCTGCCGGGGCTTTTCCGTTCCCGGCGCGAGGCCCTGCCGGGTCTGCACCCGGGTGTCCGTCCGGTTATGCGTCCGTTTGCCGGGTCTGTGCGCTGCGGTCATGGTGGAGGGACGTGACGGCGCCGAAACACCGGAGGAAAACGGATGTACGTCGTGAAGAGCCCGTTGGCCGACGCGGATCTGAAGACCGTGTCCGAGGCGCTGCAGGGCGCCCTCCTGGACCTGGTGGACCTGTCGCTGGTCGCCAAGCAGATCCACTGGAACGTCGTCGGGCCCCGTTTCCGGTCCATCCACCTCCAGCTCGACGAGGTCGTCGCCTCCGCGCGCGCCCATTCCGACACGGTGGCCGAGCGGGCTTCCGCGCTGGGGGTCCCGCCCGACGGGCGCGCCGCCACGGTGGCCTCCGGCAGCGGTATCGGTACCACTCCCGCGGGCTGGATCAAGGACGGGGACGCGGTCGGGACCATGGTGGACGCGCTCGGCGCGGTGATCACCCGGATGAGGGAGCGGGTGGACGCGACCGGGAAGCCGGATCCGGTCTCCCAGGACATCTTCATCGGGATCACCGCGGATCTGGAGAAGCACCACTGGATGTTCCAGGCGGAGAACGCGTAAACCAACCGGCCGGGGCTGGTCGCCCTGCGCTGGGTGGTCGCCCGGCGCTGAGCGTGCCGTCCGGGACGCTGCATCGGTGAGCCCTCAGTGCGCCTCCCGCGCCGGGCGGGCGGCGGTCTAGCGTCCCGCAGGAGGTGGTGGCGGCCATGGTGGCGCGGATGGTGCGCTGGACGCTCGGGCTGGGGCTCACAGCCGTGTGGTGGTGGGCCGTGCTGCGACTCGCCCTGGGGCAGGGCTCGGGTGTGCTGGAAGGGGCCGTCGCGGCCGGTGGGTGGGGGCTGAGCGTGCTGCCGGTGCACTGTGTGCCCGAGCGGCGGGCGACCGGGGCGCTGCCGACGGGACGCTGGGCGGCCGCCTGGCGGACCGGGGGCGTCACCAGGGCATCGCGACACCCCCGTTCGGGCGAAGTATCTGACCCGTCGTGAACGCCGAGGCGTCCGACGCCAGATACAGCACCGCGTGGGCGACATCGTCCGGCTCGCCGACCCGGCCGAGGGGCGCCATCCGGGCCATCATGCCCTCGGTGTGCGCCTGCGCCTCGCGGTCGTGGCGCTCGGTCATGGGGGTGCGGATCCAGCCCGGTGCGACCGCGTTGACCCGGATGCCGTGCCGGCCGACCTCCGTGGCCAGGGTCCTGGTCAGCTGGACCACGGCCGCCTTCGCCGCGCCGTAGCAGAGCAGCCCCGGCCCGCCCGTGTCGACCGCGCCGGACGCCATCGTCACGATGCTGCCCCGGGTGTCCCGGGCGAGCATCAGGCGCGCCGCCTCCTGACAGGCGTACAGCACGCCCTTGAAGTTCACGTTCAGCACCCGGTCGAGATCCTCGTCGCGGGTCTCCAGAACGGGGCTGCTGTGCATGATCCCGGCGATCGCCGCCATCACGTCCAGGCGCTCGCAGGAGCGGACGGCCTCGGCGAGCCGGGCCCGGTCCGTGACGTCCAGGACGTGCACAAGGACCGTACCGCCGCGGTCCTTTGCCAACGCGGCCGTGCCGTGCAGGCCGTCAGCGTCCCGGTCGGCACAGTGCACCGTCGCGCCCGCCTCCGCGAGCAGGACGGCGCAGGCCCGGCCGATACCGCCGGCGGCTCCGGTGACGAACGCGGTGCGTCCGGTGAGGTCGTACGCCGTGAGGGGCATGAAACGACCGTACGAGCGTATCTGACGGATCGTCAATCAGGTCGTGGGGATCGGACTTGGGCGGGGTACCGGGGCGGGACGGGACCCGGTCGGCCGCGGTGGCGGCCGGCCCGGGCTCCGGCATGGGGCGGCCCGGTCGCTCGGCTGGGTGGGGGCGGGGTGCGGGTGTGGCGTCAGCCGGGGCGGCGGGGACGGGGCTCACGCCGGCGTTGAGCTGTGCCGGGGGCCGGCGCGGGGCCCGTCTGGCAGGCGGGGCACCAGTAGGTGGGGCGGTCCCGGGAGCCGTCGCCCTGGTCGGCCATGCGGACCGGGGTGTGACAGCGCAGGCAGGGGCGGGATGCGCGGCCGTAGACGAACAGGTCGTGCCGGTGCAGGCCCGTGGTCTGGCGGACCGGGCGGTCGCGGTTCGCCTCCAGCAGCTTCTGGGCGAGCGGCGGCAGCTTCTCGGCGCGGTCGGCGGGCAGGGCGCCGACGGGCAGCCAGGGAGTCGCACCGAGCAGGAAGCACAGCTCGCTCTTGTAGATGTTGCCGATACCGGCCAGATTGCGCTGGTCGAGCAGGGCCTCGCCGAGTGGGCGTGCGGGGTCGGCGAGGAGGTTGGCCAGAGCGCGCTCGGCGTCCCAGTCCGGGCCGAGCAGATCGGGGCCGAGGTGGCCGACCGCCCGTTCCTCCTCGATCGTGCGCAGCAGCTCCAGGACCTGAAGGCGGTAGCCCACGGCCGTGCGGTCGGCGGTGCCCAGGACCGCCCGGATCTGGTGCGCCGGCCCGCCCCGCCAGCGCTCACCCGTGCCGTACACCTTCCACGCCCCCTCCATCCGCAGATGGGTGTGGAGGGTCAGGCCGCCCTCGAACCGGGTGAGCAGATGCTTGCCGCGCGGGATCGTGCCGAGCACCGTACGACCGGTGAGGTCGACCGTCGCGTACTTCGGCACCCGGAAGTCGCTGACGGTCAGCGCCTTGCCCGCGAGGGCCTCGTGCAGCCGCCGCGCGGCCTGCCAGACCGTGTCACCTTCGGGCATGCGTCCAGGGTGCCACGGCAGGGCGGGGCGGGAGCGCGGCCGCCGTCAGGGTCTCAGGCGCAGGCCGCGCGGTGTCGCCACGAAGCCCGCTCCTTCCAGCACGGCGCCCATCGGGGAGGTCAGCGCCTGGGCGCCGTTGATCCGCTCGACCGTGACCGTGCCGAGCGAGCCCGCGCGGGCCGCCGCGGCCAGGGCCTCGGCGGCCGTCCGGAGGCGGGGGTCCTCCGGCGCGGGGGTGTCCGGCGTGGCGGGCCAGCCCAGCAGCGTCTTGCCGCCGCGTTCCATGTACAGCGTCAGCTCGCCCTCCACGAGGACGACCAGCGAGCCCGCCTTGCGGCCCGGTTTGTGTCCGGCTCCGGTGGGTGACTCCGGCCAGGAGAGGGCCGCGCCGTAGGCGTTGGCGGGGTCGGCCGCGGCGAGGACGACGGCACGCGGGTCGGGGTCCGGTGCGCCGGTACGACCGCTGCCGTGGCGCCGGTTCGCCTGGGAGCCGTACGCCGGGCCGCCTGCTCCTCGGGGGCCGCCGTAGCCGGCGGAGGCGAAGGGGTCGGCGAGGTCGCGCGGGGAGACGTAGTCACCGGGGGCGGGCGGCAGGTCCGCCGGGGGCCAGGTGAAGTCGCCGTCGAGGCCGGGGTGGGCGAATCCGCCGTCCGAGCCGTCGAAGGAGCCGGAAAGGGTGTGACCGTGCGGCCCGCTGTCGCCGCCGAAGCCGTTCGGGAACCCGGGGAAGCCGTTCTGGAGGGAGCCGTTCCGGTGGGCGGGGGAGGGGGGCAGGCCCTCGCTCCGGTCGCGTGCGTTGGACACCGCGCGGAGGCGGTCCACCGCGCCGTCCATGGCGAACTGGGCCGCGCCCAGGCCCTCGACCACGTATCCGCGCCGGGCCTGGCCGCTCTCCTCGAAGGCGGACAACACGCGGTACACGGCGGAGAATCCGCCCTCGACGCCCTCCGCCGCGACCGCCCCGCGCGTGACCACGCCGTGCCGGTCCAGGAGGGTTCGGGCCCGCGCGTGGGCCCGCACGGTGGCGTCCGGCTCGGCCACGGGCAGCAGCGACCAGCGGCCGGCGACGGTCGGCGGGCCCGAGCGGGAGGCGGGGCGGGCGGCGGCCGTCAGGGAGCCGTAACGCCCGCGCGGGACGGCCCGCTTGGCGCGGTGGGCCGTGGATCCGGCTGTGCGGCCGGACCCGAGGAGCGAGCGCATCGGGGCGAGGGTGTCGTTGGTGAGCCGCCCCGACCAGGCCAGGTCCCAGAGCGCGTCGGCCAGTTGAGGATCGGTGACGTCGGGATGGGTGGTGGCCCGCACCTGGTCGGCGATCTGGCGGAAGAACAGGCCGTAGCCGCCACAGAGCGCGTCCAGGACGCACTGGTGGAGCGCGGTCAGCTCCAGGGGGTGCGGCGGCGGGAGGAGCAGCGGGGCCGCGTCCGCCAGATAGAGGGAGACCCAGCCGTCCTTGCCGGGCAGGGCGCCTGCTCCGGCCCACACCACCTCACCGGCGGCGGTCAGTTCGTCGAGCATCGCGGGCGTGTAGTTCGCCACGCGGGAGGGCAGGACCAGCTTCTCCAGCGCGGAGGCGGGCACGGATGCGCCCTGCAACTGCTCGACGGCGCGCACCAGTCCGTCGATGCCGCGCAGCCCGTGGCCCTTGCCGATGTGCTGCCACTGCGGCAGGAACTGGGCGAGCGCGGCGGGTGGGACGGGCTCCAGCTCGTGCCGCAGCGCGGCCAGCGAGCGGCGGCGCAGGCGGCGCAGTACGGCCGCGTCGCACCACTCCTGGCCGATGCCCGCCGGGTGGAACTCGCCCTGGACGACCCGGCCGCCCGCCGCGAGCCGGTGCAGGGCGCCCTCGGTGACCGCCACGCCCAGGCCGAAGCGTGCCGCCGCCGTGGCCGACGTGAACGGGCCGTGGGTACGGGCGTAGCGGGCGAGGAGGTCGCCGAGCGGGTCCTTGACCGGCTCGGTGAAGGCCTCGGGCACCCCGACCGGCAGCGCCGTGCCGAGCGCGTCGCGCAGCCGCCCCGCGTCCTCGACGGCCGCCCAGTGATCGGCGCCGGCGACGCGGACCCTGATGGCCCGGCGCGCCCCGGCCAGCTCCCGCACCCAGTGCGGATCCGCACCGCGTGCGACCAGCTCGGCGTCGGTCAGCGGGCCGAGCAGCCGCAGCACGTCGGCCACCCCCTCCACGTCCTTGACCCGGCGGTCCTCGGCGAGCCACTGCAGCTCGCGCTCCAGCTCGGTCAGCACCTCGGCGTCGAGCAGTTCGCGCAGTTCCGCCTGGCCCAGCAACTCGGCCAGCAGCCGGGAGTCCAGGGACAGTGCGGCGGCACGGCGCTCGGCGAGCGGGGAGTCGCCCTCGTACAGGAACTGGGCGACGTACCCGAAGAGGAGGGAGCGGGCGAAGGGGGACGGCTCGGTCGTGGTGACCTCGACCAGGCGTACCTTGCGGGACTCGATGTCGCCCATCAGCTCGACGAGCCCAGGGACGTCGAAGACGTCCTGGAGGCACTCGCGGACCGCCTCCAGGACGATCGGGAACGAGCCGAACTCGCTGGCCACCTGGAGCAGTTGGGCCGCACGCTGGCGCTGCTGCCACAAAGGGGTGCGCTTTCCGGGATTGCGGCGCGGCAGCAGCAGCGCGCGGGCGGCACACTCGCGGAACCGGGAGGCGAACAGTGCCGAGCCGCCCACCTGGTCGGTGACGATCTGGTCGACCTCGCCCTTGTCGAAGGCGACGTCCGCCGCGCCCACGGGAGCCTGTTCGCTGTCGTACTCCGTGCCGGCCTTCACCGGTGCCTGGTCGAGCAGGTCCAGGCCCATCAGGTCGGCGTCGGGCAGGCGCAGCACGATGCCGTCGTCGGCGTGCATGACCTGCGCGTCCATGCCGTACCGCTCGGACAGCCGGGCGCCGAGCGCCAGGGCCCAGGGGGCGTGGACCTGGGCGCCGAAGGGGGAGTGGACGACTACCCGCCAGTCGCCCAGCTCGTCGCGGAAGCGCTCCACGACGATCGTGCGGTCGTCCGGGACATGGCCGCAGGCCTCGCGCTGCTCGTCCAGGTACGACAGCACGTTGTCCGCCGCCCATGTGTCCAGGCCCGCCGCCAGCAGGCGGGGCCGGACGTCCTCCTTGGGCAGCGAGCCGACCTCGCGCAGGAACGCACCCACCGCGCGGCCCAGTTCGAGCGGGCGGCCCAGCTGGTCGCCCTTCCAGAAGGGGAGGCGGCCGGGCACGCCGGGCGCGGGGGAGACCAGGACGCGGTCGCGCGTGATGTCCTCGATGCGCCAGGAACTGGTGCCCAGGGTGAAGACGTCGCCCACCCGGGACTCGTACACCATCTCCTCGTCCAGTTCGCCGACCCGGCCGCCGCCCTTCTTGGGGTCGGAACCGGCGAGGAAGACCCCGAACAGGCCCCGGTCGGGGATCGTGCCGCCGGAGGTGACGGCGAGGCGCTGGGCGCCCGGGCGGCCGGTGATCTCGCCGGTCACGCGGTCCCACACCACGCGCGGGCGCAGCTCCGCGAACGCGTCCGACGGATAGCGGCCCGCGAGCATGTCGAGGACCGCCGTGAACGCCGACTCGGGCAGCGACGCGAAGGGGGCGGCGCGGCGGACCATGGCGAGCAGGTCGTCGAACTGCCAGGTGTCCAGCGCCGTCATCGCGACCAGCTGCTGGGCGAGCACGTCCAGCGGGTTCGCCGGCACCTTCAGGGACTCGATCGACCCCGAACGCATCCGCTCGGTGACCACGGCCGCCTGGACGAGGTCGCCGCGGTACTTGGGGAAGACGACGCCGGTGGACACGGCGCCCACCTGGTGGCCCGCGCGGCCGACACGCTGGAGGCCGGAGGCGACCGAGGGCGGGGACTCGACCTGGACGACGAGATCCACGGCGCCCATGTCGATGCCGAGTTCGAGGCTGGAGGTGGCGACCACCGCGGGCAGCCGGCCGGCCTTCAGGTCCTCCTCTACCAGGGCCCGCTGCTCCTTGGAGACCGAGCCGTGATGCGCGCGGGCGATCACCGGGGGCGCGCCCTGGGCCGCGCCCGAGCCGCCCATCAGCTGGGCGGGGGCGTGGTGCTCCGCCAGGGTCTCGCCGGTCGCGCGCTCGTACGCGATCTCGTTGAGCCGGTTGCACAGGCGCTCGGCCAGGCGCCGGGAGTTGGCGAACACGATCGTCGACCGGTGGGCCTGGACCAGATCGGCGATCCGCTCCTCCACATGCGGCCAGATCGACGGCCGCTCCCCGCCGTCGGCTGCGTCGGCCGCCGGGGAGCCGCCCAGCTCGCCCATGTCCTGGACCGGGACGACCACGGACAGGTCGAACTCCTTGCCGGACTCGGGCTGGACGATCTCCACTTTGCGGCGCGGTGACAGGTACCGGGCGACCTCGTCCACCGGGCGCACGGTCGCCGACAGGCCGATCCGGCGGGCCGGCCGCGGCAGCAGCTCGTCCAGACGCTCGAGGGAGAGTGCGAGGTGAGCGCCGCGCTTGGTGCCCGCGACCGCGTGCACCTCGTCCAGGATCACCGTCTCCACGCCCGTCAGCGCGTCGCGCGTGGCCGAGGTCAGCATCAGGAACAGCGACTCGGGGGTGGTGATGAGAATGTCCGGCGGGCGCGTGGACAGCGCTCGGCGCTCGGCGGCCGGGGTGTCGCCGGAGCGGATGCCCACCCTGACCTCGGGCTCGGGCAGGCCCAGGCGCACGGACTCCTGGCGGATGCCGGTCAGCGGGCTGCGCAGATTGCGCTCGACGTCGACCGCGAGGGCCTTCAGCGGTGACACGTACAGCACCCGGCAGCGTTTCTTCGGATCGGCCGGGTGCGGGGTCGAGGCCAGCTGGTCCAGGGCGGCGAGGAACGCGGCCAGTGTCTTGCCCGATCCGGTCGGCGCCACCACCAGCACGTCCGAGCCCGCCCCGATGGCCTGCCAGGCGCCCGCCTGGGCCGCGGTGGGCGAGGAGAACGCCCCCGTGAACCAGCCGCGGGTCGCGGGCGAGAAGCCGTCGAGGGCTCGGTGTGCGGAGCTGACCATGCGTCCATCCTGCACCCGACCACTGACAATCGCGCTGAGCTGCGCAAACGCCGTGTGCTGGACTGGCTGGGGCTGGGGCTGGGGCCGGGGCCGCGGGCCCGCGATCGGGTGCGAGCGGTGGGAAGCGGGCGGCCGGTGCGGCCGGCGGACGCGGTGGGCTCAGCAGAGCAGTCGCCGGAGTTGCCGACGGACGCGGCCTGCCCGGGTCGTGCAGCGGGACGATCAGCCGGTATCTCCCCGCGGTCCGGCACCCAGCGCCTCACCGCGCCAGGGGCTCGGGCCGCGGCCCCCGGTTCAGCCCGCGGCCCCGGCTCGCTCTGCGTCCTCGGCTCAGCCCACGAAGCGGCCGTACGATCTCAGGGTGCGCAGGGCCGCGATCGTCACCATGGCGCGGGCTTCCAGGGCGGGGGCGGGGGACCATGGGCGCCAGCGGATCGGCCAGCCGCCGTCGTCCTGTTGCCCGGCCGCCAGGTGGTCCAGGGAGCGGGCCATCTCGTCGTCCGTGAACCACGCGCGCGCGAGCGAATCCGGGTGTTTGGCGAAGTCGTGCGGGAAGTGGTGTTCGGCCGGGCCGTAGCCGGGCGTGACCGGGTAGGCGGCGAGCCGGTCCGGGTCCAGCGCCGCGAGCCGCTGCTCGCGCACCATGCGGCCCAGCCGGTCGGCGGCGGCCTGCGCGCGGGGGCGGTCGGGAACGGAGTCCAGGAAGGCCACGGCGGCCTCCACCTCGTAGGGGTGGGACTTGTCCAGGGACTCCACGGCCTGCCAGCAGAAGTCCGTGGCCCGGAACAGCCAGGCGTGCCACACCTCATTGCGGTGCAGCAGCCCGACCAC
This sequence comes from Streptomyces sp. FXJ1.172, assembly GCF_001636945.3. NCBI lineage: Bacteria > Bacillati > Actinomycetota > Actinomycetes > Kitasatosporales > Streptomycetaceae > Streptomyces > Streptomyces sp. FXJ1.172. Next base: position 3,004,877 of record NZ_CP119133.2, on the reverse strand, counting down.
CGGTCCGGTGGCGAGCAGTTCGCTGGGCGGATCGTCGAGCACCGGCACGAACGGGGCCACCGGATAGCCGCGCTGGCCGGGATGGACCGCCGGCAGGGCGCCGTCGGCCGTGGAGACCGAGGTGAGGTAGCGGCACACGCGCTCCACCCGCTGTCCGCCGCAGCGCCCGATGGCGTCGAGGACCCGCAGCGCGTGCGCGGTGTGCAGGGGCTGGCTCACGGGTCCGCGCAGATCGGGCTCCAGGGCGTGCCCGTACCCGCCGTCCTCGTTGCGGTAGGCGTCCAGCGCCGCTTCCACCGCGTCCGGAGTGCCGTGCAGGAAGTGGTAGGCGAACAGGCGCTGCTCCAGTACGCGCGCGGTGAGCCACACGAACTGTTCGGCGCGGAAGAGCGGGGAGCGCGCCTGGGACGTGGAGGGGAGCGGGGAAGCTCCGGTGTCGGCCATGCGTCAGACCGTAGGACGGAAAGCGGTCTCGGCAAGCCGTCCCGGCCGGGGCCCACCCCCAGGGGCGGGATACTGGAGTCATGCGGTTGACGGTCTTCTGGCAGCGGATGGCGGAACACTTCGGTCCGGGGTACGCCGACACCTTCGCGCGCGATCACGTCATGGCGGAGCTGGGCGGACGCACGGTGAACGAGGCGTTGGACGCCGGCTGGGCGGCGAAGGACGTGTGGCGCGTGGTCTGCACGGTCATGGACGTGCCGGGTGAGCGCCGCTGACGCGTGGGCCGCCGAATACTCCGCGGCTTGTTGTCCGATATGCGCCAATTGTCCGTGAAGGTGGCTGCGGTACGGCACTGATCTTCGGCTCGGTGATCGCGGGCACCGCGCTGCTCGGTGCCGTAGGCGCGCTGATCGCCATCCCGGCGGTGGCCACCCTCCAGGCCTTCCTGGGTGCGTACGTGAAGCGGTGCGCCGTCACAGACGATCCCCGGGTGCACGGGCACCGCGAACGGGGTCAGGGCGGCCCCGGGGTGCTCGCGCGCATACGCCGGCCGCGGGTCGGCGAGCCCGAGGCCGAGGAGGCGTCGTTACGGGCGTCCCGGTACGTCGGTCCCCTGCGGGCCCGGCGCCTCAGGGCCTTGTCCGTACCGGGCGCCTCAGGGCCCTGTCAGTACGCCAGCACCGCCCACACGCCCGCCCCGGCGACGGCCGCCGCGTAGCAGCCGACCGCAGTGGCCACGATCCGCCGGCGCGTCCGGTCGCTCCAGGGCGAGCGGGACAGCAGCCGGGCCAGCAGCGGCAGGACGAGCACGGCGTGCAGGCTCACGCCGTGCAGGGGCTTGAGCGGCGCCGTCGAGTGGTAGGCGGCCTCCTGGTGGCCGGTCCGGGTCAGCACGACCCCGCGCGCGATCATCGCCGCGCCCGAGGCCAGTCCCACCAGCAGGACGGCGAACCCGGAGCGGACCGCGAGCGGCATGCCGGCCGGGCCCGTCGGCCGGTGCCGGAAGGACGCGACGGCGAAGACCGTGAGCACGACCACCAGGACACCGCCGCCCACCGCCAGCGTCATGGACACCGCCGTGTCGAAGGGCGTCTCCATGTTCAGGTGCGAGGGCACCCGGCGCCAGGCCTGGAGAGTGATCCCGCCGACCTCCACCACGCAGTCGGCGGCGAAGACGAGCAGCAGGACCGAACGCAGCCGGTCCCCGACGCGCACGTACGACGTGACCCAGGTGATCGCGATCAGCGTCAGCCCGAAGGAGAGCCCGAACGTGAACGGCTTGCGCCAGGAGACCGGGCCGTACCAGGGGCCGCCGTCCACCGCGAACACCCCGAGATGCACGAGACCGGACAGGACGAGAAGCAGCCCCGTCGCATGACAGAGGCGTTCGACGGGGCGCGCAGTGTTCATGGGCCAAGGCTCGCGGGAGCGGCCCGCACGGTCGTCGTCCGGCCGAAGGCACCCGTCGTACGCCACCGGGAGTAGCCGCGTCCGGCGGCCGGGCGGCAGAGGTCAGCCGGGTCAGCTCCGCGCCCTCCCGGGAGGGGCCTGTCCGGTGCCGCACCTCCCGGCCGGCCGGGCGCCGTGGTGCGGTCCGGGTGGCACCACGGGTGGCGCTTGACACGAAAATCGAACATCCATTCTTATGGAAGCTCAGGCGAGGCTCAGGTGGTGGATTTCGTCCCGTTTTGCTGGAAGATGTCCCCGAGTTATCCACAGGCCAGGCCTGCGTCGGGGCGCATTGTCAGTGGCAGGCGTTAGCGTCTTTGACGTGAAGCGATCGACTCAAGCAAACCGGGTGGAACCCATGGCAGGAACCGACCGCGAGAAGGCGCTCGACGCCGCGCTCGCACAGATTGAACGGCAATTCGGCAAGGGCGCGGTCATGCGCATGGGCGAGCGGTCGAAGGAGCCCATCGAGGTCATCTCGACCGGCTCGACCGCGCTCGACGTCGCCCTCGGCGTCGGTGGCCTGCCGCGCGGCCGTGTCGTGGAGATCTACGGACCGGAGTCCTCCGGTAAGACGACCCTGACCCTGCACGCCGTGGCCAACGCCCAGAAGGCCGGCGGCCAGGTCGCGTTCGTGGACGCGGAGCACGCCCTCGACCCCGAGTACGCGAAGAAGCTCGGCGTCGACATCGACAACCTGATCCTCTCCCAGCCCGACAACGGCGAGCAGGCCCTGGAGATCGTGGACATGCTGGTCCGCTCCGGCGCCCTCGACCTCATCGTCATCGACTCCGTCGCCGCGCTCGTCCCGCGCGCGGAGATCGAGGGCGAGATGGGCGACAGCCACGTGGGTCTCCAGGCCCGGCTGATGAGCCAGGCGCTGCGGAAGATCACCAGCGCGCTCAACCAGTCCAAGACCACCGCGATCTTCATCAACCAGCTCCGCGAGAAGATCGGCGTGATGTTCGGCTCCCCGGAGACCACGACCGGTGGCCGGGCGCTGAAGTTCTACGCCTCGGTGCGTATCGACATCCGCCGCATCGAGACCCTGAAGGACGGCACCGAGGCGGTCGGCAACCGCACCCGCTGCAAGGTCGTCAAGAACAAGGTCGCGCCGCCCTTCAAGCAGGCCGAGTTCGACATCCTCTACGGCCAGGGCATCAGCCGCGAGGGCGGTCTGATCGACATGGGCGTGGAGCACGGCTTCGTCCGCAAGGCCGGCGCCTGGTACACGTACGAGGGCGACCAGCTCGGCCAGGGCAAGGAGAACGCGCGCAACTTCCTCAAGGACAACCCCGACCTGGCCAACGAGATCGAGAAGAAGATCAAGGAGAAGCTGGGCGTGGGTGTCCGGCCGGAGGAGCCCGCCGCCGAGCCCGGCGCGGACGCGGCGGTCACCACCGCGGCCGGCGACGACGCCAAGACGGCGCCCGCCCCGGCAGCCGCCAAGGCCGCCAAGCCCAAGGCCGCCGCAGCCAAGAGCTGACCCGTGACGCGACGAACCGACTGGGCCGAGTACGAGCACGCCACCCCCGGCGCCCCACGGGGGAGGGGCGCCGGGGCCCACCCGCACTCCGCCCCGGACGGTGACGACGGATTCACGGCCGACGGTTACGAGGGTCACGACGGGCGCGACGACCACCGCGGAACCGCGTACGAGGGCGGCGCCCACCCGGGCGGCCCGGGCGACGAGCCGTACGGGGGCGGCTCACCGCGCCGTGGTTCCGGCAGCGGCGGCGACCCGCGGGGCGGCCGGGGCCGGGGCCGGCGGCGGCGCGGCTTCGGAGACGCGCCCGGGCAGGACGAAGGCACCCCTTCCTCGTCGAGGGCCGAGCGGGGGGAGTCTTCAGGGGACCCGGCTGAGCGGGCACGGGCGATCTGCCTGCGCCTGATCACCGGGACCCCGCGCACCCGCAAGCAGCTCGCCGACGCCCTGCGCAAGCGCGAGATTCCCGAGGACGTGACCGAGGAGGTGCTGTCGCGATTCGAGGAGGTCGGGCTGATCGACGACGGCGCGTTCGCGGACGCCTGGGTGGAGTCCCGGCACCATGGCCGGGGACTCGCCCGCCGGGCCCTCGCCCAGGAGCTGCGCACCAAGGGGGTCGACTCGAGGCTGATCGACGAGGCGGTCTCCCAGCTCGACTCCGAGCAGGAGGAGGCCACGGCCCGCGAGCTGGTCGCCCGAAAACTGCGCGCCACCCGCGGCCTCGACCGCGACAAGCGGCTGCGCCGCCTCGCCGGCATGCTCGCCCGTAAGGGCTACCCCGAGGGCCTGGCCCTCCGCGTGGTGCGTCAGGCGCTGGAGGACGAGGGCGAGGACACGGAGTTCCTCGCGGAAGGGGACTTCTGAGTCTTCGGTCCCGGAGTCGGGGCGGGCGCCGGATCTCTCTCAACTCGCCGAGCCTGTAGGGAGGTCAGCCGCCGCTGAAGACGCCGGGCCACACGCCCCGTCCCGCTCAGGACCCCGCCGGCTCCACCGGTAGGCCCGCCGCTCGCCATGCCTGGAAGCCGCCCACCAGGTCCGTCGCCCGGTGCAGGCCCAGTTGGTGGAGGGAGGCGGCGGCGAGGCTGGAGGCGTAGCCCTCGTTACAGAGCACCACGACGCGCAGGTCATGGCCGGTGGCTTCGGGGACGCGGTGGCTGCCCTGGGGATCGAGGCGCCATTCCAGTTCGTTGCGCTCGATGACGAGGGCGCCCGGGATCACTCCGTCCCGCTCGCGCAGTGCCGCGTACCGGATGTCGACCAGCAGCGCCTCGCCCGACTGCGCCGCATCGTGCGCCTCCTGTGCCTCGATGCGCCGGTAGCCCGCGCGCACCCGCTCCAGCAACGCGTCGATGCCGATCGCCTCCGTCGAGACCTGCGCGGGCCCGTCCTTCGGGCCGGCGCTCACTGCCAGTCCTCCGGGCGCTCGACCTGCTCGAGGCGGAGCACCTGACCCGTGCGGCTGTAGCGCCGGATGCGCGGCAGCGGAGGGTAGTAGGCGTGCACGGAGATCGCGTGCTCGGTGCGGGACTCGTTGAGGACCTCGTGGACGTGGTGGCGGCCGAAGGCCCGGCCCTCGCCGGCCGCGAGGCGGCGTTCACGGTCGACACCCTCGGTGAGTTCCAGGGTCTGCCAGCCGTCGGTCGGGAGCCGGGCGGCGAGCGACTTCTCCTTGAGTACGCCCGCGGCTGCGACGAAGGCGCCGACCGACTCGGCGTGGTCGTGCCAGCCGGTGCCGGAGCCGGGCGGCCAGCCGATGAGCCAGGCCTCACTGCCGCCCGGGCCGTCCAGCCGCACCCAGGTGCGGCCCTCCGGGTCGAGCGGAAGGGAGGCGATCAGCTCGGCGTCGGCGGCCGTACGCCGGGCGAAGCCGAGAAGATCCGCCTCGGTGGGCGCCGAGCCGATGGCAGGGGACACGGAAGCAGGGGAGACAGACACGTGCACCGTCCTGGGAAGTTCGCGGAAACGGGCGCGCGACGGCGCCCGGAAAAGGCAAGGAGATGGCGAATTCAGCAGGACGAGCGACACACGCAGCCCGCGTAGCGGACGAGGTCCATGTGGACCCTCCGCCACAAGCGGACGCAGGTGTCGGTCATGGTCGGGAGTACAGCATGTGCGTGCACTGCGGTCAACTCACCGTCACCATGTGGACAGAGGGTGATCGGAGCGCGGGTCAGCGCGCGCTGGAGGCGGCCTCGGCCTCCTCCTTCGCCGCGCCCCCCACCGCCGCTTCCGCCGCCGTGTACAGGTCGGCCGGGCGGACCCCGCTCAACGCCGTGACCAGGTGGCCATCGGGGCGCACGAGCAGCACGCTGTGCGCCGGCGCACCCGGGTAGTCCTCCGCGACCAGCAGCTCGGCGGGGTGCGGCAGCGCGGTCACGGCCGCCGCGAGCCGGGGCATCACCCCGGCGGACATCCAGTGCTTGCGGTCCCACACGCCCGTGCCCGGCGCGATCAGGACGACCAGCAGGGCACCGCGGCCGAACCGGTCGCGCAGCCGGACGAAGGAGCCGTCCTCCGCGGTGACCCGCACGTCGGTGACCGGTGAACCCGGCGCGGTGCCGACCGGGATCTCGCCCTCGAGCTGCCGGGGCGCGAGCGGCGAGTCGGCGTACGCTCCCGGCGCGCCGAGCGGGCCGCGCCCCAGATGACCGTCCGTGAGCAGCGCGTCGTGGCCGCGCGCCGTGCCCGGCAGCATCTGGCGCAGCCCGCCGGCGCCGCGCAGCACCGGCAGCAACTGGTCGGCGGCGCGCAGCCGGGCGGCGAGCACCGCCCGGCGCTCGGTCTGGTAGCTGTCCAGCAGTGCCTCGTGGTGACCGTGGTGCCAGGCCGGGGCCAGCTTCCAGGCCAGGTTGTCGGCGTCCCGCAGGCCCTCGTCGAGCCCCTGGGTGCCGAGCGCGCCGAGCAGATGGGCCGCGTCCCCGGCGAGGAAGACCCGGCCGGCGCGCCAGCGGCGGGCGAGCCGGTGGTGCACCGTGTGGACACCGGTGTCGAGCAGGTCGTACGCCGGTGTGGAGCCGTCCGTCCAGCCCGCGAGGGTCTCTCGGATCCGGGCCACCAGGATCTCGGGCGTGACCAGGTCCTTGCCCGGGGGCAGCAGCCAGTCCAGGCGCCACGCGCCGTCCGGGAGGGGGCGGGCGGTCACCTCCCCGGCCGAGGGCCCGGACTGCCGCCACGGCGGCATCCGATGGAGCAACGCCCGGCCCTCCCACGGAAGTTCCGCCCGCAGTGCGGCGACCGCGTGCCGCTCCACGGCCGTACGCCCCGGGAAGCGGATGTCCTGGAGTTTGCGCACGGTCGAGCGGGGGCCGTCGCAGCCGACCAGGTAGCTGCCGCGCCACCAGGTGCCCTTGGGGCCTCGGGTGTGCGCGGTGATGCCGGAACGCTCCTGCTCGAGCGCGTCCAGGCGGCTGTCCGCGGCCAGTCGCACCAGTGGCTCGCCGGCGACGGCCGCGCGCAGGGCGGCGGTGAGGACGTGCTGGGCGATGTGCAGCGGGGCGGCGGGGTCGGCCTCGTCGAAGGTGATCTCGTTCATCACCTGCTTGCGCCGCAGGGACCGCCATCCGGCCCAGCGCACCCCGTGCTCACCGAGTGCCATCCCGGTCAGCCGCTCCAGCAGGGCGGCCGTGTCCTCGCGCAGCACGACGGTGCGCGCCGGGCGGGGTTCGTCCTTGCCGGGGCCCTCGTCCAGGACGACGGACGGCACCTCCTGGCGGGCCAGGGCCAGGGCGAGCGTGAGTCCGACGGGCCCCGCGCCGACGACGATCACCGGGTCCACGGCGTGCCGCCCCCTGTCCGCAGCGGTGCCTCGGCGGACGACGGTGAACAAGAAGGTGGAGCCGGGTGCACGATCACAGAACGTATGCAACCCATTGGCAGTGTTTGCGTCAAGCGACCGGAGGCAGTGGCGATCACGCCACTGCCTCCGGGTGATGCATTCGGGTTTGAGCGAGTGTCAGCGCTCGGCGCCGGTCGCCGCCGTTCCCGCGACGTCCGCCACGTCCTGCGCCCCGAGCACCGCGCCGGTCGACTTCTTGCCGCGCCGCAGCCGTCGCTCCAGCCAGCTCGCGAACGAGGTCAGCGAGAAGTTGATGACCACGAAGATCACGGCCACCACCGTGAAGGACGCGATGACGTTGGCGCCGTAGTAGCCGCTCATCGTGTTGGCCGACGACAGGAGTTCGGGGAAGGTGAGGACCGCGCCGCCGAGCGCGGTGTCCTTCACGATCACGACGAGCTGGCTGACGATCGCGGGGAGCATCGTGGTGACCGCCTGCGGCAGCAGGATGAGCCGCATCAGCTGCCCCTTGCGCAGGCCGATCGCCATGGCCGCCTCGGACTGCCCCTTCGGCAGGGCCAGGATGCCCGCGCGGACGATCTCCGCGAGCACCGACGCGTTGTACAGCACCAGACCGGTGACGACCGCGTACAGCGGACGGTCATCGGAACTCACGTTGGTGTACTGGCTGTACAGCGCCATTCCGAAGATCATCAGGACCAGCACCGGGATCGCGCGGAAGAACTCGACCACGACGGCCGCGGGTATCCGCACCCATGCATGGTCCGAGAGCCTGGCGATGCCGAAGAAGGCGCCCAGCGGCAGCGCGATGACCATGGCCAGCGCGGCGGCCTTCAACGTGTTCTGCAGACCGGGCCAGATGTACGTGGAGTAGGCCTCGGTGCCGCTGAAGAACGGCTTCCACAGCGCCCACTGCAGCTGGCCCTTGTCGTCGAGGGAGGTGTACACCCACCATGCGAGGGCCGCGAGGGCGACCAGGAAGACCGCCGTGTAGAGGATGTTGCGCCGCTTGGCGCGCGGCCCCTGGGCGTCGTACAGGACCGAACTCATCGCTTCACCGCCACCTTCTTGCCCACCCAGCCGAGGATCAGACCGGTCGGCAGCGTCAGGCAGCAGAACCCGAAGGCGATGACCGCGGAGATCGCCAGCAGCTGTGCCTCGTTCTCCACCATCTGCTTCATCAGGAGAGCCGCTTCCGCCACGCCGATCGCGGCCGCCACCGTCGTGTTCTTCGTCAACGCGATCAGCACGTTGGCCAGCGGGCCGACGGCCGCGCGGAAGGCCTGCGGAAGGACGACCAGACCCAGCACCTGGGTGAAGCTCAGGCCGATGGCCCGGGCCGCCTCCGCCTGGCCGACCGGCACCGTGTTGATGCCGGCGCGGATCGCCTCGCACACGAAGGCCGACGTGTAGACGATCAGACCCAGCACGGCCAGCCGGAAGTTGGTCGTGTCGACCTTGTCCGAGCCCAGGGTGACGCCCAGCGTGTTGCTCAGGCCGAGCGAGGCGAAGAGGATGATCACCGTGAGCGGGATGTTCCGCACGATGTTCACGTAGGCGGTGCCGAAGCCGCGCATCAGCGGCACCGGGCCCACCCGCATGGCGGCCAGCAGAGTGCCCCAGACCAGGGAGCCCACGGCCGACAGCAGCGTGAGCTGCACTGTCGTCCAGAAGGCGCCCAGCACGTCGTACTTGTCAAGAAAGTCGAACACGATCTCCCGCGCTTCCGCGTGTAGGGATGCCCCCGGTGCGCCGCCGCCGTCGCGGGCGGCGCACCGGCCGGGCCCTGCCTCAGCTCTTGATGTCGCCGATCTTCGGGGCGGGCTCGTTCTTGTAGTCGGCCGGGCCGAAGTTCTTCTTCACGGCCGCCTCCCAGGAACCGTCGGCGACCATCTCCTCGAGAGCCTTGTTGATCTTGTCCTTGAGGGGGCTGCCCTTCTTGACGCCGATGCCGTAGTTCTCGTTCGTCATCTTGAAGCCGCCGAGCTTGAACTTGCCCTTGAACTGGGCCTGGGCGGCGTAACCGGCGAGGATCGAGTCGTCCGTGGTCAGAGCGTCGATCGCCTTGCTCTGCAGACCGGTCAGGCACGCGGAGTAGGTCGGGTACTGCTGGAGCTGCGCCTTGGGGGCCAGCTTGTCGTGCACGTTCTGCGCCGACGTCGAGCCGGTCACCGAACACAGCTTCTTGTTGTTGAGGTCGGCGGGCGACTTGATGGAGCTGTCGTCCGCGCGCACCAGCACGTCCTGGTGGGCCAGCAGGTACGGGCCGGCGAAGTCGACCTTCGCCTGACGCTTCGGGGTGATCGAGTAGGTGGCGGCGATGAAGTCGACGTCACCGCGCTGCAGCATGGTCTCGCGGTCGGCGCTCTTCGACTCCTTCCACTCGATCTGGTCGGAGCTGTAACCGAGCTTCTTGGCGACATAGGTGGCGACGTCCACGTCGAAGCCCGCGTAGCCCTGCGGGGTCTTCTGGCCGAGGCCCGGCTGGTCGTACTTGATGCCGATGGCGATCGTCTTGCCACCGCCGGAGGAACCGCTGTCGTTCTTCTTGCTGCTGCACGCGGTGGCGGACACGGTGAGGGCCAGGACGACGGCCGAGACGGCGGTGACCTTGCGGAGCTTCATGCTGAACATCCTTCGGAAATGGTGCGGAACGAGGTCCGTTGGAAAAGGCGACCCGTGGTGCGGTGGGGGCGCTGCCGTCAGTGGTGCAGGATCTTGGACAGGAAGTCCTTGGCCCGGTCGCTGCGCGGGTTGCTGAAGAACTGCTCGGGCGCGGCCTCTTCGACGATCCGGCCGTCGGCCATGAAGACCACCCGGTTCGCCGCCGAACGTGCGAACCCCATCTCGTGCGTGACGACGATCATCGTCATGCCCTCACGGGCGAGCTGCTGCATGACCTCGAGGACCTCGTTGATCATCTCGGGGTCGAGGGCGGAGGTCGGCTCGTCGAAGAGCATGACCTTCGGGTCCATCGCCAGCGCCCGCGCGATCGCGACGCGCTGCTGCTGGCCGCCGGACAACTGGGCGGGGTACTTGTCGGCCTGGGTGCCCACCCCGACCCGGTCGAGCAGGGCCCGGGCCTTCTCCTCGGCCTGCTTCTTCTCCGCCTTGCGGACCTTGAGCTGGCCCAGCATCACGTTCTCGAGCACGGTCTTGTGCGCGAAGAGGTTGAAGGACTGGAAGACCATTCCGACGTCGGCCCGCAGCCGGGCCAGCTCCTTGCCCTCGTGGGGCAGGGGCCTGCCGTCGATCGTGATGTCGCCCGCGTCGATCGTCTCGAGACGGTTGATGGTGCGGCACAGGGTCGACTTTCCGGACCCGGAGGGCCCGATGACCACGACGACCTCGCCGCGGGCGATCGTCAGGTCGATGTCCTGGAGCACGTGCAACGCGCCGAAGTGCTTGTTGACGCTCTTCAGGACGACCAGTTCGTCGGACGTGACCGCGTCTTCCTTGGTCACCGATACATTGGTCATCGCTCTCGGGCTCCGTCCTCCTCGGTTTCGGAGGACAGTAATGAGCGGCTGTGACCTGCGTCATCACATCTGAGGGAGATCTGAGCATCACGATCCGATAGCAATCGGACACGTGTCGTAGCACTTCGCGCCCGCGCGCGTATCGGCCGGATAACGGAAGCGGCGGGCAACCAGAACCCTCTTGACGCCGTCCTTGTCCATCGGCGTCACTTCCATGGTGCACGCGCGCGTGCAGCTACAAGACGCATGAGAACTGACACCGTACGACCGCTGAACCGGAGGGGGCCGGGATGAGACTGCTGCTCGTCGAGGACGACAACCACGTCGCCGCGGCCCTGTCCGCCGTCCTCGCCCGGCACGGCTTCGAGGTCACGCACGCGCGCAGCGGCGAGGAGGCCCTGCAGGCGCTCGTCCCCGAGAGCGACGGTTTCGGTGTCGTCCTGCTCGACCTGGGCCTGCCCGACCAGGACGGCTACGAGGTCTGCGGCAAGATCCGCAAACGCACCAGCACCCCGGTGATCATGGTCACCGCGCGCTCCGACGTCCGCTCCCGCATCCACGGGCTCAACCTGGGCGCCGACGACTACGTGGTGAAGCCCTACGACACCGGGGAACTCCTCGCCCGTATCCACGCCGTCAGCCGGCGCACCGCGCACGAGGACGTGGGGCCCGGCGGCGACGACTCCCTGCTGCTCGGCCCGGTCCGCATCGAACTGCCCACCCGGCAGGTCACGGTGCAGGGTTCGGTCATCCAACTGACCCGCAAGGAGTTCGACCTGCTCGCCCTGCTCGCACAGCGCCCCGGTGTCGTCTTCCGCCGGGAGCAGATCATCAGCGAGGTCTGGCGCACCAGTTGGGAGGGCACCGGCCGCACCCTGGAGGTGCACGTCGCCTCCCTGCGGGCCAAGCTGCGCATGCCCGCGCTGATCGAGACCGTACGCGGCGTCGGCTACCGGCTCGTCGCCCCGGCCGCCTAGCGGGGCCGGGTGCGCGCACGCCTGCTGCCGCTGCTCATCGTCCTGATGGCGGCCGTCCTCCTTGCGCTCGGCCTGCCGCTCGCGATCAGCGTGGCCGCCGCCCAGCAGCAGAAGGTCGTCGTCGACCGGATCGACGACACGGCACGCTTCGCCGCGCTCGCCCAGTTCGTCACCGACGGCCCCAGCGGCTCCCGCCGCACCAGCACGGACGAGCGCCTGGAAGCCCTGCGCAGCGAACTCGACAGCTACTACGGCGTCTACGGCATCAGCGCCGGCGTCTTCTACCGCAACGGCTCGGCGATGGCCAACGCGCCCGGCGACTGGTTCGTACCGCCGAAGGGGGAAGTCCGGGACGCCTTCGAGGAGGCGCTGCTCAGCCGGCGCAGCCACGACCCCCGGCAGGTGTGGCCCTGGCAGCACAGCCGACTGGTCGTCGCCTCGCCGGTGATCCGGGACGGGGACGTCGTGGCGGTCGTGGTCACCGTCTCGCCCACCGGGCAGATGCGCTCACGCACCCTGCGCGGCTGGCTGCTCATCGGGGCCGGCGAGAGCGCGGCGATGCTGCTGGCCGTCGGCGCGGCGCTGCGGCTGACCGGCTGGGTCCTCAAGCCGGTGCGCGTGCTGGACGCCACCACCCACGACATCGCCACCGGACGGCTGAAGTCCCGGGTCGCGGCGGCCGGCGGGCCGCCGGAACTCAGACGGCTGGCCCGCTCGTTCAACGAGATGGCGGACAACGTCGAGGACGTGCTGGAGCAGCAGCGTGCCTTCGTCGCCGACGCCTCGCACCAGTTGCGCAACCCGCTCTCGGCGCTGCTGCTGCGCATCGAACTGCTCGCCCTCGAACTGCCGGAGGGCAATGAGGAGATCGCCTCGGTCCGCACCGAGGGCAAGCGCCTCGCGCAGGTCCTGGACGACCTGCTCGACCTGGCGCTGGCCGAGCACGCCGAGGCGGACCTGTGCCTGACCGACATCGGCGCGCTGGCCGGGGAGCGGCTGGCCGCCTGGTCACCGGCGGCCGACGCCAAGGGCGTCCGGCTGACCGGTGACTGCCCGCCCACGACCGGCTGGGCGGACCCGATCACCCTGTCCAGCGCCCTGGACGCGGTGATCGACAACGCCGTGAAGTTCACCCCCGAGGGCGGCACGGTGGAGGTCACCGTCACCGCCGACGGTGACACCTCCACGGTAGTCGTCACCGACACCGGGCCCGGCCTCACCGACGAGGAACTCGCGCGCGTGGGCGACCGTTTCTGGCGCAGCGGCCGCCACCAGAACATCAAGGGCTCGGGCCTCGGCCTGTCCATCACGCGCGTGCTGCTCGCGGCGGGCGGCGGCTCGATCGCCTACGGCCACCACGAGCCGGGCGGACTGCGGGTGACGGTGACGGTGCCACGGCACGGCGACCGCTGAAGGAGCCGGGGAGGGGGGAGTCCCGTACGGCACCGCGTACGGGACTCCCGCCCGCCCCTTCAGGGCTTCATCGAGCGGTAGTAGCGGCGCGCGCCCTCCTGCAGCGGCAGGGGGTCGGTGTAGATCGCGGTGCGCAGGTCCACCAGCTGGGCGGAGTGGACATGGGCACCGATGCCGTCGCGGCTCTTGATGACGGTGCGGGTCACCCACTCGGTCAGGCGCGGGTCCACGTCCGTGCGGGTCACCAGGATGTTGGAGACGGCGATGGTGGGGACCTCGTTGCCCTGCTGCACGGCCGGGTACGCCGATTCGGGGATGTTCGTGGCCCGGTAATAACGGGCCTGCTGGCCCTGGTCGTGCAGCTTGGTGACGAGGTCGCCGTCGATCGGCACGAACTTGAAGGCGGACTTCCTCGCCAGCGGGAGCAGCCCCTTGGTGGGCAGCCCGCCCGACCAGAAGAAGGCGTCGATCTTGTTCTGTTGCAGCCGCTCGGGCCCGGTGTCGATGCCGTCGCCGACGGGGGTGATGTCCTTGCGCGGGTCGATGCCGGCGGCCTTGAGCACCCGGTCGGCGATCAGCCGCACCCCGGAGTCGGGCAGACCGGTCGCCACCCGCTTGTGCCGCAGGTCCGCGAGGCTCCGGATGTCCGAGCCGCTGCGCACGATGAGATGCACGTAGTCGTCGTAGAGCCGGGCCACCCCGCGCAGCCGCCCGGCACCGCTGCCGTGGCCCAGCTCGTACGTCTCCACCGCGTCGGCCGCCGCGATGGTGAAGTCGGCCTTGCCGGTCGCCACCCGCTGGACGTTCTCCTGCGAACCGGCGCTGCCCAGCAGTTGCACCTTCAGCCCGGGCATGTCCTTGCGCAGCTCGGTGCGCAGCCGCTCGCCGTACTCCTGGTAGACCCCCGAGGACGTGCCCGTGCTGAAGACGATCGTCCCGCTCGGCGGCTTCTCGCCGAGCGGCAGCAGCCACCACAGCAGCAGTCCGAGCGTCACTGCTGCGGCGGCCGCGGCAGGCAGCGCGCGGCGCCCGCTGATCCGGGGGAACACCTTCGACATGCGGCGATCCTGCCAGCCCGGGCACGGCGCTGACCAGGGCCGGGGTCACTCGGGGCGGCACGACGCGGACCACGGGCACTGTCAGTGGTGGTCGTTAGAGTCGTCGCATGAGCACTTCGCCCGCAGACCTCGTCCGAGAGTTCCACCGTGCCTTCGGCCTGGACGCCCGCAGTACGCCGACGGAGGTGGACCCCGAACTGGCCGAGCACCGCGGGCAACTGCTCGCCGAGGAGGCCGCGGAGGTCGCCGAGGTCGCGGTCCACGGCCCGCTGGACAAGCTCGCGCACGAACTGGCGGACGTGGTGTACGTCGCGTACGGCACGGCTCTGGTGCACGGCGTCGACCTCGATCAGGTGATCGCCGAGATCCACCGCGCCAACATGAGCAAGCTGGGCCCGGACGGCCAGGTCGCCCGCCGCGCCGACGGCAAGGTCCTCAAGGGGGAGTACTACCGGGCCCCGGACGTCTCGGCGGTCCTGCGCCGCCAGGGCTGGATACCGGCGGCGCAGGAGGGTGCCTCGGGCCCGCGCGACTAGAGCGACGGGATCCGGCCGCCGGCCAGCCGCCACTCGCGGTGCAGCGCGCCCAGCGGGATGTCCCGCTGCACGACCGGTGTGCCGAAGACGGACAGCTGGAGCCGCAGGGTCCCGGACAGGTCGACCCCGCCGTACACGCCCCAGGTGCCCCCGGTCCTCGTCCCGCCCCGGCCCAAGGAACCGGTGAGCGTGCCGGAGGCCTCGCCGCGCAGGTACGGGGCCAGGTCGGCGGTGACACCGACGGTGCCGTACAGCCCGACCGAGGCCTCGGCGCCCAGCGCCGTGCGCAGGCTGCCGTCGGCGGTGACGGAGGCGTGTACGGGGGTGCTGTGCATGTCCGAGGAGCTGACCGGCGTCCAGCTGCGGCCCGGGCCGAAGGCGCCGCCCGCCTTGAAGGCGCCCTTGAGGTTCTGCTCCACGTCGACGGAGACGTGACCGTCGCCGCTGACCTGGACGTAGGCGGTCAGATCGAGGTTGACGACGACGGGGACGGGGCCGACCTGGAGCACGGGGTCCGCGTGCAGTCTGGCGAACGGGATGCGCAGCGGGGCGCCCGTCGCCTGGGCGGCCCGGCCCCGGACCGCCCAGCCCGAGGTCCAGGTGCCGGACACACCGAGGTACGCCGAGCCGGGTGGCGCGTCGGGGCCGCTGCCGCCGTAGGCGAAGTCGACCTGCGGGGCGACCTGGACGAAGCCGCGCACCGAGGCCGTGGCGGAGGCCGGGGCGCCCTTGGCCGTCGGCACCTCGGCGCCCACGTCGAGCCGGAGGCTGCCGAGCGGCACGGTCGCACCCTTGGGGCCGGCGTGCACGTCACCGGCCTTCGACCAGGACACCTTCACATCGGGCAGCAGTTTGTCGACGGTGAAGGAGGAGGGGTCGACCGGCACGGCACCCTTCGCCGTGTCGGCGCCGAGCAGCGCGTTGAGCGTGGCCGGTTCGGTCTGGACCTCCGTGCCGCGGTCCGTCTCGCCGAGCACCTTGGTGACCTTGGCGAGCAGCCCGTGCGGCGCTCCCGGCGCGGGCGCGCTGGCGATCACCTCGCCGGGGGCGGCCCGGTGCGCGGCGGGGGATACGGAAGGGGATACAGGTGGGGATACAGAAGGGGACGCGGGCGAACTTCCCTGGTGCGTGGGCTGGTCGGTGAGGACGGCACGCCGGGTGCGGCCGTCGTAGGAGTGGACGGCGAGCGTGGTGCGGTGCGCCCGCTGTCCGGAACCGGGCGGGCCTGCCGCGGCGGTCGTGGCGGCGGCGGGAGCGGCGGCCACGGTGAGTGAATGGTCCGCGGCGTCGGCGGGTGACTCGGTGGCCGTGAACCGCTGTTCCTGCCCGGCGCTCGCCGGTGGCTCGGCGTGCGGGGCGGGCGAGGAGCAGGCCGCGGCCAGGAAGAGGGTGGTCACGGCGAAGGCGGGCAGCAGGGCACGCCTGTGCCTCATGCGTCTGCGCAAGGTCGGGTCCTGTGTGGAGTGGGGGGTGGCAGAGAGGTGCCGGCGAGTTATCTACTCATAGGTAGAACCGGCCGGTAACTCGGTGACGAGCACCGAGCATGTCACGCCGCACTCATCGTTCCCTCACCATCCGGCCACAAGCGAACGTGAGGTGTGACACGGCGAGTTCGGGCCAGGGCCGGCTGAAGTGGGCCACTGTGGGGGCGTCGTGCGGGCCGGCCGCCGCCCGGACGCGGACGGCGGCCCGGATCCTGCCCGGATGATCCGTCAGGTCGGCGCGAATCAGTGCCTGTTGAGGCCGGTGCCGCCGAGCCGGGTCAGCAGGGCCGACAGCAGGGCGATGTCCCCGGCGTTCCACGCCGGGGAGGCGAAGACCTCGGCGGCGGTCTCCTCGGCCGTGCCGAGCATCTCCGCCAGGCGTCGCCGGCCGGTCGCGGTCAGCGACGCATACGCCACGCGCGCGTCCCTGGCGTCGGTCTCGCGGGTCACCAGTCCGATCCGCTCCAGGGGAGCCAGCCCGCGTGTGACTCCGGAGGCGGTCAGTCCCAGCGTCTCGGCCAGGTCGACCCGGCGCATGCGTCCGCCGGGTGCCTGCCCCAGCCGCAGCAGCAGGGTGAAGTCGGCGAGGCTGACCCCGTGCAGTCCGCTCAGCCGGGAGTCGAAGCGCCGTACGAGCGCGGTCTGCGCCCGCACCAGCCGCAGGGCCGCGTCGAGAGCGTCACTCATTGCCACATCCTTGAGTACTCAAGTTTATGCGCCGTGGGAGCGGGCGGCGCGTCGCTGGCGCTTGCCCAGCGGCGCCTGGGAGAGGTCCTCGGCGCTGGAACGGAGGTTCTTGAAGCCGTAGCCGCGCTCGGCCAGCCAGGCCTTCGCCGCCTCCTCGGCCCGCTCGGTCGCCTCCAGGATGTCCTCCTCTTCCTCGCCGGTGTCGGAGAAACGGAAGACGAAGGCGGGGCGGGCGGCGATGTCGTAGGTGAGGGTGCCCTCGGGGGTGAACGCGGCCAGCAGCACGTCGTGTTCGGCGGCGTCGGCCAGCAGCGCGGCCCGCTGGGTGCCGGTGAGGCCGTCGAAGACGCCGCGGACGGTGATCCGGAAGGTACGGGTACTCATTCCGCGACCATAGGCGCAGGGGGTGCGTGGACTCCACCGGGTTTCCGGAGCCCACACGCCCGCCGTCCCGCGCCCTTGGGCGTCGCCCGGGCGAAGACAGGGCGTCGCCCGGGCCCGTGTTCCCCTGGCCCGTCGACCGCTGCTTCGCTGGTGCTTGGTGCTTGGTGCTTGGTGCTTGGTGCTTGGTGCTTGGTGCTTGGTGCCGGGTGCCGGGTGCCGGGTGCCGGGTGCCGGGTGCCGGGTGCCGGGTGCCGGTAGTTCGGGTGGCGGCAGCCGGGTGGCGGCAGGCCGGACGGTGGGCGACAAGGCGGTGGAGGGGCGGGGCATGGACGGTGGGGACATCGCGGGTGCGACCGGGTCGGTGCTGGTCGCGGTCGTCGGGGTCGTAGGGACGTTGCTGTCCGCGCTGCTGACCCAGCGTGCGGCCGACCGCAGCCGTCGGCGTGAGCTGGAGCATGCCGGGCGGGCGAAGGAGCGGCGCAGGCACACCCAGGAGCTGCGCTCGTGCTACGTCGCGCTCAACACCGCCGCCCGGCAGTATCTGGCCGCGCTCACCGACCAGTTGCACGCCCTGGGCCGCGACGCGGAGGCGCTGGTGGTGCGCCAGCGGCTGGCCGAGGCGCGCGACCAGTACCGGGACGTGTACGCGGAGGCGCAGATGCGGGTACCGGACCGGGTGCTCGCGCTCGCGGGCGACCTCAGCCGTGAACTGGGCGTGGTGTACGGCATGGTTCGCCGGCTGGACGAGGGCGCTGCGCGCACGGGGGACGCACCGGACGCCGTACGGGCGGGCATTGACGCGCAGTGGAACCGGCTGCGGCGGATGCGGCGCGAGATGCGGGCCGACCTGGGCGCGTCCGGGGTGGATTCCGGGCGCGAACAGGGCAGTTGAGCAATCGTGGCGCCCTCGGCCACGCGTCCGGGCATAGTGACGATGATCCCAGGAAGGGAAAGGTCAGGGCAGAAGGGAGCACGGCGTGAACGGCGACGGCGCGGGAGCGGCGGAGTGGCTGCTCGCTCTGATCGGCGCACACGGGGACGGTATCCGCGAGGCCC
Organism: Streptomyces sp. FXJ1.172; assembly: GCF_001636945.3. Classification (NCBI taxonomy): domain Bacteria; kingdom Bacillati; phylum Actinomycetota; class Actinomycetes; order Kitasatosporales; family Streptomycetaceae; genus Streptomyces; species Streptomyces sp. FXJ1.172. The sequence goes on along the minus strand of NZ_CP119133.2, from coordinate 2,986,628 downwards.
TGGACGAGGGGCAGTACGCGCTGCTGCTCACCCGCCTCGAGGCGCTCGCCGGGACGGCGCCGGACGAGGAGCGGGCGGTGCGCCGGGCCCTTCAGGGCGTCCGCCTGGCGCTGCTGGCGCTGCCGCGCGACCATCCGGTGTACGCGGCGCTGGACTCCCCTCGGCTGGTCGCGGCGACGCCACCCGGACCGGGGACCGTGCCTGTGGCCCAGGAACTGCTGCGGCGGCTCCGGATCGGTCCGCCGGCACACGAAACGGCGTACGTGGACGAGGAGTTGGAGCAGCTGCGGCAGGCGTCAGGTCTCTCGGCGGACGAGGCGCGGGCCCGCTGCGGCGGTCCGCCGCCGCCCGAGCTGATCAGGCTCCGGGATCCCGACGCGGGTGAGCGCTACCCGGAGTTCCAGTTCACCGAGGGCGGCGGGAGCCCGTACGAGGTCGTACTGGAGGTCAACCGGCTGCTGCTCGCCGAGATCGACCCCTGGGGCGCCGCGGCCTGGTGGCTCGGCGTCAACACCTGGCTGGGCGGTACCCCGGCGTCGCTGCTCGGCAGGCTGCCCGACCACCGGCTGGTCGGCGCGGCCGGCGCACTGGCGGAGGGAGAGTGATGAGCGGCTTCTTCCCCATGATCGACCTGGAACTGCGCCCCAACCGCCAAGTGATCCCGGCCGGCACGGAGCTGTGGCGCGTGCACCAGTCCACGTACGCCCCGGACCAGTTCAACCCGAAACTCGCGGACATCCACTTCGACGGGGGCCGTTTCGAGGGCACCGTGCTGGATCCCTACCACAGCCTGTATCTGGCGGACAGCGCGCTCACCGCCCTCGCGGAGAGCGTGCTGCGCTCCCGGCCCTTCGAACTGCCGCGCGGCAGGCGGACGATCCCGTTCCGCACGATCTGGCGGCGGTCGCTGAGCGCGCTGCGCACCCGGTACGAGCTGAACCTGGTCTCCCTGGTCGACGGCAAGGACCTGGCCGCCGTCTGCCAGGACTCCACGCTGCTGGAGGACGAGAGCAACTACGCGAAGGCGCGGCGCTGGTCGAGCGAGATCCGGGCGCAGGCGCCGGACGCCATGGGGCTGGTCTGGGAGTCCCGGCGCAACCGGTCCCAGCTCGCGATGGTGCTCTTCCACGACCGCTTCGGGCACGGCGACGGCCCGCCGCTGGAGGTGCTCGGGGACCGGGGCATCGCGGACCTCGGCTCACAGGAGGGCCGCAAGCGGGCCAACGAGATCCTCGAGCCGCTGCGTGCGGAGATCTCGGAGCCGGTGTGGCCGTGAGGCGGGTTCCCGGACGCCGCTCACCGGCCGGCCCTCGCGCGGAGGCGGGCTGTCACCCGATGTGCCCACTCCCGTACAGTCCGTGCCGCCAGGGCGTCGGCACGGCCGAGTACGACGGTTGACCAGCCGGGGCGGAGTACGCCATCACCGTCCGCCCCGACGGCCCCGCCCCCGCGTCCTTGGCACCGCCGCCACGTGATCCCCTACGGTAGGGACATGACCGAGATCGTCGTCGTGTACGAACTCGACAGGCCCGGGGCCACGGGCGCCACGGGCGGTGCGCAGCGGGCCGTCCGCGCGGTGCACGCGGCGTCCACCGCTCCCGGCAGGCCTGCCGACACCGGACCGCGGACCCTGTGCGGCAAGGACACCTTCGCCATGGAAAGGGCGCGCTGGAAGCCGTCGGAGCATCCCCAAGAGTCGTGGTACCCCACGGAACACGCGTCCGTGGTCTGCTCCGACTGCGACGCCGTCATGGCGGTCTGACCTGGGCGGACGCCCCGGGCGCAGGTCGGCTCGCCTACCCTTGAGGCAGGAGCCGGCCGACCGCTGCGGCCCGTGCGGGAAGGCGGTGGCGTTCCATGCGGTACGCGACTGTGAGTGCGCTGAGCCATCCCGGGCTGCTCCGCGAACGGAACGAGGACAGCCTGGTGGCCGGGCCGTGGACCCTGTGCGCCACGGTGACGGAGAGTCCGCAGACCCTGGTCTTCCCGCTCGGCACACCTCTGGTCGTCGCGGTCGCCGACGGGCTCGGCGGGCATCCCGGCGGCGACGTGGCCAGCGCCCTCGTGGTGCGCCGGATCGCGTCCGTCGGCCCCGTCCTGAGCAGCGAGAACGCCATCCGCGACGCCGTGCACGCCTGCAATCGCGCCGTGTACGACGCCGTCGCCGGCGACGCGGGCGACGAGCTGGCCACCATGGGTACGACGATCGCCGGCACCGTCGTACGGCCTGGCTCGCTGCTGGCGTTCAACGTGGGCGACAGCCGGGTCTTCGCGGCCTCCCGCGACGGGCTGCGCCAGGTGAGCGTCGACGACAGCCCCCCGCTCGAACCCGGGCAGCGCACCACCTCCATCGTCACCCAGTGCCTGGGCGGCAGCCGCGCGTACCGCTCCGTCCACCCCCATGTGACGGCCGAGTCCCTGTCCGACGGCGACCGGTACCTCGTCTGCACCGACGGTCTGACCGATCCGGTGCCACCGGAGGTGCTCGAGGACGTGCTGCGGGAGTACGACGACGGCCGGGCCGCCTTCGAGTTGTGGAAGGCCGCCATCGCGGCGGGCGGCCCCGACAACATCACGCTGGCGGTCGTACGCGTCGCCGACACCTAGGCCCCCGGCACCGCGAGAAACAGCCGTCCCTCCTGCCCCCCGGAGGCGGTGAGCGCCCGCCAAGAACCCTGCTACCTGCGGAAACTTCCTGATCGACAGGGCGAACTGTGATGTCACTCACGGCGGTTCGAGCGTTTCTCAGGTAGGAAGGCAGTACCGGCTCGCTTACACACGGTTAGTTTCGCGGACACACATGGAGAGCGCTTCCATTGTTAAGTGTCCGTTAACTCGACCGGGACCGCGGCCGGTTCGGCCGTAGGACGGGGGAAGAGTTCATCGCATGGCCATCACTGCACAGCACACCACGACGCGACGGATCGGCATGACGGGGCGCACGGGCGGAACCAGCCACGCGGAGCGCGTGTTCCGGGTGCAACAGGCCTTCGCGCAACTCGGCGGCGGTGCGCAAGGACTGGCGGAGCTGGCGCGTGCTTCGGGGATCGACGACTCCGCCGTGCACCGAATACTGCGCTCGGGTGTCGTCCACGGCACCTTCCTCCAAGTGGGCAGGGGGCGCTACCGGCTGGGCCCGCAGGCGGCTCAGCTCGGCATCGAGGCCCTCGAACACGCCCTGGACGACGAGGCGTTGCGCGCCTGCCTGGACCGGCTGCGCGGGGTCGCGGACGGCGCCCTCGTGTTCCTGTACGGACTGAGCTACTTCGGCGGCGTACAGCGCCAGGCCGTCGAGATGGCCGTGGGCTGCTCCGACCTCTCGGAGATCGGGCTGACGCCACGTGAGCTGATGTTCTCCCACCGCTCGCTGCGGATCGGCGCGTCGGGGCGGACGATCCTCGCGCACCAGACCGAGGCTGTCCAGCGCAAGGTGGCCGCCGAGCGGATCCCGGACGGGATGGGCCCGGGCGCCTACCGCGACGGTGCCCGGATGCTCGCCTCGCTGCCGGGCATCCGGGCGCGGGGCTACGCCGTCGGACTCCAGGAGTGCGCGGCGGGCTGGGACTCCTTCGCCGCGCCGGTCTTCTGGGGCGACCTCGTCGTGGGCGCGGTCACCCTCCTGACCCCGGGGACGCTGAAGCTCGAGCAGTGCCGGCCGTACATCACCGCGGTGTGCACGGCGGCGGCCGAGGTGCAGCGGCTCGTCCTCGCGCCCGAACCGGAGGGTGTCACGGCGAAGAGCGCGTGACGGCAGCCTTCTCTTCATGTTTTCCCGCTGACTCCGGTTCGTTTGCCCTACGCTAATTGAGCACTCCCTGTCATCTCTATTTCCGCACCGCCCGAAGGCCTCCTTTCTCAGCTGAAGAGAAAGGAGGCCTTTGTCACATGCCGAATGGTCACGAGTTTTCCCGCTGGGCGAGAAACTGCAGGTCAAGCATGTTATTTGAGTGTTTGACAGACGTGCTTGCCAAATTGTTAGATCGACTCGGACCGGCTGGCGCACCGAAAGTCCAGCCGCCCGTACATCTCTCTTCTCATTCCAGATTCCAACCGCTGCCCACCTGATTCCGATTCGCCGAGTGGCCTTCGTGCGCCCGAGACCCGGGAGCGCACACGCATGTTCATGGGGGATGACATGACCACCGCACCGATCGCACCGTCCGTCCCGCACATACACGACTCCCGTCCGATCGCCTGCCTTCCGGGCCTGCTGGACCAGCAGGCGGACGCCCGCCCCGACGCCATCGCGGTCGTCCACGACGAGGAGCGGCTCACCTACCGGGAGCTGCGGCAGACCTCCCGCGAACTGGCGGCCTTCCTCCACGAGCTGGGCGTCGCCACCGACGACTGCGTCGGCCTGTACGTCGAACCGTCCCTGGACCTGATGACGGGCGTCTGGGGCGTCCTCGCGGCCGGGGCCGGCTATCTGCCGCTGTCCCCGGAGTACCCCGAGGACCGGCTGCGGTACATGATCGAGGACAGCCGCACCCGGATCATCCTGACCCAGCCCCATCTGAAGGCCCGGCTGACCGATCTCGCGCCGCGGGACGTCCGCGTCGTCACCCTGGACGACGCCCGGGGCCACACCGGCGCCGTCCCGCCGGGTCCCCGCCCCGACTCCCTCGCCTACGTCATCTACACCTCCGGCAGCACGGGCCGGCCCAAGGGCGTGATGATCGAGCACCGCAGCGTCATGTCCCAGATGCGCTGGATGCAGCTGTGCGGGCACCTGGACGCCGGTGTCACGGTGCTGCAGAAGACGCCGATGAGCTTCGACGCCGCCCAGTGGGAGATCCTGGCCCCGGCCGCGGGCGCCCGGGTCGTGGTGGGCGCGCCCGGTGTCTACCGCGATCCCGAGGCCCTGATCGAGACCGTCATCGCCCACGAGGTGACCACGCTCCAGTGCGTGCCCACCCTGCTCCAGGCGCTGCTGGACACCGAACGGCTGAGCGCCTGCACCTCGCTCAGGAAGGTCTTCTCGGGCGGCGAGGCGCTCTCCCGGCCGCTCGCCCGTGCCCTCGGCGCGGCCCTGCCGTGGGCCGGCCTGGTCAACCTCTACGGCCCCACCGAGTGCACCATCAACGCCACCGCGTACCTGGTCGACCCGGACGCCCTCGAGGAGGGCTCGGGCGCCGTACCGATCGGCGTGCCCGTCGACAACACGCAGTGCTACATCCTCGACGAGCAGCTCGCCCCGGTGGACATCGGCGAGCCCGGCGAGCTGTACATCGGCGGCGTCCAGCTCGCGCGCGGCTATCTGCACCGGCCGGAGCAGACCCGCGAGCGTTTCGTGCCCTCGCCGTTCGTGCCGACCGAGCGGCTGTACCGGACCGGCGACCTGGCGTACTGGAACCCCGACGGCACCATCCAGTTCACCGGCCGCGCCGACAACCAGGTCAAGCTGCGCGGCTACCGGGTCGAGCTGGACGAGATCGCCCTGGCCATCGAGGAGCACACCTGGGTGCGGCGGGCCGCCGCGGTCGTCACCGACGACGCGCGCACCGGCTTCCAGAACCTGGTCGCCTGCGTCGAGCTGAACCCGAAGGAAGCGGCCCTGATGGACCAGGGCAACCACGGCGCCCACCACCAGTCCAAGGCCAGCCGGCTCCAGGTGCGCGCGCAGCTGTCCAACCCCGGCGTCCGGCCCGCCGACGAGCTGCGCGGCCTGCCGGTGCTGGACCTGCCGGGCCGGCAGGAGTCCGAGCGGCAGCGCCGGGAGGTCTTCGCCCGCAAGACCTACCGCTTCTACGAGGGCGGCCCGGTCACCCGCGACGACCTGCGCGCGCTGCTCGCGCCGCGTCCGGCCGGCACCCTGTCCCGCCGGCCGTCCGAGCTGACCTCCGGCGAACTCGGCGTCCTGCTGCGCTGGTTCGGCCAGTACCACAGCGAGGAACGGCTGCTGCCGAAGTACGCCTACGCCTCGCCGGGCGCGCTCTACGCGACACAGCTGTACCTGGAGACCGGCGGCCTGGAGGGCCTGGGCGCCGGCGTGTACTACTACCACCCGGTCGACCACACCCTGGTGCGGATCACGGATGCCGTGGACGCCGCCGCCGGTGCGCTGCTGGTGCACTTCACCGGCCACAAGCGGGCCATCGAGCCCGTCTACAAGAACAACATCCAGGAAGTGCTGGAGTTCGAGACCGGCCACATGCTGGGCGTCTTCGAGGAGATGCTGCCCGAGTACGGCCTCGCGATCCGCCCGCTGGCCCACACCCCGGCCGTCCGGGACCGGCTGGCCGTCGCCGACGAGGACTACTACCTGGGCACGTTCGAGATCCGCGGCCACGACGGCACCCCCGACCCGGACCCCACCGAGATCTTCGTCCAGGCCCACGCCGACCGGGTCGAGGGCCTGCCGGAGGGCCAGTACCGCTGGCGGGACGGCGACTTCGAGCGGATCTCCGGCGAACTGGTCCTGGCCAAGCACGTGATCGCCATCAACCAGCAGGTCTACGAGCGGGCCTCCTTCGGCATCACCGCGGTCAGCCGCGCCGGCGAGGAGTGGCTGGAGTACATCAGCCTCGGCGCCAAGCTGCACCACCTGCAGCGCAACGGTCTCTCGCTGGGCTTCATGTCCTCCGGCTACAGCTCCAGGACCGGCCATCCGCTGCCGGCCGCACGGCGTGTGGACGACATCCTCGCCTCCCGCGGGATCGCCACGTCCGCCTCGTACTTCTTCCTCGGCGGCAAGGTCGGCGACGACCAGATACGCAGCGAGGGCATGTACGAGGACAGCGTGCACATGAAGGGCCCGGCCGAGATCATCAAGGACGAGCTGGCCCAGATCCTGCCCGACTACATGATCCCGGGCCGGGTGCTGGTGCTGAACGAACTGCCGCTGACCGCGAACGGCAAGGTCGACGTCAAGACCCTGGCGACCTCCGAGGCCGTGCTGTCCGCCGAGAGCGACACCCCGTACGTCGCCCCCGCGACCCGGCACGAACGCTGGCTCGCCGAGGCCTGGGGCAAGGCGCTGAAGTACGAGAACGTGTCGGTGCAGGACAGCTTCTTCGCCGTCGGCGGCAACTCGCTGACCGCGGTGGCCCTGGTCAACCGCATCAACCGCGAGTTCGGCACCAGCCTGCCGCTCCAGGTGCTCTTCGAGACGCCGAGGCTGGCCGACCTGGCGGCGCGGATCGCGAAGGATTCCGACGAGCCCGCGTCCCGGCTGGTGCCGCTGGTCGAGGGGGGCGAGGGCCGCCCCGTGTTCTGCTGGCCCGGCCTCGGCGGCTATCCGATGAACCTGCGCCTGCTGGCGCACGAGACGGGCCTCGGGCGGCCGTTCTACGGAGTGCAGGCCCACGGCATCAACCCCGGCGAGGTGCCCTACCCCACCGTCCGGGAGATGGCCGCCGCCGACGTGGCCGAGATCCGGCGCCGCCAGCCGGAGGGCCCGTACACCCTGTGGGGCTACTCCTTCGGCGCACGCGTGGCCTTCGAGACGGCCTGGCAGCTGGAGCAGCTCGGCGAGCGGGTGGAGAACCTGCTGCTGATCTGCCCCGGCAACCCCGAGGTGCGCTCCGCCGAAGCCGACCGCTTCGGCCGCGAGGCCGGCTACGCCAACCCGGCCTATGTGACCATCCTCTTCTCGGTGTTCACCGGCTCCATCAGCGGTCCCGAGCTGGACGAGTGCCTGGCGACGGTGCGCGACGAGTCCGCCTTCGTGTCCTTCGTGTGCCGGCTGCTGCCGGCCCTGGACGAGGAGCTGGTCCGGCGGATCACCCGCATCGTGGCGGAGACCTACGAGTTCGAGTACAGCTTCCGCGAGCTGGCCGAGCGCCGGCTGGACACGCCGGTGACGATCTTCAAGGCCACCGGTGACGACTACTCGTTCATCGAGGGCAGCTCCGGTTGGTCCGCCGCCCCCGCGACCGTGGTCGGCCTCGACGGCGACCACTACGGGGTGCTGAAGGAACACGGCGTGGCCGAACTGGTCTCGGCCATCCGGGCCCGCCTCGGCCGCTGAACACCCCCGCGCATCCCACCACTTCGAGGAGCACCCGTGCCGCACGTCCACATCAAGCACTTCCCCAAGGACCTCACCGACGAGCAGAGGCAGCGCCTGGCCGAGGCCGTCACCGCCGTCGTCGTGGAGCACTTCGGCACCTACGAGGGCGCCGTCTCGATCGCCCTGGAGCCGGTCGCCCCCGAGACCTGGGAGACCCGCGTGACCGTCCCGGACGTCCAGGGCCGGGCGGACCTGCTGATCAAGGAACCGCACTACCGGACGGCGTGACCGCCGACCCGAACCTCGCCTCGCACCCCGCCCGCGCACCGCGGGCGGGGGTCCCACCACCCTCACAAGGAGCACCAGATGACCGATCTGCTCGGCCCGCGCCTCAAAGTCGGCGTCGTCGTCCCGTCGACCAACACCTCCGCCCAGCCCGAGATGGACGCGCTCAGGCCCGTGGGCGTGACCAACCACACCGGCCGGATGGTGATCAACGACGACTCGATGACCGACGAGCCCGGCTTCGACCACGTGATGCACAGCATCAGGAACTCCACCCACCCCGCCATCGAGAGCGTCGTCAGCTGTGACCCCGGCGTCGTGATCGTCGGCGTCTCGCCGGAGAGCTACTGGGACGGCCCGGACTCCCACGCCCGGGTGCTGGAGTCGATGCGCTCGGCGGCCGGCGGCCGGCCGGTCACCATGAGCCCGGACGCCATCAAGGCCGCGCTGACCGCCTACGGGGCCCGCCGGATCGGCGTCATCACCCCGTACCTGCCCCTCGGCGACGACTCCGTGAGCCGCTTCTTCAAGGACAGCGGATACGACGTCGTCCGCATCCAGGGCCTCGGCATGCCGAGCCCCGCGCAGATCTCCCACGTCACCGAGGAGCAACTGCGCGACGCCGTACGGGAGGTGGACGGTCCGGACGTGGAGGCGATCGTCCAGGTCGGCACCAACGTGCCCATGGTGCGCTTCGCGACCGCCGCCGAGGCCTGGACCGGAAAGCCGGTCATCTCCAACAACGCGGTCCTCTACTGGCACGCCCTGCGCAGCAACGGCATCGAGGACCGGGTGCACGGCTTCGGCTCCCTGCTGGCCCGGCACTAGTGCCCCACTAGCAACCGCACGCGACGACCGAGGGGGAGATTCTCCGTGAGCAGTGCTGGCAGCACTGAGACAACTGTCCTGAACCCGGAGCGGGTTCGGGCCGAGGAACGGCTGCCCGTGTGGCGCCTGCTGGCCTTCACCACGGCCGGTTTCCTCGCCATCATGACCGAGACGATGCCCGCGGGTCTGCTGCCGCAGATCGGTGACGGCCTGAACGTGTCGGAGGCCCTCGCGGGCCAGCTCGTCACGCTCTACGCCATCGGCTCGACCGTGGCCGCGATCCCGGTGATCGCCGCGACGCGCAGCATGCGCAGGAGGCCGCTGCTGCTGTACGCCGTGGGCGGCCTGTTCGTCTTCAACACCGTGACGGCGCTGTCGGCCAGCTATCCGCTGACGCTGGTCGCCCGGTTCGTCGCCGGCATGGCGTCCGGTGTGATCTGGGGCCTGCTCGCGGGATACGCCCGGCGCCTGGTCCCGGCCGCGCTCCAGGGGCGGGCGCTCGCCGTGGTCGGTGTGGGACAGCCGATCGCCCTGACCTTCGGCGTGCCGCTCGGCACCTGGCTGGGCTCGCTGTTCGACTGGCGCGGGGTCTTCTGGATCATGTCGGCGGTGGCGCTCGCCCTGATGGTCTGGGTACGCGCGCTGGTCCCCGACCAGCCCGGCCAGCAGGCGGAGCAGCGGCTGCCGATCCGGGCGATCTTCACCACGCCGGGCGTGCGGCCGGTGTTGGCCGTGGTCTTCTTCTGGATCCTGGCGCACAACATCCTCTACACCTACATCGCGCCGTTCCTCGACAAGGCGGGGCTCAAGGACCGGGTGGACCTGGCGCTGCTCGTCTTCGGCGCGTCGGCGATCGTGGGCATCTGGGCCACCGGACTGCTGGTCGACCGGCGGCTGCGCGCGGTGACGCTGGTGAGCCTCGCGGTCTTCGCGGCGGCGGCCCTGGTGCTCGGCATCGGGCACTCCTCACCGGTCGCCGTCTTCCTGGGGATCGTCGCGTGGGGCCTGACCTTCGGCGGCGCGCCCACGCTCCTGCAGACGGCGATCGCCGACGCCGCCGGCGAGGGGGCGGACGTGGCCCAGTCGATGCTGGTCACCATCTTCAACCTGGCGGTCGCGGGCGGCGGTCTGGTCGGCGGTGTGCTGCTGGGCGCGGCCGGGGCGACCTCGTTCCCGTGGGTCCTGCTGGCCCTGGCGCTGATCGCCCTGGCGGTGGTCCAGACGGCCCGCCGGCACGGCTTCACGCCGGGCGGCCGTGTGACCTCGTAGCCTCCCGCCGAGTATTTGACTGATCGTTCCATGAACTGCCATGCTCATCCCATGGCACGGCCGAAGGAATTCGATCCCGATCGCGTCCTCGACGCCGCGATGGACGCCTTCTGGAGCAAGGGCTACGCGGCGACCTCGGCCCAGGACCTCGTGGACACCACGGGGCTGGGCCGGGGGAGCCTGTACAACGCCTTCTCCAGCAAGCACCGCCTGTTCCAGGAGGCGCTCAGGCGGTACGAGGACAAGTGGACGACCCGCCAGGAGGCGGTGCTGGACGGGCCGGGCGACATCCGGGAGCGGATCCGCCAGGTGCTGATGACGGTGGTCGAGGAGGAGTCCCTGCGGGCTCCGGGTCCCCGCGGCTGCCTGGCGGTCAATGCCGCCGTCGAACTCGCCGGCCTCGACCCCGAGGTCACCGCCCAGGTCCGCCACATCTTCGAGCGGGTGGAGCAGGCGCTGCACACCGCCCTGGCCCGGGCGCGGCGGGACGGCGAGATCGGCCCCGACAAGGATCCGAGGGCCCTGGCCCTGTTCGTCCTCAACGCCCTGTACGGCCTGCGGGTGCTGGGCAAGACGGCCGACCGGACCGCGCTCACCGGCATCGTCGAGACCACGCTGTCGGTGCTGTGAGTCCGGCCGCCCGCGGTACATGCCTTCGCACGCCCTGATTTTTTAACGAACGTTCCAATTCAAGCGTTTCCGTTCAAGCGATCGAGGAGTCGCGATGCCCATCGCGGTCTATGTCCTCGGTCTGACCGTGTTCTGCATCGGGACGACCGAGTTCATGATTTCCGGACTGCTGCCGGACCTGGCGGGCGACCTGTCGGTGTCGATCCCCGCCGTGGGCTGGCTGATCTCCGGCTACGCGCTCGGTGTGGTCGTCGGCGGACCCGCCGTGACGCTGGCCACCCTCCGGGTCAACCGCAAGACCTCGCTGCTCGGCCTGCTCGCCCTGTTCGTCGCCGGCCAGACGGTCTGCGCCCTGGCCCCCGGCTATGGCGTCCTCATGGCCGGACGGGTCGTCGCCGCCCTCGCCCAGGGGGCCTTCTTCGGCATCGGATCCGTGGTGGCCGTGGACCTCGCCGGTCCCGAACGCCGGGGCAGGGCCCTGGCCATCATGTTCGCCGGGCTGACCGTGGCCAACGTGGTCGGTGTGCCGGCGGGCACCTTCCTCAGCCAGCACGCCGGCTGGCGCGTCAGCTTCTGGGCCGTCGACGCGCTCGCCGCGGTGGGCCTGCTCGGCGTGGCGGCGCTCGTCCCGCGCCGCCCCACCGCGCCGTACGCCGGCATCGGCGCCGAGTTCCGCGCGTTCCGCAACCCCCGTGTCTGGGTGGCCCTGAGCACCTCCATGCTCACCCAGGCCGCCGTCTTCTGCTGCTTCAGCTATCTGTCGCCGCTGTTCACCGACGTCACCGGCTTCTCCGAGGACGCGGTGCCGCTGCTGCTGGCGCTGTTCGGCGCCGGCTGCTTCCTGGGCAGCGTCATCGGCGGCCGCTTCGCCGACCGGCACCTGCTGCCCAACCTCTGCACGGGCATCACCGCCATGGGCGTCGTACTCGTACTGATTCCGCTCGCCGCCCACCACAAGGCAGCCACGGTGGCCGCGATCGCGGCCTTCGGCGTGGCCGCCTTCTCCATCAACCCGGCCCTCCAGGCCCAGGTGATGCGCGAGGCCGGGGACGCGCCGACGCTGGCCACCACGACCAACACCTCGGCGTTCAACCTCGGCAACACGATCGGCCCCTGGGTCGGCGGCAACGTCATCGGCGCCGGCTTCGGCTTCACCGCGCCCTCCCGCGCCGCCGCCCTGCTCGCGGCGGCCGGACTGGTCACGGCCCTGGCCTCCGGTCTGCTGCGCCGCCGGGCGGACACCGCCGAGGGCGCCGCACGGCAGCGGCAGGAGAGCGCAGCCGAGCCGTCGTTCCCCTAGTTCCCGGTCATCCAGTCGCCTTTCATCCCGCCTATCCCCTCTCAACCCCTCTCAACCCCTCTAATCCCCTCTAATCCCCTCTCATTCATTTCATCCGCTTCGTTCAACGAGGAGAGAACCCGTCATGGTGGAATCCGCAGCGCCGCAGCCGACCGTCGCCGTCCTCGGTACCGGCATCATCGGCGCCCCCGTCGCCCGCAACCTGGCCCGCGCAGGCTTCCCGGTACGCGCCTGGAACCGCACTCGCGCCAAGGCCGAGGCGCTGGCCGCCGACGGCGTCCAGGTCGCCGGCACGCCCGCGGAAGCGGTGGCCGGTGCCACGATCGTGCTGACGGTCCTCAAGGACGGCCCCGCCGTCCTCGACGCCGTCAAGGCGGCGGCCCCCGCCCTCGCCGAGGGGACCGTCTGGGCGCAGCTGAGCACCGTGGGCGACGCCGTCGACGAACTGGCCGCCTTCGCCGCCGGTCACGGCCTCGTCTTCGTGGACGCCCCGGTCCAGGGCACCCGACAGCCCGCCGAACAGGGCCAGTTGATCGTCATGGCGGCCGGCGTCCCGGCGGTGCGGGACACCGTCCAGCCGGTCTTCGACACCATCGGCAAGCGCACGCTGTGGGTGGCCGACGAGGGCGGAGCCGGCGCAGCCAGCCGGCTCAAGCTGGTCCTCAACACCTGGGTGGTCGCGCTCACCCACGGCGTGGGCGAGGCCCTCGCGCTCGCCGAGGGACTCGGCGTGGACCCCCGGCACTTCGTCGACGTGGTCACCGGCGGCCCGATGGACAACGGCTACTTCCAGGGGAAGTCCGCCGCCGTGCTGAGCGGCGACTACACCACCGCCTTCTCGGTCGACAACGCCGAGAAGGACGCCCGCCTGGTGCTCGAGGCCGCCCGGCGCGCCGGCGTCCGCATGGACACCGTGGAAGCGGGCCGGGCCCGCTTCGCGCGCGCCTCCGAACTCGGCCACGGCGACAAGGACATGGCGGCCGGCTACTTCGCGAGCTTCGACAAGTAGCGGTCCACGGGCCGGGCGTACATGCCGCGCCCGGCCCGGCCGCGCCGCAGACCGCCGTACCGCTCTCCCGTGCCGTGCACCGCTCTGCCGTCAGGAGCCGTGCCAGGCCTGTGCCCAGGAGCCGAGTCCATGAGTCCCCACGAGCGGACCACCGTCCTCATAGCCGGCGGCGGCCCCGTCGGCATGCTGCTCGCCGCCGAACTCGCCCATCAGCGCATCGACACGATCGTGATCGAGCAGCACCCCGAGCCGCCCGACGTGCCGCGCGCCGGCACCCTGCACGCCCGCAGCGTGCAGTCCCTGCTGCGCCGCGGCTACCTGCGCACCGCGTCCCCGGGCAGCCTGACGACCCACCACACCACCGGATTCCACTTCGGCGGCCAGCCGGTCCTGGAGATCTCCGCGCCGACCGCCGAGGGCGTCCCGGTCCTCAACCGCCCCCAGCAGGAACTGGAGCGGACCTTCGAGACCCGCGCCCGCGCCCTCGGCGCGGACGTCCGGCGCGGCCGGCGCGTCGAGCGGCTGCGGCCGCGGGGCGACGCGGTGCACGTTGAGGTCTCGGGCGCGGACGGGCGGTGCGTGGTCGAGGCCGCGTACGTCGTCGGATGCGACGGCGCGCGCAGCACCGTCCGTGCGGAGGCGGGCATCGGGAGCACCACGACGCCCCCGACGTTCGGCGCCCTGATCGGCCGGGTACGGCTGCTCGAGCCGCACGGCGTCCCGCCCGGCTGGACCCACGGCCGCGACGGCTGGACGCTCCTCAACGTCAACCCGCACGGCCACAGCCGCGTGATCACCCACGACTTCCGCCGGCCGCTGCCGTCCCGGCGCGCCCCCGCGCACCTGGACGAACTGCGCCGCACCACGGAGCACATCCTCGGCCGGCCCGTCCCGATGGACCGGCCCACGTATCTGTCCCGGTTCAGCGACTTCACCCGGCTCGCCGACACCTACCGCTGCGGCCGGATCCTGCTCGCCGGCGACGCGGCGCACGTCCACGCCCCGCTCGGCGGTCAGGGCCTCAACACCGGCCTCCAGGACGCCTTCAACCTCGGCTGGAAGCTCGCCCTGGTGGCCAGGGGAGATGCCCCGCCCGCGCTGCTGGACACCTACACCCGCGAGCGACGGCCCGTCGCCGCCAAGGTCATCGCCAACACCCGTACCCAGGCCTCGCTGATGCGGCCCGGACCGGAGTACGACCCGCTGCGCTCCCGCGCCCGCGAACTGCTGCGGCAGCCGGACGCGGGCCGCGAGGTCGCCGACGAGATCAGCGGCCAGTCCGTCGCGTACACCCGGGACGCCCAGTCGGCGCTCGAGGGCCGCTTCCTGCCCAACCACCGCTTCCGCACCGACGCGGGGCCGCGCACCACCGCCGAACTCCTCACCGACGGCCTCCCGCTCCTGCTGCTCACCCCGCGCGCCGACGCGGCCCTGGCCGAGGCCGCCGCGGGCTGGTCCGACCGCCTGCTGGTGGTGCGGGCCGACGGCGAGGAACCGCTCGGCTGGGACGCGCTGGTCTGCCGGCCGGACGGCTACACCGCCTGGGCCGCGTCCGCGTCCGACGCCGCACCGCAGGCCCTCACCACCGCACTGACCCGGTGGTTCGGCCCGGCCCGGGCGGCCACGCCCGCCTTCGCGCCCCTGAGCGTACGGGCCGCGCCGTAGACCCTGTCGTCAAACCCCCGCCTCGCGCACCGCAACCCACCGCACATCACCGCTCACGCACCGCAGCCCACCGCACATCACCGCAACCGCAGCACGTCCACGAAGGGGGAAGTCCGACCCATGAGCGAGATCGACCGCCGGTCCCTGCTCGCCCGTACCGGCGCCGTCGCCGGGGGCGCCCTGGCCACCACGGCGCTCACGCGGAGCACCGCCGCCGCTGCCCCGACCGGCCACCCGGCCGGCGACACGATACGTCCCGACGACCCCCGCTTCCCGCTCCTGACCACGGGCAACAACCAGCGGTTCGTGGCCTCTCCCGAGTACGTGCGCATGATCCGCTCGACCGCGGACGCGGAGCGTGCGGTGCGTGAGGCCGTGACCGCCGGCAAACGCGTCTCGGTCCGCTCCGGCGGCCACTGCTTCGCGGACCTGGTCTGCAACCCGGAGGTCGAGGTCGTCCTCGACCTGTCCGAGATGACCGAGGTCGGCTACGACGAGAAGTTCCGGGCCTTCGCCGTGCAGCCGGGCATCCGGCTGCTGAACCTGTACGAGGCCCTGTACAAGGGCTGGGGCGTCACCATCCCCGGCGGCATGTGCTACAGCGTCGGCGCGGGCGGCCATGTCGCCGGCGGCGGATACGGTCTGCTGTCCCGGGCCCACGGCCTGGTCGTCGACCACCTGTACGCCGTCGAGGCCGTCGTGGTGGACGCGGACCGCACGGTGCGCGCCGTCGTCGCGACCCGCGAGGACGACGACCCGAACCGCGACCTGTGGTGGGCGCACACCGGCGGTGGCGGCGGCACGTTCGGGCTGGTGACCCGCTACTGGTTCCGCTCCCCGGACGCCACCGGCACCGAACCCTCCCGCCAGCTGGTGCGGCCGCCGTCCACCGTCCTGGTCAGCGCGCTGTCCTTCCCGTGGCAGGACCTCGACGAGCGCCGCTTCGCACGGCTGCTGAAGAACTTCGGCGCATGGCACGAGCACAACAGCGCGCCGGACTCGCCGGGGACGGCGATCAGCACCGTCTTCAACATCTGTCACCAGGCGCACGGCACGCTGGACATGTTCACGCAGGTCGACGCGGGCGCACCGAACGCCGAGCGGCTGCTCGGCGACTACCTCGCGGCACTCACCGCGGGCACCGGCCTGACGGCCACGGCGCTGACGAAGGGCTCCGGCGACCTGGCCGCGATGCCCCACCTGGCCGCCCCGCGCCGTATGCCCTGGCTCAACGCCACCAAGCTCGTCGGCACCAACAACCCGACGATCACCCACCCGGGCCTGCGCGGCGCGCACAAGTCCGCCTACCTGCGCCGCAACTTCACCGACCACCACACGGACGTCCTCTACCGCCACCTGACCTCGCCGCAGTACGCCAACCCGGACACGATGGTCGTCCTCTTCTCCTTCGGCGGCCGCGTGAACGCCGTCGCCCAGGACGCCACCGCGAACTCCCAGCGCCGCTCGGTGTTCAAGATGCTCTTCCAGACGTTCTGGCCCGACGCCTCCGGCGACGCGGCCGGCCTCGGCTGGGCGCGCGGTGTCTACGAGGAGTTCCTGCACGACACCGGGGGCGTCCCGGTACCGGGCGACCAGTACGAGGGCTGCTACATCAACTACCCGGACACCGACCTGAAGGACCCCGCCCGCAACCGCTCCGGCGTCCCCTGGCAGACCCTGTACTACCAGGACAACCTGGCCCGCCTGCGCCGCGTCAAGCACGCCTACGACCCGACCGGCTGC
The DNA here is from genome assembly GCF_001636945.3 of Streptomyces sp. FXJ1.172. NCBI lineage: Bacteria > Bacillati > Actinomycetota > Actinomycetes > Kitasatosporales > Streptomycetaceae > Streptomyces > Streptomyces sp. FXJ1.172. The sequence goes on along the minus strand of NZ_CP119133.2, from coordinate 2,969,948 downwards.
TTCCACCACTCCCTGTCGGTCACCCCGGCGGGCTGACGCCCCCACCGGCCGGTCATCGGACCGAGCGCGCGCCGCTCCGGCCGGAGAACCAGGAGCCGGCGCGGGCTCGTCCACCAGAAGGAGACCGATGCGGTGGAGGGCCAGGCAAACTCGCCCGCCTCCCGGTCGCCGCCGTCGACGAACACATCCTGCGCAAGGGGTACTGAGCCGCACCGGTGTGCCGGGCGCCCGCCGGCGGAGCCCCGGGCCGGGGCCTGCCTGATGTCCGGCTCCGCGGGACGCACGCCGGACACCGCCATGCCTGCCGGACGGGCACACCACCGGGCCGTGCCGCTCCCCTGCGGCCGTGTCCTCACCGCGACCGCGGAGATCCTCACCCCGCCACTCCGGCCGCCGTCCAGGGCCTGGCCGGATCACGGAATGGGGACCCTCGGGGACCGCCTACCCTTGACCCATGACCAGCAGCAGCGACCGGAGCCTCGAAGTGGACGTTCAGGGACCCAAGACCTACGAAGTACGCACTTACGGGTGCCAGATGAACGTCCACGATTCCGAGCGGTTGTCCGGGCTGCTCGAGGAGGCCGGCTACGTGCGCGCCCCCGAGGGCTCCGACGGCGACGCCGACGTCGTGGTCTTCAACACCTGTGCCGTGCGGGAGAACGCCGACAACCGCCTGTACGGCAACCTCGGCCGCCTCGCGCCGAAGAAGGCCTCGCGGCCGGGCATGCAGATCGCGGTCGGCGGCTGCCTCGCGCAGAAGGACCAGGACACCATCGTGAAGAAGGCGCCCTGGGTGGACGTCGTCTTCGGCACGCACAACATCGGCAAGCTGCCGGTCCTGCTGGAGCGGGCGCGGGTGCAGGAGGAGGCGCAGGTCGAGATCGCCGAGTCCCTCGAGGCCTTCCCCTCCACGCTGCCGACCCGGCGCGAGAGCGCGTACGCGGCCTGGGTGTCGATCTCCGTCGGCTGCAACAACACCTGTACGTTCTGCATCGTCCCGGCCCTGCGCGGCAAGGAGAAGGACCGCCGCACCGGCGACATCCTCGCCGAGATCGAGGCGCTGGTCGCCGAGGGCGTTTCCGAGATCACGCTGCTCGGCCAGAACGTCAACGCCTACGGCTCCGACATCGGCGACCGGGAGGCCTTCAGCAAGCTGCTGCGTGCCTGCGGGACGATCGAGGGCCTGGAGCGCGTCCGCTTCACCTCCCCCCACCCCCGCGACTTCACCGACGACGTGATCGCGGCGATGGCCGAGACCCCGAACGTGATGCCGCAGCTGCACATGCCGCTGCAGTCCGGCTCGGACACCGTCCTGAAGGCGATGCGCCGCTCCTACCGGCAGGAGCGCTACCTCGGGATCATCGAGAAGGTACGGGCCGCGATCCCGCACGCGGCGATCACGACCGACATCATCGTGGGCTTCCCCGGCGAGACCGAGGACGACTTCGAGCAGACGCTGCACGTCGTCCGTGAGGCCCGGTTCGCGCAGGCCTTCACCTTCCAGTACTCCAAGCGTCCGGGCACCCCGGCCGCGACCATGGAGCACCAGATCCCCAAGGAGGTCGTCCAGGCGCGCTACGAGCGTCTCGTCGCCCTTCAGGAGGAGATCTCCTGGGAGGAGAACAAGAGGCAGGTCGGCCGCACCCTGGAGCTGATGGTCGCCGAGGGCGAGGGCCGCAAGGACGGCGCCACCCACCGCCTGTCCGGCCGCGCCCCCGACAACCGCCTGGTCCACTTCACCAAGCCGGACCAGGACGTGCGCCCCGGCGACGTCGTCACCGTCGAGATCACCTACGCCGCCCCGCACCACCTGCTCGCCGAGGGCGCCGTCCTCGACGTGCGCCGCACCCGCGCGGGCGACGCCTGGGAGAAGCGCAACGCCGCCGAGACCGCCAAGCCGGCGGGCGTGATGCTGGGCCTGCCGAAGATCGGCGTACCGGAGCCGCTGCCGGTCGCCACGGGCAGCGGGTGCGGCTGCGACTGAACCGCCACGGCAGGGACCGCCTACCCCCTGACCGCGCGGGACGCCGGCCTCCCTCCCGCCGGCGCCGGTGTCCCGCCCTCCGGCGCCGGTGTCCCGCCCTCCGGCGCTGGCTTCCCGACCTCCGGCGCAGTTTTCCCGCCCTCCGCCCTGGTCTGCCGGTTCACGGCGGTACGGCGTTACCCTGCCGGTCATGCTTGTCGCCGCCGCAGTCTGTCCCTGTCCTCCGCTGCTCGTCCCCGAGGTGGCCGCGGGTGCCGCGCCTGAGATGGACGCCGCGCGCTCGGCCTGCACCGACGCGCTCGGCGTGCTCGCCGCCGCCCGCCCGGACCTCCTGGTGGTCGTCGGGCCCGCCGAGCGGAGCGGGCGCGGACCGTTTCCCGAGGGCGCCCGGGGGTCCTTCCGCGGGTTCGGGGTCGACGTCGACGTACGCCTCGGCCCCGCCGGGGACACCGTCCCCGAGCGCGAGCTGCCGTCGTCGCTGGCCGTCGGCGCCTGGTTGCTGGAGCGGACCGGGTGGGCGGACGCCCCGATCGAGGGGCTCGGCGTCGGGGAACGGCTCGAGCCCGCGCGGTGCATCGACACCGGCCGGCAGCTCGGCGCCCGGGCCGGACGGGTCGCGCTGCTCGTGATGGGGGACGCCAGCGCCTGCCGCACGCTCAAGGCACCGGGCTATCTGGACGAGCGCGCGGCACCCTTCGACACACAGGTCGCGCGGGCACTCGGCACGGCGGACGTGGCGGCCGTCAAGGCACTGGACCCCGAGCCGGCGTACGAACTGAAGGCCTCCGGCCGCGCCCCCTGGCAGGTCCTGGCCGGCGCCGCCGAGGGCGCGGACCTCAGCGGCACGCTGTTGTACGAGGACGCGCCCTACGGCGTCGGATACGTGGTCGCCACCTGGTCCTAGCCTAGGCACGCAGACGGCGGACGGCCGTGGCGCCGGCGCGCTGCACGGCCGTCCGACGACCACCATGGCCGTGCGGAGAACCCGCAACGGCTCAGGAGACGCGCCCTGAACCGCTCAGGAAGCGGACCCTGGGCCGCTCAGGAAGCCGAGGGCGGCTCCTTCGGGCGGGGCGCCTGGTCGGTGGCAGCCGTCTCGGGGCCGGTTCCCTCCTTGTGCGCGAGGCGGTCCATCGCCTCCTTGGCCTTGCCCGTACCGGCGTGGATCTTCTCGCTGTACTTGCCCTTGGTCCGCTCGTCGACGGCCTTCGCGGCCTTGTCGATGCCGTGCTGGACCTTTTCCCCGTGCTGCCGCGCGAGGTCCGACACCTTGTCCTTCATGTTGTCCAACAGACCCATGGTCCACCTTCCCTCGCGGGACAGTTACCTGCGTGCGCCCTCGCCGGCCGCGCTGTCGGCGGCCTCCTCGGCGGACTGCTGCTTGGGGATGCCGGAACCCTCGGACGTCTCGTCCGTACCGGCGTCCGACCGGGCCGCCACCTCCTCGGGCCCGTCCCCGGCCGTACCCTTCGCCTCCGCCGAAGCGGCCTCCTGCGCCGCCGGCTCCGTTCCCTCCGCCTCGGCGCCCTCCGGCTCCACGCCATCGTGCGTCTCGGCGGCCGACGCCTCGGCAGTCGCCTTCGACCTGCCGAAGATTCGAGCAAACACGCCCATATCCACTCCATACGGTACTCGTGCGGGCGAATTCCCGCGTCACCCGGTGCGTACGGTTGCGCCGCCCGGGTCACCGCCTCCGGCGGCCGGACGGCGCACCTCGCCACGGGCAACGACGTGGGATCCCGCCCGTCACGTAACTCGTTCGAGAGCCCACCGGGAGGTTTGCGAAACTGGTGCGGTGAGCAGTGCACCCCCCGCCCCCCGCGTCATCGCCGTCGTCGGCCCCACCGCGGCCGGAAAGTCCGATCTCGGCGTCTTCCTGGCCCAGCAACTCGGCGGCGAGGTCGTCAACGCCGACTCCATGCAGCTGTACCGGGGGATGGACATAGGCACCGCCAAGCTGACGCCCGAGGAGCGCGGCGGTATCCCGCACCACCTGCTGGACATCTGGGACGTGCGGGTCACCGCCTCCGTCGCCGAGTACCAGCGGCTCGCCCGCGCCCGCATCGACGCCCTGCTTGCCGAGGGCCGCTGGCCGATCCTGGTCGGCGGCTCCGGTCTCTACGTCCGCGGGGCCGTCGACAACCTGGAGTTCCCCGGCACCGACCCGGAGGTCCGCGCCCGCCTCGAGGAGGAGCTGACCCTGCGCGGCTCGGGCGCCCTGCACGCCAGGCTGGCCGCCGCCGACCCCGAGGCCGCCCGCGCGATCCTGCCCAGCAACGGCCGCCGTATCGTCCGGGCGCTGGAGGTGATCGAGATCACCGGCCGGCCCTTCACCGCCAACCTGCCCGGTCACGACTCGGTCTACGACACCGTCCAGATCGGCGTCGACGTGGCCCGTCCGGAGCTGGACGAGCGCATCGCGCGGCGCGTCGACCGGATGTGGGAGACCGGTCTCGTGGACGAGGTGCGCGCACTGGAGGCGCAGGGCCTGCGCGAGGGGCGCACGGCGTCGCGCGCGCTGGGCTACCAGCAGGTGCTCGCGGCGCTCGCCGGGGAGTGCACCGATGCGGAGGCCAGGGCCGAGACCGTACGCGCGACCAAGCGCTTCGCGCGCCGTCAGGATTCGTGGTTCAGGCGCGATCCCCGGGTGCACTGGTTGAGTGGGGCCGCGGCGGACCGCGGGGAACTTCCGCACCAGGCCCTGGCGTTGGTCGAACGACCGGTCACAGCCTGATCACGTGATGGCATCGGGATGCGCCGCCGGTCATCGAGGCCTTCGGCGCCGTGCCATCATCGAGCTTCGATCGACCAAGTGGAGCCTAGTTGGGAGGGCGCGTGGCGATGGAGGCCGGCCCTCGCGACACCGCACAAGGTGCTGAGCACGTCACCACCCACGGCGACGACCGGGACCCGGCCGGGCACCGTCCGGCCGAGGGCGGGCCGGCCGACGACGGGCTGACCGGTCTGGCCGAGGACCGGCTGGCCGAGGACGGCCCCGACGAGTCGCCGGACGGTGTGACCGCCGACGGACCGTCGCCCGAGGAGATGTACGGGGGCGGCCCGGAGGTCGAGGTCGAGCTGCGCCCGCAGCGCCGGCTGCGCATCTGGCAGCTCGCGCCCATCGTGGCACTGTCCGCGGTCGGCTCCCTGATGTTCGCCTTCCCGCTCGCCTTCGACTTCGGCGACAGCGGTGCCGTCATCGCCATGCTCGGCCTGCTGATCTGCTCCTGCGCCGCGGGCTGGGGCATGATGGCCGCCCGCCGTGTGGGCTACACCTGGCCGGGCCTGCCGGCCCGCGGTTCGGGCCGGCGGCCGGACTGGCGGGTGGTGATCGGCTATGTCGTGCTGGTGGCCCTGGTGGTGATCCTCGCGGTGTGGCGGGTGGCAAGGCTGCGCTGAAGCGCTCCGGCCCGCGGTGTGAGCACCGCCGTCCTTTACGATCGAGGAATGAGCACGCGCACGCGCATCGCCTTCCTCAAGGGTCACGGCACCGAGAACGACTTCGTGATCCTCCCGGACCCCGGAAACGCCCTCGACCTGACCCCGGCCGCCGTCACCGCCATGTGCGACCGCCGGGCCGGCCTCGGCGGGGACGGGGTGCTGCACGTGGTGCGCTCCGCCGCGCACCCGGAGGCGAAGGCGATGGCCGCCGAGGCCGAGTGGTTCATGGACTACCGCAACGCCGACGGCTCGGTGGCCGAGATGTGCGGCAACGGCGTCCGTGTGTTCGCGCGCTATCTCCAGCACGCCGGACATGTGGCCGAAGGTGACTTCGCGATCGCCACGCGCGCGGGCGTGCGGCAGGTCCACCTCGCGAAGGACGGCGACGTCACCGTCGGCATGGGCCGGGCCCGCCTGCCCGAGGGGGAGGTCACGGTGACCGTCGGCGAGCGCAGCTGGCCCGCGCGCAACGTGAACATGGGCAATCCGCACGCGGTCGCCTTCGTCGAGGACCTCGGGCACGCGGGCCGGCTGTTCGACCCGCCCCCGGTCAGCCCGGCGGCGGCCTACCCGGACGGGGTGAACGTCGAGTTCGTCGTCGACCGCGGCCCCCGCCACGTCGCCATGCGCGTGCACGAGCGCGGCTCCGGCGAGACCCGCTCGTGCGGCACGGGCACGTGTGCCGTCGCCGTGGCCGCCGCCCGGCGCGACGGCGTCGACCCCGCCGTCACCGGCACCCCGGCCACGTACACCGTGGACGTGCCCGGCGGACGTCTCGTCATCACCGAACGGCCCGACGGCGAGATCGAGATGACCGGACCCGCCGTGATCGTCGCCGAGGGCGAGTTCGACGGTGAATGGCTGGAAAACGCCGTCCGCTGACATGATGTAACCAGGCGGTGGATGCTCCGCGGCCTCGGGATCAGGTATTTCCGTCGGCCCGGGGTGTTCGGCGCGGCGGGCGAGCCCCGGCCACGTGGCGCAAACCTAAACCTTGTGCCGGTCGCTCGAATGGGTGATCCGTTTCACGCTCGGCGAGAGGCGGTCGGTCGCACGTGGTGGGCTCGGTAGCATCAAGCACCGGCACGGACGGGGGAACGTCGCCATCCCTGAGCCGCGTGTGCCCTGGAGCCCCGTCCGCCGGTCCACGAGCCGGAGGTGCCCATGAGTGCGGAGGCCACGAACCCTGCGACCCCTGGCCCGGTGGCGCCCACAGCGGCCGCGGCGGTCACCGCCCCCGCGGTGCCCCGGGCGGACCGCAGGAAGTCCCGGCCCCGGATCGACCTGCGCAGGCTCGGCCGGGCCGCGCTGCTCGGCCCGGCCGTCCGCGGCAAACTGCCCGACGCCATCGGCCATGTCGTGGAGGCACACCGCGCCCACCACCCCGACGCGGACCTCGACCCGCTGCGCCGCGCCTACGTCCTCGCGGAGTCCTCGCACCGCGGCCAGATGCGCAAGAGCGGCGAGCCGTACATCACCCACCCGCTCGCCGTGACCCTCATCCTCGCCGAACTCGGCGCGGAGACCACGACGTTGACCGCCTCCCTTCTCCACGACACCGTCGAGGACACCGATGTGACGCTGGATCAGGTGCGTGAGCAGTTCGGCGAGGAGGTGCGCTACCTGGTCGACGGGGTGACAAAACTCGAGAAGGTCGACTACGGGGCCGCCGCCGAACCCGAGACCTTCCGCAAGATGCTCGTCGCCACCGGCAGCGACGTCCGCGTGATGTCGATCAAACTCGCCGACCGGCTGCACAACATGCGCACGCTCGGCGTGATGCGCCCGGAGAAGCAGGCGCGGATCGCCAAGGTCACCCGCGACGTCCTCATCCCGCTCGCCGAGCGGCTCGGCGTCCAGGCCCTGAAGACCGAGCTGGAGGACCTGGTCTTCGCCATCCTCCACCCCGAGGAGTACGAGCACACCCGCGAACTCATCGCCGAGAACGCCGCCCGGCAGGGCGACCCGCTCGCCGAGGTCGCCGACGAGATGCGCGGGGTGCTGCGCGAGGCCGGCATCCAGGCCGAAGTCCTCATCCGTCCCCGGCACTTCGTCTCCGTCCACCGCGTGGCCCGCAAACGCGGACAGCTGCGCGGCAGCGACTTCGGCCGGCTGCTCGTGCTCGTGCACGAGGACGCCGACTGTTACGGCGTCCTCGGTGAACTGCACACCTGTATGACGCCGGTGGTCTCGGAGTTCAAGGACTTCATCGCCGTACCGAAGTTCAACCTGTACCAGTCGCTGCACACCGCCGTCGCCCGGCCGGACGGCCAGGTCGTCGAAGTCCTCATCCGCACCCACCAGATGCACAAGGTCGCCGAGGCCGGCGTCGTCGCGCTGGGCAACCCGTACGCCCCCGCCTCCGACGCCGCGGTCCCCGACGCCCCCGCCGACGGCGAGCGCGCCGATCCCACCCGGCCCGGCTGGCTCTCCCGCCTGCTGGACTGGCAGCAGGCCGCACCCGACCCCGACACCTTCTGGTCCACCCTGCGCGAAGACCTCGCCCAGGACCGGGAGATCACCGTCTTCCGTCCCGACGGCGGCACCCTCGGCCTGCCCGAGGGCGCCACCTGCGTGGACGCCGCCTACGCCCAGTACGGCGAGGACGCCCACGCCTGCATCGGCGCCCGGGTCAACGGCCGCCTGGCCACCCTCAGCACCGTCCTGAAGGACGGCGACACCGTCCAGCTCCTCATGGGCCAGGACCCGGCCTCCGAGCCCTCCCGGGAATGGCTGGAGCACGCCCACACCCCGGCCGCCCGCATCGCCATCCAGCGCTGGCTGGCCACCCATCCCGGCGGCGGCACCGGGACCGAGGAGGGGACCGCCTCCCGCCCGGCACCGGCCGACGGCACCGCCCCCGCCCGCCCCGCGGACAGCGCCCCCGCGGAGAGTCCGGCCCGGGAGAGCACGGCCCGCCCCCGGAGCGCGGACGTCCTCGCGGACCGGCCCGGGGCCGCCGTCCGGCTCGCCGGCTGCTGCACGCCCGTACCGCCGGACGAGATCACCGGCTTCGCCGTGCGCGGGGGAGTGGTGACCGTGCACCGCGTCGAGTGCGCCACGGTGGCGCACATGAAGAGCAGAGGGCGCGCGGAGGTCGGCGTGCGCTGGGGGGACACCACCGAGATCCGGGTCACGCTGGTCGCTGAATCGTTCGGTCGCCCCCATCTGCTCGCCGACCTCACCGAGGCGATCTCCTCGACCGGCGTCGACATCGTCTCGGCGACCGTGGAACCGCCCAGCCAGCAGCGCGTACGGCACACGTACACGCTCCAGCTCCCCGACGCCGCCCGCCTCCCGACCCTGATGCGCGCCATGCGGGACGTGCCGGGCGTGTACGACGTGGCCCGCGCCCAGCACCAGGCGCCGGGTTCCTGAGCGACACCGGACGTACGTGATCAGGGGGTTGCCAAACGTGATCACGTGATTACCAGACGGTGATCAGAAGGGCGACCGGACCGAACCCGTTCGGGTGGGCGGGGCGCGCGTCGCCGCCGCAGCACGGCGGGGCACTGGTAGCGGTGGTGCATGCTGCTCACCCCCCGCTCCCGGCGCACGCCCCGGATCTCCCGGCACCGCAAGGCGGCCCTGCTCGCCTCCGCCGTCTCCGTCTGCCTCCTCGCTGCCGCGGCCCCGGCCAAGCCCCTGGGCATCGGCGACCGCCTCTACCCGTACCTGGGCAACCCCGGCTACGACGTGGCGTCGTACGACCTCGACTTCACCTACCCCGGCAGAAACGACAAGCCGCTCGAGGCCGTCACCACCATCGACGCCTGGACCACGGCCGACCTGGAGCGCATCAACCTCGACTTCGCGCACGGCACCGTCCGCTCCGTCGAGGTCGACGGGCACCCCGCGGACTTCACCACGGCCGGCGAGGATCTGGTCGTCACCCCGGACCACCCCCTCTCCGAGGGCAGCCGGACCCGGATCACCGTGCGGCACACCAGTGACCCCGTGCCCGCCAAGGACCAGGACGGCGGCTGGGTGCGCACCTCCGACGGACTCGCCATGGCCAACCAGGCCGACGCCGCCCACCTGGTCTTCCCGTGCAACGACCACCCGTCCGACAAGGCGATGTTCACCTTCCACATCACCGCCCCGAACGGCTACACGGTCGTCGCCAACGGCCTGCCCGCCGGAGCGGACCGGGCCGGCCGGACGACCACCTGGACCTACCGCACCCAGCACCCCATGGCGACCGAGCTGGCCCAGGTGTCCATCGGCCGCTCGGCCGTCGTCCACGACGAGGGGCCGGACGGGCTGCCGGTGCGCGACGTCGTGCCCGCCGCCGACCGCAAGGCCCTCGAACCGTGGCTGGCCAAGACGCCCGGCCAGATCGCCTGGATGGAGAGCAAGGTCGGGAAGTTCCCGTTCGAGACCTACGGCGTGCTCATGGCACGGGCTTCCACCGGGTTCGAACTGGAGACACAGACCCTCTCGCTCTTCGAGAGGAACCTGTTCACCGAGCCCGCCTACCCCAAGTGGTACGTCGAGTCGGTCATGGTGCACGAGCTGTCCCACCAGTGGTTCGGCGACAGCGTGAGCCCGCGCACCTGGTCCGACGTCTGGCTGAACGAGGGCCACGCCACCTGGTACGAGGAGCTGTACGCCGAGGAGAAGGGGCACCGGCCGATGGAGGACCGGATGAAGGCCGCCTACGGCGCCTCCGACCGCTGGCGCGCGGCCGGCGGCCCGCCCGCGCTGCCCAAGCCGCCCTCGCCCGGCCAGAAGATCGGCATCTTCCGCCCGAACATCTACGACGGCGCCGCCCTCGCGCTCTACGCCCTGCGCCAGGAGATCGGCCGTCCGGCCTTCGAACGCCTGGAGCGGGTCTGGGTCCGAGCCCACCAGGACTCCACCGCCACCACCGCCGACTTCGTCCAGCTGGCCTCCACGATCTCCGGCCGCGACCTCAGCGGCTTCCTCAAGGCCTGGCTGTACGGCGCGAAGACCCCGCCGATGCCCGGCCACCCGGACTGGAAGCCCCTGGCCACGGCCGAGGCGACCGGGCCCAAGAGCCGCGGAGCGCATGACAAGGCCGGACCCGCAGGCCGCCGAGCACACGGGAACGCCCGGTCCGCGGGGCCACGCAGCGCGTGATAACACGGTGACGAGACGGGCCGCCTCGTGCGACCATCTTCAGGTCGGCGCGGGACGGGACACGGGAATCTCCCGGGGTACTCGCGCGTTGACGAGATGAGCGGTCTCGCCAGGCCGCCCCACCGACGCCGTAACGGCGATCCCATCGACGTAAGGATCCAATGACCTCCTCTTCTTCCCCTTCCCAGGACACCAAGCGCCTCGCGCACGACTATCCCGAGGGTCTTCGGGCCGATGCCCTGATGGAAGAGGACGTCGCCTGGAGCCACGAGATCGACGGCGAGCGGGACGGCGACCAGTTCGACCGCTCCGAGCGCGCGGCCCTGCGCCGTGTGGCGGGCCTGTCCACCGAGCTGGAGGACGTCACCGAGGTCGAGTACCGCCAGCTCCGCCTGGAGCGGGTCGTGCTCGTCGGCGTGTGGACCACCGGCACCGCACAGGACGCCGACAACTCCCTCGCGGAGCTGGCCGCCCTCGCCGAGACCGCGGGCGCGCTGGTGCTCGACGGCGTCATCCAGCGCCGTGACAAGCCGGACGCGGCCACCTACATCGGCTCCGGCAAGGCCCAGGAACTGCGCGACATCGTCATCGAAACGGGCGCGGACACCGTCATCTGCGACGGTGAGCTGAGCCCCGGCCAGCTGATCCAGCTGGAGGACGTCGTCAAGGTCAAGGTCATCGACCGTACGGCCCTGATCCTGGACATCTTCGCCCAGCACGCAAAGTCCCGAGAGGGCAAGGCGCAGGTCGCGCTCGCGCAGATGCAGTACATGCTGCCGCGGCTGCGCGGCTGGGGTCAGTCGCTGTCCCGGCAGATGGGCGGCGGCAAGGGCGGCGGTCTCGCCACCCGTGGTCCCGGTGAGACCAAGATCGAGACGGACCGGCGCCGGATCCGCGAGAAGATGGCGAAGATGCGCCGGGAGATCGCGGACATGAAGACCGGCCGCGAGATCAAGCGCCAGGAGCGCCGGCGAAACAAGGTGCCGTCCGTCGCCATCGCGGGCTACACCAACGCCGGCAAGTCCTCCCTGCTCAACCGGCTCACGGGCGCCGGCGTCCTGGTCGAGAACGCCCTGTTCGCGACCCTGGACCCGACCGTCCGCCGCGCGGAGACCCCGAGCGGCCGGCTGTACACGCTGGCGGACACCGTCGGCTTCGTCCGCCATCTGCCGCACCACCTCGTCGAGGCGTTCCGCTCCACCATGGAGGAGGTCGGCGACGCCGACCTGATCCTGCACGTGGTGGACGGCTCGCACCCGGTGCCGGAGGAGCAGCTGGCCGCCGTGCGCGAGGTGATCCGTGACGTCGGCGCCACCGACGTACCGGAGATCGTCGTGATCAACAAGGCGGACGCGGCCGACCCGCTGGTCCTCCAGCGGCTGCTGCGCACCGAGAAGCGCTCGCTCGCGGTCTCGGCCCGCACCGGCCAGGGCATGCAGGAACTGCTCGCCCTGATCGACAACGACCTGCCCCGCCCCTCGGTCGAGATCGAGGCGCTCGTGCCGTACACCCACGGCAAGCTGGTCGCCCGCGCCCACTCCGAGGGCGAGGTGATCTCCGAGGAGCACACCGCGGAGGGCACCCTGCTCAAGGTCCGGGTGCACGAGGAACTGGCAGCGGACCTGGCACCGTACGTGCCGGCGCCGGCCGCCTGACCGACGGCATGACGAAGGCCCGCCCCCTTTTCAGGGAGCGGGCCTTCGTGCGCCCGTAAGAGGCACGGGGCTCGGTCGACACGCGGCTGCGCCGCGTGGGCGCGATCAGCCGGAGACGACCCTCAGCCGCCGACGCACAGCCGACCGCTGTGACGAAGGGGCGAGTTCAACCGCCCTCACTGCCCGGCGAACTTCTTGCTCACCGACTGGTACACACCCTTGGCCACGTCACCGAACCGCGGACCGGCCAGCCATCCCGAACTCACCGGGCCGATCGACGTGTTGGACACCAGCGCCGGCTTGCCGTCGGAACCGGCCTCCACCCAGCCGCCCCCGGAGGAACCCGCGGTCATCGTGCAGCCGATCCGGTACATCGTCGGGTCCGACTGGCTGACGGACAGCCGGCCCGGCTTGTCCTTGCACTGGTACAGCAGCTGCCCGTCGAACGGCGCCGCCTCCGGGTAACCGGACGCGGTGATGCTGCTGACCTTCGGCACCGCCGGGGCGTCGAAGTTCACCGGCAGCGCCCCGCCGACCGTCTCCTCCAGCGACTTGCCGCCGTTGCCCTGCTCCGGCGTCACATGGATCACCGCGTAGTCGTACGAGGCACCCTTGCCGCCGGTCTCACCACCCTGGTCGATCCACTGCTGCGAGGTCTGCGCCCCGTCGGCCCACCAGACGCCGTACGGCGCGATCTCGGACTTGCCGGCGTTCTGCAGCTGGCCGAGCGACTTGGCGGAGTTGTTGTACGACGGCACGAAGGCCATGTTGCGGTACCAGCCGCCGCTCTTGCCGGCGTGCACACAGTGACCCGCCGTCCAGACCAGGTTGGACTTGCCCGGGTGCGCGGGGTCCTCCACGACCGTGCCCGAGCACACCATGTGGCCCTCGGGGGAGTCGAAGAACACCTTGCCCGAAGCGGCCGCATTGACGTGGTACGGCGCCGCCACGGCCTGCGCCTTCACCGGCTGCGGGGTCGGGTCGGTCACGCCCTGGTCACCGGAGATGTCGTTGTCGTTGACGCCCTTGCCCGGGTCATTGGCATGACGCATCCGGTTCGGGTCCCACAGACCCTTGATGATCGGGTTGATGAAGTCGTCGGCCTCGCGCAGCCAGTCCTTCCTGTCCCAGTTCTTCCAGGCGCCGTTCTTCCACTTGTCGAGGTCGATCCCGTGCTCCTTGAGCCTCTGCTTGAGGTCGTCCGGGATCTTGATCTTTCCGTCGCCGGCCGCGGCCGCGGAGGCGGTGGGCTTGCTGTCGGCGCTGTCGTCGCCGTTGCAGGCAGTGGCGGTCATCGCCAGCGCCGAGACGAGGGCGACCGCCGCGAGCGAGGTGGACGTACGACGGGTGCCCCTCCCTCGCCGAACGGTGAACGACGGCCGTATGGATCGCATGCTCTTGACTCCCCCTGTGGTGAAGGAACTCGGCGCTTGTGCCGCGCCACCGGCGGCGAACTCATGAGGAGTTCATGCCGGTCTCACGGCGTTCTTGGAACGGCGTCCCACACTATGCGGTCGCCGTGGGGGACTTCCGACGGAACGGCAACGGTTCGGCTACAAGCCGTCTGACCTGGTCAATCATCCGTGGATGTGCCGGTTTGACGTTCCTTCACCCCGCCTGCGCACCAGGAGGGGGCAATGATCTTCGCGGAACCCGTAACCCACCGGGCGGTCCGAGGTTGTAGCGGTGGGGGGTCGGCTGCCTGTCTTCCGGTCCCCGCGGATCAACTCGCCTCTGAACAGCGGGAGGACAGCGAGCCGTGGCCGTTACGGAGACGATGGCTTCAGGTGCGCACGGGGACGCGCGCGGTGTGCACGAGGGAATCCTGAGACGCCAGTCGGCGCGGGAGTCCTCGGCACGCACCTACGCCCGGGCCCTGCCCATCGTGCCCGTCCGGGCGCGCGGCCTCACCATCGAGGGCGCCGACGGCCGCCGCTACCTGGACTGCCTCTCCGGCGCGGGCACCCTCGCCCTCGGCCACAACCACCCGGTGGTACTGGAGGCCATCCGTAAGGTCCTCGACTCCGGCGCCCCCCTCTCCGTCCTCGACCTGGCGACCCCCGTCAAGGACGCCTTCATCACCGAACTGTTCCGCACCCTTCCGCCCGGGCTCGCCGGCCGGGCCCGCGTCCAGTTCTGCGGACCGGCCGGCACCGACGCGGTCGAGGCCGCCCTCAAACTCGTCCGGGCCGCGACGGGCCGCACCGGCATCCTCGCCTTCACCGGCGCCTACCACGGCATGACCGCCGGCGCCCTGGCCGCCTCCGGCGGCGCCCGCGACATCCAGGTCGCCCGTCTGCCCTATCCGCAGGACTACCGCTGCCCCTTCGGCACCGGCGGCCCACGCGGCGCCGAACTCGCCGCCCGCTGGACCGAGTCCCTCCTCGACGACCCCAAGTCCGGCGTACCGCTGCCCGCCGGCATGATCCTCGAACCCGTCCAGGGCGAGGGCGGGGTGATCCCCGGGCCGGACGAGTGGCTGCGCCGCATGCGGCAGCTGACGGCGGACCGCGCCATCCCGCTGATCGCCGACGAGATCCAGACCGGAGTCGGCCGGACGGGCGCCTTCTGGGCCGTCGGTCACAGTGGCATCACCCCCGATGTGATGGTCCTGTCCAAGGCGATCGGCGGCAGCCTCCCGCTGGCCGTCATCGTCTACCGCGACGACCTCGACGTCTGGCAGCCCGGGGCCCATGCGGGCACATTCCGCGGCAACCAGCTCGCCATGGCCGCGGGCGCCGCCACCCTCGCCCACGTCCGCGAGAACGGCCTCGCCGAACGAGCCGCCGGCCTCGGCTCCCGCATGCTGACCCAACTCGCCGAACTCTCACGTCAGTTCGCCTGCGTCGGGGAGGTCCGGGGGCGCGGCCTGATGATCGGGGTCGAGCTGGTGCACCCGGACGGCGACGGCACCGCGTCCGACGGCGGGCCGCCCGCTCCCGCTCCCGGTCAGGATCCCGCCCGCCCTCCGTGTCCGGCGGCACCCGAACTCGCCGCGGCCGTCCAGCGCGAGTGCCTGGAGCGCGGGTTGATCGTCGAACTCGGCGGCCGGCACGCTGCCGTGGTCCGGCTGCTGCCTCCGCTGACGATCAGCGACGAGCAGGCGGCGGCCGTGCTGGACCGCCTGGCGGACGCGGTCGCCGCGGTGGCCCGTCACCCCGAGGAGCACGGCCCACAGCGCGCCCGGCCCAAAGGCCCTGCCCAGCGCGCCGGCTGAGCACCGCACCCGCCCGCCCGGCCTCTCCTGACCCCGCAGAGTCGCGCCTTCGCCGGCGTGAGCCCCCGCGCCGCCGAGGTGACCACCGGCCACCGGGGAACGGCGGCCGAGCGCCCGAAGCAGCCCCGCACACCCCCAGCCAGTCCCGAGGAGCCGTCATGAACGCCACCCCCAGCCCCGACGGCAGCTCCGGATCCCCCGACGAACAGGGAGACCCCGGCACCCCGCCCTCGCCCGTCCCGCTCGTCGAGTCGGTCCCCCAGCAGAAGAGGCGCACCGCGGATCTCACCCGAGTCACGGAGCCCGGTGCCGACCTGCTCGAGGACCCCGACCCGTGCACCGCGGCCCAGTCCGCCGCCACGGAGAACCTGCTGCGCTGCTGGGTGCGCGAGACCGACCTCATTGCCCCCACGTGCGGCACCCTTCGCCTCCCGTTGCCCGCCAGCGGCACCTCCCTCCTCGTACCGGTCCGCTACTGGTCCCCGACGGGCTGGCACCGCTTCGGTCCGCCCCGCTTCACCGGCGCACCCGAGACCGCCCCGCCCGTCGACGCCGTCACCCTGGCAGCGCTGCTCGCCCGCGAGACGGACCGCGCCCCCGCCGCCACGGCCGGCGCCCCGGCCCCCACCGCCGGCCGGGGCGACGACGGCGACCTGGTGGCCAGGGTGGCCGACTCGCTGCGCCGCACCGCGACCTTCATCCGTGACCGCCGCGAGCACCCCGCGGAGGCCGCCGACCTCTTCCTCGGCGCCGAACAGGCACTCCTCCTCGGCCATCCCCTGCACCCGACCCCCAAGAGCCGGGAGGGCCTGACGGAGGCGGAAACCCGTCTGTACTCACCTGAGCTGCACGGCTCCTTCCCGCTGCACTGGATGGCCGTCTCCCCCTCTCTCCTCACGACCGACTCGGCGTGGACCGAGCGCGGCCGTCCCGTCCCCGCCGACCACCTCACCCGACGCCTTGCCGACGGCGCGCTCGATCTGCCCGACGGGTACGCCGCGCTGCCGTTGCACCCGTGGCAGGCCCGCGAGCTGCGCCTTCGCGCGCCCGTCGCCGCCCTGCTCGACTCCGGGCTCCTGCGCGACCTCGGCCCCTTCGGCTCCGTCTGGCATCCCACCTCCTCCGTACGAACGGTCCACCGATCCGGCGCCCCCGCGATGCTCAAGCTGTCGCTGGGCCTGCGCATCACCAACTCCCGCCGCGAGAACCTGCGCAAGGAACTGCACCGTGGAGTCGAGGTGCACCGGCTGCTGCGCACCGGCCTGTCCCAGCGGTGGCAGGCGGTCCACCCCGGCTTCGACGTCGTCCGCGACCCGGCCTGGCTGGCCGTCGACGACCCGGGCGGACGACCCGTGCCCGGACTCGACGTGATGATCCGGCACAACCCGTTCGCCCCGTCCGACGACGTCGGCTGTGTCGCCGGACTCGTCTCGCCCCGGCCCGTCGCCGAGCCCGGCGGTGCCCCCTCGACGCCGGACACCGCACGGCCCATGCGGTCCCGGCTCGCCCAGCTGGTGGCGCGACTCGCCGCACGCACCGGCCGCCCCGCCGGAGCCGTCGCCACGGAGTGGTTCCTCCGGTACCTGGAGCAGGTCGTCCGGCCCGTGCTCTGGCTGGACGGCAAGGCAGGCATCGCCCTCGAAGCCCACCAGCAGAACACCCTGCTCCTGCTGGACCGCGACGGCTGGCCGGTCGGCGGCCGCTACCGCGACAACCAGGGGTACTACTTCCGCGAGTCCCGGCGGGCCGAACTGGACGCCCGGCTGCCCGGCATCGGGGAGCGCAGCGACACGTTCGTCTCCGACGAGGTCGCCGACGAACGCTTCGCCTACTACCTCGCCATCAACAATGTGCTCGGACTGGTCGGCGCGTTCGGCGCCCAGCGACTCGCCGACGAGCGCCTGCTCCTCGCCGCCTTCCGACGCTTCCTCGCGGACCTCGCCTCGGGCCCCGCCGCACCACGCACCTCCCTGCCCCGCCGCCTGCTCGACTCACCCGTCCTGCGCTGCAAGGCCAACCTGCTGACCCGGCTGCGCGGCCTCGACGAACTCGTCGGCCCGGTCGACACCCAGTCCGTCTACGTCACCATCACCAACCCCCTTCATTCCTGAGCACACCGCACCACCCGACCGAACATCCGAGGACCATAACCCACCTCGTCTCCTGAGAGGAGCGCACCGTGCCTCCCACCGACGCGAACGCCGGCAGCAACCCTGTCCCGGCTCACGCGGGCACCCCCGTCCACCCGGGCCCGACCGGCCGCCGAGCGGATGGCACGGGCAGCCGGGACGCGCCGTTCACCGGCTTCACCGTCGAGGACGACGGCGAGGACGGCGAGGACACACTCGACCTGCACCTGCCCGCAGACTTCCTCGCCCGCTTCGTCGCAGGGCCGGGCTGTCTCCTGGACCGACTCCCCACATGGGGGCCGGTCGCCACTCCCGTCGGCTCCTTCCACCTCGTGCCCGTACACGCCGAGCATGACCTCACCCTCGTCCATCGCTGGATGAACGACCCCGCCGTCGCCCGGTTCTGGGAGCTGGCCGGGCCCCGGAGCCGGACGGAGGACCATCTGCGGGCTCAGCTCGACGGCGACGGGCGGAGCGTGCCGTGTCTCGGCGTGCTGGACGGCGCGCCGATGAGCTACTGGGAGATCTACCGGGCAGATCTGGACCCGCTGGCCCGCCACTATCCGGCCCGCCCGCACGACACCGGGATCCACCTCCTCGTCGGTGGGGCCGCGGATCGGGGGCGGGGGATCGGCTCCGCCCTGCTCCGAGCCGTGGCCGACCTCGTCCTCGACCGGCGCCCGGCGTGCGCACGTGTCGTAGCGGAACCCGATCTTCACAACACCCCCTCCGTCGCAGCGTTCCTGAGTGCAGGCTTCCGGTTCGCGGCCGAGGTCGACCTGCCCGGCAAGCGGGCCGCCCTCATGATCCGGAACCGAGTCCTGCGTGATGTGTTGTAGCGCTGGGTGACGAAGCGCTCACAGATTTGAACGTGGCCCGGGCCGGCAGGGTTCCCGCTCGATCAAAGAAACCCGGAAAACCTGAGAAGCCCGAGAAGCCCGAGAAGCCCGAGAGGCCCGAGAAGTCCGGGAAGTCAGGGAAGGTGGAGAAGACATCCGAGAAGGCCGAGAAACAGGAGGAGCCCGCGTGACCCCGCCCCGCAGTCCTGCCTTGACCGCCCGTTTGTCAGTGCCGGGCCGTAGGGTGGTCGGGCTATGACGAAGCCCTCACTCCCCGAACTCCTGCATGCCGCTGTCGCCGCCGTCGGCGGCACGGAGCGCCCCGGCCAGGTGACCATGGCCGAAGCGGTCGCCGGGGCGATCGACGACGAATCCCACCTGCTGGTCCAGGCCGGCACCGGCACCGGAAAGTCGCTCGGCTATCTCGTGCCCGCGCTCGCACATGGGGAGAGAGTGGTCGTCGCGACGGCCACGCTGGCGCTGCAGCGCCAGCTCGTCGAACGCGATCTGCCGCGTACGGTCGACGCCCTGCATCCGCTGCTGCGTCGCCGCCCGGAGTTCGCGATGCTGAAGGGCCGGTCGAACTATCTGTGCCTGCACCGTCTGCACGAGGGCATGCCGCAGGACGAGGAGGACGGCCTCTTCGACCAGTTCGAGGCGGCCGCGCCCACCAGCAAGCTGGGCCAGGACCTGCTCCGGCTGCGCGACTGGGCGGACGAGACCGAGACCGGCGACCGGGACGATCTCACACCGGGTGTCTCGGACCGCGCCTGGGCGCAGGTGTCGGTCTCGTCGCGGGAATGCCTGGGCGCGACGAAGTGTGCCTACGGAGCCGAGTGCTTCGCGGAGATGGCCCGTGAGCGCGCCAAGCTCGCCGAGGTCGTGGTCACGAACCACGCCCTGCTCGCCATCGACGCCATCGAGGGTGCTCCGGTGCTGCCTCAGCACGAGGTGCTGATCGTGGACGAGGCCCATGAACTCGTCTCACGGGTCACCGGCGTCGCCACCGGCGAACTCACCTCGGGCCAGGTGAACCGCGCCGTGCGCCGCGCCGCCAAGCTCGTCAACGAGAAGGCCGCCGACCAGCTCCAGACCGCCGCCGAGGGCTTCGAGCGGCTGATGGAGCTGGCCCTGCCCGGCCGGCTGGAGGAGATCCCGGAGGATCTCGGCTACGCCCTCATGGCACTGCGGGACGCCGCCCGCACGGTCATCTCCGCGATCGGCGCGACGCGCGACAAGTCGGTGCAGGACGAGGACGCGGTCCGCAAACAGGCACTGGCCTCGGTGGAGACGGTGCACGACGTGGCGGAGCGCGTCCTGAACGGCTCGGAGTGGGACGTCGTCTGGTACGAACGGCACGACCGTTTCGGCGCGTCCCTGCGGATCGCCCCCATGTCGGTCTCGGGCCTGCTCAGGGAGAAGCTCTTCGCGGACCGCGCCGTCGTCCTCACGTCCGCGACCCTCAAGCTGGGCGGGGACTTCAACGGTGTCGGCGCCTCCCTGGGACTCGGCCCCGAGGGCGCCGAGGGCGAGGATCTGCCGAAGTGGAAGGGCGTGGACGTCGGTTCCCCCTTCGACTACCGCAAGCAGGGCATCCTCTATGTCGCCAAGCACCTGTCCCGCCCGGCACGTGACGGCGAGCGCTCCGACATGCTCGACGAGCTGACCGAACTCATCCAGGCGGCCGGCGGCCGCACCCTCGGGCTGTTCTCGTCCATGCGGGCCGCCCAGCTCGCCGCCGAGGAGCTGCGCTCCCGGATCCCCGAGTTCCCGATCCTGCTCCAGGGCGAGGAGACCCTCGGCGAACTGATCAAGAACTTCGCGGCCGATCCGAAGACGTGTCTCTTCGGCACGCTGTCCCTGTGGCAGGGCGTCGACGTCCCGGGCCCCAGCTGCCAGTTGGTCGTCATGGACAAGATCCCGTTCCCGCGCCCGGACGACCCGCTGATGAGCGCCCGGCAGAAGGCGGTCGAGGACGCGGGCGGCAACGGTTTCATGGCGGTGGCCGCCACCCATGCGGCCCTGCTCATGGCGCAGGGCGCCGGCCGGCTCGTCCGCGCGTCGGGCGACCGGGGCGTGGTCGCCATACTGGATCAGCGACTGGCCACCGCGCGCTACGGCGGCTATCTCAAGGCGTCACTGCCGGACTTCTGGTACACCACGGACCGTAACCAGGTGCGCAAGTCGCTCGCGGCGATCGACGCGGCGGCACGGCAGGCGGAGACCGCGCAGGCAGGGGCGGCGCAGGCAGGGGCGGCGCAGGCGGAGGCGGTGTGATCGCGGGGTAGCCCGACCGGCCATCGGCCGGGCTACCCCGCGATGCGAAAGCACAGGCCGACCCGGACACAGCAGGGCCCCGGAACCGGCGCAGGGGTTCCGGGGCCCGGTCAGGGAGCGAACCGGCCGAGCGGCCTGCCCGCCACAGGCGTCACACGCGCCGCAGGACCGCGACGACCTTGCCCAGAATGGTCGCGTCGTCACCGGGGATGGGCTCGTAGGCCGCGTTGTGCGGGAGCAGCCAGACGTGGCCGTCCTCGCGCTTGAAACGCTTGACGGTGGCCTCGCCGTCGAG
Organism: Streptomyces sp. FXJ1.172; assembly: GCF_001636945.3. Taxonomy (NCBI): domain Bacteria; kingdom Bacillati; phylum Actinomycetota; class Actinomycetes; order Kitasatosporales; family Streptomycetaceae; genus Streptomyces; species Streptomyces sp. FXJ1.172. Next base: position 2,949,008 of record NZ_CP119133.2, on the reverse strand, counting down.
CATGGCCGCCACGATGTCGCCGTTCTCGGCGACCGGCTGACGGCGCACGGTGACCCAGTCGCCGTCGCAGATCGCGGCCTCGATCATGGAGTCGCCGACGACCTTGAGGACGAACAGCTCACCGTCACCGACGAGCTGCCGGGGCAGCGGGAAGACGTCCTCGACGGACTCCTCCGCGAGAATGGGCCCACCGGCAGCGATTCGGCCGACCAGGGGGACGTAGGACGCGGCGGGCTTGCCGGCGGTGTCCGTGGGCTGCACGGTCACGGACTGGTCGGAGCCGCGGACCTCGTACGCGCGCGGGCGGTGCGGGTCGCGGCGCAGGAAACCCTTGCGCTCCAGCGCCATCAGCTGATGGGCGACGGAGGAGGTGCTGGAGAGGCCGACGGCCTGGCCGATCTCCCGCATGGACGGCGGGTAGCCGCGGCGCTGCACGGAATCCCGGATGACTTCGATCACGCGGCGCTGCCGGTCGGTGAGTCCGGAGCTGTCCGCCCTGATTCCTGGAGGTCGGCCCGGCAAGGAGCGCTTGTGCGCCTCGGGATTCGTGGCTTCGTTCATCGCGTGTACCGGCTCGACTCGGCCCTGGGAGCGGTCCTGGGCGGTGATGGTGGCACTGTCTGCGGTGGTGGTCACGTCGGCCCCTCTCGATGGTCTCCCTGCTGGACAACGGTAGTTGCTTTCGAAAGGTTGCGCCAAACACACGTTCGAGTGAAAAAGTGTGGTTCGCCTGCCGTGATCATGTGTGTGGGTGTATAGCTAACGCGCCACCTGGCGGACAAAAGCGTCCATTGTTGTACCCTTCGCCGCCGGGACGTGGACCTCGTGGGTCGTGTCCCCAGTCTGCCATCCGGAACCCGGACGGCCGGGACTCGGGCCCCTTCTGTGCCGGAGTCCCACGTGTCCTCCGTGTGGCGCCCACGGTATCTCCGTAAGTGCCACGACGGCGTCGCTCTCTGACCGCGTGTCCCCGGATGGTCACCCCTGGTGGCGGTGTCGCGTGCCTTTCCACCGCGACACGCGTGTCTGCCTCGGTGAATGAGTCGATCCCCACATGTAGTGGTTGGATGGCTACAGCAGCCCACAAGTTGTGGTCCCCCGGGTCTGAGACGGCTCCGCGATCGCCTATGCTTAGGGCTGCTTCGCGGGGCTCTTGGGGCTCGGCGAGGTTGTTGAGTCTGCTGTGAGGAGGGTTGGAGATCATGCACTGCCCCTTCTGCAGGCACCCCGACAGCCGTGTGGTCGACAGTCGTACGACCGATGACGGCACGTCGATCCGCAGGCGCCGCCAGTGCCCCGACTGCTCCCGTCGTTTCACGACCGTGGAGACGTGCTCGCTCATGGTGGTCAAGCGGTCCGGAGTCACCGAGCCTTTCAGCCGTACCAAGGTCATCAACGGCGTGCGCAAGGCATGCCAGGGGCGACCTGTCACCGAGGACGCACTCGCACAGCTCGGCCAACGGGTCGAGGAGGCGGTGCGGGCCACCGGAAGCGCCGAGCTGACCACCCACGACGTGGGCCTGGCCATACTCGGCCCGTTGCAGGAACTCGACCTCGTCGCCTATCTGCGATTCGCCTCCGTCTACCGGGCGTTCGACTCGCTCGAGGACTTCGAGGCCGCCATCGCGGAGCTGAGGGAGGCGACGCGAGGCCCCGTCGCGGGCGACGACGACGCGGGAGCGGGGAGCCAGGAAGACGATCGCGGGCCCGGCGGGACCACTCGGGTCCCCGAGCCCGCCCGCGCCGCCGACTGACCGGGCGGGCCGGAGACCGGGGGGAGACCCGGATGCCGGCCGGAGGCGGCGAACCAAGACCTGTTGCGGGCGGCAGCTGATGGTGCCCGCAACACAAGACAGAACACCGTGCCACGGGAACAAACGGGGCACTTCAGGGCGTTTTTGCCCGTAGAGGGAGGCGGCATGACAGAGACGGCGAGCGGTCCGGCACGAGGTTCCCGAGCCAAGGCTGGCAAGGCGGGAAACAAGGGACTGCACATCGAGCGCATCCACACCACCCCTGGCGTACACCCGTACGACGAGGTCGAATGGGTGAGCCGTGACGTCGTCATGACCAACTGGCGCGACGGCTCGGTCAACTTCGAGCAGCGCGGCGTCGAGTTCCCCGACTTCTGGTCGGTGAACGCGGTCAACATCGTCACCAGCAAGTACTTCCGCGGTGCCGTCGGCACCCCGCAGCGCGAGACCAGCCTCAAGCAGCTGATCGACCGCATCGTGAAGACGTACCGGAAGGCCGGTGAGGACTACAAGTACTTCGCCTCGCCCGCCGACGCCGAGATCTTCGAGCACGAGCTGGCGTACGCCCTCCTGCACCAGATCTTCAGCTTCAACAGCCCCGTCTGGTTCAACGTGGGCACCCCGCAGCCCCAGCAGGTCTCCGCCTGCTTCATCCTGTCCGTCGACGACTCCATGGAGTCGATCCTCGACTGGTACAAGGAAGAGGGCATGATCTTCAAGGGCGGCTCCGGTGCCGGCCTGAACCTCTCCCGCATCCGCTCCTCCAAGGAGCTGCTCTCCTCCGGCGGCAACGCCTCCGGCCCGGTCTCCTTCATGCGCGGCGCCGACGCCTCCGCCGGCACCATCAAGTCCGGTGGTGCCACCCGCCGCGCCGCCAAGATGGTCGTGCTCGACGTCGACCACCCCGACATCGAGGACTTCATCGAGACCAAGGTCAAGGAAGAGGAGAAGATCCGCGTCCTGCGCGACGCGGGCTTCGACATGGACCTGGGCGGTGACGACATCACCTCCGTCCAGTACCAGAACGCCAACAACTCGGTCCGTGTGAACGACGAGTTCATGAAGGCGGTCGAGGACGGCGGAAACTTCGGCCTGCGCGCGCGGATGACCGGCGAGGTCATCGAGGAGGTCGACGCCAAGGCGCTCTTCCGCAAGATCGCCGAGGCCGCCTGGGCCTGTGCCGACCCCGGCATCCAGTACGACGACACCATCAACACCTGGCACACCTGCCCCGAGTCCGGCCGGATCACCGCGTCGAACCCGTGCAGCGAGTACATGCACCTGGACAACACGTCCTGCAACCTCGCCTCGCTGAACCTGATGAAGTTCCTGAAGGACGACGGCAAGGGCAGCCAGTCCTTCGAGACCGAGCGTTTCCAGAAGGTCGTCGAGCTGGTCATCACCGCGATGGACATCTCGATCTGCTTCGCGGACTTCCCGACCCAGAAGATCGGCGAGAACACGCGCGCGTTCCGCCAGCTCGGCATCGGCTACGCCAACCTCGGCGCCCTGCTGATGGCCACCGGCCACGCCTACGACTCCGACGGCGGCCGTGCCCTGGCCGGCGCGATCACCTCCCTGATGACGGGTACGGCCTACCGCCGCTCCGCCGAACTGGCCGCGGTCGTCGGTCCGTACGACGGCTACGCCCGCAACGCCGACGCCCACAAGCGCGTCATGCAGCAGCACGCGGACGCCAACGGCACGGCCGTGCGCATGGACGACCTGGACACCCCGGTGTGGGCCGCCGCCACGGAGGCCTGGCAGGACGTGGTGCGTCTTGGTGAGAAGAACGGTTTCCGTAACTCCCAGGCGTCCGTCCTCGCCCCGACCGGCACCATCGGTCTCGCTATGTCCTGCGACACCACCGGTGTCGAGCCCGACCTGGCTCTTGTGAAGTTCAAGAAGCTGGTCGGCGGCGGCTCGATGCAGATCGTCAACGGCACCGTCCCGCAGGCCCTGCGCCGCCTGGGCTACCAGGAGGAGCAGATCGAGGCGATCGTCGCCCACATCGCCGAGCACGGCAATGTGATCGACGCCCCCGGCCTGAAGCAGGAGCACTACGAGGTGTTCGACTGCGCCATGGGCGAGCGCGCCATCTCCCCGATGGGCCACGTCCGCATGATGGCCGCGATCCAGCCGTGGATCTCCGGCGCCATCTCCAAGACGGTCAACATGCCGGAGACGGCGACCGTCGAGGAGGTCGAGGAGATCTACTTCGAGGCCTGGAAGCTGGGCGTCAAGGCGCTCGCGATCTACCGCGACAACTGCAAGGTCGGCCAGCCGCTCTCCGCCAAGAAGAAGGAGGACGAGAAGGCCGAGATCGCCGAGAAGGCCGAGGAGACGATCCGTACCGCGGTCGAGAAGGTGGTCGAGTACCGCCCGGTCCGCAAGCGCCTCCCCAAGGGCCGTCCCGGCATCACCACGTCCTTCACGGTCGGCGGCGCCGAGGGCTACATGACCGCCAACTCCTACCCGGACGACGGTCTCGGCGAGGTCTTCCTGAAGATGTCCAAGCAGGGCTCCACGCTCGCGGGCATGATGGACGCCTTCTCCATCGCGGTCTCCGTCGGTCTGCAGTACGGCGTGCCGCTGGAGACGTACGTCTCCAAGTTCACCAACATGCGCTTCGAGCCGGCCGGCATGACGGACGACCCGGACGTGCGGATGGCGCAGTCGATCGTCGACTACATCTTCCGCCGCCTGGCGCTGGACTTCCTGCCCTTCGAGACCCGCTCGGCGCTCGGCATCCACTCCGCCGAGGAGCGCCAGCGGCACCTGGAGACCGGTTCCTACGAGCCGGCCGACGACGAGGTCGACGTCGAGGGCCTGGCCCAGTCGGCGCCGCGCGCCCAGGAGCTGAAGGCGGTTGCCGCGCCGAAGGCCGAGTCCGAGGCGGCCAAGCCCGCTCCGAAGCAGGCGCACACCAGCGCCGAACTGGTGGAGATGCAGCTGGGCATCCAGGCCGACGCCCCGCTGTGCTTCTCCTGCGGTACGAAGATGCAGCGCGCCGGTTCCTGCTACATCTGCGAGGGCTGCGGTTCGACCAGCGGCTGCAGCTGATGACACGCGGCTTCTGAAGTAAGGGGCGTCGGCCACGGCCGACGCCCCTTACCCGTGTGTGCCCTTTACCCATTGATGCCCTCAGAGCCGGTGCGCCCTGCCCATGACCCGGGTGAAGGCCGCCGGATCCTCCTCGAATCCGTGCACGCCAGGACGGAAGGTCCACTCCCCGGAGTCGTCCCGCGCGAACTCGGCGATCGTGGCCGCCGTCGCCCCGAGGACGGCGCCGAAGTCGTCCTCGGCGAGCACGGTGTAGCGCTCCTCCCGGACCCGCATGGCCGGATTCAGCACCGTGGCGAAGGTCTTGTGCCCGGTCCGCTGCTGGATGACCACGCCGACCACCACGCGCGCGTACCGCTCGGCGAGCCGGTCCAGTTCGAGCGTCATGACCTCGTCCCAGCCGAAGCCCCTGCCGTCGGTGCTGTCCCGGTTGAGGAAGATCGTGCCGTCCGGTGAGCGGCTGTCGAAGTGCACCAGATAGGCCGGAGTCCCGTATGCGTCCTCCGAGGTGAACGTCGCCGCAATGATGTCGAGGTCGGTCGGCGGCTGACCCGCCGGACTCGGGTCCCACTTGAGCGCGACCTCGACCTTGCTGATTCCTTTGCTGAAGCCGGACAACGGGCGTCCCCTTCCCCCTGTGACTGCCTCGTCCCCAACTCCCCCGGAGCCAGGGCTCTTTGCCCATCGTGCCACGCGCGCGGAGCGCTTGCGCGGGTGATCTGCGCCGGAGCGTGACCGGCGCCACGTCCGGTGGCCTTACCATGGCGCGGTGCTGGTCAAGTGGATTCGCTGCACCGTGGTGGACCGCCGCGGCTTCGAGCGGGGGCAGCGGAAATGGGCGGGGCTTCTGGGGGAGCCGGGATTTCGGGGACAGGGCGGAGGCTGGAGCCGGCAGCGACCGGGGGTGGCGCACACCTTCGCGTTCTGGGAGAGCCGCGCCTTCTACGACTCCTTCATGGCCCGCTCGCACGACCGCCTGGCGTCCGCCCAGTCCGGCACGTTCAAGGACGCCCAGGCCAAGCTCTTCGAGTACCGCTTCGACGTGAAGACGGGCTTCGAGCCGCGGTTCACCGACGCCGATCTGATCCGGGTCGCCCTGTGCCGGGTCCACGAGGAGCGTGTCGACCACTTCACCCTCATGCAGGAGAAGGTCTGGAACCCCGCGATGGCCGGTTCGCCCGGCATGATCCGTGGCATGTTCGCCGAGGCGCCCCCGCAGGAGTTCCTGGTCCTGTCGATGTGGCGGTCGGCGGCCGAGCACGGCAAGTACCGTACCGAGCGCGTGGAACGCCTCGCCCTGCGGGCGCAGACCGAGGCCGACGTCGCGTCGCTCTCCGGTGACATCGTGGACATGGAACCGTCCTGGACGGTCTGAGACCCGGACCGTCGGTTTGAAAGGCAGACTCACATCCTGAAGAGGCTGCGAAACGAGTCCGGGAACGGCCCGGCACACCGAATTCGTGTGACCTACGCCGTATGGAGCCCGTACGAGTGCTCGACTCCCCCTCACTCGATCTAGGGTTTGGGCATGGCACGACCACGGCGCATCGTCCTTGTCCGGCACGGCGAGTCCACGGGCAACGTCGACGACTCCGTGTACGAGCGCGAACCCGACCACGCGCTCGCGCTGACCGAGCGCGGCTGGAGACAGGCCGAGGAGACCGGCAAGGAGCTACGGGAACTCTTCGGCCGGGAACGCGTGAGCGTGTACGTCTCCCCGTATCGCCGTACGCACGAGACGCTCCGCGCCTTCCACCTCGACCCTGACCTGATACGCATCCGGGAGGAGCCGAGGCTGCGCGAACAGGACTGGGGCAACTGGCAGGACTGCGACGACGTACGTTTGCAGAAGACCTACCGGGACGCGTACGGCCACTTCTTCTTCCGGTTCCCGCAGGGGGAGTCCGGCGCCGACGTGTACGACCGGGTCGGCGGCTTCCTGGAGAGCCTGTTCCGCAGCTTCGAGGACCCCGATCACCCGCCGAACGTGCTCCTGGTGACGCACGGGCTCGCGATGCGGCTGTTCTGCATGCGCTGGTTCCACTGGACCGTCGCGGAATTCGAGTCGCTGTCGAACCCGGGGAACGCGGAGAAGCGGATGCTCGTTCTCGGAGACGACGGCAAGTACACCCTCGACCGGCCTTTCGAGCGCTGGCGCAAGCCGATGCCGTACTGGGTGAACGGATAGAGTGGCAGAGCGATGACCGCTGACTCCTCTTCCTCCGGGCGCCTGGAGCGCGCCCTGGCGAGCCTGCGTGGACTGGCCGTGGGAGACGCCCTGGGCTCCCAGTTCTTCGTTCCGGCGCACTACCCCCTGCTGCAGCGGCGCGAGCTGCCCGAAGGCCCCTGGCAGTGGACGGACGACACCGAGATGGCCTGCTCCGTGGTCGCTGTCCTCGCCGCCCACGGGCGCATCGACCAGGATGCGCTGGCCCGCTCCTTCGCCGAGCGCCACGACTTCGACCGGGGGTACGGACCCGCGGTCAACCGGCTGCTGCGACTCGTTCGGGAGGGCGGGGACTGGCGCGAGCTGGCCGCCGCCCTCTTCAACGGACAGGGGTCCTGGGGCAACGGCGCGGCGATGCGGATCGCCCCTCTGGGTGCCTGGTACGCGGATGATCCGGAGCAGGCGACCCACCAGGCGGAGATCTCCGCCTATCCCACCCACCAGCACCGTGAGGCCGTGGTCGGTGCCATGGCCGTGGCCGCCGCGGCGGCACTGGCCGGCTCTCCCGACGGGCCGCCGAGCCCCGAGGCGCTCCTCGAGGGCGTCATCGCCCTGGTGCCGAAGAGCGCGGTCGGTCAGGGGCTGAGGCGCGCCCGGGACATGCTCGACTACGGCGACGCGGGCACCGTCGCGGCCGTCCTGGGATGCGGTCGCCGTACGACCGCCCATGACACGGTCCCCTTCGCCCTCTGGTCCGCCGCGCGCAGCCTCGGGGACTACGACGCGGCCTTCTGGACGACCGCCCAGGTGGGCGGCGATGTGGACACGACCTGCGCGATCGTGGGCGGCGTCCTCGCTTCAGGCAAGGCGGGGACACCGCCGGCCCGGTGGGTGGAACGGGTCGAGGCGCTGCCGGACTGGGTGCCGACCGGGCCCTGACGGGTGCGAGAAGTGCCTGGCCGACGGTGAAGGCTTGCTCGCGGTACGGACGATTGTGGAAACTCTCCGTGTTCGCCGGGAACCCTCTGTGATGGTCGGCCGTTCTTCCTGTATCCGTGTCCGCCGCGCCGTTCGGTGTCCGGCGGTGTACCGGAGGACGCGGACCGGAGTGCGGTTCGGAGGGGGTGCGTGATGGCGTCGGTGTCGCGGGAGCCGCTTCTCGTGGTGGTGTGCCTCCTGGGTCTCGTGCGGGCGCTCGTGGCTGTGGTGCGGCCGGCCGGACCGACGCGTGCGCTGTCCGTCCCCAGGCGGCGGTCCGGCCGGCCGCGGCTTCGCAGGGCCCGGTGGCGGTCAGCCCACGCCCGGGCCCGCCATGCCGGAGAGGGATTCGAGATCGCTCTTGCGGACCCTGAGCACCAGCCAGGCGGTGACGAACGCCAGCGCGGCCATCGCGGCGGCCGGCACGAAGGCGGTGGAGATGCCGTGGGCGAGCACGTCGTGTCCCCAGGGCGCGGGCAGCTGGTGCGTCTTGGCGAACTGCGCCTTCTGCTCCGGCGAGCCGTTGGCGAGGAACTTGGGCAGCTGCTTCTTCGCCTCGTCCTTGCTGGCCGAGCCGAAAACGGTCGTCAGGATGGACAGCCCCAGCGAACCGCCCACCTGCTGCATGGCGTTCAGCAGACCGGACGCCGCACCGGCCTCGTGCTGGGCGACGCCCGACACCGCCGTCACTGTGGCCGTCACGAAGTTCAATCCCATGCCGAATCCGAACACCAGCATCGGCCCGAGCACCCCGCCGAGATAGGAGCTGTCCGGCCGGATGAACGCCTGCCAGGCCAGCCCGACCACCACGAGCGCCGTGCCGACCGCCATGAACGGCTTGGGGCCGAGCTTCGGGAGCAAGGCCTGCGACAGGCCCGCACCGACCGCGATCGCGACCGTCACCGGGAGGAAGGCCACACCGGCCTTGATGGCGCTGTAGCCCAGCACGTCCTGCACGAACAGCACGATGTAGAAGAACATGCCGAACATGGCCGCGGACAGGCTCAGCATGATCACGTATGTGCCCCAGCGGTTGCGGTCCGCGAACATCTTGAGCGGGGTGATCGGTTCCTTCGCCCGTGTCTCGGTGAGGACGAAGGCGAGCAGCAGTACCACGGCCACGCCGAACGAGCCGAGCGTGAGCTTGTCGCGCCAGCCGTCCTCCGCGGCGCGGATGAATCCGTACACCAGCGCGGCCATGCCCACTGTCGACGTCAGCGCGCCCGTGATGTCGAAGCGCCCCGGATGCCGCTCGGACTCACTGATGTACAGCGGCGCGAGCGTGGCGATCAGCACACCGATGGGCACGTTGACGAAGAGCACCCACCGCCAGTCCAGCCAGTCGGTGAGCATGCCGCCCGCGAGCAGACCGATCGCACCGCCGCCTGCCGAGACGGCGGCGAACACACCGAAGGCCCGGTTGCGTTCCGGGCCTTCGGGGAAGGTCGTGGTGATCAGCGCCAGCGATGTGGGCGAGGCTATTGCGCCGCCCACACCCTGCAGGGCCCGTGCGGCCAGCAGCTGCCAGGGTTCCTGGGCAAGGCCGCCAAGCAGCGAGGCGAAGGTGAACAGCAGGATGCCCGTGATGAACACCCGGCGACGGCCGAGGATGTCGCCGGCCCGCGCACCGAGCAGCAGCAGGCCGCCGAACGTGAGCGTGTAGGCGCTCACCACCCAAGTCAGGTCGGTCGTGCTGAATTTGAGCGCATCTTGAATGTGCGGGAGCGCGATGTTCACAATCGTCGCGTCGAGTACCACCATGAGTTGGCACGCCGCGATGACGGTGAGTGCGATGCCGGGATGCCCCGCCCGGCGGGCCACGCCCGGTTTTGGATCCTGGAGCAGCTGAGAGGTCGTCACTATGGGTCCCCCATAAAGGCGTTAGTGAACGCTCGCGTTCACTTTCGCCCCCACGGTAGTGAGTCCCCAAGAGTGAACGCAAGCGTTCACTTAATCGGGTGCGCCGCCTCGTGTCCCCCGAAGCTGCGGCGTGGCGCCCCCGCCCCGGAATCCCCCGCTTTCCTTGCACGTTGGAGAACACAGATGGTTACCTCGCGCTGGACGGCCGGTCCTCCCCAGGCGGCTCCTCCTCGTCGGCGCGGAGTGGTGCTGGAGCGCGCGATCCTGGACGCCGCTCTGGAGCAGCTCGGCGCGGTCGGCTGGAAAGGCCTGACCATGGAAGGTGTCGCGGCCGGAGCCCAGACCGGCAAGGCCGCGGTGTACCGCCGCTGGCCCTGCAAGGAGGACCTCGTCGCGGACGCACTGGTGGCGGGAATGCCCCGCGTCGAGACGGCCCCGGACCTCGGAAGTGTGCGCGAGGACCTTCTCACCCTGTGCCGGCAGGTGCGGGAGATCATGTACTCGCCTCCTGGTATCGCTCTGCGTGCGGTGATTCACGAGTGCGACGAAGCGCAGGCGGAGCGCTTCCAGGAAGTGATCGTCGGAGGCGTCGTCGAGCCGACCGTCATGCTGCTCCGTGAGGTCATCACTCGCGGAATAGACCGGGGAGAGGTTCGCTCGGACGCAGCCAACGGCTATGTCTTCGACGTCATCCCCGCCATGATGATGTACCGCTCGAAGATGTGCGGGAGCGAATGGAGCGACCAGGATCTCGAGGAGATGGTCGACCAGCTGATGCTCCCGCTGCTGCGGCCCCATGAGGTCTGATCCCACGCTCCGGTGATCTGCGCGGCGCTCGGGCGACCAGGGTGTCGCCGGACGATCCCGGCGGCGTACGCTAAGGGCGCCATGCCGTATGAACCGCCTACTCACACTGTCGAGCGCTCCCTGCGCGCCACGACCGGAGCGAAGGTCATCGCCGGTGTCGACGAGGTGGGGCGCGGCGCCTGGGCCGGACCGGTCACCGTCTGTGCCGCGATCACCGGACTGCGTCGCGCGCCCGAGGGTCTGACTGACTCCAAGCTGCTGACCGTCAAACGTCGTACGGAACTGGCCGAGGTCCTCCAGGCGTGGGTGACGGCCTACGCCCTGGGGCATGCTTCCCCCGAGGAGATCGACGAACTGGGGATGACGGCCGCGCTGCGGCTCGCCGCGGTCCGCGCCCTGGACGCCCTGCCGGTCCGCCCCGACGCCGTCATCCTCGATGGGAAGCACGACTATCTCGGCGCCCCCTGGAAGGTCCGCACGGTGATCAAGGGAGATCGGTCGTGCGTGGCCGTCGCCGCGGCGTCGGTGATCGCGAAGGTTCAGCGCGACAAAATGATGGCCGAACTGGGTATCGACCATGCAGACTTCGGATTTGCGGACAACGCCGGGTATCCGTCGCCCGTGCACAAGACCGCACTGGAGGAGCGGGGGCCCACCCCGCACCACCGCTTGTCGTGGGCGTATCTTGATGCGTTGCCTCAGTGGCGGCACCTCAAGAAGGTCCGCAGCTGGGCGGACGGAGGCGTTCCGGAAATCGAGGGTCAGCTCGGCTTCGATTTTTGACGGTTCCGATCGCACTGATGTGCCACCCGGTCACCCGCACCGCACCAATGTTTGATAAATATCAGCTCATGCCTCTCCTTCCCGAGGAGCCTCAGATTCACGAGAGTGCCCAGGGTCCCCGCGCTACGCCGGCCAGCGGCCGTACCGCGCCGACCCCTCGCCCCGTACCCGGCCCCCGCCCCGCGGCTCCGTCCCGCCCCGGTCGTCCCGGCCCTCCGCGGCCCGCGTCGCCGGTGCAGCGCACGCCGCGTGACGTGGCTCCGGCCAAGCCTGGCCCCTCCGGCCCGGCCGCTCCCGCCGCTTCGGTGGTCACCCCGCAGATCCAGCTGATCCCGGCTTCGCCCGAGGGTGCGCTCGACGCCGCCGAGGAGGCGGTGGACCTGCTCCTGGACTCGGGTCGTGCCCCCGGCGACGTGCTCGTGATCACCACTGGTGCCCAGCACCCGTGGGCCGAGCACGAGCTGTCCTTCGGTGAAGCCTCCTACTGGGCGCAGCACGACGCCGGTGACGACGTCTTCTACACGGACGCCGCCATCGCCTCCCGTGCCGCGTCCCGCCCCGTGGTGGTCGTGGCTGTCAACGGAGGATCGGACTCCGCCGCTGCCTCTGCCCTTCCGCTGGCCCACGCCCGGGCCGGTGCCCTGCTGATCGTCTGCGGCGACCCGCAGCAGATCAACACGCTGCTGGGCGCCGGCGTCTGAGCCGCGCCCGGCGTCGCGGGGCACCGGGGTGACACAAGAGTCGATCCGGCGGAATCCGCACGGAGTGGCTTTTGCCATGCCCGGATGACGGGTGGCCCTTCCGCTCGGGACGGCTTCCCGGCCGGTGCCCGGGGCGGAGAGCGAGCGCCGGCCCGTGCCGGCCGGGGACCGTCACCGCAATGCGTACGCGGTCCGGCCCGGGAGCCGCGGTGAGCAGCCTGCCGAGGGCGCTCTTGGAGCGGATCTCGTACGGCCGCCGGGTACGGCGCAGACGGCTGCTTGCTTGCACCTTTGCTCCCTTGTCCGCCTGGACGGGCGGACGGTGCCGGTGGCCGGTTCGCCATCAGTGCGCCGGTGTCGGCACCGGGCAGAAGGCGTACGTCCGAGGCGTACGGCCCGGTCCGGCGCCGTGACCTTCAGCGGGCCGCCGCGCGGCGCAGGACCTCCGAGACCGGCCCGCCGGTGCGTGGCACGAGCGTCGGGGTCTCCGACAGCGCGAACGGCTCAGGTGGGGAGTCGGCGTTGGGGCGGCGTCCGCCACGCCCCTCGCCGAGTACCTGCCAGCCGTCGTGGGTCAGCGTGATGTATGCCCCGCAACGCAGCCCGTGCAGTGTGCAGGCATCGCGCAGTCCCCACATCCAGGCGCCGTCCTCCTCCGTCCAGCGTGCATCGCCCTCGCGGCAGTAGAGCAGAACGGCCGTGCGCACCGGCGTGCGGCGTCTCAGGTCGTGCGGAATGACCCGGCGCAGCTGGGCGAGCAGTGCGTTGCGGAACATCCACCCGTCGGCCGGGGCCGGACGGCGGGTGAACGACGCGCTCGCGCACAGCCGCTCGTCAGGGTCCAGCACGGCCACGACCGCCGTGGACGGCTTCGGGCGGTGGCGGGCATGCAGCCCGCTGACGACCTCACGGGGGTTGCGCAGCAGCGGGATTCCGGCGGAAGCCCATTCGGCCGGCTCGAGCAGGCGACTGGCGGAAACGGCGGACGCGGGCGTCGACAACGAGGCCGCCGAGGACGAGGCGAATCCGAAGGTCACGTTCCTCCCTTCGGCTACGCGCCCATACTGCGGGCGAGGTCGGATTCGGGAGCGCGCACCGCAGCAAAGCCCAACCGGATCACGGACGAACCGTGCGGGGAGCGGACCTCAATTCTTCCTGTCGAACTGGGATGCGGCAACGAGCAATTGGGGCCACCGACTGTTATCTGGAGGTGTGTGGCTTATATCCCTACCCAAAGCTTCGGCTGCTGACGCCTGAGGTGTCCGCCCGCCGCGCGCGGGGCAGCGGCAACCGGACCGCGGTCAGCCCTGGACGGCCAGGACCAGCGGCAACACCCCCCGCGCGCCGGACCTTCGCAGCAGGCGTGCCGCGACCGCGAGGGTCCAGCCCGTCTCGGTGAAGTCGTCGACCAGCAGAACCGGACCATCGGCTTCGGCGAGAACTGACGCGAGGGCGGGCGGCACCGTCAGCGCGCCGTCGAGGGCCTTCAGCCGCTGCGCGCTGTTGCTGCGCGGCACCCGAGGCACATCGTCGGCGTATTCCACGGAGCCGAGCACGGGCAGTCGGCCGATCTCGGCGATCCGGGCGCCCAGGGAGTTGATCAGCCGGGGCCGGGTCCGCGAGGGGAGTGTGACGACACCCACCGGCCGGGGCTGGGCGTCGGACACACCCGGAGCCCAACCGCCGGGCCCCTTCGCCCAGTCGGCCAGGACGCCCACCACGGCCCGCGCCACATCGTCCGGCACGGTGGTGTCCGGCGCCTGGGCCGCGAGGAGCGGCCGCAGCCGGTTGCCCCAGCCGATGTCCGACAACCGGCCCAGCGCACGCCCCGGCGAAGCCTGTTCACTGGCCGGAATGCGCCCCTTGAGCGCGATGCCGATGGCCGGCAGGCCGGTCGGCCACATGCGGCGGGGCTCCACCTCGACCCCTGCACGGTCGAGATCGCTCCGCGCGGCGTCCACCGCCGAAGTCGATGTGTCGGCGGTGAAGCGCGGTCCCGCGCAGTTGTCGCATCGGCCGCAGGGCTTGGCGCCCTCGTCGTCCAACTGACGCTGCAGGAACTCCATCCGGCACTCGGTGGTGGACGCGTAGGCCCGCATCGCCTGCTGCTCGGCCTTGCGCTGCCGGGCCACCCACTCGTACCGCTCGGTGTCGTACGACCACGACTGCCCGGTCGCGACCCAGCCGCCCTTGACCCGGCGGACCGCTCCGTCCACGTCGAGGACCTTCAGCATGGTCTCCAGCCGGGAGCGGCGCAGTTCGACAAGGGGTTCCAGGGCGGGCAGCGACAGTGGCCCCTCGGCCCGGGCGAGGACGTCCAGGGTGCGCCGCACCAACTCCTCGGAGGGGAAGGCGAGCGAGGCGAAGTACTCCCAGATCGCCTCGTCCTCCCTGCCCGGCAGGAGAAGCACCTCGGCGTGCTCGACACCACGGCCGGCCCGGCCGACCTGCTGGTAGTAGGCGATGGGGGAGGAGGGCGAGCCGAGGTGGACCACGAAGCCGAGGTCCGGCTTGTCGAAGCCCATACCGAGCGCCGAAGTGGCGACCAGCGCCTTGACCCGGTTGGCGAGCAGGTCGTCCTCGGCCTGCTGCCGTTCGGCGTTCTCCGTCTTGCCCGTGTACGAGGCCACGGCGTGCCCGCGCTGCCGCAGGAAGGCGGTGACCTCCTCCGCGGCGGCGACGGTGAGCGTGTAGATGATCCCGGAGCCCGGCAGATCGTCGAGATGGTCGGCGAGCCAGGCCATCCGGTGTGCGGCATCCGGCAGCGGCAGAACCCCGAGACTGAGGCTCTCCCGGTCCAGCGGCCCGCGCAGCACCAGGGCGTCGGACGCGCCGCCCGTGCCGAGCTGATCGGCGACATCCGCGGTCACCCGGGCGTTGGCCGTGGCAGTGGTGGCCAGCACGGGCACACCGGGTGGCAGCTCGCCCAGCATGGTGCGCAGCCGCCGGTAGTCGGGGCGGAAGTCGTGGCCCCAGTCGGAGATGCAGTGGGCCTCGTCCACCACCAGCAGGCCGGTCGCCGCGGACAGCTTGGGCAGGACCTGGTCGCGGAAGTCGGGATTGTTCAGCCGCTCCGGGCTGACGAGCAGGACATCGACCTCACCGGCCGCGATCTCGGCCTGGATGACGTCCCACTCCTCGGTGTTCGCGGAATTGATGGTCCGGGCATGGATACCGGCCCGGGCCGCGGCCTCCACCTGATTGCGCATGAGCGCGAGCAGCGGCGAGACGATCACGGTGGGGCCGCTTCCTCTGGCCCGCAGCAGTGAGGTCGCCACGAAATACACCGCGGACTTCCCCCATCCCGTGCGCTGTACGACCAGGGCCCGGCGCCGGTCGGCGACCAGTGCCTCGATCGCCCGCCACTGGTCTTCGCGCAGCCGGGCCCCGCCCGTGGCATCTGAGACGAGCCGGGCGAGGACGGCGTCCGCCTGCGCCCGGAGATCCGCGTTGCTCGTGTGCTCCATGCGTTCCATACAACAGGACGGGACCGACAACCGGGCCGGCCCGGGCCGGGGCTGTGGACAACCGCGATGGCCTTGTCGTGTCCCTGATTCGACTTATCCACAGGAGCAAGCGGAATCTCAAGATCCGCGAGATTGTCTCCGCATGACGAATCACGGCGAAACCACCGGACCCCTCGAAAACGGCGACATCTTCGGACAGGACCCCTTCACCGGGCTGTCCGCGCACGACACGCAGGTCACTCTGCGCACCCCGGCCGAGCTGGCCGACGCCCTGCCCTACCTGCTCGGCTACCGCCCGGAGGACAGCATGGTGCTGGTGGCCCTCCACGACCGCGAAGGCAGCGGCCGGTTCGGCGGCCGGGCCCGCCTCGGCATCCCCGCGAACGAGGAGGACTGGGAGGCGGCCGCACGCCAGCTGGCCCAGGGACTGGTCAAGGGCAGCGAGCGGCGGGGCTCCCGCCCGGAGCAGATGGTGGCCTACGTCTGCCAGGAACCGGCGCCTGGAGAGTCCGGCCGGGACGTCAAACGACGGCTCGAGCGGCTGGCCCAGCTGCTGCGCACCGAGTGCGGCGACCTCGACGTGCCGGTCATCGAGGCGCTGTGCATCTCGGACGGCCGCTACTGGTCGTACTGCTGCCCGCTCGAGGGCTGCTGCCCCCAGGACGGCTCGCCGATGGGCCTTCCCGGCACCTCCGTGCTGGCCGCCGCGGCCACCTACGCCGGTATCCAGGTGCGCGGCACACTCAAGGAGTTGCGTGCCAGGCTGCAGCCCTGGGAGACCACCGCGGCCCTGGAGCAGGAGGTCGCGCTGGACGCGGCGGGCATGACTCTTGTGCCCCGCATCCTCGACGAGGTGTCCCGTGCGGAGGTGGCCGAGGAGACCCTCGGCCTCGCCGCGCGGATCATGCACCGCTTCGCCGCGGCGGCACCCGTCTCCGGCGCACACCCGGCGGATCTGCGCGACGACGACCTGCTCGAACACGACGAGGCGGCGAAACTCATCCTCGGGCTTCAGGACCGCACGACCCGCGACCGTGCGGCCGCGTGGATGGAGGGCGAAGAGGCCGGCCCGGCCCTGCGACTCTGGCGCGCCGTCGCCCGCCGCTGCGTCGGGCCGTACGGTGAGCACGCCGCGGCCCCGCTGACCCTGGTCGGCTGGGTCGCCTGGTCGACAGGCGACGAACTGGAGGCCCGCGAGGCGCTGGCCATGGCCCTGGGAGCGGATCCCGACTACCTCTTCGCGCGCTTGCTGCACCAGGCCTGCAACGAAGGGCTCGACCCCGAGGCGATCCGCCGCTGCCTGCGCGCGGACCGCCCAGACCGCGCGCGGGCGGAGACCAGGCAGCAGCCGGATCCGGCCCAGCCCGCGCTCCCGGCTGCCGACGGCATCGCGCCCGGAGCGGCTGTGCGGGCGGACGACCAGGCCGTCGGCCCGGGCTCGGCCACGGGCCCGCGCCGACGCCGCCGCACGCGGCCAGCGGACAGCAACGACGGCCGCCGAGGCGCCAGGGCGGCGGGCGGCCGACGGCGCCCGGCCGGCGCCCGCCCCCAGCCGTCGGCTGCAGAACCCTCCCGGCCCGGCGGCACGCGCACGCGTGCGTCGGACCGAGACACCACCAGTACTGCGCCGTCGGGGAACGGCCTTCGCGAGTCCGAGGGGGACGGATGAGCACTCGGCTCCCGGCCGAGCAGACGCGCACAGCGCAAACCCGCGGCGCACCGGCGGAAGCGGCGTGGGCGGGCGCTTGCGGAGCCGTCGTATGAACCCGTCCCTTGTCCGTCCGATGGCATCCGGGGCGTGCCGCCGCCGTGGCGCCAGCGCGGTTCTGGGCCGCCTGACCGGCTTGGTGCACCGGACAGGCCGGCGTGCTCCCGGAGCGTGCCCGGGCACACCGCGCACCGGGTGGTGGCGCAAGGCCGCCACCGTGCTGAACGGCGCCCTCGGCGGTCCGTCACGCCACCATTCAGCCGGACTCCCCGAGACGGCCCGTGACCCGGACGTGGCCCCCTCCGTTCACCTGAGTGGCGGAACGCCCGGACAGGCCCTGCCGCCGTACGACCGTCGTCTCCCGGGGCGCCCCACCGGACGCCCAGCACGTCCGAGGCACACCGAGAGCGGAAGAAGCCACGCCATGCACCAGCAGTCGACTGCGCCCTCCGCCGCCGAGCGGCCGCTCTGGGACAGGCCCGAGCATTTCCCGCCCGACGGTGTCGCCACGTGGGCACAGGAGACCATCGGCGCTCCACTGCCCTTCGACCGCCGGTCAGCGCTCCCGGCCGGCCCCAGCGCGGCTGCGCCCCCGGCTCCCCACCGCGCCCGCAGGCCCACCCCGACCCCGTCGCCCCGCACAGCGACAGCCAGCCGAGCGGCGCCCGAACTGCCGCCCACCCACGCCGCGTTGATCTGTGTCGCCCTGCCTGGCCTCGCCATCTCCGGCGAGCTGGGACAACTGGCCGGCCGGGGACTGGACGGGTTCTACCGAGGAGGCAGGCGTCTGCTCTCACGGTGTCAGGTCCGCGTGGCGGGACGCGAACCGCTCGCCGTGCAGGCCAGGATGACCGGGGCCGACAGCGCCCGCTTCGTCGGCACCCTGTGGGCGTCCCCGGCGGCGGGCCCCGATCCCGATGTCGTCGTCGAGCGAACGCGGCGCGCCGAGGGAAGCGAACGGATCACCCTCCGCAACGCCGCCGCACGACCGCTGAGGCTGCCCGTCGAGGTCGCCCTCGGCACGGATCTCGCGGAACTCGCCACCATTGCCTCCGGCAGAGCGGGCCCCGAACTCCCGGCAACGGTCCACGACTCGGGCCTGCGCTGGGCCAAGGCCGGCGTGGCCTCCTGCGTCACCGCCGACCCGCCGCCCTCGGACGCCCTGGCGTCCGCCGGACTGCTGCGCTGGGAACTGGAACTGCCGCCGGGCGGAACGGCAACCGTGGAACTGCGGGTACGGCTCGATCGCGCGGGCCCGCTGCGGGCCGTGGGCCAGACCACGACCAGCCCTCTCGCCCCCGCTCGGGCGACGGGCGACGACCTCCGGGTGACCCCGCTGCTGAACGAGGCCATTGCAGACATCCAGGCTCTGCTCCTTCGCGACCCCGCTCACCCTTCCGACACCTACCTCGCGGCAGGCGCGCCCTGGCGCTGTGGTCTGGCGCCCGCCGAGGCACTCGCCGCAGCCCGCATGGCCCTGCCACTCGGCACCCGGCTCGCCACGGGCACACTGCGCACCCTGGCCCGCATTCAGCTCCGGGACCCCGATCCACGGACCGGCATGATCCCCGGACCACGACGCGACGCCGGCCCGCACCTCCCGCCGGGCTGTACGGGAACGGAGGCCACGCTGCTCTTCCCCGTCCTGCTCGCCGAGGCCCGCCGATGGGGGCTGCCCGAGCAGGAGACGAGGGAACTGCTGCCCGCAGCCGAGCGCTGCCTCGCCTGGCTGCGGTCCGCCGTCGGGAACGGCACCTACCTCCCCGATCCCCAGCCCGCAGGGCCTGTCCGCTGCGAGACGCAGGCCCATGCGCATCGGGCGGCCCTGCTCGGCGCCGATCTCCTCGACGCCTACGGCCGGCCCGGCGCCGACGAGTTACGCGAGTGGGCCCGGGCCCTGCGGGCGGCCTTCTGGCTCGAGGAGCACGGTGGCGGCCGCCCGGCCGCGGCCCTGACACCGGACGGCCGTCCCGTGTCCCGTCTGGGCTCCGCCGCCGTCCATCTGCTCGACACCGGCCTGCTCGGCTCCGGCCGTCTCGCCCCGGGCCTCCTCGACCGGGTGCAGACCGAAAGCCTCGCCCGGTTGTTCGGCACCCCCGCCCTGGACGCGGGCTGGGGACTGCGCGGTCTCAGCGCCAAGGAGCCCGGACACAACCCGTTCGGCCACCGCAGCGGAGCCGTCCGGGTTCACGAGACCGCACTCGCCGTCACCGGACTGGCCGCCGCCGGATACGAGAAGGAAGCAGGCGGTCTGCTGAGAGGCCTGATAGAAGCAGCGGAACACTTCGGCCACCGCCTGCCGGAGATGTTCGCCGGGGAACAGCGCTCCGCCGGGAGCGCTCCCCTCCCGCACCCCGCGGCCTGCCGCCCGGCGGCCACCGCCGCAGCTTCCGCGATCATGGTGCTCACGGCTCTCGCGGG
Organism: Streptomyces sp. FXJ1.172; assembly: GCF_001636945.3. NCBI lineage: Bacteria > Bacillati > Actinomycetota > Actinomycetes > Kitasatosporales > Streptomycetaceae > Streptomyces > Streptomyces sp. FXJ1.172. Next base: position 2,929,299 of record NZ_CP119133.2, on the reverse strand, counting down.
TATCCGCCCCGACACTCCCGCCCGTACGGTCACCTTGCGCCCGGTGCGCAGCGCGCCGCTCGGCGAACTCGTCCTCACCGGGCTGCGCCTCGCCGGCGCCCCCTTCGCCGTACGGATCAGCCGACTGGGCCTCGCCATGGTCGAGGAGGCGGCGGACGGCCTGCAACTGGGAGTGTGACCTCGTACGACGTGACCGACCGAAGACGGAGCCGGCCCCGCGCCCCATACCGGAACGAAGCGTAACCACCACCGATGCGACCGACGAAGGGAGTGTTTATCGTCAGGCAGACGACTATGATCGCGGCATGCCCTACGACCCGTCAGCCTTTCCGCCCTTCGCCGTCACCGTGGACCTGGTCGTGCTGACCGTGCGCCGCCATGCCCTGTGTGCGCTGGCGGTCCGCAGGGGTGAGCCTCCGTTCCAGGGGCGCTGGGCGCTGCCAGGCGGCTTCGTACGGGCCGACGAGGACCTCTCCCAGGCGGCCGCGCGCGAACTCGAGGAGGAGACCGGACTGACGGCGCATGATCCCGCGGCCCCGGTCCAGGACAACGGAGCCCATCTCGAGCAGCTCGCCACTTACGGCGACCCCAAGCGGGACCCGCGCATGCGGGTGGTCAGCGTCGCGCACCTCGCACTCGCGCCCGACCTGCCCGCCCCTCGCGCGGGGGGCGATGCGAGCAACGCGCGCTGGGCGCCGGTCGAGGAACTGCTCCAGCAGGGCGGTTACGGCCGCGACGGCGAGCCGGTGGCGCCGCTCGCCTTCGACCACGCCCAGATCCTCGCCGACGGGGTGGAACGCGCCCGGTCCAAGATCGAGTACTCGTCGCTGGCCACCGCGTTCTGCCCGCCCGAGTTCACCGTCGGCGAACTGCGGCGGGTGTACGAGGCGGTGTGGGGCGTGGCCCTTGATCCCCGCAACTTCCACCGCAAGGTCACCGGAACCCCTGGATTCCTCGTTCCCACAGGAGGTACGACCACGCGCCAGGGGGGCCGGCCCGCACAGCTCTTCCGGGCCGGCGGTGCCACACTGCTCAACCCGCCGATGCTGCGCCCCGAGATCTGAGAGGTACGGCGGTCAGCCCGCGCAGGCGGCGGACAAGCCGACCGCCTGCGCCGGACCCCGGCTACGTCGAACGGCGGATCCGAATCCTGTCCGGCCGCAGCACGCGCTGGAGCAGATCCGCTAATACACGAAAAATCGGACATTGCACGCTATCTTGCTGCAAGTGATCCAGGCCTTCGGACTGACCAGCCAACCCCGCAAGGCGCACCCGCCCGCCGTCGACGACGTCTCCTTCGAGGCGCGTGCCGGACATGTCACCGCGCTCCTCGGAGGCGCCGGCGCGGGCAAGACGACCGCGCTCAGACTGATGCTCGAACTCCAACCGGGACGCGGCATCACCTACTTCCGAGGGCGCCCCCTGCATCGGATCCCCCATCCGTCGCGGGAAGTCGGCGTGCTCCTCGGTGACGTACCGGGGCACCCGGCCCGCTCCGTCCGCGGCCATCTGCGCATGCTGTGCGCGGCCGCGGGCGTACCGGTGCGACGCGCCGACGAGGTGCTCGAAGTGGTCGGCCTCGTCAGCCTGCGCGAGGAGCGACTCGGCACGCTCTCGCGCGGCATGGACCGGCGGCTCGGTCTGGCCTGTGCCCTGCTGCCCGACCCGCACGCGCTCGTCCTGGACGACCCCGCCGACGGCCTGTCCGCCCATGAGGCGCAATGGCTGCACGACATGCTGCGCGCCCACGCCCAGCAGGGCGGCACCGTGGTCTTCACGACGGCCGATCCCAAGGAGGCGGCGCGCACGGCGGACCGTGTCGTCACCCTCGACAGCGGCCGGCTCAGGGCCGACCAGGACGCCCGGGATTTCGCCCGCACCCGGCTGCGCCCGCGCGTCGCCGTCCGCAGCCCCCACGCAGCGCGCCTCGCGACCCTGCTCACCAAGGAGGCCCGTACCGCGCGCCGCTCCGTCGAGGTCGTGCGGGAAGACGGCAACCTCCTCTTGGTGTACGGCTCCACGACCGCCGACATCGGCGAGACGGCCTTCCGTCACGGCATCCTCGTCCACCAACTCGCCGACGAAATCGGCGAAATGGGGTCGGGTGCCGGCATCGGGCCCGGCATCCCGTCGGCGGAGGCGGACGACGTCGTGGCGGACGAGCCCCGGGCGCGGCGCGCACACGATGCCGCCGCCGCGTCGGCGACGGCGGAGCCGGAGACCGCGGCGCCCGGCCTGCAAGTGCAGGAGCCGGGCACCTCGACGCTCGACTCGTCGGCATCGGGCACCGTGGTGTCCGAGCCGCCGGCGCCGAAGAAGGCCGCCGTGGCCTTCGGTTTCTCGTCGGTTGAGGCGAAGGCCACGACGTCAGGCGTCACGGCAGGTGATCGGGGCACCACGCCGGCGGGCTTCCCGGTGGACGGGCAGGAGAGCACGGCAGTGGATGCGTCGGCGCCGGAGCCGGTGATCCCCGGTCGCCCCTCGCAAGAGGATGTGCGGACCGTGTCCGCCGCTCTCGTGCCCGGGGAGCGGGCACCGGCAACGGGCGGCGAGCGGTCAACGCTCGGGGAGGCGCCCTGCCTCCGGTCGGAGGCACGGCACACCGGAACAGCTCGGGACACCTCGGCCGAGGGCAGTTCGCCGGGCGGTGCGCTCCTTGGAGCCGAGGGGACAAATGCGGGAGCCGTCCCCGTGAAGCTGCTCGCAGGAGCCGAGGCGGAGCGGACCGCCGATGCCACGGCCCTCAGTCCATCGAACGGCACGGTCGTGGCGGTCCAGGAGTCTCAGGTGGAACCGCAGGCCCGCAGCACGAGCGCTCCCGCAGCGGGTTTCGCCGCGCTCCGCGCCCGCCTTCCCGGAGCCAGGAGTCCCGGCATCCGCCGGCCACGGACCGCCCACGCCGACCAGCCTGCCGGCCACGGCACCCTCGACGCCCTCTCCCCCCTCCCGCCTCCCATCTCCGTACGCCCCGGCCCCAGCCCCCTCCGCCCCGTGCGGTATGAGATCCGGCGTGCCACCGGAATCGGCGTCGGCTTCGTCACCTGTGGTGCCGTGCTTGCGGTGTCCGCACTCATCGCCGTACTCCTGGCCCGGCTCGGCCACACCCCGCAGGCGCGGCTGTTCGCCGCGTGGCCGCGGGAGCTGCCGCTGCCGCCCGCTGCGCTCGCCGCGGGGTTGCTCGGTGCGCTGGCCTTCGGGGACGAGTTCCGCCACCCCGCCCTCGCGGCGGACCGCGGCACCGTGCCCCGCCGACTGGGGCTGCTGACCGCGAAACTGCTCGTCTCCGGGGCCGCCGCTGTGCTGCTCGCCTTCCTCACGGTGGGCTGCGACGCCGAAGCGCTCTACATCGTCTACGGACAGGAACTGACACGAGTTCCCGCGGACTGGCTTTCGCTGGGCGCGAGTTGGTTCGGACTCGTCCTGGGCTGCGCCTGGGCGGGTGTTCTCGCGGCCGGCGTCTTCCGGTCCACCACGGGGGGCCTGGCCGCCGTACTCGCCGTACCCGTTGTCGTGGTCCCGCTCGTGCACGGGGCGACGCACGGGCCCGCCCAGCGCATGGCGGCCGGACTTCCGGAGCGTGTGCGGGAGGTGTTCCTGCTGCAGTGGCCCTTCGGAGGCGACCGCTATCTGCTCGCACTGGCGCGGGTGCTCGCCCAACCGGTCGGCGGCGCACTGGCGTTGTCACTGGCGGCGCTGCTGTGCGCGTATCTGTTCACGACGCTGCGTACCAGGTTCCGGTGACGGGCGTGCGTCCGCTTCCGATCCCGCCGTGTGCACAACTCCCCGCAGAACGGCCATTTCTTTCCGATAAGGCGTCAATTGCGACGGCGTGAGCGATCACCCTTTCGTGTGCTTTTCACCAAAGACCTCAAGGGAGTTGGAGAGGGCGCCGACAAAGGTTCCGTGAGTACCCTTGCGCACACCATGATGACCGCCGCCCGCTCCTCCGACTCCGGTCTGGCCGGCTCGGGCGAACTCGACCGCTACCCCTACGCCGAGGCCCCCATGGCCGATCGCGTAGGAACACCCTCCTGGGAGAGCGCGGACCCGGAACTGGGCCGCGTCGGCAGGCGTGCCGCGGGCAGTCGCGGACGCGGACTGCACGGCCAACTCGTCCAGCAGCTGGGGCAGATGATCGTCTCGGGCGACCTGGGCGCGGACCGCCCGCTGGTGCCCGAGGAGATCGGCCAGCGCTTCGAGGTCTCCCGCACCGTCGTCCGTGAGTCCCTCCGCGTCCTGGAGGCCAAGGGCCTGGTAAGTGCCCGCCCGAACGTCGGCACACGCGTGCGTCCCGTCAGCGACTGGAACCTGCTCGACCCGGACATCATCGAGTGGCGGGCCTTCGGGCCGCAGCGTGACGACCAGCGCCGTGAGCTGAGCGAGCTGCGCTGGACCATCGAGCCGCTCGCCGCCCGTCTCGCCGCCGGGCACGGGCGCGAGGAGGTGCAGCAGCGCCTCTGTGACATGGTAGAGATCATGAGCCACGCCATGGCCCAGGGTGACGCGCTGACCTATTCGCGCGCCGACAACGAGTTCCACGCACTGCTCATCCAGATCGCCGGCAACCGCATGCTGGAGCACCTGTCCGGGATCGTCTCGGCTGCCCTCCAGGTGTCGGGTGGCCCGGCCACGGGATGCGATCGGCCGAACGAGGCGTCCCTCGCGCAGCACGCGCGCATCGTCGATGCCCTCGGCACTGGCGACGGCGCGGCCGCGGAGGCGGCCATGCGTCAACTGCTCACCGTCCACCCCGAGGTCGAACGCGTGGTGCCCGCCCCGCGCGAGCACTGACCTCGGCGACGAAGGCGGTGCGGTCGCCGGTGTGCGGCGACAGCGTGGTTCTCGTGGGTCTCGTGTCGACGCCGGGCTCGGGTACCGGCCGCCGCCGGACCCCGCCGATCCTGTGCGGATCGGCGGGGTCCGGCGGTGCGACGGGCCGCCTTGGTCCCACGTGTGACCGTGAGCGAGGGTGGAGGCGATCTCCTCTGTCCGTGTCTGACCGCTTTTGACCGCTTACGGGGTGTGACTCGGGCCACGCAGATTGGGCGTAACGCTCGTGGGAACAGTGCGATGACCTAAGAGGTGACAGTCGCGGAGGGAATACAGACGCCATGAAAGGCGCTGTGCATCTTCCCGGCCCCCGCCCGCGCCGTCGGCCCATCCCCAGGCCGGTGGTCGGCTCCTGTCCGCAGTGGACGGTGCCGGAAGCCGTTTTCCAACGTTCCGAGAGGTTGTTCGTGTCGGCCAGCACATCCCGTACGCTCCCGCCGGAGATCGCCGAGTCCGTCTCTGTCATGGCGCTCATTGAGCGGGGAAAGGCTGAGGGGCAGATCGCCGGCGACGATGTGCGTCGGGCCTTCGAAGCTGACCAGATTCCGGCCACTCAGTGGAAGAACGTACTGCGCAGCCTCAACCAGATTCTTGAGGAAGAGGGTGTGACGCTGATGGTCAGTGCCGCAGAGCCCAAGCGCACCCGCAAGAGCGTCGCAGCGAAGAGCCCGGCCAAGCGCACCGCCACCAAGACGGTTGCGGCGAAGACGGTGACGACCAGGAAGGCCACCGCCACCACGGCCGCCCCCGCGGCGCCCGCCGCACCGGTCGCAGCCGATTCCGCCGAGGAAGCCGCACCCGCCAAGAAGGCAGCCGCCAAGAAGACGACCGCCAAGAAGACGGTCGCCAAGAAGACCGTCGCGAAGAAGACGGCCGCCAAGAAGACCACGGCCAAGAAGGACGACGCCGAGCTTCTCGAGGACGAGGTTCTCGAGGACACCAAGGTCGCCGACGAGCCCGAGGGTGCCGAGAGCGCCGGCTTCGTCCTCTCCGACGAGGACGAGGACGACGCGCCCGCGCAGCAGGTCGCCGCCGCTGGCGCCACCGCCGACCCGGTCAAGGACTACCTGAAGCAGATCGGCAAGGTCCCCCTGCTCAACGCCGAGCAGGAGGTCGAGCTGGCCAAGCGCATCGAGGCGGGTCTGTTCGCCGAGGACAAGCTGGCCAACGCCGACAAGCTGGCGCCGAAGCTCAAGCGCGAGCTGGAGATCATCGCCGAGGACGGCCGCCGCGCCAAGAACCACCTCCTGGAGGCCAACCTCCGCCTGGTGGTCTCCCTGGCCAAGCGCTACACCGGCCGCGGCATGCTCTTCCTGGACCTCATCCAGGAGGGCAACCTCGGTCTGATCCGCGCCGTCGAGAAGTTCGACTACACCAAGGGCTACAAGTTCTCCACGTACGCCACCTGGTGGATCCGTCAGGCCATCACCCGAGCCATGGCCGACCAGGCCCGCACCATCCGTATCCCGGTGCACATGGTCGAGGTCATCAACAAGCTCGCGCGCGTGCAGCGCCAGATGCTCCAGGACCTGGGCCGCGAGCCCACTCCGGAGGAGCTGGCCAAGGAACTCGACATGACCCCGGAGAAGGTCATCGAGGTCCAGAAGTACGGCCGCGAGCCCATCTCGCTGCACACCCCGCTGGGTGAGGACGGCGACAGTGAATTCGGTGACCTCATCGAGGACTCCGAGGCCGTCGTCCCGGCCGACGCCGTCAGCTTCACGCTCCTGCAGGAGCAGCTGCACTCCGTTCTGGACACCCTGTCCGAGCGTGAGGCCGGCGTCGTCTCCATGCGGTTCGGTCTCACCGACGGCCAGCCGAAGACCCTCGACGAGATCGGCAAGGTGTACGGCGTGACGCGTGAGCGCATCCGTCAGATCGAGTCGAAGACCATGTCGAAGCTGCGCCACCCGTCGCGTTCGCAGGTGCTGCGCGACTACCTCGACTAGGCCGCGGCCTCAACGGCACCGAAGGCCCGGTTCCCCGCGTGGGAGCCGGGCCTTCGTGCTGCGCGCAGCCGCGCGGTGGATCACTCTGGGTTCTCCGGAACTACCCGAGAGTGAGGATCCTCCATGCGCCGTTCCGTTGTCCGGGCCCTGATCCGGCCGCTGGTCCTGGCGGCCGCCACGACCGTCATACCCCTGGTGAGCGCGACTCCCGCGGCCGCCGACAGCGTGGTGGTCGGAGGGTTTCCGATAGACGTCTCACAAGCCCCATGGACCGTCGCGCTGTCCAGCCGTGACCGATTCGGGGGTACGCGGGCGGGCCAGTTCTGCGGCGGCGTGGCGATCGCGCGGACCACCGTCCTGACCGCGGCCCACTGCCTGGGGGAGGACGTCCTGGGATCTCCGCCCAACCAGGTGCGCGATTTCCGGGTCATCGCGGGCCGTACGGACCTCCTGGCGGACCAGGGCGAGGAGATCGCCGTACGGGACGCCCGGGTCAATCCGGGGTACGACAGCGCGACCAACGCCGGCGACTTCGCCGTTCTCACGCTGGCTGAGCCGCTGCCGCAGAGCGCGGTCGTCACCATGGCCCGCGCGGGCGACCCGGCCTACGCACCGGGCACCCGGGCCCTGATCTCAGGCTGGGGTGACACGACCGGCGGCGGCGCCTATACGCACCGGCTCCGCGCGGCACACGTGCGCGTGCTGTCCGACGACCTCTGCGCACGCGCCTATTCCGGCGGTCCCGAGGGCACCTACCGGGCGGACAGCATGCTCTGCGCCGGGGAGGCCGCCGGAGGCCCGGACGCATGCCAGGGTGACAGCGGCGGCCCTTTGGTGGCCAAGGGGCGGCTGATCGGCCTTGTGTCGTGGGGGAGCGGCTGCGGCAGGCCCGGAAACCCGGGGGTCTATACGCGCGTCTCCGAGGTCGCCCGGGAGCTGGATGCGACCCCAGAGGGCCACAGGGCGCCAACGGGCCACTGAGAGCCTGACGGTGGGTACGCGTACGGGCGGCCGCTCCCGAACGGGGAGCGGCCGCCCGTACACCGGCCTGTGCCGGGGCTGGCTCGTCGTGTGTGCGAGATTCAGCGCTCTTCGTCGGGAACGGTGCTGGGAACGGACGTGAGCCGCTCCGTCTCGTCCTGTATCTCAGCGGCGATCTTCTTGAGTTCCGGCTCGAACTTGCGACCGTGGTGGGCGCAGAAGAGCAGTTCTCCGCCGCTCAGCAGGACGACGCGCAGGTATGCCTGGGCGCCGCAGCGGTCGCAGCGATCGGCGGCCGTCAGCGGGCTCGCGGGGGTCAGAACAGTAGTCACGTCGCCTCTTCTCTAGCTCGACGAGCTGTCGTACCAGGGTCAACATCCAACCAGCCCGAAAACGTTCCCGCTCGTGGCTTTTCCTCGAAAAAATCTTCCGGGGCGGCTGTCTGCTGCCGGTTGGCGGCGAATGTGCCGTAGTGCGTGTCTTGTGTGCTTACGGTTTCGCGCGGTGTTGTGTTTAGGTCCTCCCGGCCGGGTTGCCGGTTGTTCATGAGGACGTGCCCGGAGCCTAAATGGTTCATGCCTCCAAGGGAACGTGATGTGTGCTTCACTCCATCGAGGGATCGAACATGCATGCGAGCCTGGACTAGTCTGAGTTTGAGACGAGGGTGGCGTTACACCGGCTCTACCAGGCCTCGGTACCCTCTGAGCGGCGACTGAAGCCACCCCCTTACCCAAGAGGGGTCAACTGAAATTCAGCGAGGAGCGAACCGCGTGACCGCCGATACGTCCGTGCCGTCCACAGCGCTGCTGGCAGGAGCAGACCGGGACGGCTCCAACTACACCGCGCGGCACCTGCTCGTCCTCGAGGGCCTCGAAGCCGTGCGCAAGCGCCCGGGCATGTACATCGGCTCGACCGACAGTCGCGGTCTTATGCACTGCCTGTGGGAGATCATCGACAACTCCGTGGACGAGGCCCTCGCGGGCGTCTGCGACCACATCGAGGTGATCCTCCACGACGACGGCTCCGTGGAGGTGCGCGACAACGGCCGGGGCATCCCCGTGGACGTCGAGCCCAGGACCGGCCTGTCCGGTGTCGAGGTCGTCATGACCAAGCTGCACGCCGGCGGTAAGTTCGGCGGTGGCTCGTACGCTGCCTCCGGCGGTCTGCACGGCGTCGGTGCCTCCGTGGTCAACGCCCTCTCCGCCCGTCTCGACGTCGAGGTGGACCGAGGCGGCCACACCCACGCCATCAGCTTCCGGCGGGGCGTGCCGGGCGCCTTCGCCGCCGACGGTGCCGACGCGAAGTTCGAGGCCAAGAGCGGTCTGCGCAAGACCAAGAAGGTTCCCAAGACTCGCAGCGGCACGCGCGTGCGGTACTGGGCCGACCGGCAGATCTTCCTCAAGGACGCCAAGCTCTCCCTCGAGAACCTGCACCAGCGTGCCCGGCAGACCGCCTTCCTGGTGCCGGGCCTGACGATCGTCGTCCGTGACGAATTCGGCCTGGGCGAGGGGGGCAGCAAGGGCGAGGAGTCCTTCCGCTTCGACGGCGGCATCAGCGAGTTCTGCGAGTACCTGGCGAGCGACAAGCCAGTCTGCGACGTCCTCCGCTTCTCGGGCAAGGGCACCTTCAAGGAGACCGTCCCGGTCCTGGACGAGCACGGTCAGATGACCCCCACCGAGGTCACCCGTGAACTGGGCGTGGACATCGCGCTGCGCTGGGGCACGGGCTACGACACGACCGTCCGGTCCTTCGTCAACATCATCGCCACCCCCAAGGGCGGCACCCACGTCTCCGGCTTCGAGCAGTCCGTGACGGGAGTGTTCAACGATGTGCTGCGTGCCAAGAAGCTGCTGCGCGTGGCCGAGGACAACATCGTCAAGGACGACGCCCTGGAGGGCCTCACCGCCGTCGTCACCGTGCGTTTGGCCGAGCCGCAGTTCGAGGGCCAGACCAAGGAGGTCCTCGGCACCTCGGCGGCTCGCCGGATCGTGAACAACGTGGTCACCAAGGAACTGAAGGCGTTCCTGACCGCCACCAAGCGCGACGCCGCGGCGCAGGCCCGCGTCGTCATGGAGAAGGTCGTGGCCGCCGCCCGTACGCGCGTCGCGGCCCGCCAGCACAAGGACGCCCAGCGTCGGAAGACCGCCCTGGAGTCCTCGTCCCTGCCGGCGAAGCTCGCCGACTGCCGCAGCGACGACGTCGACCGCAGCGAGCTGTTCATCGTCGAGGGTGACTCCGCACTCGGTACGGCCAAGCTGGCGCGGAACTCCGAGTTCCAGGCCCTGCTGCCGATCCGGGGCAAGATCCTCAACGTGCAGCGGTCGTCGGTGACCGACATGCTCAAGAACGCCGAGTGCGGCGCGATCATCCAGGTCATAGGAGCGGGCTCGGGCCGCACCTTCGACATCGACCAGGCTCGCTACGGCAAGATCATCATGATGACCGATGCCGATGTGGACGGCTCCCACATCCGCTGCCTGCTGCTCACGCTGTTCCAGCGCTACATGCGCCCCATGGTCGAGGCAGGCCGGGTCTTCGCCGCGGTGCCGCCGCTGCACCGGATCGAGATCGTCCAGCCCAAGAAGGGCCAGGACAAGTACGTCTACACGTACTCCGACCGCGAGCTGCGCGACAAGCTCATGGAGTTCCAGAGCAAGGGCATCCGGTACAAGGACTCCATCCAGCGCTACAAGGGTCTGGGCGAGATGGACGCCGACCAGCTGGCCGAGACCACGATGGACCCGCGCCACCGCACCCTGCGCCGGATCAACCTCTCCGACCTGGAGGCCGCGGAACAGGTCTTCGACCTGCTGATGGGCAATGACGTGGCGCCGCGCAAGGAGTTCATCTCCAGCTCGGCGGCGACGCTCGACCGGTCGCGCATCGACGCGTAGTCGCTGCGCCAGGCTTCCGCCGACCGGTGGTTCGCCCCGGGCGGCTGGGGCCACTGAGGCCGACCGGGGAGGGCGTGGAGACTGGCCCGGGAGTACGTGCTGGGCCGGTGGGTCGACCATCGGCCTCGCGTGCCGCGCCCGCTCCGGGGCCGGTTTGAGCGGCGGTGGCGGCTGGGTGCGCGTTCGAGCGGGCCGTGGACGTCGGTGCGGACCTGTACCTGCAGTGCTGATCGCGTGCCGGCCCAGGCCGCTGGCGTCCGTCGGTTGCGGATCTTGGCTGACCGCGGTCATGGGGCACGTGTCCAGGCCGGCGAGGTCGGTATGCCGCATATCCGCATATCCCCATATCGGCACATCCGCACATGCGGGCCGACCGTGACGAGGACGGCGGACGCCTGCGCGGCCGCCGTCCGCCGTCGAGCCCGTCACCTGTCGGCGCGGCCGCGTCCGGAGCCGGCCATTGCCGCGCCGTACGCCCCGTCCGGTTACGGGCTTCCGGCTCCGGTTGGTCCGTGTGTCCTGGGCTCGGACTCAGAGCCAGACCCAGATGCAGATCCAGACCCCCCCAGGTCCAGGACCGCCGCCGGGCATCCCGCCGTGTTCCGCCGCTCCCGCGCATGCCCTTCCTCGGCCGCACAGCCCCCTCGGCCAACGCCCGGTCCGTGACCCGACACCTCTCTCTCGCTCCCTCGCTCGACGGTCTACACCCGTGGGTGGAGACGATCCGCGTGAGGATTCCACCCGTGATCCACCTCCGCTCCGATCCCCCGACCTGCGAATTTCCGTAGCTTCGAAGTGTCGGCAGCGCCTGCTTCCGGCACCACCATCTCGACCTTCTCACTCACGGAGGCTCTGATGTCCGGGCTCGTCAACGCGCTGGTGATCGTGGTCGTAGCCGCCATAGTGATCGCGCGGCAGTTCCGCGCCCGCGCGATCAACACAGACCGGCGTTGGTGGCTGCTCCCCGTGATCCTTGCCGTCGTCGCAGTGCGCGAGCCCGGCATACTCGACGCCCACCACCGCGCCGAGTCCGCCGTACTGCTCGTGGTGGAGCTGGTCATCGGTCTTGCCATGGGCGCCGGCTGGGCCTGGACGACCCGCGTCTGGAGGGCCCAGGACGGCGTCGTGTGGACCAAGAGCACCAAGGCGAGCGGCGCCGTATGGGTCGTGGGCATCGCCCTGCGGATCGGGCTCTTCGCTCTCGGCCGCGCGCTCGGCCTGCACCAGGACAGCGCCGCACTGATGCTCGGCTTCGCCGCCACCTTGCTGGTCCGCGGCGGCATCCTGGTCTGGCGGGCCCAGTCTCTCGGCGCCGCGAACCGTCCTGCCCCGGCGTACGGTGACGGCATGCGGTCGGCCCGGAAGGAGCGCGTGTGACGGAAAACCTCTGGACGCACTGGCCGTCGAGAGAGGCGCTCGGCCGCGCGGGAGTCAGCCGGCCCCGGCGCATGCTCGCCTGGGCCGTGAGGCTGCTCGTGCTCGCGCTGCTCCTGTGGGGGGCGTTCAACCAGAAGCGCGTGGGCATCGAAGGAGCGTTTGTCGCGGCAGCGGGGGTGCTCCTCGCCGGTGTTGTCTCCTGGGCCTTCTTCCGAACCACCTACCAGCACCGGCTGGTGTCCTCGCTCGTGCTCATCAGCGTGCTTCTGGCCCTCGCGGTCGCCGCCGAGGCCACAGGGTTCAGAGGACCGGCCCTGGTGCTCTGGTGCGGCTGCGGAATCAGTGCCCTGGAGCGGCTGCCGCTCGCCGCGGCCGTACCCGTGACCTCCGTGGCCCTGGCCTCGTACTCCGCCTTCAACAACGACGTCTGGCTGACCACCGCCGCCACGGTGGCGGGCATGGCCCTCGCCGGATATGTCCTGCGGCTGGACGCGGAAGCCCGTGGAAACGCGCAGCGGCTCCTCGCCCAGGAGCGCGCCGCCAGAGCGGCCGAGGCGGAGTCCGCCGCGCTGGCCGAGCGAACCCGGATCGCCCGCGAGATCCACGACGTGCTGGCCCACAGCCTCTCGGCGCAGCTGGTGCACCTGGAGGCGGCCCGGCTGCTGATCGAGAACGGCGCCGAGCGCGAACGGATCCTGGAGCGGGTGGTGGCCGCGCGGGGCATGGCTCGTGACGGGCTCGCGGAGACCCGGCAGGCCCTGTCCGCGCTGCGGGGGGACCTGACCCCGCTGGAGGATTTCCTGAGCGAACTCGTCAGCGGAGCCCACGGTGCCGAGGTCACTGTCACGGGTGAGCGCAGACCCCTGTCGGCCGAGGCCTCCCAGGCCGTGCGCCGGGTCGCGCAGGAGGCGCTCACCAACGTCCGCAAGCACGCCCAGGGCGCCAAAGTGCAACTGCGGCTCGAATACAGCGAGCACGAAGTGACGCTGAATGTACGGGACTCGGGCGGACCGCCGGGCGAACTCACGAGATCCGGAGGCGGGTACGGTCTGCTGGGTATGCGCGAGCGGGCCGAGTTGCTGGGTGGCTCGCTGGACGCGGGGCCGGACGAGGAGGGGTTCGTGGTGACGCTGAAGGTGCCGGTATGACCAAGGCGGAGGAGGAGAAGAAGCCCGCGCGGGTGGTGGTCGCCGACGACCAGACCGTGGTGCGGGAAGGCATCGTGATGCTGCTCGGGCTGCTGCCCGGGGTGGAGGTCGTGGGCGCGGCGGGAGACGGCGAGGAGGCGGTGCAACTGGTCGAGGAACTGGCCCCGGACGTCGTCCTGATGGATCTCAGGATGCCCCGCTGCGACGGCGTCGAGGCCACCCGGAGGATCCGGGCGCAGTATCCCGGCACCCAGGTCGTGGTGCTGACCACGTACGCGGACGACGAGTCGCTGTTCCCCGCCCTGCGGGCCGGTGCCCGGGGCTATCTGACCAAGGACGCGGGCGGTGACGAGATCGTGCGTGCGGTGGAGAGCGTGCTGTCGGGGGACGCGGGGCTGTCGCCGAGCGTCCAGCGCCGGCTGCTGGAACGGCTGTCGCAGCCCGAGCCCGGCCCGGTGCCAGCCGCCGAGCCGGCGCCCGACGGGCTGACCGCGCGTGAGACCGAGGTTCTGCGGCTGATCGCCGAGGGACTCAGCAATCAGGAGATCGCCCGCAGGCTGCACGTGTCGACCGCGACGGTGAAGACGCACATCAACAATCTCTTCGCCAAGACGGGTCTCAAGGACCGGGCACAGGCGGTGCGTTATGCCTACGGCAAGGGACTGGTGAGACCGCCCACGCAGTGAATCACCTGATGGGGTGAAGAGCCGAGGGAAGAAGAGTCAGGGATCTTCCCGATCTGTCCATCCTTGGGCATGCAGTCAAGCAACGGTCGTGCCCGTGGAGCCGGGGACGATCCCGAGAGTTCGGCCGGGAACCAGGAAGAGCGCGGTGCGCCGCCGCGCGATGTGACGTACGAGGATCCTTGGTACGACGCGCTGGCCTCCGGCTGGGGTGAGCTGGACGGCGCCGGGATGCCGGCGCCGGTGGTGCCGTCCTCGCGCGGAGAGCGGGGAAGACCGCCGGTTCGCGCGCGTGACGTGTACGTCGAGGTGCAGCGCAGCGCGGCCTTCCGGGAGGTGCGCAGCAGGTACCGGCGGTTCGTCGTGCCGGCAGTCGCCGTCTTCCTCGTCTGGTACGTGGGGTATGTGGCCGCCGCCACGACGGCGCCGGGGCTCATGGCCCGGCCCGTGACGGGCGCGGTGAACGTGGGCATGCTGGCCGGGCTCGGTCAGTTCCTCACCACATTCCTGTTCACCTGGGCCTACGCCCGGCATGCGCGGCTGCGCAGGGACCGGGCGGCGCTGGAGCTGCGCTGGGACACCCAGGAGCTGGCGCGCGGGATGCGGGAGGCGCCTCGTGACCGGTGAGCATCAGACGCTGGCGCTGCTGCTGTTCAGCGGCTTCGTGGCCGTCACTCTTGGGATCACGACGTGGGTGAGCCGGCGGCGGCACGGTTCGGCGGAGGAGTTCTACGCGGGCGGCAGGCTGTTCTCCCCGATGGAAAATGGTTTCGCCATCGCGGGTGACTACATGTCGGCGGCTTCCTTCCTCGGGGTCACCGGGCTCATCGCGCTCTACGGGTACGACGGGCTGCTGTATGTCGTGGGCTTCCTGGTGGCGTGGCTGGTGGTGCTGTTCCTGGTGGCTGAACTGGTCCGTAACTGCGGGCGGTTCACCCTGGCCGACGTGGTGGCCGCGCGGATGAGCGAGCGGCCGGTGCGGATCGCCGTGGGAACGTCCTCGGTCACGGTGTCCGTTCTGTATCTGGTGGCGCAAATGGTCGGCGCGGGCAGTCTGGTGGCGCTGCTGCTGGGGCGGACGAGCGGCGAGGCCCAGGCCTGGACGGTCATCGGGGTCGGCGCGCTCATGGTGATCTATGTGTCGTTGGGAGGGATGCGGGCCACCACCTGGATCCAGATCGTCAAGGCGGTGCTGCTGCTGAGCGGGACGGTCGTGCTGACCGTGCTCGTCCTGCTGCGCTTCCACGGCGACTTCGACCGTCTGCTGCTCACGGCGGCGGAGCGCAGTGGACACGGCAGGGCGTTCCTGGCGCCGGGTCTGAAGTACGGGGGGAACTGGACCGCCCGCGTGGACTTCATCAGCCTGGGCCTCGCCCTGGTACTGGGTACGGCCGGGCTGCCGCACATCCTGTCGCGCTTCTACACCGTGCCCACCGCGCGGGCCGCACGCCGCTCCGCCGTGTGGTCCATCGGGCTGATCGGTGGCTTCTACCTGATGACGATCGTCCTCGGCCTGGGGGCGGCGGCGGTAGTCGGGACGGACGCGGTGCGCGCCTCGAACGCGGCCGGGAACACGGCGGTGCCGCTGCTCGCCCTCGACCTGGGCGGCGGCGCGGGCTCCACTGGTGGAACGGTTCTCTTTGCGGTCGTCGCCGCCATCGCCTTCGCCACGATCCTCGCCGTGGTCGCCGGTATCACGCTCGCCTCGTCGGCCTCGGTGGCGCACGACCTGTACGCGTCGCTGCGGCGGCCGCACGGCAAAGCACGCAGCGAGGTCACGGTGGCGCGGTTCGCGGCGCTCGGTATCGGTGTCGTGGCGATCGCGATCGGCCTGGTGGCCCGAGACCTGAACGTCGCCTACCTCGTCGGCCTGGCCTTCGCGGTCGCCGCGTCGGCGAACCTGCCCGTGCTGCTGTACTCGCTGTTCTGGCGCGGCTTCACCACCCGCGGCGCGGCGTGGGCCGTATACGGCGGGCTGATCCCGGCGCTCGGCCTCGTGGTGCTGTCCCCGGTGGTCTCCGGCAGCCCGGGCTCGCTGTTCCCGGGCGCCGACTTCCAGTACTTCCCGTTGCAGAACCCGGGCATCGTCTCCATCCCGCTCGGCTTCCTGGCCGGCTGGCTGGGCACGGTGACCTCGGACGAGGTCCCCGACGAGGCCAAGTACGCCGAGACCGAGGTGCGGTCGCTGACCGGAGCGGGGGCCGTATAGCGGGCCGCCGGCCCAGGGCTGCCCTAGAAGCCTCATGACCCTTCTAGGGCGCGACCCAGGCGTACCGGTGCTCGGGCCGGCCGGTGTCGCCGTACTTCAGAGAGAGCCGCAGCCGGCCGGCCTGTTCCAGATGGCGGAGGTAGCGCTGGGCCGTGGAGCGGCTCAGGCCAGTCCTGGCGGCCACCTCGTGAGCCGACAGCGGCTGGCCCGCGCGGTGCAGGATGCCGCAGATCAGGTCCGTCGTGGGCTCGGAGTGGCCGCTGGGCAGGCCGGGCGCCG
Source organism: Streptomyces sp. FXJ1.172 (assembly GCF_001636945.3). Classification (NCBI taxonomy): domain Bacteria; kingdom Bacillati; phylum Actinomycetota; class Actinomycetes; order Kitasatosporales; family Streptomycetaceae; genus Streptomyces; species Streptomyces sp. FXJ1.172. The sequence continues at coordinate 2,912,949 of NZ_CP119133.2, read as the reverse complement.
ACGGTGCGGGAGCCGTCCGCAGCGCCCCGAAGATACGGTCGACCTGCTCCTGGCCCGTCAGGCCCCGGCCGCCCACGCGGTCGACCGTGCGCCGCAGGGCGGCGTAGGACTCGAGGCGGGCGCGCAGGGCGGCGAAGGTGAACGGTTTGACCAGGTAGTGCAGGGCCCCCAGGCGCATCGCCTGCTGGACGGTCGTCACCTCACTGGCCGCCGTGATCATGATGACGTCCGTGCCGTGGCCCTGCTCCCGCATGCGGTGGACGAGGTCGAGGCCGGTCCGGTCCGGCAGATAGTGGTCGAGCAGGACCAGGTCGACCGTGCCGCGTTCGACGGTGGCCAGAGCCTGGGCGGCGTTGTGCGCGCGGGCGGTCACCCGGAATCCGGGAACCTTTCCCACGTACTTGGCGTTTATCTCTGCGACGCGGAAGTCGTCGTCCACCACGAGGACGTCAATCATCAGGCCTCTCCTTCAAGGCCGACGGGCGTTAAGCCCGTGTTTCGGCTCCGCAGTTGTAGCGCGGGCAAAATGAGCACAACAGGCTCCTGCGAGCAAAAGATCGGCTTGCGCTCACAAGACTCCTGCTGTGGACGGGGCCGCACCTACCGTCCCGGCCATGAGCGCACACACCAGCCCCGCCATCGAGCTGCGGGGCGCGAGCAAGACCTTCAGAACCCCGTCCGGGGGGCTGCACACGGCCGTGCGCGGCCTGGACCTCACCGTCGAGCGCGGCGAGTTCGTGGCCGTCGTCGGACCGACCGGCTGTGGCAAGTCCACGACGCTGACGCTGGTCAGCGGCCTGGAGGAGCCCACCGAGGGCGAAGTGCTGGTGGCCGGGAAGCCGGTCGACGGCGTCGGCGACAAGGTCGGCTTCGTCTTCCAGCAGGACGCCACGTTCCCCTGGCGCACGGTGCTGTCCAACGTCATGTCCGGCCCGCGCTTTCGGGGCGTGCCGAAGGCGGAGGCCAAGGAGAAGGCACGGGACTGGCTGTCCCGGGTCGGGCTCGCCGGTTTCGAGGACCGTTATCCGCACCAGCTCTCCGGCGGACAGCGCAAGCGCGTCGCCCTCGCCGCCACCTTCGTCAACGACCCTGCGATCCTGCTGATGGACGAGCCGTTCTCCGCACTCGACGTGCAGACCAGGGCGCTGATGTCCGACGAGCTGCTGGAGCTGTGGGAGGGCACGGGCGCCTCGGTCGTCTTCGTCACCCACGACCTGGAGGAGTCCATCGCGCTCGCCGACAAGGTCGTCGTGATGACCGCCGGTCCCGCGACCGTGAAGCAGGTCTTCGACATCGGCCTGCCGCGGCCGCGCAAGGTCGAATCGGTTCGCCTGGAGCCGCAGTTCATCGAGATCTACCGCGAGATCTGGGAGTCGCTCGGCGAAGAGGTCCGCATCACCCGCGAGAGGGGTGCCGCCCATGTCGCCTGAGGTTCTGAGCACACCGGCCGTCGAGACGGCCAAGCTCCCCGATCGCGCGCAGAGCCGTGCCCAGGCCGCCCGCCGCCGCAAGCTCCTCGTCAACACCGTGCGCGTGGTACTGCTGGTGGCCGTACTCGGACTGTGGGAGGCGCTGTCCCGGGCGGAGGTCATCGACCCGTTCAACTTCTCGATGCCCTCGAAGATCTGGGACCAGATCTGGACCTGGGTGACGCACGGCACCGCGCTCGGCTCCCTGGGCGAGCAGATCTGGTACACGCTCTACGAGGCACTGCTCGGCTGGGTCATCGGTGTGATCGCCGGTGTGCTGCTCGGTATTGCGCTCGGGCGGATCAGATTGCTCGCCGAGGTCCTTGGTCCATACATCAAGGTGCTCAACTCGATCCCCAGGATCGTCCTTGCGCCCATCTTCCTGATCTGGTTCGGGCTCGGGCCCTCCTCCAAGATCGCCTCCGCTGTGGTGCTCGTCTTCTTCCCGGTGTTCTTCAACGCCTTCCAGGGTGCCCGTGAGGTGGACCGCAACCTGGTGGCCAACGCCCGCATCCTGGGCGCCAGCGACCGCAGGGTGACCCTCCAGGTGGTCATCCCGTCGGCCACCTCCTGGATCTTCACCAGCCTCCACGTCAGCTTCGGCTTCGCGCTCATCGGTGCCATCGTCGGCGAGTACATCGGCGCGACCAAGGGCATCGGACTGCTCGTCTCGCAGTCGCAGAACACCTTCAACGCGGCCGGTGTCTACGCCGCGATGGTCATCCTCGCCGTCGTCGCTCTCGTCGCCGAGGGACTGCTGACCTTCGCCGAACGCCGCATCTTCCGCTGGAAGCCCGCCGGTTCCGACAACTGACCGGCCCCGCTCCGGCCAGCCCTCCGCGCCCCTTCCCCGCACCGCCCTCTCACAAGGACGTGAACCGCCATGCGCAAGACCGCCAGATACACCTCCCTGACCGCTGCCGGCCTGCTTGCCCTCTCCTCGCTCACCGCCTGCGCCAACGACGCGGCCGGCTCCACCGCCGACGCCGGCAGCGGCGGGGGCGGCAAGGGCGAGTCCGTCAAGATCATGGTCGGTGGCCTGGACAAGGTCATCTACCTGCCCGCGATGCTCACCCAGCGCCTCGGCTACTTCCAGGCCGAGGGACTGAACGTCCAGCTGCTCAGTGAGCCCGCCGGTGTCCAGGCCGAGACCGCGCTCGTCTCGGGCCAGGTGCAGGGAGCGGTCGGCTTCTACGACCACACCCTCGACCTCCAGGTGAAGGGCAAGTCGGTGGAGTCGGTCGTGCAGTTCTCCCACGCGCCCGGCGAGGTGGAGGTCGTCTCGGACAAGGCGGCGGGCAGCCTCACCTCGCCGAAGGACTTCAAGGGCCGCAAGCTGGGGGTGACCAGCCTCGGCTCCTCCACCGACTTCCTCACCAAGTACCTGGCGGTCAAGAACGGCGTCAGCGTCAGCGAGTTCACGCCGGTCTCCGTCGGCGCCGGCCCGACCTTCATCGCGGCCCTGCAGAAGGGCGCGATCGACGGCGGTATGACCACCGACCCGACCGTCGCGACGATCCTGGACAAGAAGGCGGGCAAGATCCTCCTCGACATGCGCACCCCCCAGGGCTCACAGGAGGCGCTGGGCGGCCCGTACCCGTCGTCAAGTATGTACATGACGACGGACTGGGTGAATGGACACAAGGACACCGTCCAGAAGCTGGTCAACGCATGCGTCAAGACGCTCAAGTGGATGTCCACCCACAGTGCCGACGAGATCGCCGCCAAGATGCCTGCCGACTACTCCCAGGGCAACAAGGCGCTCTACGCGCAGGCCATCAAGAGCACCCTGCCGATGTTCACTGACGACGGCGTGATGCCCCAAGGCGGCCCCGAGACCGTGGAGAAGGTGCTCAAGTCGTTCAACCCCGGCATCAAGAACGCCAAGGTCGACCTGAGCAAGACGTACACGACCGAGTTCGTCAAGGCCGTCAAGTAACGTACAGGCCCTGCCCGTTCAGACGCGGGCCGCCCACACGTAACGGTGTTCCGGGCGGCCCGCGTCGCCGTACTTGAGAGTCAGCCGGGCCCGTCCCGTGCGCTCCAGGAGCTTCAGATAACGCTGGGCGGTCTGCCGGCTCACCCCCGTCCGCTCGGCGATCTCCTGTGCGGACAGCGGTCCCTGGGCATTCATCAGTGCCTGGCGCACCAGCTCGGCCGTCGTGGGGGAGTGCCCCTTGGGCAGGCCGGGCTCCGACGGTGCGGACAGGGCGCCGAAGATGCGGTCCACCTCCGCCTGTTCGGCCTCGCCGCCGCGGTCCAGGGTGCGCCGCAGCTCGGCGTACGCTTCCAGCTTGGCTCGCAGGCCGGCGAAGGCGAACGGTTTCACCAGGTACTGCAGCGCCCCGTGCCGCATCGCCGCCCGCACGGTCGACACGTCCCGCGCCGCCGTCACCATGATCACGTCGGCCTGGTGGCCGCGCCGGCGCATCTCCCGGACGACCGCGAGGCCGGTGTCGTCCGGCAGATAGTGGTCCATGAGGACCAGGTCCAGCCGTGGCAGCGTCGCCACCTGGCGCAGCGCCTCGGTCGCGCTGTGCGCCTCGGCGGCCACACGGAACCCCGGGACCTTCTCCACGTAGGCGGCGTTGACCCGGGCGACGCGGGTGTCGTCGTCCACGACCAGGACCTCGATCATCGTGCCTCCTGTTCGGCGACGGCAGCGGGCCCGCGGGACACGTCGCGCCCCGCGGGGTCCAGCTCCGGTTCGGTCAGTGCCTCGGGCAGCACCACGGTGAACTCCGCGCCACCGCCACCAGCGGCGCCCGCCGTCGCGCTGCCGCCCTGCCGTTCGGCCAGCCGGCGCACCAGCGAGAGCCCTATGCCGCGCTTGCCGTGGGCCGGTGGCTCCTTGGTGGACCAGCCTTCCGTGAAGACCAGCTCCCGTTGGTCCGCCGGGATCCCCGGGCCGGTGTCGCGCACTCTCAGGACGACCGTGCGGCCCTCGCTGCGCAACTCGGCCTCCACGCGCGCGTGGAGCGTGCCCGCCACCGCGTCGAGGGCGTTGTCCACCAGATTGCCCACGACCGTGACCAGAGCCCGCGGATCGATCAGCCGGTCCGGCAGCCAGGTGCGTTCCGACACCCACAGGGCGACTCCGCGCTCGGCCGCCACCGTGGCCTTGCCGACCAGCAGCGCGGCCAGCAACGGGTCCTGGATCTTCTCGGTGATCTGCTCGGCGGTGACCCGGTGGTCGCCGACCACCTCGCCGACGAACTCCACGGCGTCGTCGTACATCTCCAGCTCCAGCAGCCCGAGCAGCGTGTGCATGCGGTTGGCGTGCTCGTGGTCCTGCGCGCGCAGGGCGTCGATCAGCCCGCGCGTGGAGTCGAGTTCCCGCCCCAGCTGCTCCAGTTCGGTGCGGTCGCGCAGGGTGGCCACGGCGCCACCGTCGCCCGTGGGCATGCGGTTGGCGACCAGCACGCGCTGGCCGCGCACGGTGAGCAGATCGGTGCCGGTGACCCGGCCGGCCAGGACGTCGGTCGTACGGCCCTCGCCCAGCGCCTCGTCGGGGGTTCGGCCGACGGCTTCGTCCCCGACGCCCAGCAGCCGCCGCGCCTCGTCGTTCAGCAGCCGGACACGGCCGCCGCGGTCGAGGGCGACCACGCCCTCCCGGATGCCGTGCAGCATCGCCTCGCGCTCGGCGAGAAGCGCCGAGATGTCGGAGAAGGCCAGGTCCCGGGTCTGCCGCTGGACCCGGCGGGAGATCAGCCAGGCCGCCAGCGCACCCACCGCGAGAGCCCCGCCCGCGTACGCGAACAGCCCCGGGATCGCGCTGATCAGCCGTGCCCGCACGCTGTCGTAGGCGATGCCGACCGAGACCGCCCCGACGATGCGGTGCCGTGCGTCGTACAGCGGCACCTTGCCGCGGGCCGAACGCCCCAGGGTGCCCTCGTCGATCTCCATGACCTCCCTGCCGGCCAGGGCGTCGCTGGGGTCCGTCGAGACGCGGTGGCCGATCTCGGAGTCCGTCGGATGCGACCAGCGCACCCAGTGGGTGTCCAGCACCACGATGTACTCGGCGTGGGTGGCCCGCCGGATCCGCTCGGCCTCCTTCTGCACCGCGCCGTCGCTGGACGGCGAGGTGGTCAGGACGCCCTCGGCGATCTGCGGGTCCTGCGCGGTGGTCTGGGCGATGGCCAGCGCGCGGCGCATCGCCTCCTGGTCCAGCTGCTTGCTCAGCGGGGCCAGGAAGAGCCCCGTCGCGAGCACCGCCACCCCCGCGGCGATCGTCACCTGCATCAGCAGCACCTGTGAGAACACCCGCCGGGGCAGGCCGAGGCGAAGACGGCGTGCGGGGGGAGTGGGACTCATGGCACGACGGTACGTGGGAAATCCTGGCACGCCCCAGGGGATGTGGTGGGGATCGCTTGACCAATTCTTGAACGAGGGGGCGGCTCAGCTCGCCAGCGCCGTCGGCCGCAGCTCGCGCACGGCCGTCACGTCCATCCGCGCGGGCGTGCCGAGCACCGCCGCGCCACAGCTCTCCGGGCGCGGCGGCAGCCCCGCGCCCTGCGCCACGGTCACCCGCCACAGGCGGCCGTCGGCGTGCGCGACGGTGATCGCCCAGCGCGGGGCCGTGCCGTCGGTCCGTACGACGCTCAGCACACCCGCCCGCACTTCGCCCGTCGCCGACCGGACGGCCAGTTCGGCCGCCTGGCCGGGCCGTTCCCAGGCGGAGCACCCCCGGCACCCCTCGACCACCACACGGCCCTCCTGGATGCCGTGCAGGGCCTCCTTGACGGTGTGCGCCTCGGTGCGGCCGTAGGCGTAGCCGTACGGCAGGACGAGCACCGTCGGCGAGAAGCGATGTCCACCCAGATGGGTGACCTCCCAGACCCCGGGCACCCCCGAGGCGGCCAGCTCGCCGGCGAGAGGACGGCCCAGGAGGGCGCAGCAGCGGTCCCGCTTGCCGTTGGTGCACACGAGCGCGAGCGGGTCGCCCGTGTGCGGCCGGCCGTCGAGCGCGGCAGCGAAGGAGCGGTGGTCGCCCGCGCCGAGAGCGGCGAAGTCGAGGTCGAGGAGTCGGTTCGGATCGCGGACGGTGGCGCTGTGCAGCCACACATTTCCGGGAACGGTGTGGGCCACGTACACATGCCGCAGTGGCGGCGTGCCGGGGTCGGCGTGGCGTCCGGGGCGCCGGATGAGGGCGACGCGGACGCCGGTTCCCTCGGCGGCCCGCTCCAGCGCCCGGCCGAGCGCGGGGTCCAGATGGCTCGAGGTGAGCGCCTTGGCACCCCACGGGCCGGGCTGTTCCAGCAGCAGCCACGTCGTCGCCGTGGCCGCCGTACCGGAAACGGGCTCGTCGAGGCTCCGGGAGACGGTCGCGCACCTACTCACAGAGGTGAGCCTAACCTGACTCCGCGCGGAGCGACTTCCGGCCCTGGCCGTGTCCTACTCCGGCAGAGGCTGGGGCGGCCGCGGTCCGACGTAGTGGCCGACGGGGCGCATGCGCAGCGGGCGCTCGCCGTACTCCTCCAGCGCGTGGGCGATCCAGCCGGCCGTCCGGGCGACCGCGAAGATCGTCTCTCCGGCTGTGGCGGGCATGCCGCTGGACGCCGTGAACACCGCCAGGGCCAGGTCGACGTTGGCGTGCAACGGGGTGTGCCGGGCGGTCGTGGCGACGATGTCCCGGGCCGCGAGCAGGGCGGACTCCGCGCTGGGCATCTGCTCCAGGAGGCCGAACAGCACGCGTGCGCGGGGATCCTCGCCGGAGTACAACCGGTGCCCGAGCCCGGGGACACGACGGCCCGCGCGCAGTTCGTCGGCGATCACCGGGACCGCGGTGCCCTGGTCGAGGACGTCGAGCAGCATGCGGTGGGCCATGCCGCTCGACGCGCCGTGCAGCGGGCCCTCCAGGACGCCGAGCCCGGCCGAGACGGCCGCGTAGGCGTGCGCCCGGGCCGAGGCGGCGACCCGGACGGCGAGCGTGGAGGCGGCCAGGTCGTGGTCGGCGAGCAGGCCGAGGGCGGTGTCCAGGACGCGCAGCGAGGCCGCGTCGGCGGGGCGGCCGGTCAGCCGGCCCCACAGGCGGTGGGCCAGCGGGCCGTCGTCCTTGTGATCGGGCCGGACCGGCGGCAGCGCGGCGACGAGCGTGGGGATGAGGATCCGCGCGGTGTTCAGCACCGCGTCCTCGGACAGGTCGAAGCGCAGCGGGTCCTCGGCCGCCGCGGCGATCGCCGCCACCCGGAGCCGGTCCGTGGGGGAGGCGTGCTCGGACAGGGCGTTCACCGCGCGGCGGGCGACCGCGACGGTGGGGGCGGGCGCGGTGAAGGCGGTCCCGGGGATCAGCCGGGCCGTCCACAGCCACTCCGCGACCTCCTCGTAGGGGTGGCGGGTGGCCAGCTCGACCGCGTCCACGCCCCGGAAGAAGTACCGGTCCTGCTCGATCAGCGTGATGCGGGTCCGCACCGAGAGGTCTGCCCCGGAGGCGGGGCTTGCGGCGGCTTCGCGCCGGTTGCGCCGGGCGAGGGCCTCGACCTCCTTCGCCTCGAAGGTGCTGGCCCGGCCGCCGGGTTCGCGTCTGCTGCTGAGCAGCCCGCGGCTCACGTACGCGTAGACCGTCTCGGGCTTCACGCCGAGCAGTTCGGCGGTCTCCTTGGTGGTCAGCCTTCGCCCGGGACGGTGGGGAGCGGGTTCGTGATCGCGCATGGGGGTCACCGTAGCCGCCTCTGCACATCTTGATCGCTGAATGTTGATTCAATCAATATTGACAATTAATTAGTCAATCATAGACAGTCGGATCAAGTCCAGGGAGGAGAACCATGTCCATCAACAGGACCGCCACCCCGCTCATCGACGCACCGCGCGGCCTCGCCGGCGTCGTCGTCACCGAGACCGAGATCGGTGACGTCCGGGGCCGGGAGGGCTTCTACCACTACCGCCAGTACTCGGCCGTCGAACTCGCGCGGACCCGCGGCTTCGAGGACGTCTGGCACCTCCTGGTCCACGGCGCGCTCCCGGACGCGCGGTGCCGCGCCGCCTTCACGGCCGAGACCGCCGCGCTGCGCCGGCTGCCCGAGGAGGTCCGCGCCGCGCTGCCCGCGATCGCCGCCGCGAGCCGCGTCTCCGGGCCGCTGTCCGGACTGCGTACGGCGCTGTCGCTGCTGGGTGCGGCACGGGGGATGCGGCCGGTGTACGACATCGACGCGGACCGGCGGCGTGCCGACACCCTGGCCGCCTGCGCGGCCGTACCCACGCTGCTCACCGCGCTGTACCGGCTCGGGCAGGGCCTCGACCCGGTCGAGCCGCGCGAGGACCTCACGTACGCGGCCAACTACCTGTACATGCTCACGGGTGAGGAGCCCGAGCAACGGCGGGCCCGTGCGGTCGAGCAATACCTGATCTCAACCATTGATCATGGATTCAACCCGTCAACCTTCACCGCCCGGGTCATCGCCTCCACCGGCGCCGACGTGGTGGCCTGCCTGACCGGAGCGGTGGGCGCCCTGTCCGGGCCGCTGCACGGCGGTGCGCCCAGCCGGGCCCTGGACACCCTCGACGCCATCGGGACCCCCGACCGGATCGACCCCTGGATCCGCGAGCGGGTGCTCGGCGGCGACCGGATCATGGGATTCGGGCACGCCATCTACCGCACGGAGGACCCCCGTTCACGGATGCTCCGGGAGATCGCCCAGAGCTTCGGCGGTCCGCGCGTCGACTTCGCGGTGCAGGTCGAGCGCCGGGTCGAGGCGATCCTCGCCGAGCTGAAGCCCGGCCGCGAACTCCACATCAACGTCGAGTTCTACGCCGGTGTGGTCATGGAACTGTGCGGTCTGCCCCGCGAGATGTTCACGCCCACCTTCGCCGCGGCCCGGGTGGTGGGATGGAGTGCCAACATCCTGGAACAGGCGGCCGATTCGAAGATCATCCGCCCGGTCGCGCGGTACGTCGGCCCGGAGCCGCCGGCGGCGGTACCGGCTCAGCCCTGAGCCCGCCCCGGGCGCCCCGCTCCTATCCTGGTCCGGAAGGTCGGTCCACGCGAGAGAGGGCGCCCGTTGGGCAACAGCAACACCGTGCAGCAGATCCCGGTCGTCGTGCTCGCCGGTTTCCTGGGCTCCGGAAAGACCACGCTCCTCAACCACCTCCTGCACCGCAGCGGCGGCAGCCGGATCGGGGCGATCGTCAACGACTTCGGGGCCATCGAGATCGACGCGATGGCCGTGGCGGGCGCCCTCGGCGACTCGACCGTCTCGCTCGGCAACGGCTGCCTGTGCTGCGCCGTCGACGCGAGCGAACTCGACGTCTACCTGGACCGGCTCGCCGACCCCGGCACCGGTATCGACGTGATCGTCATCGAGGCCAGCGGGCTCGCCGAGCCGCAGGAACTCGTCCGGATGGTGCTGGCCAGCGAGCACCCGAGGGTCGTCTACGGCGGTCTGGTCGAGGTCGTCGACGCCGCCGAGTTCGACGACACCCGGGCCCGGCACCCCGAGCTTGACCGGCACCTGGCCCTCGCCGACCTCGTGGTGGTCAACAAGCTCGACCGGACCGAGGACGGCGACCGGGTGCTCGGCCTCGTGCGGTCCCTCACGGACCGCGCCGCCGTCGTGCCCGCCACCTACGGACGCATCGACCCGGAGTTCCTCTTCGACTGCAGGCCCGGTGAGGAACGCATCGGGCAGCTGTCCTTCGACGACCTCCACGAGCACACCGAAGGCGACGCCCACGCCGGTCATCTGCACACCGGCTACGACAGCCTGCCCTTCAGCTCCGACGTGCCCATCGACCCCCGCGCGCTCATGCGGTTCCTGGACAGCCGGCCCGAGGGGCTGTACCGGATCAAGGGCTACGTCGACTTCGGGCCGCACGACACCCGCAACCGGTACGCCGTGCACGCCGTCGGCCGGTTCCTGCGCTTCTACCCCGAGCCCTGGGCCGCGGCCGGCGCCCGGCTCACCCAGCTCGTGCTGATCGGCTCCGGTATCGACACCGAAGCCCTCGGCAAGGAACTCCAGGCGTGCGAGAACAACGCCCCACACGCCGACGAGCACGGCATGTGGGGCGTCCTGCGATACGTCCAGGGCTCCGAGGAGGAACCCGGCCCGGAGTCGTACGAGACGTCGTACGGGACGTCGTACGAGACGTCGTCCCAGGCGGATTACGAGGCGTCGTACCAGCCGGCCTGCGAGGCCTAGAACACCGGCCCCGCGACCACCGCCACCGTCTTCGCCAGCGACGTGCCCGAGCCGTCGCGGCGCGGGTCCAGCTCCGGCAGCTCCGCCGGGGTGCCGGTCTTCTGGGCCGCACGCGCGGGGGCGGGCCCGGCCCAGGCCAGCGACAGGCAGTCCTCGCCCTTCAGGAACCGCTGGCAGCGCACCCCGCCCGTGGCACGGCCCTTGCGCGGGTACTGGTCGAACGGGGTCAGCTTGGCCGTCGTCTGCACCGAGTCGTCCAGCGTGCCGCGCGAGCCCGCCACCGTCAAGACCACCGCGTCGGCAGCCGGGTCGATCGCGGTGAAGGAGATCACCTTCGCGCCGTCGGCGAGCTTGATGCCCGCCATGCCGCCCGCCGGGCGGCCCTGCGGGCGCACGATGGACGCCTGGAAGCGCAGCAGCTGCGCGTCGTCGGTGATGAAGACGAGGTCCTCCTCGCCGGTGCGCAGCTCCACCGCGCCGACGATCCGGTCGCCCTCCTTGAGCGTGATGACCTCCAGCTCCTCCTTGTTGGAGGGGTAGTCGGGCACCACACGCTTGACCACACCCTGCTCGGTGCCGAGCGCCAGACCCGGCGACGACTCGTCCAGCGTGGTCAGGCAGACCACCGTCTCGTCGTCCTCCAAGGAGACGAACTCCGCGAGCGGAGCGCCCCCGGAGAGGTTCGGCGCGCTCGCCGTGTCCGGCAGCTGGGGCAGGTCGACCACGTTGATCCGCAGCAGCCGGCCCGCCGAGGTCACCGCGCCGACCTCGCCGCGCGCGGTCGCCTGGACCGCCGAGACGATCACATCGTGCTTGACCCGCTTCGCACCGGCCTCCTCGGGGAACGCCTCGTCGGCCGACGTACGCGCCAGCAGGCCGGTCGAGGACATCAGCACCCGGCACGGGTCGTCGGCCACCTGCAGCGGCACCGTGGCCACCGAGGCGCCCGCGGACTCCAGCAGGACCGTACGCCGCTCGGTGCCGAACTTCTTCGCCACGGCGGCCAGTTCGGCCGAGACCAGCTTGCGCAGCTCCGCGTCGGACTCCAGGATCCGGGTCAGCTCCTCGATCTCCGCGGTGAGCCTGTCCTTCTCCGCCTCCAGCTCGATGCGGTCGTACTTGGTGAGCCGGCGCAGCGGCGTGTCGAGGATGTACTGCGTCTGGACCTCGCTCAGCGAGAAGCGCTCCATCAGGCGCTCCTTGGCCTGCGCGGAGTTCTCGCTGGAGCGGATCAGCCGGATGACCTCGTCGATGTCGACCAGCGCGGTCAGCAGGCCCTCGACCAGGTGCAGCCGGTCGCGGCGCTTGGTACGGCGGAACTCGCTGCGGCGGCGGACGACGTCGAAGCGGTGGTCGAGGTAGACCTCCAGCAGCTCCTTCAGGCCCAGCGTGAGCGGCTGGCCGTCCACCAGCGCCACGTTGTTGATGCCGAAGGACTCCTCCATCGGGGTCAGCTTGTACAGCTGCTCCAGGACCGCCTCCGGCACGAAGCCGTTCTTGATCTCGATCACCAGGCGCAGTCCGTGCTCGCGGTCGGTGAGGTCCTTGACGTCCGCGATGCCCTGGATCTTCTTCGCGTTGACCAGGTCCTTGATCTTCGCGATGACCTTCTCGGGGCCGACCGTGAAGGGCAGTTCGGTGATGACCAGGCCCTTGCGGCGGGCCGTCACCGTCTCCACCGACACCGTGGCACGGATCTTGAAGGTGCCGCGGCCCGTCGCGTACGCGTCCCGGACGCCGTCCAGGCCGACGATCCGGCCGCCGGTGGGCAGGTCCGGGCCCGGGACGTGCTTCATCAGCGCGTCCAGGTCCGCGTTCGGATGCCGGATCAGGTGGCGGGCGGCCGCGATCACCTCGCCGAGGTTGTGCGGCGGCATGTTCGTCGCCATCCCCACCGCGATGCCCGAGGAGCCGTTGACCAGCAGGTTCGGGAAAGCGGCCGGCAGGGCCACCGGCTCCTGCTCCTGGCCGTCGTAGTTGGGCGCGAAGTCGACCGTGTCCTCGTCGATCGACTCGGTCATCAGGCTCGTCGCCTCGGCCTGCCGGCACTCGGTGTACCGCATGGCGGCCGGCGGGTCGTCGTTGCCCAGCGAGCCGAAGTTGCCGTGGCCGTCGACCAGCGGCATGCGCATCGAGAACGGCTGGGCCATGCGCACCAGCGCGTCGTAGATCGACGCGTCGCCGTGCGGGTGCAGCTTGCCCATGACCTCGCCGACGACGCGCGCGCACTTCACATAGGCGCGGTCGGGGCGCAGGCCCATCTCGTTCATCTGGTACACGATCCGCCGGTGCACCGGCTTGAGGCCGTCACGTGCGTCCGGCAGGGCGCGCGAATAGATGACCGAGTACGCGTACTCGAGGTAGGAGCCACGCATCTCGTCCACGACGTCGATGTCGAGGATCTTCTCCTCGTACGGATCGTCGGGCGGCGGGGTCTTCGTGCTGCGGCGGGCCATCGCTGCCGGCTCCTTGCTGAAGCGATTGACTGATCTGACGTCGACCATTGTGGACCGAGGCACTGACAACCCGTGCCACGACCCGGATTCCACGGCCTCCCGCGCCACCGGAAGCGGCCTTCCCCTGCCCGGGAGCCGCTACGGAGGCACTCCGCCGCGGCTTGCGGGATCCGCTGTCGGCGTACGCCTCGCGGGAACTTCGCCGAGGTCCCGCGCGCTTTGCATACAGTGGCAGGAACGGCAGGAAAACCGCGGTTTGCACAACCGCCTCCGCTCGCGAAGGGATGTACATGCCCATGGGTCACACGACCACAGCCGAGGCAGGCTCCGGGGGCCTGACAGCGACCGAGCACCGGCTGGCCAACGGTCTGCGCGTGGTGCTCTCCGAGGACCACCTGACCCCGGTGGCGGCGGTCTGCCTCTGGTACGACGTCGGCTCCCGCCACGAAGTCAAGGGGCGTACCGGCCTGGCTCACCTTTTCGAGCACTTGATGTTCCAGGGCTCGGCACAGGTCAAGGGCAACGGTCACTTCGAGCTGGTGCAGGGCGCCGGCGGCTCGCTCAACGGCACCACCAGCTTCGAGCGCACCAACTACTTCGAGACCATGCCCGCCCACCAGCTGGAGCTGGCGCTCTGGCTGGAGGCCGACCGCATGGGCTCGCTGCTGGCCGCCCTGGACGACGAGTCCATGGAGAACCAGCGGGACGTCGTCAAGAACGAGCGCCGCCAGCGCTACGACAACGTGCCCTACGGCACCGCCTTCGAGAAGCTGACCGCGCTGTCGTACCCGGAGGGCCACCCCTACCACCACACGCCGATCGGCTCGATGGCGGACCTGGACGCGGCCACCCTGGAGGACGCCCGCCAGTTCTTCCGCACGTACTACGCGCCGAACAACGCGGTGCTCTCCGTGGTCGGCGACATCGACCCCGTGCAGACCCTCGCCTGGATCGAGAAGTACTTCGGCTCGATCGCCTCCCACGACGGCAAGCCCGCGCCGCGCGACGGCTCGCTGCCGGAGGTCATCGGCGAGCAGAAGCGCGAGGTCGTCGTCGAGGAGGTCCCGGCGCGCGCCCTGATGGCCGCCTACCGGCTGCCGGAGGACGGCACGCGCGCGTGCGACGCGGCCGACCTCGCCCTGACCGTCCTCGGCGGGGGCGAGTCCTCCCGCCTGTACAACCGCCTGGTGCGCCGCGACCGTACGGCCGTCGCGGCCGGCTTCGGCCTGCTGCGCCTGGCCGGCGCGCCCTCGATGGGCTGGCTGGACGTGAAGACCTCCGGTGACGTCGAGGTGCCGGTCATCGAGGCCGCCATCGACGAGGAGCTGGCCCGGTTCGCCGAGGAGGGCCCCACGCCGGAGGAAATGGAGCGCGCCCAGGCCCAGTTGGAGCGCGAGTGGCTGGACCGGCTCGGCACGGTCGCCGGCCGCGCCGACGAACTGTGCCGGTTCGCCGTCCTGTTCGGTGACCCGCAGCTCGCCCTCACCGCCGTCAAGCGCGTCCTGGAGGTGACCCCGAAGGAGGTCCAGGACGTCGCCAAGGCGCGCCTGCGCCCCGACAACCGGGCGGTGCTGGTCTACGAGCCGCTGTCCGCCGACTCCGCCGAGCACACCGAGGAAGCGGGGCGCGGCGAGGACCCGGAGCAGGAAGCGACCGTAGAGGCCGGTAACGAGAACGAGGAGACGGCCAAGTGACCGAGCAGCTCGCCACCATGGACTTCCACCCCCGGCCGCAGCCCGGCGACGCCAAGCCGTGGGCGTTCCCGGCCCCCGAGCGCGACAGTCTCGACAACGGCCTGACGGTGCTGCGCTGCCACCGCCCCGGCCAGCAGGTCGTCGCCGTCGAGGTGCTCCTGGACGCGCCCCTGGACGCCGAGCCGGCCGGCCTGGACGGCGTCGCCACGATCATGGCGCGGGCCTTCTCCGAGGGCACCGACCAGCATTCCGCCGAGGAGTTCGCCGCCGAGCTGGAGCGCGCGGGCGCCACGCTCGACGCGCACGCCGACCACCCCGGCGTCCGCCTGAGCCTGGAGGTCCCCGCCTCCCGCCTGGCCAAGGGCCTCGGCCTGCTCGCCGACGCCCTGCGCGCGCCCGCGTTCGCCGAGAGCGAGGTCGAGCGGCTGGTCCGCAACCGTCTGGACGAGATCCCGCACGAGCTGGCCAACCCCTCCCGCCGGGCCGCCAAGGAGCTGTCCAAGGAGCTGTTCCCGGCGGCCTCGCGCATGTCGCGCCCGCGCCAGGGCACCGAGGAGACGGTCGAGAAGATCGACGCGATCGCCGTGCGCGCCTTCTACGACCGCTACGTCCGCCCCGCCACGGCCACCGCGGTCGTGGTCGGCGACCTCACGGGCATCGACCTGGACGCCCTGCTCGGCGACACCCTGGGCGCCTGGACCGGCACCCCGGGCGAGTCCCGGCCCGTGCCGCCGGTGAGCGCCGACGACACCGGCCGCGTGGTCATCGTGGACCGCCCCGGCGCCGTCCAGACGCAGCTGCTGATCGGCCGCGTCGGCCCCGACCGGCACGACCGCGTGTGGCCCGCCCAGGTGCTCGGCACCTACTGCCTCGGCGGTACCCTCACCTCCCGCCTGGACCGCGTCCTGCGCGAGGAGAAGGGCTACACCTACGGTGTCCGCTCGTTCGGGCAGGTCCTCCGCTCCGCGCCGGACGGCACGGGCGCCTCGCTGCTCGCCATCAGCGGCTCGGTGGACACGCCGAACACGGGTCCCGCGCTGGAGGACCTGTGCAAGGTGCTGCGCACCCTCGCGGCCGAGGGCCTGACCGACGCCGAGCGGGACGTCGCCGTGCAGAACCTCGTCGGGGTGGCGCCGCTGAAGTACGAGACGGCGGCGGCCGTCGCGAGCACGCTGGCCGACCAGGTCGAGCAGCACCTGCCCGACGACTTCCAGGCGACGCTGTACCAGCAGCTGGCCGCGACGGGCACGGTGGAGGCCACGGCGGCCGTTGTGAACGCCTTCCCGGTGGAGCGCCTGGTGACCGTCCTCGTCGGTGACGCCGCCCAGATCAAGGCGCCGGTGGAGGCGCTGGGCATCGGCGAAGTGACCGTGGTGGCGGCCGAGTAACGGCACGCGTGCGAGGGGCCCTGACGACCTACGGGTCGTCAGGGCCCCTTGCTGTTCCACTCCCTTCCCCAGATGCCCGTTTTGGGGCGGAGGTTGCCCGTCTGCCCTGTGGCATGCGCTACAAAATCCGGGATCGGTTTGGGGATTGACGGCGGGCCCGCCTAGCGTCGTCCGGGCTGTTCGTCAGGCAGTGCGCCGCACCCGCGGCACCGGACAGCCATCGCCGAGTCCCCGTACGGCGCGAGCCAGGGGAGCCGGGGACCCACCGTCCCTGGGGTGAATCGGGCGCCCGCGCGGCAGCGAGGGGGGCTCGTAGGAGACCTTCCTGCTCCGAACCCGTCAGCTAACCCGGTAGGCGAGAGGGAAGGAAAGGACCAGCCACTTCATGGCGTTCATGTGCGCCACCGGGAAGCACCGCAAGCCCGGCCGGGTCAAGCGCACCACCGCTCAGGCGGCCGGCATCGCGGCCCTGACCACCACCGGCGTCATCGGCACCCTCGCGGCCGCTCCGGCGTTCGCCGCCGAGAACTCCGCCGAGCAGACCGGCCTCACCCCGGTGATCACCATGGGCGACGACATCGCCGAGCACATCGATGACCAGGCCGCCGCCCAGCAGCGGGCAGCCGAGCAGAAGGCGGCCGAGCAGGCCGCGGCCGAGCGGGCCAAGGAGGTCCGCGCGGCCAAGGAGCGCGCCGCCCGTGAGGCCGAGCGCGAGCGCCTGAACCGCTTCGTCGCCCCGATCACGGACTCGTACGTCTCCACGGGCTACAAGGCCAGCAGCTCCCTGTGGTCCTCCGGCTCCCACACCGGCATCGACTTCCACGCGGCCAGCGGCACCGCCGTCCACGCGGTCGGCTCCGGCACCGTCGTCTCCACCGGCTGGGGCGGCGCCTACGGCAACCAGATCGTGATCCGGATGGCCGACGGCATGTACACCCAGTACGGCCATCTGTCGTCCATCGGTGTCACGGTGGGCCAGCAGGTCACCCCGGGCCAGCAGATCGCCCTGTCCGGCGCGACCGGCAACGTCACCGGACCGCACCTCCACTTCGAGGCCCGGACGACCCCCGACTACGGCTCGGACGTCGACCCCGTCGCCTATCTCCGCAAGCACGGCGTGAACGTCTGACGCACACGGCGCACGGCGTGAACGTCTGACGCGCACGGCGCACGGCGCAACGTGCACGGCGCACCGCGCACGGCAGCCCGGGCCCCGGCTCACCGAGCCGGGGCTTTCGCTGTTTTTCACGATGTCCGCCGGAGGTCCGCGCCGGTCGCTGTTCAACGGCTGCTGTCCAACGGTCGCTGTCCAAAAAATATCCATGGATTCCGGCCCGCCGTCGGAAATTCCGGCTCATTGCAATAGAGTCACGGAACACACGTCCATCGTCGACGTTTCACGGGGATTAAGGCGGAGGTCGGTCATGCGTATTCCGGCGCACTCGGTATGCACGGCGATCCGGGACGACATCGTCGCCGGTGTCCACGAGCGCGGCGGCCGCCTCACCGAGGAAGTCCTGGCCCGCCGCTACGGCGTCTCGCGCGTCCCCGTGCGCGAGGCCCTGCGCACCCTGGAGGCGGAGGGTTTCGTGGTGACGCGCCGGCACGCAGGCGCGTGCGTGGCCGAGCCGACCGAGCAGGAGGCGGCCGACCTGCTGGAGATGCGCATGCTGCTCGAGCCGCTCGGCGCCGCCCGGGCCGCACAGCGGCGCACGGAAGCGCATCTGAAGGTGCTGCGCGGCCTGGTCAGACTGGGTCAGGAGCGGGCCAGGCGGGGCAGCAGCGAGGATCTGCGCTCGCTGGGCGGCTGGTTCCACGAGACGCTCGCCCAGGCCTGCGGCAGCCCCTCGCTGACCTCGATGCTGACCCAGGTGCGCCACAAGATCGCCTGGATGTACACGGTCGAGCCGCCGTCGAGCCCGGCCGAGTCCTGGGCGGAGCACGGTGCGATCGTGGACGCGGTGGCGCGGGGCGACGGCGAGCGCGCGCGGGCGCTCACGGCACTGCACGGCGAGCGCGCGACGGCCGCGCACCGGCTTCGCTTTTCCGGTGCCGGCGAGCGTGTGAGGACTTCGCAACACGCCGTAAACATGTCGGGCCTGCGGCATTAACACGGACGCCGTATACAAAGAGGAGTAATTCGGTGGCGGTTTATTTCTGCTGCCGGAATTCCGGTGTGCCCGCGCATCCGCAAAAGAAGGCGGAAACGGCGAAGCCGCGCCGCCCGGAAAGGGCGACGCGGCTTCACTGTTTCGTGCGCAGTGCTCAGACCGTCTCGGGCAGCTCTTCCAGACCCTCGGAGACCAGCTTGGCCAGACGGTCCAGGGCGACGTCCGCGCCCTCGGCTTCGGAGGCGAGGACGATCTCCTCGCCGCCCTGGGCGCCCAGGCCCAGGACGGCCAGCATGGAGGCCGCGTTGACGGGCGTGCCGTCAGCCTTGGCGATCGTCACCGGGACGCCTGCGGCCGTGGCGGCTCGGACGAAGATGGAGGCGGGGCGGGCGTGGAGGCCCTCGGCCCAGCCGACGTTGACGCGGCGCTCAGCCATGTGTTGCTGCCCTTCGGTGTTCAGGGTTGTCTAGACCAGTTTCCCATACCGCGAAGCGTGCCCGGAGCGGACCCTCGTCCCCTCCGGTGTGACGTCGGACCGCGGCCTCGGTCCGGCTTCCGTCCCCCACAGACTGCCTCGCGCCATTGTCGGACGCGAGCCGTACTCTGGGCCCCATGCAGAGCTCGGCGGACCGGCAGGACCGGTACGAGTACCCCGCCCACTGGGAGGCGGACGTGGTGCTGCGCGACGGTGGCACCGCGCGCATCCGGCCCATCACCATTGATGACGCCGACCGCCTGGTCAGCTTCTACGAGCAGGTCTCGGACGAGTCGAAGTACTACCGCTTCTTCGCGCCGTACCCACGACTGTCCGCCAAGGACGTCCACCGCTTCACGCACCACGACTTTGTGGACCGGGTGGGACTCGCGGCCACCATCGGCGGCGAGTTCATCGCCACCGTACGCTATGACCGCATCGGCACCGACGGCATGCCCGCCTCCGCGCCCGCCGACGAGGCCGAGGTCGCCTTTCTGGTGCAGGACGCCCAGCAGGGCCGCGGAGTCGCCTCCGCCCTGATGGAGCACATCGCGGCCGTCGCGCGCGAGCGGGGCATCCGCCGCTTCGCCGCCGAGGTGCTGCCCGCCAACACCAAAATGATCAAGGTGTTCACGGACGCCGGGTACACCCAGAAGCGAAGCTTCGAGGACGGCGTCGTCCGCCTGGAGTTCGACCTCGAGCCGACCGACCGCTCGCTCGCCGTCCAGCGCGCGCGGGAGCAGCGCGCCGAAGCCCGCTCGGTACGGCGGCTGCTCGCGCCCGGCTCGGTGGCGGTCATCGGCGTCGGCCGCGCCCCCGGCGGCGTCGGCCGCAGCGTTCTCGGCAACATCCGGGACGGCGGCTACGGCGGCCGGCTGCACGCGGTGAACCGGGCCTTCCCCGAGGACCTCAAGGAGGTCGACGGGGTGCCGGCGTACCGGTCCGTGCGCGACGTCGAGGGCCCCGTGGACCTCGCCGTCGTCGCCGTGCCGGCCGATCACGTGCCCGCGGTGGTCGCCGAGTGCGGAGAGCACGGCGTGCAGGGACTCGTCGTACTGTCCGCCGGATACGCGGAGAGCGGCCCCGAAGGCAGGGAGCGGCAGCGGGCACTCGTGCGGCACGCGCGCGCGTACGGCATGCGGATCATCGGCCCGAACGCCTTCGGGCTCATCAACACCGCGCCGGACGTCCGGCTGAACGCCTCCCTCGCCCCCGAGATGCCCCGTGCCGGCCGCATCGGCCTGTTCGCCCAGTCGGGAGCCATCGGCATCGCCCTGCTGTCCCGGCTGCACCGGCGCGGCGGAGGGGTCACCGGGGTCACGGGTGTCTCCACCTTCGTCTCCGCCGGCAACCGGGCAGACGTCTCCGGCAACGACGTCCTGCAGTACTGGTACGACGACCCCGAGACCGACGTCGCCCTCATGTATCTGGAATCCATCGGCAACCCGCGCAAGTTCACCCGGCTCGCGCGGCGGACGGCGGCGGCGAAGCCGCTGGTCGTGGTGCAGGGCGTGGGTTCCGTGCCGCAGGGGCACGCGGTACGGGCGACCCGCCTGCCGCACGCCACCGTCTCCGAACTGCTGCGGCAGGCCGGGGTGCTCCGGGTCGACACGATCACCGAACTGGTCGACACGGGCCTGCTGCTCGCCCGGCAGCCGCTGCCGGGCGGCCCCCGGGTGGCGATCCTCGGCAACTCCGAGTCTCTGGGCGTCCTGGCGTACGACCGCTGCGTGGCCGAGGGGCTGCGGCCGTCGCCTCCGCTGGACCTGACGACCGGGGCGACGGCGGAGGACTTCCACCGGGCACTGGCCGCGGCGCTGGCCGACAGCACGAACGACGCCGTTGTCGTCACGGCGATCCCCGCCATCGGGGAGGGGTCGCCCGGGGACGCGGAGCTGGCGGAGGCGTTGCGGTCGGCCGCGGCGGCCGTGCCGGGCAAGCCGGTCCTCGTCGTACATGTGGAGCTGGGCGGGCTTGCCGAGGCATTGTCGGCCGCGGCGAGTACGGCACCGCAGGCCGTCGAGAAGTCACCCAGGACGGGCGCCGCCGGAGCGGCACCACTGCCCACCGCGGGAGCGGCACCTGCCGACGGCACCCGCCTCATCCCCGCCTACCCCGCCGCCGAACGCGCGGTGCGGGCCCTCGCCGAAGCCGTCGAGTACGGGCAGTGGCAGCGGGATGCGGCCGACCCCGGGAAGGTGCCGGAGTACGACGACATCGACGAGAAGGGGGCCGCACGGCTGATCGGGGAGCTGCTCGCGCGCGGGGAGGGGCTCACGATCTCCGCCGCCGAGACCTGCGAACTGCTCGGGAAGTACGGCATACACGTCCGCCGGGCCCTGCCCGCCCCGACCCCCGACGCCGCCGTCGAAGCGGCCCGCACCCTCGGCTACCCGGTGGCCCTCAAGGCCACCGCCCCGCACCTGCGGCACCGCGCGGACCTTGGCGGCGTACGCCTCGACCTCGCGGACGAGGAGCAACTGCGGCGCGCGTACGGCGAGTTGACCGAGCTGTTCGGGATCCCGCAGGAGCTGCGGCCGGTGGTGCAGGGCATGGCGCCCAGGGGTGTCGACACGGTCGTCCGCGCGGTGATCGATCCCGCCGCCGGTGCCGTGCTGTCCTTCGGCCTCGCCGGAGCCGCCTCCCAGCTGCTCGGGGACATGGCGCACCGGCTGATCCCGGTCACCGACCGCGAGGCGACCTCCCTGGTGCGGTCGATCCGTACGGCCCCGCTGCTGTTCGGCTGGCGCGGTTCCACGCCCGTCGACACCCCCGCGCTGGAGGAGCTGCTGCTGCGAGTGTCCCGGCTGGTCGACGATCACCCGGAGGTGGTCGCGGTCACCCTCGAACCGGTCGTCGTCGCCCCGCACGGCGTGAGCGCCCTCGGCGCCACCGTACGGCTGGCGCCGCCGCCCGCCCGCGACGACCTGGGCCCGCGCACGATGCCGGCCTACTGACCGGGGAGGCGGGACCGGATGGAGATCGCCGGCCGGCCGCTGCCCGGGGCAACTGGTGGGACTGGTGAGCCCACCACCGGGGAGACGGCCCGGCTGCGGCGCGCGCCCGGCGCGGCACCTCCCCTCGTGGTCGCGTTCGAGGCGGACGCCGGCGGGCCCGGACCGGTCTCCTGTCCGATCGCGGCGGAGGGGATGGGCATCCTGCCGGGGCTTGTCCAGCGGCACCCACGCGCGCGTGCGCAGGCCGCCCCGGGTCCGTCCGACTGGCCCGGACCGCCCCTGCCCACGGATTAGGATGGACGCCATGGCCAAGACCAGTACGACGACCCAGGGGCTGCGCTCGGCGATCGAGCGCAGCGGCTACTACCCGGCCCTCGTGGCCGATGCGGTGGAGGCCGCTGTGGGCGGCGAGCCCATCCGGTCGTACCTGGTCCACCAGGAGACCACCTTCGACCAGAACGAGGTGCGTCGGCACGTCACGGTGCTGGTCCTCACCGGCAACCGGTTCATCGTCAGCCACACCGACGAGCAGGCCGCCGACACCACCTCCCCGACGCCGTACGCCACCACCTCCACCGAGTCCGTGAAGATCGGCCGGATCTCCTCGGTCGTGGTCAGCCGGGTGGTCGCGAACCCCGAGCAGTACACACCGGGCACGCTGCCCCGCGAGGTCGTGCTGACCATCGGCTGGGGCGCGGTGAACCGCATCGACCTGGAGCCCGCCGCCTGCGGCGACCCCAACTGCGACGCGGATCACGGTTACACGGGCAACTCCACGGCGGACGACCTCAGCCTGCGCGTCAGCGAGGCCGGGGACGGCCCGGAGACGGTGCGCCAGGCGCTCGCCTTCGCGCAGTCCATCTCGGAGGCGACCGCGGACCTCACCCGCTGATGTCCCAGCTCTCCGCCTGGGACCACCCGGATCCGCTCGCCCTCGACACCGCGCCGCTGCCCGAGTACGGCACCGGCTCCCTCGCCGACCTGCTGCCCACCCTGGCCGCCGGGATGGGCGTCCCCGGTCTGACCGCAACGATCCCGGAACTGACCGCGGCCGACCGGGTCTGCGTGTTCCTGGTCGACGGGCTCGGCTGGGAGCAGCTGAAGGCCCACCCCGACGAGGCGCCCTTCCTGACCTCGCTGCTCGGCAGTTCGCGCGGCGGCACTGGCCGTCCGCTGACGGCCGGCTACCCGGCGACCACCGCGACCTCCCTCGCCTCCGTGGGCACCGGCCTGCCGCCCGGCGCCCATGGCCTGCCCGGCTACACCGTGCGCAACCCGGCCACCGGCGAGCTGATGAACCAGCTCCGCTTCCAGCCGTACACCGACCCGCGCCCCTGGCAGCCGTACCCCACCGTCTTCCAGCTCGCCCAGGCGGCCGGGGTGCACGCGGCCCAGGTGTCCTCGCCCGCCTTCGAGCACACCCCGCTCACCAGGATCGCGCTCAGCGGCGGCACCTTCCACGGCCGGCTGACCGGCGAGGAGCGCATGGACCTCGCGGCCGAGCAACTGGCCGCCGGGGACCGCTCGCTGGTCTACACCTACTACTCCGAGCTGGACGGCTCCGGGCACCGCTACGGCGTCGCCTCCGACACCTGGCGCGGCCAGCTGATGTACGTCGACCGGCTCGCCCAGCGCCTCGCCGAGCAGCTGCCCCCGCGCAGCGCGCTCTACGTCACCGCCGACCACGGCATGGTCGACGTCCCGTTCGACGACGAGCACCGCTTCGACTTCGACACGGACTGGGAGCTGCGCGCCGGGGTCGCCCTGCTGGGCGGCGAGGGCCGGGCACGGCACGTGTACGCGGTGCCGGGAGCAGAGAACGACGTACTGACCTGCTGGCGCGAGGTGCTCGGCGAGCAGTTCTGGGTGGCTTCGCGGGACGAGGCGATCGCGGCGGGCTGGTTCGGGCCGCACATCGACGAGCGGGTGTACCCGCGGCTCGGGGACGTGGTCGCGGCAGCGCACGACGACGTCCTGATCATCGCCACCGAGCGGGAGCCCAAGGAGTCGGCTTTGGTCGGCAACCACGGTTCGATGACTCCCGCCGAGCAGTTCGTCCCGCTGCTCGAAGTACGCTCCTGACGCCCGCCCCGCTGTGACCACTCACCGAAAGGTGCTCAACTCCTCATGCCCGAGCTGGTGTTCTTCTCCGGAACGATGGACTGCGGGAAGTCGACCCTGGCTCTGCAGATTGAGCACAACCGCTCGGCGCGGGGCCTGGTCGGGATGATCTTCACCCGGAACGACCGCGCGGGCGAGGGCAAACTCTCCTCCCGGCTCGGCCTGGTCACCGACGCGGTGGAGGTCGCGTACGACCAGGATCTGTACGCGTACATCGTCGACCACCTCTCCCAGGGCGGCCGGGTGGATTATGTGATCGCCGACGAGGCGCAGTTCCTCGCGCCCGGGCAGATCGACCAGCTCGCGCGCGTGGTGGACGATCTCGGCCTGGAGGTGTACGCCTTCGGGATCACCACGGACTTCCGCTCCAAGCTCTTCCCCGGCTCGCAGCGGCTGGTCGAGCTGGCCGACCGCATCGAGGTGCTCCAGGTGGAGGCGCTGTGCTGGTGCGGCGCCCGCGCCACGCACAACGCCCGCACGATAGGCGGCGAGATGGTCGTCGAGGGCGCCCAGGTGGTCGTCGGCGACGTGGACCAGTCCACGGGCGAGGTCGGCTACGAGGTGCTGTGCCGCCGCCACCACCGGCGCCGGATGACCGCCGCGTCGGCCCGCGCGGCGGCCCTGTCCCCGGACGTCCTGCCGGTCAACTGACCCCCGGGGCTCCCAGGGCTCCCGGGGCTTGCAAGGCCCCCAGGGCTCAGTGCGGCTCCCGGATCACGGAGAACTCCGCGCCCTCCGGATCCGCCACGGTCGCCACGCGCCCGTGCGGGCTGTCGTGCGCCTGCCGGACGACCCGGCCGCCCAGCTCGGTGACCTGCCGCAGCGTCAGATCGGTGTCGGCGACCTCGAAGTACGTCTGCCAGTGCGGCCCCCGGTCCCGGGGCAGGGCGTGACCCACGCCGTGCAGTCCGGCGACCGGACGGCCGGCCAGGTGCAGGGTCACGTAGTCGAAGCCGGCGGACAGCACCGGCTCCGCCTCGTAACCGAACACGGTGGTGTAGAACTTGGCGACGCTCTCGGTCTCGAACGTCACCAGTTCGTTCCAGGCGGGCGTCCCGGGCGTCCCGGGCGCACCGGGGACCGTCGTGCCGAAGTGCGCGGAACCCTGCCAGATGCCGAACACCGCCCCGGAGGGGTCGGCGGCGATGGCCATCCGCCCGGCCTCGGCGGCGTCCAGCGGGCCGACCGCCACCGTGCCGCCGCACAGCCGTACGGTGTCGGCCGTGCGGTCCACGTCGTCCGAGGCGAAGTACGGCGTCCAGGCGATCGGCAGCCGGCGGTCCGGCGGCAGCTGGCCCATGCCGGCCACCTCGTGTCCGTCGAGCAGCGCCCGCACGTACGGGCCGAGCTGCTGCGGGCCCGGCCGGAACTCCCAGCCGAACAGCTCGCCGTAGAACTCCTCGGTGGCGGCCAGCCCGTGCGCCATCAGGCTCACCCAGCAGGGCGTGCCGGGCGCGCGCCGCGCGTGCGGACCGGCCGACTCCCGTGCCTCGGTCATCGATCACTCTCTCCCCGGCCCCTCGCGGTGGCCGTGTCGCTTCCGCTCTCCGGAAGGGGTGTCCACGCCGGCGGCGGGTACGCCCGTGCCGGTGCCCGCATCCTCCACGCCGCAGCGGGCCCTGCCGCGCCGCCGCTCGGCGACACCTCCGGGAGGATGCCCGAACTGCCGTCTTTCGGCACTTCCTGACGATGGCCGACGGGTGTCCGCCGGCTGTACAGCACGTGCTCGATCCCATACGCCTCGTGACCGACCCTGTCCGGCCGAGCAGAGTAGCCGGACCTGGACGCCGCGGCCACCCCTGGCGTATGCATGGACGCCATGAACGCCATCATCACCGCAACCGATCTCGCACACGAGCTGACCGGCGACCGCCCGCCGGTGCTGTTGGACGTGCGCTGGCAGCTGAGCGTGGCGAAGGCGGCGGGCGCGCCGGCCTTCGACGGGCGGGCCGAGTACGCGGCCGGACACCTCCCCGGTGCGGTCTTCGTCGACCTGGACCGGGAGCTGGCCGGACCGCCCGGGGCAGGCGGCCGGCATCCCCTGCCGGACATCGAGGAGTTCGGCGCCGCCATGCGCCGCGCGGGTGTCTCGGCCGGCCGTCCGGTCGTCGTGTACGACGGCGGCCAGGGCTGGGCCGCCGCGCGCGCGTGGTGGATGCTGCGCTGGACGGGTCACCCGGACGTGCGGGTCCTCGACGGCGGATTGCCGTCCTGGGAGGGCGAACTGTCCACCGAGGCACCGGATCCGGCCGAGGGCGACTTCTGGCCGGTGCCGGCCGCCACGGGCCGGCTGGACGCCGATGCGGCCGCCGCCCTGGCCCGTACGGGCGTGCTGCTGGACGCGCGCGCGGGGGAGCGGTACCGCGGCGAGGTGGAGCCGATCGACCGGGTGGGCGGACACATCCCGGGCGCGGTGTCGGCGCCGACGACGGAGAACGTGGGCCCCGACGGCCGCTTCCTGCCCGCGGCCGAACTGCGCGACCGTTTCAAGGCCCTGGGGGTCGCGGCCAAGGCCGAGGTGGGCGTGTACTGCGGTTCGGGCGTCTCCGGCGCCCACGAGGTCCTCGCACTGGCGGTGGCCGGGATCCCGGCGGCTCTGTACGTGGGTTCCTGGTCCGAATGGTCCTGCGACCCGTCCCGCCCGGTCGCCGTGGGGGCGGACCCGCAGTAGCGGGCGCCGGCAGTCCCGTGGGACGCCGGAAAGTGGGGGCACGCACGCGTGCCCCCACTTTCCGTACGGCTGTTACGCCGGTTACTCCTGCTTCTTGCGGCGTGTTCCGAACACGATCTCGTCCCAGCTCGGTACGGCGGCGCGGCGGCCGGGCCGGACGCCGTCGGCCTCGGCCTGACGGTCGGTGGCGCCGATGAGCCGGTCGCGGTGGCTGCCGACGGAGCGGGGCATGAGGACGTCCGCGTAGGCCGAACCGGCCGAGGCGGCGGGCGCCGGCGGCTCTTCCGCCGCGGGCTCTTCGACCGGCTCTTCCGGAGCTTCCTCCCGGCGCTCCGGGACCACCAGGTCGCCCCGGAAGCTCGGTACGGCCTCAAGGAGGCTGGTCAGCGAGTCGCGTTCGCCCGCGGGCTCCTCGGCGGGCTCGGGCGGCTGCGCGGGCAGGCTCGGCCG
The DNA here is from genome assembly GCF_001636945.3 of Streptomyces sp. FXJ1.172. Taxonomy (NCBI): domain Bacteria; kingdom Bacillati; phylum Actinomycetota; class Actinomycetes; order Kitasatosporales; family Streptomycetaceae; genus Streptomyces; species Streptomyces sp. FXJ1.172. Next base: position 2,886,020 of record NZ_CP119133.2, on the reverse strand, counting down.
CTCGCGCTCGCCGCGGTCGAGGGCACGGTCCATCGAACGCTCGCGCGGCAGGCGCGCGATGCGCGGCACGAACGGGAAGCTCGGCTCCGGCACGGCGAGGTCGTCGGACTCGCCGATCAGCGAGCGCGCCTCCTCGTCCACGGCCTGCACGAGCCGCCGGGGCGGGTCGTACGTCCAACTGGCCGAGTGCGGTTCGCCCGCGACCCGGTAGACGAGGAGCACCTCCCAGGTGCCGTCGTCGCGGCGCCAGGAGTCCCACTGGACGGTGTCCTTCTCGGCGCCGCGCAGCAGCAGCCGCTCCTGGACGGCCTCGCCGAGCAGCGGACCGGAGTTCTCACCGGGGCGGCGGACGGGGGTCTTGCGGGCGCGCTCGGCCATGAAGGCACGCTCGGCCAGCACGGGCCCCTCGAAACGCCGCACCCGGTCGACGGGGATGCCGGCGAGCTGTGCGACCTCTTCCGCGGTGGCACCCGCGCGTATCCGCGCCTGGATGTCACGGGGCCTCAGATGGCTCTCGACCTCGATCTCGATCTGGCCGAGACGGGGCCGGTCGCCGCGCACGGCGGCGCGGAGCCGTTCGTCGATCGGAAGGGTGTACTCCGTTGCGTCGGCAGCCTTCAGCACCAGCCGTGTGCCGTCATTCGAGACGGCCACGACACGCAGTTCGGGCATGGGGACCTCCCGGGTGGTGCCTGCCGACGTCACGTGCGTCGCTGCTTCCGCTAGTCGAGTGTGGCCTGCCCGGGTGCAGCCTGCCACAACCTTGCCGAGTTGCCCGGCGTGTCGGGCACGGGCCCTGGGCCGCCGTTATGGCACGGTGACCTGTTCGCAACGCTAAGTGACCAAAACTGTCACCCTGTGCAACTAGCCCCCTCCCGGGCGGTCCTGCAAGGCCCCGGACATCCTGGTGGGAAGACCGGGCCCAGGGCTCGCAACAGTACTCCATTTGGACCATGTGCGTGGATGGGCGCGCCGCCCAACTTCTGGCAAGGGCCGCGACTTGGCCCCCGGCAACCGGTTTTGCCGATCATGAACGTGGCGAACTTCACGCAATACCCAGAAACGGAACTAATGGTTTCTGTTGTGCGTCCCTGTTCGTGCAGTCAGTCGGTCGATGAGGTCAATGCCATCAATGCGATCAATCCGATCAATGCTGTCAATGTCGTCAATGACTCAATGGCGTCAAGTGTGTCGTCGAGCGTGAGAAAGGCAGGCAAGTTCCGGGTATGGGCGAAACACCCGATGCGGGTCGCAGGCGGATCGACCTGAACGTCCCCCAGGTGGCGGGCGGCGCCCTGGCGGCGGTCGTGGCGGCCAAACTCGCGTCCAGCTTCGGGGTGTACGGCACGATCCTCGGCGCGGGCGTCGTCAGCGTCCTCGCCACCTGCGGCGGCACGCTGTTCCAGCACTTCTTCAGGCGGACCGGGGAGCAGTTGCGGGAGGCGACGGTCACGGCCCGCCCCAGGGAGGAAGTGCCACCAGCGCCGGGGCAGTTCACCGAGGGGACCGTCTATCGCGCGCGCGTGAGGAGCTGGCGGCGGCCGGTCGTCGCGGGGATCGTTGTGTTCGGCGTGACCATGGCGGGGATCACGACGTACGAACTGGCCTCCGGCAGCAGCTTCAGCGGCGGCACCGGTACGACGGTGAGCGACGCGGTCGTCGGCCGGGGCTCGTCCCCCGCCACCTCCGGGAAGACCGATGCCCCCGCCGGGTCCGCCGAGACACGGCCCGCTTCGGATGTGCCGTCCCGCGAGCACGCGCCCGGTACCGGCGACGGTACGACGCACAGCGCGACCCCGGCGCCCGGCGGCTCCCCGAGCGGGGAGCCGAGCCGTGCTCCGGCCACCGGGACCCCCACGCCCAGCGGGTCCGCCGCGGCGCCTACGCCCCCAGAACCCTCCGCAAGTAGTCGTTCTGGAACAGCCGGTCCGGGTCAAGGCGGTCCCTCAGCGCAGTGAACTCGGCGAACCGCGGGTACGCGCGCGCGAGGTACTCGGCGTCCCGCGTGTGCACCTTGCCCCAGTGCGGCCGGCCCTCGTGCGCCGTGAAGATCCGCTCGGCGGCGGTGAAGTAGGCCTGGTAGGGCGTGCCCCGGAACATGTGGACGGCGATGTAGGCGCTGTCCCGGCCGGAGGCGGTGGACAGGACGATGTCGTCGGCCGGAGCCGTGCGCACCTCGACCGGGAAGCTGATCCGCAGGCCCGAGCTGTCGACCATGGCCTTCAGCTCGCGCAGCGTCTCCACCAGGGCCGCGCGCGGCACGGCGTACTCCATCTCCACGAAGCGCACCCGGCGCGGCGAGGTGAAGACCCTGTAGGGAATGTCGGTGTACGTGCGTGCGGACAGGGCCTTGCTCGAGACCTGGGCGATGGTGGGAACGGTGGCGGGTACGGCGCGGCCGACCCACTGGGCCACCTGGAAGACACCGTTGGAGAGGAACTCGTCCTCGAACCAGCCGGCCAGCTGCCCCACCGGCCGCTCCGGGCCCGCGCTGCGGTTGTTCCGCTTGGTGTTGGTGCTGCCGGTGTGCGGGAACCAGTAGAACTCGAAGTGCTCGTTCTCGGCCCAGAGTTGATCGAACTCGGCGAGGACCCGCTCGAACGGCATCGGCTCCTCGCGCGCGGTGAGCAGGAAGAGGGGCTCCACGGCGAACGTGATGGCGGTGATGATGCCGAGGGCGCCCAGCCCTGTCCGGGCGGCGGCGAAGACCTCGGGATTGTCCTTCTCGGAGCAGGTGAGCACCGAGCCGTCGGCCGTGACGAGTTCAAGCCCCTTGATCTGGGCGGCGATCGAACCGGACTCGCGGCCCGTGCCGTGCGTGCCCGTGCTGGTGGCCCCGGAGACGGTCTGCTCCATGATGTCGCCCATGTTGGTGAGCGACAGGCCCTCACGGGCGAGTGCGGCATTGAGCCTCTTGAGCGGGGTGCCGGCCTCCACCGTGACCGTCATGGACTCCCGGTCAATGGTGCGTATTCCGGTCAACAGTTGAGGGCGGATCAAGACACCGTCGGTGGCCGCGATCGACGTGAACGAGTGCCCGGTGCCGACCGCCTTGACCTTCAGGCCGTCCTCCCGGGCCCGGCGCACCGCTTCGGCCAGCTCCTCGGCCGAGGCCGGTGTGACCTGCCGGGCGGGCCGGGCGGAGACGTTCCCGCCCCAGTTACGCCAGGTGCCGTTCTTCCCGCTCGCTGTGCTGCTCAACGGTGCCTCCCCGACCCGCGGCCGGCCTGCGCAGCCGGCGGTACCCGAGGAAACCGACCGCGACCGCGACGGCCCCGGACACCGCCGGAACCCCGTACCCGGCCCGCGCCCCGGCTGCGTCGATCACCCAGCCGGCCACGGAGGAGCCGAGCGCGACGCCGACCGCGAGGCCGGTGCTCACCCAGGTCATGCCCTCGGTGAGCTTCGCGCGAGGTACGTGCTCTTCGATGAGGGACATCGTCGTGATCATCGTCGGTGCGATGGACAGCCCCGCAACGAACAGCGCCACGGCCAGAAGCGGCAAGTTTCCGACCAGTAGGAGGGGGATCATACTCACGGCCATCGCCGCCACGCCCAGCAGCCAGCGACGTTCCGGCGCCCCGGCGAACCGCAGCAGCCCGAAGACCACCCCGGCCGCGCAGGAACCCGCCGCGTACAGCGCCAGCACCACGCTCGCGGCGCCCTTGTGACCACGCTCGTCCGCGAACGCCACGGTCACCACGTCCACCGCGCCGAAGATCGCGCCGGTCGCCACGAAAGTGGCCACCAGTACCTGGAGCCCCGCCGAGCGCAGGGCGCTGCCGCCGCCGTGGTGCTCGCGCGGGTGGGGCCGCGGCTCGGTGGCCCGCTGGGCGGTCAGCCAGACGACACCGGCGGCCAGGAAGCAGGCGGCCAGCAGCGGCCCGGCCTCCGGGAACCAGACGGTGGACAGCCCGATGGAGATGATCGGGCCGAAGATGAAGCAGATCTCGTCGACGACCGACTCGAACGAGTAGGCGGTGTGCAGCTTCGGCGTGCCCCGGTACAGGGCCGCCCAGCGGGCCCGGATCATCGCGCCGAGGCTCGGCACGGAGCCGATCCCGGCGGCGCACGCGAACAGCACCCAGTCCGGCCACCCGGCGTGCGCCGCGAGCAGCAGCCCGGCCGCCGCCGTGAGCGCCACCAGGGTCGCGGGGCGCAGCACCCGGCGCTGTCCGTACCGGTCGACCAGCCGGGATATCTGCGGCCCGATCGCCGCGGCGGACAGCGCGATGGTGGCCGACAGCGCGCCGGCGAGGCGGTACCGCCCGGTCAGCTGGGAGATCATCGTGACCACGCCGATGCCCATCATCGACAGCGGCATCCGGCCGAGGAGCCCCGCGGCGGAGAACGCCTTCGTGCCGGGCTCGTCGAACAGGGCTCTGTAGGGGCTGGGCACGTGGTCTCCGGAGCGGCTCGGTAAGGCGCGAATGCGACTGATACAGCTTACGAGTTAGGCGACCCTAAGAACATCTTGATCAGCCATGGAATAAACCGCCCTGAACCCACTGGAACCCGACTCGTCACCCTGCTGTTTCCCGGCTGTCAGCGCCGGGTGGGAGGATCGGGTCATGCCAGACGCGCTCGATGCCAGCCCGTACGACGCCCTGCTCCTGCTCTCCTTCGGCGGCCCCGAAGGCCCGGACGACGTGGTCCCGTTCCTGGAGAACGTCACGCGCGGGAGAGGCATCCCGAAGGAACGCCTGAAGGAAGTCGGGCAGCACTACTTCCTGTTCGGCGGGGTCAGCCCCATCAACGACCAGAACCGCGCCCTGCTGGACGCCCTGCGCAAGGACTTCGCCGAGCACGGCCTGGACCTGCCGGTCTACTGGGGCAACCGCAACTGGGCGCCGTACCTGACGGACACCCTGCGCGAGATGGTCGCCGACGGCCGCCGCCGCATCCTCGTGCTCGCCACCAGCGCCTACGCCTCCTACTCGGGCTGCCGCCAGTACCGCGAGAACCTCGCCGACGCGCTCGCCGCCCTTCAGGCCGAGGGCCTCGAACTGCCGAAGATCGACAAGCTGCGGCACTACTTCAACCACCCCGGCTTCGTCGAGCCCATGACCGACGGCGTGCTGCGCTCCCTCGCCGACCTCCCCGAGGACGTCCGCGCGGGCGCCCACATCGCCTTCACCACGCATTCCATCCCGACCTCCGCCGCCGACACCTCCGGCCCCGTCGAGGCGCACGGCGAGGGCGGCGCCTACGTCGAGCAGCACCTGGACGTGGCCCAGCTGATCGCCGACGCCGTCCGCGAGCGCACCGGCGTGGACCACCCCTGGCGGCTCGTCTACCAGTCGCGTTCCGGCGCCCCGCACATCCCGTGGCTCGAGCCGGACATCTGCGACCACCTCGAGGAGCAGCACGCCGCGGGCGTCCCGGCCGTGGTCATGGCCCCCATCGGCTTCGTCTCGGACCACATGGAGGTCCTCTACGACCTCGACACCGAGGCCACGGCCAAGGCCGGGGAACTGGGCCTGCCGGTGCGCCGCTCGGCCACCGTGGGCGCCGACCCCCGCTTCGCCGCCGCCGTCCGCGAGCTGATCACGGAGCGCGCCGAGGCGGAGCGCGGCCGGGAGATCACCCCCTGCGCCCTGGGCACCCTCGGTGCGAGCCACAACGTCTGCCCCGTCGGCTGCTGCCCGGCCCGCGCCCCGCGCCCGGCCGCAGCGGGCGCCGACAGCCCCTACGCGTGAGGAGCCCCGTGACCGACGCACTCCACCGGGACCTGCTCGAACTGGCCCAGGAGGCCGCCCGCCGCGCCGGAGAGCTGCTGCGTGACGGCCGCCCGGCGGATCTGGCCGTGGCGAAGACGAAATCCAGCCCGATCGACGTCGTCACCGAGATGGACATCGCGGCCGAGAAGCTGATCACCGACCTGATCTCCGGCCGGCGGCCCGACGACGGCTTCCTCGGCGAGGAGGGCGCCTCGGCCGAGGGCACGAGCGGCGTCCGCTGGGTCATCGACCCCCTGGACGGCACCGTGAACTACCTGTACGGCCTGCCGACCTGGTCCGTGTCCATCGCGGCACAGCAGGACGGCGAGACCGTCGCCGGGGTCGTCGCGGCGCCGATGCGCGGCGAGACGTACCACGCCGTGCGCGGCGGCGGCGCGTGGGCGACCGGCGCGTGGGAGGGCGAGCGGGCGCTGGCCTGCCGCCCCGCGCCCCCGCTGGAGCAGGCGCTGGTCTCCACCGGCTTCAACTACGTCACCGAGGTCCGCGTCCACCAGGCCGAGGTGGCCGCCCGGCTGATCCCGCTGCTGCGCGACATCCGGCGTGGCGGCTCGGCGGCGATCGACCTGTGCGACGTGGCCTGCGGTCGGCTGGACGGGTACTACGAGCGCGGGCTCAACGCATGGGACCACGCCGCCGGTGACCTGATCGCGCGGGAGGCCGGCGCACTGGTCGGCGGGCGGCCCGGACAGCCGCCGTCGCGGGACCTCACCGTCGCCGGGTCGCCGGGGGTGTTCGAGCCGCTCCAGGGCCTCCTGGAGGACTTCGGGGCCTGGCACGACTGAGCACGGCAGGCGCCCGGTCGGCCCCGACCGGAGAACGCGAAGGGACCCCGGCGCTGGATTCGCCGGGGTCCCTTCTTGTGCTGCCGGGCCGATCAGACGCGTGACGCGCCGACCTCCACACCGTGTTCGGCGGCGAGGCGTCGCAGGTCGTCGAGTTCTGCCTGCTCCACCTCGACGAGGAAGTCGTCGCCCTCGTCACGAGCCCGCGACAGGTCGGACTCGGTCGCCCTTATGCGCTGCAGAAGTCCTGCGGTGAAAGCGTCCATGCTGCGCCCCCTCGTCCTTGGGTCGTGGGTCGGTGGCACGGGGGTGTGCCGGGTGGGAAAGGGACGATCACGGCCCTCGCGGGTGCCCAGCGCTGCCCTGCCGGGCGGCGACGGTGCCGGACATCCACGCCCGCTCTGCAGAAGCGGCGGCAGTGCCGCATGGTGCTGCGGCACGTGCAGAGTGTGATCGCGGGGTGTAAAGCCGTCCTCCCCCCGCTCCCTCATCCGGAAACCTCAACCGGAGGAGAAAATCTCGTATTCCCGCCCCAAGCCCCGGTCCTTGCGGCCGGCAACCCCGCTCCGTGCGGTCCGCAACCCGCCTTACAGCCGACTTACGGCCGAAAAGGGCAGGATGGAGGTCACACCCCACGAACACCCCTGCTCGCACGCGCCCACGGTGCGCGACGTCGGGCGGACACAGGAAGGACTTGCGACGTGCGCGTACTCGTCGTCGAGGACGAGCAACTGCTCGCCGATGCGGTGGCCACCGGACTGCGCCGGGAGGCCATGGCCGTCGACGTCGTGTACGACGGTGCGGCCGCCCTCGAGCGCATCGGCGTCAACGACTACGACGTGGTCGTCCTCGACCGCGACCTCCCGCTCGTGCACGGCGACGACGTCTGCCGCAAGATCGTCGAGCTGGGCATGCCCACGCGCGTGCTCATGCTCACCGCGTCCGGCGATGTCAGCGACCGTGTCGAGGGCCTGGAGATCGGCGCCGACGACTACCTGCCCAAGCCCTTCGCCTTCAGCGAGCTGATCGCGCGCGTGCGCGCCCTCGGCCGTCGTACGAGCGTGCCCCTGCCGCCCGTCCTGGAGCGCGCCGGCATCAAGCTCGACCCCAACCGCCGCGAGGTCTTCCGCGACGGCAAGGAGGTCCAGCTCGCGCCCAAGGAGTTCGCGGTCCTCGAGGTCCTGATGCGCAGCGAGGGCGCGGTCGTCTCGGCCGAGCAGCTGCTGGAGAAGGCCTGGGACGAGAACACCGACCCGTTCACCAACGTGGTGCGCGTGACGGTGATGACGCTTCGCCGCAAGCTGGGCGAGCCGCCGGTCATCGTCACCGTGCCCGGCTCCGGCTACCGGATCTGATCCCGTGGCCGCGACACCCGCGCCCCCTCAGGCGCCGCCGAAGCCCACCTGGGACCCCAGAAGGCCGCAGCCCCCCTTCCCGTGGCTGCGCCCCACCATCCGCATACGGCTCACGCTGCTGTACGGCGGCATGTTCCTGATCGCCGGCATCCTGCTGCTGTCGATCATCTACCTGCTGGCCGCGCAGGCGATCAGCACGGGCAACCAGCCGCTGTTCAAGATCGTCAGCTTCCAGGAGCTGAAGGTCTCCAGCGACAACTGCCCGGCGATCAACACCGCCAGCCTGTCGCTGTCGGACTTCAACAACGCGATCAGCCAGTGCGTGGACCACCAGCGCCAGGCGGCCCTGGACGACCTGCTCAGCCGCTCGCTGCTGGCCCTGCTCGGGCTCGCCGTGATCGCCTTCGCGTTCGGCTACGCGATGGCCGGCCGGGTGCTGTCCCCGCTCGGCCGGATCACCCGCACCGCGCGCCAGGTGGCCGGTTCCGACCTGTCCCGCCGGATCGAGCTGGACGGCCCGGACGACGAGCTGAAGGAACTGGCCGACACCTTCGACGACATGCTGGAGCGGCTGCAGCGGGCCTTCACCGCCCAGCAGCGCTTCGTCGGCAACGCCTCCCACGAGCTGCGCACCCCGCTCGCGATCAACCGCACGCTCCTCGAGGTCCACCTGTCGGACCCGAACGCGCCGGTGGAGCTGCAGCAGCTCGGCAAGACGCTGCTGGCCACCAACGAACGCAGCGAGCAGCTGGTCGAGGGCCTGCTGCTGCTCGCCCGCAGTGACAATCAGATCGTCGAGCGCAAGCCGGTCGACCTGGCCGAGGTCGCCACCCAGGCCATCGACCAGGTGCACGCCGAGGCCGAGGCGAAAGGCGTGAAGATCCGCGGCGAGCGCAAGCCCGCCGTGGTGCAGGGCAACGGCGTCCTGCTCGAACGGATCGCGCTGAACCTGGTGCAGAACGCGGTGCGCTACAACGTGGCCGAGGACGGCTGGGTGGAGGTGACCACCGAGGTCGAGCCCGGGCAGGCGGTCCTCACGGTCTCGAACACCGGGCCGGTGGTGCCGGCGTACGAGATCGACAACCTCTTCGAGCCCTTCCGGCGGCTGCGCACGGAGCGCACGGGCAGCGACAAGGGGGTCGGCCTCGGCCTGTCCATCGTCCGGTCCGTGGCCCGCGCGCACGGCGGTCACATCGCGGCACGGCCCCGCGAGGGGGGTGGCCTGGCGATGCGTGTCACTTTGCCACTGTGATCCACCGACACACGCGGGCGATGTTCGCTTTGCGCGGAATTTTTGGGACCCCTGATGCGGTTCTTGCTGTGTGATCAATCACATGGGCGGATTTTCGGCCATGTACTCTCTGTGATCATGACACAAGGTGGAAAGCCGGGAAAGTCCTGGTTTTCGGGGGTCTTGATCACGGGAAGTACACGGTGAGGCGCCTTTGAGGTGCTGCATTCGAACCGTGTACGGTCCTCACCGCCATCCAAGCCGATCACTCTTGAGGGGTCGGATTGGGTGTCGATTGAGTAACAGACCTTGATGTGAGGCAAAATCTCCGCTTCGGGTCGGGCACAAGTCCGGCCTCTCGCGCGTTACGTGCGCTGGAGACACCGCAGACACCCAGAGGGGGAGAGCGATATGGCAACCGATTACGACACTCCACGCAAGACTGATGATGACGTCGACTCCGACAGCCTTGAAGAGCTGAAGGCCCGGCGGAACGACAAGTCCACCTCGTCGGTGGACGTCGACGAGTTCGAGGCCGCCGAGGGCCTCGAGCTGCCCGGCGCCGACCTCTCGAACGAGGAGCTGGCCGTCCGGGTGCTGCCGAAGCAGCAGGACGAGTTCACCTGCATGAGCTGCTTCCTGGTGCACCACCGCAGCCAGCTGGCCCGGGAGAAGAACGGTCAGCCGATCTGCCGCGACTGCGACTGAGGACGGGTCGGCCATGTCTGGCACGACCCCTCCCCGGAAGCACCGCTTCCCTGTACGGCAAGCGGACTCCGGGCCGTTCGACGGCCCGCACGGCGCGCGTGAAGAGGAGCGGGGCTCGTCCGGCAGGGGAGCCTCGCTCGCACCGGTGGACGGCCGGGCCGACCACCCGGCACCGGTGCGGCGTCCCGCGCCCGTCGCGAGGCGACGGGTCGCGGTGATGCGTGACAAAGCCCGGGACATGGCCCGGGAAGGGGTCCGCAAGGGCGGCAGCCGCGCTCGCGCGGGTCTGGCGTACCTCGCGGACCGGATCATCGAGATCGCCCCTCGTGTCCCCGTACGTGACCTCGCGAGCCTGCGCGGGCAGTTCCCGGGCCTCGGGCCCGAAGAACTCGCCGACAAGCTCGTGGCGGGGGCGGCGGCCGCGACCTCGACGGTCGGAGCCGGGATCGGAGCGGCGGCGATGCTGCCGGTGCCGCCCGCCATGCCGACCGAACTCGCCGCGGAGATCACCGGGGTCGCCGCGATCGAGCTGAAACTCGTCGCCGAACTCCACGAGGTCTACGGCGTCAGGCCACCGGGCGGCCTGAAGACCCGCAGCACCGCGTATCTGTCCTCCTGGTCGGGGGAGCGCGGGATCGACGTGCTGAAGCCGTCGACGTACGACGCCGCCCTCGGCGGCCACATGAAACGCGAACTGCGCCAGCGGATCATGAAACGCGTGGTGCGCGACCTGCCCAACCTCATGCCGTTCATGGTGGGCGCGGCGGTCGGCGCGGTCATGAACCGCCGGGACACCAGGAAGCTCGCCGCCCGTATCCGCAGTGACCTGCGCAAGATCCAGGTGCCCTGGGACGAGCTGCCCGAGCTGCCGCCCCTGGAGAAGCCGGCGCAGCCGCTGGAGATCCGCGAGCTTCCCGGAGGGTTCTAGGCGTTCGCCTTCCGCGCCGCCTCGATCGCCGCCGCCAGCTGCTCCGGCTCCCGCGTGGACAGGTACAGGTACGGCGTCGGGTCCTCGGGGTCGGTGACCTCCACCCGCAGAGCCGTCGGGATGTAGGCGCGCAGCAGCAGGAACGCGCGCGTGTCCGCCTTGTACGTACGCCAGGCGCGCGCCTCCTCGGCGTCCAGCACCTGCGATGCGCCGAGCGCCGACACCGGGATCTTCGCCTCGCCCGCGATCAGCGAGTCACCCACCACACGGATGCGCAGCGAGCCGTACGCGCTGGCCACCACCGCCGCCGCGGCCGTACCGCCGACCAGGCCGCCGAGCAGCGGCAGCGTGCCGAAGGGGAGCAGGATCAGGGCGAACGAGACGCCCACGAGGAAGCTGAACAGCCACCACGAGCGGGGGGTGGTGAGGCGTTCTTCGTACGGGGTGGCGGAGAGCTGCATGGGGCCAAGCTTGGCACGGGATCCGTACGCGGCCGTTGTCAGGGGGAGCCGGCGCGAAGCGCTGTCCGGCAGGGCGGTGGTGGGTGACGGGCGGGCGGGTAAGGTCTGCGCCTGTGAGTGGTAGTTCCGCAAGCCTTCAGCCTCCCGCCGACGCGGTGAAACCGGTACGGCACCCCGACGCGCCCGCGCCCGGGGAACTCCTCGGCGCCCACTACGAACACTGTTTCGGATGTGGCCCCGGGCAGCCGCACGGGCTGCACCTGGAGGCGCGCGCCGGCGAGGGTGTCTCGCTGACCGCCGAGTTCACCGTCCAGCCCGCCCACCAGGGCGCCCCCGGTCTCGCGCACGGCGGAGTACTGGCCACGGCCCTGGACGAGACCCTCGGCTCGCTGAACTGGCTGCTGCGGACCATCGCCGTCACTGGCCGGCTGGAGACCGACTTCGCGCGCCCCGTCCCGGTGGGCGCCACGCTGTATCTGGAGGCCGAGGTCACCGCCGTCGCCGGGCGGAAGATCTTCTCCCGGGCCACGGGACGCATCGGCGGCTTCGACGGCCCCGTCGCCGTCCGCGCGGACGCCCTCTTCATCGAGGTCAAGGTCGACCACTTCATCGACCACGGCCGCAAGGAGGAGATCCAGGCCGCCATGAGCGAGCCGGACCAGATCCGGCGCACCCGCGCCTTCGAGGTGAACCCGTGAGCCCCAGCCCCCTCGACGTACTGCTGCGCCGCGTCGACCCCGACGTACCCCTTCCGGCGTACGAGCACCCCGGGGACGCGGGAGCCGACCTGCGCACCACCGAGGCGTGCGCACTGGCGCCCGGCGAACGGGCCGTGCTGCCCACCGGAGTGTCGATCGCCCTGCCGGAGGGGTACGCGGCCTTTGTGCACCCACGTTCCGGGCTCGCCGCCCGCTGCGGTGTCGCCCTCGTGAATGCCCCGGGGACGGTTGATGCCGGGTACCGTGGGGAGATCAAGGTGATCGTGGTGAATCTCGACCCGCGCGAGTCCGTGCGGTTCGAGCGCTTCGACCGGATTGCCCAACTGGTCGTCCAGCAGGTCGAGAGGGTCCGCTTCCACGAGGTGGCGGAGCTTCCCGGCTCGGCGCGGGCCGAAGGGGGCTTCGGGTCCACCGGGGGTCATGCCGCGGCGGGCGGCGAGAGCGGCACAAGCGGTCGGGCCGCCGCAGGCGGTCCGACGGGTGGGAATCGATACGCTTCGGTCGTATCCGACCGGGAAGGACAGTGACGTGTTCGGACGTCGCAAGAAGAAGGGTGCCGCCGAGGACGCGGCCGGCGAGGCCGAGCAGGTCGTCGACAGCGTCGACACCGAGGCGGACGAGGTGGAGGAAGAGACCGGGCGCGAGCGCGTCCGGCTGGAGCCCGGGCCCCGGCCCGACGGGCCCTGGGACAGCGCCGAGGTGAGCGACCCGGGTGAGGGCCGCGTGGACCTCGGCGGCCTGTTCATCCCGGGCGTCGACGGCATGGAGCTGCGGGTCGAGGTCGCCGGTGACGCGATCGTCGCCGCGACCGTCGTACTGCGCGACAGCGCCGTCCAGTTGCAGGCCTTCGCCGCGCCCAAGCGCGAGGGCATCTGGGGCGAGGTCCGCGAGGAGATCGGGGCCGGCATCACCCAGCAGGGTGGCATCGTCGACGAGGTCGAGGGCCCGCTCGGCTGGGAGCTGCGGGCCCAGGTGCCGGTGCAGCTGCCGGACGGCACAGGCGGCTTCCAGGTCGTGCGGTTCGTCGGCGTGGACGGCCCGCGCTGGTTCCTGCGCGGTGTGATCTCCGGCCAGGGCGCGGTGCAGCCGCAGGCCGCCGGGCTGCTGGAGCAGATCTTCCGCGACACGGTCGTGGTCCGCGGCGACGGCCCGATGGCGCCCCGCGACCCGATCGTCCTCAAGCTGCCCAACGACGCCCAGATGGTCCCCGAGGGCATCCAGCAGGACGAGTCCCGCTTCTCCGGCGGGGTGGACCAGCTGCAGCGGGGCCCGGAGATCACCGAGGTCCGGTAACCGTCGTAGCAGACGAAGGGCCGTACCCCGTGGTGCGGCCCTTTCCGTGTGCTCGCCCCTGCGCGGAAGGCGGGACCACTCATCAGGGTTGCGTCAAAGTTGCCCGCTGCCCACCCCCCTGTCCTGTTTGTCGTGATTGTTGGCCGTAAGGTCGACGCTGCGTAGGCAGCAGTCACCGGAAGACAATGGAGCCATGGCACGCGGCAAGCTTCGGATCTACCTCGGCGCGGCACCGGGTGTGGGCAAGACCTACGCCATGCTCTCCGAGGCACACCGCCGTGTGGAGCGTGGCACCGACTGCGTCGTGGCCTTCGTGGAGCACCACGAGCGGCCGCGCACCGAGGTGATGCTGCACGGGCTGGAGCAGATCCCGCGCAAGAAGCTGGAGTACCGGGACACCGTCTTCGGCGAGATGGACGTCGACGCCGTGCTGCGCCGGGCGCCCGCCGTCGCCCTGGTGGACGAACTCGCCCACACCAACGTCCCGGGCTCGCGCAACGCCAAGCGCTGGCAGGACGTGGAGGAACTGCTCGCCGCCGGGATCGACGTGATCTCGACCGTCAACATCCAGCACCTGGAATCACTCGGCGACGTCGTGGAGTCGATCACGGGGGTGCGCCAGCGCGAGACCGTCCCGGACGAGGTCGTACGGCGGGCCGACCAGATCGAGCTGGTCGACATGTCGCCGCAGGCCCTGCGGCGCCGCATGGCGCACGGCAACATCTACCAGCCGGACAAGGTCGACGCGGCCCTGTCCAACTACTTCCGGCCCGGAAACCTCACCGCACTGCGCGAGCTGGCCCTGCTGTGGGTGGCCGACCGGGTGGACGAGTACCTGACGGCCTACCGCAGCGAACACCGCGTCTCCAGGATCTGGGGCTCCCGCGAGCGGATCGTGGTCGGGCTGACCGGCGGCCCCGAGGGACGCACCCTGATACGGCGTGCCGCCCGGCTCGCCGAGAAGGGCGCCGGCGGCGAGGTGCTCGCCGTGTACATAGCCCGCAGCGACGGCCTGACCGCCGCCTCGCCGAAGGAACTCGCCGTCCAGCGCACCCTCGTGGAGGACCTGGGCGGCACCTTCCACCACGTGGTCGGCGACGACATACCGGCCGCCCTGCTGGACTTCGCCCGCGGCGTCAACGCCACCCAGATCGTGCTCGGCTCCTCGCGCCGCAAGGCCTGGCAGTACGTCTTCGGGCCCGGCGTCGGTGCCACGGTCGCCCGCGAGTCCGGTCCCGACCTCGACGTGCACATCGTCACCCACGAGGAGGTCGCCAAGGGCCGCGGACTGCCCGTCGCCCGGGGTGCCCGGCTCGGACGGGCCCGGATCATCTCGGGCTGGCTGGTCGGACTCGGCGGCCCGACCGCGCTCGCGGTGCTGCTGAACACCGTCGACGTCGGCCTCGCCAACGACATGCTGCTGTTCCTGGCCGTCACGGTCGCAGCCGCCCTGCTCGGCGGCCTGCTGCCCGCGCTGGCGTCGGTGGCCTTCGGCTCGCTGCTGCTGAACTACTACTACACGCCGCCGCTGCACAAGTGGACGATCGCCGACCCGAAGAACATCGTGGCCATAGTGATCTTCCTGTGCGTCGCCGTGTCCGTGGCGTCGGTCGTGGACCTCGCGGCCCGGCGCACCCACCAGGCGGCCCGGCTGCGCGCCGAGTCGGAGATCCTCTCCTTCCTCGCCGGGAACGTGCTGCGCGGCGAGACCAGCCTGGAGGAGCTGCTGGAGCGGGTCCGGGAGACCTTCGCGATGGAGTCGGCCGCGCTGCTGGAACGCGCGAGCGACGTCGAGCCGTGGACCTGCGCCGGCCGCGCCGGGTTCGGGCGCCCGCTGCAGCGGCCCGAGGACGCCGACGTCGACATGCCCGTCGGCGACCACATGGCGCTCGCGCTCACCGGCCGGGTGCTGCCTGCCGAGGACCGCCGGGTGCTCGCCGCCTTCGCCGCGCAGGCCGCCGTCGCCCTGGACCGCCGGCGCCTTCAGGAGGAGGCCGACCAGGCGCGAGCGCTCGCCGAGGGAAACCGCATCCGCACCGCCCTGCTCGCCGCCGTCAGCCACGACCTGCGCACCCCGCTGGCCGGCATCAAGGCCGCCGTCTCCTCGCTGCGCTCCGACGACGTGGCCTGGTCCGAGGAGGACCAGGCGGAGCTGCTGGAGGGCATCGAGGAGGGCGCCGACCGCCTCGACCACCTCGTCGGCAACCTGCTCGACATGTCCCGCCTGCAGACCGGCACGGTCACGCCGATCATCCGCGAGATCGACGTGGACGAGGTGGTCCCGATGGCCCTGGTCGGCGTGCCCGAGGACAGCGTCGAGCTGGACGTCCCCGAGACGCTGCCGATGGTCGCGGTCGACCCGGGGCTCCTGGAGCGGTCCGTGGCCAACCTGGTGGAGAACGCCGTCAAGTACAGCCCGCGCGGCAGCCGCGTGGTGGTCTCCGCGAGTGCCATGGCCGGCCGCGTCGAGGTCCGCGTGGTGGACCGCGGGCCGGGCGTGCCGGACGATGCGAAGGACCGGATATTCGAACCCTTCCAGCGGTACGGTGACGCCCCGCGCGGCGCCGGGGTCGGACTCGGTCTCGCCGTCGCCCGCGGGTTCACGGAGGCCATGGGCGGCACTCTCACCGCCGAGGACACGCCGGGGGGCGGACTCACCATGGTCCTGAGCCTCCCCGCGGCAGGATCACGTCCCGAGTCCCTTCCCGGGTCCGTTCCCACGGCGGAGGAGACCGGGAAGGACATCGCAGAACCAGAAAGGCAGACCCTATGACCCGGGTGCTCGTGGTCGACGACGAGCCGCAGATCGTGCGCGCCCTCGTGATCAACCTCAAGGCACGGAAGTACGAGGTGGACGCGGCCTCCGACGGACGCACCGCCCTCGAACTCGCCGCCTCCCGCCACCCCGACGCCGTGGTGCTCGACCTGGGCCTGCCCGACATGGACGGCGTCGAGGTGATCAAGGGCCTGCGCGGCTGGACCCGTGTGCCCATCCTGGTGCTGTCCGCCCGCCACTCCTCCGACGAGAAGGTCGAGGCACTGGACGCCGGCGCCGACGACTACGTCACCAAGCCCTTCGGCATGGACGAGCTGCTGGCCCGGCTGCGCGCCGCCGTACGCCGCGCCGAGCCGGTCGGCCCGGGCGAGGACGACCTGACGACCGTGGAGACCGAGGGATTCACCGTCGACCTGGCCGCCAAGAAGGTCAACCGCGCGGACCGGGACGTCCGCCTCACCCCGACCGAGTGGCACCTGCTGGAGGTGCTGGTCCGCAACACCGGCCGCCTGGTCAGCCAGAAGCAGCTGCTCCAGGAGGTGTGGGGACCGTCGTACGGCACCGAGACCAACTACCTGCGTGTGTACATGGCCCAGCTGCGCCGCAAGCTGGAGACGGACCCCTCGCACCCGAAGCACTTCATCACCGAGCCGGGGATGGGATACCGCTTCGAGAAGTGAGCAGGGCTACGGCGCTGTGGGTGTGCCCCGGTACGCTTCAGGTATGAGTGCTGTTCCTCGTTCCGAAAAGCCGGCCGGTCGGTTCCGGCGCATGCTAGACCGGCTTTCCTCGTCGCAGGAGGACTTGGAGTCCGAGGAGCTGCGGGAAGACACCGACACCGCCGGCTGCATCCGGATCGGCGACTGCCAGGACCGGCAGATCGTCACCGTAACTGGTACCTTGCGCACGGTCACCCTGCGTCCGCGCGCCGGAGTGCCTGCCCTGGAGGCCGAGCTGTTCGACGGCTCCGCGGCGCTGGACGTGGTGTGGCTCGGCAGGCGTTCCATCGTGGGCATAGAACCTGGGCGCAGGCTGATCGCATCGGGCCGGATCTCGCTGAGCCGGGGCCGCCGCGTGCTGTTCAACCCGAAATACGAACTGCGACCCCTCGGACGGGAGTAGCCGGTGACGTCCCTCGACAAGCCGACCGAAGACGCCGGTCAGCAGCAGGCCGACGATGCGAGGGCGGTGACCGAGGCCGCGCTGTTCGAGGCGTTCGGCGGTGTCCGCGGCATGGTCGAGACGGTCGTGCCGGGCCTGCTCTTCGTGGCGATCTTCACGGTCGACAAGAACCTGCACGTGTCGGCGATCGCCGCGCTGATCGTCTCCCTGGTCCTGGTCGTCGTCCGGCTGGCCATGAAGGACACCGTCAAGCACGCCTTCAGCGGTGTCTTCGGCGTGGCCTTCGGTGTCGTCTTCGCGATGTTCACCGGCAACGCCAAGGACTTCTACCTGCCCGGCATGCTCTACACGCTGGGCCTGGCGCTGGCCTACCTCATCACCACCCTCGCCGGCGTGCCCCTGATCGGCCTCATCCTCGGCCCGGTCTTCAAGGAGAACCTCTCCTGGCGCACCCGCAACCCGGGCCGCAAGACGGCCTACGCGAAGGCCAGTTGGGCCTGGGGCCTGATCCTGCTCGCCAAGTGCGCGATCCTCTTCCCGCTGTACTGGTGGTCCGACACCACCAAGCTCGGCTGGGTCCTGGTCGCCCTGAAGATCCCGCCGTTCCTGCTGGCGGTCTGGCTCACCTGGGTCTTCCTCGCGAAGGCGCCCGCGCCGATCGACGTGTTCGCGGAGATGGAGGCGCAGGAGAAGGCCGAGGAGGAGCGCAAGGCCGCGCTGGCCGCCGAGGGCGGAGACGTGTCCGGCGGACGGCACCGCAGGGACGCGTAGACAGCGGTCGTACGACGGAAAGGGGCGCCCCTGCTGCCAGGGGCGCCCCTTTCCGTCTGCGTTCCGTCTGCGTCAGTTTTCTTCCCGCCGTACCGACAGCAGCTCCTCCAGCTGCTCCTCGCGGGCCTGGGCGGCCACGAAGAGGAGTTCGTCGCCCGGCTCCAGGGAGTCCTCCTTGGACGGGGTCAGCACACGGGTGCCGCGGATGATCGTGACCAGCGAGGTGTCCTCCGGCCACTGGACATCGCCGACCTGGGTGCCGGCCAGGGCCGACTCCTCGGGCAGGGTCAGCTCGACGAGGTTGGCGTCGCCGTGGCTGAAGCGGAGCAGCCGGACCAGGTCGCCGACGCTCACCGCCTCCTCGACGAGGGCGGACATCAGGCGCGGGGTGGAGACGGCCACGTCCACGCCCCAGGCCTCGTTGAACAGCCACTCGTTCTTGGGGTTGTTGACGCGGGCGACGACCCGCGGAACGCCGTACTCCGTCTTGGCGAGCAGCGAGACCACCAGGTTGACCTTGTCGTCGCCGGTCGCGGCGATGACGACGTTGCAGCGCTGCAGCGCCGCCTCGTCCAGGGACGTGATCTCACAGGCGTCGGCCAGCAGCCACTCCGCCTGCGGCACCCGCTCCACCGAGATGGCGGTCGGGGCCTTGTCGACGAGCAGGACCTCGTGGCCGTTCTCCAGCAGCTCGCCCGCGATCGAGCGGCCGACGGCGCCGGCTCCGGCAATGGCGACCCTCATCAGTGACCGCTCTCCTCTTCCGGGCCCTCGGCGAACGCCGCCTCGACCTTGTCCACGTCGTCCGCCCGCATCATCACGTGCACGAGGTCGCCCTCCTGCAGCACCGTCTGCGAGGTCGGCAGGATCGCCTCGCCCAGGCGGGTCAGGAACGCCACCCGGACGCCCGTCTCCTCCTGGAGCCTGCTGATCTTGTGGCCGACCCACTTCGCGGAGGCGTGCACCTCGGCGAGCTGCACCCCGCCGGTGGGGTCGCGCCACAGTGGCTCGGCGCCGGAGGGCAGCAGACGGCGCAGCATCTGGTCGGCGGTCCAGCGGACCGTGGCCACGGTGGGGATGCCCAGGCGCTGGTAGACCTCGGCGCGGCGGGGGTCGTAGATACGGGCGGCCACGTTCTCCACGCCGAACATCTCGCGGGCCACGCGCGCGGAGATGATGTTGGAGTTGTCGCCGCTGGAGACGGCGGCGAAGGCGCCGGCCTCCTCGATGCCCGCCTCGCGCAGGGTGTCCTGGTCGAAGCCGACACCGGTGACCCGGCGGCCCCCGAAGCCCGGGCCGAGCCGGCGGAAGGCGGTGGGATCCTGGTCGATCACGGCGACTGTGTGGCCCTGTTGTTCCAGGGTCTGGGCGAGAGCGGAACCCACTCTTCCGCAGCCCATGATGACGATGTGCACGACCGTCCTTCCGGTGTCCAAAAGTTACTGCTCAGCATCAGGGTCTCAGACCGACGCCCAAAGCTACACAGGGGCGCCCTGGGGTGGGCACCCCTGTGTACGGTTCGCCGTGATCACCGTCCGCGATCACGCCGGTGGGCAGGGTCAGCGATCCCGCGCGTGGCCGGGCCGGTGGGACGCGTGCACACGCCGGTGATCACGTGTCACCTGTGCGGCGGGGCCGGCGAGTGATGCTGCGCACGCTGCACAGGGTCAGGATTCCGACGCCGAAGAGGGCGACCGTCGCCCCGATCAGCTCCGCGGTCGCGGGCATGGAACCTCCGGAGTGCGATGACAGGCGGGGTCTGCCATCTAGACACGGGGAGCGCGCGGACCACGGAATCCGCAGTCGGGTGCGCCTGTGATTTCACTCGTGAGGCAGATCATGGACACCGGGTGGGCGGTTGCCTGTTCGAAGGCCTACGATCCTCTGTCGTGTCCAAACTGACCGACGTGCCCAAACGGATCCTGATCGGGCGCGCACTGCGCAGTGACCGGCTGGGTGAAACGCTCCTGCCGAAGCGCATCGCACTCCCCGTCTTCGCCTCCGACCCGCTGTCCTCCGTCGCGTACGCGCCCGGAGAGGTCCTGCTGGTCCTGTCCATCGCGGGCGTGTCGGCGTACCACTTCAGCCCCTGGATCGCCCTCGCGGTCATCGTGCTGATGTTCACCGTGGTCGCCTCCTACCGGCAGAACGTCCACGCCTATCCGAGCGGCGGCGGCGACTACGAGGTCGCCACCACCAACCTCGGCTCCAGGGCCGGCCTCACCGTCGCGAGCGCCCTGCTCGTGGACTACGTCCTGACCGTCGCCGTCTCCATCGCCTCCGGCATCGAGAACCTCGGCTCCGCGGTCCCCTTCGTCGTCCAGCACAAGGTGCTGTGCGCGGTCGCCGTGATCGTCCTGCTGACGCTGATGAACCTGCGCGGCGTGAAGGAGTCCGGCAAGCTCTTCGCGATCCCGACGTACGTCTTCGTCGGCGGCGTCTTCATCATGATCGCCTGGGGCGCCTTCCGCGGCCTGGTCCTCGGCGACTCGATGCGCGCCCCCACGGCCGACTACCACATCCGGGCCGAGCACCAGGGCCTCGCGGGCTTCGCGCTCGTCTTCCTGCTGCTGCGCGCCTTCTCCTCCGGCTGTGCCGCGCTCACCGGTGTGGAGGCCATCTCCAACGGCGTCCCGGCCTTCCGCAAGCCCAAGTCGAAGAACGCGGCGACGACCCTCGCCATGATGGGCCTGCTGGCCGTCACGATGTTCTGCGGCATCATCGCCCTCGCCATGACGACCAAGGTCCGCATGGCCGAGAACCCGGCGACCGATCTGATCCACAACGGCATTCCGATCGGCTCCGGATACGTCCAGAACCCGGTGATCTCCCAGGTCGCCGAGGCGGTCTTCGGCAAGGGCAGCTTCCTGTTCGTGGTCCTCGCGGCGGCCACGGCCCTCGTCCTCTTCCTGGCCGCCAACACGGCGTACAACGGCTTCCCGCTGCTCGGCTCGATCCTCGCCCAGGACCGCTACCTCCCGCGCCAGCTGCACACCCGCGGCGACCGTCTCGCCTTCTCCAACGGCATCGTGCTGCTCGCGGGCGCGGCGACCCTGCTGACGATCATCTACGGCGCGGACTCCACGCGGCTGATCCAGCTGTACATCGTCGGCGTGTTCGTGTCCTTCACGCTCAGCCAGACCGGCATGGTCCGGCACTGGAACCGCCACCTGGCGACCGAGCAGGACCAGGCCAAGCGCCGGCACATGATGCGCTCCCGCGCGATCAACGCGTTCGGCGCCTTCTTCACCGGCCTCGTGCTCGTCGTCGTCCTGGTCACCAAGTTCACGCACGGCGCCTGGGTGGCCCTCCTGGGCATGTGCATCTTCTACGCGACGATGACCGCGATCCGGAAGCACTACGACCGGGTCGCCGAGGAGATCGCCGCGCCCGAGGAGCCGGACGACGACGACCTGGTCCGCCCCTCGCGGGTGCACTCGGTGGTGCTGATCTCGAAGATCCACCGCCCCACCCTGCGTGCCCTGGCCTACGCCAAGCTGATGCGCTCGGACACCCAGGAGGCGCTGACCGTCAACGTCGACGCGGCCGAGACCAAGGCGCTGCGCGAGGAGTGGGAGCGGCGCGGCATCGACGTACCGCTGAAGGTCCTGGACTCGCCGTACCGCGAGGTCACCCGGCCGGTGATCGAGTACGTCAAGAGCCTGCGCAAGGAGTCCCCGCGCGACGCGGTCTCCGTGATCATCCCCGAGTACGTGGTCGGCCACTGGTACGAGCACCTGCTGCACAACCAGAGCGCCCTGCGCCTGAAGGGCCGCCTGCTCTTCACGCCCGGCGTGATGGTCACCTCCGTCCCCTACCAGCTGGCGTCCTCCGAGGCCGCCAAGCTGCGGGCCCGCAAGCGGCAGGAGTGGAGCGCACCGGGCGCGGTCCGGCGCGGCCCGGCGGCGGAACGCCCCAAGACGCCGTCGGCGCCCAAGGACTGAGGCGGGTCGGCGAGGCCGTAGACTGGTGGGCTGATGTCGAGCCCACCGGCCGGCATGCCTCGACCGCTGCCGTCCTCGTCACTGTCCGCCGATTTCCCTCTCCGCTCGCTTTCTCGATTTCCCTCTTTTTCCTCTTTTCTCCCTTTCCTCTCTTCCTCGATCTGGAGTCACCCCACCATGCAGGCAGAACCGACGAAGTCTCTGGTGGGCGAGGAGTACGAGGTCGAGATCGGCCCCGTCGCCCACGGCGGCCACTGCATCGCGCGTACGGCCGAGGGCCAGGTGCTGTTCGTCCGGCACGCGCTGCCCGGCGAGCGGGTCGTGGCCCGGGTGACCGAGGGCGAGGAGGGAGCGCGCTTCCTGCGCGCCGACGCGGTCGAGATCCTGGAGCCCTCCAAGGACCGCGTCGAGGCCCCCTGCCCCTTCTCCGGTCCCGGCCGCTGCGGCGGCTGCGACTGGCAGCACGCCAAGCCGGGCGCCCAGCGCCGGCTCAAGGGCGAGGTGATCGCCGAGCAGCTCAAGCGGCTCGCGGGACTCACGCCCGAAGAGGCCGGCTGGGACGGCACGGTGATGCCGGCGGAGGGCGACAAACTGCCCGCGGGCCAGGTCCCGCAGTGGCGCACCCGGGTCCAGTACGCCGTGGACGCCTCGACGGGCAAGGCGGGCCTGCGCCGCCACCGCTCGCACGAGGTCGAGCCCATCGACCACTGCATGATCGCGGCGGCCGGGGTGTCCGAACTGGGCATCGAGCGGCGGGACTGGACCGGCATGGAGTCGGTGGAGGCGATCGCGGCGACGGGGTCCCAGGACCGCCAGGTGATCTTGACCCCGCGTCCGGGCGGCCGTCTCCCGCTGGTGGAGCTGGACAAGCCGGTGTCGGTGATGCGGGTGGACGAGAAGTCGGGCGGCGTGCACCGCGTCCACGGCCGCCCCTTCGTCCGTGAACGCGCGGACGGCCGCACCTACCGCGTCGGGAGCGGCGGCTTCTGGCAGGTCCACCCGAAGGCGGCCGACACCCTGGTGACGGCGGTCATGCAGGGCCTGCTGCCCCGCAAGGGCGAGATGGCGCTGGACCTCTACTGCGGCGTCGGCCTCTTCGCGGGCGCCCTCGCCGACCGCCTCGGCGAGAAGGGCGCGGTCCTCGGCATCGAGTCCGGCAAGCGGGCGGTCGAGGACGCGCGGCACAACCTCGCCGACTTCCCCCGGGTCCGCATCGAACAGGGCAAGGTGGAATCGGTCCTCCCGCGCACGGGTATCACGGAGGTCGACCTCATCGTCCTCGACCCGCCCCGCGCGGGCGCGGGCCGCGGGACGGTCGCCCACCTCTCCTCCCTCGGCGCCCGCCGCATCGCCTACGTCGCCTGCGACCCCGCGGCGCTCGCCCGCGACCTGGCCTACTTCCGCGAGGGCGGCTACCGGGCGCGGACGCTTCGCGCGTTCGATCTGTTTCCGATGACGCATCACGTGGAGTGCGTGGCGATCCTTGAGCCTACGGAAAAGGGTCGCTGACCTGGGGTTTTCCAGGGTCGTTCAGGCGCGGCCGGGTGTGCTCGACCTGTTTCTTGAAATGCATGACGTGAACCACGTCCGATGCGCCTGAGCGTCACTGACCTGCTGTTTTGCGAGCACCACGGGGACGGCGGCTGTGCCTCGTTTGGTGCAGGCCAGCACGGCGGCAGGTTGTCTTGACGCTCGGATGACGCTCGCTCTGATGGTCTGTCAAGGCAGTGTCGACCGCGCTCGGTCCGGTGGGCCGTTCGGCGCAGGCTGAGGTGGGCGTCGATGCCCGGCCTCAGCCAGGGCAGCCAGTTGGGGAATGCGGCGCCAGGGCGTGTCCAGCGCGGTCCAGGGCGGCCAGGGAGAGGGGACCCTTGCTGTGCAGGCGGTGGCCGATTCGGTGAGGGCGGCGCTGGTGTCGTGCGGGGAGACGAGAACACCGAGCCCGGCCGCGTCCAGGACGGCGTGGGTGTAGGTGGTCAGGCAGCCGGTCGCGCCGCACCAGCAGGCGGGTCCGTCGAGGGAGACGGGGATGTGGCCGAGTTCGCCGGCCAGGCCGTGACTGCCGGGGTAGATGCGGCCACCCACGATCAGGGTACCGGCGACTCCGGCGTCGACTTGGCGTAGGCGACGGCGCCAACGGGTTCGCCGTCCTGCGCGGTGAGGGCGTGGTACTCGGCCAGGGCGGCCATCATGGCGTCGTTGTCCACGTTGATCGGGACACGGCGGCCCTGCCAGCCGGTCGGCGACGAGCCGGGCGAGGCGTGGCGCGTGGTGGCCCGCGCCCGGGGCGTTCGCAGGTCCCTCGGTGACTGGCCCGGACAGGGTGATCACCAGGCGGACCGGATGCATCCCGGCTCCCGGCGGGCCGATGGCGGCGAAGGCTGCCCCGGGTGGCCGGAATGGACGCCGGCGGTGAGGCAGTTGACGCGTCTGGTCGGGCGTGCTGGTCAGGTCGGCCGTCAACCACATCCGTCATGAGCCGCGTGTGCAGCTCCGGCATATCCGTCACGCGGTTGTCCGGGTGCGGGAGGCGAGCTGGGGGAAGGCGTCTTCAAATACGGCGCGCACGGTGCGGCCGACGGGGGTGCGCAGTACCGGCCACAGCTGGAGGAGCAGGTCCCGGTCGAGATACCGGGCAGGTCATCACGCAGGCCCTCGTGCAGGACGGTGCGGTACAGGCCCATGCGCTGACGAGACTTGCTCATGTCGTACGAGGTCATCCCGGACCAGGCCAGGTGCAGCGGCAGCTCCACGACCCCCTGGGCCGGGCCGTGCAACTCGTCCAGCGACTCCGGCAGACGCCGCCGGAACTTCTCCCGATACAGCGCGAGGTCCTCGGCATCCGCGGGCGAGAAGCCCCTCGATACGGATGCAGAGTCCACTCTGGGCGCCTTTGCGGGTTTGCGGCCCGGGTGGTTCGCTCGACCTGTTTGCCTGCCTGCACCGGGTCGAGCGGGCGGTTCCCTCGCGGTGGACGTCTCAGTGCAGCTGACCTGCTGTAGGCCAGCTGGGTTGCCGGGCCCGATGACCGTCGTAACCTCGGTTCGGTCCCGTCTCCGCGCCGACTCGGAGGTCAGGTTGCCGCCCGGGTCTTGTCCATGCGGTACGGGCTGGGGCTGATGGCGTGTCCCGTGTGGACGCGGCGCTGAGGGCGAGGGCGTTGGAGAAGCCCCATGCGGTCCACCACCCTGACGAGCGTGGCCGGGGGCTCGCGGCCCGTCCGGCGGCCACGGCGACTGGGAGCTTCCAGTGCCCGGCTGTCGCGCATGGCGATCGATAACCGGGCAATGCGCCAGGTATGACACGCGTAGGAATCGTCCTCCTGACTCTCGTGGCCGCTCTCGGGGCTTTGGCCGCGGCGCTCGGGATCTCGCCCTACTGGTGGTTCGCGGCCGTTCCGCTCATGTTGATGGGGGTGCTGGGCGCCTGGGACCTGGTGCAGTGGCGGCACTCGGTGCTGCGCAACTATCCCGTCCTCGGCCACGCCCGCTACCTCCTGGAGCGCGTACGCCCGGAGCTGCAGCAGTACTTCGTCGAGCGGAACTATGACGGGCGCCCCTTCGACCGGGATGTGCGCAGCATCGTCTACGAGCGCGCCAAGGGCACCGACGCGGAGGAGCCGTACGGCACCGAGCGGGACGTGTACCAGCCCGGTTACGAGTTCCTGGTCCCGTCGATGGCGCCGTGCCCGGTGCCGAAGGACCCGCCGCGCGTGAGGATCGGCGGACCGGACTGCAGCCGTCCGTACGACATGGCACTGCTGAACATCTCGGCGATGAGCTTCGGCTCGCTCTCCGCCAACGCGGTCCTCGCGCTCAACGGGGGTGCCGCGGCCGGGGGTTTCGCCCAGGACACCGGTGAGGGCGGGCTGTCCGAGTATCACCTCCGTCCGGGAGGCGACCTCGTTTGGGAGATCGGCACAGGGTACTTCGGCTGCCGTACCGAGGAAGGCGATTTCGACGCGGCCGAGTTCGCCGACAAGGCCGCACACGATCACGTCAAATGTGTGTCCCTGAAGCT
Source organism: Streptomyces sp. FXJ1.172 (assembly GCF_001636945.3). Lineage (NCBI taxonomy): Bacteria > Bacillati > Actinomycetota > Actinomycetes > Kitasatosporales > Streptomycetaceae > Streptomyces > Streptomyces sp. FXJ1.172. The sequence continues at coordinate 2,860,169 of NZ_CP119133.2, read as the reverse complement.
GTCGCAGGGCGCGAAGCCTGGCATCGGCGGTGTTCTGCCGGGCGCCAAGGTGAACGCCGAGATCGCCCGGGTCCGCGACGTGCCCGAGGGGCGGACGGTCGTCTCCCCGCCGTACCACCGGGTGTTCTCCACCCCGCGCGAACTCGTGCGCTTCATCGCTCGCATGCGCGAGTTGTCCGGTGGCAAGCCTGCCGGGTTCAAGCTGTGTGTCGGCTCCCGCCGGCAGTTCCTGGCCGTGTGCAAGGCCATGCTGGAGGAGGGCACTGCGCCTGATTTCATCGTGGTGGACGGCGCCGAGGGTGGGACCGGTGCGGCGCCGCTGGAGTTCGCGGACCATGTGGGCACCCCGCTCACCGAGGGTTTGCACACCGTTCACAACGCCCTCGTGGGCGTGGGCCTGCGCGATCAGATCAAGATCGGGGCGAGCGGCAAGATCGCCACCGGCACCGACCTGGTCAAACGCATGGTGCAGGGCGCCGACTACGGCAACGCTGCGCGGGCGATGATGTTCGCCGTCGGGTGCATCCAAGCGCAGAGGTGCCATACCAACACCTGCCCCACGGGTGTCACGACCCAGGACCCACGGCGTGCCCGCGCCCTCGACGTAGGCGACAAGACGACGCGCGTCCAGCGCTTCCAGCAAGCGACCGTGGCCAGCGCGTTGCAGATCATGGCGTCCATGGGTGTCACCGATCCCGCGGAACTGCGTCCGCACATGCTCCGCCGGCGCGTCGACCCCTGCACCGAGCGCTCCTTCGAGGAGCTGTACGAGTGGCTTGCGCCAGGGCAGTTGCTCGCCGAGCCGCCCGCCTCCTGGGCGGCCGACTGGCAGGCCGCCGACCCCGACCGTTTCACCGTGTGACCTGGAGGACTACGTGACCCGTACTGTTGCCCGCGTCATCGTGGACGCACTGAGCGAACTCGGCGTGCGCCAGGTGTTCGGCGTCGTGGGAGACGCGCTCAATCCCCTGACCGACGCCATCCGCACCACTGAGGGCCTGGAATGGGTTGGCTGCCGGCACGAGGAGGCGGCGGCTTTCGCCGCGAGCGCCCAGTCGCAGCTCACCGGCACCCTCGGCGTGTGCATGGGCACGGTCGGACCCGGTTCCGTCCACCTCCTCAACGGGCTGTACGACGCGGCCAAGAGCCACGCGCCGGTCCTGGCCATCGCCGGCCAGGTACCACTCGCCGAACTCGGCAGCGACTCCTTCCAGGAGGTGGACAACGACGCCCTCTTCAGGGACGTGGCCGTGTTCCGTGCGACCATCACCTCTCCCGACCAGCTTCCGCAGATGCTGGAGACGGCGGTGCGTCACGCACTGGGCCGCAGGGGCGTCGCCGTTCTCACGGTGCCGGGTGACCTGGGCGAGCGGGAACTGGCCGACCGGCCGGCCCGGTTCGCCCTGAGCGCCCCGGTGAGCCGGCCGGACGGGTCCGCCGTCCACCGCGCCGCGGAACTCCTCGACCGCTCCGAAAGGGTCACCCTGCTCGTCGGTGAGGGCGCCCGCGCCGCTCGCGAGGAGGTCCTCACCCTCGCCGACCGCCTGGCCGCACCGATGGTGCTCACCCTGAAGGCCAAGGCGGGCTTCGAAGGCGACGACAACCCCTTCCAGGTCGGCCAGACGGGGCTGATCGGCAACCCCGCCGCCGCTGCGGCCCTCCAGGACGCGGACACCCTGCTGCTGCTCGGCACGGACTTCCCCTACCGGGACTGGTATCCCGCGGGCCGGACCGTCATCCAGGTGGACACCGAGGCCACCCATATCGGACGCCGGGTACCGGTCGACGTCGGGCTCGTGGGAGACACCGGCGCCACCGTACGCGACCTCCTGGACGACCTCGCCGCCGCGCCCGCCGGGTTCGAAGGCGCACGTGACCGCTCTCACCTGGAGAAGGCGCGTGAACGCTTCGACCAGTGGCGCACCGGTCAGGCCCGGCTCGCCGATCCGTCGCACGACAAGGGCGTGGTGGGCCGTATCCGCTCCGCGCTGGACAACCGGGCGCACGACATCCGCCCCGAGGCGCTGGCCGCGGCCGTCGACCGGATCGCGGCCGATGACGCCGTCTTCACCTCCGACACGGGCATGGCCACCGTGTGGCTCTCGCGCTTCGTCGAGATGCGCGGCGAGCGGCGCCTCATCGGCTCCTACAACCTCGGCTCGATGGCCAACGCCATGCCCCAGGCCCTGGGCGCCCAGTGCCTGGACCGCGAGCGCCAGGTCGTGGCCTTCTGCGGCGACGGCGGACTGAGCATGCTCCTTGGCGACCTCATGACCCTGAAGACGTACCGCCTTCCCGTCAAGCTCGTCGTCTTCGACAACCGTCGGCTGGGCATGGTGAAACTCGAACAGGAGCAGGCCGGCCTGCCCGAGTTCGGCACCGTGCTCGACAATCCCGACTTCGCCGCCGTAGCCGAAGCCATGGGCATCACCGGCATCCGTGTGACCGACCCGGCCGACGTGGAGGGCGCCGTGCGACGCGCCTTGGGCAGTCCGGGCCCGGTCCTGCTGGACGTCCTCACCAACCCCGACGAGATCGCCGTCCCGGCCAAGCCGACCGTCGAGCAGGGCTGGGGTTTCGCGGTCGCCAAGGTGAAGGAAATCGTACGCAGCCATGGAGAGTCCGGCGAAAACTGACAGCGGTTCGAGGAATGCCGATCGGCGGACGGGGCAGGCGCGTGCCTACCGGACGATGGACCGGCGAGGACGAGGCTGATCGACTGGGAGGGCGCCATGATGCCGACGACGACCGTGCTGACCGCCGAGACGGTGGATGTGCCGGAGATCACGGACCCTTCCAAGGTCGCGCCGAAGGACGCGCGGGAGCTGTCGAAGCCGTTCTTCGACCGGCTGGCCGTCCTGGAGGAGGGAACGCCCGAGTATCAGTACACGCGCAACACGCTGATCGAGATGAACATGTCCCTGGTCCGCTACGCGGCCGGCCGGTTCCGCAGCCGCGGGCCGGAGGAGATGGAGGACATCGTCCAGGTCGGCATGATCGGACTCATCAAGGCGATCGACCGCTTCGAGCTGACCCGCGAGGTCGAGTTCACCTCCTTCGCCGTGCCGTACATCGTCGGCGAGATCAAGCGGTTCTTCCGCGATACCTCCTGGGCCGTACATGTCCCGCGCCGGCTCCAGGAAGCCCGCGTCCAACTCGCCCGCGCCAACGAGGAACTGCGCAGCCGACTGGGCCGGACACCGACCACCAAAGAGCTTTCCGAGCTGATGAGCCTTCCGGAGGACGAGGTCGTCGAGGCCCAACTGGCCTCCAACGGCTACAAGTCCGGCTCCCTGGACGCGGCGATCAACGGCAGCGAGGACGGCGAGGCCGCGCTGGCGGACTTCATCGGCGACGAGGACGCCGCCCTCGGCCTGATCGAGGACTTCCACGCCCTCGCCCCGATGATCGCCGAACTCGACGAACGCGACCGCAAGATCATCCACTGGCGGTTCGTGGAGGAACTCACCCAGGCCCAGATCGGTGAACGTCTCGGTGTCTCCCAGATGCACGTCTCCCGGCTGATCTCCCGTCTCCTGGCCCGCCTGCGTGAAGGTATGCTCAGCACCGCCTGATGCGCGAAGGCATGCTCAGCACCGTCTGACGGTCGGGGGCCCGGCAGCCGGACGGCGGCCGGGCGTCCTGCGGAGCGGGGGAGATGTCGGGTGTAGTGCCTCGCTTTTGCGAGGCCCTGCCGACCGGGCGGGGCCCCGCGGCTGTGTGGTGCGGTCCGCCTCCACACTCGCCCTCACTGTACGCATGCCCGGCACGCTTTTCGAGCAGCCGCTCTGGTCGGCGGACGGTCACAGCAAGCCACGGTCCCTTGCCTCTCCCAGCCACCGTGTGGTGATCAGAGCTGTCGGCACGTTCCGTGTCCGCCGGGAACCTGCGGGTGCGGGCCTGGTGGCGACCTGGGCGACGGCCATGGACGGGACATCGTCGGCATGGTGGCGGGCGAGAAGGCCGATGAGCAGTCGAGGCGAGACTCAGTGCCTGCGCTTTCGGCCCTCGGCGATCCGTCGAAAGGGGCTTCCCGGAGTCACGCCGGGCAGCCCCTTTCGAATTCTCGTGGGAGAATGCAGGTTTAGTGCTTGAACGCGTCCTTCGCCTTTTCCTTGGCCTCACGGGCATCACCCGTGCTCTTCTCAGCCTGCCCCTCAGCAGCCATACGGTCGTTTCCGATGGCGCTTCCCACGGCTTCCTTGGCCTTGCCCTCGGCCTGCTCGCTCTTTGCCTTGGCCTTCTCGCCGGCGGTCATGGAAAAGTACCTCCTGATAGCTCGTGTGCCGCTGTCGCGGTAACGCGCTTGTGCCCCGGCGTTCCTTGCACAAACAAAGCGTAGCCGGTGAATGGCGACGGAATTGCAGGGCAGACGAGAGTGCAGGAGGTTGATGAACATGGTTCCCCTGCTGCTTGTTCTGCTTCTTGCGCTGCTCCTCTTCGGTGCCGGCTTCGCCATCAAGATCCTCTGGTGGGTCGCCGTAGCCGTCCTGGTGGTGTGGCTTCTCGGCTTCGTCATGCGCTCCACCACCGCCGGTGGCGGCCGAGGTCGTTGGTACCGATGGTGATCTGACCCGCAGCGCGCCTTCCGCACGGGGTCCGGCCGTTATGACGGCCGGACCCCGTGCGCATGCCGGATGTAAGGCGACCTGGTACGTAAGAGGCCATACAGCCTATAGGTGTCCTAAACGGCGCGGGGTAGGCGTGGATCCGATGAGAGAGGCGACCGAGTCCACGGTGATGATCTTGGCGTGCGTCATGGTCGGCTGGTACTGGCGGATGTGCACGCCGGCCTGCAGCAGACGCGTGTAGTGATGTTGACCGGCGAGCTGGCAGGCGCGCTGGTCGGTGTGGGGGCCGGGCAGCAGGATCTCGACATGCACGCCGCGACGTGCGGTCTGGCACAGCAGGTCGATGAAGTAGGCGCCAGGGGCGAAGTAGGCGGTGGCCAGCCGGAAGCGTTCCTCGGCGGAGGTGAGCATGACCCGGATGAGGGTTTGCATGTCCTGCCAGCCGATGCTTGCGGAGCCGCGCACGACCTGCACCACCGACGAGCCGGCCTGCGGGTGTTCCGTGAAACGGTCGCGGTCGTCGAAGAGTTCGTCATGACACTCGGCCCAGTTCTGCGCGAACGCGGCGGCGATGCCGTCCACGGCCGGGCCGCGCACCTGGACGTGGGTGTCGTGCCACTCGGCAGGGTTGCGGGCATTGCCGCTCCATTCCTCCGCGATGCCGACGCCGCCGGTGAAGGCGGTGTGTTCGTCGACGATGAGGGCCTTGCGATGGCAACGGTGGTTCTGTTTGAACGGTGACAGCCACACGGGTTTGCGGAACCAGGCCACCTGCACGCCCGCGGCGCTCATGAGGTCCAGCAGCCGCCGCTCGATCTCCTTGGCGCCGAAGCCGTCGAGCAGCAGTCGCACGCGCACCCCCGCGCGGGCGCGGTCGGCCAAAGTGACGGCGCAGCCGCACAGTCTTTGCTGTGGACGTCACTCGAGCGATCACCGTCGTGTCGTCATGACGCTCGTTTGACGCTCCAGACGTCCGCAAGGTGGTCAGTGCAGCCGCAAAACCCGATCTGACCTGCGGTTGTTTCGGCTCCGGGTTCCTGTGACGTGATTTCGATGACGCATCACGTGGAGTGCGTGGCGATTCTGGAGCCCGCAGCAAAGGGCGTCTGACCCGCGGTTTTCTTGGTTTCTCAGGCGCGGCCGGTTGTGCTCGACCTGTTTCCCGAAGTTCACCGCGTGGAGCATGTTGTAGGTTCCCGCCATGTGTCTCACCTGCGGTTTCGCAGCGTGGGCGTTGGTCCAGAACGCTCTGTCTCAGCTCCGTAAGAGACGGGTTCGGGAAATGTCTTGACGCTCGGTCGACGCTTTTTCTGACGGAGCGTGAAGTGGTCGTCCTGGATCAGGTAGCGCGGGTCAATCGACTTGTCGGGCTCAACCCGTTGAGCAGCGCGTTGGGGCTGTTCTTGGGCTCGGGCTATACGGCGACAGGTCTCGGGTTGACGTGTGCTGATTGCGCTGGCCTCGTTACCCTGTGTCGCGGGGAGTGCCGAGGTATGCGGAGGACAGGGATGACCACGGGGGGTGCGGTGCGTCGAACAGCTGCAGAGGAGGGTGAGGCGGCGACTGAGGCGGCGGTCGAGCGACTCGGCAGCCGGTTCGCGCGACTGGACGGTCAAGTACGGCACACGCTGAGACGTACCCGAGACCACGCGGGGAATCTGTCGAGCGACCGTCTCCAGGGACTCTCGGAGATCGTGCTGTTCGACCAGCTCCGTGGCACGCACGGCTCCCAGGCGGCCCGGGTACAGGTGACGGACACCTTGTACACCGTCCTGCACGCGGCCGGACCCCGGCTGTGCCTGCAGGCCGTCACCCGCATCGCGCCGGGCGGCGTCTCACTCATGGCCGGCCGTGAGCCGGTCGATGACGCGGTCCACATCGATGTGGTGGTGCTCGGTGCCCGGCGGCACCAGCGCCTCGGACCGGCGCAGGAAGTCCGTGACCACGAGGGCGTGGACCGCGAGAAGCGCCGCCCCGGCGCGGGTCCTGAAGAGGATGCGGACCGACTCCGGGCGGCGGCGGTGCCGCGGGATGACCACCACGTCTCCGATTCCCGTGGGCCGGTGGATTCCCTCCGCGAGCAGCGACCGGGCGAAGACCCAGTCGACGGAAGGGGCCGCAGGGGCGCCCATGGACAGGCGCACGGCATACGGGTCGGCCACGTCGTAACGGAGCGCGGCGGGGAGCGGTACCCACGCTTCGCCGGCCACGCTGATATGGACTTCCGTGGGAAAGACGATCGAGCACGCATCCGCGGAATCGGAAAGAGGGATTCTCACTCCGCCCCCTGTATCTGACTGTTCGTACGGTTGTGGACGACCGTAAGCCGCGGCTGCTCCGTTGCCTTGCCGACAAGTGCACCGGGGGTTGTCCGAAAAGGCGCTTGTGCGGCACGCGTCTTCCCGGATTGCACGGATTCAGCTCGCCCCTCGCCCTTTCCGCTTCACGCGGGTGACAACGTCTACGCCCCGCCGAACCCGCTGCGCGGTGTCGCCCAGGACGCCGAGACGGTGTCCGACTTCCTGGCGACCATCTCCGGTCCAGTGGCCCTCGTCGGCCACTCCTACGGCGGGGGATCACCAACGCGGGGGTGAAGAGCCGGTGTCCGGACATTCAAGACGACGCTGCACCCTGGACCACCCGCGGATGACCAGGCTCTGGACGAGGGCTGTTCGCCCCCGGAGAGGCCCTGGGCGGGGGGAACCACCGGCGTCACGCGTCGGAGCGGTGGCGAGGGGTGAGCCTCGAACCCGACCGGTTCGCCTTCGACCGGGGACGGACGGCGCCGGGGTATCGCCCGAGGAGGCGGCGACGCATCTGATCCCGGACTCCGAGACCGACTGACGCAACGACAGTAAGGGGCCAGGGCCGAAGGCGGCCTCGGCCCCTTCCGCGCGCCGCCGGTACAGCCCCGTACGGGGACTACGCGCACGCCCGCTCCACGGCCCGTCCGAGTCGTACGACGGCATCCGCAGCGCCCTCCAGCAGGCCGAGGTCCTGTTCCTGGAGGGCGATCACCAGCGCGGTCTGCGGCAACGCCCGGGGCAGCGCGGCCAGGAGCGCCTCGGCGGTGGCGCGGTCCAGGCCCGCCACCGGCTCGTCGAGCAGCAGGATCCGAGGACGCCTCAGTACGGCGCGGGCCGTGGCGAGGCGCCTTCGCTGCCCTTGGGACAGCAGACGGCCGCCAGGACCCACCGGCGTCTGCAACGGAAGCGCCGACAGGCCGACCACTTCCAAAGCGGCCCGCAGTGCGGCGGCGTCGGCCGACGGTGCCGCCTGGCGGAGGTTGGCCGCGATCGTGTCGTCGGCCAGCCAGTCGTCTGCCTCGACGAGGGTGAGCGTCTCGGCGGCGGCCTCGGCGGACAGGTCGTGCAGGGGAGTGCCGTCGAGGAGGACGGTGCCTGCGGGCGCCGGTTCGCGCCCGGCGAGTTGGCCGAGCAGGGTCGACTTCCCGCTGCCATTGGGACCGGTGATCAGGACGAGGGCGGGACCCGCGGCGGTCAGGGTGAGTGCCGTGAGGGAGCCGACGAGCGGAAGGCCGACCACGTCGAGGATGCCCTCGGTCGCCTGCTGCCGGCCCGCCGGGTGCGCCCCGGTGGCGAGGGGGCCCAGCCGCCCGGCCGCGTCCTTGGCCTGAGTCAGGTGCTGCGCCAGTCGCGGAAACCGTTCCAGCAGCTCCCATCCGGCGGCTATGAGCAACACCTCGCCGACTGCCACCGCGATCGGCTGGGCCGGGGCTGCGCGCAGGGCGATGACCAGGACCGCCGCCTGGCCGAGTGCGGCGAGGAGACGCAGTGCCAGGCGGCCCTGCCGCTCGGCCCGGGCCGCGGCCCACTCGGCGGACTCGACCGCCGCCATGGCGCTCGTGGCCGTTCGCCGTGCCAACGGCACCGCGTCCAGGCACCGCAGCTCGTTGAAGGCCGTCCGGCTGCCCAGCAACACGGTACGCAGCGCGGCCCTGGCTGCGGCGGCGTCGGCGAGGTGGGTGCGCGCGCGGAAGTGGAAGCGGCGGACGCAGGCGAGGCCGACCGCCCAGACGGCCAGTTCGGTCAGGCCCAGGATCGGCATCGCCCACAGCAGCAGGACATCGACCAGGCCCGCGGTCGCGAGCGCGGCCGTCAGCGGGGCGAGGGCGTTCGCCGGCAGGCCCGCGACGGTCTCCACATCGGCTGTGAGCCGGGTGAGCAGCGTTCCGTCGCGCTCGGCGCGCAATTGACGGGGCGTCAGACCGGCGGCGCCGCGTGCCAGCAGGGCCCGCAGGGCCACCTGGGTGTCCAGCAGGGTCCGGTGGTTGACCAGGCGTTCCAGGTAGCGCAGACCGGTTCGGGTGAGGGCCAGGGCCCGGACCGCACCCGAGGGATACATCCAGGACCACGTGGTGTTGGCCTGGAGGGTGACCACGGCACACGTCGTCAGGAACCAGCCGGACACCCCCAGCAGCGCGGCCCCGCTGACCTCCGCCGCGGCCGCGCACAGCACGCCGGTCAGCAGGGCGCGGCGGGAAGCCACCGTACGCAGCAGCCGCCAGGCGCTGATCCCGTTCACCGGCTTCATCGGCTCCTCCCGTGGTCCAGCCTGACGACCTGGTCCGCAAGCGTCAGCAGCGCGGGGCTGTGGGTGGCGAGCAGGACCGTACGGTCGCGGGCCAGCGTGCGCAGCGCGGACAGCACGCGCCGCTCCGCCTCCGGGTCCAGGTGCGCGGTGGGTTCGTCCAGGCACAGCAGCGGCGCGTCTTGCAGCAACGCCCGTACCAGGGCGAGCCGTTGGGACTGGCCGGAGGACAGGCCGGAGCCGCGTTCGCCGAGCGGGGTGTCCAGTCCCCGCGGCAGCGCGGCGAGGAGGTCCTCGAAGCCGAGGGCGGCGATGGCGTCCAGCAGGTCGTCGTCGTTCGCGGTGGGCCTCGCCAGCAGCAGGTTCTCTCGCAGGGTGCCCGGCAGCAGGTGCGCGGGCTGGCCCACCCAGGCGACCCGGCTGGGGTCGGCGGGGACGGGCCGGCCGTCCAGCACATGGAACGCGCGTCCGCCGCGCGGCGTGTACAGCCCGGCCGCGACGGCGAGCAGCGTGGACTTCCCGGCCCCGCTGGGACCCGTCACCGCGAGGCACCGTCCCGGCGCAAGGCGCAGCTCGAGCCCCGCCAACGCCGCTGTTCTCCGCGCCTGGTGGTGATCCGTCACCATGACCAGGTGCAGTCCGGGCGGCGCTGTGGCACGTCGTGGGGCCGGTGGCACCGCGGTGACCTCACGCCCCGCGTCCAGCACCTGGCCCAGCAGGCCCGCCGCGGCACTCGCCCGCGCGCGGGCGTGGTACCCGGCGGCCAGTTCCCGGGCCGGCGCGAAGTAGGCGGGCACCAGGACCAGCACGAACAGGGCGGCGGACAGGCTCATGTGGGCCGGTACGACGGGCAGGGCCAGATAGTCGAGCAGCACCAGTCCGCAGTAGGTCGCCACCACGGCGAGGGTTCCGGTGATGAGCAGTTCCACCCACGCGGTCGACAGGAAGGCGATGCGCAGTACCTTCTCCGTGCGCCCGGCGACCTCCCGGTCGTTCAGGGCCAGCTCGTCGGCCGCCCGGTCGTGCGCCCCGAGCCCGACCAGGGTGGGCAGGCCGCGCAGGTGGTCGAGGAGCCGGGCCCGGTGGCCGCGGATCGCGGTCAGCTGGGCGCGTACGGCGGTCTGGGTGCCGAGGCCGATGACCTTGAGGTTGGCGGGCAGCAGGGGAGTGGCGGCCAGCACGAGCAGGGCGACGAACCAGCTGCGGGCGGCGATCGCCGCCAGGACGAGGCCGCTGCCGAGCAGCATGCTGGTCCGCGCGGGCAGGTAGTCGGTGAGCCAGTCGGTCAGCTCGTCCACCTCGCCGTCGACGGCCTGGATCACGGCCGCGTCGTCGGCCTCGGCAGAGGCCGGGCCGTACGCGGGCAGCGCCGTCTCGACGAGCCGCCCGCGCAGGGTCTCCCGTACGGTACGCGCGCCGCGCGCGGCCGCCGCGTCGCCCGCGGCCAGCAGGACGGCGCGTAGGGCGACGCCACCCGCGATCAGCAGCGCGGGCGGCAGCACGGCGGACGCGGGGTTGCCATGGAGTGCGGACAGGCCGCGCTCGGCGCCCCAGGACAGCCCGCCCGCCCACAGGACCGTCCCGAGCTGGGCCGCGCCGCGCAGCAGCCCCGCCCGGCGCAGCTCCGCCCGGCCGGCGTCCGCCCACTCCTTCAGCCGGGCGGCGGGCGCCGCGTCCCCGGCCAGTTCGTCCAGGAGCACGTCCGAGGTGGTCATGAGGTGCTCTCCGCCTCGGCGTCCGCGTCGAAGTATCCGGCACGCCGGTCCCGGCGGTCACCCGCGATCCACGCCGCCATGGCCGTACCGCCCAGGACGGTGATGCCGACAGGACCGATCCAGTCCGCCACACCGCCGAAGACGTCCTGAGACAGGGCGGTGGCCAGGATGCCGAGCACCACCAGCATGATCCGTCGTGCGACCGTCCGCGCGCCGCCTTCGGACACGGTGGGGGCCGTCAAGGGGTGGGTGCGGACGGGCAGCGGCGGGAGCGGACGCTCCACCGGATCGGTGTACTTGCCGCGGAAACTCCGCCAGGCGTACAGGTTGTAAGCCAGCACCAACGGCATGCACAGCCCGACGCCCAGGACCAGGAAGAGTTGCGAGGAGTGCGGGCTCGCGGCCTGGTGGACGGTCAGCGCGGGCGGCACGACGACCGGCGCCGTGAGCGCCACCAGCCCGAGCAGTCCGCAGACCGTCATCGTGGCCACCGCGGCGAACGGCCGCCAGTCGGGGCGCCGCCCGAAGCCGTACCAGGCGACCCCACCGGCCACCGCGGCGGCACCGACCGTGAGCCAGAACAGTACGGCCCGCGACGAGTGGACATCGAACCGCTGCGGGTCGGCGCCCGGCAGCAGCAGACTCAGTACGACCGCCATGACAGCGGTGGCCACCAGCAACGCCCGTCCGGTGCGCCGGACTTCCGGCCGCGACCATCCCGCGGTCTTGTCCTGCAGCCAGGCGGCACCGGCCAGCAGGTACACGGCGACCAGGCCCAGCGCGCACAGCACGCCGTAGCGGCTGAGCCAGTCGAACGCCCCGCCCTGGAAGACGCCGTCGCGCTGGTGCGGGCCGGTGAGCACGGCCCCGAGGACGAGCCCCTGGCACACGGCCGCGGCGAGCGACGCCCCACCGAACAGCAACGCCCAGCCCCGCCGGTAGCCGCCGGCCGCGCTGTGCATCTCCAGGCCGAGGCCGCGCAGGATGACGGCGATCAGCATGCCGGTCAACGGCAGGTAGACGGCGGGCAGGACCACTGCGTAGACACCGGGCAGTCCGGCCCACAGGACGACCCCGGCCAGGATGATCCAGCTCTCGTTGGCGTCCCAGGCGGTGGCGACGATCTCGCCGTACTCCCGTCGGCGCTCCGGCCGCGCGGCCAGGCTGAGCATGCCCACCCCGAGGTCGTAGCCGTCGAGGACGACGTACATGGCGAGGGAGAAGAGGACGAGCGCGTAACTGGCGTACTCAAGCAACGAGGGCCTCCGATGTGTCGGGCGCGGCGGGGCCCGTGGGCAGGGCCTCGGGGCCGGCCTTGACCGTGCGGACGATGTAGCGGGCCCAGATGGCCAGCAGGGTGAGATAGAGCAGGACGAAGCCCGCCAGACTGACCGTGACGTCGAGGACGCTGAGGTGGGAGACCGCGTCGGCGGTGCGCAGTTGGCCGTAGACCACCCAGGGCTGGCGGCCCGTCTCGGCGACGATCCAGCCGCCGGTGATGGCGATGATCCCGGCCGGGGTCATCCACACCAGCCACTTGAGGAAGCGACGCGAGTCGAACAGGCGGCGCCGCATGCGCAGGACCACGCCCGCGAAGGCCGTGCCGAACATGAGCAGCGCGGTGAAGTACATCGCGCGGAAGCCGTAGAAGGTGGTCCACATGTTGGGGCGTTCACCGGGCGGGGTCAGCAGCAGGCCGGGCGTGTTCGTCTGGCCGCTGAGGTCCTGGGCAATGGCCGAGCCGAGGTAGGGGATCTCGACGTGCAGCCTGTTCTCGCCCTTGTCGGTGTCGGGGACGACGAGCAGGTTGTAGCCGTTGTTGTCGCTCTTCCAGTTCCCCTCGAACGCCTCCAGCTTGGGCAGTTGGTGCTGACCCATGAAGACCGCTGTGCCGTCTCCCACGTACAGCTGGATCGGCATCAGCACGCCCAGCACACCGAGCGCGATGGACAGACAGCGGCGGGCCATGGGCCGGGCGTGCACCCGGTTCTTCACCAGATACCAGGCGGAGATCCCGCCGACGAACCAGGCGGCGCTGATCAGCACGGCCAGCAGCATGTGCGGGAAGCGGTGGGCGAAGGCGGGATTGAGCAGGATGCCGGCCCAGTCCCGGGCGTGGAACTGGCCGTCGGCCTTCTCGTAGCCGACGGGGTCCTGCATCCAGCTGTTGGCCGACAGGATCCAGGTGGTGGACAGCAGCGTGCCGAAGGCGACCATCCAGCTCGCCAATGCAATGGTGCGCGGGCGGATCCGCCCGTCGCCGTACAGCATCAGGCCGATGAACCCCGCCTCCAGGAAGAAGGCGGTGATCACCTCCATGCCGATCGTGACCCCGATGACGGGACCGACGGCGTGGGCGTAGACGCCCCAGTTGAGGCCGAACTCGAACGTCATCACCGTGCCGGCGACGACGCCCAGGCCGAAGCCGACGGCGAAGATCTTCTTCCAGAACCGGAAGATCTGCAGATACAGGGGATTCCCCGTGCGCACGTAGACCGTGTACACGACCGCGAGGAGCACGGACAGGCCGACGGTGAGCGCGGGGAAGGTCATATGGAAGATCGCGGTGATCGCGAACTGCCATCGGGACAGTTCGACGACGGTTGCGGAAGCCATGGGTACTCCGGGGAGGCAGAGGGGACTGCCACGCTAGGCAGCCGACCGGGTACGGCGATTGCCTCTCAGCGCCCGTGCAGTGGCCCCACGCTGCACAGTCACGGACGGAAAGGCGGCAGCCCACCCCGCGGGCCGCAGGAGGGCACCGAGGGACCAGCACCGCTGCGCGCACGGACAAGGGGCATCGCCCGAGCCGTGCCTACATTTCCGGCATCCACACAGCTCGCCGGAACGAAGAGGCGCCCATGCAGTTCGGAATCTTCTCGGTGGGGGACGTCACCCCCGACCCGACCAACGACCGTACCCCCTCGGAGCACGAGCGCATCAAGGCGATGGTCGCCATCGCGCTCAAGGCGGAGGAGGTCGGCCTCGACGTCTTCGCGACCGGTGAGCACCACAACCCGCCGTTCGTGCCGTCGTCGCCGACCACGATGCTCGGCTACATCGCGGCCCGCACCGAGAAGTTGATCCTCTCCACGGCCACGACACTGATCACCACCAACGACCCGGTGAAGATCGCCGAGGACTACGCGATGCTCCAGCACCTGGCCGGCGGCCGGGTGGACCTGATGATGGGCCGCGGCAACACCGGGCCGGTCTACCCCTGGTTCGGCAAGGACATCCGGCAGGGCATCGACCTCGCCAAGGAGAACTACGCCCTGCTGCGTCGGCTGTGGCGCGAGGACGTCGTGGACTGGGAGGGGACGTTCCGCACTCCCCTGCAGGGCTTCACGTCCACGCCCCGCCCGCTGGACGGCGTACCGCCGTTCGTGTGGCACGGCTCGATCCGCTCGCCCGAGATCGCCGAACAGGCCGCCTTCTACGGCGACGGCTTCTTCCACAACAACATCTTCTGGCCCGCCGACCACACGCGACGGATGGTCCAGCTGTACCGGCGCAGGTACGCCCACCACGGTCACGGCCGGCCCGAGGAGGCCATCGTCGGCCTGGGCGGGCAGGTGTTCATGCGGAAGAACTCCCAGGACGCCGTACGGGAGTTCCGCCCGTACTTCGACAACGCGCCGGTCTACGGCCACGGGCCGTCCCTGGAGGACTTCACCGAGCAGACCCCGCTTACGGTGGGCTCCCCGCAGCAGGTCATCGAGCGGACGCTGTCCTTCCGCGAGACCGTCGGCGACTACCAGCGGCAGCTGTTCCTGATGGACCACGCGGGCCTGCCACTGAAGACCGTGCTGGAGCAGCTCGACATCCTCGGCGAGGAGGTCGTACCGGTGCTGCGCAAGGAGTTCGCGATCGGCCGCCCGGCCGACGTGCCGGACGCGCCCACCCACGAGTCCCTGCGGACCGCGCGGGAGGTGGCCGCCGCGTGAAGCTCGTCGCCGTCTCGGCGGGGCTGAGCACCCCGTCGTCCACCCGCCTGCTCGCCGACCGGCTCGCCGAGTCGGCCCGCACCGACCTGGCCGCCGAGGGCCACGACGTACAGACCGAGGTCATCGAGCTGCGCGAACTGGCCGTCGCCGTCGCCAACCACCTCGTGACCGGTTTCCCGCCGCCCCAGCTGGCGTCCGCGATCGACGCGGTGACGGGCGCGGACGGCCTGATCGCCGTGACGCCCGTGTTCACCGCCTCCTACAGCGGGCTGTTCAAGTCCTTCTTCGACCTCATCGACCCGGACGCCCTCACCGGCACGCCGGTCCTGATCGCGGCGACGGGAGGGACGGCCCGCCACTCCCTGGTTCTGGAGCACGCGTTGCGCCCGCTCTTCGCCTACCTGCGAGCCGGTGTCGTCCCCACCGCGGTGTACGCGGCGTCCGAGGACTGGGGGTCCGGCGGCGACGACTACACCGAGGGCCTGCCCGCCCGCATCCAGCGGGCGGCCGGTGAACTGACCGTCGCCATGGCCGCCCGCCCGGCGTCGGAGACGACGCCCGACGACGAGGTCACCGCCCTCGAACGGCAGCTCTCCGACCTGCGCTTCGACTGAGGTCCCGCGGTCCCCCGTATCTCCGCCCCGTATCCCGGATCTAGTGCGTTCACTCGATGCGCCACCCCGTGCCCCGCTGGCACGGTGTCCGCAGCGCACGGCGGCTGAAGGGCGGAGATCATGTCGGACGTATCGGTGAAGGGGACGGGGAAGCAGCCCGCGGGCATCTTCTACACCACGGACGGGGTGCCCAGGGAGCGAAGACGGACCTACTGGCGCGACGCCGTGGCCCACACCTTCGGAGCCGTGGACGTCAAGCTCGCCGAGGAGGTGTTCTCCGGCACGATCCATGCGTCACCGGCGGGCCGGACACGGGGCGTCACGGTGGACAGCGAAGCCCTGCAGACCGTGCGCACACCGCGGCTCATCGCGGGGTCCACCGGCGACGACCACGTGGTCGTGATGCTGCTGAGCAGCGGGCTCGCCCGGGTCGAGCAGGACGCGCGCGACGCGTATGTCGAGCCCGGGCAGCTCTTCGTCTACGACCGGGCGCGTCCCATGCGGCTGACCTTCCCCGACACCTTCCGGACGAAGGCCCTCGTCCTGCCCCGGCACCTGCTGAGCCTGAGGGAGTCGGACCTGTGCCGGATCACGGCCTCTCCCCTCGACTCCACGACGCCCCTCGGCCACCTGCTGTCCCCCTTCCTGTCCCGCCTCGTGGACACCGCGGGCGCGTATCCGCAGCACGTCGGCGACCTGATCACCCGCAACGTCCTGGACCTGCTCACGGTGCTGGCCGACGAGCGACGCGGCGGTGACAGCGCGGGCACACCGAGCGCCACCCGCGTGCTGCTGATGCGGGTCCAGGCGTACATCGACCGTCACCTGGCGGACCCCGACCTGGCCCCGGAGGCCATCGCCCGGGCCAATCAGATCTCCCTGCGCTACCTGTACAGCCTCTTCCAGAACGAGGGCACCACCGTCCGCCGGTGGATCCAGGGCCGCCGGCTGGAGCAGTGCCGACGTGAGCTGGCCCGCCGGGACGCGGCGAGCCGGACCATCGCCGCGGTGGGCCGACGGTGGGGCTTCGTCAGCGCCGCCCACTTCAGCCGGGCGTTCCGGGGCGCCTACGGGATGTCCCCCGTCGAGTGGCGGGACCACGCGGCACTCGAGCGTCGTACGCACACGTCGCCACCGGGCGCCTGAACCCTCCGCTCGAAGTGCCGCGCCATGCCGTCGCTCGTCCACGGCCGTCGTCGTGGCTGGTCGCGCACTTCGCCGCGCCCCTTGGCGGCGCTGCCGAACCGTAGCCGACTTCGCCCAACCCGCTCAGAGCCGCCGCACGGCCCTGGTCGCCCCCCGGGGTATGCACTGAGCTGCGGTTCTTGCGATAGTGGACACGCGGAGCGCCGTCCGCGCCCCGGCCGGCCCCCCACCCGGACAGGCGGGCGACGGCATAGGGCGACATCGCCGCTCCGCATGGCTGCCTGGACCGGAGGCGGTCGGCGAGTGCGGACAGAGGGGCGTGAGTGGAGCGGTCGGACGGGTCGCTGTCCCGGCGCGGTCTGCGTGGCCGAGAGACCGAACTCGAACAGCTGCGGGCCGTCCTCGCATCGGTGGTCGGCACCGGAAGCGGCGCCTTGGTCCTGCTCCGAGGGGAGCCGGGCATCGGCAAGACCGCGCTGCTCGGCGAGGTCGTCACCACGGCCGGTGCGGCGGGCTTCGCGGTCGGTCTGGGCAAGGCCGACGAGCTGCACCACATCGTCCCGCTCTCGTCGATGGCCGCCTGCCTCCTGTATGGTGACCGGCCGCTGCTGTCCAGTGACGCGTTCGCCGACCTCACCCGCCATCACGACCAGCGGATCTGGCTGGTCGAGCGCGTGGCGGAAGCGATCGAGGCCAGGGCCGCCGAGATGCCCGTGCTGATCGCCCTGGACGACGTGCAGTGGGCCGATTCACTGAGCCGGTTCGCCCTGAAACAGCTCCCGGCACGCCTGCGGACATCGCCGGTTCTGTGGGTGCTCACCGGGCGGCAGGATCCCGCCGGCCCGGCGCCGGAGATCGTCGAGGCGGCCGAGAGCGGGCTCCTGTCGGTCACCGTGCCCCTGGGACCGCTCTCCGGCACGGCGATCGACCAGCTGGCCGACGACACCCTGGGCGCGGCCGTCGACGAGCGGGTGCGGCAGTTGCTCGACGGAGCCGGCGGGAACCCGTTCCTGGCGGTCGAGATGCTCACGGGACTGCGGACCACCGGCCCGTCGGGGGAGCCCGTGCCCGAGGGGCTCGTGGTGGGCGTGCGCGGCAGGCTCAGGTCACTTGACCCCAGCACCCTGCGCTTCCTGCAGATGGGAGCGGTGCTGGGACGCAGATTCGGCCTCCTCGAGGCCGCCGCGCTCTACGGCCGACCGTCCGCCGGCCTGCTCGCGGAGCTGGAGGAGGCGGTGCGCGCCGGGCTCCTGGACGACGACGGCGACCAGCTGGTCTTCCGGCACGACCTGCTGCGCCAGGCCGTCTACGTGGACATCCCGCCGTCGGCCCGCAAGGCCCTGCACCGGGAGGCCGCGGGACACCTGGTCGCGGCCGGGCACCGGCCGATCGACGCGGTGTCGCACATTCTCCGGAGCGCCCAGCCCGGAGACGACGAAGCGGTGACGCTGCTGCGGCAGGCCGCCGACGACGTCCTGTCGGTCACGCCGGGCCTCGCGGCCGACCTGATGACGCGCGCCCTGGAACTGGTGCCTCCCGGACGGCCGTTGTGGTACGACGTCGGTGTGCAGGCGATCGTCTGTCTGACCCGGGCCGGCCGGAACCGCGAGGCGCTGGAGACCGGCGACCGGCTGCTGGCCGCCCGGCCGCCGCTGGAGACGTTCGGCCGGATCCAGGCCGCCCTCGGCGGGACGCTGTGGAACCTGGACGTCGCCGAGGAGTTGCGCCGCCGCGCCGAGACAGCCCTCGCGCTCGGCGGTGCCGCCCCGGAGGTCGAGGCGCGGCTCATCGCCCTGCGCGCGCTGGCCCTCTCCCGGGGCGAGGATCTCGGCGCGGCACGGGAGGCCGGCGAGAACGCCCTGCGTGCGGCCATCGCGACCGGTGACCGGGAGGCACACGTGCTGGCCCTGTTCGGTCTGGGGGAGAGCGCTCTGAACGCGGGTGCGAACGCCGTCGCGCTGGAACGCTTCACCGCGCTCAGCGCCGTCGACCCCGCCTTCCTTCCCGAGGAGATCGTCGCGCACCAGCACATGGACGACTTCGAGGCCGGCCGGCGGCTGCTGCTGCGGACGGCGGACGACGGCGGCTCGGTGTCGCAGACCATGCTGCTGTGGGCACAGGCCTCGCAGCATCTGGGGCTGGGTGATCTCGACGACGCGGAGGCCGACCTGGTCACCATGGAGCGCCTGGAGAACGACGTACACATCTGCGTCCAGCAGGTGAACGCCCGGGTGATCCGCTCCTGGATCGCCCTGCTGCGCGGCGACCGGGAAGCAGCGCGGCACCAGCTGACCGCCGCGCGGGAACGACGCGCGACCAAACCGAACCCGGGCAACACGGCAGCGGTGCGCTTCCTGGAGGCGCTCATCGCCGACGACGAGGGGAACACCGCGCTCGCCCTCGACGGGATCCGGCGGGTGCAGCAGGAAGGTCCCTTCATGCGCTGGCGGCTGCTGCGCACCTGGGTCGACTCCGCGATACGCATGGCCCTCGGCGGCGCGGACCACGCGCTGGCGGAGGATCTGGCCGCACAGGCCGAGGCCCACGGCGCCCGCAACCCGGCCGTGCCCACCGCCACGGGCATCGCCGCCCAGGCCGCGGGCCTGGTGCGGGGCGACCTCGCTCTGCTGGAACGCGCGGTGGCACTCCTCGGGGAAAGCCCGCGCCCGCTGGTCCGGGCCGGCGCCCATGCCGATCTCGGCCGGGCACTGCTGACGGCAGGCCGGGGAACCGAGGCCAAGGCCGCCCTGACCCGCGCCCACGGCCTGTTCGCCGAGTCGGGTGCCCACGCCGCGGCGGCACGCGTACAGCGCGATCTGGACCGTGCCGGGGCCGGCAGCCGCGGGGCGACCACACCGCGCCCGGTCCAGGGCTGGGAGGCGCTCACGGCCTCGGAGAAGAAGATCGCGCGCCTGGTCGCCGCGGGCCACACCAACCGGTCGGCCGCCGATCTGCTCGTCGTCTCCCCGCACACGGTCAACACCCACCTGACCTCCGCCTTCCGCAAGCTGTCGGTCAACTCGAGGGTCCAGCTGGCCCATGTGGTCATGGCCCTGCCCGAGGACTGACCGGATCCGCCGGTACGTCCGTCACGTCTTGGTACGTTCACGCGATGCCCGCGGTAACCGGATGCGCTTGGCTGAACGCCAGGACTCATCCGGAGGTCATCGGAACGTGAACGGACCCGCCCCCCACCCACCAACCGTCGTGCTCGTGCACGAGGCGTTCACCGACGCCTCCTCCTGGGCCGGGGTCATCACCCTCCTGCAGGCCGCCGGCCTGACCGTGCTCGCCCCGGCGAACCCGCTGCGCGGACTGGCGCAGGACGCCGCCTACATCAGGAGCGTGGTGCGTCAGATCGACGCCCCGGTCGTGCTGGTCGGACACGGCTACGGCGGCGCGGTCATCACCCATGCCGCCGGTGACTGCGACCAGATCGTGGCCATGTGCTACGTCGCGGCGTTCGGCCTGGACGCCGGAGAGTCCGTCCTGGACATCCTGAGCCGCTTCGCCCCCGCACCGGTGACCGACACCACCATCACGGCCGCGCTGCCCGCGCGGTTCTCCGACGGCCCGGGGGACGAGCTGTACCTCATCGAGGAACAGTTCGGGCCGACGTTCGCCGCCGACCTGCCACCGCACGTCACCGATGTCCTCGCCGTGACCCAACGCCCCATCGCGAGACGCGCGTTGACCGGTACGTCAGGGCCGCCGGCCTGGGCCTGCAAGCCGTCGTGGTACGCCATCGCTGCCGCCGACCGGATCATCGTCCCCACGGCCCAGCGCTTCATGGCCCAGCGCATGGCGGCCACCGAGTACGCGGTGGCCGGTTCGCACGGCGTCGTCCTGTCACAGCCCGGCGCCGTGGCGGCGATGATCCGGGAAGCCGCCGAACAGGGCATGGACCGCGGCGACGGCTACGGGCTCCCGCGCGGCTGATGCGCAGGTCAATCGGCTAGCATCCCTGTTCGATGGGTAAGACGCCGGTGTCAAAGCCTCTCCTCGGCGACGCGGGACGCCTGGCCTCGACCACAGGCTCGCTCGGGAAGGCACCACCTTGAACTCACCGGCCCCCAGACCGTCGGCGCGACGGATCACCACCCTCCTCGGGACCGTTGCCCTCGCACTGGCTGCCGCCGGTTGCGGCGGGGGAACCGGCGCCGCGTCGGCCCCGGGCAAGGTGACCTCCATCACCGCGCTCGACTACTACACCGACGCGACCGAGCACGCCCAGTGGAGCAAGCGGCTCACCGACTGCGGCAGGACCGCCGGCGTCAAGGTCGAGCACACCAGTGTCCCGTTGCCGTCGCTCATCCCCACGGTCCTGCGACAGGCGTCGTCACGCACCCTGCCCGACCTGCTGATGCTGGACAACCCCGACCTCCAGCAGATCGCGAGCACCGGCGCACTGACGCCGCTGGACCGCTACCGCATCGACACCACCGGCTTCGCCGAGGGCATCCTGTCGGCGGGCACCTACCGCGGGAAGGTGTACGGGCTGGCGCCCACCGTCAACACGGTCGCCCTCATCTACAACAAGGACATGCTCGCCCAGGCCGGTGTCGCCGTGCCACGGACCTGGGACGAGCTGCAGACGGCGGCCGCCCGCCTGACCCGCCCGGGGCGCTACGGCATCGCCGTCTCGGCCGACGCAACCCCCGAAAGCACCTGGCAGTTCCTGCCCTTCCTGTGGTCCAACGGCGGGGACGAGAAGCACCTGGACACGCCGCAGGCCGCGCAGGCCCTCCGGCTGTGGACCGACCTGGTGAAGAGCGGATCCATGTCGAGGTCGGCACTGAACTGGACCCAGGCCGACCTCCACGACCAGTTCGCCGCTGGAAAGGCCGCCATGATGGTCAACGGCCCCTGGCGGATCCCCGCGCTGAACAAGGACCGTGACCTGCACTGGGGAGTGGCCCCCCTCCCCGTCCGTCAGAAGGGGCAGACGCTCGTCCCGCCCCTCGGCGGCGAGGTGTGGACGGTGCCGCAGAACTCCTCCCCGTCCCGGCAGGAGAAGGCCGCCCAGGTCCTGGCCTGCCTGAACGGCCCCACGACCATGCTCGCCTTGGCGAAGGAGCACTTCACCGTGCCCTCCCGCACCGCGGTGGCGGCCCGGTACGCCGAGCAGGTCCCGTCGATGTCCGGCTTCGTCACCAGCGTGGAGCGGGCCCGGTCCCGTACCGCCGAACTCGGAGTCAGGTGGCCCGGAACGGCGACCGCGATATCCACGGCGATCCAGTCCGCGCTGACGGGCGAGCAGACGCCGCAGGAGGCGCTCCGGCGCGCGCAGCGGACCGCGACCGGTTCATGACCTGTCCGCCGGCCGCGACCCGGACCCGCTTGCGGGAACTGCTCGCCCCATGGCTGTTCGTCGTGCCCGCCGCGGTCTACCTGCTGCTGTTCTTCGGCTACCCGGTGGTCAAGAACCTGGTGTTGAGCTTCCAGCAGTACACGCCCGCCACCTTCTACACCGGGGCCGCGCCGTTCGTCGGGCTGCGGAACTACGCGGAGATCCTGTCGTCGGGCCTGTTCTCCCAGACACTGCTGACCACGGTCCTGTTCACCGCGGGTTCGGTCGCCGGGCAGTTCCTGCTCGGTCTCGCCCTGGCCCTGTTCTTCCGCCGCAGCTTCCCGCTCGGCGGTCTGTTGCGCTCGCTCCTGCTGCTGCCGTGGCTGCTGCCGCTGGTCGTCTCGGCCACGACGTGGAAGTGGATGCTCGACACCGACGACGGAGTCGTCAACAACGCACTGCGCGCCCTCCACCTCGTGTCGTCCGGCATCCCCTGGCTCACCGGCACCTCACAGGCACTCGTGTCGGTGACCCTCGTCAACATCTGGGTGGGAATCCCCTTCAACACCGCGATCCTGTACAGCGGCCTGCGGAACATCCCGGCCCAGCTGTACGAGGCGGCAGAGCTGGACGGCGCCGGTCCGGTGGCGTCGTTCCGCCACATCACGTGGCCGCTGCTGCGGCCCGCCGTGAGCGTCGTGCTGGTGTTGGGCGTGGTCTACACCCTCAAGGTGCTGGACATCATCCTCGTCGTGACGGGCGGAGGACCGGCCGACGCCACGCAGACCCTCGCCACCCAGTCCTACGAACTGTCCTTCCAGCAGTTCGAGTTCGGGCGCGGCGCCGCCATGGGCAACGTACTCATCATCCTCTCGCTCGTCCTCGCCCTCGTCTTCCTGCGCGCCGACCGGCGCGCCGCGCACCCATGAGGGGCGGGCCGGCGCGGCGCGGACGCCGCCGTGGCCTGCTCTCCACCGTCGTCGGGACAGTCCTGCTCGCGGTGATGCTGTTTCCCGTCTACTGGATGGTGAACGCCTCTCTGCAGCCGACGGGCACCACACTGGGGGCGGGCTGGTTCCCTTCCCGCCCGCACCTCAGCGGCTACGCCACGGCGCTGCGCGATCAGGGCCCCAACCTGGTCACCAGCCTCGTCGTGGCCCTCGGCAGCGTCGCGCTCAGCCTCGGGCTGGCGGCCCCGGCCGCCTACGCCCTGGCCCGGTTCTCCCTGCGGGGAACCCGCCTCGTACTCTTCGGAATCCTGTTCACGCAGATGGTGCCGGGCATCGTCGTGGCGAACGCGCTCTACGGCGCCTACAACGACCTGGGACTGCTGAACTCCCGCCTGGGACTCGTCCTCGCGGACTCCACCTCCGGGGTCCCGTTCGCCGTCATCATCCTGCACTCGTTCATGCGGGGCATTCCCAGGGAGATCATCGAAGCCGCGCGCGTGGACGGTGCCGGGAGGCTGCGCACCTTCTGCGCCGTGGTGCTGCCGCTGAGCCGGAACGCCCTGGTCACCGCCGCGCTCTTCACCTTCCTCTTCGCCTGGAGCGACTTCCTCTTCGGCCTCACACTGACCACCACCGAGACGGTCCGGCCGGTCACCCTGGGCATCTACGAGTACATCGGTGCTCACACGACCCAGTGGAACGCGGTGATGGCCACCGCGGTCCTGGCGTCGGTGCCGGCGGCGGTGCTGCTGGTCGTCGCCCAGCGCTTCCTCACCGTCGACGCCACCAACGGCGCGGTCAGGTGAGGGCCCGCAGCTCCGTCTTGAGCCAGTGCAGGATCTCCGGGGTCACCGGGTCGGTGATGTCCGCGAACTCCTCATGCCTCTCCAGGTACTTGGCCACATAGGGACAGACCGGCACGATGCGCATGCCTGAGCGGCGTACGTCGGTGAGTGCCTCCTGGACCAGGCGCGCGGCCAGCCCCTGTCCGGCGAAGGCGTCGTCGACCTCCGTGTGGTAGAAGACCCGCTGCTCGGCATGGTCGCGATAGGCGGTCAGACCGGCGAGCCGGCCGCCGACCGGAATCTCGTAACGGTGCCTGTCGTGCGCCCGTTCGACGGCCGGGGCCGGGGAGGGCCGGTTCATCGGGTTCCTTTCGGTGGGTGCGGGTCGGTGCTGCGCCGGGCCTCCATGGACGAGGGGTCCCGAGGAGGCGCCGAAGGTCCGGCTCCGGCGTTCGCGCCGGGGGTGGTCACCGCCGTGTTCATGGCCGTGGCCGCAGCCAGGGGGCGTCGGCGGCGGAGAGGCGATGGGCGGTCACGGAGGTGACCGCGAGCAGGACCAGGGTGAGGCTCAGGACGAGGACCAGGTGGCCGTGCAGCAGGAGCGCGGCTCCGACCAGGGCGCCGAGGAACATGGCGAGCACGGACAGGATCCGGCGGCCGGGGCGCGGCGCCTCGCCGCCGGCCGCCGTGGAGTCGGCGGCCAGGCCCGTCAGCGTCAGGGTCAGCACGGTGGTGGTGAGGTCCGGGACGCCGAGGCGCCGGGCGACCGCGTTCTGCAGCCCCATGGCGAGCCCCAGGAATACGATCAGCGTGTACTGGACGGAGGTGGTGACCCGGCCGTCGGCGACCGCGGCGACCACCACGGTCACGGTGACCAGCACCGTCTGCACCGCCGTCGCCGCCCTCAGCAGGTGCCCGCGGTGCGTGGCGAACCGGGTGCCGAGCCTGCCACCCGCGAGCGCGCCGAGGAGGAACGCGGTCACCGAGACGACGGACGCGAGCGCGGACAGGCTGCCGGCGCCTCCCAGGGCGAACCCCAGGAAGACCACGTTGCCGGTCATGTTGGCGACGAAGACGTGTCCGAGGGCCAGATAGCTCACCGAGTCCACCAGGCCGGTGACCACCGTCATGGTCAGCAGCAGCGGGGGGAGCGGACCATGACGTTCCTCGCCGCGGGGAAGGAGGGTGCGGACCGCGTCAGTCAGCAACGTGCGCATGCCGCACCCCTTCCGGCCCGGCGCCCGACCGGTGCAGCACCACGCGGGTGAGCAGTCCGCTCGCCGGACCCAGCACGATCGCGGCGACGGCGACCCACACCGGCCAGGAGGCGATGCCCAGAGCGTGGTCCACGGACCACCGTCCGGGTCCGGCGAGGGCCAGTGCGGCGGAGACGGTGACGAGGACCAGGGGGTATTCGTAGCCGTCGTTCTGTACCCACAGCCCCTTGTGCCACTTGACCGAGCCCGCGACCGTCATCACGCCCGTCGCGGCCATCGCGGCCAGCGGCGTGAGCAGCCCGAGGGCCAGGAACAGGCCGGCACCGATCTGACTGGCTCCCGCGACGAGTGCGGTCAGCACTCCGCCGCGGAATCCGTCACGGCGGAATTCCTCGGTTCCGCCCGCCAAGCCGTTGCCCCCGAGCCGGAAGCTCACCTTCTGCACCCCGTGACCGGCGATGAGCAAGCCCGCCACCAGCCGGAGGACCAGTAGTCCAGCGTCCATCGTGTTCCTGCCTGTTCCTGAATCGGAATCGGTGCGTTCAGCCGGCGGCGTGGGCGCCGATGACGGCCTGCGCGTATACGACCCCGAGGCCGTAGGCGCCGGCGTGCTCCTTGACGACCTCGGTGACCGGGACGTACGTCTCCGTGCGCGCCCAGTCCCGCTGGAGCTCCAGGAGCACCTGCACCCACGTCACCGGAACCGCGCCGGCCTGGATCATGCGCTGGACGGCGTGCTCATGTGCGTGCGGGCTGACGCCGCCGGACGCGTCGGTGACGACGTAGACCTCATAGCCCTGGGCGAGGGCCGACAGCGTCGGCAGGACGACACAGACCTCAGTCCACAGGCCGGCGATGACCAGCTTCTTGCGGCCGGTCGCCTTGACGGCCTCGACGAAGGGCACGTCCTCCCAGGCGTTCATCGAGGTGCGGTCGATGATCTTCTGGTCGGGGAAGACCGCGGCCAGCTGCGGCATGATCGGGCCGGAGAAGGACTCGGCGGCCACGGTGCTCAGCACGGTCGGCACGTCGAAGACCTTGGCGGCCTTCGCCAGGCCCACGGTGGCGTTCATGATTGAGGTGCGGTCACCGCTGGCGGCGGCGAAGAACATCTGTGGCTGGTGGTCCACGAAGAGCACGGCGCAGTTGTCGGGGGTGAGCAGGTCGGGGCTGGGGGCGGCGGTGACGTCGGAGATGTTGACCACGAGGATGAACCTTTCCTGTCTAGGTAGGACCGTCCGTGTGCGGACGGAGTCGGTGGGTGTCCCGGCATAGGCGCTCAACGGCCCGGCCCCTGCCGGGTGTTCTAGAGGTCGAAGCAGGGATCGAAGGGCGTGCTCGCGGTCTCCGGGGTGAGGCCACGGGCGATGCGCCACTGGCGGTGCTGCTCCGATTCGGCGACGGCCTGGCCGAGGGACTCCGCCTGGCGGGCGCCGGCCGCTGAGGGAGACGCCTGGTAGCCGCCGAAATGCGCCACCGGGCTCCAGGCGGGGCTGACGGGCGGCAGTTCCTCGTCCAGCCCCTCGTAGGTGCCGGCGGCGTAGACGATCCGCCCGCCGGTCACCGTCAGCAGCGACTCGATGTGCGCGATCTCAGGCTCGGGCACGGTGAAGTAGTCCTCGGACAGCATCGCCAGGTCCGCGTAGCAGCCCGGCCGCAGGACGCCCTTGACCTCGTCCTCGCCGGTCAGTACGGCGCCGGCGCGGGTGAACATCGTCAGCGCGGCCTGCCGGTCGACGCGGTTGGCCGGCGGGCGCAGCGTCAGATCGCCGACGGTGCGGCCGCTGACCAGCCAGTGCAGGGCCACCCACGGGTTGTAGGAGGACACCCGGGTGGCGTCGGTGCCGGCGGCCACGGTCAGCCCGCGGTCCAGCATGGCCCGGATCGGCGGGGCGTCCGCGGCGGCGCCGGGACCGTAGCGGCGCAGGAACGCCTCACCCTGGAAAGACAAACGATTCTGCACGGACATCGCGCCGCCGAGCGCGGTGATGCGGTCGAGGCTGTCCGTGGAGACGGTTTCCGCGTGGTCGAACAGCCACCGGTTCCCGGCCGGGAAAAGCCCGTCCGCGGCGAGTTTCTCGAAGACCGCGAGGTCCCGGCGGATGGTCTCGTCGTAGGTGGCGTGCAGCCGGAAGCCCCACCCGTTCTCCATGAGGAGACGGACGGCCTTCTCGAACTCGACCTCGTAGTCCGACGTGAGTTCTGGACGCGGCTCGGCGAAGTTCTCGAAGTCCGCGGCGGCCCAGGTGAGATTCTCGCCCGCGCCGTTCAGGCGCAGCCATTCGTCCCCGTCCTCGGGGCGGGCCATCTCGATCCAGCGGGCGAGATCGTCGACCTCCTGGCCCGGAGTCTGCGGGAAGAGATGATAGGCGATGCGCATCGAGAGCTGGCCGGCCTTGGCCAGTTCGATGACGGTGGCGTAGTTGTCGGGGAAGTTCTGGAATCCGCCGGCGGCGTCGATCGCCGAGGTCAGTCCGAACCTGTTCAGCTCGCGCAGGAAATGACGGGTGGAGGTTTTCTTGTCCTCCTCGCTCTCCAGGACCGGCGCCTTGGCGAGGGTCGAGTAGAGGATGAGGGCGCTGGGCGCGGCCAGCAGCATGCCGGTCGGTTCCCCGTCCCGGCCGCGCATGATCTGGCCGCCCTTGGGGTCGGGCGTGTCCTTGGTGAAGCCGGCGGCCTTGAGCGCCGCACGGTTCAGCACGGCCGAGTGGTACAGGTGCAGCACGAACACCGGGGTGTCCGGAGCGGCCGCGTTCAGTTCGGCGACGGTTGGCAGCCGGCGCTCGGCGAACTGCTCGACGGACCAGCCGCCCACCACCCGCACCCACTGGCCCTTCGGGGTACGCGCGGCCTGTTCACGCAGCATCGCCAGCCCCTGTCGCAGGCTGCGCACCCCGTCCCAGCGCAGCTCCAGTACGTAGTTCAGGCCCCCGCGGATCACGTGCAGGTGGGCGTCGTTGAGGCCGGGGACGACCCGGCGGCCGCATGCGTCGACCACCTTGGTGGCCGTACCGATGTGCGGGGCCACGTCGTTGTCGTCGCCGACGACGGTGATGACGCCGTCCCGGACCGCGATGGCCTCGGCGTGCGGGCGCCTCGGATCGGCTGTGTGGATCTTCGCGTTGCGGACGACGAGGTGTGCGGCGTCGTCGGAGGCATGCGGAACGAGCCCGCCGACCGGCATTGTCGACATCGCTTGAGATCCTTTCCGGGACAGGGGAGTTCGGTTCCGTCCACTCGCGGCGCGCCAAGGCGAAGTCCGGGATACGCGCCGCGCCGGTGGGATGGAAGGCAGACGCGGCAAGGGGCCGCGGTCTCGCTCGGGCCCTCACGATAGGCACGGCCGACCTGCTGCAATGTCTCCGCAGTGCACCGGACTTGGTCCCACAGTGCACTGCGTCGCTCAGTACTCCGCACGCTCGCCAGACGGCCGGAAGCCCGCAGTGCGCTGGGGGAACAGCGGTGGTGCGCTCACGGAGAACCCCGACCCGGCGACGCTCACTAGCGTGACCGGCGCACCACACGAAACAGTCCCTTGGAACATCGGGAGAGGCACATGTCCCATACCGTCGAGCCGGTTCAGCCGGTACTGGAACCCGCGGCGGCCGCCTTCGCGGAGGCGACCGCCAACCCGCCCTACCTCTTCGACCTGCCTCCGGCGGACGGGCGCAAGGCCGTCGACGAGGTGCAGTCCGGCGACATCGACAAGCCGGCGACCGACGAGGAGTGGATCACCGTCTCCGGCGGCCCCACGGGCAGTGTCCGGGCCCGCATCGTCAAGCCCGCCGGGGCCACCGGCACCCTCCTCCCGGTGATCCTCTACATCCACGGCGCCGGCTGGGTGTTCGGCAACGCCCACACCCACGACCGCCTGGTGCGCGAACTCGCCGTCGGCGCGGAGGCCGCGGTGGTCTACCCCGAGTACGACCTCTCGCCCGAGCACCGCTACCCGGTCGCCATCGAGCAGAACTACGCGGTCGCGCGGTGGGTCGTGCAGGAGGGCGCCGCCAAGGGCCTGGACGGCACACGGCTGGCCGTGGCCGGGGACTCCGTCGGCGGCAACATGAGCGCCGCCCTCACCCTGATGGCCAAGGAGCGCGGCGATGTCTCCCTGGTGCAGCAGGTGCTGTTCTACCCGGTGACGGACGCGGACTTCGACACGCCGTCCTACCATCAGTTCGCCACCGGTTACTTCCTGCGCCGCGACGGCATGCAGTGGTTCTGGGACCAGTACACGACCGACGAGGCCGAGCGCGCCCAGATCACCGCCTCCCCGCTGCGCGCCACCACCGAGCAGCTCACCGGCCTGCCCCCGGCCCTGGTCATCACCGGCGAGGCCGACGTCCTGCGCGACGAGGGCGAGGCGTACGCCAACAAGCTTCGCGAGGCCGGCGTCCCCGTCACCGCCGTGCGCTTCCAGGGCATCATCCACGACTTCGTGATGCTCAACGCCCTGCGCGGGACCCACGCCGCCGAGGCCGCCATCACGATGGCCGCCGGCACCCTGCGCGCCGCCCTGCACACCGCCTGACCGCAAGGAGATCCGGCAGACATGAGCACCACCACTCCCACCGTCGTCCTCGTCCACGGCGCCTTCGCCGACGCGGCCAGCTGGTCCGGCGTCATCGAGGAGCTCCAGCGCCATGACATCCCGGTCATCGCCCCGCCCAACCCGCTGCGCGGCCTGGCCTCGGACGCCGCGTACGTCGCCTCCGTGGCCGCCCAGATCGACGGCCCCGTCGTGCTGGTCGGCCACTCCTACGGCGGTGCGCTGATCACCGTCGCCGGCACCACGGAGAACGTCGTCGGGCTGGTCTACGTGGCCGCCTACGTCCTCGAAGAGGGCGAGAGCCTCGGCGAGCTGCAGGGCCGCTTCCCGCTCTCCCCGCTGGTGAGCAACCTCAAGCAGTGGACGTACCCCGTCGGGGACGGCGACCCGGCCGTCGAGGTGACCATCGCCGCGGACGCTTTCCCCTCGGTCTTCGCCGCCGACGTGCCCGCAGACGTCACGAAGGTGCTGGCCGTGGCGCAGCGCCCGCTGGCCGCCGCCGCCTTCGAGGAGACGGCCTCCGCCGCCGCCTGGAAGACCAAGCCGTCCTGGGCGCTGGTCGCGGGCGCCGACAGCGCGATCAACCCGGAGGTGGAGCGCTTCGGCGCGAAGCGCGCGGGGGCGACCGTCGTCGAGATCGAGGGCGCCTCGCACGCGGTCGCCGTCTCCCAGCCGAAGCAGGTCGCCGAGCTGATCCGCGAGGCGGTGCGCGCCACGACCTGACCAGGGGAAAGGGGTGCTGCACGGAGAAGGACTCCGGGCGGCACCCCATTTCCGTGTCACGGGTCCTCTCGCCGTACCCGCTCGGCCCGGTCGACCAGCGTGACCACGACGACCAGGGCCGCCGCCGCCAGAGCGGCGAGGAGGGCCGGCGCCGGCGAGCGGGCAGCCATCAGGACTGCCACCGCCACCGCGGGAAACGCAAGCTGTTCGCCCCGGCTCCGCCGGTGCGGCCGGACATGCACAGCCCACACGGTGATGAGGAAGACCGCCGCCGGCACCGTGACCGCGCCACCCGCCGACAACGGCGGGGCACCGGTGCGCCTGGTGATCAGCTGGGCGTACGCCGCCAGGCCGGCTCCCTCGGCGGCTGCCGAGGCGAAGATCAGGTAGTGGCCGTACGCCCAGGTGAACCTCCTGCGATGGGCCTGGTGCGAGGTGGCGAGCAGGGTATGGGCCGGCCGGGCGAAGTACAGCCACCACAGGGCGAAGACCAGAAGCAGGCCACCTGCCGCCAGCAGGTACAGGGCCGCGGTGCCATGGTCCCGGTTCAGGGCACCGCGGACCGCCGCCGCGGCGGCCGCGACGGACTCACCCAGCACGATGAGGACGAACAGCCCGTACCGCTCGGCGATGTGCTGCGGATGCCACGGCGTCATTCCGGCGGACTGCGCCCACACCGGAACGCAGACCTCGGCAACGATCAACGCGATGATGGCCGGCAGGCGCGCCGGGGCCGGGAGAAAAAGCACCCCGGACCAGCCGACCTGACAAACCGTCACTCCCGTGGCGAAGCGGAGCGCGGTCCGCCGCCGAGCGGGATCCGATCGTGCGACACGCAGCCACAGCGTGGTCAGCGTCGTACGCAGGACGACGTATCCGAGCGTGACGACGCGCAGATCGCCTTCCTCGAACGCGCTCGGGACACCGGCGGCGAGAATGAGGGAGCCCGCGATCTGGACCAGCACCGTCAACCGGTAGGGGACGTCGTCAGGGTCATAGGCGGATGCGAACCAGGTGGAGTTCATCCAGGCCCACCAGATCGTGAAGAAGACCAGCGCGAAGCGCAGGGCGCCGGCGAGCCAGTGCCCGCTCGTCACCGCCGTGTTCAGACACGCGGATGCCTGCGCGACCGCGATGACGAAGCACAGGTCGAAAAAGCACTCCAGCGTCGTGGCGGTTCTGTGCGCTTCCCTCGGGTCCCGCCCCCGCAGGCTCAACGCGGGGCTCCCGGGGCGCAGTCCACCCTCCGCTGCTCGATCGGCATCATGCCTCTCCTCGTCGTTTTCCGGGCCCACGTCGTCAGCGACGTTAGGCGGGACGAGGTGCTGAGCCGTGCCCGCCGGCGCACGGGGGCTTGCCCGAGAGCGAACAAGGGCACGCACGGATCGTTCCGTGCGCTCCCGAGCACGTGCATGTGCGCTTCAGGGCAACCCACCCGCCGTGCCGGCACCTAGCGTCACCCGTGTCCACGGCCAGTCAGCAGGAGGCGGAACATGACCATCGAATCCCAACACGTCGGCAGCCAGCCGTGGCTGCACCAGAAGGGCGAGATCATCCAGGAGTTCGGGACCGTGAAGCAGTTCCCCCTCGGCCTGTCCTACGAGACGCGCATGTACTCCTGCCAGCGCCTCAACAAGGTCCTCGCGGACACCCAGATCCTTTACGGCCTCTACAAGAAGCACCACTGGCTGATGCGCGGGGCGACCTTCTACCAACTCCACCTGGTCCTGGACAAGCACGCGGGGGAACAGCTGGAACTCGTCGATGCCCTCGCCGAGCGGGTCCAGACCCTGGGCGGTGTCGCCGTGGGCGATCCCCGGCACCTCGCCGAGATCACGTCGATCCCGCGCCCTCCGGACGGTGTCGAGGAGGTCCCGGCGATGCTCTCGCGGCTGCTGGAGGCCCACGAGGTCATCCTGACGGAGGCCCACGAGGCGGCCGCCCGCACCGCCGAGCTGGGCGACGACGGCACCAACGACCTGCTCGTCTCCCAGGTGATCCGGACCGGCGAACTCCAGGCGTGGTTCCTCGCCGAACACCTGGTCGATACGCCCTTGGTCCGTGTCCGGGCCTGAGCGATGACCTCCTCACGGCCTTTTGAACCGCCCGCCCGCGGTTCGCGCCCCTCAGGCGTATGAGGACGGCCTCAGCGTCCGGTTGAGGATCTGCGCACCCAGCCGGTCCGGACAGTTCCAGCCGAGGGTGAGGGAGAGATGTCGTCCTGACGCTCGGTTGACGCTCCTGACACCGAACGCAGGACAACCGCCGAAACGTGGGCCTGACCTGGTCTTTTCCGAGACCTGCTCAGGCCGGCATCTTTCCGATGACGCATCACGTGGAGTGCGTGGCGATTCTGGAGCCTGCAGCAAAGGGCGTCTGACCTGCTGTTCTTCTGGTTTCCCAGGTTGCGTGCGGGTCGTGCCGACATGTTCGCTCTGACGCGGTTGTCCCGGACAGGTAGCGCGGGTCAATCGCCAACTGGCACGTCCTGTCGGGCGAAGGCGACGCGCACCCGCAGTCTTGGATGGCGGCAGCCGAGTGCGAGCCGGTGTCCGAAGCGAGCGAGGGCGGATCCCCGGGTGAGCTGGTTGCCGCAGTCTGCTCAGCCCTGAGCAGGACGGGCTCTCGGCCACGGTGTTCGCCCTCGCCGCCACGGCGGGCGCCGGATGCACCGCGGCGAGCATCCCGCTCGCGAGGTCGCCGCCACCACGGCGGCGTCCCGGGACCGTCAGCGATGTCCCTGCGGAGGGGCGGGAGAAGCCGCACCGTAGGCTGGCACGGCTTCACCTTCACCCCTTCGTGTGTTGCGAGCCCCCTCAGGTACGGGTCCAGCGTTGGTTGTTGCCGTTCGAGCAGGAGTAGAGCTGGATCTGGGTGCCGTTGGCGGTGCCGCCTGAGACGGCGTCGAGGCAGAGGCCGGACTGGACGCCGACGATGGATCCGTCGGAGTTGAGGCGCCATTTCTGGTTGTCGCCGCCCCAGCAGCTGTAGATCTGGACTTTGGCGCCGTTACCTGTGCCGGCGGCGTCAAGGCACTTGTTGCCGTAGACCCTCAGCTCGCCGGCGTCGGTGTACGTCCACTGCTGGTTGGTGCCGCTGTGGCAGTCCCACAGCTGGACCTGGGTGCCGTCGGTGGTGCTGGATCCGGGCACGTCCAGGCAACGGCCCGAACCGACGCCCTTGATCTCTCCACCGGTCGCAGGAGGGGGCGTCGTGGAGCCGCCGCCGTTGAGTGCGTTGAGGACGGCGGTGTAGGCAGGCTTCTTGCTGCCGTCGCCGTTGAACAGCAGCGGCGTGTCCCCCGATCGCCAGGAGTCGGTGTCGCGCACACCCCAGACGGTGATGCCGAGGCAGCGCGGGACGGCCAGGCAGTCGTTGGTCACGTTGGCGTAGGTCGAGGCAGGGGCGCCCTGGATGTCGAGTTCGGTGATGGCCACGTCGACACCGAGGGCGGCGAAATTCTGCAGGGTGGTGCGGAAGTTGCTGTCGTAGGGGCTGCCGCTGTTGAAGTGCGACTGGAACCCGACGCAGTCGATCGGCACGCCGCGCTGCTTGAAGTCCCGGACCATGGCGTACACGGCCTGGGTCTTGGCCCAGTTCCAGTTCTCGATGTTGTAGTCGTTGTAGCAGAGCTTGGCCGCCGGGTCGGCGGCGCGCGCGGTGCGGAAGGCGACCTCGATCCAGTCGTTGCCCGTGCGTTGCAGGTTGGAGTCCCGCCGAGCTCCCGAATTGCCGTCGGCGAAGGCCTCGTTCACGACGTCCCACTGGGCGATCTTGCCCTTGTAGTGACCCACGACGCCGTTGATGTGGTCGATCACCGCCTGGCGCAGTGAGCTGCCGCTGAGGCTCTGCATCCAGGCGGGCTGCTGGGCGTACCAGGCCAGTGTGTGGCCACGCACCCGCTTGCCGTTCTGCACCGCCCAGTTGTAGACGCGGTCGCCGGCGCTGAAGTCGAACTGGCCCCGCTGTGGTTCGGTGGCGTCGATCTTCATCTCGTTCTCGGCCGTCACCATGTTGAACTCACGGCTCGCGATCGTCGTGTACGCCGAGTCGCCCAGCCGGCCGGCGGCGATGGCGGTGCCGAAGTAGCGGCCGCTCTGTGCCGCCGCGGCGCCGAGCGTGTTCTCGGCGGCGTGTGCGGGCGGCGGTGCGGCCAGTGCGGTGACCGTACCGAGGACGCCGACGACCAGTGCCAGCAGCAGGTTGCGGCTCTTGTGGCGGCTATCGGATCTGGGAAGGGCATACGAGCCCATGACTGTGCCTCCGAGGTAGAAATCGCTGATCGACTGATGCGCGGGGAATTGCGCCGTCCGGCCAGAGATGATTGAGGCGTGACCGTGGATCGTCAATACTGTTCGCCGCAGAAATTTCCGATTGATCTCCGAAACTTTCGATAATCCGGTAAGCGGACGATGGCCTCCGCTGCCCGACGTCGACGGCGCGGAGAAATTGCGGCATATCACGGACCTTTGAGGCGGGATCCACCGAGTGGCTGAACGGTCCGCACATCGCTCCGCTCCGGGGTCAAGTCGCTTACGAGTCAGTCAGTTGACGGTGTGACGGGCACTGGTCGGCACTCGGTGGAGCGAATGTTTCGGCAATTGTGGCGATACATGCGAGAGGTATTGACGCCGTTCGCCGGTTCTCTATCATTCGGGTTGCTCGACACTTCGATCCTTGTTCGGAATAGCGAACATTCCGGCCATCGCTGCATGTCAGGAATGGGCATGTCATGGCCCCGCCAACTGAAGGTTGAGGACGTATCCATGCACCCAGGAAGTTTCAGCCGCAGGCATCCGTCAGTGGTGCTCGCCGCCGTGGTTGCGGCCCTGGCCGCGTTGGCGGCGATGCTCGTCGCCGCCCCGGCTCAGGCGGCTTCCAGCGGCGCCTTGCGCGGTGTCGGTTCCGGCCGGTGCCTCGATGTGCCGGGCGCGAGCCAGACCGACGGCACGTCTCTCCAGATCTATGACTGCTGGGGCGGGACCAACCAGCAGTGGACGCTGACGGACAGCAACCAGCTCACCGTGTACGGCAACAAGTGCCTGGATGTTCCGGGCCACGCCACCACGGCCGGGACCAAGGTGGAGATCTGGTCCTGCAACGGCGGCACGAACCAGCAATGGCGGGTGAACTCCGACGGCACGGTCGTCGCCGTGGAGTCCGGACTGTGCCTGGACGTGTCGGGCGGAGCCACGGCTAACGGCACGGCGGTGCAGCTCTGGAACTGCACCGGCACGGACAACCAGAAGTGGACCGGCCTGTCCGGGACGACCTCGCCGGGTGGCGGCACGTGTTCGCTGCCGTCGACCTACCGGTGGTCCTCGACCGGTCCGCTGGCGCAGCCGGCGAACGGGTGGGTGTCGCTGAAGGACTTCACCGACGTGACGTACAACGGCAAGCACCTGGTCTACGCGTCGAACGTGTCGGGATCGTCGTACGGCTCGATGATGTTCCAGCCCTTCACGAACTGGTCCGACATGGCGTCGGCCGGCCAGACCGGGATGAACCAGGCCACGGTCGCGCCCACCCTGTTCTACTTCGCGCCCAAGAACATCTGGGTACTGGCGTCCCAGTGGGGTCAGTGGCCCTTCTTCTACCGCACCTCCAGTGACCCCACCAACCCGGGCGGCTGGTCCGCGCCGCAGGCGCTGTTCACCGGCAGCCTCCCCGGCGGCGCCGCCCCGATCGACCAGACCCTGATCGCCGACGACCAGAACATCTACCTGTTCTTCGCCGGCGACAACGGCAGCATCTACCGGGCGAGCATGCCGATCGGTAACTTCCCGGGCAACTTCGGCTCGTCGTACACGACGGTCATGAGCGACACGGTGAAGAACCTGTTCGAGGCGCCGCAGGTCTACAAGGTCCAGGGCCAGAACCAGTACCTCATGATCGTCGAGGCGCGGGGGGCGAACGAGCAGCGCTACTTCCGCTCGTTCACGGCCTCCAGCCTGAACGGCTCGTGGACCCCGCAGGCCGCCGGCGAGAGCAACCCCTTCGCGGGCAAGGCCAACAGCGGCGCCACCTGGACCAACGACATCAGCCACGGTGACCTGGTCCGCAACAACCCCGACCAGACCATGACCATCGACCCCTGCCACCTGCAGTTCCTCTACCAGGGCAAGTCCCCCTCCGCGAGCGGCCCCTACGACCAACTGCCCTGGCGGCCGGCTGTCCTCACCCTGCAACGCTGAACCGGCCTGTGTACCTCGCCGACGGCCGGCCTCACCCAGATCGGGCCGGCCGTCGCCTACGCCACCATGAAGCAGGGCCGGGGAAGCCGATGAACCGCTGACGAGCGCCGAGCCGGACACGGTGCTCTGCTGGAGGCTCTATGCGTCGACTCCAGCCGCCGGGCCGGGCTGGTGTTGAGCATGCCACCCGCCGCCGTGCTCCGTCTCCACCCCGCGACGTCCTCGGCGATCTCCCGCACGACACGAAACGCACCCACATCCACGAGCGCTACGCCCCCACCCTGGAGGCCCTCCGCGCCGAGACCCGCGCCGACGACCAGGCCCTGGCCCTCTACCGGGGCATCACCCGCTTCCTCGTCGAGGACACCGCCGGCTGGACCGGCACCCGCTCCGCGCTCCAGCGCGCCTGCCGTCAACGGGCCTACGGCGTCATCCACGGCAGCCGCGCCTGGGACACCCTGATCGCCGAGGTCCGGACAGCGGCAGGCATCACGACTGCCTCCGGCGGGCGATTGTTGACGTGTCCTTGACCGCTTCCTTCAACTCCGCTCTCGCCACGCGGGTCTAGGCTCGCCGGGCGACTCACGTCCCGGCGATACCGGGGCCGTACCTGCGCCAGCACAGCCCAAGACGAACCGCACTTCGCGGAGTTGGGGGAATCGCCATGCGCACACGTACAAGAGCGTCTCTCGTGGCCACCGCGGCCGCGTTCCTGCTCGCCGCCGCTGTGGGCAGCTCCGCTGCCGCGGGTGACGGACAGCCCGTCCGCCTGGTCTCACCCGGTGACCCGTACGCCGCCTGCGACATCAGCGCCGACGGGAGCGGCACCAACTACCCGTCCGCAGAGGACGAACCGTACGTCACCGCCGACCCGCGCGATCCGCACAACGCTGTCGGCATCTTCCAGCAGGACCGCTGGTCCAACGGCGGCGCCCGCGGGCTGACCGCCACGTACACCCACGACGGGCAGCACTTCGCCGAGACTCCGCTGCCGTTCTCGCACTGCGCGCCGGGCGGGCTGAACTACCAGCGTGCGTCGGACGGTTGGGTGAGCGCCGGCCCCGACGGCACCGTGTACGCCAGCGGGCTGGTGTTCGACGCCACCGACGCGCGCAACGGCGTGGCCGCCTCGACGTCGTACGACGGCGGGCGCACCTGGAAGCACACCACTCCTCTGATCGACGACACGCAGATCCAGTTCACCGACGACAAGAACTCCGTCACCGCCGATCCCGTCCATCCCGGTGTCGCCTACCAGGTCTGGGACCGCATCGACGAGGACGACTCCGCCAAGGTCTACGACGGCCCCGCCTACCTCTCCGTCACCCGTGACGGCGGACGGCACTGGTCCACGGCCCGCCCGTTCGTGGACACCTCCGTCGTCCCGCACTCGCAGACCATCGGCAACGTCATCGTCGTCGACCCGCGCACCGACACCCTCTACGACGTCTTCGACTGGCAGACGTACGACATCGACTACACGACCGGCACCTTCACGCCCACCGACCTGCACTTCGCCATGGTCGAGTCGACCGACCAGGGCCGTACCTGGAGCAAGCCGGTCACCATCGCCAAGGACACCGCCGCACCCGAAGTCGACCCCAACGCCCCCGCCGACGCGTCCAAGTCCCTGAGGGCGGGGGGCGATCTGCCCAGTGTCGCGATCGATCCGCGCACCGGTGAGCTGTATGTCGCCTACGAGGGTTCGGACTTCAGCGGTGGCGCCTACGATTCCGTGGAACTGACCCACTCCACCGACGGCGGCCGGACCTGGTCCGCCCCGCAGCGGGTCAACTCCGTCGCCTCCGCCCCCGCCTTCACGCCCTCGATCAGCGTGGACGCACGTGGCACGGTCGCGATCACCTACTACGACCTGCGCTACCTCACCGTGGGAAACACCACGACCCTGCCCACTGCCGCCTGGCTCCTCACCTTCCCACGCGGTGCGCAGGGCCGTCCCGCCGAGCGCCGCATCTCCCGCCTCTTCGACTGGCTCCAAGCGCCTTACGCCGGAGGCCACTTCCTCGGCGACTACGAGGGCCTCACCACGGACGGCCGCTTCGCCGTACGGCCGCTGTTCGTCGAGACCAATGCCGGCGCGCCGCAGGACTCCACGGACGCCTACAGCGGGCTGTTCCCCGCCGGAAGGGGCTACGGACCCTCTGCCACGGCCACGGGCACAGGGCGCGCGACGGGATCCCCGGCAGCAGCCCGGCCGCACCGGCTCGTCCGCTGATCGACGTCCAGTCCCAAGGGCGCTGTCGCGAAAGCAACTCCGGATTCAAGCGAGCCGCAAGGTAAACAGCGTGCCATTTTTCCTGTGAGCCCTTTGTGTGGCTGTTGTGGTCACGCCAAGATCCCCTCTGCGTCGGGGCACCCCCATATGCCTGGCGCAGGGAGGAGAGGGCATGTTGCCCCCGAAGCATCAGCGACGGTTCATGACCTGCACCGTCGTAGCTGCCGCGTTCGGACTGGTAAGCACCCAGGCGCTCGCGGCGTCGCATGACACGAGACCCCGGCCCTGGCAGGCGCGCCACCAGGCCGCCATGGGCCGTGAGCACATCAAGGCGGTGCACGCCGGCCACGGCATGTCCGCCCTCGCCGCGACCGAGGGCGACGACGGCGGCGCCGACGAGGCGGAGAACTCGGCCGAGTCGACGGCCCAGTTCACCGAGGCCCGCACCGCGCCCGGTGTGGTCGCGCCCGGCGCCTACGGCGCGGCCTGGCAGCAGCTGCAGTCGATGCGGCACACGTCCGGCGGCTGGGACCACGTCACCAAGAAGGCGTACAACTCGGACGACCCCCGCTACCGCGATGTGAACTCCAACTCCAGCGGTGGCGCGGGCGACGTGACCGGCCGGATCACCGGGATCGCCGCCGACGACCAGGGGTATGTGTACGCGGGCGGCGCCAACGGCGGTGTCTTCCGGTCCACGACCGGCGGCGGACACTGGAAGCCGATCTCGGACAAGCTGCCGTCCCTGTCGACGGGCACCCTTTCCCTCGACGGGCAGAACCGCCTCTGGTACGCCACGGGCGAGTCCAACACCGGGGCGACGTCCTTCGTCGGTACGGGCGTGTACGTCCTGAAGGACCCGCGTCACGGGCAGTTCCAGCCCGGCGACCGCGTCGGCGGCGCCGAACTGGAGTCCACCGTCATCCACGCCCTGCGCTTCGCCGGCACCAAGGTGTGGGCCGCCACCAGCACCGGCGTGTGGTCGCACTCCACGACCACCCTGTCCGGTCCGTGGAAGCACGAGTTCGCCCCCAACCCGGACTATCTGCCCGGCGGTTCGAAGGCGGACGACCCGAGCGCGCCGTACAAGAACATCGCCAACGACATCGCCGTGGACCCCAAGGACCCCAACAAGGTCCTCCTCGCGGTGGGCTGGCGCGGCGGTGACACCTACAACGGCCTGTACGCGAAGGCGGACGACGGCAGCTGGAAGCCGGCCGGCGGGCTCGGCGACCTGCCCACCAGCAGCGCCGACGTCGGCAACATGACCTTCGCCGCCGCTGCCGACGGCTCGCGCCTGTACGCCATCGACCAGTCCCCGGCGCAGATGGCCGCGAACCCGGACAGCGGGCTCAAGGGCGTGTACGTCTCGAAGAACGGCTCACCGTTCGGCCCGTGGACGCTGATCGCGGACTACACCAAGCTGAAGGCGTCCGGCTCCGCCCTGCAGACCGCGGGCTACATGCCCGGTATCCAGTCCTGGTACAACCAGTTCCTCCAGGTCGACCCGGCCAACGCCGACCACCTCTACCTCGGCCTGGAAGAGGTCTTCGAGACCAAGAACGGCGGTCAGAGCTGGACCGTTCCGGGCCCGTACTGGAACTTCCCCTTCCCGTGCTGGAGCATCGACCCGGCCAAGCAGACTGGTGACTGCTCGCCCACGACCCATTCCGACCAGCACGCGGTCGCGATCGGCAGCTACCGGGGCAAGACCTGGGCGTACGTCGGCAACGACGGCGGCATCTACCGCCGCCCGCTGAACGGCGCCGTCGACTCCGGCGGTCACGCCAAGGACTGGCAGTCCCTGAGCGACGGCACCATCGACACCCTGCAGTACTACTCGGTGGGCGTCGGCAAGGACCTGACCAACGGCGGCGTCTCGGTGACCGGTGGCCTGCAGGACAACGGCCAGTCGATCCTGCGCGGCCGTGACAAGGTCATGGGCTCGAACTTCGGCGGCGACGGCGGCGACACCATCACCGACCCCGCCAACGGCTGCAACATCGCCCAGGAGTACGTCTACCTGGACATGTGGGTGACGCAGAACTGCGGTGTGAACAACGGCGCCTGGTCGACGGACCCGACGAAGGCCACCGAGTACGAGGTCGCCCCGCCGGACAAGGACCTGGGCGGCGCGGGCGCCCGCTTCATCGCGCCGATCACCGCTGACGCCAAGGACGCCAACACCTGGATCGCCGGTGGCCGGCACGTATGGGTGAACACCAAGGGCTACGCCATCCGCTCCGGCAAGGAGTGGACAGACGCCTACGACCTCGGTGACGGCCACGTGGCCACGGCCGTGGCATCCTCCGGCGGCACGGTGTACGTCGGCTGGTGCGGGCCCTGCAACAACCAGGGCTTCACCCGGGGCATTGCCGTCGGCAACGCCGACGGCACCGGCTGGCACCAGCTCAACCTCCCCGTCGACGGCACCATTCCGAACCGCTACGTCTCCGGCTTCGAGGTCGACCCGGCCGACGCCCAGCACGTCTACGTGGCCATCAACGGTTTCTCCCGCCGCTTCACCGAGGGCCCCGGTGCGGGCGTCGGCCACGTCTTCGAGTCCAAGGACGGCGGCGCGAGCTGGACGGACATCTCCGCCAACCTGCCCGACGTGCCCGCCGACACGGTCAAGCTCCTCCCGGACGGCGGCCTCGCCCTCGGCACCGACCTGGCAGCCTTCTACCGGCCGGCTGGCGCCACGAAGTGGCTGGTTCTGGGGCACGACCTGCCCACCACCGCCGTGATGCAGCTGCGCCTCGGCCCCGACGGCAAGCTGTACGCCGCCACCCATGGCCGCGGCATCCGGTCCTTCGACGTACGGCGCCTCAAGGGCCGTAAGGACTGAGGACTGAGGACCGATCAACGCTCGTACGCCCCCGTCGTACGACGATGGCCGGTGCGGGCCCCCTCGCGGGGCGCACCGGCCGTCCGGCGTCCGGCGCGCCGCGAGCGGGTTCGCGTCACCTTCGTCGCGCGCTGCGCGCCGGTGCTGCCCGTGGACGGCGGGGTCAGGCGGTCTGGTCGAGCACGACGTCGCACAGTGCGTCCAGCGCGGTGCGCGCGGGTATCGCAGGGAGCGACTCCAGCGCGGTGCGCGCGGCGGCGACCCGGTCCCGCATGAGGGCCCGGGACCGGGCGACGGCGGCGGAGCCGCGGAAGAGGTCCAGCGCGCGCCGGTGGGCCCGGGGGTCGGTGACCGGCCCGGCCTCCACCAGGGCGCGCAGTTCGGCCCCTTGGGCCGAGTGATCGCCGCGGGCGAACAGCACCGGGAGGCTCGGTACGCCGGCCCGCAGGTCCGCGCCCTGCTCCTTGCCGCTGTCCTCGGCAGGCGACAGCAGGTCGATCAGGTCGTCGGCGATCTGGAAGGCGGCACCGAGACCGGTTCCGTACGCGATCAGCGCCTCGGTGTCGGCTTCGGAGGCACCCGCCTGCAACGCGCCGATGCTCAGCGAAGTGGTCAGCAGCGCCACGGTTTTGCCGGCGATGACCTCGAAGTAGTGCTCCACCGGATCCTCGCCGGGTGCCGGGCCCATGAGTTCGCGCAGCTGCCCCTCGACCAGCCGGACGGCGACGCGGGAGTGGTGGTGCACCGCCTGCGAACCGAGGCCGGCGGCGAGCCGGGCGGCGCGCGCGAGCAGCAGGTCGCCGCCGCGCACGGCCTGCCGGTTGCCCCAACGGGCGTTGGCGCTGGGCACACCGCGCCTGCTCGCCGCGGCGTCCATGACGTCGTCGTGGTAGAGCGACGCGATGTGGATGAGTTCCATGACGACCGCGGCCCGGGTGACCCCCTCGCGCTGCGGCCGGCCGAACTCGGCTGCCAGCAGTACCAGGACGGGACGGAGCCGCTTTCCGCCGGCGGCCGCGACATGACCGGCCAGTTCGGTGATCCGGGGGTCGGCGACTTGTGTGACGGTGTGCCGCAGCTCCTGTTCCACCGCCGCGAGTCCGGCGCTGACGCGCTTTTCGGCGCTCCGGTCGGCCAGACGGAAGCGCAGGCCACGGCCGCCACGGAGCCTGTGCACAACCGCCTCGGCGTCGGCCCGCCGGCCGAGGGGGGAGATCGTGTCGGACGTCACTGGCCCGCACCGGCCCTCACGCGCACGGCCATGGATGAACTCCCCACAGGATGGACGACTTGGCAGCTTCGCGGTCCTGACGGCCCGGTTCCGGACCGGCTCCGGCGCCGACCGGACCTCCGCTCTTCGAGGCTCGGCAACCGCGGGGCACCGGACAACCCCGGTGTCCGGTTGCTGTCAGCCGCCGCACACGGACGTGCCGGAGGGGCCGGGTGCGACAACACCCGGCCCCTCCTCGGCCCGCGGACCCGGGCCGGCCGCCGGTCAGTCGCCCGACGGCGGCAGCAGGCCCAGCGCCGCCGCGTACACACCGGCCTGGAATCGGGATTCGGCGCCCAGCAGCGTCATGATCTCGGCGACGTACCGCCGGTAGGTGCGCACGGAGAAGCCCAGTTCCCGGGCCGCGACCTCGTCGGTGACGCCGTCGCGCAGCCGTTGCAGGACGAGGCGTACGGTGTCGGTCCTGTCCCGGTCGCCGAAGTGGATGCGCTCGGTCAGGACGGTGGCGTTGCTCCAGACGTTGGAGTAGAGGTTGCGGACGGCCTGCAGCACGGTCGCGGCCCGGATGAGGGAGGCCCGGGACGCCCCCGGGGGACCCACGCTCACGACGGTCGCCGAGCCGTCGACGATGAGGGCGCACAGGGGCGGCATGGGGGTCATCCGTACCTCCCAGTGGTGGCCGGCGAGCGTGACCTGGCGCGCGAACTTCCGGTCCACCGCGGCCGGATCGCACAGGAGCCGGGCCCGCAGCGATCCGCCGCGCGTCTCGAGCGTGGTGCGCAACGCGGCGTAGGTGCCCCGTGAGACCTCCGCGTCGGTGCTCAGTGCCACATCGAGCGCGCACGCGGCCGATTCGACCAGAGACTCGATCGCCGGCACCACCTCCTCCCGTCCCAGTTCTCGTACCAGTGCGTCGCGGGAAAGGCGCCGGCGGTGCTTGACCACCGTGGACTCGATGAGTGCGCGCAGTTCCAGCAGTTCCTGCTCGACTTCGTCATGAGTGCGTCCGTGATGGATTCCTCCGGTGGCTGAAGGACGGCCCGTTTCCTGACCGGAGCTTTTTGGTCCCTGCACAGTACTTTCTCCCCGTAAGTCCCATGCTGTGCGCTTCAGCGCTCCCGTGGCAGCAGCCCCAGTTCGACGCTGCGGACTCCGGCCTGAAACCTGGATTCCGCGCCGATGTTGCGCATGAGCTTTGCGACGTGCCGTCTGTAGGTCCGCAGTGAGACCGCCATGTCGCTCGCCGCCACGGCATCGGTGTGGCCGTCCCTGAGGTACGTCAGGACCCGCCGCATTACATCCGTGCTGAGCCGTTCTCGTATGTGCAGGTGTTCCGGGGTGGGGCACCCGGTGTTCCATATGTTGGCGTAGAGCAGATCGAGTGCCTTGGCCGCGGCCAGGTCCGTGACGAGTGTGGCCGACTCGCTGTTGGAGGACTGGCTGGACCAGGTGACGGCGGTGCTGCCGTCGACGATCAGCGCCTCGTGCAGATCGCCGCCCGAGATCCGTACCTCGGCCCTGCCGATCCGCTGTGCCAGGTCCTTCACCGCCGTTGTGTCGAGCACGTCCGGGGCGCAGAGGAACCGTACGACCACGCCGGCCTGCCCTCGCTCGCCCCTTCTGTCCCATTCGGCCACCGCCGACAGGACCGCGTCGGTTTTCGGACCGCCGTGCAGCAGGGCGATGCTGATCCCGTACCGGGCGCTGCCGATCAGGCGCGCCGCGGTCTCCATGAACGAGCCGCCGTCCTCGCCGAGGATCACCAGGGGCCGTTGGCGCTCCGCGGAACGATGGGTGAGCACGGTGGAGTCCACCAGGGCATAAGCTTCGAGCAGTGCCTTTTCTACGTTGTCCGCCGGAATGCC
The DNA here is from genome assembly GCF_001636945.3 of Streptomyces sp. FXJ1.172. Classification (NCBI taxonomy): domain Bacteria; kingdom Bacillati; phylum Actinomycetota; class Actinomycetes; order Kitasatosporales; family Streptomycetaceae; genus Streptomyces; species Streptomyces sp. FXJ1.172. The sequence continues at coordinate 2,815,737 of NZ_CP119133.2, read as the reverse complement.
CGTTCTGACCTGCCGTGTGGCGGGTAACCCAGAAAGGGTTCCGTCTACTCTATGTGACTCTCCAGGTACAGCTAGTAGGTCGATCATCTTTCCCCCGTTTTCATGGAACGAGTCAATCCGGCGGTGCACGGCGACTGCGCGGTGCCTTTTTATTGCTCAGGCGAGCAATTCCGCGGGAGAGACCAGAACGAATTGACGCTAACCTGGCCGAGACTGCCCGGTCAAGCGCTCGCCAGGTCCTCAAACTAACACCTGCGGGCGAGTAGTCGCCTGCCTATTAATTATGTCCGACAATGCACCCGCGGCGGCCCGAGGTGCTGGTCGCGGATTCGCTGGGTGGTTGAACGGTATATAAAACCGGGCGTTCGCTCGATACGGCTCGGGGCCCTATGTCAGCAAGCTGCCATGGAATCTCGCCGGGGAGAATGTTCGTAATTCCGTAGATGTATTGGCGGCGTAGGGGGTGTTCCCCGGCAATTGCTGAATGGTGTGACCGGGCGGAGCGGCAGGGGGATCGCCGATCGCTGACGAGGGGTCACTGGAATGCGGCATGGCAGCTTGCTGAAACGGCCGTCGACCGCGGACCGCGCATCAAGGCCGGCGGGCGGGCGGACGGGTCACCCGGAGGCGGCCGGGCTCGCGTAGGTGCGCACGAGGGCGCGGAGCATGGCGGCGCCGGTGATCAGGGCCGTCACATGGATCGCCGCGGCGACCGCCAGGTTCTCCGGCATCACGGAGTCGGCGGCGCGGCCGGCGACAGCCGTGTACGCGGTGATCGGCAGTTTCCAGGCGCTCCAGGCGAACATGGAGCCGGAGCCCAGCCAGAGCGTCACCGTCGGCAGCCAGCGCGGCAGCCGCGCCGGGCGCCTGTGGACCGTCGCCCAGGCCGCCGAGGAGCCGACGAGCGCCCACATGGCGAACACCGCCACGAGCAGCCGCCAGTCGGCGTTGCGCTCCGACGGTTCCGCGAGCCCCGCGGTGCCGCCGGCCGCCCAGTACAGCCAGCAGGCACTGAGCACGGCTCCCGCGGCGAAGAGCCGGCCGCTCGCCCGGGGGGAGCGGTCCGGTTTCGCGTCCGCGCCGTCGCCGATCCTGCCGCTGAGGGTCTGCGGCCACCGGCGGCGCAGATACGCCGGCAGTGCCACGGCGAGCCCCAGCCCCATTCCCACGAAGCTGATCTGGATCAGCGCCGCCTCCCAGGCGGGGGCGGACGCGCCCTGGTCGTGGTGCGCGGTGCCGGAGCGGCTCTGGCTCACCAACGTGGTGAGCGCCGCGTACGGCAGCATGGAGACCAGGAAACCCGTGCCCAGCCAGCCGCAGAACAGCAGCGGGGCGGCCGGCAGACGCATGCCCCAGGGGCGCACCAGGGCCAGCGCCAGGGCGATACCGATCAGCGCCATTCCGATGGTGACCGTGTTGAGCAGCACCCACTGGGGCAGTCCCATCGTGCCGCCCAGGGGGATCAGCCCGAGAAGGGCTCCGGCCACCCAGGACACCTTGATCAGTAAGTACGGTGTCAACGCCATCGCGGCGCCGTACGCCGCCCCACGGCCGACGCGGTCGAACCGATCCACCGGAAAGCCCCTCTCGTAGATTTCCCGAAGACATCTTCCGGTACAACTCCGGTGCAGAAAGGCCCTGTTGGGGTGATTCCGGCCATACTCCGCAGGTCTCGGACCGGTACGCGGCCGGCCCGGCCGCCGTGGCCCGGATCGCTGCGGTCCGGATCGCTGCGGTCCGGATCGCTGTGGCCCGGATCGCTGTGGCCCCGGTGCGGGGCAATCCCGGGTGCGGGGGAAACCCCCTCACCGCGCGGCCCGGACGGTGACGCCCTCGCCGGCCGTCGCGGGCACCGCCAGGGACGCGACCCAGCCGTGGGGGACCGGCACGTCGGTGACCCGCCAGGTCACCCGGCCCTGGTCGGTGAGGTCGGTGGTCACCTCGACCGGGCCCGGCCGCTCCGGTGCGGTCTCCAGCGCCGTGAGCGAGGCGGTGATGCCGATGCCGACCGCCTTGAGCACGGCCTCCTTCCGGGTCCAGCAGCGCAGGAAGGAACGGGTGCGGCCGGGTTCGGGCGCGGCCAGCACCGTCTGCCGCTCGGCCGGGGTGAGGGCGGCATCGGCCAGTTCCGCCACATGCACGTCACGCAGCGCCTCGACGTCCACCCCGACGGCAGTGGGGGAGACCGCCAGCATGCCGAGGCCCCCGGAGTGGGAGATGCTCAACCGCGGTCCGTCCGGCCGCAGTACGGCGGGCGGACCGTGCTCGGGGCTGCCGCACCCGGGGCAGGGGCGTCGCCCGAGGGGCACGTCGGCGGGTTCACCGCCCAGGATCCCGGCCAGCAGCCGGCGGACGGCCGCCCGGCAGCTGACGTACTCGGCGGCGGCCCGTGCGCCGCGCATCCGCGCCGCGCGGGCGCGTTCGGTCTCTGCGAGCAGCGCCCAGTCGCCGGGATCGGGGCGGTCCGCCGTGATGCGCCAGTACCACAGCGCCGTGGTACCGGCCGTCCCGTCGGTGTCCGTCGCCTCGTCGAGGGAGGTGGTGTGTTCGGTCCATGCGGATTCCGTGGTACCTGCTGGCACGCGGCCACCGTAGACAGGGAGCGCTCCGCAGTGCGGGCGGCGGCAGCGAGCGGACACACCGGTCACGGTGCACGGTGGTCCGGTCGCGTTACGTGGCGGCGGGGCGGGAGACACCGGCCGGCCGGCAAGGGCGCCTGGCAGCTTGCTGACACAGAGGCAACCCGCGCGTGCCGGGCCGGCCCTCCTGCCGCGGTCAGGGGGTTGACACTTTCCTGCACCGGACGTTGTCACCCCGGTACGCGCCTCGTTCGATGAGGACAGAATCCGCACACTCCCCGACGCGGCGGTTCGGAAGGCGAGTTCCCCATGAACGATGTACCGATCGGCCTCGTGTTCCCGGGCCAGGGGACGCAGAGACAAGGAATGGGTGAGCCCTGGCGGGACACTCCGTCCTGGGCGCTGGTGGCCCGGATGTCGGAGGCCGTCGGTGAGGATCTCGAGGAGCTGCTGCTGTGGACCTCAGCCGAACGGCTGCGGCGTACCGATCTCGCCCAGCTCGCCGTGTTCACGGTGTCGTCGGTCGCCCACGCCGAGGCCGTACGGCGGGGAGTCCTCGACCCGGGACCCGTCGCCTGCGCCGGGCACAGCCTGGGCGAGTACACGGCGCTCGCCTGCGCCGGAGTGCTGACCCCGCTGGACGCCGCCGCGCTCGTCGCCGCTCGCGGCCGGGCCATGCGGACCGCGGCCGAGGCGCTGCCGGGCACGATGTACGCGCTGGTGGGCGCGCCGCTCGACGAGGTCGCCGAACTGACCCGGCAGGTACGGGAGTCCGTCGGGGACGCCTGGATCGCCAACGTCAACGCCCCCGGCCAGACCGTGGTGTCCGGCTCACCGCAGGCGATGGCGGCGATCGCCGAACGTTCCCGGTCCATCGGAGCCAAGGCGATCGCCCTGCAGACCGGGGGCGCCTTCCACAGCCCGTACATGGCGCGCGCCGCCGAGGAGTTGCGCATCGCGCTGAAGAACGCCGAGTTCACCGACGGCCGGCTGCCGGTCGTCGCGGGTGTCGACGCCACGGCCTACGCCGGGGACGCCGACTGGCCGGAACTCGCCGTCAGACAGCTGACGTCACCGGTGCTGTGGCAGCGCTGTGTCGCCACCCTGACTGGCCCGCTCGGCTGTCGCCGGCTCGTCGAGATCGGCCCCGGCAAGACCCTGGCCGGCCTGATCCGCCGTATCGCGCCGGACGTCGAGGTGTGGGCGGTGGACGGCCCGGCGGCCCTGGACGCCCTGCCGGGTGCGCGGCCGTGAGCGCCGCCGCCCGGCCGGCTCCGGCCAGTGGGGTCGGCGTCCTGGACAAGGCCTCGATCATTCTGGACCTGATCGAGCAGCGGCCCGTCGGGCTGCCGGAGCTGGTCAGGCGCAGTGGCCTGGCCCGGCCGACCGTGTACCGCCTGGCCGTCGCGCTGGAGCGGCTCGACCTGCTCACCCGGGACGGCCGCGGCTGGTTCGCGCCCGGTCCCCGCATCGAGCGCATGTCGGTGGAGGCCCACCACGACCGGATGGCCCGGGCCGCCGACGGGATCCTGGTGGACCTGAGCGAGCGCACCTCGTTCGACGCCCGGCTGCACCGGCTGCACAAGGACGTCCATGTGTGCGTGGCCTCCTCCCGGGACCCGGTCACCGGCGACGAGACGCTCGCCGTCGGCACCGCCCGGCCGGCCAAGGCCGGACCCATCTGCCAGGTGCTGCTCGCCTGGCAGAACGCCGAGGAACTCTACGAGGGGCTGTGCGGGGCACGCTTCACGGCCCAGCAGCTGGCGCTGGTGCGCAGGACGGGCTGGGCCTTCGGCTTCGACGACGCCCGGGCGGGACACACGGTGTTCGCCGTACCGGTGTGGAACGGCCGCGGCCGGGTGGTGGCCGCGCTGGCGCTCGTGGGGACGCGTGCCCGGCTGTCCGATGTGCCCGGCCGGCTGATCCGGTCCCATGTGATCGACGCGGCGGCCGAGTTGGGGGCGGCGGCACCGGGCGGATGGCAGGCCCGTGCGCTGCGCCACGCGGGCGGATGAGCGCTCCAGCGATCCCGGAAGCCGCCTCTGACACTTTCCTGCACCGCCCGTTGTACCCCTTTGACCTGCGCGCATAGAAAGTTCTCCAGCACCGCGGGACGTCGTCGGCTCAGCCTGGGCCGGATGAGCGCTCCCCCGGGCGTGCATGACGGCCGCCCGGCCGAGCAGTGACGCTTCGCGGTGTGGCCCGGTGGCGGGACGCCCCCGCCCCGCCACCGGAAGCCTTCCCGCCCTCACCGCACCACGTGTCCGGCACCGGGCGGGCCGCAGCGACCGGGCGCGGAGTTACCCCCGGGAAGGCGAAGGAGAGATCGATGGCACTGCCCGCCCCGAGTCCGTCCAGATGGTTCCGCCGGCACCCGGCCACCGGGCCCGTGCGGCTGCGTCTGGTCTGCCTGCCCCACGCGGGCGGCACGGCCACGTTCTTCCGGTCCTGGCAGGGCGCGTTCGGCCCCGGTGTCGAGGTGCTGGCCACCCGCTACCCGGGACGGCAGGAGCGGATCGCCGAAGCGTGTCCCACCAGCCTGGAGCCACTGGCCGACGCCGTCGCCGAGGAACTGACGGCCTTCCTGGACGTGCCGGTGGCCCTGTTCGGCCACAGCATGGGGGCCTCGCTCGCCTACGAGGTCGCCCTGCGCCTGGAAGCCTCGCGACCGGCCGCGGTCGCCGGGCTGTTCGTCTCCGCGCGCGAGGCGCCGCACCTGGTCACCCCGCGCACCGTGCACCTGCTGGACGCCGAGGGCGTCCTCGCGGAGGTGCGCCGGCTCGGCGGCTCCGACGCCGCCCTGCTGGAGGACCCCTCCCTGCGGGAGATCCTGCTGCCGCCGCTGCGGGCCGACTTCCAGATCGCCGGCACCTACCGCGCGGCGGCACCGGTGCCCGTGCGCTGCCCGGTCGCCGCCTACGCCGGGCAGGAGGACACCGGGGCCACCCCCGAGTCCATGCGCCACTGGTCCGAGGTGAGCGCCGGCGCCTTCGACCTCACCGTCATGCCGGGTGGCCATTTCTACCTGATGGCCGAGCGCGATGCCCTCCTGAGTGACATCTCCCGGCGTCTTGGCCGACTTGTCGTGGCAGCTTCCTGAAAATCACTGGGAAGTCAATTCCACGCTTACCAGAATGCTCTGCGGACATACCGAGTAATCCGGCTCGGCCGGTTCTCTTCCGCGCTGTCACCGTATGGGGTGCACGCGTTTTTCCGTACAGATCCCGCACGTGAACGAGAGGTTGTGCTCTTCATGACTGCCATCACTTCCGAGGACGCCGCCAAGGTGAAGGAAATCGTCTGCGAGATCCTCGAGCTGGAGGAGGACGAGGTCACCGGCACCAGCCTCTTCCGCGAGGACCACGACGCCGACTCGCTGCGCGCCATCGAGATCCTGGCCTCCCTGGAGAAGGAGTTCAAGATCGTCATCGAGCAGTCCGAGCTGGCCCGCATGGTCAATCTGCAGGGCGTCTACGACGTCGTCGCCGAGGCCCAGAAGGCCGCTGCCTGACCACGTCCGTTCCATCCGCGCCGAGACCGGCTGGAGATTTGATGACAACCCTTGCGAACAGCGGAACGACCGCCGTGGGCCACCGCGTAGTCCTCACGGGATTCGGCGTCTTCTCCAGCATCGGAGTGGGCGCCGCGGAATTCGCCGAAGGACTGCGCGTGGGACGCAGCGGTGCCAAACCGATCACCGCATTCGACACCGAGGGATTCGCGCACGCCAACGGCTGCGAGATCGTGGACTTCCATCCGGAGAAGTGGATCACCACGCTCGACGCGGCCGAACTCGGCAGGGCCAGCCAGTTCTCCGTCGCGGCGGCACGGATGGCCATCGACGACGCGGGCCTGGACGCCGGGGAACTGCGCGAACAGCGCGGCCTCATCTCGGTCGGCACCACCGACGGGGAGTCCTTCGACCTGGACCACCTGGTGGAGAGCCGCCTCGCGCACGGCCCCGAGCACATGGACTCCACCATCGCCCGGCGCATCCGCGCCGGGCGCCTGTCCGCGGCCGTCGCCCACGAACTGGGGCTGACGGACGTGGAGGCCCTCACCATCCCGACGGCCTGCGCCGCCGGCAACTACGCCATCGGGTACGGCTACGACGCCGTGCGCACCGGCGAGGTCGACTTCGCCCTGTGCGGCGGAGCCGACGCGATGTGCCGCAAGACCTTCGCCGGCTTCTACCGGCTCGGCACCATCGCCCCCGAGCTGTGCCAGCCCTTCGACGCCGACCGCAAGGGCATCCTCACCGGGGAGGGCGCCGGCATCCTCGTACTGGAGAGCCTGGAGTCCGCCCTGGCCCGAGGCGCCCGCATCTACGCCGAGGTCCTCGGCTACGGCCTCAACTGCGACGCGTACCACCAGGTCGCGCCCAACCAGCAGAGCGTCGCCCGCTGCATGGAACTGGCCCTCGAGAACGCCGGCATCGAACCGGACCAGGTGGACCTCATCTCGGCGCACGGCACCGGCACCAAGGCCAACGACGTCACCGAGGCCCGCGCCATCCGCAGCGTCTACGGCGACATGCCCCCGCGCACGGTCTCCATCAAGTCGATGCTCGGTCACACCATGGGCGCCGCCAGCGCCCTGGCCGCCATCGCCTGCTCGCTCGCGATCGTGCACCGCTTCATCCCCCCGACCATCAATCACTTCACCACCGATCCCGAGTGCGAGGTGGACTGCGTGCCGAACGAGGCGGTCGAGGCCGATCTGCGCGTCGTGCAGAACAACGGCCTCGCCTTCGGCGGGAACAACGCCGTCGTCATGCTGGGCAAGTACGAGGAGCAGCGGTGAGCCGCTGGCCGGTGACCGGGGTCGGTGCGGTCGCCAGCATCGGAGCCGACCCGGACGAGGTGTTCGCCGCCCTGTGCGCCGGCCGCAGCGGGCTCGGCACACTCCGCGGCTTCAACCGCGCCTGGTACAACGCCGATCGGCTCTACGAGGTCGACAACCGGCCCGCGCCCGGCGTGGACGTCACCGGCCGTGCCACCGCGCTGCTCACCGAGGCCGTCGGCCAGGCGCTGAGCGACGCGGGACGGGAGGCGGACCTCGGCTCCGTACCTGTCCTGATCGGCACCGGGCTGCGCGAACTGCGCTCACTGGAACTGTGGTGGCGCGACGGACAGTCCTTCGACGCCGCGGGCATGCACTTCGGGACGGCGCTGCGCCGGCGCTTCGGCGCGGACGACACCCACACGATCTCCAACGCCTGCTCGGCGTCCCTGTACGCGCTCGCCCTCGGCTGTGACCTGCTGGAGTTCCAGGACGCCGACACCGTGGTCGTGGCCGGCGTGGATGTCATCACCGAGAGCATGTTCGGCCTGTCGGACCGGCTGCAGCTCGACCCGCCCGACCGGCTGCGCCCCTTCGACCGGGACCGCAAGGGCACCGTCATGGGAGAAGGCGCCGCCGCCGTCGTACTCCAGCGGGAGGCGGCCGGCCGCGGCCCGTACGGCTTCGTCCGAGGCGTCGCCGTCAACTGCGACGCCCACCACCCCACCGCGCCCGATCCGCAGGGCATCGCCCGCGCCATCACGGACGCCCACCACCGGGCCGGGGTCAAGCCGCAGGACGTGGACCTGGTCATGGTGCACGGCACCGGCACCCCCCTGAACGACGCGGCCGAAGCCACCGCGCTCGCCGAGGTGTTCGGCGACCACGTCGGCTCGCCCCTGATGACCGGAGTCAAGTCGATGACCGGGCACACCTCCGGCGCCTCGGGCCTGCTCAGCCTGATCGTGGCGCTGCACGCCATGCGCGAGGGCCGGGTACCGCCGATCGCCGGGCTGTCCGAAGCCGCCCCGGAGACCGAGGGCTTCCAGCTGGTCCGGGACACGGTCGCGGCCGAGGTGAGCCTCGCCCAGATCGACGCCTTCGGATTCGGCGGGATCAACGCCGTCGCGGTCGTGGAGGCGGCGCGATGAGCCTTCCCGTGCGCACCGCGGTCACCGGGGTGGGACTCGCTGTTCCGGGCGCCGCGTCCCCCGAGGACCTGCTCGCTCCCGTCCCGTCCGACGCGGAGCCTGTCTCGCCGGCCGCCCGCATCGGCAAGAAGGGGCTGCGCTACAAGGACCGGGCGACCCAGCTCGCCCTGGCCTGCGCGGACGAGGCCCTGAGGGACGCCGGGCTGCTCGGCCCCGACGGGCTGAACGTCCCCGGCGAGACCGTCGCCGTCCTGGTCGCCTCCAACCACGGCAACGCGGACACCGTCTGCTCGGTGGCGCAGACGATCGCGACGGAGGGCACCACCGCCGGGATCAGTCCGATGGACACACCGAACGCGTCCAGCAACATCGTCGCCTCCACCCTGGCGATCAAGTACGGGCTGCGCGGCCCGAACCTGATGATCTGCAACGGTCCGACATCCGGCATCGACGCCGTGCGCTGGGCCGTCACCGTCATCGGCGCCCGGCGGGCCGACCGCGCCCTCGTCCTCGCCACCGAGCCCGACAACCCCGTGGTGCGCCGGCTGACCGGTGCCGAACGCATCGTGGACGGCGCCGCCGCCCTCGTGGTGGAGAACCAGGCCGCGGCCGCCGTGCGCGGCGCAACCCGCCGCGCCGTCGTAGGCCCCGGACTCCGCGTCCAGGGCGTACAGGAGTGCCTGCGCCGGCTCGCCGAGACGCAAGCGACCACTCCCGGCGCCTTCTTCGGCCCCGGCAAGGGCGCCGTGGAGAGTTCGCCCGTGCTCGGCACGGACACCGCTCGCTACGAACTCACGGATTCCTGGGGAGAGTTGTCCGCCGTGCTCGGTGTGCTGCAGTGCGTCGGCGCTGTCGGCTGGTTCGCCCGCGGCGGCACCGGGCCCGTCTACGCGCTCGCCGGCCAGGACGGCGACGACGCCACCGCCGGCCTCACCCTGCTGCCCCCGGCAGGCACCGGATGATGCCCGTGAACGCCCGCCCCGGGCAGAGCCCGCGGCCCGCGCCGCCGCCCCCCGTCCCCCTGCACGTCGAACGGCGCTCCGGTGCCGATCCGGTCCACACCCGCCTGCTGCTGCTCCACGGCCTGGCCAGCAGCGCGGCCGTGTGGGACGAGACATGGCGCCGGCCGCCGGCCGGTCTGGAGATCTGGACCGCCGAACTGCCCTGGCGCGGCGACCACGTGCGGCCCTGGAGCCACGACACGCAGCAGCCGGACTGGATCGAGGCGGCCCTGGACCTGGTGCCGGGCGGCCCCGACGTGGTGGTCGCACACTCCTTCTCCGCCACCCTCCTGCTGGCCTCGCTCAGCGCACGGGCCGCCGCGGGGGACGACCTCGTGCGCCGGTACGGCCTGCGCGGTGCGGTGTTCGTCGCCCCTTTCTACCGGCGCAGTCCCGACGACTTCCCCTGGGACGCCATGGCGGCGATGCAGGACCAGTTCCTCCACGTCATGGGGGAGGGCATCCGCACCCGCTCGGGCAAGCGGATCCGCCCCGACCTGCGCCGCAACATGACCGAACGGGTCTGCGAGCGCGTCGGTGCCTACGGCTGGCTGCGGTTCTGCGACTCCTATCTGCGCACCCCCTGGCTGCACACCGACCTGATCACGCTCCCCAGCCTGGTCACCTGCGGCAGCGAGGACTTCGCGGTCCGGGAGAGCGAGCTGCTCGCAGCCGACCTGCCGGGCGCACGGCTGCACCTCTTCGAGGGGTGCGGCCACTACCCCATGGCCGAGCGGGCCCAGCAGTTCGCCGACCTGGTCGGCACCTTCCTCGACGACCTGCCGGACGGGCCGGTGCCCCCGGGACCCGCCGCTGATGAGCAAAGGAGCGTTCCATGCCCGACAACTCCGTGAAGTCGCTGCTCAACGAGCCGACCACGGTCGTGCTGAGCCCCGGCTACGAGGGTGCCAACATCGGCACCATCATCGGGTTCAAGCACGTCAACTACCTGGTCGAGAAGGCCGTGATCGAGCACTTCCGGCGCAGCGGGCTGCCGGTCGGGCGGCTGTACGAGCAGCACGGGCTCGGCTTCGACATCACCGGCATCGACTCCCGGCTGCAGACGGCCCTCGTGGTGGACGACCAGGCCTCCCTCGAGGTGGTCCCCACCACCGCGGAGGGCGCCGACACCCTGTCCTTCAAGGTCACCATCACCGTCGAGCGGGACGGCGCCGTCAAGAAGGCGGTCGTCTCCAAGGTCTTGGCACGGCTGCGCAGGGACGACAACGACGTGCGCATGCTGCGCCGGCTGCCCGTGCCGGAAGGCCTGGAGGCCTTCGTCACCGACCGGATCGGCGGCGCCTCACCCGGCCCCGCCGTACCCGAGGCCGACGGCGACACCCTGCTCTCCGGCGGCAGCGCCGAGACCGACGCGGTCCTCGAGCAGCTGCTCGCCGGGCGCAACGCCTACGGCTGGAAGTTCCGCATCCCCTACCCGTACGTCCACTTCTTCGACCGGCTGCAGATGTCCGGCTATCTGCGGCTGATGGAGGAGGCCAAGCACCGCTTCGTGGACGCCCGGGGCATCTCCATCCGCGAGCTGCTCGCGGAGCGGAACTGGATCCCGGCCGTCACCCACTCGCGGGTGACGCTGCTGGACGAGGCCCTCCTGGAGGAGGACCTCTACGTGGTCTACACGGTCGAGGACGTCTTCAAGAACCTCCTCTACACCTCCCGCCTCGACACCTACGTCGTGCGCGACGGCCACCTGGTGCAGACCTCGACCGGGACCATCACCCACGCCTACGGCGTGGTGGAGAACGGCAGCGAGGGACGCCTGGTCACGTTCGACGACCGCGTCCTGGCCGCCCTGGCCGGCAAGACCGCGCCGGCGGCCTGACGAACGCCGTACGAGACGAAGGGGTGATGCGACGGTGAGCGGGACATCCACGGCACGGCGGGGGCCGGTCATCACGGGCTGGTCGGCCGTCTCGCCCTACGGCATCGGGCGCGACGCCTTCGTGACGGGCACCCGTGAGGGGCGGCCCACCGCGACGGCACTGACCCGCGAGGAGTGGGACGGCCCGGACACCCGGGCCCACCTGGTCCCAAACTTCGTGATCAAGGACGTCCTGGGCCGCAAGGGAACCCGGTCGATGGACCGCGTGACCGGCCTGGCCGTCACGGCCGTACGGGAACTGCTCGGCGAGGGCGGCGGCCGACCGGAATCCGGCGACAACGTCGCTCTGGTGCTCGGCACGACCACCGGCAGCGCCCAGAGCATGATGGACATCACGCGCGACACCCTGGTCCACGAGAAGCCGTTCTACATCGACCCCTCCCACATCCCGAACGCGATCATGAACTGCCCGGCCGGGCAGTGCGCCATCTGGTACGGGCTGAAGGGGCCGAACACCACGGTCGCGGCGGGCCGTTCGTCAGGGCTGGCGGCGCTCAACTACGCCCGCCGGCTGCTCGCCTCCGGCCGCGCCCGCACCGTGCTGTGCGGGGCCGCCGAGGAGTATTCGTCGGCACGCTCCTGGCTCGAATGGCACACCCGGCGGCCGGACGAGGGCGACACGGTGCTCGGCGAGGGCTGTGCCGTGCTGCGCCTGCGCCCCGCCGGCACCGTGTCCGAGGGCGAGGGCCTGGCCGAGGTGCTCGCTGTCGAGTCGGGTGTGGCCGGCCCCGAGGGGACCGCCGACGCGCTGGCCGCCACGGTGCGGCGCGCGCTCGGCCGGGCCGCCGCGAGCACGCACGAGGTGTGGGCCGTGTCGGCCTCGGCGCCCGCCGGGCTGCTCGGGCAGCAGGAACAGGCCGGGCTCGACGCCGTCCTCGGCACGCTGCCCGTGCGCCGGCTGACCCAGTCCCTCGGGGACACGGCCGCGGCGACCGGAGCGCTGCAACTGGCGTCGGTGCTCGCCGCGGCCGAGGAGGACCCGCAGGCCCGTGGCCGCGTCGCCGTGGTCACGTCGGCCGACCGCGACGGCGCCCTGGCCTGCGCGGTACTCCGCCTCATGTGACCGAGGCCGGTACTCCGCCTCATGTGGCCGAGGACCGGGCGGGCCGACAGCCCGGCCGCAACCGCTATCGACGAACGATGAACTACGAACGACGAATGGGGATTTCCATGTCCGTAACCCCGCACGAAGCCGCCGCGACCGCGGTGCCGAGTCTGGACGAACTGCGCGGCATCGTCTCGGAAGTCCTCGACGCCGACCCGGAGGACGTCACCGACGACGCCGACTTCGTGGCGGACCTGGAGGTCGACTCCCTGATGGCCCTGGAGGTCGTCGTCGTGCTGGAGAAGCGGTTCGAGGTGAAGTTCACCGAGACCGAGCTGCGCCAGGTGACCTCGCTGCGGCAGGCGCACCAGCTGCTCACCCGGAAGATGCCGCCCCTGTGAGCGGCGGCCTGGGCGTCAGCCCGGTGCGGGCCGCCCCGCAGGTCGTCACCGCGGCGATCGAGGACGGTACGAGCGCCGGCCCGCGGTCCGAGGTGCGCTTCGGCATCGACCCATCCGAGCCGGTGTTCGCCGGTCACTACCCGGACTTTCCCATCTTCCCCGGCGTGTGCGTCGTGGAGTGCGCGCACCGGGCCGCCCTGGCCGCGGCACCCGCCGCCGCAGCCGGACTGAGCCTGGCGGCCCTGGAATCGGCACGGTTCACCGGCCCCGTCTTCCCCGGGGACGTCCTGACCGTCACCGCCGAGTGGACGGCCGTGTCCGGCGGCTGGAAGTACGCGGCGACCGCGTCGACCGAGCGGGGCGAGGCCGCGACGGTCAAGCTGCGCTACCGGGAGGGGAGCACCCCGTGATGGAGGCCCACGAGGTGCGGCGCAGCCTGCCGCACCGCTTCCCGATGCTCCTGGTCGACCGCGTGCTCGAACTCGTGCCGGGCGAGCGGCTGGTCGCGGTGAAGGCGGTCACCTGCAACGAGCCCTGGTACCGGGAACTCGGCGAGGACGCCGCACCGCAGGAGTTCGCCTACCCCCAGTCCCTGCTGGTGGAGTCGTGGGGTCAGGCCGCGGGTCTCCTGGCCGTGCACGGCGCCGGGGAGGCGCTCGCCGGCGGCCAGGTCATGCTCGCGGGCGCGATGTCGGGCGTCACCTTCCACCGCGCCGCGTTCCCGGGTGACGTCCTGGAACACCGTGTGCAGCTCTACCGGGCGCTGAGCGACACGGTGATCTTCGACGGTCACACGACGATCGACGGCGAACCGGCCGTCACCTTCACCCGCATGGTCATGGCGTTCCGGCCCGCCGACCGGTTGCGGCCGCCGGCCGGGGCCACACCCGTTTCGTAGCGCACCGAGGAGAGTCGGTCATGGAGAACAACGAACCCAGGGTCGCCGTGGTCAGCGGCGGATCACGGGGCATCGGGCGCGAGGTGGTGCTGCGCCTGGCACAGGACGGCTTCGACGTCGGCTTCTGCTACCGGTCCGACGAGGAGGCCGCCCGGCGACTGGAGAAGGAGGTCCAGGAGCAGGGCGGCAAGGCGCGCGGGGTCCGGGCCGATGTCGCCGACGGCGCGTCCGTGCGCTCCTTCGTCGAGGAGGTCGAGAACGCCCTCGGCCCCATCGAGGCCGCGGTCACCTCCGCCGGCATCACCCGGGACAACCCGCTGCTGCTGATGCCGGACGAGGACTGGGACGCCGTCCTGCGGACCAACCTCGACGGCGCCTACAACCTGTGCCGCTCGGTCGTCTTCGGGATGATGAAACGCAAGTCGGGAAGCATCGTGAACATCTCCTCGGTGGCCGGGGTATACGGCAACCCCACGCAGAGCAACTACGCCGCCTCCAAGGCGGGGATCATCGGCTTCTCCCGTTCCCTGGCCAAGGAGACCGGGCGCTACGGCATCCGCGCCAACGTGGTCGCCCCGGGCTTCATCGAGACGGACATGACCGCGGCGCTCGGGGAGCAGGTCAGGAAGCGCGCCCTCGACGCCATTGCGCTGCGTCGCCTCGGCCGGGCCGAGGAGGTCGCCGACCTCGTCTCCTACCTGGTCTCCGCCCGCTCCTCGTACGTGACCGGCGCCGTCTTCCAGATCGACGGCGGCATCACCATCTGACCCGCTCCACTCCGACCTACAGAGCAACAGGGGGTAGTTCCGCCATGCCCAGACCCAAGAAGCCGCCGCGCTGGTACTTCTCACTCCGCAGCCCGTACTCCTGGTTCGCCTACCTCGACCTCACCCAGCGGTTCCCGGACGTCGCGGACGCGCTGGAGTGGATCCCGTTCTGGGAGCCCGACGCCACGACGCAGAAGATGCTGGACGAGGCCCGGGTCGAACTGCCCATCGTGGCGATGTCTCGGGCCAAGAACTTCTACATCCTCCAGGACCTCGCCCGTATCTCCAAGGCCCGGGGCCTGACCATGACGGTACCCATCGACAAGGACCCGAACTGGGAGGTGTCCCACCTCGCCTATCTGGCCGCCAAGGAACAGGGCCGGGGAAAGGAGTTCGTGGACGCCGTGTACCGCGCCCGCTGGCAGGAGGGCCGGGACATCACCGCCCCCACGACGATGGCGGAGATCGCGGGGGAACTCGGGCTGCCGGCCGAGCTGCTGGCGACCGCGGCCGACGATCCGCAGCTGCGGAAGCAGGGGTTCGACTGCCTGGTCTCCTCTTACGAGGACGGGCTGTTCGGTGTCCCCTTTTTCATTCACGGACGGGACAAGTTCTTCGGCGTCGACCGGCTGCGGCCGTTCATAGCGGCATTTCAGGGCCGTCCCGGTGAGGACGTCGAAGAAAACTGGCAGGATCATGACGAGCTGCCGCTCTTCGCCCCTCCGGCCGGAGATGCTGGACACGCGGGCGGCTGCGGCTGACCTTCCGGAAACACTCCGTATTCATTCGGGGCGATCGGGGTCGGACTTCGCCCCGGTCGCCCTTTCTTTCCCGCTCTTTCCGTGCGATCCGTTTTCCTGTCCATCCGCTCGATCGTTCATCGTGCTCATTCGAGGTGTCGAGACATGACTGACCAGTTCCCGGAAGCCACGCTGGTGGAGTTGTTCGAGGAGCAGGTGGTGCGGGGTGGGGACCGTGTGGCGGTGTCCTGTGGTGGGGAGTCGGTTTCGTATGCGGAGTTGAATGCGCGGGCGAATCGGGTGGCGCGGTGGTTGTTGGGTCGTGGGGTGGGTGTCGAGGATCTGGTGGCGGTGTCGTTGCCGCGGTCGGTGGATCTGGTGGTGGGGTTGTTGGGTGTGTTGAAGGCGGGGGCGGCGTATGTGCCGGTGGATCCGGATTATCCGGTGGAGCGGCGGGAGTTTCTGCTGGCGGATGCGGCGCCGGTGTGTGTGGTGGATGCGGGGGTGCTGGTGGCTGCGGAGGGTTGCTTAGCGGGGATGTGGTGGCGGGGGAGCGGCGGGGTGTGGTGGGTGGGGGGTCGGCTGCGTATGTGATTTATACGTCGGGTTCGACGGGGCGGCCGAAGGGTGTGGTGGTGTCGCACGGGAATGTGGTGCGGTTGTTCTCGGCGACGCGGGGGTGGTTCTCGTTCGGTCCGGATGATGTGTGGACGTTGTTCCATTCTTTTGCGTTCGATTTTTCGGTGTGGGAGTTGTGGGGGGCGTTGTTGCATGGGGGGCGGTTGGTGGTGGTGCCGTTCTCGGTGAGTCGTTCGCCTGTTGATTTCCGGCGGTTGTTGGTGGATGAGGGGGTGACGGTGCTGAATCAGACGCCGTCGGCGTTTTATCAGTTGATGCCGGTGGTTGAGGCGGCTGAAGCGGCTGGTGGTCTGGTGTTGAGGTGGGTGGTGTTCGGTGGTGAGGCGTTGGATCTGCGGCGTCTGGGGCCGTGGTTTGCGCGGCATGGTGATGTGGCGCCGGTGTTGGTG
This sequence comes from Streptomyces sp. FXJ1.172, assembly GCF_001636945.3. Taxonomy (NCBI): domain Bacteria; kingdom Bacillati; phylum Actinomycetota; class Actinomycetes; order Kitasatosporales; family Streptomycetaceae; genus Streptomyces; species Streptomyces sp. FXJ1.172. The sequence continues at coordinate 2,799,445 of NZ_CP119133.2, read as the reverse complement.
AATATGTATGGGATCACTGAGACGACGGTGCATGTGAGTTTTATGCGTTTGTCGGGGGTGCTGGCGGGTTCGGGTGCGGGCAGTGTGATCGGTGAGGCGATTCCTGATCTTCGGGTGTTTGTGCTGGACGAGGCGTTGCGGCCGGTTCCGGTGGGTGTGGCGGGTGAGTTGTATGTGGGGGGTGGGGGGGTTGCCCGGGGTTATCTGGGGCGGCCTGGTCTGACGGCGGAGCGTTTTGTGGCGGATCCGTTCGGTGCGGCGGGCGGCAGGCTGTACCGGACGGGGGATGTGGCCCGTTGGGACGCCCAGGGCCGGCTGGTGTTCGAGGGGCGTGCGGACGACCAGGTGAAGCTGCGTGGTTTCCGTATCGAGTTGGGTGAGGTGGAGGCGGCCGTGGCTGCGTGTGCGGATGTCGCGCAGGCCTTGGTGGTGGTGCGGGAGGACCGGCCGGGGGACCAGCGGCTGGTGGCGTACGTGGTCGCGGCGCCGGGTGCGGACGTGGAGGTGCCGGGGCTGCGTGCCGAGGTGGCCGCGAAGCTGCCGGAGTACATGGTGCCGTCGGCGTTCGTGGTGCTGGACGCGTTCCCGTTGACGGTCAACGGGAAGCTGGACCGCAGGGCGTTGCCGGCGCCGGAGGTGGCGGCCGGGGGCGCGGGGCGTGTGCCGCGGTCGGCTCAGGAGGAGATCCTGTGCGGGCTGTTCGCCGAGGTGCTCGGGGTCGACCGGGTCGGCCCGGACGACAGCTTCTTCGACCTGGGCGGGCATTCCCTGCTTGCGACCCGTCTGGTGAGCCGGGTGCGCACGGTCACCGGTGCCGAGCTGTCCGTCAGCGCCCTGTTCCAGGCTGCGACGCCCGCCGGTGTCGCCCGGCTTCTGCCCGGAGCGGACGCCGCCCGAGCGGGCGTGACCCGCCGGCCGCGTCCCGAGGCGGTCCCGCTCTCCCGCGCCCAGCGCAGCCTGTGGACCCTCGACCGCCTGGGCGGCGGAGCCAGTTACCACCTCGCGTTCCAGATCCGGCTTTCCGGTGGGGTGGATCGTGGGGTGCTGCGGGCGGCGTTGGGTGATGTGGTGGCGCGGCACGAGTCCTTGCGGACGGTGTTCGCGGAGGTGGGGGGTGTGCCGCGGCAGGTGGTGTTGCCGTCGGCGGTGGTGGAGTTGCCGTTCCGCGAGGTGGCGGAGGCGGATCTGGCGGGGGTGTTGTCGGCGGAGGTGGCGCGTCCGTTCGATCTGTCGTCGGATCTGCCGTTGCGGGCTGGGTTGTTCGCGGTTGCGGGTGCGGTGGATGAGTTCGTGTTGCTGTTGGTGGTGCATCACATTGCGGCGGACGGGTGGTCGTTGGTGCCGTTGGCGCGGGATGTGTCGGCTGCTTATGGGGCGCGGTTGGAGGGTCGTGTTCCGGTGTGGCCTCAGTTGCCGGTGCAGTATGCGGATTACGCGCTGTGGCAGGCGGAGGTGTTGGGCGAGGAGGGTGTTGCGGGGAGTGTTCTGGGGCGTCAGCTGGAGTTCTGGTGTGGGGTGTTGGAGGGGTTGCCGCAGGAGGTGGTGCTGCCGGTGGATCGTGTGCGTCCGGCGGTGCTGGGTGGTGGCGGTGGGGTGGTGCGGGTGAGTGTTCCTGCTGGGGTGCACCGGGCTTTGGTGGGTGTGGCGCGGGCGGCGGGGGCGAGTGTGTTCATGGTGTTGCAGGCGGGGTTGGTGGCGTTGTTGTCGCGTCTGGGTGCGGGGACGGACATTGTGGTGGGTACGCCGGTGGCGGGTCGTACGGATGAGGCGTTGGACGATCTGGTCGGGTATTTCGTGAACACGTTGGTGTTGCGGACCGATGTGTCGGGGGATCCGGAGTTTCGTGATCTGGTGGCGCGGGTGCGTGAGGGTGACCTGGCGGCGTTCGAGAACCAGGATGTGCCGTTCCAGCGTCTGGTGGAGGTGCTGCGGCCCGAGCGGACCGCGGCGCGGCATCCGTTGTTCCAGGTCATGCTCGCCCTCCAGAACAACCCCGAAGCCGAGTTCGACCTGCCGGGCATCACCGCCGAGCTGAGCCAACTGCGCACCGGCACCGCCAAGTTCGACCTCACCTTCGACCTCACCGAGCACCGCGGGGGCCCGGACGACGCACGGGGCATCGACGGCGTTCTCGAGTTCAGCGCCGACCTGTTCGACCGGGCGACGGCGGAGTCGATCGGTGAGCGTTTCGTACGGCTGCTGGAGGCGGTGGCCGCCGACCCGGGCCGGCGGATCGGCTCCGTGGAGCTGTTGTCGCAGGACGAGCGCGCGCGGGTGCTGGGCGAGTGGAACGACACCGCCCAGGAGGTCGCCGAGGTAACCCTGCCGGAGTTGTTGCAGGCCCAGGCGGCCCGTACGCCGGGCGCTGACGCGCTGGTCTGTGACGGGGGCGTCGTCTCCTACCGGGAGCTGCACGGCCGGGCCAACCGGCTGGCCCGGCTGCTCGCCGGGCGGGGGATCGGGCCGGAGCGGGTCGTGGCGCTGGTGATGCCCCGGTGCGCCGAGCAGGTCGTGGCGCTGCTGGCGGTCCTCAAGGCGGGCGCGGCGTACCTGCCCGTCGACCCGGACTATCCGGCCGAGCGCATCGCGTACATGCTCCGCGACGCGGCCCCCGCACTCCTGCTGACCACCGCTGCCACCGCCCCGGGGCTGCCCGCGGCGGAGAACGTCCCGCGCCTGGTCGTGGACGCGCCACCGACCACACGTGCCCTCGAGGCGTACGGGACCGCGGACCTGACCGACGCCGAGCGCACCGCTCCGCTGCGGGTCGACCACCCGGCCTACGTCATCTACACCTCCGGCTCCACCGGCCGGCCCAAGGGTGTGGTCACCACGCACCGGGGACTGCCGAGCTTCGCCGCGGCCGAGCGGTCCCGGTTCTTCGCCGGTCCCGGCAGCCGCGTCCTGCAGTTCGCCTCGCCGAGCTTCGACGCCGCCGTACTGGAGGTCTGCATGGCGCTGGCGCACGGCGGTGCGCTCGTCGTCCCGCCGCGCGGCCCGCTGGCCGGCGAGGACTTGGTGGACGTGCTGCGCGCGTACCAGGTCAGCCACGCCCTCATCCCGCCCGCGGCCCTGGCCGGAGTCCCTGCCGCGCGGCTGCCGGACCTGCGCACCCTGGTGGTGGGAGGCGAGGCCTGCTCCGCCGAGCTGGTCGCCCAGTGGGCCCCCGGCCGCCGGATGGTCAACGCCTACGGGCCGACGGAGTCCACGGTGATGGCGACCACCAGCGCCCCGCTCGCCCCGGGCACCGGCGCCCCGCCGATCGGACACCCCGTCACCAACACCGCGGTGTACGTCCTGGACGAGGCGTTGCGGCCGGTGCCGCCGGGTGTGGTGGGCGAGTTGTACATCGCGGGTCCGGGTCTGGCGCGGGGGTACCTGGGCCGTCCGGGGCTGACCGCGGACCGTTTCGTGGCCGCCGTCCACGGCAGGCCGGGGGAGCGGATGTACCGCACGGGTGACCTGGCCAGGTGGCGTGCGCAGGGCACGCTGGAGTACGCGGGCCGGGCCGACGACCAGGTGAAGCTGCGTGGTTTCCGGATCGAGCCGGGTGAGATCGAGGCCGCCCTGACCCGTCACCCGGACGTCTGCGGCGCCGCCGTCGTCGTACGCGAGGACCAGCCCGGGCGCCGGCAGCTCGTCGGATACGTGGTGTGCAAGGACACGGCCCTGCCCGACCTCGCGGTGCTGCGCACGCATGTCGCGGCATCCCTGCCCGACTACATGGTCCCGTCCGTGTACGTACGGCTCGAGCGGCTCCCGCTGTCCCCCAACGGCAAGCTGGACACCAAGGCCCTGCCCGCGCCGCGGCGCACCGGCGGACCGGGCCGCGCACCGGCCAACGCCCGCGAGGAGATCCTGCGCGACCTGTTCGCGGACGTCCTGGGCCTGGACGAAGTCGGCCTGGACGAGGGGTTCTTCGAACTGGGCGGCGACAGCATCGTCTCCATCCAGCTGGTCGGCGCCGCCCGCCGGGCCGGGCTGGTCCTCACTCCCCGGGACGTCTTCCGGCACCGCACGGTCGAGGCGCTGGCCGCCGTCGCCACCGTCCCGGACGACACCACCGGCGAGCCTGCCCCGGCCCCCGGCGACGGTGCGGGTCCCCTGCCGACGACGCCCGTCATGGAATGGCAGCGGGCCCGCGGCGGCCCGGTGGAGCGGTTCAGCCAGGTCATGCTTGTCCGGGTGCCGCCCCGGCTCGGCCTCGACCGGCTCACCGGTGCCCTGCAACAGGTGCTGGACCACCACGACGCCCTGCGCATGCGGTGGACGCCCGGCGCCGGGGGCGGCGGCTGGTCCCTCGACATCGCGGAGCCGGGCGCCGTGGACGCCGCGCGGGCCGTCACCCGGGTGGACATCGGCCACCTGACGCCGGGCGACGACGACGCACTGCGCCGGGTGTACGAGGAACAGCGGGAGCAGGCCCTGGCCGGACTCTCGCCGGCCGAGGGCCGTATGGTGCGGGCCGTCTGGCTGGATTCGGGAGACGACCGGCCGGGCCGGCTGCTGCTGGTCCTGCACCACTTCGTGGTGGACGGTGTGTCCTGGCGGATCCTGCTGCCCGACCTCAAGGCCGCCTGGCAGGCAGGCTCGGACGGCCCCGCACGACTGGAGCCCGTCGGCACCTCGCTGCGCACCTGGAGCGAACGCCTGCACACGGCGGCGCGTTCGGCCGAACGGCTGGCCGAGCTGCCGCTGTGGCAGGAGATGACCCAGGCGCCCGACCGGCCCATCGGCACCCGCCCGCTCGACCCGGCCCGCGACACCACCGCCACGGCCCGCTCGCTCACCCGGACGCTCGCGCCGGAGCAGACCGAGCCGCTGCTGACCACGGTGCCCGCGGCGTTCCACGCCACGGTCGACGACGTCCTGCTGACCGCGCTGACGCTCGCCGTGTCCGACTGGCGACGGCGCCTCGGCGGCGGCGAGGACACGGCGGTCCTGCTGGACCTCGAGGGCCACGGGCGCGAGGAGTTCGCCCCGGACATCGACCTGTCCCGCACCCTGGGCTGGTTCACCACCGTCTACCCCGTCCGGCTGGACGCGGGACGGGGCGCCGGCGGACTGTGGCGGCTCGGGGACGTGGCGGGCGAGGCACTCAAACGCGTCAAGGAGCAGCTGAGGCGGCTGCCGGACCACGGCCTCGGCTACGGCCTGCTGCGCTGGCTCAACCCGGACACCGGTCCGCAACTCGCGGCCGGCCGCACGCCCCAGATCTCCTACAACTACCTCGGCCGTTTCGCCGCCCCGGGACAGGACACCGAGGAAGCCGCCGCCGCGTGGACGGCCGATCCGCTGGCGGAGGTGCTCACCGCCGGGGCGGACGAGGCCCTGCCGCTGGCCCACTCCCTGGAACTCAATGTGCTGACACAGGACGGCCCGCAGGGGCCCCGGCTCGTCGCCACCTGGTCCTGGGCGGCCGGCGTGCTGCCCGAGTCGCGGGTCCGCGATCTCGCCGAAACCTGGTTCACCGCCCTGGACACCCTGTCGGCCCTGGTCCGCCGGACCGACACCGGAGGCTGGACTCCATCGGATCTTTCCTTGGTGTCGCTGTCGCAGGCGGAGATCGACCTTCTGGAATCCGACTGGAGGAACTCATGACCATGCAGGGTCTCACCGACGTTCTGCCGCTGTCTCCCTTGCAGGAGGGCATGCTCTTCCTCGCGCTGTACGACGAGACGGCGGTGGACGCCTACACCGTCCGGCTCTCCTTCGACCTGCGCGGCCCCCTGGACACGCCGCGGCTGAAGGCCGCCGCCGAAGCGCTGCTGGACCGTCACGCCAACCTGCGGGCCGCGTTCCGGCACGAGAAGCTGAGCACCCCCGTCCAGCTGATACCCGCATCCGTGGAGCTGCCCTGGCGGCAGGAGGACCTCTCGGCCCTGCCCGCCGCTGACCGCGAGGCGGCGCTCGAGCACCTGGTCGCGCAGGAGGACGCCCGGCGCTTCGACCTCACCCGCCCGCCGCTGGTGCGCTTCACCCTGGTGCGGCTGGCCGAGGACACCTACCGCCTGATCATCCGCCTGCACCACATCCTGCTCGACGGCTGGTCCTTCCCGCTGCTGGTCGGCGACCTCTTCGAGCTGTACGAGCGACACGCCGACGCCACCGGCATGCCCAGGGTCACCCCGTACAAGGAGTACCTCACCTGGCTCGCCCGGCAGGACAAGGACGCGGCGGCCAAGGCCTGGCGGGCCGCGCTCGACGGGCTCGAGGAGCCGACCCTGGTGGCGCCCGGAGCGCCCCAGCGGCTGACGGTGGTGCCCGAGGAGCAGCTGGTCGAACTGCCCGAGGACCTCTCCGCCTCGCTCACCCAGCTCGCGCGGGCCCGCGGCTGGACCCTCAACACGGTGGTGCAGGGCGCCTGGGCCCTGCTGCTCGCCGCGGTCACCGGCCGCGACGACGTCCTGTTCGGCGCGACCGTCTCCGGCCGCCCCCCGCAGGTGCCGGACGTGCAGTCCATGGTGGGCCTGTTCATCAACACGCTGCCCGTGCGGGTACGGCTCGACTGGTCCGAACCGCTCGCCGCGCTGCTCACCCGGCTGCAGGACACCCAGGCCGACCTGATGGAGCACCAGCACCTCGGGCTCGCCCAGATCCAGCGCCAGGCCGGCGGTGGCCCGCTGTTCGACACCCTCGCCGTCTTCGAGAACTACCCGCTGGACCCCGCCGCCCTGGACCGGGAGATGGACGGAGTACGCGTGTCCGGCTTCACCGGCCAGGACGCCACCCACTACCCGCTGAGCCTGATCGCCTATCCGGGCACCCGGATCCGGCTGCGGGTGGGCTACCGCCCCGACGTGCTGGAGCCGGACACCGTCGCGACGCTCACCGGCCGGTTCCAGCGGATCCTCGCCGCCGTGGCGGCCGACCCCGACCGGCGCACGGGATCGGTGGACACCCTCACACCGCGGGAACGACAGCAGGTCCTCACCGACTTCAACGACACGGCGCACCCCGTCCCCGGGGGGACGCTGCCCGAGCTGTTCGAGCAGCGGGCCGCCCGCACCCCCGACCGCACCGCCCTCCTCTTCGAGGACGAGTCGCTCTCCTACGGCGAACTCAACGCCCGCGCCAACCGGCTGGCCCGGCTGATGACCGAGAAGGGCGTCGGCCCGGAATCGGCCGTCGCACTCGCCGTACCGCGCTCCGCCGAGATGGTCGTCGCCGTCCTCGCCGTGATCAAGGCGGGCGCCGCCTACCTGCCCGTCGACCCGGACTACCCGGCGGACCGTATCGCCCACGTCCTCGGCGACGCGGCGCCCGGCCTGCTGGTCACGACGGGCCGGGCCGCCGACGCCGTCGTACCGCACGCGGACAGGGTGCCCACGCTCGTCCTCGACGCCCCCGAGACGGTCCGGGCCCTGGCCGCGCACCGCACCGACGACGTCCGCGACGACGAGCGCACCACGCCGCTGCGCGCCTCGCACCCGGCCTACGTCATCTACACCTCCGGCTCCACCGGCCGGCCCAAGGGCGTGGTCGTACCGCACCGCGGCATCGTCAACCGCCTGGCGTGGATGCAGGGCGAGTACGGTCTGACGGCGGCCGACCGCGTGCTGCAGAAGACCCCCCTCGGCTTCGACGTGTCGGTGTGGGAGGTGTTCTGGCCGCTGACCGAGGGCGCCACGCTCGTGGTCGCCCGGCCCGAGGGGCACCGCGACCCGGCCTATCTCGCCGAGGTGATCGCCGAACACGCGGTGACCACCGTGCACTTCGTGCCGTCGATGCTCCAGGAGTTCCTGCGCGACCCGGCCGCCGCCCGGTGCACCGGCCTGCGCAGGGTCATCTGCAGTGGCGAGGCCCTGGCCGGCGACACCCGGGACCGCTTCCAGTCGCTCCTCGGCGCCGAGTTGCACAACCTCTACGGCCCCACCGAGGCCTCGGTGGACGTCACCGCCTGGGCCTGCCGGACGGACGACCCGGCCGGCCCCGTGCCCATCGGCCGCCCCGTCTGGAACACCCGGGCCCATGTGCTGGACGACGCGCTGCGCCCGGTCCCGCCGGGCACCGCGGGCGAGCTGTACCTCGCGGGCGTCCAGCTGGCCCGCGGCTATCTGGGGCGGCCGGGGCTGACCGCGGAACGCTTCGTGGCGGACCCCTTCGGCCCGGCGGGCAGCAGGCTGTACCGGACCGGAGACGTGGCCCGCTGGGACGCCCAGGGCCGGCTGGTCTTCCTCGGGCGTGCGGACGACCAGGTGAAGCTGCGTGGTTTCCGTATCGAACTCGGCGAGATCGAGACGGTGTTGCTGGGGAACGCCCGGGTGGCGGATGCGGTGGTGGTGCTGCGGGAGGACCGGCCGGGGGACCAGCGGCTGGTGGCGTACGTGGTCGCGGCGCCGGGTGCGGACGTGGAGGTGCCGGGGCTGCGTGCCGAGGTGGCCGCGAAGCTGCCGGAGTACATGGTGCCGTCGGCGTTCGTGGTGCTGGGCGCGTTCCCGTTGACGGTCAACGGGAAGCTGGACCGCAGGGCGTTGCCGGCGCCGGAGGTGGCGGCCGGGGGTGCGGGGCGTGTGCCGCGGTCGGCTCAGGAGGAGATCCTGTGCGGGCTGTTCGCCGAGGTGCTCGGGGTCGACCGGGTCGGCCCGGACGACGACTTCTTCGACCTGGGCGGGCATTCCCTGCTTGCGACCCGTCTGGTGAGCCGGGTGCGCACGGTCACCGGTGCCGAGCTGTCCGTCGGCGCCCTGTTCGAAGCCCCCACCGCGGCCCGGCTGGCCGCCGAGCTGACCCGCGCGGACGGCGCCCGGCCGGGCGTCCGCCCCTATCCGCGCCCGGAGCGGCTTCCGCTGTCGCACGGCCAGCACGGCCAGTGGACCCTCAACCGCATCGAGGGCGGCGCCGCCTACAACGTGCCCTACGCGGTCCGGATTTCCGGTGGGGTGGATCGTGGGGTGCTGCGGGCGGCGTTGGGTGATGTGGTGGCGCGGCACGAGTCCTTGCGGACGGTGTTCGCGGAGGTGGGGGGTGTGCCGCGGCAGGTGGTGTTGCCGTCGGCGGTGGTGGAGTTGCCGTTCCGCGAGGTGGCGGAGGCGGATCTGGCGGGGGTGTTGTCGGCGGAGGTGGCGCGTCCGTTCGATCTGTCGTCGGATCTGCCGTTGCGGGCTGGGTTGTTCGCGGTTGCGGGTGCGGTGGATGAGTTCGTGTTGCTGTTGGTGGTGCATCACATTGCGGCGGACGGGTGGTCGTTGGTGCCGTTGGCGCGGGATGTGTCGGCTGCTTATGGGGCGCGGCTGGAGGGTCGTGTTCCGGTGTGGCCTCAGTTGCCGGTGCAGTATGCGGATTACGCGCTGTGGCAGGCGGAGGTGCTGGGCGAGGAGGGTGTTGCGGGGAGTGTGCTGGGGCGTCAGCTGGAGTTCTGGCGTGGGGTGTTGGAGGGGTTGCCGCAGGAGTTGGTGCTGCCGGTGGATCGTGTGCGTCCGGCGGTGCTGGGTGGTGGCGGTGGGGTGGTGCGGGTGAGTGTTCCTGCTGGGGTGCACCGGGCTTTGGTGGGTGTGGCGCGGGCGGCGGGGGCGAGTGTGTTCATGGTGTTGCAGGCGGGGTTGGTGGCGTTGTTGTCGCGTCTGGGTGCGGGGACGGACATTGTGGTGGGTACGCCGGTGGCGGGTCGTACGGATGAGGCGTTGGACGATCTGGTCGGGTATTTCGTGAACACGTTGGTGTTGCGGACCGATGTGTCGGGGGATCCGGAGTTTCGTGATCTGGTGGCGCGGGTGCGTGAGGGTGACCTGGCGGCGTTCGAGAACCAGGATGTGCCGTTCCAGCGTCTGGTGGAGGTGCTGCGGCCCGAGCGGACCGCGGCGCGGCATCCGTTGTTCCAGGTCATGCTCGCCCTCCAGAACAACCCCGAGCCCGAACTGTGCATCGACGGCGCGACGGTCGCACCACAGCCCGTCGAGGTGGCGGTCAGCAAGTTCGACCTCAGCTTCGACCTCGCCGAGCGCCTCACCACCGGCCGGACCGCCGACGGCATCCATGGCGAACTCCGTTACAACAGCGACCTGTTCGACCGGGCGACGGCGGAGTCGATCGGTGAGCGTTTCGTACGGCTGCTGGAGGCGGTGGCCGCCGACCCGGGCCGGCGGATCGGCTCCGTGGAGCTGTTGTCGCAGGACGAGCGCGCGCGGGTGCTGGGCGAGTGGAACGACACCGCCCAGGAGGTCGCCGAGGTAACCCTGCCGGAGTTGTTGCAGGCCCAGGCGGCCCGTACGCCGGGCGCTGACGCGCTGGTCTGTGACGGGGGCGTCGTCTCCTACCGGGAGCTGCACGGCCGGGCCAACCGGCTGGCCCGGCTGCTCGCCGGGCGGGGGATCGGGCCGGAGCGGGTCGTGGCGCTGGTGATGCCCCGGTGTGCCGAGCAGGTCGTGGCGCTGCTGGCGGTCCTCAAGGCGGGCGCGGCGTACCTGCCCGTCGACCCGGACTATCCGGCCGAGCGCATCGCGTACATGCTCCGCGACGCGGCCCCCGCACTCCTGCTGACCACCGCCGCGACCGCGCCGGGGCTGCCGCGGGACGTGGACATCCCCACGCTCGTCCTCGACGGGGCCGAGGCGGACACCCGCGACCGGGCCGACGGCGACCTGACCGACGCCGAGCGCACCGCCGCGCTGCGTCCCTCGCACCCGGCCTACGTCATCTACACCTCCGGCTCCACCGGCCGGCCCAAGGGCGTCGTGGTGGAGCACCGCTCGGTGGTGGACTACCTGGCCTGGAGCGCCGAGGCGTACCCCAGCGCGCGCGGAGCCGCCCTGGTGCACTCCCCGGTCTCCTTCGACCTCACGGTCACCACGCTGTACACCACGCTCGTGAGCGGCGGCTGCGTCCACCTGGCCGCCCTCGAGGAGGAGCCCGCCGTCACGGCGCGGCTCGCCGAGCGGCCGGTCACCTTCCTCAAGGCGACGCCCAGCCACCTGCCGCTGCTCAACGCCCTGCCCGCCGCGTACTCGCCCGGCTCGGAGCTGCTGCTCGGCGGAGAGGCCCTGTCCGGCGAGATGCTCGGACAGTGGCGCGCCGAGCACCCCGACGTGGCGGTGCTCAACGTCTACGGCCCCACCGAAGCGACCGTCAACTGCGCCGAGTACCGCATCGAACCGGGCACGGAGCTGCCCCCGGGACCGGTGCCGATCGGCCGGCCGCAGGGCAACGTCCGCCTCTACGTCCTGGACGAGGCGTTGCGGCCGGTGCCGCCGGGTGTGGTGGGCGAGTTGTACATCGCGGGTCCGGGTCTGGCGCGGGGGTACCTGGGCCGTCCGGGGCTGACCGCGGACCGTTTCGTGGCCGCCGTCCACGGCAGGCCGGGGGAGCGGATGTACCGCACGGGTGACCTGGCCAGGTGGCGTGCGCAGGGCACGCTGGAGTACGCGGGCCGGGCCGACGACCAGGTGAAGCTGCGTGGTTTCCGGATCGAGCCGGGTGAGATCGAGGCCGCCCTGACGCGTCACCCGGACGTCTGCGGCGCCGCCGTCGTCGTACGCGAGGACCAGCCCGGCGAGCGCCGCCTGGCCGGCTACGCGGTACCGGCCGCCGGCCGCCGCCCGGACCCGGCCGCCCTGCGGGCCCACCTCGCCGAGCAGGTGCCCGACTACATGGTCCCGGCCGCGGTCGTACTGCTGGACGCGCTGCCGCTCAACGCCCACGGCAAGCTCGACCGTGCCGCCCTGCCCGCCCCCGACTTCGCGGCCGTGGTGACCCGGCAGGGCCCGCGCACCCCGCGCGAGAAGGTGCTCTGCGACCTGTTCGCCGACCTGCTCGACCTGCCCGAAGTCGGCATCCACGACAGCTTCTTCGACCTCGGCGGCGACAGCATCATCTCCATCCAGCTCGTCAGCCGGGCCCGCAAGGCCGGTCTCGTCATCACCCCGAGGGCGGTCTTCCAGCACAAGACCGTCGAAGCGCTGGCCGCCCACGCGAGCACCGTCGGCAGGCGGGTCAGCACCGGTACGGACACCGGCGTCGGCTCGGTGCCGCTCACGCCGATCATCCACCGGCTGCGCGAACGCGGCGGCCCGATCGGGAAGTTCTCGCAGTCCGTCCTGCTCCAGGTGCCCGCGGACCTGGGCGCGGAGCCGCTGGAGCGAGCGCTGCAGAGCCTGCTCGACCACCACGACGCCCTGCGGATGCGGCTGACACGTCCCGAAGGGGGCGGGGACTGGTCGCTCGACGTGCCGCCGCGCGGCACGGTACGGGCCGCCGACTGCGTGACCCGGGTCGATGTCCGCGGCCTGGAGGACCAGGCGCTGCAGGCCGCCATCGAGGCGGAGGGCGAGTCCGCGTGGGGCCGGGTCTCCCCCGAGGACGGCCGGATGGTGCAGGCCGTGTGGTTCGACGCCGGACCGGACGTCTCCGGACGACTTCTGCTCGTCATCCACCACCTCGTGGTCGACGGCGTGTCCTGGCGCATCCTCGAGGCGGACCTCGCCGCGGCCTGGGAGGCGGCCCGCGACGGACGCGACGCCGGACTCGAACCCGTCGGGACCTCCTTCCGCCGCTGGGCCGACCACCTGTCCGCCTCGGCGCACGAGGCGAAGCGGACCGGGGAGGCCGAGCTGTGGTCGGGCATCCTCAGCTCCCCGGAACCGCTGCTGAGCGACCGCCCCCTGGACCCGACGCAGGACACCAGCCGCACGATGGGCGGCCTGTGGCAGGTGGTGCCCAAGGAGACCACCGAGCCGCTGCTCACCACCGTGCCCGGCGCGTTCAACGCGGGCGTCAACGACGTCCTGCTGACCGCGCTCGCCCTGGCCGTCGCCGACTGGCGCCGGCAGCGTGGCGCGGGCGAGGACACGGCCGTACTGGTGGACCTCGAGGGCCACGGGCGCGAGGAGTTCACCGACGGCGTGGACCTGTCCCGGACCGTGGGCTGGTTCTCCAGCATCCACCCGGTCCGGCTCGACCCCGGACGTCTGGACCGGCACCAGCTGGAGCACGGCGGAGCCGCGGTCGGCGAAGCGATCAAGCGGGTCAAGGAGCAGCTGCGCGGCATCCCCGACAACGGGCTGGGCTTCGGCATGCTGCGCTACCTCAACCTGGACACCAGGGAGGCCCTGGCCGCCCATCCGTCCCGGCAGATCGGATTCAACTACCTGGGCCGCTTCGACATGGCCGACGCGGTCCGGGCCGCGGACTGGGGGCCCGCGCCGGAGAAGGCGCCGGGCTTCATGGACCCGGACGCCCCCATGCTGTACGCGCTGTCGCTCAACGCGATCACCGAGGACCACGCGGACGGCCCCCGTCTGCGCATCGCCTGGGCCTGGCCGGGGGCGCTGTTCAGGCAGGACGAGGTCAGGCAGCTGTCCGAGTGCTGGGAGCGGGCGCTCACGGCCATGGTCGCCCATGTGCAGGGCGGCGGCGCGGTCGGCGGGCACACACCGTCCGACCTGCCGCTGGTGGCGCTCAGCCAGCAGGAGATCGACGAACTCGAGCACGAGATGGACGACGAGTTCGACGAGTTCGACGACGAGTGGGGAATGAGCCGGTGAAGAAGTCCGCGATCGAGGACGTACTGCCTCTGGGGCCGCTCCAGGAAGGGCTGTTCTTCCACGCGCTGTACGACGAGGACGGTGTGGACCCGTACACCGTGCAGAGCCTCTTCCACCTGCGCGGCGACATCGACGCCGGCGCGCTGCGCGACGCCGCCCGGGCGCTGCTGCGCCGGCACGGGGTGCTGCGCGCCGGGTTCCGGGACCGGGGCGGCGAGCGCCCCGTGCAGATCGTCCGGCGCGAGGTGCCCCTGCGCTGGACGGAGCACGACCTGAGCGCGCTCGGTGCCGCCGAGCGCGAGGCGGAGCTGCGGCGCCTGGTCGACGAGGACCGGGTCAGGCGGTTCGACATGGCCCGCCCGCCCCTGATGCGCTTCACGTTCGTCACCTGCGGCGCCGGGGAGTACCGGCTGCTGGTCACCAAGCACCACATCCTGATGGACGGCTGGTCGTCGCCCATCGTGATCCGTGACCTGTTCGAGCTGTATCACCGTAAGGGCGACGCCTCCGGCCTGCCGCCCGCCACCCCCTACCGGGACTACCTCGCCTGGCTGGGCAAGCAGGACCGCCCCGCCGCCGAGGCGGCCTGGCGCGAGGAACTGGCGGGCCTGGCCGGGCCGACGCTGCTGGCGCCGCGCGACCCCGGTGCCCTCACCGGTGTCCCGGAGAGCTTCGAGGCGACGTTCTCCGAGGAACTGACCACCGCGCTGACCGCCCTGGCACGCGGACACGGCTGGACCCTCAACACCCTGGTGCAGGGCGTGTGGGGACTGCTGCTCTCGTCCCTGACCGGCCGGGACGACGTGGTCTTCGGCACCACCGTCTCCGGCCGGCCCCCCGAGATACCGGGGGTCGAGCAGATGGTCGGGCTCTTCATCAACACCCTGCCCGTGCGGGTCGCCCTCGACCCGGCCGAGCCGCTCACCGGCCTGTTCGACCGGCTGCACGAGCAGCAGATCCGGCTGATGGACCACCAGCACCTGGGGCTGACGGACATTCAGGCCCAGGCCGGCCACGGACCGCTGTTCGACACGCTCCTGCTGTTCGAGAACTACGCGGTGGACACCGCCGGGGTCGAGTCCGCCCTCGCCGGCGCCAGCGTGACGGCGGGCTCCGGGCGCGACGCCACGCACTACCCGCTCACCTTGACCCTGGCCCCCGGCCCCCGGATGATGCTCAAACTCGGCTACCGCCCCGACCTGTTCGACGAGGCCGCAGTACGGGACATCACCGCGCGGCTCACCCGGCTCTTCGAGTCGGTCGCCGCCGACCCCGGGCAGCTGGTGGGCCGCGTCGACGACCTGCCTGCCGACGTCCGGCGGCACAGGGCCGCACAGCCGGACGCCACCGAGCGCGAGCTGCCCGCCACCACCGTGCCCGCGATGTTCGAGGAGCAGGCGGCCCGTACCCCGCAGGACGTCGCCGTGATCCACGGCGAACGCCGGCTGACGTACGGGGAACTCGACGCGCGCGCGAACGGGCTCGCGCACCTGCTGCTGCGGCGCGGCGCCGGCCCCGGCCGGCTCGTGGCTCTGGCCCTGCCCCGCTCCGAGCGGATGATCGTCGCCGTGCTCGCCGTGCTCAAGGCCGGCGCGGGCTATCTCCCCATCGACCCCAAGTACCCAGCGGACCGGCTCCGTTACATCCTCGAGGACGCCGCACCGGCGCTGGTGCTCACCGAGTCGTCCGTGGCCGGGAGGCTGCCGGACGGCGCCGGAGAACTGATCCGGCTGGACGACCCGGCCACCGTCGAGGCCTGCGCCGCCGGCCCCGGCCGGGACGTCCGTGACACCGACCGCACCACCGCGCTCCTGCCCGCCCATCTGGCGTACGTCATCTACACCTCCGGCTCCACCGGCCGTCCCAAGGGCGTGATGGTCACGCACGGGAACGTGACGAACCTGGCGGCCTGGGCCCGGGACGAGATCGGCGCCGACCGGATGCGCCGCGTGCTGCTGACGACATCGCTCAACTTCGACGTGTCGGTGTTCGAGCTGTTCGGCCCCCTGCTGTCCGGCGGCACCCTGGAGGTACTGGAGGACCTGCTCGCCCTGTCCTCCCGCGCGGCCGACGACCCGCCCGGAACGCTGGTGAGCGCCGTCCCCTCGGCGCTCGCCCAGCTCGTCACCCAGGGCGATGTGCACGTCAGGCCCGACACGGTCGTGCTGTGCGGCGAGCGACTGGGCGCCCAGGCCGCGGCCGACATCCAGCGGGCGCTGGCCCCCGCACTCCTGGCGAACGTCTACGGCCCGACCGAGGCGACCGTCTACGCCACCAAGTGGTCCACCGGGGAGCCGGTCGACGGCACGGCCCCGCCGATCGGCCGCCCGCTGACCAACTACCGTGCCCTGGTGCTCGACCGCCTTCTGCGGCCGGTGGCGAACGGCGAGGAGGGCGAGCTGTACCTGGCCGGGGCGGGCGTGGCCCGCGGCTACCTGGGACGCCCGGGACTCACCGCCGAGCGCTTCCTCGCCGACCCCTACGGCCCGCCCGGCAGCAGGATGTACCGCACGGGCGACCTGGTCCGTCGGCGCGAGGAGGGCGACCTCGACTACGTGGGCCGCACCGACGACCAGGTGAAGCTGCGCGGCTTCCGCATCGAGCTGGGCGAGGTGGAGGCCGCCCT
This sequence comes from Streptomyces sp. FXJ1.172, assembly GCF_001636945.3. NCBI lineage: Bacteria > Bacillati > Actinomycetota > Actinomycetes > Kitasatosporales > Streptomycetaceae > Streptomyces > Streptomyces sp. FXJ1.172. Next base: position 2,783,341 of record NZ_CP119133.2, on the reverse strand, counting down.
GGCCGACAGCCCGGCCGTGGCCCAGGCCGCAGCCGCCGTACGCGAGTACCAGGACGGCGACCGGCGCCTGGTGGGGTACGTGGTCGCCGCGCCCGGCAAGGGACTTGACCCCGCACGGATCCGGGCGCACGCGGCCGGCCGGCTGCCCGAGCACATGGTGCCCTCGCTCCTCGTCGTGCTGGACGCGCTGCCGATGACCGCCAACGGCAAGCTCGATCGCAAGGCCCTGCCCGCCCCCGACACCGCGACCGGTCCCGCCCGCGCCCCGCGCACGCCCCACGAGGAGATCCTCTGCGGACTGTTCGCCGACGTGCTGGGGGTCGACCGGGTCGGTCCGGACGACAGTTTCTTCGACCTCGGCGGCCACTCCCTGCTCGCCACCCGGCTGGTGTCCCGGGTGCGTGCCGCACTCGGCGTGGAACTGGCCATCCGCGCCCTGTTCGAACGGCCGACCCCCGCCGCCCTCGCCGGCCTGCTGTCCGCCGCGGGTGCCGTCCGCGAGCGCCCGCAGGCGCGGAAGCGCCCCGCCGAACTGCCGCTCTCCTTCGCCCAGTTGCGCCTGTGGTTCCTCTACCGGATGGGTGACCACGGCGCCTACCACATCCCCACGGCCATGAAGATCGACGGGACGGTGGACCGGGCGGCGCTCCAGGCGGCGCTGGACGACCTGGTGGCCCGGCACGAGAGCCTGCGCACCGTCTTCCCGGAGTCGGCCGGCCGGCCACGCCAGGTGATCCTGCCCGACGCCCCGATGCCGCTGGCGCACACCGAGACGACGCCGCCGGAGCTGCAGGAGCGGCTGGCGCGGGAGGTGATGCGCCCGTTCGACCTGGTGCACGACGTCCCCGTGCGCGCCCATCTGTTCTCGCTCGGCGCCGCCGAGCACGTGCTCGTCCTGACCGCGCACCACCTGGCCGCGGACGGCTGGTCGCTCGGCCCCCTCGCCCGGGACTTCTCCCTGGCCTACACCGCCCGCTGTGCGGGAACGGCCCCCGACTGGCCCGAACTGCCGCTGCAGTACGCCGACTTCGCCCTGTGGCAGCGCGAGATGCTGGGCGAGGAGAGCGACCCGGACAGCGTGGCCGCCCGCCAGCTGGACTACTGGCGCGGCGCACTGGCCGGCCTGCCGGAGGAGATCCCGCTGCCGTCGGACCGGCCGAGGCCCGCGGAACTCTCCGGCCGTGGCGGCACCGTCGTCTTCACCCTGGACGCCGCCACCCACCGGAGCCTGGCCGCGCTCGCCCGGGAGACCCGCACCACGCTGTTCATGGTCCTCCAGGCCGCGGTCGCGACGCTGCTGCACCGGCTCGGCTCCGGCCCGGACATCCCGGTCGGCACACCGATCGCCGGCCGCACCGACGACCTGCTCGACGAGCTGATCGGCCTGTTCGTGAACACGCTGGTGCTGCGCACCGACCTCTCCGGCGACCCCTCCTTCCGGGAACTGCTCGGCCGCGTGCGCGAACAGGACCTGGAGGCGTACGCACACCAGAACGTGCCCTTCGAACGCCTGGTGGAGGTGCTGAACCCGGAGCGGTCGCTGTCCCGGCACCCGCTCTTCCAGGTGATGCTCACCCTGCAGAACACCGGCGACACCGAACTGCGGCTGCCGGGCCTGACCGTCTCCCCGCAGCCGGTGGCGCTGGACGTCAGCAAGTTCGACCTGGGCTTCGAGCTGAGCGAGGAACTCACGGCGGACGGCGGCCCGGACGGCATCGACGGCGTGCTGCGCTACAACGCCGACCTGTTCGACGCGGACACGGCACAGTCGCTGGTGGACCGCCTGGTCCGCGTCCTGCACGGCACCGTCGCCGAGCCCGACCGGTGCCTGAGCGCGTTGCCGGTGCTGGACCCGGCCGAACGGCACCGGATCCTGACCGAGTGGAACGACACCGCCCATGACGTACCGGAAACCACCCTCGTCGGCCTCTTCGAGCGGCGGGCGGCACTCGACCCCGGGCGGACCGCGCTGGTCTTCGAGGGCGAGAGCCTCACGTATGCGGAGCTGAACGCGCGGGCCAACCGGCTGGCCCGGCTGCTCATCGCGCACGGCGCGGCACCGGAGCGGCTCGTGGCCGTGGCGCTGCCCCGGTCGTTCGAACTGGTCGTCGCCCTGCTGGCCGTGCTGAAGGCGGGTTCCGCCTATGTGCCGCTGGACACCGGCCACCCGGCCGACCGGCTGGCCCACATGATGGACGACGCCCGGCCCGTCCTGGTGCTGACCGGCGCGGACGCCGCCGGCAACCTCCCGCGCCCCGGGGCATGCCCGGTCGTGGCGCTGGACGACCCCGCCGTGCGGGAGGCGCTGGCGGCCCTGCCGGACGGTGACGTCACGGCGGCCGAGCGGGGTGCGGTGCTCACCCCGGCCTCGCCCGCGTACGTCATCTACACCTCCGGATCCACCGGCCGCCCCAAGGGCGTGGTGGTGGAGCACGCGGGCATCGTCAACCGCCTGCTGTGGATGCAGGACCGGTACCGCCTCACGGCAGAGGACCGCGTCCTGCAGAAGACCCCGGCGGGATTCGACGTGTCCGTGTGGGAGTTCTTCTGGCCGCTGACCGAGGGCGCGACCCTGGTCGTCGCCCGGCCGGACGGGCACAAGGACCCCGCTTACCTGGCCGCACTGATCCGTGCCGAGCGCATCACCACCGCCCACTTCGTCCCCTCGATGCTGCGCGTCTTCCTGCGCGACGAGACGAACCTGCTCGGCACCCCGCTGCGCCATGTGATGTGCAGCGGCGAGGCGCTGCCGCGCGAACTGCAGGACCGCTTCCTGCGCCTGTGCGACGCCGAACTGCACAACCTCTACGGCCCGACCGAGGCGTCGGTGGACGTCACCCACTGGAGTTGCGCCGACGACGGTACGGACCGGCCGGTGCCCATCGGGCGGCCGGTGTGGAACACCCGCCTGTATGTGCTGGACGACACCCTGCAGCCGGTGCCGCCGGGCGTCCCGGGCGACCTGTACCTCGCCGGCGTCCAGCTCGCCCGGGGATACCTCGGCCGGCCGGGACTGACCGCGGGCTCCTTCGTCGCGGACCCCTTCGCCGCCGACGGCACCCGTATGTACCGCACCGGTGACGTCGCACGCCGGCGCCGGGACGGGGTGCTCGAGTACCTGGGCCGGTCCGACGACCAGGTCAAGCTGCGCGGCCTGCGCATCGAACCCGGCGAGATCGAGACCGTGCTCGACCGGGACGAACACGTGGCGCGGTGCGCCGTGGTGCTTCGCGAGGACCGGCCGGGCGACCCCTGGCTCGTCGCCTACGTGGTACCCGCGCCCGGCGCCCGGCCGGAGGCCGCCGGGCTGCGTGCCCGGCTCGCCGAGTCCGTCCCGGACCACATGATCCCGTCGGCCTTCGTGATCCTTCCGGCGCTGCCGCTCACCCCGAACGGCAAACTCGATCGCAGGGCCCTGCCCGCCCCGGAGCACCCGGCCGCACCCGGCCGCGGCCGGCCCGCCCAGACGCCCCGCGAGGAGATCCTGTGCGGCATCTTCGCGGACGTCCTGGGACTGTCCTCGGTGGCGGCGGACGACAACTTCTTCGACCTCGGCGGTCACTCGCTGCTGATCGCGCAGGTCGCCGAGCGGGTCCGGCGGGAGTTCGGCGCGGACATCGGGTTCCGTACGGTGCTGCGCGCCCCCACCGCCGCGGCGCTCGCCGAGCGGCTCTTCGAGCTGGACGAGGGCGACGACCTGGACGTGCTGCTGCCCGTGTGGCCCCACGGTGCCCGGCCGCCGCTGTTCTGCGTCCACCCCGGAACCGGCCTGAGCTGGCCGTACTCCGCGCTCATCCCCGTCGTCGACCGCGACCGGCCCATCTACGCCTTCCAGGCGGCCGGTCTGCGCGACGGCGACGCACTGCCCGGGAGCATCGACGAGGTCGTCGACGACTACCTGCGCCGCGTGCGCGAGATCCAGCCGCACGGCCCGTACCACCTCCTCGGCTGGTCGCTCGGCGGGGCCCTCGCCCAGGCGATGGCCGCGCGGCTGGAGCGGCAGGGCGAGCACGTGGCACTGCTGTGCAGCCTCGACGGCTACCCGGTGGACGCGGTCCCGGTGAACACCGAGCCGCACAGCAGGCAGCGCTTCCTGGCCGAACTGCTCCAGACGGCGGGCCTCGAGGCGCCGCACGACGGCCCGCTGGACGGCGAGGACGTGATGGCGCGGCTGCGTGCCGCCGGCTCGCCCGTCGGCGCCCTGCCGCTGGAGCGGGTGGAAAGCATGTTCCGGGTCGTCAGGAACTTCGCCGGCATCGGCGACGGATTCACCCCGGACCGGTTCACCGGCGACATCCTCCTCTTCCGCGCCACCAGGACCGCGGACGAACTCGGCCTGTCCCCGCGCTCCTGGGAGCCGTACGTGGACGGCACCGTCGAGGTCCACGACGTCGACTGCGACCACGGCTCCATCACCCGGCCCGAGGCCATGGCCGTCATCGCCCCGGTGCTCCGGGCGCGGCTGAACGACCCCTCCTGAGCACGACCCGTCCGAACCACCGTGCGTGCGATCCCACGCACGGACGAACCAAGGAGAGAGATCCGCCATGAGCAACCCCTTCGAGAACGAGGACGGCCGCTTCCTGGTGCTCGTCAACGACGAAGCCCAGTACTCCCTGTGGCCTTCCTTCGCCGAGGTGCCGGCCGGATGGACCGTCGCCCACGGTGAGGACACCCGCCAGGCCTGCCTGGACTACGTCGAGGCGCACTGGACCGACATGCGGCCCAAGAGCCTGGTCCAGGCGATGGACGCCGCGGCCTCCTGAACCCGGCGTCCTGAGCGCGCGGCACCGTGCCGCGCTCCCCGGGGCCGGATCTTCCCCCGCGCCGCGCCCCGCCGGGGCCGGGCCGCCGACCGGGCGGCCCGGCCCCGTTCCCCGTGCCACGACAGTCGTCACTTCACCACCCGAGGACGGACAGCCATGCCTGACTCCCGCGCCACTCGGCTGCCGCTGACCGCTGCCCAGTCGGGCATGTGGTACGCCCAGCGGCTCGACCCGGACAACCCGATCTACAACGGCGGCCAGTACTGGGAGATCGAGGGCCAGCTGGACCCCGACCTCTTCGAACAGGCCCTGCGCCAGGTGATACACGAGACCGACGCCCTGCGCACGCGCTTCGTGGAGGACCAGGACGGCGTCGGACAGATCGTCGAGGCGGACCCGCCCCGGGTGGTGCACTACCTCGACGTCAGCCGCGAGGGCGATCCGCGGGCCGCCGCCGAGGAGTGGATGCGGGCCGACCTCGCCCGGCCGGTCGACCTGGCCACGGCCGCCCCCGCCGACCTGTCCGCCTTCGCCCTGATCGAGACCCGGCCCGACCACTTCCTCTGGTACCACCGCTGCCACCACATCGTGCTCGACGGGTACGGCAGCGCGCTCGTCAGCCGCCGGGTCGCCGAGGTCTACACGGCCCTGGCCGGCGGCACCGAGGCCGCCCCGAACGACTGGCGTCCGCTGCACGAACTGGTGCGGGGCGACGAGGAGTACCGTGCCTCCGCACGCCACGCGCAGGACCGTGAGTACTGGCGGGCGCAGCTCGACGACCGCCCCACGGTGCGCCCACTGGCCGGGCGCACCACCGCGATGCCGCGCCGTCTCGTGCGCGCCACCGGACATCTGGCGCCCGAGATCGCCGCCCGGCTGCGGGAGATGGCCGGCCGTGCCGCGGTGCCGTGGCCGCCCGTGCTCACCGCGGTCTTCGCCGCCTACCTGCAGAACCTCACCGGCGGCGAGGACGTCGTCGTGGGCCTGCCCGTCACCGCCCGGGTCGGACAGGCCGCCCGGGCCGTGCCCGGCATGCTCTCCAACGTGCTCCCGGTGCGTCTGCACGTGGACGCGGGCACCACCTTCACCGAACTGCTCACCCAGGTGTCCGCGCGGATGCGGGCGGCGCTGAAGCACCAGCGGTACCGCTACGAGGACATGCGGCGCGACCTCGGCCTGGTGGGCGAGGAGGAGCAACTCGTCGGACCGCAGGTCAACATCATGCTGTTCGGTGACAGGCCCACCTTCGGCGGGCTCCCTGCCACCGCCCACACCCTCAGCCTGGGCCCGGTCCAGGACCTGTCGGCGGTCTTCCAGGACCAGGGCGAGAACGCGCCCGTGCGCATCGACTTCGAGGCCAACCCCGACCTGTACTCCGAGGACGAACTCGCCCTCCACCAGCGGCGGTTCCTCGCCTTCGTCGACCGGCTGACCGCGGGCGGCGGCGAGCTGCCGCTCGGTGCCCTCGACGCGATGCTCCCCGGCGAGCGTGCCCGGCTGCTGGAGCGCGGCGCCGCAGACAGCCCCGTCCCGCAGGACGACCGCACGCTGGTGGAGTTGTTCGAGGAGCAGGTGGTGCGGGGTGGGGACCGGGTGGCGGTGTCCTGTGGTGGGGAGTCGGTTTCGTATGCGGAGTTGAATGCGCGGGCGAATCGGGTGGCGCGGTGGTTGTTGGGTCGTGGGGTGGGTGTCGAGGATCTGGTGGCGGTGTCGTTGCCGCGGTCGGTGGATCTGGTGGTGGGGTTGTTGGGTGTGTTGAAGGCGGGGGCGGCGTATGTGCCGGTGGATCCGGATTATCCGGTGGAGCGGCGGGAGTTTCTGCTGGCGGATGCGGCGCCGGTGTGTGTGGTGGATGCGGGGGTGCTGGTGGCTGCGGAGGGGTTGCCGGCGGGGGATGTGGTGGCGGGGGAGCGGCGGGGTGTGGTGGGTGGGGGGTCGGCTGCGTATGTGATTTATACGTCGGGTTCGACGGGGCGGCCGAAGGGTGTGGTGGTGTCGCACGGGAATGTGGTGCGGTTGTTCTCGGCGACGCGGGGGTGGTTCTCGTTCGGTCCGGATGATGTGTGGACGTTGTTCCATTCTTTTGCGTTCGATTTTTCGGTGTGGGAGTTGTGGGGGGCGTTGTTGCATGGGGGGCGGTTGGTGGTGGTGCCGTTCTCGGTGAGTCGTTCGCCTGTTGATTTCCGGCGGTTGTTGGTGGATGAGGGGGTGACGGTGCTGAATCAGACGCCGTCGGCGTTTTATCAGTTGATGCCGGTGGTTGAGGCGGCTGAAGCGGCTGAAGCGGCTGGTGGTGGGGTGGGCGGCGGTCTGGTGTTGAGGTGGGTGGTGTTCGGTGGTGAGGCGTTGGATCTGCGGCGTCTGGGGCCGTGGTTTGCGCGGCATGGTGATGTGGCGCCGGTGTTGGTGAATATGTATGGGATCACTGAGACGACGGTGCATGTGAGTTTTATGCGTTTGTCGGGGGTGCTGGCGGGTTCGGGTGCGGGCAGTGTGATCGGTGAGGCGATTCCTGATCTTCGGGTGTTTGTGCTGGACGAGGCGTTGCGGCCGGTTCCGGTGGGTGTGGCGGGTGAGTTGTATGTGGGGGGTGGGGGGGTTGCCCGGGGTTATCTGGGGCGGCCTGGTCTGACGGCGGAGCGTTTTGTGGCGGATCCGTTCGGTGCGGCGGGCGGCAGGTTGTACCGGACGGGGGATGTGGCCCGTTGGGACTCCCAGGGCCGGCTGGTGTTCGAGGGGCGTGCGGACGACCAGGTGAAGCTGCGTGGTTTCCGTATCGAGTTGGGTGAGGTGGAGGCGGCCGTGGCTGTGTGTGCGGATGTCGCGCAGGCCTTGGTGGTGGTGCGGGAGGACCGGCCGGGGGACCAGCGGCTGGTGGCGTACGTGGTCGCGGCGCCGGGTGCGGACGTGGAGGTGCCGGGGCTGCGCGATCACCTGGCGCGCAGTCTCCCGCAGCACATGATCCCGTCCGCCGTGGTCGTCCTCGACGCCTTCCCGCTGACCGCCAACGGCAAGCTGGACCGCAGGGCGCTGCCGGCCCCCGAGGCGGCCGGCACGGAAGGTGCGCGCGCCCCGCGTACTCCGCGCGAGGAGATCCTGTGCGGCCTGTTCGCCGAGGTGCTCGGGGCGCGGCGGGTCGGCGCGGACGACAGCTTCTTCGACCTGGGCGGCCACTCCGTGCTGGCCACCCGGCTGACGGCCCGGGTGAACGCGGAGTTCGGCGTCGACCTGTCGATCCGCACCCTGTTCGAGGCCCCCACCCCCGCCGCGCTCGGCGCCCGGCTCGACGAGGGCGGCGCGGAGGGCGGCGCCCTCGACGTGCTGCTTCCGCTGCGGCCGTTCGGCACCCGGCCCCCGGTCTTCTGCGTCCATCCGGCGGGCGGCCTGAGCTGGTGCTACTCCGGGCTGATCAAGCACATCGACCACGACTACCCGGTGTACGGTCTGCAGGCCCGCGGGCTGGACAAGGACGAGCCGATGCCCTCGTCCCTGGGCGAGATGGCCGACGACTACGTACGGCAGATCCGCACCGTGCAACCAGCCGGTCCCTACCGCCTGGTGGGCTACTCGGCGGGTGGTGTGATCGCCCACGCCATGGCCGTCCGGCTGGAGGAACTCGGGGAAACCGTCGATCTGCTGGGCGTGCTCGACACCTACCCCGGCCAGCGGATGCCACCGATCGACGAGCAGGGCGTACTGGCCGACCTGCTGCGCTGGGTCGGCTACGACCGCAGGTACCTGGGCCCCGGACCGCTCACCCACGAGCGGGTGACCGAGGTGCTGCAGCGGCTCGGCAGCGCGATGGCCTCCCTGGGGCAGCGCCACATCGCCGCCATCACGCGGATCTACGCCAACAACAGCGAGCTGTTCAACACGCATGACGCCGGCAAGTTCAGCGGTGACCTCCTCCTCGTGGTCGCCACCCTGGACAAGATCGACATATCCCCGAAGCCCGACACCTGGCAGCCCTACGTCGGCGGCGCGATCAAGACCGTGGAGATCGACCGGCAGCACACCGACCTGATGAAGCCGGGGCCGCTCGCCGAGATCGGCCGGATCCTGGCCGCCGAACTCCGCCGGGTCGACGGCACCGGCGACGGCGAGCAGGCGCACACGACCCCGAAGGAGAACTGACCCATGACCACCAGCGCCCCCGCCCCCGAACCGGGCCGGACCGAGGCGAACGCCCACTTCTTCCGCTGGCTGGAGAAGATGCGCAAGGACGAGCCGGTCAGCTACAACCCGCAGACGTTCCAGTGGTCGGTCTTCCGGCACGCCGACGTGACCCGGGTCATGGCCGAAGCCGGGACCTTCGTCAACGACATGGCCGACATCACGCCTCCCCAGGAGGACTACGACGTCTTCTTCCGCGGGAACATCGCCGCGATGGACGAGCCCAGGCACCGCAAGTTCAAGATGCTCGTCAGCAAGGCGTTCAGCGCCAAGTACATAGGCGCCCAGGAGCCCTGGATCACCGAACTGGCGCGGGACCTGCTCGACAGGATCGCCGACAGGGAACGGTTCGACATCGCGGAGGACTTCGCCTTCCCGTTCCCGGTCGCGGTGATCGCCACCATCCTCGGCGCTCCCCGCGAGGACGCCCCCCTGTTCGCCGAGTGGGCGAACCTGCTGCACGCCAGCAACACCGGCGTGGAGGGACACCGTGCCACCGCGATGCGGCTGAAGTCCCTCAACAGCTACATGTTCGAGCAGATCCGCAAGCGCCGGGCCGCGCCCCGCGACGACCTCATCACCGCCCTGGTACAGGCCGAACTGGACGGGCGCAGGCTCGAGGACGAGGAGATCGTCGGGTTCGCCGGAGTGCTGCTCATGGGCGGCATCACCACCACCGCGGCACTGATCAGCAACATCGTCCTCACCCTCGACCGCTTCCCTCATGTGTACGACGAGGTCCGCGCCGATCGCGCACTCGTCCCGCAGACGATCGAGGAGGTCGTGCGCATCCGGCCGTCCTTCAGCAACTTCGTGCGGATGACCAGCGAGGACGTCGAGATCGGCGGGGAGCTGATCCCCGCCGGCGAGCTGGTGCACGTCTGGATCTCGTCGGCGAACCGCGACGCGAACGCCTTCCCCGACCCGGACCGCTTCGACATCCACCGCGACCCCAACCGGCACGTCGGCTTCGGCCAGGGCATCCACTACTGCATCGGCGCACCGCTGGCCAGGCTGGAGAGCAGGATCGCCTTCAACCTGCTGCTCGACCGGTACGCGCGCATCGCCGTGGACCCCGCGGGAGACATCGAGTTCCTCGACACCTCGGACATGATCGGTGCCTCCCGGCTGCCCGTCATCGTCAAGCGGGCATGAGCCGCGCGATGACCGACACCGCTTCGGCGCGCCCCGCGCACATCGCCGTCCTCAACATCCCCGCCCACGGACATGTGAACCCGACCCTGGGCATCGTCGCCGAACTGGTCCGGCGGGGGCACCGCGTCAGCTACGCGGTGCCCGAGGAGTTCGGTCCGCAGGTGCGGGCGGCCGGCGCCGGCCTCGTACCGTACGAGACCACGCTCCCGGCCTCGGACCGGGTCGAGGACTGGCCGTCGGACGATCCGGTCGCCATGCTCGGGCTCGCCCTGCACGAGGCCGTCTCCGTCCTGCCGGGGCAGCTGCGCGCCTTCGCCGCCGACCCACCGGACCTGGTCCTGCACGACTTCGGCGCGCTCACCGGCCGCCTGCTCGCCCACCGCCACGGCGTGCGGGCCGTGTGCGTGTCCTCGACCCACGTCTCGGCCGCGGACCCCGCGGAACGGCAGGCGCGCCGAGAGCTGTTCGAGGAGCTGTTCCACGACGACCCCCGCTGGCATGAGTACCAGCGGGGATTCCGCAAGCTCCTCGACGACGCCGGCATCGGGATGTCCGTCGACGACTACACCGGACAGCCCGAGCGCTGCCTGGTGCCGATTCCCCGGTTCTTCCAGCAGGACGGGGAACGGGTCGACGAACGGTACGCGTTCGTCGGGCCCTGCCTGGGCGGGCGGTCCCACCAGGGGCACTGGCGGGAGCCCGCCGAGGGCACCCCGGTGCTGCTGGTCGCGCTCGGCACCGCGGGCAGCGACCGGCCGGAGTTCTACCGGCGGTGCGTGCGCGCGTTCACCGGGACGCCCTGGCACGTCGTCATGGCCACCGGCCGGCTCGACCCGGCACACATCGGCCCGCTCCCGGACAACGTGGAGACCCACGCCAGCGTCCCCCAACTGCGGGTACTGGCACGGGCGGACGCCTTCATCACCCACGCCGGCATGGGATCCGTACTGGAGGCGATGCACCACGGCGTCCCCATGGTCGCCGTACCGCAGGTGAACGACCAGCCGGTCAACGCGGCCAGGATCGCCGAGCTGGGGCTCGGCATTTACCTCGCCCAGGAAGAGGCGACCGTGCACGCGCTGCGGGACGCGGTCTTCTCGCTCGCCGCCGATCCCCACGTCGCCCGGCGCACGGCCGGGATCCGGGCGCGGATGCGCCGGCTGGGCGGCGCGGCCGCCGCGGCCGGCCTGATCGAGTCGCAGCTCCCCGGCGGCGCGGGCCGGTGGCAGGAGCTTGCCAGACGCCTGGAGTTCGCCGGGGACCACCGTGAAGCTGAGCGCGCCGTACACGGCACGAGCGCCGACTGAGGGCAGGAACAGTCATGGACCCGAACATCGCCACCCGACCGGCACCCCACTTGCTCGTGGAGAGCAAGGGGCCCTGGGCGGATCCGCGTGGTGCCTTCCTCGAGGACGCGTGCACCCTCGCGCGGGGCGGACACCACGTGCAGCTGCTGTGCCTGCAGGACGCGGTCGCGGCGGCGGTGCGGGACGCCTCACCGCACACCAGGGCCCTGCTCGAGGCGGGCGGAGAGCTGTGGGTGGACGACTTCTCGCTCGCCCAGCGCGGCATGACCGGCGTCGCCCTGGAGCCCGGCGCCCGCGTGGTGGACATGGCGCACACGGCGGCCCGGCTGCTGGAGCCCGACGTCCGGGTGGTGTGGCACTGACATGGCCCGCACCGTTCCGCGCACCGACGTGCTCATCACGTTGATGGGCGCACCGCACGAGAGCGACCTGCTCACCAGCACCCTCCGGCTGACCCAGGCCGTACTCGACCGCGGAGCCTCGGTGCAGATCTGGGCCTGCGGCTACGCGACCCTGCTCACCCAGCGGGCCCTGGGCGACAGCAAGCCCCGCAACCTCGCCGCGTGGTCCACCGACTACCCCTCCGCCGGCCGTGTCGTGCGGCGGATGCTCGCGGCCCATCCCGGCGCCCTGTACTGGTACGCCTGCCGCTTCTGCAGCGACGACCGCGGTGCGTTCGCGCACATCCCCGAGGTGCCGGTGCGGGCGCCGGCGCGGTACGCCGAACACGTCGCGGCCGCCGCCAAGACGCTCCACGCGGGAGTGATGTGACGATGTCCCAGAACACCGTCGTGTCCGAGGGCGGCCGCGCGCTGGCGATCGTGGAGCGGGCCTACCGGGGAGCCGTGGAGACCCAGTTCTCCGACGCCCTCTACTGCGCCTACCTCTTCCACCGCCACCTCGGCGGCCTCGACGTGCTGCTGCGCGGCCCCGCCGTCACCTATGCGGTGCGCGCAGGCGCGACGCCCGCACCGCGGCTCGGCGGACAGCCCCTGGACACGGTCAACGACCCGCGCGAGAACCTCGCCGTCCTGCTGGAGAGCGAGGTGGGCGTCTGGGCCGAGGAACCGGACCTGCTCGCGCACGGGCTGGGCCCCGGCGCGCTGCTGCCGAACGTGCGGACGGTGCCCGGCGGCGCGATGGCCGCCCGCTGGCCCGCCTACCGGTCGGTCTTCTATCTGTGAACCCTTCCCACAGGCCCCGGCGGCTGCCGACGGGCCCGGGACAAGCGACGAAGGAGTGGATCGGCTGTGACGGCGCTGGCTGTAGAAGGGTCCCGCCCTGTCATCTCGGGCTGGTCGGCCGTGTCGCCGTACGGCATCGGCCGGGACGCGTTCACCGAGGGTGTCCGCGCCGGCCGGCCCACGGCGACGGCCCTGACGGACACGGAGTGGAACGGGCCCGACGAACGGGCCTGCCTGGTCCCCGGTTTCACCGTCCGCGACGCGCTCGGCCGCAAGGGCACCCGCTCCATGGACCGGGTGACGGGCCTCGCGGTGACCGCGGTGGGACGGCTCCTCGGCGAAGGGGCCGGGCCAGGCGCCGGGCCCGTGCCGGACGGGTCGCACGTCGGGCTGGTGCTGGGCACCAACACCGGCAGTGCGCAGAGCATGATGGACTTCACCCGGGACACCTTCACCGAGGAGAAGCCCTACCACGTCGACCCGTCCCGGTTCCCGAACACGGTGATGAACTGCGCGGCGGGCCAGTGCGCGATCCGGTACGGGCTGAAGGGCCCCAACGCCACCGTCGCCGCGGGCCGTGCGTCCGGCCTGAAGGCACTCGGCTACGGACGCCGGCTGCTCATGTCGGCCCGCGCCCGCAGCGTGCTGTGCGGCGCCGTCGAGGAGTACTCCGAGGCCAGGTCCTGGCTGGAGCACCGCACCCGCCGTGCGGACGAACCCGCGGCGGTGCTCGGCGAGGGCTGCGCGATGGTGCGGCTGCAGCCCGGCGACGCGGTGGCCGACGGCGAGGCACTGGCCGACCTGCTCTGCGTCGAGAGTGCCGTGACCGGCGCCCAGGACGTGACCGGCACGCTCACCCGGTGTGTACGGCGGGCACTGGAACGCACCCGGGTGGACCCGGCCGAGGTCTGGGCCGTGGCTCCCTCCGAGCCCGTCGGCCCGGCCGGACCGGCCGAACGGGAGGCCCTCGCGCGGCTGTTCCCCGACGACCCGCGGTGGCTGTCGCAGGGCGAGCTGATCGGCGACACCTCGGCGGCGTCCGCCGCGTTCCAGATCGTCTCGGTGCTCGCCCTTGCCCAGGACAGCCCGGCGGCGTCCGGGCGGGTGGCCGCGATCACGTCGGTGGACCGCGACGGAGCGGTCGCGGTCGTGCTGCTCCGGCTGCGCTGAAGAACCGGTGGCAGGTTCTGGTCAGCCCGGCTGTGGCGGGGCGCCGGTTGGTGTGACGGTGTGGATCCATGAGAACGGGATGGGGTGGCCCAGCATGACGAAGACCGATGCGTGGGACGTGATCGTGGTCGGTTCCGGCATCGGCGGCCTGGTGTGCGCCGCCTATCTGGCGGTCTCCGGCCGGCGGGTGCTGGTGCTGGAGCAACACGACGTCGCCGGCGGAAACAGCCATGTCTTCCGCCGCCGCAGGGCCTACGAGTTCGACGTGGGCGTGCACTACCTCGGCGACTGCGGGCCCGACGGAGTGCTTCCGGCCGTGTTCGGCGGCCTCGGGCTGCGGGACCGGATCACGTACCTGCCGATGGACCAGGACGGCTTCGACGAGATCGTCACGCCGGGCGCGTCCATGTTCATGCCGGCCGGCTGGCCGGAGTACCGCAGGCGGCTGAAGGAGGTCCTGCCGGCCGACGCCGCCGGCATCGACGCCTTCGCCGACGTGTGCCAGGGCCTGGGCGAGGAGACCCGCCAGGCGATGCTGTCCGACCGCGACCTGTCGGTCACCGAGCTGGTCGCCCGCGCACCCCTGACCGTCCGGTGGGGGCGGCGCACCCTGAACGAGCTGTTCGACGAGTGCGGGCTGTCGGCCAGGGCCCGCACGGTGCTCGCCGCCCAGTCACCCAACTACGGCATGGGCCCCGCCCAGGCGACGGTCTCCCTGCACGCCACCGTCACCGACCACTACGTGCGCGGCGCCTACTACCCCGAGGGCGGCGGACAGATGCTGGCGGCCGGCCTCGTGGAGGTGCTCGAGGCGCACGGCGGCCGGCTGCTCACCCGCGCCCCGGTCGAACGCATCCTGGTCGACGACGGCCGGGTCACCGGCGTCGGACTCCGCGACGGACGGCACTTCACGGCCCCCTGCGTGGTCTCCAACGCCGACTACCGAAGGACCGTGCTCGACCTCGTCGGCCCCGAGCACTTCCCGCGCCGGCTGGTCACCAAGACCCGCGAGGCGACCATGGGCCTGCCGTTCGCCACCGTGTACGTCGCCACCGACACCGAGCTGCCGCGGCAGCCCAACGCCAACCTGTGGTGGTACGCCGACGACATCGACACCTACTACGAGCGGCTCGCCGCCGGCGACATCGACCCGGTGCCGTTCCTGTTCGCGTCGTTCGCCTCCCGCAAGGACCCCGGCTCGCCCCAGGTCTGCCCGCCCGGACACACCAACTTCCAGCTCATGACGCTGTGTCCGCCGCAGTACGACCGCTGGGGTGTGACCTCGGGCCCGGCCGACGGCACCCGCTACCGCCGTGACCCGCACTACCGTCAGCACAAGGAGCGGTTCACCGAGGCGATGCTGACCGCCGCCGAGAAGGTGCTCGGCCCGTTCCGCGACCATGTGGTGCACCTGGAGGCGGCGACACCGCTCACCCACGAGCGCTACACCCTGTCCACCGGCGGAACACCCTTCGGCCTCGCCGAATGGGGCGGCCCCGGAGGACGTCCGGACACCAGGACCCCGGTGGCCGGACTGTACGTGGTCGGCGCCAGCACCCGGTACGGCAGCGGCATCACGGGCGTCGCCGTCGGCGGCATCGCCTGCGCGGCCCAGCTGACCGGGCGCCGGCTGATGCACGAGGTCCACTCCGGCACGGTGCTCGGCGATCCGCAGCTGCTGCCCGAGCGCGGGCCGGGCTGGGACCCCCTTGCCGTCTCGCGGGGCGCCGGACGACGCGGCGCCAGGGGACTGGCCCGCATCGGCCGGCCCTGAGCCGGCCCGACAGCACGGTATCGGCGACTTTCCGAGGAGGGATCACGAAGTGGCGATCGAGGCGGAGGGGATCCGCAAACGGTACGGGGACACCGAGGTCCTCAAAGGGGTGGACCTCAGCGTCCCCGAGGGCACGGTGCTCGGCCTCCTGGGGCCCAACGGGGCGGGAAAGACGACATCGGTGCGCATTCTGGCCACCCTGCTCCCGCCCGACGGCGGCCGCGCCACGGTGGCCGGCCACGACGTCGCCCGCGAGCCCATGGAGGTCCGCAGACGCATCGGGCTCGCCGGACAGTACGCGGCGGTCGACGAGCGGCTCACCGGCAGGGAGAACCTCACCCTGATCGGGCGGCTGTACCGGCTGGGGCGGGCCGGTGCCCGGCGCCGCGCCGACGAACTGCTCGAGCGGTTCGACCTCACCCAGGCCGCCGACCGGGAGACCAAGACGTACTCCGGCGGTATGCGCCGCCGGCTCGACCTGGCCGCCAGCCTGCTCGCCGAACCGACCGTGCTCTTCCTGGACGAGCCCACCACAGGGCTGGACCTGACCAGCCGGATGACGCTGTGGAGCATGGTGCGCGAGCAGGTCGACGCGGGGGTCACCGTCCTGCTCACCACGCAGTACCTGGAAGAGGCCGACCACCTCGCCGACCGGATCGCGGTCATCGACAAGGGGCAGGTGATCGCGGACGGCACCCCCGACGAACTCAAGCGGAAGGTCGGCGGCGAACGCCTGGAGATCGCCCTGGCCGACGCCTCCGGCACGGCCCAGGCGCAGCGGCTGCTGGAGCGGATATCGGTGGGCGCCCCGGTCGTCGCGGACGACGGGCGCACCCTGACGGTGCCGGTGGCCTCGGGCATCGAAGCGATCGCCGAGGCCGCCACGGCCCTGCGGGAGCGGGGCGTGGAGGTCACGGACTTCGCCATGCGCAGACCGTCCATGGACGACGTCTTCCTCTCGCTCACCGGACAGACCAAAAGCGCCGAGGCGGCCGACGAGCAGGAAGTGAAGGCGTGATGGGGGAACTGGCGAGCGACGTGATGGCCCTGACGGGCCGGCACATGCGGCACATCATCAGGGTGCCGGAGAAACTGCTCGGGGTGACGGTCGCGCCGGTCGTCATGGTGCTGATCTTCGGTTACCTCTTCGGCAGCGCGATGACCGTGCCGGGCCACGGCAACTACCGCGAGTACATCATGGCCGGCATCTTCACGATGGTGATGTTCTCCGCCGTGGGCACCAGCGCCGCCGGTGTGGCCGACGACCTCAACAACGGCCTGGTCGACCGCTTCCGGTCGCTGCCGATGTCCCGGTACGCCGTGCTGCTCGGCCGTACCTTCTCGGACCTGGCCATGACCGCCCTCAGCTGCCTGGTCATGGCCGTCGTCGGCCTGCTCATCGGCTGGCGGGCCCACCACGGTGTGCCCAGGACCCTCGCCGGCTTCGGCCTGTTGCTGCTGCTCGGGTTCACGATGTGCTGGCTCGGGGCGCTGATCGGACTCGTCGTGCGCAGCCCGGAAGCGGTCAACACCATCGCCCAGCTGGTCGTGATGCCGTTCGCGTTCCTGTCCAACTCCTTCGTACCGCTGGACGGGCTGCCGCGCTGGATGCAGGTCCTCGCGGAGTGGAACCCGATCAGTGCCGTGGTCAGCGGCTGCCGGGAGCTGTGGGGCAACCCCTCCACCCGGGTCAGCGACGCGCTGCCCGCCCAGCATCCGGTTATCGCCGCGGTGCTGACCTGCGGGATCCTGCTCGCGGTCGTGGCGCCGCTGGCCTCACGCGCCTACAACCGGGCAGCCGCGCGCTGAGGGCAGGAGGGCTTTCGCGGTGATGAAGGTGGCCCAGTTCCTCCTCGCCCTGCTGGTGATGACCGCTTTCATCGCGGCCTTCGTGCTCAGCGCCCGCAGACTGCTCGGCCTGCGGATCGGCACCGTACGGTCGCTGCTGGCGGGGCTCGTCAGCTTCGCCGGGCTCGCCGTGTTCAGTCTGCTGATGCAGCGGCCCGAGCAGCACGGCGTGCTCACGGGAGTGCAGTTCGGCTCCACGCTGGTGGTCACCACCGGCTTCCTCGCCCTGCTCGAAGTGATCGCCCCCAGCGGCACGGTGGGCTGGCCGACGGACTGGGCGCGGGCGGTGCGCTCACGGCTCGCCTGTGCCCGCAGATCCGCGCAGATCGCGTCCATCGCGGTCCGGCACGGGCTGCGCCCCTACCTCGGCGGCGGGCCGGTGCGGGAAGGAGGGGCCGCACTGGCGCACTCGCTGCGCCTCGCCCTGGAGCAGGGCGGAGCCACCTTCATCAAGCTCGGTCAGGTGCTCGCCACCCGCCAGGACCTGCTGCCGCCCGAGTTCGTGCGTGAACTGGCCCGCCTGCACCACCAGGTGCCCGCCGAGCCCTGGCCCCCGGTGCGCGAGGCACTCGGGCGGGCCCTCGGCGTCCCCGTGGAGCAGGCCTTCGCCCGGTTCGACCCGGTGCCCGTGGCGGCCGCCTCCATCGCCCAGGTGCACACGGCGCGCATGCACTGCGGGGACGAGGTGGTGGTGAAGGTCCGCAGGCCCGGCATCGAGGAACTGGTCCGCCGTGATCTGGACATCGTCCAGGGCCTGGCGAAGTCGCTGGAACGGCGCACCCGTTGGGCCCGTTCCCTCGGTGCGCGGGAGCTGGCCGAAGGGTTCGCGCAGTCGGTCCGGGAGGAACTCGACTTCCGCGTGGAGGCCGCGAACCTCGCCGCCACGGCCGCCGCCCGTGACCGGCGTGGCCGGCCCCCCGCCATCCGGGTGCCCGCCGTCCACCCGGAGCTGTCCGGCGAAGAGGTGCTGGTGCTGGAGCGGCTGCACGGCAAGCCCGCCGGCACCGCGCCCCTGCGCCAACTGGGCCACGAACAACGGCTGGCGCTGGCCCGCGATCTGCTGGCCGAGCTGTTCGAGCAGGTCATGACCGACGGCCTGTTCCACGCCGACCCTCATCCGGGCAACGTCCTGCTGCTGGACGACGGCGGGCTGGGCCTGGTGGACTTCGGCTCCGTGGGCCGCATCGACACCACGGTCCGCTCCGGTCTGCGGGCCTTCCTGCTGGCCCTGCACGCCGGGGACGCGGCCGCGCTGTGCGACGCGCTGCTCATCATCGTCACCCGTCCCGACGAGGTGGACGAGCCCCGGCTCGAGCGGGCCCTCGGCCGCTTCCTGTCCCGGCACTTCGCCGGCGGCGGCACACCCAACGTCGAGGTGTTCGGTGACCTGTTCCGCCTGGTTTCCCAGCACGGTCTCGCGGTGCCGCCCGAGGTCGCCGCGGTCTTCCGGGCCCTGGGCACGCTGGAGGGCACGCTGATGACCGTCGTCCCCGGCTTCTCACTGGTCGAGGAGGCCAGGCGCCTCGTCGACGTCCGCCTCGGCGGCGTCGGCACGGCCTCGGCCGTGCCGGCCGGCGGCCACCCGGTCAGCCTGGCCGAGCTGGCCTCCGTATGGGAACTGGTCAGGCGGCTGCCGCGCCGCCTGGAACGCGTCACGAGCGCTCTGGAGCAGGGCCGGCTGGGCGTCGGGGTCAGGCTCTTCGCCGACGCCCGGGACCGGCGCTACATCCGGTCCCTGGTGCACGAGGTGCTGCTCACCTTCATCGCGGCGACCTGCGGTGTGATGTCCGCGGTCCTGCTCAGCATCCGCGGCGGCCCCGTCGTCGTACCGGGCATCCGCTTCTTCGAACTGCTCGGCTACCACCTGCTGGTGGTGTCCGGGGTCATCGGACTGCGGGTGCTCTTCCTCATCACGCGCGGGAGTTCCGAGTAGCCGGGCCGGATCAGGCCGCACCGGCGCCGCGGAACAGGCGCCGGTGCCGCAGCAGCAGCCGGCCGTAGAGCAGGCCGCCCAGGACGAAGTAGCCGTCGATGCAGCTGCCCGAGACCTTGGTGTTCAGTGAGGGGTGCGCGTCTCCGGTGATCTGCTGGTACGTCAGGCCCGTCAGCCCCCGGTGTGCGAGACCCGTTTCCCGCAGCGAGGTGTCGAGCAGTCCCGCGCCTCCCCGCACCATCAGCAGGACGGCCCCGATCCACAGGCAGCTCAGCACCGTCCAGCGCGGAATGCGGTGCCCCCAGGGACGGGTCAGCGCCACCGGGAGGGAAATTCCCACCGCGAACATCACGCCGATCCCGATGGCCCATATCCAGTCCGCCGTGGTTCTCGTCCGCGGAATCATCTGCGAGCCGTCGCCGAGGCCGAACCGCCCGCCGGCGAACCAGTAGAAATGAAATGCCGTGAACACGACGGCCCATAAGAACGTGGCCATGGCAGCCCGCCGGAAGAAGATTTCCCTTTCATCCGCGCGGATGCCGGCCCCCGTTGCCCGTTGCCCGGGTGCATTGGTCATGGCCGTTATTCTCTCCGTGGGTTCGGACGCCCGGCGTCAGGCCGTGGGATGATCCTCGGCTCCACCGGCCGGCTGAGGCCGCCCGGCGGCAGTGCCCGCCAGCAGGCGCTCCACCGTGTCCGCCGCGGTGCGCGCCCCGCCCGCCCGCCGTACGTCCTCGCGCAGCGCCAGCAGGCTCCGCCGGATCTCCGGGTCCTTGCCCACCCGGTCCGCCGCTTCGCGGATCTCCTCGCCCGTGACCCCCTCGAAGGGCACCCGGGAGCCGATGCCGAGCCGCTCGATCACCCGGGCGTTCTCCATCTGGTCGAACCCCATGGGCACGGCGACCATCGGCACGGCGTGGTGGATCGCCTCCATCACCGAGCCCATGCCGGCGTGCGTGACGAACGCGTCGGCGCGGGCCAGCACCTGCAACTGCGGTACTTCCGCGAGCAGTTCGACGTTCCCGGGCACCTCGCCGAAGACCTCCGGGCCGAGCCCGCGGCCGACGCCCATCACCACGTGCCAGGGCGAGCCGGCGAACGCCTCCAGGCACTCGAAGTAGACCTGCTGCACCGCCGGCACCTCCGGCGCGATGGTGCCGAAGGCGATGAGCAGTACGGGCCGGCCGTCGGCCGGCGGGGTCCAGGCGCCCTGGTGGTCCTGCTCGCGCAGCACCGGCCCGACGAAGGTGTGATCGGCCCTCAACTCGGCGGCGTCGGCCTGGAACTGCTGCGGGATGGTGACCACACAGTGGGCGGCGAGCCCGACGTAGAGGAACTCGTCGACGGACATCCCGATCCCGGCGTCGTCGAGCCACCGGCGGAACCGGCGCCGGTACGCCAGCCACCGCTCGTCCCCGGCCACCGAGGCGTAGAAGGGGGCGAGGTCCCGCTCGTAGGTCCGGCTCGACACGCGGGTCGGCGACAGCCGGACGGCGGGCACGCCCCACTCGTGGGCCAGCACCTGGGCGGAGAGCGCGGCGTAGTCGTGCAGGACGAGGTCCGGCCGGTCGGCGCCGAAAGCCGCGCGCTGCTGGGGCAGGACGGCGATCGCCTCCTCCAGGAAGAGCGACGACATCGCGACGACGTCGCGGATCGGATAGCGCTCGCCACGCTCGGGGCGCGGGAAGGTGGTGTCGTAGACCACGGGGGTCGCGCCGGTCGCGCGCACCTGTGGCGCGTGCCCCTCGTCGATGGAGAAGCTGACCCGGTGGCCGCGCCTGACCAGTTCGGCCGCGAAGGCCAGGTTCGGATTCAGGTGCCCGTCGGCAGGAATGTTGAAGAAGGCGATGTGTGCGGGGCGTCGAAGGGTGTTCATGGGTGCCTCCACATTCGCTGAACTGATGAGCCGAGTGGCCGGTTCGGGCCATTTCCCGTGCCGACCCTAGAGAGTCGCGCAGTGGGGGGCGAGAGGCGAGTCAGCTTGCTGTCAGAATGGCGTGATCCCTTGCGTGCCCTCGGTCACATCGCATTCTCTGTGGAAAAACAGTCCGCCCGCCCTTGAACGGGGGGCTTTCTCCTGCGGGGGAGCTGATCGAGATGATTTCCCAGAGAAAACTTGACCCTTCGGCAGCCGGAACGCGGCCGCCCGACGACCCCGACGCGCGCGAACTGGCCGTCGTGGTCCTCGCGGCCGGCAACGGCGAGCGGATGGGGGGCGGCACCCAGAAGGTACTGCGGGAGATGGGCGGGCGAGCCCTGCTCGGGCATGTGCTGGACGCGGTGGAGGAGGTGCGCCCGCGGCACACGGTGGTCGTCACCGGCCGGTACCGCGAGCAGGTGAGCGCCTACCTGGCCAAGGAGTTCGGCGACCGTGCCGCCGCCTGGCGCACGGCTGTGCAGCAGGAGCAGCGCGGCTACGGCCACGCCCTCCTCGCCGGCTTCGAGGCGCTCAAGGGCTTCACCGGCACTGTCGTGGTGACCGCCGGCGACGCGCCGCTGCTCACGGCGCCCACGATCCGCCGGCTGATCGCCGATCACGAGAAGTCGGGCAACGCCATGACCCTGCTGTCCGGCCGGCTGCCGGACACCGCCGGGTACAGCCTGGTCCTGCGCTCGGAAGTGGGCGAGTACGCCTCCCTGTTGCCGCCCGACCGCGGCCACCGGCTGGAGGACGACGGCAGGCTCCGCGAGGTGGGCGCCGGCGTGTACGCCTTCGACGCGCAGATCCTGCGGGCCGCCTTCCGTCATCTGCTGGAGAGCGGTGACACCGCGGGCGAGTACCTCGCCACCGTCGTCGACTGGCTGACGCAGCGCTCGCACCGCATCGGCATCACCGTCGCCGAGGACAGCCGGGACGTCCTCGGCGTCAACGACCAGCGGCAGCTCTCGATCGCCCGCAGGGCGCTGAGGGACCGCATCAACTCCTGGTGGATGGCCGCCGGCGTGGACATCGTCGACCCCGACAGCACCTGGATCGACGTACGCGTCGCCCTGGAGCGGGATGTCGTCGTCGAGGCCAACACCCGGCTGTACGGCGGCACCACCGTGCACGAGGGCGCGACGGTGGGGCCCGACACCGAGCTGCGGGACTGCGTCGTACGGGCCGGGGCCGTGGTGGTCCGCTCCAGCGCCGTCGCCACCACCGTCGGGGAGGGCGCCGTGGTGGGCCCCTACACCTCGGTCGAGGGCAGCACCGTCGGCGCCGGCTCGCTGGTGTCGTGCTCCGTGGTCCGCGAGGCCGAAGTGGGCGACCAGGCCGAGGTCGGCCCCTACGCCCTGGTACGGCCCGACACCCGCCTGGCCGACCGGTCCAAGGTCGGCACCTTCGTGGAGATCAAGAACTCCACGCTCGGTGTCGGCGCCAAGGTGCCCCATCTGTCCTACGTGGGGGATGCGGACATCGGCGACGGCAGCAACATCGGCGGTCTGTCCGGGTTCGCCAACTACGACGGCCGCAAGAAGTACCGGACCGTGGTGGGCCGTGACGTCCGCATCGGCGGCCAGAACGGTCTGATCGCGCCGGTGACCGTCGGCGACGGCGCCTACTCCGGGGCCCGCGCGCTCATCTCCCAGGACGTTCCGCCCGGCGCCCTGGTGATAGCCGAGGGCTCCATCAAGCAGCGGAACATCCCCGGCTGGGTCCAGCGCAACCGCCCGGGTTCCGCCTCCGCGCTCGCCGCCGCGCTCGCGCAGGGCGGCATCCCCGAGGCACCGGACGACGGCGAGGCGGCGGCGCAGGCCGGCGCGGACGCCACCGAGCGCGAGGGATAGGGGCAGATGGCAAGCACCGTCCTCGTCGTCTCACCGCACCTGGACGACGCCGTGCTCTCCGCGGGCGGCCGGATCCACCGGCTCGTCTCCGAGGGCGCCCACGTCACCGTGTTCACCGTGTTCGCCGGCATCCCCGAGCCGCCGTACTCGCCGATCGCCGAGTACTTCCACTACGTCTGGGGCCTCGACACCGACCCGGTCGAGCACCGGCGCCGGGAGGACCAGGCCGCTGTGGCGCTGCTGGGTGCCACGCCCTCGTACGGCTCCTTCCTCGACGCCGTCTACCGGCGCCGCCCCGACGGCAGTTGGCTGGTCGACATGGACCAGCCGGCGGTCCAGGGCCATGACGTGCCCGAACCCGCCCTGGGGCCGGAGCTGGAGACCGCCGTCGCCTCGCTGCTGGGCACGCTCCAGCCGGACCTGGTCCTCACCTGCGCCGCCGTGGGCAACCACCTCGACCACCGCCGCGCCCGGGACGCGGTGGCGGCGGCCGCCGCCGGGAAGGTGCCGCTGTACTGCTGGGAGGACCTGCCCTACGGCATGCGCGAGCCGGACCCGCCCCCGCTGCCGGCCGGCGCGGGATTCGGGCCGCCCGTGGCCGAGACGGCGAGCGAGCGGGCCTGGTCGGCCAAGTACGCCGCCATCGGGTGCTACCGCTCCCAGCACAGCATGCTCTGGCCCCCCGGCACCGACGTCCGGGAGCTGTTCGACACCCACGCCGCCGGCCGGGCGGGCGCCCACGGCGCCGATGGCAGAGCCGAGGTGTTCTGGCCGGTGGAGCCGGGCGGGGCCTGATCGGGCCCCCGGCCCGCAACGGCGAACGGGACGGTCCCCCGCGAACCACCGCGGGGGACCGTCCCGTGATCTGGTGCGGACGGGGCGTCAGACGCGCACCGGCTCCGCCGTGGGGTCGGGGTCCTCGTCCGTGTCCGCCACCGGGAGGCGGGGCCGCGCACCGGCCTTCCCGCTCGGCCACCAGGCACGGGCGCCCAGCAGGGTGGTGATCGTCGGCACCAGCAGCAGGGCCATGACGAACGCGGTCAGCAGGATGCCGAACGCCACGGCGAAACCCATCTGCTGCAGCATCGAGTTGTCGGCCAGCATCAGCACGCCGAACGTGCCGGCGAGGATCACGGCGGCGGCGCTGATCGTCGGCGCGGACTGCGACACCGCGAGCCGCGTGGCCTCCGCGGGGGTCCGGCCTCTGCGTATCTCCTCGCGCAGGCGGGCCACCAGGAGGATGTTGTAGTCGGTCCCGATCGCCACCACGAAGAGGTAGACGATGATCGGCAGCATGAACAACAGCCCGCTGGAGTCCCGCAGTTGCTGGAAGACCAGGACGGTGGAGCCGAGGGTCGCACCGAAGCCCAGGCCGACCGAGACGATCAGGTAGAGCGGTGCCACGGCGCCGCGCAGCAGCAGCCCCAGGATGAGGGCGATGGCCACGCCCGCCGCGGGGAAGACGACCTGGTAGTCCCGGTTGACCGCGTTCTTGATGTCGGCGAACACCGCCGTGGTGCCGCCGAGCACCGCCTCGGTGCCCTTCGGCGCCTTGGTGTGCACGGTGTCGCGCAGGGTGCCGGAGACCAGGTCGATGGCCTGGCTCGACGCGGGCCGGTAGGAGAGCACCACGTCGTACCTGGCCACGTTCCCGGCCGGGTTCAGCACCGCCTGGGAGACCTGGTCGACGCCGTGCACGGCGGCCATGTCCCTGCGGAACTCCGCCAGCGCGGACGGGTCCAGAGCGCCCGCGCCCTCGGCCTTGACGTACACCTGGCTGGGGTCGGACTCGCCGGCGGCGAACGCCTTCTCCATGTCCTTCATGGCCCGGACGGATTCCAGGTTGCCCGGCAGCGAGCTGCCGGCGTCGTAGTTCGCCCGGAAGCCGAGGGAGCACAGGGCGAGCACCACCAGCGCCGCGCCCGAGATCGCCGCGACGAGCTTCGGGCGCCGCGAGGTGGCCGCGCCGAGCTTGCGGCCCAGCCGGTTCTTCGGGCTGCGCTGCCACGCCTTGGACGGCCAGAAGGCCTTGGTGCCCAGCAGCGAGAAGGCGGCGGGCACCAGCGTGAGGGCGGCGGCGAGCGCCAGCGCGACGCAGATGGCGAGGGAGGGGCCGAGGGCGCGCATGCTGCTCATGGTCGACAGCAGCAGGGCGAGGAAGGCCACGATCACCGCTCCGGCCGCCGAGGCGATGGTCTCGCCGACCCGCGACACCCCCTGGGTCAGCGCCTCCTTGGGGGCCTGGCCGGACCGCAGGTGCTCCCGGTAACGGAAGAGCAGGAAGAGGATGTAGTCGGTGCCGACACCGAACAGCACCACGATGAGGATCGCCCCGTTGCCGCTGTCGGCCTTCAGGCCGAACAGATGGCTCGCCGTGGCGATCAGCCCCTGCGCCATCATGAACACCAGGAAGATCAGCACCACCGGCAGGATCGCGATCAGCGGGCTGCGGAAGATGATGCCGAGCAGGACGACGATCAGCAGCAGCGTGGCCATCATGATCATGGCGTCCGTGTCGCCGGTGGCCTGGTTGGCGTCCACGTTCTGGGCCGCCGTCCCCGTGACGCCCAGCTTGAGACCGGTGCCCCCGAGCAGCGGTCCGGCGTCCTTGCGCAGCTTCTTCACCGAGTCCAGCACGGGATCGGCGCCGAGGTCCTTCTCGGTGGAGTAGGCGCTGGCGAGCGCGACCCTGCCGTTCCTCGACACCGCGCCGGGCGCGGTGACGACGTTCTTGAAGGTGTTGTAGTGCTTGCCGTCCAGGGCCTTGGTCACCCGGGCCACGGCGGCCTTGTCACCGCTCGTCAGCGCGCCGCCGTCCGACCGCTGGAAGACCAGGATCGCGGCCGCGCTCTCGTGCTGCGGGAAGGAATTCTGCTGGATCCGGTCGGCGCGCACCGACTCGTAGTGGGAGGGCAGGAAGTCCTCCTGGTCCCTGCTGCTGCCCATCGAGGGTGCCAGCGCGATCAGGGCGATCGCCCCGACGATCCACGCTGCGAGGACCAGCACTGGACGGTTCACGGAGAACCGTCCTATGCGTCCGAACATAACGCTCCTTCGGTACGGTGATGACAGCACGCCCATTCAGCCGCGGCGTGCTCCTCGCGGTGACGCGGCGAGGCCCACCGTTGTGGTGACCGCCTCGGGAAGGCCCGTGCCTCGGCGAAGGCAGGGAGGCAGTTGGCTGTGCTGTGGCGAGACGTCCGCCGATTGTGGGGTACCGAGTGATCTGTCGGCCTGCCCGGTGACAGGTTCCTGACATGCATACGAGAGCGGGACCGCCGGTGCGGTCCCGCTCTCCTGCACGCTGTCCCTTAGCGGTCGTGCGCCGGCACCGGGTGCCGACGAGCCGCGCATGATCGGCTCAGTCGTCCGCCGAAGAATCCGTCCGCGCAGCCGGGTGTCCCTCGAACGCCGCCAGAATGTGTTCCGCGGCCCGCGTCGCCGTCAACTCGCCGTCCCTGACCCGCTGTTCGAGGCCCGGCGCCACCTGGCGGACCGCCGGGGCCGCGTGCAGGCGGCCCAGCAGCTCGTCGCGGACCATCGACCAGGTCCACTCGACCTGCTGCTCGCGGCGCTTGGCGGTGAGACGGCCGGTGGAGTCGAGCAGCGTCCGGTGCTGTTCCAGGCGTTCCCACACGGTGTCCAGGCCGCTCGGCTCGCGGGCGCTGCAGTGCAGTACCGGCGGAGTCCACACGGCGTCCCTGCCGTGCATCAGGCGCAGGGCGCCCGCCAGTTCACGGGCCGCCGCGCGCGCGTCGCGTTCGTGCGGACCGTCCGCCTTGTTGACGGCGATGACGTCGGCCAGCTCCAGGACGCCCTTCTTGATGCCCTGCAACTGGTCGCCGGTGCGGGCCAGGGTCAGCAGGAGGAACGTGTCGACCATGCCCGCGACGGCCGTCTCCGACTGGCCCACGCCGACGGTCTCCACGAGGATCACGTCGTAGCCCGCCGCCTCCATCACCACCATCGACTCCCGGGTGGCCTTCGCGACCCCGCCCAGGGTGCCCGCGCTGGGGGAGGGCCGTACGAAGGCGTTCGGGTCGGCCGCCAGGCGTTCCATCCGTGTCTTGTCGCCGAGGATCGACCCGCCGGTGCGGGTGGAGGAGGGGTCCACGGCCAGGACCGCGACCCGGTGGCCCAGCGAGGTCAGCAGGGTGCCGAACGCGTCGATGAACGTCGACTTGCCGACCCCCGGCACCCCGCTCACACCGATCCGCCGCGCCCGGCCGCTGTGCGGAAGCAGCTCGGTGAGCAACTCCTGTGCCAGCGACCGGTGCTGGGGCCGGGTGGACTCGACGAGGGTGATGGCGCGGGCCACCAGGGCCCGCCTCCCGTCGAGCACACCCTTCACATAGGTGTCGAGATCGAGCGCAGCCATCGCGGCTCTACAGCTCGTGGCCGAGGTCGGCCGACAGCCGCTGCACCAGGTCGTACGCCGCGTCCGGGATCACCGTTCCCGGCCCGAACACGGCCGCGGCGCCCATCTCGAGCAGCGTCGGCACGTCCTGCGGCGGGATCACCCCGCCGACCGTGATCATGATGTCCTCGCGGCCCTCCTCGGCGAGCTTCTCGCGCAGCGCCGGTACGAGCGTGAGGTGACCGGCGGCCAGCGAGGACACCCCGACCACGTGGACGTCCGCCTCGACCGCCTGCCGGGCGACCTCCTCCGGCGTCTGGAACAGCGGGCCGACGTCGACGTCGAAGCCGAGGTCGGCGAAGGCGGTCGCGATCACCTTCTGGCCGCGGTCGTGGCCGTCCTGGCCCATCTTGGCGACCAGGATGCGCGGCCGGCGCCCCTCGGCCTCCTCGAAGGCGTCCACCAGGGCGCGGGTGCGGTCCACGTTCGGGGACTCGCCTGCTTCGTTGCGGTACACGCCGGAGATCGTACGGATCTGGCTCGCGTGCCGGCCGTACACCTTCTCCAGGGCGTCCGAGATCTCGCCGACGGTCGCCTTGGCGCGGGCCGCGCGCACGGCCAGCTCCAGCAGGTTCTCCTTGCCGTCGGCGGCCCGGGTGAGCGCGTCGAGGGCGTCCCGGCACTCGCGCTCGTCCCGTTCCGCCCGCAGCCGGCGCAGCTTCTCGATCTGCTGGGCGCGCACGGAGGAGTTGTCGACCTTGAGGACGTCGATCGCCTCGTCGTTCTCCACCCGGTACTTGTTGACGCCGATCACCGGCTGCCGGCCGGAGTCGATACGGGCCTGGGTGCGGGCCGCGGCCTCCTCCACGCGCAGCTTCGGGATGCCCGCGTCGATGGCCTGCGCCATGCCGCCCGCCTGCTCGACCTCCTGGATGTGCTGCCAGGCCTTGCGCGCGAGGTCGTAGGTCAGCTTCTCCACGTACGCGCTGCCGCCCCACGGGTCGATGACCCGCGTCGTGCCCGACTCCTGCTGGATGAGCAGCTGGGTGTTGCGGGCGATGCGCGCGGAGAAGTCGGTGGGCAGGGCGAGGGCCTCGTCGAGGGCGTTGGTGTGCAGCGACTGGGTGTGGCCCTGGGTCGCCGCCATCGCCTCCACGGCCGTACGCGTGACGTTGTTGAACACGTCCTGCGCGGTCAGCGACCAGCCCGAGGTCTGCGAATGGGTGCGCAGGGAAAGGGACTTGGTGTTCTGCGGCTCGAACTGGGAGACCAGCTTGGCCCACAGCAGCCGGGCCGCCCTGAGCTTCGCGACCTCCATGAAGAAGTTCATGCCGATCGCCCAGAAGAACGACAGACGCGGGGCGAACGCGTCCACGTCCAGACCCGCTTCACGCCCCGCGCGGATGTACTCGACGCCGTCCGCGAGCGTGTACGCCAGCTCCAGGTCGGCCGTCGCGCCGGCCTCCTGGATGTGGTAGCCGGAGATGGAGATCGAGTTGTAACGGGGCATCCGCTGCGAGGTGTAGGCGAAGATGTCGGAGATGATCCGCATCGACGGCTTCGGCGGGTAGATGTAGGTGTTGCGGACCATGAACTCCTTCAGAATGTCGTTCTGAATGGTTCCGGCCAGCTTCTCGGGCGGTACGCCCTGTTCCTCCGCCGCCACGATGTACAGCGCGAGCACGGGCAGCACGGCGCCGTTCATCGTCATCGACACGGTCATCCTGTCCAGCGGGATCCCGTCGAACAGCTGCCGCATGTCGTAGATCGAGTCGATGGCCACGCCCGCCATGCCGACGTCGCCGGTCACGCGCGGGTGGTCACTGTCGTAACCCCGGTGCGTGGGCAGGTCGAAGGCGACCGACAGGCCCTTCTGGCCGGCCGCCAGGTTGCGCCGGTAGAACGCGTTGGACTCCTCGGCGGTGGAGAAGCCCGCGTACTGGCGGATGGTCCAGGGCTGGTTGACGTACATCGTCGGGTACGGGCCGCGCAGGTACGGGGCCATGCCCGGGTAGGTGCCCAGGAAGTCCAGGCCCTCCAGGTCACGGCCGGTGTACAGCGGCTTGACCCCGATGCCCTCCGGGGTCTCCCACAGCGGCTCTTCGCTCCCGGTCGCCCGCGCCACGGCCGCACGCCACTGATCGGCACTGCCGTCGACGGCCGGCGTCCCCAGCTCGATGCCGGAGAAGTCGGGGATTCCCATCAGGACACTCCCATGCGGTCGAGGGTCGCGGACAGGACGTCGATGGCGTCGCAGCCCGCGAAGACGTACGAGTCGATGCCGGCGTACTCGCCCCGGCCCGCGAGGAACACATGACGGGCGCCCGCCGCACGCAGCGACTCGGCTGCCTGCTCGGCCTGTTCGGCGTACAGGGCGTCGCTGGAGCACAGCACGGCCTCGGTGGCGCCGCTGTCCTCGAAGCCCCCCTCGGTCACCGGCTCGATGCCGCCCGCCTGGAAGAGGTTGGCGGCGAAGGTGGCGCGCGCGGTGTACGCGGCGGCCGGGCCCAGTGTGGCGAGGAAGACCCGGGGGCGGGCGCCGGTCGCCGCGAGGTGGGCGTCGGAGCGGGCGCGCAGTTCCTCGTACGCCTCGTCGCGGCGCACGCGGGGCAGCCCGCCGGACGGCGGCTCGGGCGCGGGCTCGCGCTCCACCGGCTTCTCGGCGAGCAGTGGGAACTCGCTGACACCGGTGACGGGTTCGCGCCGCTTGGCGAGCTTCTTGCTCCGCTCGGCCCAGGTCGTCGCCAGGTCGGTGCGCAGCCGGCCGGAGCGCAGGACGGCCGCCTGGCCGCCGTCGCGCTCGATGGACCGGAAGAACTCCCAGGCGGCCCGGGCGAGTTCGTCGGTGAGGTGCTCGACGTACCAGGAGCCGCCCGCCGGGTCGATGACCCGGGCCAGGTGGGACTCCTCGATGAGGATCGTGGAGGTGTTGCGGGCGATGCGGCGGGCGAACGCGTCGGGCAGGCCGAGCGCGTGGTCGAACGGCAGCACGGTGACGGCGTCGGCGCCGCCCACGCCGGCCGCGAGCGTCGCGACCGTCGTACGGAGCATGTTCACCCACGGGTCGCGGCGGCTCATCATCACCGGCGAGGTCACCACGTGCTGCACCTGCGCGCCCGGGGCCGCGCAGACCTCGGCGACCCGCGCCCACAGCCGGCGCGCGGCGCGCAGCTTGGCGATGGTCAGGAACTGGTCGGCGGTGGCCGCGTAGCGGAACTCCAGCTGTCCGGCGGCCTGTTCCACGCTCAGTCCCGCCCCGGTCAGCTCGCGCAGGTACGCGACGCCGGTGGCGAGGGAGGCGCCCAGCTCCTGCGCGGCCGAGCCGCCCGCCTCGTGGTACGGCAGCGCGTCGACGGTGAGGGCACGCAGGCCCGGGTACGTCTCGGCGCACCGCGCGGCCAGGGCGGCGTACGGCGCGGTGTCCAGGGCGGTGCCGGTCCGGGCCTCGTACCCGAGCGGGTCGCCGCCCAGATTGCCGCGTACCGCCTCGGCGGCCACGCCCCTCTCGGCGTAGAGCCGCAGCAGTGCCCCGGCGGCGGCCTCGGTGTCGCGGCCCGCGTCGAGGACGACCGGTGCCAGGTCGAGGTAGACGCCGTCGAGGGCGCGGGGCAGCCCGGCGACCGGGAGGCCGCCCTCGCCCAGCACCAGCCACAGGGAGGTGCCGCCGTTCTCCAGGTCGGCCAGGACGGCGTCGTCCGCGAGGGCGGTGTGCCGCTGCCGCACGTCCCAGCCGCCGGCGATGTTGCCCTCGGGGCGGCCGCCGCGCAGATACGGGGCGAAGCCGGGCAGGCCGGCGTCGGGCGCGGCATCGCGCGCGGTGTAGAGGGGCCGGGTGCGCAGCCCGTCCTCCAGCGTCGTGGACAGGGCGTCCTCAGCTGCCGTGCCCGAGACTTCCTTGCCCGACTTGCGCAGTACACCCTCGACCAGGCGTTGCCACTGCTCATGCGTCGCGTCAGGGAACTCGGCGGCCAGTGAGAGCCCGTCGTCAGGCAGGACCGTCATGCTCGGATGCTAGGGCAGTGTGCTCAAGCGAGTGCAGAGCAGCGGCTGTGAGGTTTCTCCCCTTGCACGTGTGACCTGCACCGCTCACCCCGCGGAAGGCTCCTCGTGCCGGTCCGGGAGATCCGGAACGAGGGCGCACAGGGCCGCGCGCTGCTCCGCCCCCATGGAGTCGGTGAGGGCCTCGCGGACCGCGCCGGCGAGCAGGGCGGAGGTTTCGCGCAGCTGCTCGCGGGCCTTGTCGGTGAGGGCGACCTCCACGCCCCGCTTGTCGCCGCACACGGACCTGCGGCTGACCAGGCCGGCCCGCTGGAGGCAGGCGATCTGGTAGGTCAGGCGGGTCTTGGGGCGGCCGAGGAGGTCGGCGACCTGGGTCATGCGCAGTCCGGTGCGCGGCCGTTCGGCCAGCAGGCACAGGATCAGGAACTCGTCGTGGGAGACGTCGAGGGTCTCCTTCACGGCCGACCGCAGCCGCTGCTCCACCGCCCCGGTCGCGGCCAGCAGCAGCATCCACGCACGCAGCTCGTCCGGCAGCAGTCGGTCGCCGCTCTCGGCCACGGGGCATTCGGGCAGGTCGGCGGGGGGCGTGTCGGCGGCGCGCATACGTGAAGTCTACCCGTTGTGCAAATTTGGACGACTGGGTTGTTCAAAATTGGATGAGCCGCTAGCGTGGGCGTCAGTTATCCAAATTTGAATCACCAGTCGGGAGTACGACCATGACCGTCGCCGTGGAAACAGGTACCTGGCAGCTCGACCCCAGCGCGTCCGCCGTGGCGTTGCGGCACAGGACCATGTGGGGCCTGGTCACCGTGAAGGGCGCGTTCACCGCGATCAGCGGCGGGGGCGAGGTGCGGCCCGACGGCTCGGCCACCGGCACCGTCACCCTGGACGCCGCCTCCCTGGACACCAAGCACGCCAAACGGGACAAGCACCTGCGCTCGGCGGACTTCTTCGACACCGACCAGCACCCGGAGATCACCTTCGCCGTCAGCGGGGCCGACCGCCTCGAAGCGGACGGTGTACGGGTCACCGGCCGGCTCACGGTACGGGGCGTCAGCCGGCCGCAGACCTTCACGGCACGCCTGGCCTCCGCGGACGCGGGCGGGCTCACCCTGGAGGCCGAGTTCACCGTGGACCGCGGCCAGTTCGGCATGGGCTGGAACCAGCTGGGCATGATGCGCGGCCTGACCACGGTGACGGCCAGGCTGCGCTTCACGCGTACGGCGGCCTGAGGGACCGCCCGCGCGGACTCAGCCCTTCAGGCCCAGCTCCGCCCGCGGCACATCCCAGGTGGAGAGCGTCTGCGGGGTCGCCGTGAAGGCGCGCAGCCGGAAGCGGGTGCTCTTCTGTGTGGGCAGCGGGTAGCGGCCCTCGGGCGCCCGCAGGACGACCGTCGCCGTGCTGTGCGCGGGGATCGTGGCCGGGCCGTGCGCGAGCGACCAGTACTTGCTCATGCCCTGGCCGGTGGTGAGCATGTAGTGCGGGGTGAGCGCGGCGCCGCTGGTGTTGGTGACCTTCAGCGTCAGCGCGGACAACGAGTCCGCCGAGGCGTGCCGGGCCGCCTTGACGTCCATCCTGAGCGGCGGCCTGCCCGTCGCCGCCAGGGTCGCGCTGACCAGCGCGGGCAGCACCAGCAGCACGACGGCCCCGGCCAGAACGGGCTTGCGGCGCCGGGCCGTGAGCCACTGCGGCCGCGGCTGCCACGCGCGCGAGAAGTCCGACAGGGGCGTGGTGATCGCCGCCGCGAGCCACAGCGGCGTCATCATCAGGTAGTAGCCGTCCTGCGAGCGGGTCGCCAGGTAGAAGGCGCACCAGGGCAGCACGGTCGCGGCCGGGCCGAGCCGCCGGACGAACAGCACGAACAGTGCCAGCAGGGCCGCGGCGAGCAGCATGCTCGCGTGGCCGTACCAGTCGAGCCGGTCGCTTCCGTTGGTGAAGTACAGCGAGATGTCCACCAGGCCCTGACCGTGCAGGACCGCGCCCTGGGTCAGCGGCAGCGCGATGCCCCGGATCCACGGGCCGGCCTCGGACACGATGAAGTACGCGTTGACCAGCAGCCAGGTGAGAACCGCGATCCCCGTGATCCGCAGCACCAGGCGCCCCGCCGCACGCCCGCCCAGCTCGCCGCGCCGCACGGCGTAGATCCCGGCCAGCAGGAACGGTGTGAGGAACCACGGCAGCTGCTGTGCCGCGCACGCGGCGCCCAGGCACGCGGCCCGCGCGATCCCGGCCGCGCCCAGCCGGCCCCCGGCACCCAGCCGCGGCCAGTTCACCACCACCGGCATCAGCAGGACCAGGCCGATGATCGCCGGATAGCCCTGGCGGGCGTACATCGGCAGGAAGCTGAAGCCCAGGCAGACCATCGTGGCCGCCGAGCGCCACGGCGCCGGCAGCAGCCGCCACAGCACGACCGCGCCCACGATCAGCACGACCGTCGCGGCCAGGGTCGCCGGTGCCCCGTTGTGCCCGAGCCACAGGAAGGGCACCGTGAGCAGCGGCGCCAGCGGCGGGTAGCCGTACGTGAAGTCGTAACCGCCGGTCGTCGTCGCCGTCAGGGCGACGCCCGGGAGGTGGAACAGCCACGGCCACGGGTGGTCGTAGACCTGGTGCCCGCCCATGATCTCCCGCGCGGCCTGCGTGGTCAGGACCGCCTCGTCGCCGCCCGTGTGGTTCAGCGCCCAGGTGCACAGGGTGAGCGCGATCGCGGTCACCAGCACGACGAGGTCCAGCCGGGCCAGCGAGCGCGCCCGGCGCACCGTGAGCGCGAGTACGCCGGTCACCAGGATCGCGGCGTAGCAGACGGAGATGACGGCCGCGAGGACCAGGCGGTGCGTGGCCGCCTGCGTCCACACCGAGCGGGTGCCGATGAACAGGCTGACGTCGGCGAGCAGGGTCAGGACGCGATGCCACTGCGCGGGCGCCCCGGGGGCGGCCTCAGCGCGTGGTCCCGGAGCGGCGGACACCGCCGACTGCATCCGCCGGCCGGGTGTCACCTGCGTTGTTTCTGCCAAGTGCACGGCACGGGACGCTACTGACGGGAAATGAGCACCACATGGCCGCATGTCAAGATTTTGGTAAGGGGAATGTAAGGGGCGGGTGTAATCGTACGTGTGCCCTCAGGGCTGGTCGCGGCCGCGGGGCACCGGATCGGTCGCACACCGTGTCGTTGTTGGGCCGAACGGGTGACTTGGCGTAAGAATTGGCCGGTGCAGGCATTGAGTGCGAGTCAGGTCGGGGGGAGCCGGTGAGCCGTTACGACGTCACCGATGAACAGTGGGAGGGGCTCGCCCAGGTCGTGCCGCTGCGGGGCCGGGACGCCTGGCCGTCCGCGGTGAACCACCGCGCGCTGCCGGACGCGGAGACCGAGACCCGGCGCCGGTTCGTGGTCCTGCGCGTCAACGTCTTCGCGGACGCCCGGGAAGTCGCCGAGACGGTGATGGCCGGCGCGCCGGTCCTGCTCGACCTGTCCGGCGCGGAGACCGAGGTCGCCAAGCGCGTCCTCGACTTCAGTACGGGGGTCGTCTTCGGCCTGGGCAGCGGAATGCACCGCGTCGACCGCAATGTGTTCCTCCTCACCCCGCCGGGGACCGAGGTCAGCGGGCTGATGGAGGGCGCGGGGGTCTCCGGGGGCTGAGCGTCCCCGGCGTCGTCCGCCCGGCCGGCGTCCTTGCGGGCCGTCCCCCGATCGTAGGAAGGTCCGCGGGGCAAAACGGTTCGCCGGTGCGGAGGGGTTCTACCGTCCGGGCATGGCCGTGTCTTCCGTGTCCGCCGAGCCCCCGGCGGCCGCCCCGCCCGGCGGGACCACCCCCGCACAGTCCGGCGAGCCCCGCGAGTCCCGCGACGTGCGGACCGCCCCCGGGCCGGCGGGCGAGTCCCGTGAGTCCCGCGATGTGCGGACCGCCTCCGCGCAGTCCGGCGAGCCCCGCGAGCCCCACGACGTGCGGACCGTCCCCGGGTCGACGGGTGAGTCCCACGACGTGCGGACCGTCCCCGGGCGCTCGCGTGCGTCCCATGACCCCGGGGGCCCTCTCGATGTGCGTTGCCGGATCACCGAGTTGCGGCTGTCGGCCTTCGCCGGACACCGGAGGGCCGCGTTTCCGCTCGGGCCCGTCACGCTGTTCGCCGGGCCCAGCGGAGCCGGCAAGACGACCGCCCTCATGGCGTACGAGGCGCTCGCCCGGCTCGGTGGCGGAGCCCCACTCGCCGAGGCCTTCCCCGACCCGCTCGCCTGTGTGCCGGAGCGGGCGCGCCCGGACGCCGGGGGCCGGCGGGGCTTCCGGATCGGCTGTACGGCGGACGGCGCCGAGGGACCGGTCCGGCTCGACGTCGCCGTACAGACCGAGCCGGCCCTCAGGATCGCGGGGGAGCGGCTGACCGCGGGCGGGGTCGTCCTGCTGCAGACCGCGCTGCGCGACCCGGGCCGCCGGACCGTGCAGGCCGCCTGGCACACCGCGGGCGCCGCCCCGGTGACCCGTGCCCCGCTGCCCGACGACCGCCTCGGCACCGCCCTGCTGCCGCTGCGCGTGGCCGGCAAGACGGACGGGCAGCGCCAAGTGCTCGCCGCCGCCGAGCAGATGGTGGTCGCCCTGCGCTCCGCCTTCCCCTGCGATCCCCGCCCCGAGCGCATGCGCGCGCCCGTCCCCAGGGGCTCCGGCCGGCTGCTGCCCGGCTGCGACAACCTCGCCGATGTGCTGTGGCGCACCCGCGCCGAGTGCGGCCGCCGGCACGGCCTGCTGGTCGAGGCGCTGCGCGAGGGCTGCGCCGGGCCGGTGACCGATCTGATCGCCGAACCGCTGGCCGACGGCACGGTACGGGCGCTGCTGGAGCGCGGTGACGGCTTGCGCACCGGTCTGGCCCGGCTCGGCGACGGCGAACTGCGCTATCTGGCACTGATGTTGGTGCTGCTGACCGGACCCGGTGTGCTGGCGGTGGACGCGCCCGGCGAGGTGCCCGACGCGCTGCGCACCCTCACCGTCCTCGCCGACGGCTTCGACCGCTCGCTCGACCCGGCCCAGCGCCTCGCGCTGCTGCGGATGGCGGCCCGGATGGGTGAGCGCGGGCACATCCGGTGCCTGGGCGCGGTGAGCGACGCCTCATGGGCCACCGGGGCCGAGGGGGTCACAGTGGTACACCTGGACCTGTGACGGAACCTCACGACCTGGCCCGGCTCCAGCGCAGGCTCGCCGAGTTCGCGGCGGCGCGGAACTGGCAGCCCTACCACACACCCAAGAACCTCGTCGCCGCCCTCTCGGTGGAAGCCTCCGAACTGGTCGAGATCTTCCAGTGGCTGACCCCGGAGGAGTCCGCCCGGGTGATGGACGACGCCGGGACCGCGCACCGCGTCGAGGACGAGGTCGCCGACGTCCTCGCCTATCTCCTGCAGTTCTGCGAAGCCCTCGGCATCGACCCGCTGGCCGCCCTGGCGGCCAAGATCGACCGCAATGAACGTCGTTTTCCGGTCGCGGGGCCCAAAGACGGGGACGCACGGGCCAACTGACGGACTCCTGAACTCCGTTATCACACTCAGTAGTCAAATCGCCTGTCGAATCCGAATTGTTGTCCACAAATTTCCGCCCACCTCTGGCTTTTCGTCTCACGTGACCTCACTCTGGGTAATGAACAAGGGAGTTCAAACGGACGCGCGAGAAGGCACGTGGAGGGACGGGGGCGACGTATGGATGCGATACGGCTCATCCTGACGAGCAGGCGAGTGCTGGCGAACGCCGCCGACGCGGGCGAGATCATGGCGGAGGTCTGGCAGGCGCAGGCCCTCGCCCAGGCCATCGGCAGCCGGCTCGCGGTCTCCGGCCCGCCGGAGCTGCGCGGCGAGGCGCTCGGTCTGACCGAGCTGGCGGGCCGGGGCTGCGGAGTCCTGGACCCGCCCGAACTGGACCCGGGCGACCTGCGCGCCGCCCAGCTCACCAAGCTGGACGACGCCCGCGAGACCCTGCTCTGCCTCGGGGGCCTGCTCGGCGAGGTCGGCATCGCCCTGGTCGGAATGGCCAGCTCCGCGGCCGACGAGACGACGTACTGGCAGTGCATGGAGGCCATCGACGCGGCCGACGAGTCCCGCGACCGCGTCCTGGAGATGCTGCGCAAGCTGGCGGCGCGCGAGGAGGTGTTACCGGAGCGGGAGTTCGGCTGAGGTCTCCCGGCCGCACCGACCGGTGCCGGCAGCCGGTGCCGGCAGCCAGTGCCGGCCTTGTCAGCCGGCGTCGCCCTCGTCCGCCGCGACCGGCGCGGGTCCCGAGGCGTGCAGATCCGCCAGCTCCGACAGATCCGCGTTCAACGCGGCCATCAGCTCTTCCATCTGCTCCAGCAGCCCCTTCGGCCGACCGGCGGAGCCACACTCTTCGGACATCAACGGCCTCCTCGGCCCCCCGGCCCGGCAGGGCCGACGCGACGGCGCGCGACGGCGGCCTCCGCCCGGCGCGGGTGCCGGACGCTCCGGCTCCGACGTCCCAACGATCATCACCGGGGCCGGTCACTGGCCCGCGCGAGGCCCGGGCGGCCCGCATACGATTTTCACCCGACCGGGGACGGCCGCACCTGGCGGTACCGGCGAGGTTGACGCGGGTCGTGGCATGCAGGATGGGTGTATGGACCTTCGAATCTTCACCGAGCCCCAGCAGGGGGCCACCTACGACACCTTGCTCACCGTGGCCAAGGCCACCGAGGACCTCGGGTTCGACGCCTTCTTCCGCTCCGACCACTACCTCCGCATGGGCAGCGTGGACGGCCTGCCCGGGCCCACGGACGCCTGGATCACGCTGGCCGGCCTCGCCCGTGAGACCAGGCGCATCCGCCTCGGCACGCTGATGACGGCCGGCACCTTCCGCCTGCCCGGTGTACTCGCGATCCAGGTCGCCCAGGTCGACCAGATGTCCGGCGGCCGGGTTGAGCTGGGCCTCGGCGCCGGCTGGTTCGAGGAGGAGCACAAGGCCTACGGCATCCCGTTCCCGAAGGAGAAGTTCGCGCGGCTGGAGGAACAGCTCGCGATCGTCACCGGGCTGTGGGCGACGGAGGCGGGCAAGACCTTCGACTTCCACGGCACCTACTACGACCTCACCGAGTCGCCCGCGCTGCCCAAGCCCGCCCAGGCGAAGGTCCCGGTGCTCATCGGCGGCCACGGCGCGAGCCGTACGCCGCGGCTGGCGGCGAAGTACGCCGACGAGTTCAACATCCCGTTCGCCTCGATCGAGGACAGCGAACGGCAGTTCGGCCGGGTGCGGGCCGCCGCAGAGGAGGCCGGCCGCGGCGCGGACGCCCTGACGTACTCCAACGCCCTCGTGGTCTGCGTCGGCCGGGACGACCAGGAGGTCGCCCGGCGCGCCGCCGCCATAGGCCGTGGGGTGGAGGAGCTGAAGGCCAACGGCCTGGCCGGCTCCCCGGCCGAGGTGGTCGACAAGATCGGCCGGTACGCCGAGATCGGCTCCCGGCGGATCTACCTCCAGGTCCTGGACCTCGACGACCTGGACCACCTGGAGCTGATCTCCGCCCAGGTGCAGTCGCAGCTGCCGTAACTGCCGTGACGGGATCCCTCTCCGCCGGGGAGGGATGCCCCGGCCGAGGGCGCGGGAAGCGGTTGTGGGACGGCCATGGGCCACATGTGGCGGAACTGTGGGCTCCATCACGGCGCCCATGATCCAGACCTGATGCAATGCCCCGTGCGCAAAGTCCTGCCCCTCGCTCTCACCAGCGTCATCGCGGTGTCGGCCTGCCAGTTCGCCGACGGCCACGACACCGCCGGCGAGGCCCACCGTCTCAACGCCATGGCGGCGCTCCCGCTGCACGCGTACCTCCCGGACCCGGCCTCGGCCGACGGCAAGGCCGTCAGCAGGGCCCAGTGGATCCTCGCCAAGAAATGCATGGTCCGGCTCGGCTTCGCCGGCTTCGCGGTCCTCGACACCAAGAACGTCGAGTCCACCTATCCGGTCCGGCCGGGCACGCTCGACCTCGCGAGCACGCTCGGCGACGACAGCCCGTACGGCGTGGACGACCCCGGCCTGGCGTCCGAGCACGGCTACCACAACCGCAACACCGAGGACTCCGCCCAGAGCCAGGAGTGGCCCGCCGACCAGTTCGTCGCCCTCACCGGCGAGTTCGAGTCCGGCGACAGCCGGCTCGCGCACGGAAACCGCATCCCCGAGGGCGGCTGCCTGGGGCAGGCGACCCGGACGATCTACGGCGCTCCGCCCAGGGCGATGAAGGTCGGCGGCGTGAAGCTCAGCGGCTACTACTCGCTCGCCATGGAACTCTGGTACCAGTCCCACAAGGACGCCCGGAAGGACCCGGCCTGGAAGAAGGCCGACCGCACCTGGTCGGACTGCATGAAGAAGAAGGGCTTCCACTACGCCGACCCGGACAAGGCCTCCGTGGACTTCGCCTGGTTCAAGACCCGGCAGCCCTCCGACAAGGAGAAGTCGACGGCCGCCGCCGACGCCAGGTGCAAGCTCGACACCGGTTACATCCCGGCCGCGCACTCCCTCGACGAGCGCAACCAGAAGGCCGCCATCGCCAGGAACAGGCAGAAACTGGACGACCTGCGCGCCGCGGAGCAACGGGCCGTGCGAAACGCCCGCACGATCGTCGCCAAGGAGTCGTGACGGACCGCGCCCGGCAACCGTGATCGGACCGGCCGACGGGAAAACCGGTGGTCGCCGGGGCCCTGGCCCGGAAGAATCGGGCAGGTGTTCCTGACGATCTCGACGCGCGGCGACGCCGCCCACCCGGCCACCGACCTCGGGTACCTGCTGCACAAGCACCCCGGCAAGACGCAGACGTTCGCCACGTCCTACGGCCCCGCCCACGTCTTCTACCCCGAGGCGGACGACCAGCGCTGCACGGCCGCGCTGCTGCTGGAGATCGACACGGTCGCACTGGTCCGGCGGGGCAAGGGCAGGGGCCGTGGCGGCGCGTCCGACGCGGCGCTCGCGCAGTACGTCAACGACCGCCCCTACGCGGCCTCCTCGCTGCTCGCGGTCGCGCTCGGCGGCGTCTTCTCCAGCGCCATGCGCGGGGTGTGCGCCGCCCGCCCGGAACTCCC
This sequence comes from Streptomyces sp. FXJ1.172, assembly GCF_001636945.3. Taxonomy (NCBI): domain Bacteria; kingdom Bacillati; phylum Actinomycetota; class Actinomycetes; order Kitasatosporales; family Streptomycetaceae; genus Streptomyces; species Streptomyces sp. FXJ1.172. Next base: position 2,742,858 of record NZ_CP119133.2, on the reverse strand, counting down.
GGCGCAGGCACGGCCGTTGCGGATCGAGGTGCCCGCGCTGCCCGCCCGCGGCGGTGCCGGCCTCGTCCACCGGCTCTTCGAGCCGCTCGGCTGGACAGTGACCGCCGAACCGGTGCCGCTCGACACGGAGTTCCCCGCGTGGGGCGACTCGCGCTACGTCCGGCTCGTCCTCGAGTCGCGGCAGCTGACCCTCGCCGAGGCACTGCGCCACCTCTATGTCCTGCTGCCGGTCCTCGATGACGCCAAGCACTACTGGGTCTCCCCCGACGAGGTCGACAAGCTGCTGCGGGCGGGCGAGGGCTGGCTGCCCGGGCACCCCGAGCAGAAGCTCATCACCAGCCGGTACCTCTCCCGCCGCTGGTCGCTGACCCGGCAGGCGACGGAGCGGCTGGAACTGGTCCGGCTCGCCGAGGCCGACGACAGCGAGGTCGAGGACGTCGACAACGCGGTCGCCGAGGAGACGGAGACCGAGGAGAAGCCGACCCCGCTCGCCGAACAGCGGCGGGAGGCGATCCTCGCGGCGCTGCGCGCCCATGGCGCCGCCCGGGTCCTCGATCTCGGCTGCGGGCAGGGCCAGTTGGTGCAAGAGCTGCTGAAGGACCCGCGGTTCACGGAGGTCGTCGGACTCGACGTGTCCGTGCGGGCGCTCACCATCGCCGCACGCCGGCTGAAGCTGGACCGCATGGGGGAGCGGCAGGCCTCCCGGGTCCGGCTGCTGCAGGGCTCGCTCGCCTACACCGACAAGCGCCTGAAGGGGTACGACGCCGCCGTGCTCAGCGAGGTGATCGAGCACCTCGACCTGCCCCGGCTGCCCGCCCTGGAGTACGCGGTCTTCGGTGCGGCCCGCCCGCGCACGGTCATCGTGACCACCCCGAACGTCGAGTACAACGTCCGCTGGGAGACCCTGCCCGCCGGCCATGTCCGGCACGGCGACCACCGCTTCGAGTGGACCCGCGAGGAGTTCCGCGCCTGGGCCGGCCGGACCGCCGAACTCCACGGCTACGACGTCGGGTTCATCCCCGTGGGACCGGACGACCCCGAGGTCGGCCCGCCCACCCAGATGGCCCTGTTCCACCGCAACGACACCGAGAAGGAGGCGAAGGCAGCATGACCGGCAACCGCACCAGACGGGTCCTGCCCGTCACCGACCTCTCCCTCGTCGTCCTCGTCGGTGCCTCCGGCTCCGGCAAGTCCACCTTCGCCCGCCGGCACTTCAAGCCCACCGAGGTGATCTCCTCCGACTTCTGCCGCGGCCTCGTCAGCGACGACGAGAACGACCAGAGCGCGACCCGGGACGCCTTCGACGTGCTGCACTACATCGCCGGCAAGCGGCTGGCCGCCGGGCGCCGCACGGTCGTGGACGCCACCAGCGTGCAGCAGGACAGCCGGCGGCAGCTGATCGAGCTGGCGAAGCAGTACGACGTACTGCCCATCGCCATCGTGCTCGACATGCCCGAGGAGGTGTGCGCCGAGCGCAACGCGGCCCGCACCGACCGCGCCGACATGCCCCGCCGGGTCATCCAGCGGCACATCCGCGAACTGCGCCGGTCCATGAGGCACTTGGAGCGCGAGGGCTTCCGCAAGGTGCACGTCCTGCGCGGAGTCGAGGAGGCCGAGAGCGCCACCGTCGTCACCGAGAAGCGCTTCAACGACCTGACGCACCTGACCGGCCCCTTCGACATCATCGGTGACATCCACGGCTGCGCCGTCGAACTGGAGTCGCTGCTGGCCAAGCTGGGCTATGCCGACGGCGTGCACCCCGAGGGCCGTACCGCCGTCTTCGTCGGCGACCTGGTCGACCGCGGCCCCGACTCGCCGGGCGTGCTGCGCCGGGTGATGTCCATGGTCGGGTCGGGCAACGCGCTGTGCGTGCCCGGCAACCACGAGAACAAGTACGGCCGTTACCTCAAGGGCCGCAAGGTCCAGCACACCCACGGGCTCGCCGAGACCATCGCCCAGATGGAGGGCGAGAGCGAGGAGTTCAGGGCCGAGGTGCGCCGGTTCCTCGACGGTCTCGTCAGCCACTACGTCCTCGACGGCGGCAGGCTGGTCGTCTGCCACGCCGGCCTGCCCGAGAAGTACCACGGCCGCACCTCCGGCCGGGTCCGCTCGCACGCCCTGTACGGCGACACCACCGGCGAGACCGACGAGTTCGGGCTGCCGGTGCGCTACCCGTGGGCGGAGGACTACCGGGGCCGCGCGGCGGTCGTCTACGGGCACACCCCGGTCCCGCAGGCGACCTGGCTCAACAACACGATCTGCCTGGACACCGGCGCCGTCTTCGGCGGCAGGCTGACCGCGCTGCGCTGGCCGGAGCGCGAGCTGGTCGACGTACCGGCCGAGCGCGTCTGGTACGAGCCGGCGCGCCCGCTGCGCTCCGCGGCACCCGGCGGACACGACGGCCGGCCGCTGGACCTGGCCGACGTGCGGGGCCGCAGGGCCGTTGAGACCCGTCACGCGGGCATGGTCGCGGTGCGCGAGGAGAACGCGTCGGCGGCCCTGGAGGTCATGAGCCGCTTCGCGATCGACCCGCGCCTGCTGCCGTACCTCCCGCCGACGATGGCTCCGACGGCCACGAGCGAGGCCGAGGGCTACTTGGAGCACCCCGAGGAGGCCTTCGCCCAGTACGCGCGGGACGGGGTCGAGCGGGTCGTGTGCGAGGAGAAGCACATGGGCTCGCGGGCCGTGGCCCTGGTGTGCCGCGACGCGGCGGCGGCCGCGAAGCGCTTCGGGACGGCCGGGCCCACCGGCTCGCTCTACACCCGCACCGGGCGGCCGTTCTTCGACGACGGGCGGATGACCGAGGAGATCCTCGGCCGCCTGCGCGCGGCGATCGGGGAGGCCGGACTCTGGGACGAACTCGCCACGGACTGGCTGCTGCTGGACGCCGAGCTGATGCCGTGGTCGCTGAAGGCCTCGGGTCTGCTGCGCGGCCAGTACGCGGCCGTTGGCGCCGCCTCGGGCGCGGTGTTCCCGGGTGCGCTCGGCGCGCTGGAGGCTGCCGCGGCACGCGGCGCGGACGTCGGCGGCCTGCTGGCGCGGCAGCGTGAACGCGCCGCCGACGCGGCCGCGTTCACCGCCGCCTACCGCCGCTACTGCTGGACCACGGACGGCCTGGAGGGCGTGCGCCTGGCCCCCTTCCAGCTGCTCGCCGTCGAGGGCCGCAGCCTTGCCGCGCTGCCGCACGACGAGCAACTGGCCCTGATCGACCGCCTGGTGGAACACGACGGCACCGGACTGCTCCGGACGACCAGGAGGCTCTACGTCGACACCGGCGACCCCCGGTCCGTCCGGGCCGGCATCGACTGGTGGCTGGAGATGACCGGCCGCGGCGGGGAGGGCATGGTGGTCAAGCCGGTCGGCGCGCTCGTCCGGAACCAGGACGGCAGGCTGGTACAGCCCGGCATCAAGTGCCGGGGCCGTGAGTACCTGCGGATCATCTACGGCCCCGAGTACACCCGTCCGGACAACCTGACCCGCCTGCGCCGGCGCTCCCTGAACCACAAGCGGTCCCTCGCCCTGCGCGAGTACGCCCTCGGCCTGGAGTCCCTGGACCGGCTCGCGGACGGCGAGCCGCTGTGGCGGGTGCACGAGGCCGTGTTCGGGGTGCTGGCACTGGAGTCGGAGCCGGTCGACCCGCGGCTGTAGCCCGCCGCCCGGTCAGCCGACCAGCCGCAGCCGCTGCCCGCACACCCCGATGCGGACCGTCTGTCCCCAGGTCAGCTGGAGCGCGTCCGATTCGATGCCGTCACCGAAGGCGATGAGGCGGTCGGACTCCACGGTGACCGTCAGGGCCGTCGAGTCCGCCAGTTCGCCGGCCACCAGGGTCGTACCGGTGGCCGGCGACGGCCAGGCCTCGCGGACGAACCAGACCAGGCGGTCCTCGGTGGGGGAGGGCAGCGCGATCCGGCTGCTGCGCTCCTGCCACACGGAGCGGAGCCAGCCGGTCGCGCCGGTGCCGGTCCCCACCAGCACCCCGGAGGAAGCCTGGGCCTCGACGACACCCCCGTCGTCCTCCAGGCCCAGGCGGTATCGGGCGGTCTGATGACCGGGGGTGCCCAGGTAGATCTCGTTGAGCGCGAGCAGGCGCTGGGTGTCGTCGGCGACGGCCTCCACCATGGTGAGCGCGTCCACCGCGGTGCCCGTCGCGTGCGGCAGCAGCTTCGCCGCGTCGGCCGGGCGGTGCCGCACCAGCACACCGGGGTTGCGGCCGGGGTCGGTGTCGATGCCGATCACCGGCTGGCCGGTCAGGTACTTGGCGGCGTTCGCGACCAGGCCGTCCTGGCCGATCACCACGACCACGTCCTCGGGCGCGAACAGGAACCGGTCCAGGTCGCCCCGCTCCACCCGCGCCTGCCGCCAGGTCAGCGGCACCGCGGCACTCACCTCGGCGAGCGCGCGGTGGGCCCGGCGGTGGCGCTCGGCGACCTCCTCGATGTCCCGGCCCCGGGAGGCGAGGAAGAACGCGGCCTGGCCGTGCGTGCCGTGCCGGGCCACCAGCTCCTCGTACTCCGTGGTGCGGTGGACCAGCACGGCGCGCGGGGCGAGGCTCACGCTCCGGCCCCCGTGGCAAGCCTGGCGAGCAGTGCGGTGAGCACGTCCGGCGAGACGGTCACGCTGTCGATGCGCGGCAGGTTCTCCGCGAGCTGGCCGGCGGTCAGCGCGCGCAGGGTCGTCGCCCCGTCGACGCCGGCCTCCGTGTGCACCCGCAGCCAGGCCGCCTGGGCCTCGGCGCGCGCCTCGCCGAGTGCACGCGCGCCCTCGGCCTCGGCCCGGGCGACCCGTACGGCACGCGCCGCCTCGGCGTCGGCCAGCAGGGCCGTGCGCGCCGCCTCCGCCTCGGCGAGCCGCCGGGACCTCGCGGCCTCGGCCTCCGTGAGCTTCAGCGAGCGCGCCGCCTCGGCCTCGGCGAGCTTCACCGACCGGGCGGCCTCCGCGTCGGCCAGCAGCACCGAGCGTTCCGCCTCCGCCCGGGCGCGCACCGCGTCCGCGGCCGCCTGCTCCTCGGCCTCGCGGCGGGCGTTGGTGCCCCGCTGCTCCACCAACTGCTCCTCGCGGCGGGCGAGTTCGATGCGGCTGGCCAGTTCGTTCTCGGCGATGGTCCGTTCCCGCTCGACCGCCACGGCCCGTCGCTCGTAGGTCGCCCGGTCGGCCTCCTGCTGGATCTGTTCCCGGGCCGGGGTGCGCAGGGCCCGCTCCACCTCCGGCTCCGGACGCAGTGCCATCACGCGGACGGCGACGACCTCGATGCCGGTCGCCGGGAGCCGCGGTTCGGCGCCGAGCCCGGTGGCGATCCGCTCACGCACCGCCGTGACGCCGTCGGCCAGGGCCGCCGACAAGGGCGTCCGTGCCAGGACGTCCAGCGCGTGCTGCTGGGCCGTCTCGGTGAGGAGGGTGCCCAGCTGCTCCAGCGGGGTGCCGCGCCAGGCACCGGTGTCCGGGTCGATGGAGAAGTCCAGGCGGGCGGCGGCCGCGGCCGGGTCGGCGACGCGGTAGGTGACCGTCGCCTGCACGGACACGTCCTGGAAGTCGGACGTACGGGCGTGGAAGGTCATCGCCAGCTCGCGGTCGTCGACCGGCACCTCGGACAGTGCCGCCGTCAGCGGCCGGAACCAGAAGCTGAGCCCCGGGCCGTCGTGCACCAGCGTGCCCGAGCGGTGGTGCCGCACGTGTGCCGTCGCAGTGCCCCGCAAGTGGCGCAGGCCCAGGCGCCGGGTGATGTCGGCCATGGTGTTCCCCCTCGTTTCCCGTCCCCCGTTTTTCGTCCCATTGACGATAAGCGGAGGGGCGGCTTCTCGTCAATAGGACGAGAACAGGAAGTGGCAGAAACGGCCGACAAGGGCGTGAAGAAGGTCGGCTGCGGCCAGGATGGAGACATGGCATACCGTGTCGATTCCGAGACCGGGCGGCTGCGTCGCGTGATCCTGCACCGGCCCGACCTGGAACTCAAAAGGCTCACCCCCAGCAACAAGGACGCGCTGCTCTTCGATGACGTGCTGTGGGTGCGCCGGGCGCGCGCCGAGCACGACGGATTCGCCGACGTCCTGCGCGACCGTGGTGTCGCCGTGCACCTCTTCGGCGACCTGCTGACCGAGACCCTGGATGTGCCCGAGGCCCGCGCCCTCGTCCTGGACCGGGTGTTCCACGAGAAGGAGTACGGTCCGCTCGCCGCCGGCCATCTGCGCGCGGCCTTCGCGGCCCTGCCCGCGCGGGAGCTGGCCGAGGCGCTCGTGGGCGGCATGACCAAGCGGGAGTTCCTCGAGGCACACCCGGAGCCGACGTCCGTCCGCTTCCATGTGATGGACCTCGACGACTTCCTCCTCGGCCCCCTGCCCAACCACCTGTTCACCCGCGACACCTCCGCCTGGATCTATGACGGGGTCGCCATCAACGCCATGCGGCTGCCCGCCCGGCAGCGCGAGACCGTGCACTTCGAGGCGATCTACCGGCACCACCCGCTGTTCCGCGACGAACCGTTCCATGTCTGGTCGCAGGGGCAGGCCGACCACCCCTCCACCATCGAGGGCGGTGACGTCCTGGTGATCGGCAACGGCGCGGTCCTGGTCGGCATGAGCGAGCGCACCACCCCGCAGGCCGTGGAGATGCTCGCCCACCAGCTGTTCGCGGCCGGCTCCGCGCGCACCATCGTCGCGCTCGACATGCCCAAGCGGCGCGCGTTCATGCACCTTGACACCGTGATGACCATGGTCGACGGCGACACCTTCACCCAGTACGCGGGCCTTGGCATGCTGCGCTCGTACACCATCGAGCCGGGCGTCGGCGACAAGGAGCTGAAGGTCACCGACCATCCCCCGGAGCACATGCACCGCGCCATCGCCGCCGCCCTCGGCCTCGGTGAGATCCGGGTGCTGACCGCCACCCAGGACGTGCACGCCGCCGAGCGGGAGCAGTGGGACGACGGCTGCAACGTGCTCGCCGTCGAGCCCGGCGTCGTCATCGCCTACGAACGCAACGCGACCACCAACACGCACCTGCGCAAGCAGGGCATCGAGGTGATAGAGATCCCGGGCAGTGAGCTGGGGCGGGGCCGGGGCGGTCCCCGGTGCATGAGCTGCCCGGTCGAGCGGGACCCGGTCTGACCGGCGGGCCCCGCCAGTACGTCCTGCGTCCGGGCCGCCCCGGCGGTGTGACGCAACGGACCCCACCCAGGCCGTATAGAAATTCAGGTGGTCGTATAGAATTCCAGAGTTCCTGTCCCCCCGTACCCCGGAGCGCCCCATGGCGACAGTCCCGACCGCCCTCGCCGGCCGCCACTTCCTCAAGGAACTGGACTTCACCGAGCAGGAGTTCCGCGGCCTGGTCGAGCTGGCGGCCGAGCTGAAGGCGGCCAAGAAGGCGGGCGCCGAGACGCAGTACCTGCGCGGCCGGAACATCGCGCTGGTCTTCGAGAAGACCTCGACGCGCACCCGCTGCGCCTTCGAGGTCGCCGCCGCCGACCAGGGCGCCCGCACGACCTACCTCGACCCGGCCGGCTCGCAGATCGGCCACAAGGAGTCGGTGAAGGACACCGCGCGCGTCCTCGGCCGGATGTTCGACGCCATCGAGTACCGCGGGCACGGCCAGGGCGTCGTCGAGGAGCTGGCCACCTACGCCGGGGTCCCCGTCTACAACGGCCTCACCGACGAGTGGCACCCCACCCAGATGCTCGCCGACGTGCTCACCATGACCGAGCACACCGACAAGCCGATGAACCGGGTCGCCTTCGCCTACCTCGGTGACGCCCGCTACAACATGGGCAACTCCTACCTGGTCACCGGCGCCCTGCTCGGCATGGACGTACGGATCGTGGCGCCCCGGGTGCTGTGGCCGGACGAGACGATCATCCAGCTGGCCCGGCAGCTCGCCACCGCCTCCGGCGGGCGGATCACGCTCACCGAGGACGTGCAGGAGGGGGTGCGCGGCACCGACTTCATCGCCACCGACGTATGGGTGTCGATGGGCGAGCCCAAGGAGGTCTGGGACGAGCGCATCGCGCTGCTCGGCCCGTACGCCGTGACCATGGACGTGCTGCGCGCCACCGGCAACCCGGACGTGAAGTTCCTGCACTGCCTGCCGGCCTTCCACGACCTCGGCACCGCCGTCGGCCGCGAGATCCACGAGCGGCACGGGCTGACCGAGCTGGAGGTCACCGACGAGGTGTTCGAGTCCGAGCACTCCGTCGTCTTCGACGAGGCGGAGAACCGGATGCACACGATCAAGGCGGTCCTCGTGGCCACCCTGGCCCGAGCCTCGTCACAAAGCCTTGCCTGACGGGCCTCACCAGGCCTTATCCTGATCAGCGGCCCGATACCACCCATTTCGGGCCGCCCCCGCGACCGGACCACGGTCGCCCGCGCCCCCGAGACGGCCCCACGACGGCCGCCTGCACCACCGAGAAACGAGCACCACCCGCATGCCCGCTCCCCGCATCAAGTCCCCGCACCTGCTCGTCGCCGAATCCGGCGCCGACCGCGAGGGACACGGCCTGAAGCGCACGATGGGCCTCTTCCAGCTCATCTGCTTCGGCGTCGGCGCCATAGTCGGCACCGGCATCTTCGTCGGCCTGTCCGACTCCGTCGCCCAGGCCGGTCCCGCCGTCGTCGTCTCCTTCGTCCTCGCCGCGATCACCTGCGTCTTCACCGCCTTCTCCTTCGCGGAGCTGGGCGGCGCGATCCCGGTCTCCGGCTCCTCGTACTCCTTCGCCTACGCGGGGCTCGGCGAGTCCACCGCCTTCCTGGTCGGCTGGTGCCTGCTGCTGGAGTACGGCATCTCCATCTCGGCCGTCGCCGTCGGCTGGAGCCAGTACGTCAACGAGCTGCTGCACAGCCTCACCGGCGTCCAGCTCCCGGCCGCCCTGTCCGCCGGCCCCGGCGACGGCGGGATCGTCAACCTGCCCGCCGTGATCGTCATCGCCATGGCCTCGCTGCTGCTGGTGCGCGGTGTGCGCGAGAGCGCCCGCGCGACGGCCGCGATGACGGCGGTCAAGCTCGTCATCCTGCTCGCCTTCTGCGCCATCGGCTACAGCGCCTTCAAGCACGGCAACCTCACCCCGTTCTCGCCGGCCGGCCTCGGCGGCATCGGCGCGGGCACCACGGCCGCGTTCTTCTCCTACATCGGCTTCGACGCGATCACCACGGCCGGCGAGGAGGCGAAGAACCCCCGGCGGGACATCCCGATCGCGATCATGGTCTGCATGGGCATCGTGACCCTCCTGTACTGCGCGGTCGCGCTCGCCGCGATCGGCGCCATCGGCGGCAAGCAGGTCGCCGGCCGCCCCGCGGCCCTGTCCTACGTCGTGGGCGAGGTCACCGGCTCGACCGTCGGCGGCGCGGTGATCGCCTTCGGCGCGGTCGTCGCCATCGCCTCCGTCGTCCTCGCGGTGATGTACGGCCAGACCCGCATCCTGATGTCGATGTCCCGCGACGGCCTGATCCCGCGCGTCTTCGAGAAGGTCAGCCCGAAGACCTCCACCCCGGTCGCGGGCACCCTGATCGTCGCGGCCGTCTTCGCGCTCCCGGCAGCCTTCGCCTCGCTGGACGCCGTGATGAACCTGTGCACCATCGGCACCCTCGCGATCATGGCCGTCGTCAACGTCGCGGTGATGGCGCTGCGCCGCCGCGAGCCGGGCCTGACCCGCAGCTTCCGGGTGCCGCTCTACCCGGTGGGCCCGCTGCTCGGCATCGCCTTCTGCCTGTACCTGATGTACGAGACCGGCTGGCGGACCTGGGTGCAGTTCGCCGTGTTCCTCGTGGCGGGCCTCGCGCTCTACGCCGCCTACGGCCGCCGGCACTCCACGCTGGCCAGGGCGGCCGCCGAGGTCACACCGGCCGCCGCTGAGCGGGAACCGCAGGCAGTCTGAACCACACCGCCTTGCCCGACGGGGTGGGGCGGTGCCCGCAGGACGAGCTGAGGGCGCGGATCAGCAGCAGCCCGCGTCCGCCCTCCTGCCAGGGGTCCGGCGCCTCGATCACCGGCCGCGTCAGGTGGCCGGGCGGCGCCGGGTCCGGGTCGTGCACCTCGACCTGGCAGCCGCTCGGCAACAGCTCCACCACCAGCTCTATCGGGCCGCGCCCGGCGGTGTGCTCCACCGCGTTGGCCACCAGCTCGGCCGTGAGCAGCTCCGCGGTGTCACTGTCGGCCGCGTGCTCCACCTCGGCGAGGGCCGTACGCACCAGAGCGCGGGCCACGGGCACCGCCGCGGCGGTGTGCGGCAGCGCGATGCGCCAGGAGGCCGATTCGGTGGGGCGTTCGTGCAAGGCGAGTCCGTTCATGGAGCAGGCTGTCCTGCTTTCGACTGTAGGAATGGTACGGGCCCCGGCCACAGGGACGGCCGACGGGCTTCGCCCGGGAGCCGGGCCCTGCCGGCCCGGGCCCCGGTACCGGCGGCTTACCCAGGCGAACGCCCCGCCTCGCCTGCGGGCGCCTGCTGTTACGGCCCTGTCGCCGATCAGTGACGGATGTGACCGGCCCGGCCGGACTGCGTACGGCAGGCGCACGGCAGGCGTACGTCTGTCGCGCGCCCGTGACGACAGTCACAAACAGGTGATAACTTCATGGGTACAGCGCAACGTACGGCACCGCCGCCCAAGGAGGCCGCACGTCATGAGTCCCTTCACCGGCTCCGCCGCCCGCACCCCGCACTGGGAGCACCTGCGGGTCCGTCTCGCCGACGGGGTCGCCACGGTCACCCTCGCCCGCCCCGACAGACTCAACGCCCTCACCTTCGGCGGCTACGCCGACCTGCGCGACCTGCTCGCCGAGCTGTCCCGGGAGCGTGCGGTGCGCGCCCTGGTGCTGGCCGGCGAGGGCCGTGGCTTCTGCTCCGGCGGCGACGTGGACGAGATCATCGGCGCGACCCTCTCCATGGACACCGCCCAGTTGCTCGACTTCAACCGGATGACCGGCCAGGTGGTACGGGCCATCCGCGAATGCCCCTTCCCGGTGGTCGCCGCCGTGCACGGGGTGGCGGCCGGCGCGGGAGCGGTCCTCGCCCTCGCGGCCGACTTCCGGGTGGCGGACCCCACGGCCCGCTTCGCCTTCCTCTTCACCCGCGTCGGGCTGTCCGGCGGCGACATGGGCGCGGCCTACCTGCTGCCCCGGCTCGTCGGCCTCGGCCACGCCACCCGCCTGCTCATGCTGGGCGAACCGGTCCGCGCCCCCGAGGCCGAGCGCATCGGCCTGATCAGCGAGCTGACCGAGGAGGGCCGGGCGGACGAGACGGCCCACGCCCTGGCCCGGCGCCTCGCCGACGGCCCGGCCCTGGCCCACGCGCAGACGAAGGCCCTGCTGACCGCCGAGCTGGACATGCCCCTGGCGGCGGCGATCGAACTCGACGCCTCGACCCAGGCCCTGCTGATGAACGGCGAGGACTACGCCGAGTTCCACGCGGCCTTCACGGAGAAGCGCCCGCCGAAGTGGCACGGGAGGTGACATGAGGGTCGCCGTCATCGGGGGCGGCCCCGGCGGTCTGTACGCCGCCGCCCTGCTCAAGCGCCTCGATCCGGAGCGTGAGATCACCCTGTGGGAACGCAACGCCCCCGATGACACCTTCGGCTTCGGCGTGGTCCTCTCCGACGAGACCCTCGGCGGCATCGAACACGCCGACCCGGTGGTCTACGAAGCCCTGCAACGGGACTTCGTGCGCTGGGACGACATCGACATCGTGCACCGGGGCACGACCCACCGCTCCGGCGGACACGGTTTCGCCGCCCTCGGCCGGCGCCGGCTCCTGGAGATCCTGCACGACCGCTGCCGCTCCCTCGGCGTGGACATCCGCTTTTGCACCGAGGCCCCGCATCCGGACGAGCTGTCGGCGCGGTACGACCTCGTCGTCGCCGCCGACGGTGTGCACAGCACCACCCGCCAGACCTACAGCCATGTGTTCCGCCCCCATGTGACCGCACACCACTGCCGCTACATCTGGCTGGGCGCCGACTTCGCCTTCGACGCCTTCCGCTTCGAGATCGCCGAGACCGAGCACGGCGTGGTCCAACTGCACGGCTACCCTTACGCGGCCGACGCCTCCACCGTGATCGTGGAGATGCGCGAGGAGGTGTGGCGGGCGGCGGGACACGGGGAAATGGACACGCCGGAATCCATCGAACGCTGCGCCAAGATCTTCTCCGACGCCCTCCGCGGCCGCCCCCTGCGTTCCAACAACTCGGCCTGGACGACCTTCCGCACGGTGGTCAGCGACCGCTGGTCGCACGGCAACGTCGTCCTCCTCGGCGACGCCGCCCACACCGCCCACTTCTCCATCGGCTCCGGCACCAAACTCGCCGTCGAGGACGCGCTGTCGCTGGCCGCCTGCCTCGAGGAACAGCCGGACGTGGCAGGGGCGTTGGCGGCGTACGAGGAGGAGCGCAGGCCGGTCGTCGCCTCCACCCAGCGGGCCGCCCGGGCCAGCCTCGAGTGGTTCGAGGACCTGCGGCTCCACCTGGGCCAGCCGCCCCGCCAGTTCGCCTTCAACCTGCTCACCCGCAGCCGCCGGGTCACCCATGACAACCTCCGGCTGCGCGACGCGCACTTCACCGGGGCCGTGGAGCGCGAGTTCGGCTGCCCGCCCGGCACGCCCCCGATGTTCACCCCCTTCCGGCTGCGCGGTCTGACCCTGCGCAACCGGGTCGTGGTGTCGCCGATGGACATGTACTGCGCCACCGACGGCGTCCCGGGCGACTTCCACCTCGTCCACCTGGGCGCCCGGGCCCTCGGCGGAGCCGGGCTCGTCATGACCGAGATGGTGTGCGTGAGCGCGCAGGGCCGGATCACCCCGGGCTGCGCCGGTCTCTACACCGGCCGGCAGGCCGAGGCGTGGCGGCGGGTCACCGACTTCGTGCACACCCAGGCACCCGGCACCGCGATCGGCGTCCAGCTCGGCCACTCGGGCCGCAAGGGCTCCACGAAGCTGATGTGGGAGGGCATGGACGAGCCGCTGCCCGAGGGCAACTGGCCGCTCGTCGCCGCCTCCCCGCTGCCGTACAAGCCGGGCAGCCAGACCCCGCGCCAGCTGTCCCGGGCCCAGCTGACCGACATCCGCGAGCAGTTCGCGGCATCCGCCTGGCGGGCGGCCCGGGCCGGGTTCGACCTGCTCGAACTGCACTGCGCCCACGGCTACCTGCTCTCCGGCTTCCTCTCCCCGCTGACCAACCGCCGCACCGACGCCTACGGCGGCTCACTGGAAAAGCGGCTGCGGTTCCCGCTGGAGGTCTTCGACGCCGTCCGCGCGGTGTGGCCGGCCGAACGGCCGATGACCGTCCGCATCTCCGCCACCGACTGGGCCGAGGGCGGGACGAGCGCCGAGGACGCCGTCGGGATCGCCCGGGCCTTCGCCGCGCACGGCGCCGACGCGATCGACGTCTCCACCGGGCAGGTGGTGGCCGAGGAGCGGCCCGAGTTCGGGCGCTCGTACCAGACGCCGTTCGCCGACCGGATCCGGCACGAAGCGGGGATCCCGGTCATCGCGGTCGGCGCGATCTCCTCCTGGGACGATGTGAACTCCCTGGTCCTCGCCGGGCGCACCGACCTGTGCGCACTCGCCCGCCCGCACCTGTACGACCCGCACTGGACGCTGCACGCGGCGGTCGAGCAGGGCTACGACGGTCCGGGTGTGCACTGGCCCGCGCCCTACCGGGCGGGCAGCCGCCGCCCGCAGACCGGCCGCACCGACGCCCCCAAGCCCCGGCTGACCCTCGATCGCTGAAGTGTCAGTGCCGTCTGCCGGACCGGGCGGAGACCGTGCGGGACTTCCTGGGGCCGGCCCGCCGGGCCCGGACGGCCGGGGAGCACCTGTACTGCCGGACGGCCGTGTGACCCGGCGCCGGTTCACAACCCGGCGAACTGCGCCCCGGCGTCCCGCAGGCGTGCGTGCAGAGCGCGGAAGACCTCCGCCGAGCGCAGGCCCGGCCAGAGCGCAGGCAGCAGGTGGGCGGGCAGGCCGGGGTCGGTGTAGGGCAGGTGGCGCCAGGAGTCGAGGGCGAGGAGGTAGTCGCGGTAGGCCTCCTCGGGCGAGGTGCCCGTGCGGTGCTCCCAGGCGCGCAGCACCGGCGCGTGCGCGTCCAGGAACCGCTCGTGCTCCTTGGCGATCGCGGTCAGGTCCCACCAGCGGGCGACCGCCTCGGCCGTCGCCGCGAAGCCCAGATGCTCGCCGCGGAAGAAGTCGACGTACGGGTCCAGGCGGAGCCGGCGCAGCGTGTGTTCCGTCTCCTCGTACAGCCGGGCCGGGGCGATCCACACCCCGGGGGCCGCGGTGCCGAAGCCCAGGCCCGACAGCCGGGAGCGCAGCACATGCCGCTTCTGCCGCTCCGATTCCGGCACGGAGAAGACCGCCAGCACCCAGCCCTCGTCCTCGGGGGGCGCCGTGGCGTAGATGCGCCGGTCGCCGTCGTCCAGCAACTGGCGTGCCTCGGGGGAGAGTTCGTAGCCGGCCGCACCGGTGCCCGTGCGGGCCGGGAGCAGCAGGCCGCGCCGTTTGAGCCGGGACACGGAGGAGCGCACGGACGGCGCGTCCACGCCGACCGCGGCCAGCAGCCGGATCAGCTCGGCGACGGGCACGGGGCCGGGCATGAAGCGGCCGTACGCGCCGTAGAGCGTGACGATGAGGGACCGGGGGGCGTGCTGCTCGGACACGTTGATCATTTTAGGTCTTCGGCATCACTGCTGGTCACCATCGGTGTGCAGGCGGAACCGTTGCAACTTGCCGGTGGCCGTGCGGGGAAGGGCGGACAGGAAGACGAACTCGCGCGGACATTTGTAGGGCGCCAGTTCGGCCAGGAGGAAGGCGCGCAGGGCCTCCGCGTCGCGCGGCGCCCCCTCGCGCAGCACGGTGTACGCCACGGCCACCTGCCCGCGCGCCTCGTCGGGCCGGCCCACGACCGCCGTCTCCACCACGTCCGGATGGCGCAGCAGCGCGTCCTCCACCTCCGGCCCGGCGATGTTGTACCCGGCGGAGATGATCATGTCGTCGGCGCGGGCCACATAGCGCAAGTAACCGTCGGGCTCGCGGACATAGGTGTCACCGGTGATGTTCCAGCCGCCCCGCACGTACACCCGCTGGCGCGGGTCGGCCAGATAGCGGCAGCCGACCGGGCCGCGCACGGCCAGCAGACCGGGCTCGCCGTCGGCCACCGGGCGGCCGTCCGCGCCCTGGACCTGCGCCTGCCAGCCCGGCACCGGCACGCCGGTGGTCCCGGGCCGGATGTGCTCGTCGGCCGCCGAGACGAAGATGTGCAGCAGCTCGGTCGCGCCGATGCCGTTGATGAGGCGTACGCCGGTGCGCTCGTGCCAGGCCCGCCAGGTGGCCGCGGGCAGGTTCTCCCCCGCCGACACACAGCGCCGCAGCGACGAGAGGTCGTGCCCGTCCAGCTCCCGCAGCATGGCGCGGTAGGCGGTGGGCGCGGTGAACAGCACGGAGACCCGGTGCGCGGCGATCGCGGGAAGCAGCTGCCGGGGACCGGCCTGTTCCAGCAGGAGGCTGCTGGCGCCGGCCCGCATCGGGAAGATCACGAGCCCGCCGAGGCCGAAGGTGAAGCCGAGCGGGGGACTGCCGGCGAACACGTCGTCGGCACGGGGGCGCAGCACATGCCGGGAGAAGGTGTCGGCGATCGCCAGCACGTCCCGGTGGAAGTGCATGCACCCTTTCGGGTGACCCGTGGTGCCGGAGGTGAACGCGATCAGGGCCACGTCGTCGGCGGCGGTGTCCACCGCCGGGTACGCGGTGCCGGGCCCCGGGCGGTTCAGGAGGTCGTCCGGGCCGTCACCGCCGTACGTCGTGATCCGCAGCCCGGGTATGTCGGCCTTCGCCAGGTCCTCCACCGACCGGACGTCGCACAGCGCGTGCCGCACCAGGGCGATCTCGCACATGGCCGCCAGCTCCTGCGGGCGCTGCCGGTCCAGCACGGTGACCGCTATGGCGCCCGCCTTCAGCACGGCCAGCCAGCAGGCGGCGAGCCAGGGCGTGGTCGGTCCGCGCAGCAGGACCCGGTTGCCGGGCACCACCCCCAGGTCTCCGGTGAGTACGTGCGCGATCCGGTCGACGCGCTCGCGCAGCTGGCCGTACGTCCAGCCGGGGCCGGCCGGGGTGCGGAAGACCGGGCGGTGTGCCGCGGTGTGGTCCAGCAGTTCCGCGGCGCAGTTCAGCCGGCCGGGGTAGTGCAGCTCCGGCAGGTCGAACCGCAGCTCGGGCCACTCCCGCGGCGGGGGCAGATGGTCGCGCGCGAAGGTGTCGACGTGGGCCGAGCGGTGCATGGCGGTTCGCCCCCTTGCCGTGGCAGACGGACTCTGCAGCGGGCTCGCGCCTCGAGCGTATCGTGTTGGTGACGGCAGTCAACTGTGCGCGATAACGTCGGAGGGAGACGGGGAACGGGCCGGGGTGGCCCGCCCCGGAGGGAGGACCGGCAGTGCCCGCATTCTCACTCGAACCGGAGCAGACCGCCTGGTGTGCCGAGCTGCGCGCGCAGGCCGCCGAGCGGCTGCGCCCGCTCGCCGACAAGGGCGAGCCGGGGCACGTCAACCGGCCGCTGCTCGCCGAACTCGGCCGACTCGGGCTGCTGGGGCGGCTGTTCACCTCCGGCGCGCTCGATCTGTGCCTGATGCGGGAGTCGCTCGCCCAGGCCTGCACCGAGGCCGAGACCGCCCTCGCCCTGCAGGGCCTCGGCGCCCATCCGGTGCACGCCCACGGCAGCCCGGCGCAGCGCGAGCGCTGGCTGCCCGACGTCGCCGACGGCAGCGCGGTCGCCGCCTTCGCGCTGAGCGAGCCGGGGGCCGGTTCGGACGCGGCCGCGCTGTCCCTCGCGGCCGAGCCCGACGGCGGCCGGGGCTGGCGGCTGACCGGCGAGAAGTGCTGGATCTCCAACGCCCCCGAGGCCGACTTCTACACCGTCTTCGCCCGCACCACCCCGGACGCCGGCGCCAGGGGCGTGACCGCGTTCCTCGTCCCCGCCGACCGGCCCGGACTCACCGGAACCGCACTGGAGATGCTCTCGCCGCACCCCATCGGCGCCCTCGGCTTCGACGCCGTGCCCGTCACCGCCGACGACATGCTCGGCGAGCGGGACCGCGGCTTCGCCGTCGCCATGGGCACCCTCAACCTCTTCCGCCCGAGCGTCGGTGCCTTCGCCGTCGGCATGGCCCAGGCCGCGCTCGACGCGACGGTCGGACACACCCGTCGACGCGAGGCGTTCAAGGGCCGACTGATGGACCTTCAGGCCGTCTCCCACCAGGTCGCCGAGATGGCACTGCGCACCGAGGCGGCCCGGCTGATGGTGTACGCGGCGGCGACGGCGTACGACCGGGGCGCGCCCGGTGTCCCGGGGCGCGCCGCGATGGCCAAGCTGCTCGCCACCGAGACCGCGCAGTACGTCGTCGACACCGCCGTCCAGCTGCACGGCGCCCGCGCCCTGCGCCGCGGTCACCTCCTCGAGCACCTCTACCGCGAGGTGCGCGCACCCCGTGTCTACGAGGGCGCGAGCGAGGTCCAACGGGGCATCATCGCCAAGGAGTTGTACGCCCACGCACACGCCCACGAAGGGGAGGACCGGTGACGACCGAGCGCGTCAACCCGCCCGAGCTGTCCGAGCCCACCGGCTTCTCGCACGCCGTCGTCGCGTCCGGCTCCCGAGTGGTGTTCCTCGCGGGCCAGACCGCGCTCGACGCCGACGGCAAGATCACCGGCGACACCCTGCCCGAGCAGTTCGAGAAGGCGCTCGGCAACCTCCTCGCCGCCCTGCGCGCGGCCGGCGGCACCCCCGCCGACCTCGCCCGGGTCACGGTCTACGCCACGGACGTCGCCGCGTACCGCGCCCACGCCGCCCGACTGGGCCGAATCTGGCGGGAGTCGGCGGGCCGGGACTATCCGGCGATGGCCGTCGTGCAGGTCGTACGGCTGTGGGACGAGCAGGCGATGGTGGAGCTGGACGGGTTCGCCGTACTGCCGTAGCCGCGAGCCCGCGCCGGCCACGCCGCCGGACCGGCGAGCCGCACCCCGGCCCGTGCAGACCACCACGAGCCGCTCCGCGGTCGTTCAGGCGGTCGCCGTGAGGTGTTCCGCCGGGACGCGGTGGGGTGGGACCACGCTGCCGTCCGGGTGCAGTTCGCCGCTGTCGTCGAAGACGATCGAACCGTCGCACAGCAGGGTCCAGCCCTGTTCGGGGTGGGCGGCGACCGGGTGCCGGGGAGCCTGGGCGGACGCGGGGTACGAGGACCGGCAGGAGCACATGGCGCACCTCCACATCGGACGTGCGGGAGGCCGGCGGATCCGGCCGCCACGCGTCGTACTCAGACCATGCGACCGGCGTGAACGCACCGGAACCGCTCGCGGTGAAGCGTGACAACACCCGGACAACTCACGGACGGTTCCATGACGCGCCACCGATGGAGTGACGGTCACGCCCTGCGGCACGGCCGACCGGTACGAGTGGAGCCCCCAACCCCATGGAACCGGGAGGTACCCCATGCCCGCTCGCCCCGCGCTCGCCCTGGCCATCGGCACCGCCGCCCTGCTGTGCGCCGCCGTCGGCCCGGCCGGCGCCGACCCCTCCGAGACCATCACGGTCGACGCCGCAGGCAAGCTCGCCTCCGACGGCACCGTCACGCTCTCCGGCACCTACCGCTGCACCGCAGGCACCGGCCCGGTGTTCGTCACCTCCTCGATCAGCCAGAGCGACGCCCAGGTCAGGCACGGCATCGGCGGCAGCACCGCCCAGTGCGACGGCGCCGAGCACCACTGGGAGAACTCCGGCAAGGTCTCCACGGAGACCCTCAAAGCCGGCACGGCCCACGTCCAGGCCACCCTCATGGAGATGCGGCCCGAGGGCATCATCCCGCTGCTGCCCCTCTTCCACGCGGAGAAGGACCAGGACGTCAAGCTCGCGACGAAGTGACACCGGCCGTGCGCCGGCGGCCCGGGCCGCCCCGGGCCC
Source organism: Streptomyces sp. FXJ1.172 (assembly GCF_001636945.3). Lineage (NCBI taxonomy): Bacteria > Bacillati > Actinomycetota > Actinomycetes > Kitasatosporales > Streptomycetaceae > Streptomyces > Streptomyces sp. FXJ1.172. Next base: position 2,723,944 of record NZ_CP119133.2, on the reverse strand, counting down.
GGGGCGGGCCGGACCGCCCGGCGCCGTGGCGCGAGGGTGGTGAGCGCCGTGCGCCTTTCGACGCCGTCCAGGGCGCCCTCGGCGGCCGCGCCGGAACATCTCCTGCTTCCGCGGCGGCTGGGCCGTCGCCGCGCTCACCCCTGCGCCGGCCGGCGCAGTGCGGCCACGAACTTGTACCGGGAGCCCCGGTACACCGAGCGCACCCACTCCACCGGCGTGCCCTCCGCGTCCCGCGAGTGCCGGGACAGCAGCAGCATCGGCAGCCCCACGTCCGTGCCGAGCAACTGCGCCTCGCGCGGGGTGGACAGCGAGGTCTCGATGGTCTCGTCGGCCTCCGCGAGGTGGACGCCGTAGACCTCGGCGAGTGCCGTGTACAGCGAGGCCTGGCTCGCCAGCGAGCGGCGCAGGCCGGGGAAGCGGCGGGCGGACAGGTGGGTCGTCTCGATCGCCATGGGAGCGCCGCTGGCCAGCCGCAGCCGCTCGATGCGCAGCACCCGCTCGCCGGGACCGATGCCGAGCAGGACCGACAGCTTCCCGTCCGCCGGGATCTCCCCGATGTCCAGCATCTGCGAGGCGGGCGTGAGGCCCTGGGCGCGCATGTCCTCGGTGTGCGAGGTCAGCTGGAGCGTGCGGTACAGCTTGGGCTGGGCGACGAAGGTGCCCTTGCCCTGGATCCGGTCCAGCCGTCCCTCGCCGACCAGTTCCGTGAGCGCCTGCCGGATGGTGGTCCGCGAGGTGTTGAACCGGACGGCGAGCAGGCGCTCCGCGGGCATGGCCGAACCGGGCTGCAGCGCCTCGGTCATGGCCAGGAGCTGTTGTTTGATCCGGTAGTACTTCGGCACGCGCGCGGTGCGGCCCGGCGCCCCTCTGTACGGCTGGGCGCTGCTGACGTCGGTGGTCATGCCTGCCTTCCCGGCTGTGTCGGCGGTCTCCCGTTATAGCGACCAACTGCCCTATGGTCTAGTCCAACTGGTGCACGGCGATCGCCGCCGGGCGAAAGGGGCGTATGCGGACGGAGGCGCTCCGGTGACGTTCTCGTAACGGCCTCCAGCGGCTTCCCGGACCACCCTTGACACCCCGAAAGGTCTAGGCCAAGCTCCACCGTACTGGTCTACACCATTAGTGGCCAGGTCCCGAGCCCTACGTGCAACAGCGTCGTACGCAGGTCACCGCCGAGGGCGTGGGGGGAACGTGGCATCCCTGAGGAGGGTGGCGTGAAGCGCAAGCTCGCTTCCGCGATCGTGATCGCGGGCATGATGGTCTCCGTTGCGGCGTGTGGCGGAAACGGCAAGGACAGCTCCAAGGACGCGGGACCCGGCAGCTGGAAGGGGCAGACCCTGACGGTCTGGACCATGGACGGCTCCGCGCCGCCGCAGTGGACCAAGGACGTCCAGGCCGCCTTCGAGAAGCAGACCGGCGCGAAGGTGAAGTTCGAGATCCAGAAGTGGGACGGGATCCAGCAGAAGATCACCACCGCCCTCTCCGAGAACAACCCGCCGGACGTCCTGGAGGTCGGCAACACCCAGACCCCCGCCTACGCGGCCACCGGTGGTCTCGCCGACCTCGCCGACGTGAAGACGGCGATCGGCGCCGACTGGACCCCCTCGGTCTCGCAGTCCTCCGTCTACGACGGCAAGCAGTACGCCGCCCCCTGGTACTTCGCCAACCGCGTCGTCATCTACAACAAGGCGATCTGGGCGAAGGCCGGCATCACGTCCACCCCCAAGACCCGGGACGAGTTCTTCAAGGACCTGGACACCATCGGCAAGAAGACCGATGCCGAGCCCCTCTACCTGCCCGGCCAGAACTGGTACTTCCTCGACGGCCTGATCATCGGTCAGGGCGGCGACCTGGTGAAGAAGCAGGGCGGCAAGTACGTCTCCAACCTCGCCGACCCGAAGGTCTCCGCGGCGATGGAGACCTACAAGAAGTACGCCTCCTACTCCAAGGCCCCCAAGGACAAGGACGAGGCCACCCCGCAGCAGGCCACGATCTTCGCCAAGGGCAAGACCGGCGCGTTCATCGGCATGGGCTGGGAGGCCGCCACCGCCATTCAGGCCAACAAGGCCATCGAGAAGCAGATCGGCTACTTCACGATCCCGGGTGAGACGGCCGCCAAGCCCGAGGGCGTCTTCCTCGGCGGCTCCAACCTCGCCGTCGCCCAGAACAGCAAGAAGCAGTCCCTGGCCAAGGAGTTCCTGAAGATCGCCCTGAACGACCAGTACGAGGGCGAACTGGCCAAGCTCAACGGCATCATCCCGAACAAGACCTCGCTGCAGAGCAACCTCAAGGGCAACGGCGCCGCCGAGGCCGCCGCGCCCGGCGCCACGGTCGGCGGCACCACCCCGCTGATCCCGGAGTGGGCCGCGGTGGAGAACACCCCGAACCCGATCAAGTCGTACATGACCGCGGTGCTGAACGGCAAGGACGCCGCGGCGGCGGCCAAGGACGTCGAGTCCGAGATCGACAAGCGCCTGGCCCAGCAGAACTGATGACCCGCGCCGGGGGCACCCGCGGGGCGCCCCCGGCTCAGTCGTCCGTACGGCCGGTTCGGCCATGGAAGAGATGGCAACTCATGTCAGTGCAGACCCAAGGCACGGACACGGCCGGGGAGCCCGCTGTCCGCAAGGCCCGGATACCCGGGCCGCCGCGGGGTGCGGGCCGGGACTCCGGGTCCCCGTCCCGCCGCGGTGCCACCGCCCCCTATGTCCTGCTGCTGCCGGCGCTGCTGGCCACCCTGATCCTGCTCGGCTGGCCGCTGGTCAAGAACGGCATGCTGTCGTTCCAGAACCTCAACCCGCGCCAGCTCATCCAGCACCTCACCGAGTGGAACGGCGTCGACAACTACAAAGAGGTCCTGACCGGTTCGGACTTCTGGAAGGTCGTCGAGCGCTCCGTCCTCTTCACGGCCGTCAACGTCGTCCTGATCATGCTGTTCGGCACCCTGATCGGGCTGTTGCTGGCCCGCCTCGGCAAGAAGATGCGGCTCACACTCCTCGTGGGCCTCGTCCTCGCCTGGGCCATGCCCGTCATCGCGGCCACCACCGTCTACCAGTGGCTGTTCGCCCAGCGCTACGGCGTCGTCAACTGGGTGCTGGACAAGCTCGGCTGGCACTCCATGGCCGCCCACAACTGGATGGGCACCCAGTTCTCCACCTTCTCCGTGATCACCCTGCTCATCGTCTGGATGTCGATCCCCTTCGTGGCGATCAACCTCTACGCCGCCACCACCACCATCCCCAGGGAGCTGTACGAGGCCGCCTCCCTGGACGGTGCCGGCGCCTGGCAGAGCTTCACCTCGGTGACCCTGCCCTTCCTGCGGCCCTTCCTGTACTCCACGACCTTCCTCGAGGTCATCTGGGTCTTCAAGGCGTTCCCGCAGGTCTTCGCCATGAACGAGGGTGGCCCGGACCGCCTCACCGAGACCCTGCCGGTCTACGCCTATGTCGAGGGCGTCGGCAACCAGCACTTCGGGGTCGGCGCGGCGATCTCCTTCCTGACCATCCTGGTGCTGCTCGTCATCACCTCGTACTACCTGCGCATGGTGCTCAAACAAGAGGAGGACGAGCTGTGAAGCGCTCGCTCTTCGGCCGCATCTGGCCCAACGCGACCGCCGTCGTCCTCGTCGTCGGCTTCGTGTTCCCCGTGTACTGGATGTTCGCCACGGCCTTCAAACCGACGGGCGACATCATCTCCGAGAACCCGGTGTGGTTCCCGACGAACATCACCTTCAGCCACTTCAAGAAGGCGGTCCACGCCGACCACTTCTGGACACTGGTCGCCAACTCCGTGACCGTGACCGTCTGTTCGGTGCTGTTCTCGCTCCTCATCGCCCTGTTCGCGGCGTTCGCCCTCGCCCGGATGCGGTTCAGGGGGCGGCGCGGGCTCGTCGTGACCTTCATGCTGGCGCAGATGGCCCCCTGGGAGGTCATGATCATCGCCATCTACATGATCGTCCGCGACGACGACATGCTCGACAGCCTGATCCCGCTCACCGTCTTCTACACCATGATGGTGCTCCCGCTGACGATCCTGACGCTGCGCGGCTACATCGCCGCCGTGCCGAAGGAGCTGGAGGAGTCGGCGATGGTCGACGGCTGCACCCGCATCCAGGCCTTCCGCAAGGTGATCTTCCCGCTGCTCGCACCCGGCCTCATGGCGACCTCGCTGTTCGGCTTCATCACCGCCTGGAACGAGTTCCCGCTCGTCCTGATCCTCAACAAGGACATCGAGAAGCAGACCCTGCCCCTGTGGCTGTCCCAGTTCCAGACCGCCTTCGGCGACGACTGGGGCGCCACGATGGCCGCCTCGTCCCTGTTCGCGCTGCCCATCCTGATCCTCTTCATCTTCCTGCAACGCAAGGCTGTCAGCGGTCTGACCGACGGCGCCGTGAAGGGATGACCCCGCCGATGACCCCACTCGCCACCACCGCATCCGGCAGCGGCTCCGCCGCGGGCGACACCCTCACCCGGGACGCCCTCGCGGTCCTGCAGCCGGGGTTCGACGGCACCACCGCGCCCGACTGGGTGCGCCGCCGCCTCGGCGAGGGCCTCGCCTCCATCGCCCTGTTCGGCCGCAACGTCGTCACCGAGGAGCAGGTCACCGGGCTCACCGCGCAGTTGAGGGCCGAGCGGGACGACCTGCTGATCGCCATCGACGAGGAGAGCGGCGACGTCACCCGCCTCGACGTGCGCACCGGCTCCGCCTTCCCCGGCAACCACGCCCTCGGCGCCGTCGACGACCCCGACCTCACCCGGGCCGTCTCCCGCGAGCTGGGCCGGCGCCTGGCCGCCTGCGGCGTCACCTTCGACTGGGCGCCCTCCGCCGACGTCAACGCCAACCCCGACAACCCCGTCATCGGCGTGCGCTCCTTCGGCGCGGGCACCGACCTGGTCGCCCGGCACACCGCCGCCTGGGTCGAGGGCCTGCAGTCCACCGGCGTCGCCGCCTGCACCAAACACTTCCCCGGCCACGGCGACACCAACGTAGACTCCCACCACGCCGTACCCCGCATCGACGTCGACGCCGACACCCTGTACGAGCGCGAACTGCCCCCGTTCCGCGCGGCCATCGCCGCCGGCACCCGGGCCGTCATGAGCGCGCACATCCTCGTCCCGGCCCTCGACCCCGACCGGCCGGGCACCCTCTCCCCGCGCATCCTCACCGACCTGCTGCGCGGCGAACTCGGCTACCAGGGCCTGATCGTCACCGACGGCATGGAGATGCGCGCCATCTCCGGCACCTACGGCCTGGAGCACGGCGTGGTCCTCGCCATCACGGCCGGCGCCGACGCCATCTGCGTGGGCGGCGGACTGTGCGACGAGGGCACCGTGCTGAAGCTCCGGGACGCGCTCGTGGCCGCCGTACGCTCCGGCGAACTGCCCGAGGAACGGCTCGCCGACGCCGCCGCCCGGGTGCGCGCGCTCGCCGCGTGGACCGCCCAGGCACGTGGCGCCGCCGCCGGGACCCCGGCCGACCCCGAGATCGGCCTGGTCGCGGCCCGCCGCGCGATCCACGTGACCCGGACCGGCGCCGCCGCACCGCAGGGCACGCCGGTGTTCGTCGCCCAGCTCGAACCGGCCCGCAACATCGCCGTCGGCGACCAGACCCCGTGGGGCGTGGCCGCCGAGCTGGAACGGCTGCTGCCCGGCACCGAATCCGCCTCCTTCACCGGCGACAACGCCGCTCAGGCCGCCCTCGCCGCCGCCGGCGGCCGCCGGATCGTCGCCGTGGTGCGCGACGAACACCGGCACGACTGGATGCGCACCGCACTCGACACCCTGCTCGCCGCCCGCCCCGACACCGTCGTCGTGGAGATGGGCCTGCCGCAGGCCGCTCCTCGCGGCGCCCTGCACATCGCCACCTACGGCGCCGCCCGCGTGTGCGGGGCGGCGGCGGCCGAGGCCGTCGTCGCCGGCTGACCGCAGCGGCCGCCACCGGCCGCCCGCCGCCGCGCGGGTGGCCCACTCGATCTTGCTCTTTTCCCGGATCTCAACCGCACGTTGCTGTCGCACTTGTTGTCCAGAGGAATCGCATGCAGACGCCCCACCCCTTCCTGCACCGAGCGGCATCCGACCGCCCCTACTTCAGCGCCGACGGCGAGACCTACCTCGCCCCGACCCCGTTGCGCGACCTCGAGAAGACCCGGCCCCTCAGGGTGCTCTCGGAAGAGGACTTCGCCTTCTGGCAGACGTACGGACACGTCGTCGTCCGTGAGGCCATCACCCCCGGCGAGGCCAAACAACTCCTCGACTTCGCCTGGCAGTTCCAGCGCCTCGACCCCGACCGCCCCGACACCTGGTACGAGGAGCCGCAGTTCCGCTCCGAACTCGACCAGCACCTGTTCATCTACGGCTTCGTCGAGGCCTACCACCACCAGCTGCTCTGGAACAGCCGCCAGAACCGGCGGGTCTACGACGCCTTCGCGGACGTGTGGGACTGCTCGGAGCTGTGGGTCACCCTGGACCGGCTCAACCTCAACCCGCCCAACATACGCACCCGTTCACGCTCCCTGATCGAACCCACCGACGAGGGGTTCGACATCGAACTGCACTGGGACGTCGACACCACCCTCGCCGTGCTCCCGCAGCGCGTGCAGGGCATCATCGCCCTCACCGACACCCGGCCCGAACTCGGCGGCTTCCAGTGCGCCCCGGACCTCTTCCGCCACTTCGAGGAGTGGCGCGTGGCCCAGGCGCCCGGCCGCGACCCGGTCCGGCCCGGCACCGACCCCGCCGAGTTCCCGGTGATCCGCCCCGACCTCCAGGCCGGTGACCTGCTGATCTTCAACGGGCTGCTGGCGCACGGCGTCGCACCGAACCTCTCTGACAACGGTGTCCGAGCCGTCCAGTACCTGTCGATGATGCCCGCCCTCGAGGAGCACACCGCCCTGCGCGACTCCCGCGTCCACTCCTGGCGCACCCTCGCGACCCCCGACTGGAACGCCACCCTGCTCGGCGACGCCCGCGAGCCGGAGGCCCACCGCTACGGGCCCGCCACGCTCGATCCCCTCGGCAGAAGGCTGCTCGGACTGGACTCCTGGACCGCCGCCGCAAAAGAGGCACAGTGAACCGCATCTGCCTCTGCCTGCCCACCAACCGGGCCTGCGCCGCCACCATCACCGCGATCCACCAGGAAGCCGCCTACGCGGCCGGGCGCTTCGGCGCCGACGTCCAGCTCCTGATCCTCGACTCCAGCGACGACCGCACCCGCGCCGCACACGCCCGGGCCGTCGCCGCCCTGCCCCCGACGGACCACGTCATCGTCCACCATTTCGACGAATACGCCCAACGTGTCTTCCTGCACCGGACGATCGAGCGGGCGGGCCTGCCCGACCCCGGCCGGCTGCTGCGCCTCATGCTCCCGCCCGCCGTCTCCTACGGCGCCTGCACCAACCGCGCCTTCCTGCTGGCCACCGCCCTCGGCTGCGCCTCACTGCACCGCCGGGACTCCGACAGCGCCTACCAGCTCCACGCCGGCCGACCGGTGTTCCCCGTCCACCACGAGCTGCCGCACCTCGGCCGGCCCGCCGCCGAGGCCGCCGCCGCGGTCACCCGCACCGACCTCGCCCCGGCCCTGCTGCACCACCCGGTCTCGCTGGCCGGCGCCTCCTTCATCGGTGAACTCTCCGTCGACATCGCAGAGATGCGCCGACTGGACCCCGGTGTCCACCACGACGTCGTCAGCCTGTGGGCACCCGGCCACTGGCCCGAGGAGCGCAAACGGGACCTGGTCGAGGAGTCCTTCACCGGCGCGGGCAGCGCACCCTTCACCGGCGACCACTCCACCCTCACCGTGGTCGACCCCATGCGCGTCGACATGTGCAACATCGCCTTCGACCGTGCGGTGTACGAGCGCGTCCCGCTGCCACCGGCCACCGACACCATCGGCAGCGACTACTTCCTCCTCCACCTGGTGCACGACGCCGGCCTGCCCGGCATCCTCCACAACCGGCACATCGAGAACTTCCACACCCCCGAACGCCGTACCGACACCGGCTTTTCGGCCTACCAGCGCCGGTTCGTGAAGTTCCTGCTGTCGATGCTCTACTTCCACGACGTCTACGACCGCATGGCGGCCGAGGGCGACCGGCTCCTGGACGATCACCGGCAGGTACGGGCCGGCCGGATCGTCGAGTTCCTGCGCGCGAGCACCGGCCTGGACCGCGCCGAGAACGTCTGGCGGCTGGACCGGGTCGACACCGCCTACCGCAAGCTCGGGGGCCGCTACGCCGTGTTCGCCGGCCGGCTGGCCGGGGAGCGCGCACAGTTGCTGGACCAGGCCGCGTCGGACATCGAGGACTACGCCCACCTGGCCGAAGCCTGGCCGGCGCTGGTCCGTGCCGCCGCCGCACCCGGTCACGGGGACGGACGACCGTGAGGATCAGCACCGCCCTTGCCGCCGCACTGAGCACCGCGCACAGCGACCGCATCATCTACGACCTCACCGGCATCGAGCGCCAATACGACACCCTGCTGGACGAACTGCCCGGCATCCAGGTCCGCTTCGCCCTGAAGGCCTGCCCCGAGGACGAGGTCCTGCGGTGCCTCGCGGAGCGCGGCGCCGGGTTCGACGCGGCCGGCCCCGCCGAAATCGCGCAGGCCCTGCGCACCGGCACCCCCGCCGGCCGCATCCACTACGGCAACACCGTCAAGTCCGACCACGACATCGCCGAGGCCCACCGGCTGGGTGTCCGTACCTTCGCCACCGACAGCGTCGAGGACGTCACCGCCCTCGCGGAACACGCCCCGGGCGCCCGGGTGTTCTGCCGTCTCGCCACCAGCGGGGAGGGCGCCCTGTGGGGACTGGACCGCAAGTTCGGCTGTGCCCCCGAGGACGCCGTCCGGGTGCTGGCCGCGGCCCGCGCGGCCGGACTCACCCCGGCCGGGCTGTCCGTGCACGTCGGCTCCCAGCAGATGACCTGCGAGGCCTGGCAGCAGGCCGTGGACACCCTCGCCGAGACCCTGACGGCCCTGGCCGGGCGGGGGATCGTACTCGACCACGTCAACCTCGGCGGCGGCCTGCCCGCACTCGGCTACCAGGACCGTCACGGCAACCCCCTCGACCCGCCCCTGGACAAGATCCTCACCGTGCTCCGCGAGGGCATGGACCACCTGCGCGGCCGCACGCCCGCCCCGCTCGACTTCGTCATGGAGCCGGGCCGCCACCTCGTCGCCGACCACGGCGCCGTCCGCGCCCATGTCGCCCGGCTGACCCGGCGCCGGCAGCCGGACGCAGCGGATGCGCACTGGCTCTATCTGAGCTGCGGCAAGTTCAACGGCCTCTACGAGATGGACCAGTTGACGCACCGGATGGTCTTCCCCGGCCACCTCGACGCACCGGAACACGTCTCGGCGATCGTCGCCGGCCCCACCTGCGACAGCGACGACGCCTACGGCGAGGGCCGCCACCCGGTCCGCGTCCCGGCGGACCTCACCTCCGGCGACCCGGTGTGGATCCTCTCCGCGGGCGCCTACGCCACCAGCTACATGACCCAGGGATTCAACGGCATCCGCCCGCTGCCGTGCGTGTACGTACGCGGCCAGGAAGGACACCACTGACATGACCGATCTCGTACGCGCCGTCACCGAGGCCGACTGGCCCGAGGTCGCGGCCCTGGAGGCCGGGGCGTACGCGGGCACCTCGCTGGCGGAGGGCGAGGCCGGCCTGCGGTCCCGGGCCTCGGCGGGCACCTGCTTCGTCCTGGACCGCGACGGCCGGATCGCCGGCTACGTCATCGCCCTGCCCTACCCGATGTTCCGCTGCCCCGACCTGACCCGGCCCGAGCGGCCCGCCCACCGCTCCGCCGCCCTCACCAACCTGCACCTGCACGACCTCGTCGTCACAACTCCCTTGCGGCGCAAGGGACTCGGCACCCGCCTGGTCCGCCACCTCACGGACGTGGCCCGCACCCGCGGCTTCACGACCATGTCGCTGGTCGCGGTCGCCGGCAAGGAGCCCTTCTGGCGGGCGGGCGGCTTCCGCCCCCACCCCGAGGCGCACCTGCCGGCCGGCTACGGCAGCGGCGCGGTGTACATGTCGGCGTGGCTGGCCGCGGCGCGGAAGGCGAGCTGATGACCCCTGTCACCTTCCGGCGCGCCAAATGGTCGATCGCCGCGCTCTTCTGCTTCCTCGGCTTCCAGTACGGCACCTGGGTCTCCCGCCTCCCCGCGCTGAAGACCCGGCTGGATCTGGGTGCCGGGGAGGTGGGCCTGCTGCTGATGGCCTGTGGCGCCGGAGCGGCGGCCTCCTTCCCGCTGGTCGCCGCCTTGATGCGCCGCCTGGGCTCGAAGCGGCTGTCCCTCGCCTCGGCCGGCTCCCTGATCGCCGTACTGGCCGCCCTGTCCGTCGTACCGACGTACCCGCTCGCGCTCGTGGCCGCCTGTGCCGACGGCGTGGCGGTCGGCTGCCTCAACGTCGCCATGAACGCCCAGGGGGCCGCCCTGGAGAAGGCCCACGGCCGCACGGCCATGTCCCAGCTGCACGCCACGTTCAGCGCCGGACTGCTCACCGCCGCCCTGCTGGCCTCCGGCGTGAGCGCCCTGACCGCGTCCGTCCCGGCGCACTTCACCGTGGCCGGGGTCCTGCTGCTGCTCCTGCTCGCCGCCGCCCGCCCCGCCCTGCTCACCCACTCGGACACGCCGGCCCCCGACGAGCCGAGGGGGAACCGCGGTTGGACCCCGCCCTCCGCCACCACCCTCCTCATGGGCTGCGCCATGGCCTTCGGCACGATCACCGAAGGCGCCATGAACGACTGGTCGGCGCTCTATCTGAAGGACGTCGTCAAGGCGTCCGCGTCCGTCGCTCCCCTGGGCATCGCGGTCGTCTCGGTGATGATGCTGCTGGCCCGTGCGTGCGCCGACGGCTGGCGCACCCGCTGGGGCGACGGCCGGGTGGTCCGCGCCGGCAGCGCGGTGGCCGCCGCCGGCCTGGCCCTCGCCCTGCTCGCCGGCGGCGTGCCCGCGACCCTCCTCGGCTTCGCCTGCGTGGGCCTCGGCGCGGCCGCCGTCACCCCGTGCGTCTACGTCGCCGCCGCGGGCCACGGCTCCGACGCGCTGGCCCTGGTCGCCGCGATGGGCACCACGGGCCTGCTGGCCGGCCCCGCCCTGATCGGCTTCGTCGCGAGCGCGGCGAGCCTGACCCTGGGCATGGCCACGGTGGCCGCCTCGGCCCTGATCGTCACGCTGGCCGCGACCTGGATCCCGTGGGCCGACCGCGCCCCGGCACCCGCGGGCGAAGCGTCAGTACCGGCGCGCGAGAGCGCGTAGGGCTCCGGGCACCGGCGGGCTCGCGGAACCGCGCAGCACCCCGGTGCCCCGCGCCAGCACGGCCTCCGCGGTGAGCAGTTCGATCTCGACCAGCGCTCCCGTGAGCCGCCGGCCGGGGGCCGGGGTCAGTGCCGGCAGCTCCCGCGCGGCTAGTGCCCCGGCAGGCAACGTTTGCCCGTCAAGGAGCGGCGTCCGGTGCGTGCTCTCGGTGTGCCGGCCGGATGCCCTCGTACTGGACGTACTTGGGCTTCCGGGCGGTGCGGCGAGAGGGCGTGCCGGGCGTCGCGACGGGGCGAACGTTGCCTGTTGGGGCACTAGCAACGAGGCGCGGGCGGCCGAGATCTGGTCCGCCATCAGCTCCGCCAGGGCCGGCCCGCCGGTCCCGGCGGTGAGGCCCGCCGCGGAGAGGGAGAAGCGCTTCAGCGTGGCGTCCGGGATGCCCACGCGTCCTTCCCGCAGGTCCTCGGCGAGGTCGTTGACGAAGCCGAGCCGCTGGCTGCCCTCGATGAACGTCCGGCAGGCGGCCTGGTACCGCACCTGGTCGCCTCCGGCGCCAGCACCCCGGCGGCCAGCATGAAGGCGGGGTACGAGTAGGCGTCCACGTACGCCTGGAAGTCGGCCTCGGCGGCGAACCCGGTGAAGTGCAGTTCCGCCGTGGCGGTCGACAGGTAGGCCGCCACGTTCTCGCGCAGCCGCGGATGGGCGCGGACGGTGTGCACGAGCGTACGCAGCAACGGGTCGTCACCCGCCCCCGTCCGCAACGCGGCCCGCACCTGCTCCTCCCAGGCCGCCCACGCGGCCTCGCGCCGCGGCAGCGGGCCGGTGTCCAGGAGGTTGTCGCCGTGGTGCATCAGTGCGGCCCGCTCATGGAGCGATCGTAGGGCCGGGGTTGCGCGGAGACGCACGCACAGCGCTCCGCCCCGCCTCTCAGATGTCCCGGAAGAGACCAGTGGGCCCCGTGACCTGCAGCGCTTGACTGGTCCGGGCTGCTGACCTGCGCGAATGACCTCTCTGCTGTTTCACGGCCATGCCCGTTGATGCGGCCGGAAGTCCCAGGAAAGTCCCAGAGCACTCTCAGTGCCTGGCACACTCTTTCGGCTCTATGCAGAGTGTGGGAGTGGAGCGTGGGCTGGTGTCCGTGCGGTCGACACTGACACCACACCGTCCGACAGTTGCTGCACTGTGCTGTCGTCCGTGCCATTGAGCTGCATGCCCAGGACAACGATCGTGGTCGACCCGGGGACCGCCTGGTTCCTGGTGCCCAACGCGTTGTGCCGGAACCGGGTGATGTGAGCCGGACGGCAGGCTGCATCAGCCTGTCTGGCCGAACGGGTACCAGCCCGCACCAGGGAGCTACAGAACCGATCGAGTAGCTTTCGATGACGGGCTCGTTCGTGTTTCGGCTGTCCGGCTGGTACTTGGCCCCTGCCCTGCCCACAGCGGCAAGTCCCGCCAGGCGTCTTGCTTCAGCCGTGCAGACGTGACCTTCACCAGTTCGGTGATCTCCCATTGGAAGCGCCACCACTCGGCGGTGTGCCAGGCGATCGCTTCCCAGCCGACCACCTGCTTGATGTGGGCGTCCCGGCCACTGGTCGACCTGCACGATCCGGTCCTGACGCGGGATGTGCTGGAGTCGCTGCGGCGCAAGCGCAAGGTGCTGGTGCACGCCCTCCACTACGCCGTGGACCTTCTCCTCGTCGGCGTTTCCCGGCGCGCCAGGTATACGGAGGGGGAGCAGGGCCTCACCGGGGGGTTGCAGCACATTGACCACGACCCCGCCCTGCCCTATGAATTCGGTGGACAGCATCAGACATGGCGTGGTGTTCCATGGGTCGATCTGCATGCCCTCGGTGAGTTCGGCGCCCTTGATCAGTTGCTGGATGGTGGTGCTGCGGGTTCGTCATGTGCGGCTCTTCCACGCCATCCGCCGATCGGAAAACGTAGGGTCGGCACGTGTCCGTGCCGACCCGGCGCGATGGTCCGTTCGTTCGGACGAACGGGACGGTTCTACTTCCGGTCGTCGCGGTCGGCGGCGGCGAAGAGCAGGCCCTTCGGGCTGGAGACGGCGTTGCCGAAGGCGGTGATGGTGCCGGTCTTCAGACTGAGGGTGCCCAGGCCGCCCTTCGCGGAGACGAACGCCTCGTCCTTGGTGAAGTGGCCGGTGATGGCAACGACCGTTCCCTTGGCGCTGTCCACCGCGTAGAGGGTGCCCTCGGCGGAGGTCGCGAAGGCGGTGTCGTCGACCTGCTGGCTCAGCGGCAGCACGACGGTGTGCTGCTTCTTCGTGCCCCAGTGCTTGACGAAGACCGCCTGCTGGTCGCCCTGGCCGTCGAGCAGCAGGCTGCCGCCGAGGCCGGGCACGCTGCGCGGGACGAAGGTGCTGGAGTCCGGGTCGGTCAGGTTGAGCGCCCCGGTCTTGCCGGTCACCAGGTTGGTGGCGGTGATGTTGTCGTCGAAGACCGGGGTGGTCTTGGCGGTGGTGCCGTGGAAGGTGACCTTGTAGAGCGCGGGGCGGTTGGCGGTGCTGCCATGGGCGTCCGCGGTCGGGTTGGAGGCGACGATGTAGACGACGCCGTGCCGGACACTGACGTTGTCGGTGCCGCCGCCGTGCGGCAGCGAGCTGAAGTGGTAGTGCTTGACGGCGTGGTGCTTGCTGTCCGGGTCGATGGTGTAGGCGCTGCTGTTGCCGTCCTCGTTGACCGTGGCGATGACCTGCCCGGTGCGCTTGTCGGCGCCGAGGCCGTCGACCTTGCCGGCCACGTCCCAGTGCGCCATCTCCTTGCCGTGCTTGTCGAACTCCACCACTGTGCTGTTCTTGGTGCCGTTGGCAGCGGGCTCGCCCTGAGAGCCGACGCCGTTCTGGTAACCGACGAAGAGCTTGTCGCCGAGCCGGGCGATGTCGTCCGCTCCGCTCAGCTTTCCCCCGGCGTGGGCGAACACGGTCGCGGAGAAGCCCGCGGGCACGGTCGCCGGCGTCGTCGCGGCAGTCGCCGACGCCGAGAGGCCGAGTCCGGTGACGGCCACAGCCGCCACGGTTCCCGCGCAGATCCGAATGAACTTGGTGGACATCTTTGCCATGACATTCCTTAAGCCGGGAGGGTGGGGGGCTCGTGTCCCGACCCTCCTCGGAATGCATGGCGCACCCGTGACCCTGAGCAATCACACAGACAACACCCGGATTAACGACTACATCGCTGTAGTCGTTAATCCGGTTGCCCCGCGCACAATTGGCTTAAGGTGCGTCACCTGCAAGCGCGGTGGCTCTCGCCTGCGTCTTCGCGACCAGCACCACCGCGTTCAGCCGCCCCCACCATCGCCGCCGCCCTCGCCCTGGTGGCCGCATGGCGGGGAGTCGGCGCAGCGCGCGCGGACCACGGCGTGGACCTCGCCGTCGTCACTGCCCTCTCCGGCCTGTCCGTATTCCTATGGCGGACCAAGACACCCCCGCTCAACGACGACGGCCCGTGGAGAGGACTGCCGCGATCCGGGAGACCGCGGTGCTCGACGGAGGGCCGGTAAACGGCTTGCGGATACGGGTCTCCAACCGACCTCGGTCGAGTGATCCAGGTGACGTAACCCGGCCCGGTCGATACGGCGCCGCCTGGCGTACGGCCGGAGGGTCTGTCCGTCTCTATCGGAGAGATTGGCGTGACCGGCGAGCTGTTGCGGTACGGCTTCGACATCGCCTGCCCGTGACGCGTTCGGCGTCAGCGAGCCGCGCGGTTCTCCGTCACCGGCCGGGCCGTCTCGGTCTGTCCGGGCGCGGTCTGGATGACCCGGAGCTTCGGCTCGGCGGCCGCATCCTCGGTCGGGGCCGAGGAGGGTGGCGCTGCGCCTTCCTCCTTCATGGCCTTGGCCTCGCTCTTGAGAATGCGCAGGGACTTGCCCAGCGCGCGGGCGGTCTCGGGGAGCTTCTTCGGGCCGAACAGCAGGATGATGGCAATCGCCACGAGCAGCAGGTGCCAGGGTTCCAGCCCGTTGCGGAACATCCCGCTCACCCCTTCTTCACGCCGGACAGCGGCATAGGCCAGGAGCGGCGCACCATCTGCCTTTATTGCTTCATTGCGCAACCGTATAACTGCAGGTCGCCTCCAGTCGTCCTCTCTGTATGAGCCAGACCGATGGGGGCGCGCGTTGGCAATGCGAGGCAGCCAAGCGCCATCC
Organism: Streptomyces sp. FXJ1.172; assembly: GCF_001636945.3. NCBI lineage: Bacteria > Bacillati > Actinomycetota > Actinomycetes > Kitasatosporales > Streptomycetaceae > Streptomyces > Streptomyces sp. FXJ1.172. The sequence goes on along the minus strand of NZ_CP119133.2, from coordinate 2,708,513 downwards.
GCCAGCCGTCGGCGCCGGGCGGGGGCTCTCGCGCGACCGCACGCTTTTCGATGTCGATGGGGACAGGCCGGGCCGTTGCAGTCATGAATTGCGGCTTGGCCTCGGGCAGCACGCTGATGACTGCGCGAGAGACCATCGAAGCCGGCAGGGCGCCGCGACACTCCCACCCCATCGTCGCCTTGCCGACTCCGGCTCGCCCGCCAATCAGCAGTACTCCCGCGCGGCCGGTACGGGAAGGGCGATCCGGTTTCGAACGGCCCCATAGGCGGCCGGTCCCATCGGCGAGGTCGCGATCTACGGCTGGAGTACCAGCCGCATGCGATTGCCCAGTTGCGCAGTAGGTAAAGTATTTACACTTGCCGCCTCGGAGGACCAGGAGGTTCCCCCTTGCTCTCCTCTCTCGTACGAACCCGGTGCCTGATCCGGCCGTTGGCCGCGCTGGCCGTGACGGCCGCTGTGACGCTGACACTGCCGACGGCCGGTGCGTCGGCCGCGGATACGGGGCCTGCCGCCGTGGCGGACGCGTTCCGTAAGGGGCCGGTGTATGTCGATCCCCGGGCCAGTGGTGAGTTGCCGAAGGCGGTGGCCGACCAGCTCGCCGAGAAGATCAAGAAGGCGGACAAGCCGGTCTTCGTAGCCGTACTGCCCGAGGCGCCCGAGTACCCACAGGCCACGGTGCTGCGAGATCTGCGCTCCCTGACCGGCATCACGGGCGTGTACGCGGTCCGGCTCGGCGCCGGATTCAACGCGGGCGCCGATCGCCAGGTGATGCCGAAGGACGCGGTCGATAATCTCAAGGGCGCGGTGCGGCGCTCGTACGCCTCCGACGCTTCCGCTGAGGTGAACGCGTTCGTGGACCAGGCGCTCCAGCAGGCCAAGGGGCACGCCCCCGGTTCCTGGGAGGCTTCCGGGAGCGGGAGTTCAGCCACTGGCATGCTGGTCGGCGGGCTGGTCGTGGCCGGTGCGGCCGGGGGCGGCTATGCGCTGTACCGGCGCTCTCGGCGGAAGCGGGAGGATCGTGAGCGGGTCGAGCTGGAGGCGCTGCGCGTGGTGGTGGACGAGGACATCACCGCCTTCGGTGAGGAACTCGACCGCCTCGATTTCCAGCCGTCCGAGCCGGGCGCCACGGACGCGATGCGCGACGACTACGCCCGCGCCCTGGACGCCTACGACCGAGCCAAGCAGCAGATGGCCGCGGCGACGCGCCCGCAGGACGTGCAGCCGGTCACCGAGACTCTCGCCGAAGGCCGATTCGCGCTGGCCGTCCTCGCTGCCCGGCGCTGCGGTGCGCCACTGCCGCAGCGGCGCGTCCCGTGCTTCTTCGACCCCCGCCACGGTCCGTCCGTAAGCGATGTGAACTGGTGCCCGCCGGGCGGAGTGCTGCGCATGGTGCCCGCCTGCGCCGAGGACGCGCTGCGGGTGAGCCAGGGCGGGCAGCCGCTGACCCGGATGGTGCCCACCGACCAGGGCGCCCAGCCGTACTGGAACGCGGGCCCGGCCTACGCCCCCTGGGCGGGCGGCTACTTCGGCGGCGCCGGGGGTGTGGTCGGCGGCCTGCTCGCCGGCACCCTGCTCGGCAGCCTGCTCAGCGCACCCTCGGCCTTCGCCGACGGCGGTGACGGTTTCCCGGGTGACGTCGGTCTGGCGGAGGGCGGCGAGTTCTCCGGTGCGGACTTCAACACCTCGGACTTCGGGGGCGGCTTCGGTGACTTCGGCTCCGACGGCGGTGGCGACTTCGGCGGCGGCGACTGGTGACCTGAGGCCAGGCGGCACCGGCCGATGCGTCGGGTGCACCGCCGGAGTGTTCAGCGCGTCCCTGCGAGAAACGCTTGCTACATGCGCAACTGTGCAATCACGGAGCGGATGAGGGGCGACATCCATGCCGTCCAGCCATCGGGTGCCGACGGGGTGGGGGGCCGCCGTCTCACGGCTCCCGGCTCCGCCTGGCGCACGCCGTCCAGGCGCCCAGGTCGCGGCGGCGCACGCGGGCCCCGGTCCGGGCGCGGCGGCCGGATCCGGGCCCTGACCATGGGTCTGTCGCTGCTGGTGCTGGCCGCTGCCGGCGTAGGCCGGATCTGTCTGGGGCTGACCGGGGGCATCGGCACGTTCGATGCGGGAGGCAAGTCCAGCAACCGGCCAGGCGGAGCGAGGAACGGGAAGAACGTCCTGGTCATCGGGTCCGACGCACGCGTCGACGGCAACAATGCGGTGGGCGGGGGCAGCAAGGACGACGTGGGCCGCTCCGACACCGCGTTCCTGCTGCACGTCTACGGCGACCATCGGCACGCCCTCGTCGTGTCGATCCCCCGGGACACACTGGTCACCATCCCGCCGTGCCGCCTGCCCGACGGATCCTGGAGCGCACCGCAACCCGACGCCGTGTTCAACGCGGCCTACTCGGTCGGCCAGACCCGCAAGGGAAGCCCGGCCTGCACCCAGAACACCGTCGAGAACCCGACCGGGCTGCGGGTGGCCCACACGGTCGTCGTCGACTTCAAGGCGTTCGCGAAGCTGACCGAGGCGATCGGCGGCGTGAGTGTGTGCGTCCCTCAGGACGCCTACCAGAACGACCTCAACCCGAACCGCGAGACCCGTGGCTCTCTCCTCTTCCACAAAGGCGTCCAGACCCTGTCCGGGCAGGCGGCTCTCGACTACGTCCGCATCCGGCACGGCATGGGCGACGGCTCCGACATCGGGCACATCAAACGGCAGCAGGCTCTTGTCGCGAGCCTTATCAAGAAGATCAAGAGCGAAGGCATCACCCCGGCGAACCTCCTCCCCGTCGCCGAGGCAGCCACCCAGGCACTCACCGTCGACCCGGGACTGGGCACCGCGGACAGGCTCATCTCCTTCGCCATGACACTGAAGGACATCGACTTGCACAACGTCCGGTTTGTCACCTTGCCCTGCGCTACCAGGGTTCACGCGTTGCCATCGTCCGCCCCGACGCCGACCGGCTCTCGACGGCGCTGCGGGCGGACAGCCCGATCGACGACCGGAACACCGGCCCACGGCACGGACGCCAGCAGCGAAAACCACTGTCGCCCCTACACCGAGCGTCGGCCCGCCGGTCTTCGGACAGGGAACCGCCGTGCGGGTCGACAACGGCACGCCGATCGCCGGCCTCGCCGCGCAGGCGGCCCGGATGCTGAGCGGACTGGGTTTCACGGTCACGGGCATCGGCAAGGTCGGCGAGGACCGGCCCGTCACACTCGTCCGGTACGGCCCAGGCCACCAGGCCGAGGCCGAGACAGTCGCGCGGCTCTTCCCCGGCACACAATCCCAGCCCACCGCCGACCCGGGCGTCACCGTAATCCTCGGCTGGACGAACACCACACCGCCCACACAGCCACCCACACCCGGTCCCGGGCTCGGCTCCAAGGCCGACGGCACCCGCTCCGCCGACGACGACCCGTGCTCCGACCTCTCCTACGGCCGGCCCCCCCACAGCCAGCGTCCGCTCACACAGATGCACCCCAAGAAAGGGTGCATCAGTTGCGCAATAATGAAACCGTTGCAGAACGAGCCGATGGGGAGGGCCGGAACATGCGAGGCGAGTCCACGGCGAAGCATCTGCTGGAAGAACTGGCGACAGCATGCCCCTTACCCGGCCCGGACGACCAGATCCGGCACACCTACCTGCCCGTGATGGTGTCCGACCCCGCCGGATGGCCACGGCCGGGCACCATCACCGCCTGGTGGACAGACCTCTGCGGTACCACCCTGTGCCGCCTGCGCCTGTCCGGCGTCCCGACGCCGCGCTGGGTGCTCTACGACCCAGACCGGATCGCCCTGCTCGTCCAGGACGGCCTCTAGTGGTTCCAACCGGTGAGAAGGCCAGCCGTAGCACAACAGACGAACATCAGCCTGGGGCCGCAATGTCCTGGAAAGGTCCCGGGGAGGGAAAGTGTCCATGCCGCACGGCGACGCTCAACGACACGACGCGAATCTCCGGATGGGAGCCGCAGTGGCCGAGATCGAAGGGCTCTACACAGCCCTGCTGAGAACCAGGTCCTCCGGACGGCGCCAGCGACTGCGGGCCGAACTGGCGCGCGCCGCCGAACGACTTGCGGCGCTCGCGGCCGTTCCGGGTCAGAGACAGGGGATTTCGCCCGTGCCCCGGAGGCGCACGCGCCGGGAACGGCGGAGAGCACTGGCCGAACTGGGCGCAGCGTGGATCATCGAGCGCCACGGACGGAACGGCCACTAACCGATTGGGGGCACTTGATGCCGGATCCCGCACCCACCCCGCCACGCGGACACCGCAGTCTCTGGGAGACCACTCGTGGCAGGCTGCGCCGGTTCGGGCGGCGTACCGTGCGCACGCGGCAGGCAGCCCAGGAGCATGTCGTGGTCCGGTTGTCGGGGGAGATCATCGCGGCAACCGCCGAACGGGTGGACAAGGGCCTGCGCAACGCCCTCCGGACAGATCCGCGCGTTCTGGAGGTGGATCTCCAACGCGTTACCTTCATGACGAGTGACGGTGGCCGCGCCCTCCTCCCCGCACTGCTTGAGGCACGGCAGTACGGCACAAGGGTCATCGTCACCCACGTCGGTGCCCAGGCGCGCGGCACACTTCAACGGCTTGGCCTGAGCGGCATGCTCGACATCCACGAAGGGGACGCACCCGACTACGGCGGGCCAGGCAACCGGACTTCATAACCAAGCGCATGGTTCCCGGGTCATCGCTCGGCAAAGTATGGGTATCCACGGCAACGCACTGCTCGCCGGAGGCGACTTCGGGCCACGTCTCGTACCAGAGCGGCACCGGCTTCACCGCCTGGGGCGTCCGCACCAGGACTCCGGCCACCGCTCGCAACATCGACGGCATCGACCCCAGTGGCGCCACCGACGTGACCATCGCCGACTCGTACATCATGGACGGCGACGACGGCATCGCCATCAAGGGCGGCGGCGCCCCGTCGAAGAACATCACCATCAAGAACAGCCACTTCTACGGCACCCACGGCATCTCCATCGGCTCCGAGACCGCCGCTGGCGTCAGCAACGTCCTGGTCACCGGCAACACGGTCACAGGGGCGGACGCCAACGGCACCGTGAGCGGCAGCAGCGTCGGCCTGCGCATCAAGAGCAGCGGCGTCAACGGCGGCCCGGTCACCCAGGTCACCCACCGGCACGTGCATCACCAACGTGAGGCAGTCCGTGGTCTTCGACACCCACTACGCCTCGGGCAGCGGGCACACCCCTACCTTCACCGACATCGTGGTCAACGGCGTCAGGGCGACCGCGTCGGTCTCCGGCGCCAAGTCCGTGATCAGCGGCTTCGACGCCGCCCACCCCATCGGCCTGACGCTCCTGAACGTCTCCCTCGACGCCAACACCACGACCGCACAGTACGCCGAGATCGGCCTGCACAACTCGACCGTCCACCCGACCGGCCCCGGTGTGACCACCACCTCTGTCAGCGCCACCGGCTCGGTCCCCACCTGCGCGTTCGCTGCCTACCCCATGCTGTAGCCCGAGCCGTGGTCACGGACTTCGGCGGAGTCGGATTCCATGGCATCTCTCGTCGTGTGCATCCAGCCGGGCATTGCGGAGGACCGAGGTTCGTTTGCTAGATTGCGCAACTAATTAATCACCGGTGCCTCACGTCGCTTGACGGATTCGGACGCCGCCGACGGCGTCCTGGGCCTGACCGTTTGTGGGAGTGGTAGATGCCTGACCTGCGGGAGGGCTCCACCGGCCGTGCCACTCGCCGCCGTGGCACCCAGGTGCCCCGCCAGCGTACGGACGGGCCCTCCGGCGGTCGTCCGACCGGCCGGGCCGCCGCGCGGGCGGCGGCCTCCCGATCCGTCGGCCGGGGAGGCGCACGGCGCCGTGTCCGGCCGGCGAGCCGGGGCAGGCGGGTACTGCGGGCGGCCGGGATATGCCTGGCTCTCGTGGTGCTGGCGGCGGGTGGTGCCGGGTGGTGGTTCTACCAGCACTTGAACGGCAACATCACGAGTGTCTCGCTCGACGGCAAGGGTGGCAGCGAGAAGGCGGACGCCTTCGGCCGTACCCCGATCAACATCCTGGTGATCGGCTCGGACGGCCGTACCAGCGCGGAGGACTGCAAGCTGGGCGGTGGCTGTTCGCAGACCGGTGTGCAGTCCGGCAACGGGAACGCGGACGTGGAGATGGTCGTGCACATCGCCGCGGACCGCTCCAACGCCACCGTGATGAGCATCCCCCGCGACACGATGACCAACGTCCCGGCCTGCAAGGACAGCGCGAGTGGCACCTCCACGTCCGGCTACTACGGCCAGATCAACAGCGCCCTCTCCTACGGCCCGGCCTGCCAGGTGGCCACCATCCACCAGCTGACCGGCATCCCCATCGACCACTTCGTCAAGCTCGACTTCGCCGGTGTGGTGAGTATGTCCGACGCGGTGGGCGGGGTGTCGGTCTGCGTCAGCGACAACGTGTATGACACCTACTCACACCTGAAGCTGTCCAAAGGCACCCACACCCTCAAGGGCGTGGGGGCACTGGAGTTCGTCCGCTCCCGGCACGGTTTCGGCGACGGCAGCGACCTCGGTCGTACCGTCTCCCAGCACCTCTTCCTCGGCTCGATGATCCGCAAGTTCAAGAGTGCCGGCACACTGACCGATCCCACGGCGGTCTACGACCTGGCCAACGCGGCCACCAAGGCCCTCACCGTCGACGACGGCCTGGGCAGCATCAGCAAACTGGCGGGCCTAGCCTCCGACGTGAACAAGGTCCCCTCGCACCGCATCACCTTCACCACCATGCAGACCGCCCCCGACCCCGCCAACAAAGACCGAGTGGTGCCAGGCGCCGGGGCGAAGTCACTGTTCGCGACCATCGCCAACGACCAGTCCCTGACCGACGACTCGGGCAAGAAGTCCACGACGGCCACCGCCACCGCCTCCCCCCAGACGGTCGACCCCTCCCGGATCGCCGTGAAGATCGAGAACGGCACCGGCACCAGCCAGCCACGCGCCTCCGAACTCGCCACCGCCCTGACCAGCAAGGGCTTCGGCTCGGGCACGACCACGGCGAACGCCCCCAGCACCACGACAACCACGGCCCTCACCTACGGCGCTGGCCAGAAACCCCAGGCCCAGACTGTGGCCAAGGCGCTCGGCCTTCCGTCTTCACACCTGAAGCAGGGCAGTACCGACGGCCTGACCTTGGTGATCGGCAGCGACTGGCCCAGCGGCACCACCTACCCCAGCGGCAGTACCTCCTCTCCCGCGCCCGCCGACACCCATGCTGCGGTCTCCAACGCCCATGCGGAGACCGCCGACCAGCCCAAGAGCTGCGCCCAGGTCAGCCCGTACAAGACCGTCCAGCTGAACGGCGTCCCCATGACCCCCGCCCAGGCGTACGCCGCCGCCACCAACCAGCCCGACTCGGACACCTGAGCCACAGGCATCAGAGCACCGCAACTTGAAAGGCCATAGGTACACACGATGACCCAGCCCCATGACATGGCCGCGCCGCTCCTGGCCGGCGGTGGGCTCCGGATCGTCCTCGTCGTCGCGCTGTTAGGCGTCGCGGCAACCGCGGCGGTCCTGCTGCGCGCTTACCGCAAGTAGAACTACCGTCACGCAGGCCATCGGAACACCACCCGGGGAGGCCCAGCAAACAGTCTGGCGTGGTGAGGAGGGGATAGCGTCGTACGTCTCGCACAGTTTCTCCGTCGGCCGGCGGTCGGGGCGACGGTGAGGTGGTGGGGCGGCTCGCCGATGTCATCGTGCGGCTACGGGGGTGGGAGCGCCTCCCCCTGCTGCACTCGTCGCTGCCGTGAACTCTCCCGTGCCCATAACGGCGTTCCATGACCGCGTACAGAAGGCCGTGCGGGCCTGGTGGGCGCCCTGCGGGCGGCTCCATCGACCGCCCCTCTCCGGCCCGCACGGCTACGCCACCGGGCACGGGTCAGTTGACGCAGGGCACACCGCCCGCCTTCACGGCCGGGCCCGAGTCGTCCGCTGTTGCCGTGCCCGAAGCAGAAGCAGTCGGGGACGGTGTCGGGGCAGGAACTGCCTGACCGAGGGACGTGTAGTCCTCGCCGAGGGTAACGACGACATGACCTGCGTGCACGGCCGGACCGGGCGTGGGGATGCCGGCGTGGAGCCGGCCGGCGATCTGCTGGGCCGCCTGCTGTGCCCCGTCGCCGTAGCGGACGGTGGTCGTGGACTGCGTAGCGGTGTTGCCCGTCGTACCGGCTGCGTAGCCAAGTTTGACCAGGGACGACAGTGTCTCGGAAGCAAGGCCGCGAGCGCCATTGCCGTTGACGACATCCACGGTGGCATTGAAAACCGCGGTGGTGTCGGCCGTGGGTGACGCAGAAGCGGCCGCACCGAATGCTTGCTGCACGATCGACTTGATCTTCTGCGGATCCACGAGGTTGACGTCCTCGCGGTTGCGGATCCCGAAGCCCTCGATGGGCAGGGTGTGGAACACGACGTTCCCACCGGTGAGGTCTGGGGCCTGCTGCGCGAAGTCGAGGACGTTCCAGCTGCTGTCCAGGACGACGTCCTTCTTCACGACGTCGAACAGCCCCTGGAGCTTGGACGGGCTGCCCCAGACGCCCTCGGTCTTGAGCTGGTGCGTGACCGTGGAGATGAACGCCTGCTGCCGGCGTGTACGGTCCAGGTCACCGGCGTCCAGCCCGTGCCGCTGGCGCACGAAGGCCAATGCCTGACGGGCGTTCAGCTTCTGCACGCCGGCGGGGAAGTCGGCACCCGAATACCGGTCCTTGACCGGGCGCTTGAGGCAGACCGTGATGGGTTGAAGGACCTTGGCGATGTCGTAGAAGCCGAGGAGGTTGACCTCGGCGAAGTGGTCGATGGGCACGCCAGTGAACTGCTGCACCGTCGCCAGCGTCGCCTCCCGGCCGGCCTCACGGCTCTTCGCTTCCAGATCCGCACCCTTGACGCCCTGGGCGGCGTACTTGTCCTGGGCAGTGGTGTACGCGTTGGCGTACGCCTCCTTGATCTTGAAGTGGCCTTGGACCGAGCCGTCGCCGTTCAGGGTCTGCACGTAGTCGTCGCGCGGGATGGAGAACGCCTGCACCTTGCCGCCGTTCGCGGGGATGTGTATGAGGATCAGGGTGTTGGTGTTGTAGTAGCCGATGTCGCTCGACCCGGCGTGGAGCTCGGTCTGCACGAACTGCCGTGGCAGGTTGTTGCCGTTCATGTCCTTGCGTGAGTCGAGACCTATGAGCAGCAGGTTGACCGAGTTGTCCAGGTGTCGGGGCGCCTTGCCGCGGACCGCGTCGAGCGCGTCGGAGGTGGTCAGGCCATGCGTCAGGGACCGGTAGGCGTACCAGGTCGCACCGCAGCCGAGCAGCAGAGCCGCCGATACCGTCCATGTCGCCACACGCAACATGACAAGCCAGGGCGCCCTGCGTCCGCGTGTGACGGCGGCCGAGTACGGACGGTGTCGCATGCTCTCAGGCACGATCCCTCCTGTTCACCCCGTACCGGAGCACGGCCGCCGCCAGGGCCACGATGACCACCGCGCACTCCGCCGCGGCCATCGCCGGGAACACCGCCACGGCCCACCGCACCAGCCGCGTGGTCAGCGGGCCATGCGCCGTCAGCACCGTCCCCGCCGTGACAACGGCCACAGCAAGGGCCGGTAGCGGCGCCACCAGACCCAGGACGCGGCGACGAACCGCTGCCAGGGCCGCGAGCAGGGCTCCCGCCGTCGCTCCGATCGCCAGCCCCCAGCCGGGCTCCCGGCCGACCAAGTGGTCCACTCCGTTCCCCAGGAGCAACGGTCCCAGCAGCATCGCTGCGATGGCCCCGACCCCGGGCCGACGCACAGGCAGTGTGCCGACCCCGCCGCGCTGTGAGCGTTGTGCACGGGGCGCGCCAGCGGACGGCGTCCGCTCTCTGGACAGCCCCTGCTGGACCACCCGGCCCTGCGTCACAGAGCTGTGCTGCCCCTGCGCTCCGATGGCGCCGGTGACGCGTTCCTGCTGATGGCGCATACGCTCGCTCTCGCTCATCTCGACGCGGGGCAAGACGGCTGATTCCGGAGTGTCGCCCCGACTGCTACCAGTGAGACGAAGAAGCAGCCCCGATAGTTGCACAGTCGCGCAAACAGGCAAGTATCTGACCTGGGTGGTCTTTGGGGTGTCAGGCGATGGAGGGGCGCGACTGCTGCGCCCGGAACCGAGCGACCTCGTCGGCAATGAGTGCACGGGGCGACCACAGTCGTGCTCCGAGCTGGCGGGGGCCGCAGTCCATGCGGTCCAGCGTTACCCAGAGTGCGGGACGGACGCATTGATCGCAAGACTGAGACTGCGCGGCACTTCCGCCCGAGTACATGCGAGAACGACAGGCCCTAGCGAACCCGTCAGGATTACGGAGGGGTGGTCTCCCGAGTCGGGCATCCTGCGGCGGAAGCTGCCGCGCCCCCGAAGCTTGCGGATCGCCAAGCCGAGCCGACCGGCGATCTCGCGGTCACGGACGTTGGCCACGTGCTGATGGATCACGGCCGCTCGAGGGCGCTGTGGCCCATTCTGCTCGGGGTTACTGCAGGACCCCCGGCCGCGCGCGAGATGATCAGCGCCAGGGACCGCAGCAGGTCTGTTGCCTCAAGTACCGTCCCGCAGGCGCAGGCGCAGGCGCAGGCGCAGGCGCAGGCGCAGGCGCAGGTACGGTACACCGCCGCACAGCCCCGCCAGAACGAAACCAGCGCGCACGAGGCCGGGACACCGCGGCGTCGTCGTCGACCACAACACCGATCTGCTCCGCATCATCCCGGCCCCAGGGGACCGGCGCTTCCGGCTAGTTCATTTGCTGCCTTACGCAAGTGCGCAGTTAGGATTTCCGGCACGGACAGCGGGACAGCCGGAGGCAGCCGAGGTGACCAGCGTGAAGAGCTTCTCCGTCTCGGCGTACGGGCCCGAGCGGTCCCGGTGGAGGCGGCTCCTCGCGCGGGACTCGCCGGTGCGCCGGCTGGACTGGCCGATACTGCTGTCGGCGCTCGCGCTGTCGTTCATCGGCTCGCTGCTCGTCTACTCCGCGACGCGCAACCGCACCGCGATCAATCAGGGCGACCCGTACTACTTCCTCGTCCGGCACCTGATGAACCTCGGCATCGGGTTCGCCCTGATGATCGGCACCCTCTGGCTGGGCCACCGCGCCCTGCGCAACGCCGTGCCGATCCTCTACGGGGTCTCCGTCCTCGGCGTGCTGCTGGTGCTTACCCCGCTCGGTGCCACCATCAACGGCAACCGCAACTGGATCGTGCTGGGCGGCGGATTCTCGCTGCAGCCCTCGGAGTTCGTAAAGGTCTCGATCGTCCTGGGCATGGCGATGCTGCTGTCCGCGCGGGTCGACGCGGGCGACCGGACGTATCCCGACAGCCGTACCGTGATCCAGGCGCTGGGGCTGGCCGCCGTACCGATCATGGTCGTGATGATGATGCCCGACCTCGGCTCGACGATGGTCATGGCCGTCACCATCCTCGGCGTCCTGCTCGCCTCGGGCGCGTCCAACCGGTGGATCTTCGGGCTGCTCACCGTCGGGGTCGCGGGCGCCGTCGCGGTGTGGCAGCTCCATCTGCTGGACACGTACCAGATCAACCGGTTCGCGGCCTTCGCCGACCCGAATCTGGACCCCTCCGGCGTCGGCTACAACACCAACCAGGCCAGGATCGCCATCGGCTCCGGTGGGCTGACCGGGCAGGGGCTCTTCCACGGGGCGCAGACCACCGGACAGTTCGTGCCGGAGCAGCAGACGGACTTCGTGTTCACGGTCGCGGGGGAGGAGCTGGGCTTCGTCGGCAGCGCCCTGATCATCGCGCTGATCGGGGTCATCCTGTGGCGGGCCTGCCGGATCGCGCGCGAGGCGACCGAGCTGTACAGCACGATCGTCGCCGCCGGGATCGTCGCCTGGTTCTCCTTCCAGTCCTTCGAGAACATCGGCATGGCCCTCGGCATCATGCCGGTGGCGGGCATCCCGCTGCCGTTCGTCTCCTACGGCGGCTCGTCCATGTTCGCCGTGTGGGTGGCCATAGGGCTGCTTCAGTCGATAAAGCTCCAGCGGCCCCTGCAGGCTTAGCCCAGCGCCACCGCCACCGTCCCGGTGCGCCCGGGACCGGATGCGGTGTGCGTCCAGCCCCGGTCCGAGGCGGTGCTGGACCAGCGCCGGCCGTCGAACGTCACCGATGTGGCGTGCAGTTCGGTGGCATGGCAGACCAGCCACAGGGCGAGGGACCAGCCCGTGGAAGCCTGACCGGTCGCGATCGGGTAGCTGACGCTGTCGCCGCTGGTCGCAGGCAGGGCGGCGGGTGCGTCACCGAACTCCCGCCGGACTGCTGCCGCGACGCCGCCACCGTCACCGGTCGCGCTCACGGCGTCCGCCGTACCGCTTCCTGCGGCGGAGGGGGTTGGACCGGCCCCGCTCACCGTGCAGTTCAGTGCCGGCCCTTCCCGCCCCGTCAGCACGTCGGCGAGTGTCGCCGCCGTGTCCTCGTGCTGGGCGTACGCCTCGGGGTAGCCGCTGTGCTGGACCTGCTGCGCGGCTTCGGTGACGGGGAGGCTGAGGTAGTCCGGCACCTTGACCAGGGCGTCGAAGAACCTGCCTGACGCGTAGGCGGGGTCGCGGATCTGTGTGGGGCTGCCCCAGCCCTGGGACGGGCGCTGCTGGAAGAGGCCGAGGGAGTCGCGGTCCCCGTAGGTGAGGTTGCGGAGTTTGGACTCCTGGATTGCGGTCGCCAGGGCGATGGTGACGGCCCGTTTCGGTAGGCCGCGTGCGTGGGCCACGGCCGCGATGGTCGCGGCGTGGGACGCCTGGTCCAGGTCGAGCGTGACCGTCGTGCCGTCCGGGCCGTGCGCCGTGCACTCATCGGGAGTCGTCGAGCGGATGGACCGGACGGCGAGATAGCTCACGAGCGCCAGGACCACGCTCACCCCGACCACCACCACAGGCCACGCCTTGCGGCGCCCCCTCCTGCGTGCCGCCACGCCGACCCTCCTCTTACCTGGCCTCGACTACAGTTCAGTTGCGTTGTTGCGCAACCATATAACCCGGTTGGCTGAGTCCCGGTGCGGGATTCGAGGGGGGTGGACCCGATCGAGGGGGAAGGCATGACTGGTCGGCGTGGACCGGCGAAACTGGCCGTGCGGCCGGGCCGGTCAGGACGCCTGAGCGACCGAAACCTGGAGCTGGTCCTCCTGCTCGGCGCGGTCCTCATCTGCTGCTACGGCTATGCCGAGACGGCCCTCGCCGTCAGCGGCAAGCTGCCGCCGAGTATGGCGCTGACGTGCCTGGCGGCGGCCGTACTGCCCGTGGTGTGCCATGTCGCCGTACGCCGGTTCGCGCCCAACGCCGATCCGCTGATCCTCCCCCTGGCCACGCTGCTCAGCGGTCTGGGTCTCGTCCTCATTCACCGGCTCGACCTCGCCTACGCGGCCCACTACCGTCACGCGACGGCTGCGGCGTCCGGGCAGCTGATGTGGTGCGGCATCGCGGTGGTGGTGTTCGCCGCGGCGGTGGCGCTGCTGCGGGACCACCGCAGGCTGCAGCGTTATCCGTACGTCACGATCGCCCTGGGCATGGTCCTGCTGATGGCGCCGGCCTTCTATCCCGGCGACGTCTACGGTGCCAAACGGTGGATCTTCATCGGGCCACTGTCCTTCCAGCCCGGCGAGTTCGTGAAGATCGTCATCGTGGTGTTCTTCGCCGGGTACCTGACCATGCGCCGGGACGCCCTCGCGCTCGCCGGCCGACGCCTCATGGGCATGTACCTGCCGCGCGGGCGGCAGCTCGGCCCGGTCGCGGCCGTGTGGATCCTCAGCCTGCTCGTCCTGGTCTTCGAGCGGGACCTCGGCACCTCGCTGATCTTCTTCGGCCTCTTCGTGATCATGCTGTACGTCGCCACCGAGCGGACCAGCTGGGTGGTGTTCGGCGTCGCGATGTTCGCCGTCGGCGCCTTCGTTGTCGGCTCCTTCGAACCGCACGTCCACGGCCGCGTGGTCGCCTGGCTGCACCCGATGGACATCTTCCTCCCGCCCGACAAGCGCCCGCCGGGACTGATCTCGGACCAGGCCGCCCAGGCCCTGTTCAGCTTCGGCTCCGGCGGCATCCTGGGCAGCGGCCTCGGCGAGGGCCATCCGGAGCTCATCGGCTTCGCCGGGCGCAGCGACTTCATCCTCACCACCGTTGGCGAGGAACTGGGCCTGGTCGGGGTGACGCTGGTCATCCTGCTCTACGCGCTGCTCGCCGAGCGCGGCCTGCGGACGGCCCTGACGGTCACCGACCCGTTCGGCAAGCTGCTCGCCGGCGGTCTGGCCACGGCCTTGGTGCTGCAGGTCTTCGTCGTATGCGGCGGTGTCACCGGGCTGATCCCGCTCACCGGCAAGGCGCTTCCGTTCCTTGCCCAGGGCGGCTCGTCGATGGTCGCCAACTGGTTGCTGGTCGCCGTCCTGATCAAGGTCAGCGACACCGCCCGCCGGCCCCCGCCGGTCGCGGCAGCGGACGTCAGCGCCGCCGAGACCCAATTGGTACGGCCGTGAGCCCGGCATCCCCTTCGGTCACAGAGCGGAGGCACCGATTTTGTTCGATGTGAGCCCCTTGGACCTGCTCGTCCTGGGGATCATGATCATCCTGCTCTTCGGCCCCGACAAGCTGCCCGAGGTCATACAGAAGGTGACCGGGTTCCTGCGGAAGGTCCGCGCGTTCTCCGAGGCTGCCAAGGAGGACGTCCGCTCGGAACTAGGTCCGGAGTTCAAGGACCTGCACCCGGAGGACCTGCACCCGAAGACGTTCGTTCGCAAGCACCTTCTCGACGGCGACGGCGACGGCCTTGGGATCGAGGAGATCCGCTCCGCCCTGGACCCGAGGGCGGAGTTGGCGGAACTGGCCGACGCGGTGAACGGCGAGACAACCGGGAGCGGGGCGAGCCGGACAGCCTCGCGGGAGCAGGCCCCCGCGCACGCCTACGATCCCGACACCACCTGAGCCACAACGAGCGGTCAGGGATACGGCTGAGGGCCGGTCCGTCGCCCGACGGCGAACGTGCCGACCGCCCTCCGCTGGAGGGCGGTCGCACAGGCCCCTCCGCCCGAGGAGGAACGCGTGCCCGTCGCCCCGCCTGGCAGCCGCCCCCACACCGGGACGTCCCTCACCCCGGCGTGGACCAGCCGACCCCCCCGGCCGGGCTTGAGGCAGACGCCCCTTACGCCATCGTGAAGTACGCGAGGCTGCCCAGCCCGGCCACCGAGCAGTAGATGGCGAACGGGATGAGGGTGCGGTTCTCGAAGTAGCGGACGAGGTAGCGGGTGGCGAGGTAGGCCGCCACGAAGGCGGCGACGCTGCCGGCCAACAGCGGACCGCGCAGGCCGTTGCCCTGGGAACCGAGCAGTGGCGGCAGCTTGAGCAGTGCGGCTCCGCCGATCACCGGCGTGGCGAGCAGGAACGCGAAGCGGGCGGAGTCCTCGTGGCCCAGGCCCTTGAAGATCCCTGCGCTGATCGTGGAGCCGGAGCGGCTGATGCCAGGGAACAGGGCGAGGATCTGGGCCGCCCCGATCGTCACGGCCTGCCGGATCGTCATCCGGGTTATCCGCAGGTCCGACTGCTCATCCGCCGACAGATGCTCCTCCCCGGGGACGGTCACGGCCCCGGCCCGCCTGCGGCCGGTGCCGCCGCGCCGCAGCTGCTCGGTGACGAAGAGCACGATGCCGTTGAGCGCCAGGAAGATCGCGGTCGGGACGGGCTTCCCGAGCGTCGTGCGGAACACCTTGTCGAGCGCGACGCCGGCGACCGCGACCGGAATGCACGCGCTGACGATCAGCCAGGCGAGCCGCTGGTCCACGGTCTCGATCCGGCGCTGGGTGACCGACGTCGCGAGACCCCGGATCACGCGGACCCAGTCCCGCCAGAAGTAGACGACGAGCGCGAGCGCGGTGGCCAGGTGGAGGCCGACCAGCTCGTTGAGGTAGAGGGAGCCGTCGGCGGAGACGTCCAGGTCGTGCTTCCAGTGGCCGCCGAGCAACGCGGGGATCAGGATGCTGTGCCCCAGGCTGGAGACGGGAAACAGTTCGGTGACGCCTTGCAGCAGGCCCACGCCCACGGCTTCGGGATAGGTCAGAACGGACATCGGGCGGCCTTCGTCTCCAAGTGCGCGAGGGGGCGGAACCGCGGACCACGCGCACGGCGCGGCCCGGCCGCGCAAGGTACTACAGGCGGGCAAGAAACCGGACAGGCCACCCGAAGCGCCCGGCTCACACTGCTTCCGCTTGCGGACGCCGACACTCGGACCAGTGCCAGGAATTACCCGGCTACGCCCCGATTATCTCCATCGAGCAGGTTGCGTTCGTGGTGCTTGCGGGCCAGGACAAGCCCGGCGGCGTAGAGCGCGAGGACGATGGTGAGAAGCAGGTAATACTCCAGCGGGGGCGTGGTGAGGCCGAGTGGCGGGCCGATGGGGGAGGGCGGCAGCACCAGGCCGATGACCGCGAGGGCGGCCGCGGTCCAGCCGACCGGGCCCGGCGGGCGGTCCTGGAACAGCCGGCGTCCGGTGCGCAGCAGCAGCATCACCAGAGCCTGGGTGATCAGGTTCTCGGTGAACCAGCCGGAGTGGAAGACCGTCTCGTCCTCGGCCGGGCTCGCGCCGCGCAGGGAGAGGGCCAGGGCGGCGAAGGTGGCGAGGTCGGCTGCCGCGTTGAGGACGCCGAACCCGGTGATGAAGCGCAGCAGGGCGCGCGGGTCGAGCGCGGCAGGGCGGCGCAGCAGGGCCGGGTGGGGGCGGTCGTAGGCGAAGGCGAGTTGCACGGTGTCGAAGCACAGGTTCTGCACCAGCACCTGCGCCGGGAGCATCGGCAGGAAGGGCAGCAGCAGGCCGGCTGCGAGCATCGCGATGACGTTGCCGACGTTGGACGACAGGGTGATGCGCAGATACGTGGCGATGTTGCCGCCGCTGTGCCGGCCCGCGGAGATGGCGTGGCCGATAGCGGTGAGGTCCTTCTCGCCGAGCACCACGTCGGCGCTCTCGCGGGCCACGTCGGTGGCGTCGCGCGGGGCGATGCCGACGTCGGCCGCCCACAGCGCGGACACGTCGTTGACCCCGTCCCCGAGGAAGCCGACCGTGTGCCCGCCGGTGCGCAGCGCGGCGCTGATCCGCGCCTTGTGCTCAGGAGTGCAGCGGGCGAACACCGTCGTACGGGTGGCGAGTTCGGCGAGTTCGGTGTCGGTCAGGGTGTCGGTGTGCTCGGCGGTGAGAACGGCGTCCGCGCTCAGCTCGATGCCCAGGTCGCGGCAGGCCCGGGCCGCGGTGCCGGGGTGGTCGCCGGTAAGGATCTTGACGGTGACGCCGTGCGCGGCGAACGCGGCGAGGGCGGGCGCCGCCGTGGGCGCGAGGGCGTCGCGCAGGGTGACGAAGCCGCGGAAGTCCAGGCCGCGTTCGTCGGCCGGGGTGTAGTCGCGCAGCCGGGCCGGGCGGTCGGCGGTGGCGACCGCCAGCACTCGCAGCCCGTCGCGCGCGGCCCGGTCCGCAAGGTCCGCCAGGCTTCGCGCCTCCTCCGGCTCCAGGGCGCAACGCTCCAGGACGGTCTCCACGGCGCCCTTGACGACGAGCGTGTGCGAGCCCAGTCGGCCGGGGGTGCGCACCACGGCCGTGGCCAGCCGGCGCACGGGATCGAAAGGGAGCGCCGCGACCCCGTCGTACGCCATGAGGTCGTCCTCGTCCGCCGCGTCCAGGACCGCCTCGTCCAGGGCATCGGGCTCGGGCAGCTCGGCGAGCTGAAGGGTCCACCAGGCGTTGACGGCGGCCCAGCGCACCACCTCGGGATCGTCGGCACCGGCCGCGTCCAGGCCCCGCTCGACCACCGGCCGGTCCTGGGTGAGGGTGCCTGTCTTGTCCAGGCACAGCACATCGACCGCGCCCAGGTCGTGCAGGGCCGGGAGCCGTTTGACGATCACCCCGTGCGTGCGGGTCAGCAGCGTCGCCCCGCGCGCCAGGCAGGTGGTGACGACGACCGGCAGCATCTCCGGCGTCAGCCCCACCGCCACCGCCACCGCGAACGGCAGAGTCTCCAGACCGCGGTCGCGCAGTGCCGCGTTGGTCATCAGCACCAGCGGCGGGGTGAGCAGCATGAACCGGATCAGGATCCACGAGATGCCATGCACGGACCGGTCGAAGGCGCTCGGTTCGCGCTGCCCGAGTGAGCGGTCGTGGGCGGCCGCGAACCGGGTGCGCCCGCCGGTGGCCACCACCACGGCGGTGCCGCTGCCGGTGGCGACGCTGCTGCCCTGGAAGCACAGCTGCGGCTGCTCGAACACGGCGGTGCCGGCCGGCCCGGCGACGTCGGCTGCGTGCTTCGGGACCGGGGCCGACTCCCCGGTCAGCGCCGACTGGTGCACGGTCAGGCCCCTCGCGCGCAGCAGGCGTACGTCGGCCGGGACCAGGTCGCCCGGGCCGAGCTGGACGATGTCGCCGGGGACCAGGTCCTCCACCGGGATCTCCCGGGCGACGGGTGCCGCGCCCTCGTCGGCCCGACGCAGCACGGTGGAAGTGGTGGCGACCAGGTCGCGCAGGTGGGCCATGGACCGGTCGGCGCGGTGCTCGCCGGAGGCTCGCAGCACGGTGCTGGTCACGACCAGCACGAGGATCACACAGGCGGTGGACCAAGCGGACACGGCCGCGGAAACCACGGCGAGGCAGAGCAGTACCGCGGTGAAGGGGTCGCGCAGGCTGCGCAGCAGCAGGAGCGGCCAGGAGGCGTCCTTGCGGGCGGGCAGCGTGTTGACCCCGAAGCGAGCCAAGCGCAGCGCGGCCTCGTCCTCCGTCAGCCCGCGCGGCCCGGTGTCCAGCCGCCGCAGCACCTGCAGTGCCGTGCCCGCGTCCGACGTTCCGGCGGCCGTCCGCGCAGCGGTGCCGCCCGGCGCGCGCGTGCCCGGCACGACCCCGGACTCTTGCGCGGCGGCGTCCTCTCCCCAGGCCGGGGCGCTCCTAGGCACCGGTCCCCTGCAACCCGCCCGAGACAGCGGCCGGTTCCGCGGCGCGCCGGGACAGCTGGCCGACCATCATCCGGACGACCGCGACGACATCGGGGTCGTCGACGTAGTAGATCTGCCGCCGGCCCTCCCGGCGGGAGCGGACGAGACCGGCGAGTCTGAGCTTGGACAGGTGCTGGCTGACGGCGGGCAGCGCCCCGCCGATCCGGTCCGCGAGCGCGCTCACGTCGCTCTCACCCTGGGCCAGCGCCCACAGGAGGTGCAGCCTCGGCGCCGCGGCCAGCAGCCCGAAGGCGGCGGCCGCCTCCGCGAGTACTTCGGTGGACGGATCCTCGATGCCGCCGGCGATCTGCGCCACAGTTCCCTCCCTTTCGCCACCGGTCCACCAAGGTCGTCCGCAGGGCGCGCGGTCACCAGTCTAGGCGTCACCTGCCGGACATCTCGGGCGTCACCTGGAAATCGGGGCTGGGCCTCGATGGAAGCGCAGGTACTAAAACCAGCAAGCGCTGTCCGTAGGAGCCCATCGCGACTTTCTCCGCCAGCCGGCCGTGAGCTGTGCCCGCGGGTGGCTGCGGGAGGGCGGGCAACGAGGCGGGCCGCCCGCAACAGCCGCCGTGTGCGGTCGTCGGCCGTCACCCGGTGCGGCCGGTACCGACCAGACGCCCGTCAGCCGGGGAATGTAACCAAAACTGCAACCACACAACGACGAAGGTCCCGACCGCTCAGCGGTTGGGACCTTCGTTTCGGCTGGTCAGCCGTGGCGGAGGATACGAGATTCGAACTCGTGAGGGGTTGCCCCCAACACGCTTTCCAAATGTTCGTCTGGGGGTTCGGGAGCGGTCAGGGGCGTTCTGACCTGCGATGGAGCAGAAGCGGGTGAGGCTGCTGAATGGTGCCGGACGGCGGTGAATGCAACCGGAACTGCAACCATGGAGCAGAGCCTTCTGCCTGATCAGCGTGGTATCGCTTGCCCATGCCGCATGGAGTGGGGCGCCGCCGTCCCCGTCGGTAGGACGCGTCAGGGCGTTGCGAAGTGGTAGCCGGCGTCTATCAGGCGGGGCAGCACGACGCGGAGAGCGGCGACGGTCTGGGAGCGGTCGCCGCCTCCGTCGTGCTCAAGGATGATCGACCCGGTGCGGGTGGTGGACAGGATGGTCCGGGTGATGTGGGAGACACCGGTCCGGGACCAGTGGCGGGGATCCACCGACCAGTCGAGGGGCCGCAGGCGCTGGCGCTCGCACTCGGTGAGGACTTGGGTGGACCAGGCGCCTGAGGCGACCCCCGTGGCGTGGACACTCTGACAATGGATCTTGCAGATCCAAGGGAAGGTGTCCTGGTGGGACGCAAGTCTCCGTATCCGGCGGAGTTCAGGAACGATGCTGTCGCGCTGTACCGCGCGGCGGGCGGGAAGCGCACGTACGCTGCGGTCGCGGAGGATGTCGGGGTGACCGGCGAGACGCTGCGGAGCTGGGTGCGCCAGGCCGACGAGCACGCGGGCCGCGCTCATAGCCACGGCGAGCAGAGCGCGGAGAGCCGGGATGAGGAACTGGCCCGGCTGCGCGTGGAGAACGGCCGGCTGCGCAAGGCGGAGAAGGAGTGGGAGCTCGAGCGGGAGATCCTGCGCCGGGCAGCGGCGTATTTCGCCAAGGAGATGAAGTGAAGACCCGCCGCTGGGACTTCGTCTCCGCCCACGCCGAGGCTTTCGGTGTCCAGCGGATATGCCGGGTCCTTCGGGTCTCGCGCTCGGGCTACTACCGGTGGATCGCCGGCGCGAAGATCCGCCAGGAGCGGCAGGCCGCCGACGACGCCCTGCTCGTGGAGATCCGTGAGATCCACACCGAGCACAAGGGCACCTACGGAGTCCGGCGCGTCCATGCCGAGTTGCGCGGTTTCGGGCACACGGTCAACCGCAAGCGCGTCGAGCGCCTGATGCGCGTCAACCGGCTCGAAGGCCGCCATCTGCGGCGCCGCAAGCGCACCACGGTCCCCGACAGGCTCGCACCGCCCGCCCCGGACCTCGTCCAACGCGACTTCACCGCCGCGCGGTTGGACGAGAAGTGGTGCGGCGACATCACATACGTGCAGGTCGGTGGCTCGTGGCTGTATCTCGCTTGCGTCATCGACATCTGCTCACGCCGAGTGCTCGGCTGGTCGATGGGCGTCGGCTCGAGCTACGACAATGCCCTCGCTGAGAGCTTCTGGCAGGGGCTGAAGAGGGAGACAATGCACCAACGGCTGTTCTCGACGATACGCCAGGCGCGGCTGGAGATCTTCCAGTGGCTCACCTATTACAACGCCCGCAGACGCCACAGCGCCCTCAACTACCTCTCACCAGCCGAATTCGAACAGCAACAGCAGAGAGCACGTACACTCACACTCGCAGCATGAACCCCCGTGTCCACACTCCGGGGGACACCTCAGTTCGGGTGCCGGGCAGGAACGGGGTCTTGGTGCCGAGGTGGAGTTGGGCGCCGCCGTGTTCGCCGGTGAACCAGCAGGCGCTTCGTACCGCCAGCACCGGAGGTCCGGTGACCTCCTGAATACCGAGCAGGTCGGCGTAGAAGGTGCGCAGCAGCGGCTCGCACCCTTCCGGGGCGGTCAGCCGTACGTGATCAAGGGTCGCCAGCATGGCCAGGACTCCTCCAAAGCAGCGTTGAACAAGGGGGTCGGGCTCTTACGCGCCGCCATGCCAGCGGGCTTCGAGCCGACGGTGGCCGTCAGGACCGCTGACGGTGTGCCAGTGGGCGTGCGGCCGTCCCGGACCGAAGCCGGCCGCCCGCAGCGGTGTCGGGGTGCGGGCTGGAGCCGCGTGCAGCACGGTGTGGTCGAGCGGGCTGTCGGCCAGGCGCCGGACGACGCGGGTGAAGAAGGACAGCAGGGCACCGACGGGCCGGACGGACGTGGTGTGCCGGACGCCGTGGTGGGTCAGTGCGGACATGGAAGTCACCTCCAGACACGGGCGCGTACGCGCTTCTGCACGTCAGCAGGGCTGGTGAGAAAGAGCAGGCTGGGACTGCCGGGCGGCCTCGGTGATCCGGTGGACGGCTGCGGGTGGCAGCCCCGTGAAGCGGGCGAGCCAGTCGGGGTCGCGGCCCTGCTGGGCGAGCACATGGGTCAAATGGACCCACGGGTCGTACACCGCCCCGGCGGCCAGTGCCTCGGGAGCCGGGTCCTCGATCAGGTAGGGGCGTTCGGTCCCGTCGGCCAGGGACAGATACAGCACGGTGAGTGTGGAGGGGTTCATGGAAAGCCTCCCATGTGCGGGAAGGGCGCATGAGCGCACGGCTACGGTGGCGGGCCTCGATCTCTCAGTTGCGCACGGCCCGGGCGCGGTCCGTCGGGGTGCCCGGTTACGGCAGGGGTTCGAGGAATTCCAGGCGGTTGCCGACCGGGTCCTGGGTGTAGAACCGGCGGTGCGTCGGCAGGCTGACGTTCCACACAACAGGCGCGCCGTGGGCTTGGAGGCGGGCGGCGAGCTGGTCGAGACCGGTCACCCGTACCGCCGGATAAGCCCTGCGCGGCGGGCGGAACCCGTCCTCGATGCCGATGTGGATCTCCAGGCGACCGCCGTCGGCGGCTGCGAACCAGCAACCGCCGAGCCGAGCCGGCCCCGCAGGCTGTGGAATCTCGGTCATCCCCAGCGCGGTGAGATAGAAACCGCGCAGCGTGTCCTCGGAGCCGACCGGGGCGGCCAGCTGCACGTAGTCGAGTGCGGCGAGCATCACCAACACACCTCTGCTTCGGCTGCTTCGAAAAGGGGCTGGAGCCATTGGCCCATGGTCCGGGGCAGGGCGTGCTCCGCCCCGGACACCGGATGACGGTCAGTGACCGAGTGCGACCTGGACGATCTTGACGACGACCAGGACCATGGCGATGAGGAGGTAGGTGCGCAGGGCGCCCATGCCGAGCTTGCGGGCGGTGGACATGGTCGGCCGGGTCAGTGTGGCCAGTGCGGGCATGCGCCAGGTGTCCCGGCCGGTGCGGTCGATCGGGTCCTCCTTGGTGCCGGTACGGCGGCGGGTGAGGGCGTAGCCCGCGGCCAGTACCCCGACGATGCCGCAGGCGGCCATGATGTCGAGGATCGCGGTCGCGGAGATGTCCGGGAAGAGCACCGAGGCGGTCAGGATGATCGACAGGGCGACCAGGACGCCGACGACGGCGGCGGTGAAGGCGTTGGTCTTGGGGCCATTGACCCAGGGGCCGAGGACGTGCTTGTCGTTGCAGAGAAGGAGCAGGAACACGCTGGCGGAGGGCAGCAGCACGCCGGCGAGGGTCTGGACACCTTCGGTTAGCAGGCCCAGCGGGGAGCCGGGGATGAGCACGATGGCGGCGGCCGCGGCGACCAGGCCGGCGTAGACGGCGTAGAAGCCCTTGGCGCCCTTGACGCCGCGGTGGAGCGAGTGCCGGATGCCGAAGACGTCCCCGATCGCGTAGGCGGTGGACAGGGAGACGGCGAAGGCGCCGATGATGGAGGCGTCCAGCAGCGCGATGGCGAACAGCACGCCGGCGAGCTTGCCGGCCTTGGCCTGAAGACCGGTGGCGATGCCCCCGGCGTCCGTGAAGTTGCCGAAGCCGTGGGTGCCGGCGAAGGCGGCGGCGGTGAAGCCCGTCATGGCCGCCGCGCCGATGACGACCACGGCGATGCCGATCCACAGGTCGGCCTTCTCGTACTTCATGAAGCGCGGGGTGATCCGCTTGTCGATCACGTACGACTGCTGGAAGAACAGCTGCCAGGGGGCGACCGTGGTGCCGACGATGCCGATGATCAGCAGCATCACGGTGGACAACTGCCCGGTGCCGCCGGGCATGTTCGGGACGACGAAGTCGCGGGCCATCTGCGAGGTGTGCGGGTGGACCATGAAGTAGATCGGCACCAGCAGCAGCGAGGCCGCGCACAGGGTGATGGCGACCCGCTCGAAGCGACGGAAGGAGCCGGTGAAAGCCGAGGCGATGATGACTGCGGCGGCGAGCACGACGGAGGCGGCCTTGGGCAGGCCCAGGTAGCCGGTGGCCAGGGTGATGCCGATGAACTCGGTCACCAGGGTCAGCGCGTTGAGCAGGAACAGGTCGATGACGGAGAACGCGCCCCAGAACTTCCCGAAGCGCTCCAGGATGAGGCGGGCGTGGCCGACGCCGGTGACGGCGCCCAGGCGCAGCACCATTTCCTGGTTGACGTACAGGACGGGGACCAGGAGCAGCAGGGTCCACAGCAGGTGGGTGCCGTAGTTCTGGCCGGCCTGGCCGTAGGTGGCGAAGGCGCCGGCGTCGTTGTCGCCGACCATGACGATCAGGCCGGGCCCGACGATCGCCAGGAGTGTCTTGAGCTTGGCCGACAGCCCGGTGCGGGGTGCGGTGTCGTCGAGGCGGATGGTGCCGAGGGCGCCCTGGATGTCGCCGATGTGGGCGTCGTCCAGGACGGCCGTGCGGGGTGCGCCGGCGGTGGTGTCGAGGGTGGAGTTGGTCATGGCGTACCTCCCAAATCCCCCCAGCGGGGGAGGTATTGGGGGCACGCGGCAGTCATCCCCCCTGGGCTAAGCTCTCGCCCGGGAGCCGCCGGGCGACCGGGTTTCTTATGGGGGACAGGTGGGTTCTGGGTCTGTGGCCTCGCCATTGTCGACGGGTGGCGCCGGGACGATTTACGAGTACCGCGTGGCCGCTCTCGTGCTTGCGGCGCTGCTGCGCCGGGACCGGGTCACCGGGCTGGAAGTTCCGCTCACCGAGGTCCGGCTCCAGCAGCGGATAGCCGACCACTACCTGGACGACGTAATCGCGGTCGCCGAGCACGATGATGCGACGCCGTTGCAGGTGGATTTTCAGGTCAAACGACGGGTTGACCCCGTGCCCAGCGACAAAGAGTGGCAGTCGGTGGTCGGCCAGTGCATCGAGACTCTTCGGGCCGATCCGGAGCGCGTTCGAGACCAGCATCATCTGCTTGGCCTGGCAGCCCGCGGGCACGCCGCGCACTTGAGCGAGTTGGCGGACTTGACCCGTTGGGCGCGGGAGCACGACGATGTTGACTCTTTCAAAACGGTGATAGAGGCCGAAAGCGGTGGCCCCAATGCGCAGGTCTGCGGCCGATGGCAGCACTTGCTGACCACCGTGGAGGATCTCCTCGGCGCTCAGCGGGCTTCCGGCCCGCCGAAGGCAGACATCGAGGAGTCGGCTTTCCGAATCGCTGCGGCCCTGCGGGTGTGGGTGGCGGAGGCTGAGGAGGGTGAACGCGACCACCGGGACACGCTGAACCGGCTCGGTGACCTGCTGCCGCTCTCCCAGCCGAATGCCGCGCAGGACGCCTTTCTGAACCTGGCCGCCATCGCAGAGGCCCGAGGCCCCCGGGCGGGCGGGGTCAGCGCCGCGGCTCTTCGGGCCGAACTAGAACGCCGGCATGTGCTCCTGGCCGCAGATCCCCGGCAGCGGGCCGACCTCGCAGAGTTGGACCACTGGACCGGCGCCTTCCTCGAGGCCACTCGCGCCTCAGTGGCGGACCAGCTGCACCTGCCCCGGACCGAGCTGTTCGGCCAACTCGCCAATGCCGTCGTCGACCATGAGCGGGTACTCGTAAGCGGCCGGGCAGGCTCGGGCAAGAGCGCCCTGGCCCGGCTGGTCGCGCGGGAGATGCGCGGGGGCGGGGCGACCGTGGTCGCGTTCTCCTTGACGGAGCGTTCCTGGCGGACACTCGCAGAGTTGGAAGCGGACGTCCACGCCCGCTTGGACACCACCCTCCCGGGAGCGGCTACCACCAGTCCCAGGCTGCTGCTCATCGATGGTGCGGAACAGAGCCTCACTGACGCCGGCGCTCTACTCAAAAGTGTCCTGCAGGCAGTCCCCCGCGGGCCGGACGCCGTGCCGTGGCACGTACTCGTCACGGCACGGGATGAAGCAGCCGACGCGGTCGCACGCACGCTCGGCGAGGGTTCCGGGACCGCACTGCACCGTATGAGGGTCGGCGACCTGACCGATAGCGAGGTGGGCGAGGTGCTCGCGGCCTTCGGCGGGCTGCGGCCACTGGACCGGCATGAGCGCCCCCGTCGACTACTGCTGCGTCGCCCCTACCTGGTCGACCTCCTGGTACGCGGCAGCGCCGAACTGGGCCTGCCTGAAGGCATGTTGGCTGAGGAGGACGTCGTCCAACTCGCGTTCGAGCGGCTGATCCGCCGCGCCGGGGGCGAGCTGCCCGGCCAGGGCGAACCGGAGGCCCGCTCCGATGTCTATCTGGCGATGGCCGATACGGTCATCGCTGGCGGCACCTTCGCACGGCTGGACGGAAGGGATGCCCAGGCGCGGTCCGGGCTGGTCAGCGACAACATCCTTGACCGAGTGAGGGCCAGCTTCCGGTTCAGCCACGACGTGCTGGCCGACTACGCGGTGTCTACCCGGCTCCTTGAACCTGGGGGCGCCGAGCTCATCAGCACGCTCACCGAGCCTCGGCGGCTGCTACGCGGCATTCGGCTGTGGATGCAACGCGAACTGGCCGATGCCACCCTGAGCGAAGCCGGAGATGATCTTCCCAACGTTTGGGCGGGCCTGCGCGAAGTGGCTGATGGTCTGGCTGCTTCCGACGGGCCCCGGTGGCGGGACGTCCCGTACGAGGCGCTGCTGAACATGGGCCCGGTCGACGAAGCGCTGCGCCAGCTCTCGCGCTCTCTGGCGTCTGGGGACGGCGCTGGCCTGGCGCGGCTGGTCGATGTCACGCAGCGGCACGCGCGGCCCCGGCGCGACGATGAAGACGACACCGGCCCCGAGCTGGACGTCACCTTGTCCGCACCCGTCGTGGGCCTGCTCGCCGACCTCGGCGACCGGGTTCCTCCGGTACTGTGCGCTGCGGCGGCGCGTCTGACCTGCTCGCACCTGCGGTCGCTGTCCGCCCCGCCTCAGGGCGAAGCGAGCGAGCTTGTCCCTGGTGCCGCAGAGCTTCCCCCCGCGGTGATGGCTTGGGCACGGAATCTCCAGCTGCGCCGTGAGGCACGGGACGCTATCGAAGCGCTCGCCATCCTGGCCGCCTACCTCGACGATGCGGCTGAAGACTTCCTGCTCTCATGCGTGCACCAGGACGCGCAGCGCATCGGCCAGGCATTCGAGGAGTCTCGCGCCGCCCGGGCCCTGGCCCAGTTCCGGCCGCGGCTGCTGTTGCGGCTCGCGTTCCTCTACTTCCTGGGCCGTGATCCCGACTCCAGCCCAGCCAACGCGCCCGCCGTCTCCCCGAGGGTCGCCAGGCGTGGCTTCGGTGGCGCGGTCGACCGCGACGGCGTCCGCGCCCACGCGCCCCGGCGGAAACGCGCCCCTGTGGGTATCGATGACCTGGCCCACCCCTCTCGCGGCCCGTTCGCCGCGCTGCTTGAAGCAGATCCGCAATATGGGCTGCGCCTGGTGGGCGCGGTCGTGGACGCCGCAACCAGGGCCCGCACCGCCACCGACGCAGCCTACGGCCAGCGCGAACTCTTCCTCGAAGTGCGGCTCTCGCACTGGCCACAGTCCCGGACCTACCACGGAACACCAGCCGCGTGGGGCTGGTATCAGCGGCTGGGCACCGGAGCCTTCCCCGCCATGTCGGCGTTGATGGCGCTGCGGGCCTGGGCCGCCGACCGGCAGCGAGCCGGCGCTCCGCTGCGCGAGATCGTTGACAGCGTCCTTCACGCGGGAGGCAGCCTGGCGTTCGTTGCCGTCGCGGTGGCACTCCTGGTGCACGACATCGATCACGTCAGCGAAGAACTTGACCCGTTCCTCGCCCATCCGCTGGTCTGGCACCTGGAGAACGGGCGCGCCACCGGTCTGCGGACCCGCCCCAGCACTCCCGGCGTGGACTCCCCGCGTGCGGACTGGACGATGAGCCAAGCGGCCATGCACCTAGTCGTACACTCCAGCGATGAACGACAGGGAGCGCTGCGGCGCATCGGTGAGGAACTCGCCGGCCGGTTCGAGGAGCTGATCAACACCAGGGCCCGCCCGCTCGTCGGCCTCCTCTCGCAACCCGTGCAAGAAGACCTGCCCGAGGTGGCCCAGCTCCAGGCCAGACGGTGGGCAACCGAGCTTGACATCGGCCACTACCAGGCAGAGCAGGTCAGCGACACTACGCTGGCGATTACCGTCGCCTATCCGGCCGGCGTCTCTAGCGGCCTGGCCAACGCGGGCGGCAACCGAGCACGCGCCGCATTGAACATGGGCACCCTCGCGCACCGTGCTGCACGTATCCGAGACGGAATGGATCAAGGCGATCTTCCCCGGCTCTACGCCGACCTGGTCCAGACCCGGCAGGAACTGGCAGCGGCCGGTGGCGTACCCGGCGACCGGCACGAGACGGACGCCGTCGGCGCCGTCGCCGCCGCCTTGATCCTCGGTCCCTCCCGGGGGACCGAGGTGCCGGACGCCGACCTGGCCTGGGCCGCCGGACAACTGCTGGAGGCCGCGCGGCGCCAAGCCGACGCGCCCCGGACCTGGTGGGACACCCCGAGCCAGCAGTGGCACTTGGGCGAGGACCGCTCCGTCGCCATGACTGTGCCGGCACTGCTGGCCGATACGGTGCTGCGACAGCGGACCGGCGCGGACCTGACCGCCGTCGAAGACGCGATCAAGACCCTTGCGGGAAGCCTTTTCACTGAAGTGCGATCTCGCCTGGTCACAGCCATGAAGCCGATCTGGGAACAGGACTGCGCCAACGCTCCGCGCGCCCACGAAGCGGCTGCCGCCGCACTGCGGGAGCTAATCGCGACCGCCGGCTTCGGCCCCCGGGGCCCGAACGGGCGGCCCCACCTGCGGCTCGTCGAACCCCTTGAGGACACCATCGCCGACGACCAGTTCCGCCTGGACTCGGAACTCGCGGCCCCCGCGATCCCCGGACTCGCAGCCGCAGCGGCCTCGCCATGCTCGCATGGCCAGGCCGCCGCGCGCCTCTTCGAAGCGATCATCAACTACGACCTCAGCCACTGGCCGACCGAATTCGCCCGCCACAACTATGCGAACGTCGACCAGTGGCGCAGCGCACTGGACCGAGTCGCCGCCGAACGTGCCCTGGACGGTGACCCTACGCTGCTCCACCGCTACCTCGAGGCGTTCGCCATCGTCCCGGAAGAACTGCGCGGCATCCTGTCCACGATGGCGGACCTGGCTACAACACCGAGCCGCACCATCGCACTCCACCAACTGTGGCTACCAATCCTGGACACACTGCTCCCAGATCACCGCACCCTCCAGCCCGTCAATGGCGAACAAGCCGATGACCTGTGGGTGGAACACCTTGACGAAGCCCTCCTCCCACTGCCACCCGACGGCGCCCCATGGCCCACCAGCCAGACCTCCGACCTCGTAGGGAGGTGGGTGCGGGCTTACCCAGGGTCGCCCCGCCTGGCCGGCCACCTCATCAAGGTTCTTCTCCGCCTTGGATGGCTTCCGTCGCCGCAGGCAACCGCTGCAGTGCTCATCGTGCTTGGTACCGACATACCGCAGATCATCCGGCGCCCGACCATGGTCGTTGCCTGGCTACGCCTCGTACTCAAGAACCAACCCCAGGCGGCAGGCAGTTACAAGCCCAACGTCCAGAACATGCTCGATCGACTCGCAGCCGCTGGTCAGGAAGCTGCCCTCCAGCTCCAGCGTGAGCTGGAAGCCTGATGGGAACTGCCTTGGCGGGGAGACTCGGTGCCGTAGCGCGCCGCTATGGTTCGGTCGTGGAACCCAAGACGTGGACTGACCTGGGCGTGTCGATCGGAACGTTTGCGCTGGCCGGGTACACCGCACTCTTGGCGAAGCGCACTTAGGGCCCGCCGAGAAGTAAGTCGAGTTCGAACACCCTTCGTGAGCTGCGGTGTCAAGAGCTCCACCACCCAACTTATTTTCCGGCGGGCCCTTACAACTCCTAACAAAATGGATCATGGAATAGGTTGATCAAGGAGGTTGTTGATCAGCGCGTGAGGAAGGGTCAGCAGCCTCGGTGGACCGTGTCCGGCGAGCTATGGGCACGGATCGAGCCGCTGTTGCCAGTCGTCCCGCGATGCACCGACCACGCCGGTCGCAAGCCCTTGGACAACCGGAAAGTGCTGTGCGGGATAATGCGGTGCCTTTCTGGACACGAACCAGTAACGGGCAGATCGGCGATGCCCCTCGTCCTGTCAGGATGTGGCGTGACCGACGAGACCCTCGACGAAGGCGGCAGACCGCGGTGGCGGCGGTTCGGCTGGTGGTTGCGCCTGGCCGTGTTCCTGGCGGTCATCGGGCTGATCATCGGGTTCTGGCAGTGGACCAACTCCTACCCCGACCAGCAGCAGGCGCAGCAGGATGTGGAGTCGGGCGTGGGCCAGGCCGAGAACACGACGGTGACCGCGGTGTGCACGGTGCCGGACAAGAACGGCTACACCTGCCGGTTGCGGGACGCGGCCGGCCGTTACGGCTACTCGATCACGACCTTTGCCAGCGGCAGCGGCACACCCGGCCCGGTAACGACAGGTACCAGCTCGCCTACCGCGTGAGCCTGCCCAAACAGTGACCGGGTCGGCGGTGGCTCAGCGCAGGCCGATCTGGCAGCGGTGCAGCGCGTAGGTGCCGAAGTCGTCGGCCAGTCGTTCCGGGCCGCGCCGGGCGTCGGCACCCGGGTCCCAGGCGACCACCGGGTACTCGCCGTTTTCGTTCCGCTGCGCGCTGTCCAGCGAGATGATGCCGCCCATCCCGTCGTACTCGATGACCAGTAGGTCCGGCGGGAAGCGCTCGTCATTGCGCGCGTCGAGGGTTTCCGACACGGTATCGAGCAGTTGGTCGCCCCGGGCCGGGGGCCGGTAGATACCGAGCAGTTCCACACCGCCGGCCTCGCAACTGCCCAACTCTGCCAGGAAGAATCGGTAGGACGGCGGGAAGGTCGTCGCGAGTTCGGCCTCGGCGCGGGCGATGTCCTGCTCGCTCAGCCCACCGGTGAAGTTGCACTCGTCCGGGTTGTCCCTGATCAGCTCGACGAGCTCGCGAACCGAGTCGACACCACTCATAACTTACTGACGACGGCGCTTTGATGTCGTCTCGCCGAGATCCGCTGACGGACGGCCCTGACGGCGCTATGTCGTTGGTGTGAGATACGCGCAAGGCGGCGTGTCTGGACGCCGCAGGGCGGGCGCGCCGCGAGGCGTTGCGGATGCAGGCGGCCGCGATGTTCGTCGAGAACGTCACGTCTTCGGAGATCGCCGAGCGGCTGCGGGTGACGGTGCGGTCGGTGTACCGGTGGAGGGCGGATTTCGAGCGCGGCGGGGCTGCGGTGCTGGCAAGCCGGGGCCCGCTGGGGCAGCGGTGCAAGCTCAGTACGAAGTCGCAGGCCAAGCTGGCCCGGATGCTTGATGAGGGTCCGGCGGCGTTCGGTTGGGATGAGGACCGGGTGTGGACGAGGGCTCGGGTCGCCAAGCTGATCGGCCGCAAGTTCCATGTCTCCTACAGCGCCGACGCAGCGGCCCGGTTGATCCGTCGGCTCGGCTTCACCCCGCAGATGCCGGCGCGACGGGCCGCCCAGCGCGACGAGCTCGCCATCGCCGCCTGGAAGGAAACAACGTGGCCTGCGATAAGGGCACAGGCCGCGCTCGGCGCCTTCGTTTGTTTCGAGGACGAGGCGGTTTTTGCCGGTGTCAGCCGGACTCCGGCCCTGGCGGAGGGTGGGAGTCCGATTCATCTGAAAGACCAGACAGATGCAGTCTGACCTGCGAAAACGTCGCCAACCTGACAGGACGTCAGTGGCGCCCCCGGCAGGACTCGAACCTGCGGCCAAGCGCTTAGAAGGCGCTTGGTGGGACGGGTGGCGCACCGCTGCTGACCTGCTTGTCTTCCCATGCTCGGCATCCCGTCGACCGTGCTTCGACACGCATTCGACTGGCCGCAGGGGCAGTGCTAGTGACGGTTGATCGGAATCTCGTAGACGATCTCGCAGTGAGCGGCGGGCACCACGATGTCCGCCGTCTCCACGGGCCGCCCCTCGTCGCTGTAGTACGTCCGCCGGATGTGGGTGACGAGTGCGGCCTTCTGGATGCCCAGGAGTGACGCTTCCTCGGCGGTCGCCTGCCTCGGCTCGGGCTGCTCCACAGCGTGGCTGACAGTGACGCCGATTGCGGCCATGCGGTTGACGACACCCGCACCGGCGTGGGGCCCTCCCTCGGGGAGGACGACGAGAGTGCCGGCGGTGAGGTCGTACGGCTCCCAGCTCGTGGACAGCTGCACGGGCCTGCCGTCGGCCAGGAACTCGTACGTCGTCCGGACGCACAGGTCACCTTCGGCGATGCCGAGCCGCGTCGCGATGTCCGCCGGAGCCGGCACCTTGGCCTCGGTCCGGCTTTCCCAATCCCCTTGCCTGCCCACGGCCTTCATATCTGCCCGGAACGGCGACCCGTCGGGCCGCTCACGCGCGGACGACCGGACCACCCGCACCCGCTGCCGGGGTTCGGCGACGTACGTGCCCGAACCGGCGCGGCCCTCCAGCACACCCTGGGAAATCAGCAGCTCCTGAGCTCGGCGGACCACGTTCTCGCCCACCCCGCACTCCTGTCCGATCTGGGCGCGGGAGGGCAGGCGATCCCCCGGCTCCCATACGCGCTCCGCGATCCGCCGCCGGAGTTCGTCGGCGATGCGGAGATAAGGCGGCTGCTCAGGCATATGGAAAATCTAGTCCACTAGCTCTAATCTAGTTAACTAGCTTCACTGAAAGTGATCATCGGTGACGGAGGATGCCCTGTGCCCGCTTCGGGAGTTCGCGCGGCAGGCATCGCTGCCCGGCTGTCCGCCGTCGGGCTCTCTGCGCGTCTGGAGGAGCACGCCGAATACACCTCGGTCGAGGCGGAGTTACCGGAATCGCTCTCCGTCGAGTCATGGCGGGAGGTCCTGGAAGTGGTGGCTGAGGCCGATCGGTTCGGGCTCCTCGCCACCAGCCTGAGCGGCCGCACCCTCTGGGCGGTCGTACGCAAAGCGGTCCCCACGACGGGCGATGTCGGGGGACCGAGCCATCAGCGATAGGAGCTGAGCAGCGTGCTCAACCGTATCCGCCGTGCCGTCTCACTCACCAGAGCGCGGTACTTCCCCAAGGGCAGGCACCGCCGTCCCTTAACGCCCTCCCGGCCGACAGTCACCCCTGTCTTTTCTGCGGCGTCTGCTGACGCGTCGACGCTCATCCTGAGCCGGGCTTCCGAAACCGCGAACCACCGACACCCGCTCGCGGGGGAGGACAACGCACTCGTCCGCCCGTACGTGCTGGCTTGGGAGAAACGAGTACGGCCGCGCCCGGTGCTCGTCGCTTCCCATCTGCCGGCTGAAGCGTGGTCGGCTCTGGCGGGGGTCTGCTGATGCCTCCTCGCCGACAGCTTCACATCACCGGCGCCTCGGATGTCCCGTACCGGTCGACCGCCTGTCGCATCGGCACGCACCTTGCTTGTGCGGAATCCTCGCCTGTCTCCGCACCGATTGACCTACCCGTTGTCTACGAGACGTGCGCCTGCCTCTGTCACTCGGCGCCCGACCGGTCCACGCCCGTGGAGGTGGAGCGGTGAGCGGCCGGGCGCCCGGCGGTGCGCTGGTATCCACCATCGAGGTCACCGCGACCACCGTGCAGCGTGGCGACGTCATCCAACTCGGTGGCCGAGCCTGCCGGGTGACAGACCTCTTCCAACTCCCTCAAGGTGCCAAGCAACTCCTCTTCGAGTCGGGTGAGCTGCTGACCATACACACGCGAACCCGGCTCACAGCCGTTCGCGTGCTGAGAAGGCGGTGACTCGCTCCGTGCCTTCACGCCATGACGACATCGCCGACGATCTCCGGCACCAGATCACAACCGGCCGCATCAAACCCGGCGAACGCCTACCGTCCGAGGCCGGCCTAGCCGACCGATACAAGGTCAGTACGGTGACATTGCGCAGCGCCCTTGCGGTCCTCCAGGGCGAAGGCCTGGTCGAGAAGATCCACGGCAAGGGCAACTTCGTTCGTCGCCCACCCCGCAAGATCGTGTACGTCGGCGGATGGGGGACGCTCGACCCGTGGACCGCTGCTGAAGCGGCCCTGCGTGTCACCGTGCGCACTACCACGGTTCCAGCCGACAGCCACTTGACGGCGTTGCTCAAGGTGCCGACGGGCAGTCCACTCGCTGAGTTCTTCTGTGTCAGCCACGAGGAAGAGTCACCGCGCGGACTGGCCCGCATCTACATCCCGCGTGACCTGGTCCCCGCCGAAGTGCTGGATGACGAACCCTCCTGGCAGGAGTCCGCCCGACGACTCGCCGTTCTGGGATCGCCGCCGGCAACCGTCCGAGAGACGGTATGCGCCCGACCACCAACACCGGACGAAGCATCGGCCCTCCGGACCGGCTCCTCCAAGACAGTCCTCGCGATCACACGCCTTGCGACCGACACCGCCGGGCGAGTCGTCGAGGCCGCCCTTCTGGCGTTCCCCGGGGATCGCGTCGACGCGGTCTTCACCACCCATCACGTGACCGATGAGAGGCAGACGCAAGGATGACGGCACCGAATGAACTGCGCCTCCTCCCGTGGTCGGGGCCGGAGGGCAAACCCTGCTACCTGAACACGGACGACAAGGCTGGGTGCATGTCCCGCCTAGCGGACAACATCGAAGCGGTGCAACTGGGAACGGCAGCCGAGCTGCTGGAACATGCATCCGACACGCTCGACGCCCAGGGCCAGAGCCCGGAGGACCTGCGACGGTTGGCGAAGGAACTGACCCGGGCGTTGCGGGACGTGCTCCGCGTCGCGACCAGCCGCGGCCACCTCCTAGCGGTGAGCGACACTGATAGCTCCTGAGGGGGCTGGGCCAGCCGACAGCTCGTTCGCCGATCAGGGCCTGAACAGCCAGCGTTCGATCTCATCGATGCCTATGCGGCGCCCGAGCCTCCTGCTCTCCTCGTGGGCCCAACGGTCCAAGAGTGCGCAGTACCGGACGTAGGTGCTGGTGGGCCATTCATTGTCACCGAGCGAGTCCCACTTGCAGGTGTCCCTGAGCGTCGCGGCCACCTGGGAGTCGAGGATCGCGCATGGGTGATCGAGAGCGCCACTGCCGGCGAAATACAGGACCTTGGTCGAGAACGCCGGGCCCAGAAAGGCGATGGCGTTGTGGTCTCTGGGGCGCAGGGCTTCGTACGCCTGCGCCGGATCCTCTCGGGCGGCCTTCAGGGCATGGCGCAGAGCCGCCATGGCTGAGGACCGGTCAACCGCCACAGCTCGCATGCGCTTGCGATTGAGGCGGAGTTTCATGCCGCTGCCCCAAGCGAGGACACGCCACAGAAACCGCAGCAGCTCCTCGTCGGAGTTCACATCAAGGTTGGCAGCATCTGCGAACAAATCGCCGCGACTCAGCTGCGTGACTCCTGGTCCGGCCACGGGCGCACCGGGAAGGTGAGCGGCGACTATCTCGGCGTTCCACCAAGCGGTGGCTATGGGGATGGTGTGGCCGACGATCCGCTCCGACCGGGGCTTGGCAAGAGCCTCGCGGCACGCGGTGGGCAACTCCAGGTGTGACAAGTCGGTGGGCGCCATGACCCCATCCTGCCTTGCGGGAAGGAGGAGAAATGGCGGTTCCGGCGCTCATGCCTGCCGATAGCGAAGACCCTCAGCTCACGCCGCGGCACAGTGCTCGACGGCCTCGGCAACCAACATGGCTCCGGAGAGCGCTGGCCTAGTGACGGGTTCAGCAGGTCATGCGGCTCCGATTCGTCACGCCGATCCGGTGTTGGGAGTGAGAAGGCCACTTCTCAGGCATCAGGTTGACACAGAAGGGGAGAGGTCTACTAGACTTACTAGTAGTCGACAGACATTCTCTGGTCTAGAGACAGTTGCGCCCCCGAGTCCGCCTGAACTGAGCGGGCAGACTCGGGGGCGACAACCAGGCTCTGCCTCGGGCTGTGTGCGATGCGGTGACAGGACTCCAAGGCGTACGCGCCAACACTACCACGCGGTGTCGTGGCGCGAAAGAGAGCGATGATGACCCAGGGGGAGCACACACGCCTAATCGAGGCCATCTCCGCTGAAAGATTCCAGCCCTTTCTGTACAACAGCGGAGGCGACCAGGAGCGCGCCCTGCGCCTGTATGCCTGGGACTCGGAAGTGGCTCGTGCCCTGCAGAGTCCGCTCCGTGACCTCGAAGTGGCTCTGCGAAACCGGGTGCACCGACAGCTCGGAGGCCGATACGGCCAGCCGGACTGGTGGAACGAGCGCCGCGCTGAGCCCAACTGGTACGGGCGGCAGGAGATCCAGGCCGCGGAGGAGAAGCTGGCCAGGCGCCGAGGTACCTACCAGGCATGTGACGTAGTAGCTCAGTTGTCGTTTGGGTTCTGGATCAGTTTGCTCGGTAAAGGTGGCCGGGGCGGCAACTACGAGATGAAGTACTGGAACCCTTCACTCAGGCATCTCTTCCGTGAGCACCGCGGTGGTCGAGAAGCGCTGCACGGCAGGTTCGACCGCATGCGCACCCTGCGCAACCGCATCGCGCACCAGGAGCGCATCTTCCAACGGCGCCTCGACGAGGACTTCCGCACGGCGGTCGCTTTGTTGCGCTATCTGTCTCCGCCCATGGCCGAGCGGCACGAGAAGCACAGCCAAGTGCCCCGGGTGCTGGCCCGCAGAACTGGTGTCCTGTCCGGCCGTGAACCGGTGAGGTTGTGAGATGGAGACCGGAGTGACGAGGGCGAACGGTGCGCGGGCGGCGAGCACGCTGGTTTCGCTGGGTGAGATCAAGGAACTTGCCGAGGTTGGTCGGCCCACCGTCAGCAACTGGCGGCGCAGGTTCTCCAAGGAGGCCACTCAGGCGGGCAGCGGCAGGCGCCGGCCTTTCCCTCATCCTGTAGGAGGCAGCGACAGCAGGCCTCTCTTCGACGCGGATGACGTAGCGGCCTGGCTGGACCTGCGACCGATCCCGGACACGGAGCCTAAGGAGGACGGCACCGTCCCGACCTACGGCGACCGGTTCCGGCGCGGCCTTAGGCTGCGCGGACTCGTGGCACTGCGTCACGAACTGGGCTCGGCAGAGCGGCTCATCGTCGACGCACTTGCCGTATGCGCCATAGCAGGGGAAGGCGGCGACCGGGACCCGGAGGCTCTCCCCGCAGAACTGACGGCCGACATGGAGGCCGCCGATCCACGCGTCGTCCGTGCGGTGCGGCAGCTGATCGAGGAGCTGGGTTCGCCGGGTGCCGCGGCTGACACCGTGCTGGGACTGGCCGAGCGGCTGGAGTCGGACCTGGTCATGGATACGACACCGCCCGTGCTCGCGGAGTTGGTCAGCAGGCTGGCCAGTTCTGTGGGGGTGGTGTCGTCAGGTCCGGACCATCCGACGGTGATCAACCTGTGCGCCGGCACCGGGGAGCTGTTGTTCGCCATCGACGGCATCAAGGGGCGTGGTGGCATCGTCGCGGTGGAGCCCGATCCGCTGCGCCGCAAGATCATCCTCTACCGGCTCTTCGCGTATCACTGCACCGCCGTGGACATCTGTGCGCGCCCTGAGGAACTGGACACCCTGCGGCCGTGGGAACAGCGGGAGTTCGACCTGAACCGGGAACGCCCATGGGGCATTGCGTCCGGCGATGTCGTCCTCGCCGACCCGCCTTATGCCGCGGGCGAGCGGGAGTTCGATGAGGAGGGGCCGCTGAGCTGGGCTCTGGAAGCCGTGCACCGCCTGAACCCCGGCGGTCGCGGCCTGGTCGTCGTACCGTCCTGGGCTCTTAGTCGACCGCGCGGCGCGACACCGAAACCGAATGTGCGGATGCGTGAGGAACTGTTGAGCCGGGACGCGGTGGCGGCGATCATCCAGTTGCCGCGCCGCATCCACCCCTACCGCACGGGCGCGGAGCACGCGCTGCTTGTGCTGCGGAACGAAGCGACACCGGAGAATCGGGGCCGGGCGCTACTGGTCGACGCCGACCGGATTGCCCGCCGGGTCGGCGGTGCGTGGCCGGCGTATGTGGCGCAGGTGCTGGAACATGGAAAGTCACCGGTGGCGGAAGAGGCTGGAGCCTTTCCCGTGTCGGTCACCGAACCGAGAGGCAAAACCCTCCTCGACGGCCGTTCCATCCTGCCGGCGCACCGGCTCGTCGCGAAGGAACAGGGCGTCGACCACTTCTCGGCCACCCTCGACGCACGACGCGAGGCCGCGACGGCTCTGCCCCAGCTCAAGGAGTGGATCGGTGATCTCGGTGTCGCCAGGCGGGTCCCCGGCCGCGAGGTGGCACACCGCAAGGTCGGCGAACACCTGCGGGCTGGCCAGCTCAGGTTGCTGGCCGGGCACCGAATCCGCGAGTCAGACATAGGGGACGCCGGTCTGATGGTCGTCGGTCGTGAGGAGATGCTCGGTGCCCTGCCGCTCGGGCAGCGGCGGATCGCGCTGGAAGACATGGCTGAGTACCCGCAGGCCCAGACCACCGAGCGCGGCGACGTCTTCCTGCTCACCGAGCATGGGATACGCACGCGGGTGGACGACGCGGGCGGCTGTGTGCTGCTCGCACCCGTTCAGGGGCTGCGGATCCCGGCGTACCGGAAGTTCCTCGCCGAGAAGGCGCGACCCGAGGAGGTGTGGATGCGCCCGCACCCGCTCGCCCAACTACTCGCCGCCCCGCGCAACCAGCACCGCGGCAGCGGCTCGCTGGTCCGCAGGGTGAGTCTGCGGGACATGGATCTGCCCGAGCTGCCGCCTGAGGAGGTCGCGGAGTTGGAGGCCATTCTGACTGAGACGGAACGGCAGCGCGCTGACGTACGGCGGCAACTCGCGGCGCTGGACAACCTCGCCGAGAGGCTGGCTGCCGGAGTCGCCGACGGGGACCTAGCGCTGCGCCGTAGACCCGGCATCGCTTGAGGTGCGGTCGGACGTGTCGACGGAAAACGCAACAGTGCCGTGTACTACGGCGTACGACGAAGAACACCACAATCAGGAAAGAAGTGAGGCACCCGTGCCGCCACGGAAGAAGAAGACTGCTGAACCTCAGGACATGAAGAAGGTGCTCTGGGCGTCGGCGGACAAGCTGCGCGGCAGCCTGGACGCCGCCGGGTACAAGCACTTCGTCCTGGGTCTAGTCTTCCTCAAGTACGTCTCCGCCGCCATGGCCGAGAAGCGGACCCAGCTTGAGGCCGAGCTGCGCGAGGAGGGCGGCTGGAGCGAGGAGGACATCCTCGCCACCCTGGAAGAGCGCCGCGAGTACACCGGTTCCGGCATCTTCTACGTTCCGCCTGCCGCCCGCTGGGAGAGCGTGCTGGAGCGGGCCAAGGGCACGGTCGAGGGCGACAGCGTCGGCGAGACCATCGACGCGGCCATGCGCGCCATCGAGAAGTTCAACCCGGCGCTGAACCGGACCCTGCCGAAGATCTACAACAGTGGCCAAGTGGACGAGGAACGCCTCGCCGGCCTGGTGAAGCTGTTGGACCGGTTGGTCTTCCAGGAACAGCTGGGCGAGGACGGCAGGCGCAAGGGCGCGCGGGACATCATGGGCGAGGCCTACGAGTACTTCCTCGCCGAGTTCGCTCTGAAGGAGGGACGCAAGGGCGGCGAGTACTTCACCCCGGAAAGCGTGGTGAAGCTTCTGGTCGAGGTCTTGGAGCCGAAGCAGGGTGAGCGGGTCTACGACCCGGCGTGCGGCTCGGGCGGCATGTTCGTCCAGGCGGAGAAGTTCATCGAGACGCACGGCGGCAACCCGCTTAACGTCGCCGTCTATGGCCAGGAACTCAACCAGACGACCTGGCAGCTGGCCCACATGAACCTCGCGATCCACGGGGTCGAGGCCAAGCTGGGCGACGAGCCGGCCGACACGTTCCGCAACGACCAGCATCCGGAGCTGAAGGCGGACGTGGTCATGGCCAACCCGCCCTTCAACATCTCCGACTGGGGCGGGGAGCTGCTCGGCATGGACAAGCGGTGGGTGTACGGCACCCCGCCGGTCGGTAACGCGAACTACGCCTGGCTTCAGCACATGATCAGCAAGTTGGCTCCGGGTGGGCGGGCCGGTGTCGTCCTGGCGAACGGTTCGATGAGCAGCAAGCAGTCGGGTGAGGGCGACATCCGCCGCGCGATCGTCGAGGCCGATCTCGTGGCCTGCATGATCGCTCTGCCGGGCCAGTTGTTCCGCTCCACTCAGATCCCGGCGTGCCTGTGGTTCCTGGCGGAGGGCAAGGGGCGGCACTCCGCGTGGGCGCCAGG
The DNA here is from genome assembly GCF_001636945.3 of Streptomyces sp. FXJ1.172. Taxonomy (NCBI): domain Bacteria; kingdom Bacillati; phylum Actinomycetota; class Actinomycetes; order Kitasatosporales; family Streptomycetaceae; genus Streptomyces; species Streptomyces sp. FXJ1.172. The sequence goes on along the minus strand of NZ_CP119133.2, from coordinate 2,668,446 downwards.
GCGCAAGGGCGAGGTGCTGTTTATCGACGCGCGCGAGTTCGGTGAGGTGGAGAACCGCACGCTGAGGAAGCTGACGAAGACGGAGATCGTCCACCGGATCGGTGACACGGTGCGGGCGTGGCGGGGCGTGGAAGGCGCCGGTCACTACGAGGACGTGCCGGGCTTTTGCGTGAGCGCTTCGCTGGATTTCATCGCCGAGCATGACTTCGTTCTGACGCCGGGGCGGTACGTGGGCGTCGCCGAGGCGGAGGTGGACCCGGACGCGGAGCCTGTGGAGGAGAAGATCGCCCGTTTGACCGCGCTGCTTCGGGAGCAGTTCGCGGAGTCGGAACGGTTGGCGAAGGTTGTGGATGAGCAGTTGGGGAGGGTGTGATGCTGAGCGGCACCTACACAGTGGAGGAGCTGCAGAGGAGTGGAATCCTTCTGGTAGAGGATGGTAACCACGGAGAATACCGTCCTCGAGCGGAAGAGTTCGTCCGCTCTGGCACCTCCTTGGTGCGAGCAACGGACATCACTGCAGGTCGCATTTCTTTTGGTGAGACCCAGAAGATCGACAATGTGGCGACTGCCCGCATTAGGAAAGGAATCGGTGCTGATCTAGATGTGATCATTTCGCATAAGGGAACCGTGGGTAAAGTTGCCTTTGTTCCGGTAGGTTCGCCCGCATTTGTTTGCTCTCCGCAGACGACATTTTGGCGCAGCCTCGACCATTCGATCCTAGAGCCTCGCTATATCTATTACTACCTGAAGAGTCCGAGCTTCGTTAGCCAGCTTCGTGCGCGAGAGAACGAAACCGATATGGCGGCCTATGTTTCACTTACGCAGCAACGCCAGCTTTTGGTTGAGCTACCTCAAGTACAGGATCAACGTTCTATCGTCGAGTTGCTTGGCGCCCTGGACGACAAGATTGCCCACAACGAGCGGATTCGCGAGACGGCCCTGAACCTTGCCAGTGCCTGTTACGAAGCCGCCGGTACGAGCAGTGAGCCGGAGCTTATCGGCGACTTTGCCGATCTCTTCGACGGTCCGCATGCCACTCCACAAAAGACACAGACTGGCCCGTGGTTCCTCAGTATCAGCAGTCTCAAGAGCGGCTATCTCGACCTCTCCGAGTCTGCGCATCTCTCCGAGGAGGACTTCCCCCGTTGGACGCGGCGCGTGCAACCGCAAGCCGAGGATGTTCTCTTCTCCTACGAAACGCGGCTCGGTGATGCAGCGCTCATGCCGTCCGGAATTCGTAGCAGCCTCGGGCGTCGGATGGCGTTGCTGCGCAGCAAGTCTTCTGCCATCAGCGGCTCCCTGCTACTGCACGCATACCTCAGTCCTGCGTTCCAGGAGGAGATCAAGCGGAGGACCGTTCACGGCGCGACGGTCGACCGACTCCCACTCAAGGAGATGCCTGGTTGGCGCATTTCGCTGCCCGCTCCAGGAGAGCGAGAGCGACTGTCTGCGAAGCTCGACGTACTACACGCCTCGGTGACACACACCGCGAAGGAGAACCGCACCCTAGCCGACCTCCGCGACACCCTCCTGCCTCAACTGCTTTCCGGAAAGCTACGCGTCAGGGACGCCGTCAGTACCGTCGAGGAGGTCGTATGACCGCAGGTGCCGAGCCGTCGCTCGGTGAGCCCCCGATAGACCGGCTCACCGAGAAGGAGTTGGAGTCGCACACGCTCGAACTGCTCGCCGAGTACGGGTGGCAGCACATTCCGGGGCCGGAGCTCGGCCCCGCCTACGGCGGGCGGGCGGACTGGGACGACCTGGTCCTCCGCCCGCGCCTGCTCAAGGCGGTTCGCAACCGCTACCCGCGCCTGCCCGACCACGTCGCCGACGACGCCGTCAACGAGCTGCTGCGCTGGCACACCCGGAACGACCTCCGTGAGAACCACCGATTCTACGAGCGCCTGACCGGCGGCGTCCGTATCCCCTACGACGACCCCGCGACCGGCGAGAAGCGCCACGCCACCATCCGCCCCGTCGACTTCGCCGACCCGCACGGCAACGATCTCGTGGCCGCCTCCCAGGTACGGGTACGCAGTACCAAGAACCGGACTTTCGTCTTCGACATCGTCCTGTACGTAAACGGCCTGCCCCTCGCCGTCGTAGAGCTGAAGAAGGCCGACAGCAATGACAGCGCCCGTACTGCGTACGACCAGCTCCAGGGCTACCGGCGTGAGCTGAAGGAGACTGGTACCTTCGCCACGCTCCTCGTCACCCTTGTCTCCGACGGCATCACCGCCCGCCTGGGCACCCCCTTCACGCCTTGGCAGCACATGGCCCCCTGGCACGCCGACGAGCACGACCTGATGCTCCGCAAGGACGAGCGCCAGGACGGCCGTGCGCTGGAGCGGATGATCTACGGTGCGTTCGAGCCCACCCGCTTCCTCGACCTGATCGCAAACTTTCTGTCCTACTCCGCCCCGGAGTCCGGCGCCATTGACACGGTCAAGCTCGCCAAGGCCCACCAATACATCGCCGTAAATGCCGCCGTGCGGGCCACCGAGTCCGCTGTGGCGACCGACGGTCGTGCAGGCGTTGTCTGGCATACGCAGGGCGCCGGTAAGAGTGAGGAGATGCTGTTCTACGTCGTCAAGGCGACCCGGAGCCCTGAGCTGGCCAAACCGACGTTCGTCCTCCTCACCGACCGCATCGACCTGGACACCCAGCTCCGCAAGACCTTCACCACCAGCCGCACTCTGGAGAAGGTCATAGGCGAACCGCCAGAGAAGGCGGACGACGCCGGGCAACTGCGGCAACTCCTCCAACGACAGGCCGGCGGGGTCATCTTCACTACGCTGCAGAAATTCCGCCTCACTGAGGAGGAGCGAGCAGCCGGGGTCCGGCATCCACTCGTCTCCCCGCGCCGCGACGTGATCGTGGTCGTCGACGAGGCCCACCGCAGCCACTACGACTTCATTGATGGCTACGCCCGCAACCTGCGTGACGCCCTCCCCAACGCCACCTTTATCGCCTTCACCGGCACGCCCATTGAGAACCGCGTCGGCAGTACCCGAGGTGTCTTCGGCGAGGACATCCACACCTACGACCTCACCCAGGCCGTGGACGACGGAGCGACTGTCCCCGTTTTCTACGAGCCGCACCTGGTCCGCGTGCGCCTGCCCGACGACGTCGACCTCGACGACCTCGACGCCCGCGCCGAGGGTTTGATAGAGGGGCTGTCGGAGGAGGAGAAGCGCAAGGCTCGTCGGCAGTTCGGGGAATACGAGAACTTGATCGGCGCTTCGGAGCGGATCAGGGAACTCGCCGGAAAGCTGCTCGCCCACTGGGACGCGCGCAGCAGCGAGATGGTCAAGCTCACCGGTTATCGGGGCAAGGGAATGATCGTCTGCGCATCCCGGGCCATCGCGGCACGGCTATTCGAGGAAATCATCCGCCAGCGGCATGACTGGGAGGGTGAGCGAGACCCGAAGTCCCAGTTGCTGACGGACGACACCGGCCGCATCAGGGTTGTCTTCACTGGCAATCCAGCCAAGGACGACGAGGAGGTCGCCGACTACGTCCGCACCCCCACCCAGCTCAAAAAGATCCAGCAGCGGGTGACCGACGCGGACGACGAACTAGAACTCGTCATCGTTCAGTCCCTATGGTTGACCGGCTTCGACGCTCCGCCGCTGCATACCCTGTACCTCGACAAGCGCATGCGAGGCGCGGCTCTCATGCAGGCCATTGCACGCGTCAACCGCACCTGGCCCGGCAAGCCGTCCGGTCTGGTTGTCGACTTCCAGGGCGTGATCCGCGAAATTAAGGAGGCCCTGGCCGAGTACTCCGAGCAGGACCAGAAGCACCCAATGCTCGGTGCGGACCTCGATGGGGCCGTCAAACTCGTACGAGAGAGCCACCAGCACATCGACGCCCTCCTTGCCGACTGCGCCTGGAGGAGCATCCGCGACGCGGGTGGGCCCTCTGCCTACCGGGAGGCCCTCACGGAAGCGCTGGAATTCCTGATCACGCCGGAAGCAGGGCTGGAGCCAGGCAAGGCGACCCGCAGGCAACGGTTCATGCACCATGCCAACCTGCTGCAGCAGGCGTTCTCCCTCTGCCCGACCGACCGGCGCGTGCAGGATCTGCTCCCCGACATCCGCTTCTTCGAGGTCGTGCGCACCTCGCGCGAGAAGTACGCCATGGACGAGAGGGAGGAACAGGGCCTCGCCACGGCCGCCGACGTACGCCTGCTGATCGCCCAGTTCAACGAGTCCGTCGTCGCCGCCGACGGCGTGGTGGACATCTACGACGCGGCCGGCCTGACCAAGCCCGACCTGTCCCACCTAGACGACCGGGTGTTGCGTGACCTCCAGGCCAGCAAGCATCCCAATCTCGTTATCGCGGCACTGCGGCGCGCACTGATGAAGGAGATCAAGGACGCCCACCCGAACAACATCACCCGTCAGCACACCTTCACCGAGAAGATGCAGCGCGCCATGAACCGGTACGCCAACGGCCTTCTCACGGCTGCCGAGTTCATGAAGTTCCTGGTGGATCTGGCGCGGGAGGTGTCGGCCGACCGAGGCAGGGCAAAGAAACTCGGCCTGACGGAGGACGAACTCGCCTTCTACGACGCGCTCGCCGCCGACCCTTCGGTGCTGGAGGAGATGGAGGACAGTGTCCTCGCCAAGATCGCTCACGAGTTGTATGAGCAGATCCGGAAGGACGTCACGGTCGACTGGAAGGTGAAGGAGCAAGCCCGGGATCGGATCATGGCCCGAGTGCTGCGTCTGCTGCGCAAGCACGGCTATCCGCCGGGCAAGCAGCCCGCGGCGATCGAGCGGGTGCTGAAGCAGGCGGAAGAGATGGCAGATGGGCTGGCCTGAACGCTGTCCGCGGCTGTTAACGATCGTTACTCATCACCCACTCACTCACCACTCACCCCAGCTCCCATCCCGTACGCCGTCGACCCACACACCGTGGAGCGGGCGTGGTTCCTGGCGTCCAGGTGGAGCGCGCCACTGTACGAACGACCTGGACGCCAGGGGCCGCGTCTGCTCGGCTCTGCCTGGGTCGATGGTGTGCGGGATGGGAGCCCCCGACATCCGCCACGACGGACCCGCGGGCGGCGACGGCGCCCCCTCCATCCCGGTGCCGGCCGATCTCCCGCCGGAGGCACTGTTCTGACCGTGGCCGTGAATGCGGTGATCGACTCATGGCCACCGGCCCTATCCACACGTGGGCGCGCGTCGGCGCAGCGCGGGCGGAGCGGGCCGAAGGCAGGAGCGTCGCCCGCAGCGGAGCCGGGAAGCGCGCCCGGCGGAGCGGAGCGCAGCCGGGGCTTGATGAAGGAGAGAAGGTTTTATCCCGCTGGGATGAGGCGCTTGCCGTCGTGGCTGCGTACGTGGGGGCCGTTGCCGTCCAGGGCGTCCAGGAGCCTGACTGCGAAGACCTCGGCCATGCGCCCGCTGACCTCGTCGGGCGTGAGCCAGGAAACAGCTGTGGACTCGCTAGACGTGCGCTCGGTGCCGCCGGAGGGCTTGCAGCGGAAGACCAGGGCCACGATGCCGCGGGTGAGGTTCTTGTAGACGCCGGTCAGTTCGTCGACCTCGACGTGGATGCCTGTCTCCTCCAGGACCTCACGGGCTACGCCGGCTTCGGGAGTCTCGTTGAGTTCGAGGATGCCGCCAGGGAGTTCCCAGGTGCCGTTGTCGGCTCGGCGAATCGCCAGGAGGCGGCCATCCTCGCGCACCACTACTCCGGCCACGGACACGGAGTGCAGGGGGGAGGGTGTCGCTTCCTGTGGTTGACTCATGTAGAGGAGCATAGGAGGCAGGGAAGGACTATGGGAACTGCGGCTGGAGGGGGCGTGTCCGGGCCTCGGTACGTGCAGATCGCGGACGAGATCATGCAGCAGATCCGGGCGGGGATCCTGAAGCCTGGTGACATGGTGCCGAGCGAGTCCGAGCTGGTGGACCGCTATGGCGTCTCCGGCGGGACGATCCGTAAGGCCATGGTCGAGGTGCGGGCGAGTGGGCTGGTCGAGACCCGGCACGGCAAGGGCTCGATCGTGAAGAACCGGCCTCCGGTGCGGCACCGCTCCTCCGATCGCTTCCGGCGTTCGCTCCGGCAGGGTGGGCAGGCGGCCTACCTCGCGGAGTCCGCGCAGTCTGGTGCGGCTGCGAAGGTCAGCGTTCTCTACATCGGGCCCATGGAGGCGCCCGAGGATGCGGCCCAGCGCCTGGGCGTCCCGGTCGGTACGCAGGTGCTGGCTCGCCGGCGTCTCTACTTCCGTAACGGCACCCCGGTCGAGACCGCGACGTCGTACCTGCCCTGGGACGTCGTGAAGGACATCCCGGAGCTGTTCGCCGAGAACCCCGGTGGCGGTGGCATCTACGCCCGACTCGAAGACCATGGGCATGAGTTCGCGGAGTTCGTCGAAATGCTGCAAGCGCGGCCGGCCGCCAAGGCGGAAGCCTCGGAGCTGGCACTGAGCCCGGGTGCCCCTGTGGTTCATCTGGTCCGTGAGGCCCATACGACCGAGGGTCTCGTGGTCGAGGTGTGCGACACGCTCATGGCCGCTGACCAGTTCGTTTTCGAGTACAGGATCCCTGCGGCCGACTGACGCCCGCTCAACTTCCTGCAACCCGTCGCGAGTTCTTCTTCGTCGCGGGTTGACTCATGTACAGGAGTGGGGCACTCTTCTTCATGTCACTCATGTACATGAGTGACGGAGTTCAGCATCTATAGAGGAGTGATCTCTGTGCGTCAGATTCCCGTCGACACCGCCGGCGCCGTCGTGATGGTCGCCAAGTCCCCGCAGGTCAAGGTCCGTGACCGCCGTACCGGCGAGATCGCCACCGACACCGAGACCGGGGCGAAGCTGATGACGGTCGACGTAATGTTCGCGGCGAACGAGGAGGTGGAGATCCTCTCCATCACCGTCCCGGAGCCCGGCATCACCGGCGAGCTGGCCATGGGCACGCCGGTCGCGCTCACCGGCCTGATCGCCCGGCCCTGGGAGAACGACTTCAACGGCCAGAAGCGGCACGGCATCGCGTTCCGCGCGGTCGCGGTCACCTCGCTCGCCGACGCCGCCGCAAGCCCCAAGGCGGCCTGATCATGACCGACTTCACGGTCGCCCTGGTGCTGGTCGTCGCCGCCGCGGGTCTTCTGCGGTGGCGGCGCCCCGCCTGGTACTGGTTGACCTTCGGGGTCACGCTGGCCGTGGTGAGGATCCTGGTCCGGTACGGCTCGGTCATGGACGCGTGCGGGTTAACCGTTCCGCCCGCGCGGTGGCGCCTCGCTCTCGCCCGTGCCACCAACCGGCCGATACCGGGGCCCCGCGCCCCGCGCATCCTGCGGCTGCGGCCCACTCGTACGGGCCTGGTCCTGCGGCTCAAGCTCCGTCCGGGGCAGGACGCCTTCGACGTCGCCGCCTCCTCGGACCGGCTCCGGCACTCGTTCGCGATGTACGGCGTGACCTCGCGGGAGCTGCGCTCCGGCGTCGTAGAGGTGCGGATGACCGGCTACGACGTGCTCAAGCGGGTGCAGATGCCGGCCAAGACCGACACCCGGCCGATGCGGGTACCGGTCGCTCTGCGGCAGGACGGCTCGGTGCACTACCGCGACTACCGGGCGATACCCCACGCCCTCACCCTCGGCGCCACCGAGTCCGGCAAATCCGTCTACCAGCGCAACCTGGTCGCCGGGCTCGCGCCGATGGACGTCGCCCTCGTCGGCATCGACTGCAAGCAAGGGGTTGAACTGTTCCCGATGGCCCGCCGGTTCTCCGCGCTGGCCGACGATCCCGACACCGCCGCCGAAGTGCTCGACGCGCTCGTGGTCCGGATGCAGCGCACCTATCGGATCATCCGGGCTCAGCAACGGATCACCGCCGACGTGCCAGACGCCGAGATCGCCGCCGACATCTGGGACCTGCCCGATCACCTGCGCCCGGTCCCGGTCGTGGTCCTGGTCGACGAGGTCGCCGAACTCGCCCTGTACGCCAACAAGGAGGAGGAAAAGCGCCGAGACCGCATCATCACCGCCCTGGTCCGCCTCGCCCAGCTCGGCCGCGCGGCCGGCATCTACCTCGAAATCTGCGGACAGCGCTTCGGCTCCGAACTCGGCAAAGGCATCACCATGCTCCGCGCCCAGCTCACCGGCCGCACCGCCCACCGCGTCAACGACGAGACATCCGCCAACATGGCCTTCGGCGACATCGCCCCGGACGCCGTACTCGCCGCCATCCAGATCCCGGCCGAGATGCGGGGGCTCGCCATCTCGGGCGACTCCTCCGGAGGATGGCACCGCATCCGTGCCCCGCACACCTCGCTCCGCCAGGCCGTGAACATCTGCAACCGGCACGCCGACCGGACCCCGGACCTGCCTGAGTTGGCTCCGTTCCGGCCCGTCCTCGCCGCCTCCGCTGCCGCTCCCGTGTCGCTGGCCAAGGCTTCCTCGGCCGCCGTCTGATCTCTCTCGGATCCCCACCGGTCGGCGCGACCGCCTTCGTGCCAGGTCCCTACCCCGCCATGCCCAAAGAAGGGAGATCCCGCCGTGTGCCCGAACTGCGAGGACTTCGCCCGGACCGTGCTCCTGCTCGGTCAACTCGCCTTGTACGCCGACATGGCCGGCGCTGACCTCGACTTCGTGGAAGCCGTCAGCGCGTCCCTCGCCGTCTCGCTGCCCGAGCCGCCGCCCGGCACGTTCCCGCCCGGCTACGACCCCGACGGCGGCCCCGCCTACCCCGGTGACTCCTGATGGGTGCCCGTCACGGCCTCCGCGTCGACGCGGTCCTGGTTCAGGCCGTCATCGCCGGTGCTCTGTCCTTCGCCCACCTGCACGATCTCGCCTCCGCTGCCGGGCAGAACGGCTGGAAGGCCTGGGCCTACCCGGTCAGTGTCGACCTGCTCATGGTCGCCGCCTGGCGGCGCCTGCGCAGTGAAGGCCCGTCCCGGCTGGCCTGGTGCTGGTTCGTCGTCGCGCTGTTCGCCTCGCTCGGCGCCAACGTCGCCACGGCCGGGTTCCTGGACCTGGCCGACCCGCCCGCCCTGCTCCGCCTCGGCATCGCCGGATGGCCTGCGCTCGCCTTCCTCGGCGGAACGCTCCTCGCGCACTCGTCGGCTGTGGCGTCGGGGCCGGTTCCGCCGGCGCTCGGTGCGGACACAACGGACGCCGCGGTTCCGGCCGAGCAGCCGGTCCCGGACGACGAACCCGCTTCGGTCACGGAAGCCGTGCCCGAGCCCGCCCCCGCCCCCGACTCTCCGGCCCCGGCTCCCGCCCAGGCCCCGGCTCCTCCGGTCCCCGCCGTACTGATCGACCACGCCCGCAAGGTCGCCGACGAGTACCGCACCCGCACCGGAACCCCGATCGACACAGACACTCTGCGCTCCCGGCTCGGCGTCCCGTCCCACCTCGCCGATGCCATCGCCGCCCACCTCACCTGAACAGGAAGGAGACACCCGCGATGCCCGCCCGCGACCACTTCCACTCCCTGATGCGCATCGGCCCCGTGCAGATCGGCACCCACCGCGACCGCAACGGCCGGACCACTCACGCAGCCGTCTGCACCGCCGACGGCTGCGGCTGGTCCTCCGACTACTCCAGCCAGTCCGCGGCCCAACTCGCCGCCCGCACCCACCGCTGCCGCGTCCGCTAGGAGACCCACCGCCATGCAGGTTCCGCTCTGGTTCGCCCTGCTCGTCGTCGGCTACCTCGGCGTCAAGCTCGTCCGCCCGCCCGCCTGGCTCATCGGCGTACTCCTGCTGGGCGGCTTCCTCCTCGCCGACAGCGTCCTCGCCCCGGCCATCAACGCCCTCGTCAAGTAGCCCGCCCACGAGAGGAGGTCACCCATGTTCCGCCCGAAGATCCCCACCATGCCCATGCCGACGGGCCTCACCACCCCGCCCGCCGTCATCGAGCCGACCACCGTCTCCCAGCACGCAGAGACCCTGCCGGCCTCCCCGCCGACTCCGACGCCGTCCCGGCCCACGGTCCAGCTCACCCCCGGCACCGCGTTCGCCCTCGTCGGCGGCGGCACGGCCGTCGTCCTGGTCCTCGGTGCCGTCCTGCTCTCGCTGCTCCTGGCGGTCGCCATCACCGGCGCCTCGGTCGCCGTCTGCGCGGTCGTCCTGCGCTCCCTGCTCGCCTCCGACGCCAAGCGTCGCTGACCGGCACCCGGGCGGCCTCGATACCGCCAAGCATCCGCCGCCCGGGCGCCGTCCCTGTCCGATCTCGCAGCCGGAAGGAACCCCAAGCATGGCCCACCGCGCCTCACCCGCGACACCGAGTGCGCCCATGCCCGACACATTGCTCGACCCGATCACCCTCGGGGACGTACTCCGGGTGGCTTCGGCCTCCGACTACGCACGCTGGGAAGACCAGATCCGTCGCACCGGCGGCTGCTCCGACCCGATCCACCTCACCGGCTGGGTCCTCCACAAGGACAAGACCAGCGGCGAGACCCTGCATCACTACTCCACCGAGAAGGAGCCGGGCGGACGCCTTCGCCTCGCCTGCGGCAACCGCCGCGCCTCCCGCTGCCCGTCCTGCGCCTGGACCTACGCGGGCGACACGTACCACCTGATCCGAGCGGGCCTGGCCGGAGACGATCGCCGCGACGTCCCCGCCACGGTCCGCGATCACCCGCGCGTCTTCGCCACCCTCACAGCCCCCTCGTTCGGCCCGGTCCACAACCGCCCCGACCACGGCTCCTGCCGCTGCGGCACCCCGCACGCGCCCGACGCCCCGGAGCTGGGCACCGCCCTCGACCCGGACACCTACGACTACGCGGGCGCCGTGCTGTTCAACAACCACGCCGGACAGCTCTGGCAGCGTTTCACCACACGACTCCGCCGCGAACTCGCCGCCCGCGCCGGCCTGCCTCGCAGGGAACTCGCCGAACACCTTCGCGTCTCGTACGGCAAGGTCGCCGAGTTCCAGAAGCGCGGAGCCCTGCACTTCCACGCCGTCGTACGCCTCGACGGCCCGGAGGGGCCCGGAACGCCGCCGCCCGCCTGGGCCACGGTCGACCTCCTCACGGACGCGCTCCACGCGGCCGCAGTGCACTCGTACACGTCCGTCTCGGTCCCGGCTGCCGGTGACGAGCCCGCCCGTACCTTCCGCTGGGGACGACAGCTCGACGTCCGCCCGGTCAAGGCCTTCGGCGACGGCTCCGACATCACCGAACAGGCCGTCGCCTCGTACGTGGCCAAGTACGCCACGAAGGCCGCCGAGAACACCGGCACCCTGGACCGCCGCATCGGCGAACTCGCCGAACTCGACCGCCACCAGGTCCCCGACCACACGCGCCGACTTATCACCGCGTGCCGCGAGCTGGACAGCCTGTACCCGGATCGGCGCCTCTGGGCCTGGGCCCACATGCTCGGCTTCCGCGGGCACTTCTCGTCCAAGTCGCGCACCTACTCCACCACCCTGGGCGCCCTCCGCCAGGAACGCGCCGACTACCGCGCGGCCCAGGAGGCATCCGTCCTCGGCCTCGACGACCGCGAGCCGGACACCGTCCTCGTCCTGGCCGACTGGCAGTACGCCGGCCACGGCCACACGCCGGGTGAGGCCGCCCTCGCCGCGACCATCGCCCGTGACCTCCAGGCCAACCGCGAGACCGCCCGCGACGCCCTCCTGAGCGAAGGGAGCACGGAATGACCACGGCCGTCCGGTCACGACGCACCATGCTCACCCTCGCGGAGGTCTGCGAGGAACTGGCCATCTCCCGCTCGACTTTCTACGACTGGCGGGCAAAGCGCCGCGCGCCGCGCTGTATCAAGCTCCCGAACGGCGATCTCCGGATCCGGCGGAGCGACCTCGACCATTGGCTCGACGACTGCGAGGACGCCGCCTGATGGAGATCACGTACGACGTGAAGATCTACAAGATCCTCACCTACAAGGGCGCCCGGAAGACCACGTACACCGTGCGCTGGACTGTCGCGGACAAGCGCTGGCGCGAGCCCTTCAACACCGTCGCGCTCGCCGAGGGCTTCCGTTCCGAACTCATCCGGGCCACAGGCAAGGGCGAGGCCTTCGTCGTCGCCACGGGTCTCCCGGTGTCCCATCGCTCCAAGTCGGCTGCCATGAGCTGGTACAAGTTCGCCGTCGAGTACGTGGATGCGCGCTGGTCTCAACTCGGCGGCAACAGCCGCAAGAACATCGCCAAGACCATGATGGCGACCACCATCGAGCTGCTGCGGGCCAAGCCCACCCAGTTCGCCCCTGCAGCCGTACGCACGGCGCTGCGTGAGTGGGCGTTCAACACGAGTCGGCGCTCGGACGCGCCCCGAGACGTGGTGGCCATCCTCAAATGGGTCGAGCGGAACTCCCTGCCTGTCTCGGCCTGGGAGGACCCGGAGAAGGTCGACCAGGTCCTGCAAGCCATCGACACCCGCCTCGACGGCAAGCAGGCGGCGGCCTGGTCCCGTAAGCGCAACCGTCGGATCCTCAACGTCGCCATGAAGTACGCGATCCGACGGCGCATCCTGCGGACCAACCCCCTTCCCAAGGGCAAGGATTCGACGGCGGCCACGAAGACCACGAATGCCGTCGACAAGCGATCTTTGCTGAACCCCGAGCAGGCGGCGGCGATCCTCGACTGGATCCGGCGCCGGCCGCGCGGCGGCAAGCGGCTCCACGCCTTCTTCGCCACGCTGTACTACTGCGGCCCCCGGCCCGAGGAAGCCGTAGCCATGCGGGTGGAGGACGTGACCCTGCCCGAGCCCGACGCCGACGACCAGTGGTGCGAGCTGCTGATCCACACGGCCACCCCGGAGGTCGGAAAGCAGTGGACCGACACGGGGGAGATCCACGAGCAACGCGACCTGAAAGGCCGTGCGGAGGGTGAAACACGCACCGTGCCGGGGCATCCGGCTCTGACGCGCATCCTGCGGCAGCACATCGAGGACGAGCAGCTCCAGCCGGGTGATCTGCTCTTCCAGGGGGAGACCGGTGGGATCCTCGCCGGCTCCGTCATCCGCCGGGCCTGGCGCAGCGCACGTAAGGCCGTACTGCTTCCGCACGTCTACGACTCGCCCACCGGGCGCCGCGTCTACGACAACCGGAACACGCGCCTGACGAAGTGGCTCAACGACGGCATCCCGCCCGCCCAGGTCGCGGAGTGGGCCGGGAACAGTGTCGCCGTGCTCCTGGCGACCTACGCCCGCTGCATCGACGGGCAGCTGCCGGATCTGAAACGGCGGCTGGAAGCCGCGGGAGACCTCCCAGAGGCGGAGGTGCCGGGCGCTGGCTGATCTTCCACCGGTCGAGAACTTCGACACGTATTCGACACGGCCACCCGCGAAAACCCGGTGACAGCCGGACAGCCCCGGAGCCCGCCCTTGATCACCAAGGGGACGTCCGGGGCTGGCCTGTGTCGCGCGAAACCGCCCCTGACCAGCAAAAAGCCCTCCCGAGGGAGGGCTGGAGGTGAGCGCCCCCGGCAGGACTCGAACCTGCGGCCAAGCGCTTAGAAGACGCCTGCTCTGTTGTGTCGGTCGACCCTCAAGCGAGCCGAGCTGGTGGTTGACCCTTTGGGTCTGGGGGCGCCGTGCCGGTTCGCCGACAGCAGACACATTGGGGCCGCAACGGACTGGAATGGCGCGGCGAAGCAAGTGAACCTAGAGCGGTCCTGAGGAAGCGCGGTGACGTGCTTCTGGTTCTCGGCCCCCTGGGAAGGGACGGAATGTACACCGAGATTGGCGGTTGGCCAAAAGTGCGATTCCGCGGAGGATTAAACCTGTCGCGCGGATTCCCCCGTGTGGCACATCCAGTCATCCCTCGTGAGGAGTTCAGAGCCGTGTCCGTCGACGTCATGGACGAAGAATGGTTGTTTTCCGTGGAGCAGGTCCGATCGCTGCTCGAGTGGATACGTGGGAACGCAGGTGCCAGCCGCTCGGTGTATCCACTCATGCGCACCGTGGCCGAGCAGGCGCTGCGGCCGGGTGAGGTGGGCGCTCTGCGAGTTCGCGACGTGGTGCTCCCGGAGGGCGAATGGGGTGAGTTGACGACCCGCCATCGAGGAGTCTCGCGGCAGATACCGCTCCACCCTCAGTTCGTTGAATTTCTGCGTGCTTGGATCGATGAGGCCGGTCTACGGGAAGGCGATCCGCTGTTTCCCGGTCGGCGCGGTGAGCCGCTCCCGGCTTCCGTCTGCCAGCGGGTATGGGAGCAGGCCCAGGAGGCTGTCCTGCCCCGAGACGAGTTGTACTCGTGGCGACTGGGGGAGTCCATATCCATCCTCCGCGAGTCCTGTCTGGTGGAGTGGCTGAGGATTGGCATCTCGCCCCTTGCGGTTGCCGAGTTGGCTGGCGTGACCCCGGCGTGGCTGGCGCTTCGCTACCCGTACTGCTTCCGCAGGGAGGAAGCCGACATCGACTGGGGTCGGCTGGAGGAAGCCATGGCCCATGTGGAGCTCAAGCGCTGAAAGCGTCCCGCGCCCCGGCTGAAACCGGAGCGCGGACATCGTTCAGCGACTTGACCCTGCGGGTCTTCACGTTAACGGGCGGTTCTCCGCCTGCCCTCACCTCACAGAGAGCCTTCTATGCCCGCACAAAGGCTGCTTGCACCATCCGCTGCCCCTGCCTCCCAGGGGGCCGGAGGTATGGCGTTCCTGACTGTGAAGGACGCCGCCGAGTATCTCGGTCTCTCGCCGCACACCTTGTACGTCTGGCGTCACCGGCGACAAGGGCCGCCGAGTTTCCGCATGGGGCCACGCGGCCGCGTTATGTACCGGCTGGAAACCCTGGATGCCTGGGTCCGTGAGCAGGAACAGGCCGACTCGCGATCCAATCCGGCCCTGAACCCGCTGAACGCCGGCCCCCAGGAGCGGTCCGCCCGCTTCCCCAGCGCCTGACGCCGCAGGCGTCGCAGGACGCCGTAACCATCCACCTTCGACGAGGAGTTCCACCTGGCCGGCTATATAGAAGACCGATGGCTGAAGAAGCGTTCCAACCCGCAGACCGGCAAGCGCGAGCGTACTGCCATGTACGGCAAGTGCACCCGCTACCGCGTCAAGGGCATCCCCGGTGTCAAGGACCGCTCCTTCGACGCGCTCCAGGACGCCAAGACCTGGCTCGCACAGGCTCAGACCGATGCCCGCCGAGGCGAGTTCGTCGATCCGCGCGATGGGGCCATCTCCCTCAAGGACTACATCGCAACCCACTGGTGGCCCACCCAGAGCGGTGACCCGTCCACGATGGAGCGGATCGAGCAGAGGGTACGTCGGCACATCGTCCCCCACCTGGGTGCTCAGCCGCTCAACGCCATCGGGACGGAAGCCCTGCGTCACTGGAAGAAACGGCTGGAGAAGGATCTCGGTCCAACCTCCATTCGTCTGGTTTGGGCGACGCTCTCCAGCGTCCTCCAGGCTGCGGTCGAGGACCGTCGCCTCGGACGCAACCCATGCCGGTCCAACACGGTCGGCCCTCCGGCCGCCGCACCCGGCAGAGTCGAGGCGTGGCCGCCCGAACGAGTCCTCGCGGTGCGGGAGGCCCTGCCGGATCGCTACCGGCTCCTCCTTGTGATCGGAGCAGGTCTCGGGCTCCGCCAGGGGGAAGCGCTTGGTCTCTCAGCGGACGACATCGACTTCGAGAAGGGAGTTGTGCACGTCCGGCGGCAGGTCAAGATGGTGCGGACGAAATTGTGTTTCGCGCTCCCCAAGGGGCGCAAGGTCCGGGACGTGCCGCTGCCGTCCAGCGTGGCCCGGGCCATCCGGCAGCACATGGAACAGTTCGCGCCGGTGCCGGTCACGCTTCCCTGGGACGACCCGACTCCGGCCGAGACGCCGGTGGAGGCCAAACACCGACGGCCGAGGACCTACAACCTCCTGGTGACGGGACGTGAGCGGAAGGCCATCAACAGGAACTACTTCAATTCCTACGTGTGGAAGCCGGCTCTGGCCACGGCGGGTGTGATCGCCCCGTTGGACGAGGGCAGCACCGGCGGTGCTCGCGTGTGGGAACCGTCCCGCGAGCACGGCTTCCATGCTCTGCGCCACTTCTACGCCTCCGAGGAACTGGAGGCTGGCGAATCGATCGTCTCGCTGGCACGCTGGCTGGGGCACTCCGACCCCGGGTTCACACTGCGGAAGTACTCCCACTTCCTGCCCCGCGCCGGCGCACGAGGCAGCGCCGCCATCGACGCGATTTTCGCATAACCGCAGCCGGGCGGCAGAACTCGTGCAGCGCGGCCGGCCCATGAGAGCTCGGCCGCGGGCGCAAAGTCCCAGAGAAGTCCCACGGATGCCGCCGTACCCCTTTCTGACCCGCTTCACCGCAGGTCAGACGGGGGGCGGCGACATCCGCGTATCAAATGTCCCGGAAGATCTCGATCTGCGCCCCGATCGAGTTCAGCCGCTCGGCGAGATCCTCGTAACCCCGGTTGATGACATACACGTTGCGCAGCACCGACGTGCCCTCGGCCGCCATCATCGCCAGCAGGACGACCACGGCGGGGCGCAGGGCGGGCGGGCACATCATCTCGGCGGCGCGCCAGCGGGTCGGGCCCTCGACCAGCACCCGGTGCGGGTCGAGGAGCTGGAGCCGGCCGCCGAGGCGGTTGAGGTCGGTGAGGTAGATCGCGCGGTTGTCGTAGACCCAGTCGTGGATGAGGGTCTGGCCCTGCGCGACCGCCGCGATCGCCGCGAAGAACGGGACGTTGTCGATGTTCAGGCCCGGGAAGGGCATGGGGTGGATCTTGTCGATGGGGGCTTCGAGCTTGGAGGGGCGGACCGTGAGGTCCACCAGGCGGGTGCGGCCGTTGTCCGCGCAGTACTCGGGGCTGCGGTCGTGGTCGAGGCCCATCTCCTCCAGGACCGCCAGCTCGATCTCCAGGAACTCGATGGGCACGCGGCGCACGGTCAGTTCGGACTCGGTCACCACGGCGGCGGCCAGCAGGCTCATCGCCTCGACCGGGTCCTCGGAGGGGGAGTAGTCCACGTCGACGTCGATGTTCGGCACGCCGTGCACGGTGAGCGTGGTGGTGCCGATGCCCTCGACGCGGACGCCGAGGGCCTCCAGGAAGAAGCACAGGTCCTGGACCATGTAGTTGGAGGAGGCGTTGCGGATGACCGTGACGCCGTCGTGCCGGGCGGCGGCCAGCAGCGCGTTCTCGGTCACGGTGTCGCCGCGCTCGGTCAGCACGATCGGGCGGCCGGGGCGGACCGTGCGGTCGACCTGCGCGTGGTACTGGCCCTCGGTGGCCGCGATGTCCAGGCCGAACCGGCGCAGCGCGATCATGTGCGGTTCGATGGTCCGGGTGCCGAGGTCGCAGCCGCCGGCGTACGGCAGCTTGAAGTGGTCCATGCGGTGCAGCAGCGGGCCGAAGAACATGATGATCGAGCGGGTGCGCACGGCGGCCTCCGCGTCGATCGCCGCCATCTCCAGCTGAGCCGGCGGCACCAGTTCCAGGTCGACACCGCCGTTGATCCAGCGGGTGCGCACGCCGATGGAGTTCAGCACCTCGAGCAGGCGGTAGACCTCCTCGATCCGCGCGACCCGGCGCAGCACCGTGCGCCCCTTGTTGAGCAGCGAGGCGCACAGCAGCGCCACGCAGGCGTTCTTGCTCGTCTTCACGTCGATGGCGCCGGACAGCCTGCGACCGCCGACCACGCGCAGATGCATCGGCCCCGCGTACCCCAGCGACACGATCTCGCTGTCCAGCGCCTCGCCGATCCGGGCAATCATCTCAAGGCTGATGTTCTGGTTGCCCCGCTCGATGCGGTTGACCGCACTCTGGCTGGTGCCGAGCGCCTCCGCGAGCTGCGTCTGTGTCCAGCCACGGTGCTGCCGGGCGTCACGGATGAGCTTGCCGATGCGTACGAGGTAGTCGTCTGCCATGAGGCTGAGGCTATCTCAGATATGAGATGGTGCTCGCCAGGGGGGTCCATTCGAGTGACAGCGCATCAATGACCAGCGGGTTTACGGGGGATGCCGGGCGTATGGGTGATTCGCCCCTTAATCGCGGATGATTCCGAAAGCGGGGAAGGTGTCATTCGTGCCGCCGAAAAGCGGCAGGGCCCGGCCCGGCCGGGCATGACCATCCAGCGGCGATGTACTAGAGTTATCTCGACATCGAGATATCTGCCAGGCGCACCGCGGCCGCCACCGGCTAAGGGTTACCTAACTTAGCCTTACCTCAGCGGATCGGTCGGACCGGGTGGCGGCACGATTGACGGTGGTACGCGCACATCAATGAAGGAGACTGTCGTGTCGGCGAACAGCTTCGACGCCCGCAGCACGCTGCAGGTGGGCGACGAGTCGTACGAGATCTTCCGGCTGGACAAGGTGGAGGGCTCGGCCCGCCTGCCGTACAGCCTCAAGGTCCTGCTGGAGAACCTGCTCCGCACGGAGGACGGCGCGAACATCACCGCCGACCACATCCGCGCCCTCGGCGGCTGGGACTCCCAGGCCCAGCCCAGCCAGGAGATCCAGTTCACGCCGGCCCGCGTGATCATGCAGGACTTCACCGGCGTGCCCTGTGTCGTGGACCTCGCGACCATGCGTGAGGCCGTGAAGGAGCTGGGCGGCGACCCCGCCAAGATCAACCCGCTGGCGCCGGCCGAGCTGGTCATCGACCACTCCGTCATCGCCGACAAGTTCGGCACCAACGACGCCTTCAAGCAGAACGTCGAGCTGGAGTACGGCCGCAACAAGGAGCGCTACCAGTTCCTGCGCTGGGGCCAGACCGCCTTCGACGAGTTCAAGGTCGTCCCGCCGGGCACCGGCATCGTCCACCAGGTGAACATCGAGCACCTGGCCCGTGTCGTGATGGTCCGCGACGGCAAGGCCTACCCGGACACCCTGGTCGGCACCGACTCGCACACCACGATGGTCAACGGCCTCGGCGTGCTCGGCTGGGGCGTCGGCGGCATCGAGGCCGAGGCCGCCATGCTCGGCCAGCCGGTCTCCATGCTCATCCCGCGCGTCGTCGGCTTCAAGCTCACCGGTGAGCTGCAGCCCGGCACCACCGCCACCGACCTCGTGCTCACCATCACCGAGATGCTCCGCAAGCACGGTGTGGTCGGCAAGTTCGTCGAGTTCTACGGCGAGGGCGTGGCCGCCACCTCGCTCGCCAACCGCGCCACCATCGGCAACATGTCGCCGGAGTTCGGCTCCACCGCCGCGATCTTCCCGATCGACGACGAGACCCTGAACTACCTGCGCCTGACCGGCCGCTCCGCCCAGCAGGTCGCGCTCGTCGAGGCCTACGCCAAGGAGCAGGGCCTGTGGCTGGACCCGAAGGCCGAGCCGGACTTCTCCGAGAAGCTCGAGCTGGACCTGTCCACGGTCGTGCCGTCCATCGCCGGCCCGAAGCGCCCGCAGGACCGCATCGTCCTCGCGAACGCCGCCCAGCAGTTCGCGCTCGACGTCCGCAACTACGTCGACACCGCCGACGAGGCCGGCAAGGAGTCCTTCCCGGCGTCCGACGCCCCGGCCTCCGTCGACGGCGTCCCGTCCAACCCGGTCACCGTGACCGCCCCCGACGGCACGACGTACGAGATCGACCACGGCGCCGTCACCGTCGCCGCGATCACCTCGTGCACCAACACCTCCAACCCGTACGTCATGATCGGCGCCGCCCTGGTCGCCAAGAAGGCGGTCGAGAAGGGCCTGACCCGCAAGCCGTGGGTCAAGTCCACTCTCGCCCCGGGTTCGAAGGTCGTCACCGACTACTTCGAGAAGGCCGGCCTCACCCCGTACCTGGACAAGCTGGGCTTCAACCTCGTCGGCTACGGCTGCACCACCTGCATCGGCAACTCCGGCCCGCTGCCGGAGGAGGTCTCCAAGGCCGTCAACGACCACGACCTCGCCGTCACCTCGGTCCTGTCCGGCAACCGCAACTTCGAGGGCCGGATCAACCCCGACGTCAAGATGAACTACCTGGCGTCCCCGCCGCTGGTCGTCGCGTACGCCATCGCGGGCTCCATGAAGGTGGACATCACCCGCGAGGCGCTCGGCACCGACACCGAGGGCAACCCGGTCTACCTGAAGGACATCTGGCCGACCGAGGCCGAGGTCAACGAGGTGGTCGCGAACGCGATCGGCGAGGACATGTTCAACAAGTCCTACGCCGACGTCTTCGCCGGCGACGCCCAGTGGCAGTCGCTCCCGGTGCCGACCGGCAACACCTTCGAGTGGGACGCCGAGTCCACCTACGTCCGCAAGCCCCCGTACTTCGAGGGCATGGGCATGGAGCCGGCCCCGGTCGCCGACATCTCCGGCGCCCGCGTCCTCGCCAAGCTCGGCGACTCGGTCACCACCGACCACATCTCCCCGGCCGGTGCCATCAAGGCCGACACCCCGGCCGGCAAGTACCTCACCGAGCACGGTGTGGAGCGTCGTGACTTCAACTCCTACGGCTCCCGCCGAGGCAACCACGAGGTCATGATCCGCGGTACGTTCGCCAACATCCGCCTGCGCAACCAGATCGCACCGGGCACCGAGGGCGGCTACACCCGCGACTTCACGCGGGACGGCGGCCCGGTCTCCTTCATCTACGACGCCTCGCAGAACTACCAGGCCGCCGGCATCCCGCTGGTCGTCCTGGCCGGCAAGGAGTACGGCTCCGGCTCGTCCCGCGACTGGGCCGCCAAGGGCACCGCGCTCCTCGGCGTCAAGGCCGTCATCGCCGAGTCGTACGAGCGCATCCACCGCTCCAACCTCATCGGCATGGGCGTCCTGCCGCTGCAGTTCCCGGAGGGTGCCTCCGCCGAGTCCCTCGGCCTGACCGGTGAGGAGACCTTCTCCTTCGCCGGCGTGACCGAGCTGAACGACGGCACCACGCCGCGCACGGTCAAGGTCAGCACCGACACCGGTGTCGAGTTCGACGCGGTCGTCCGCATCGACACCCCCGGTGAGGCCGACTACTACCGCAACGGCGGCATCATGCAGTACGTGCTGCGCAACCTGATCCGCAAGTAAGCGGCAGGCACCGGCGACACAGGGCCGCATCCCCGCAGCCGGGGGTGCGGCCCTGCGCCGTACCCGGGGGCACGCACCCGCGCCGTACCCTTCGTCCTTCCCATCGCCCTTCCCCAGGCGGAGCACAGGCTTTCCCCGGGCAACCGGCACAGAATCGGTACATGCCAGGCACCCCCGGGCCCCACGCCCGACGTACGCGCAGCCCCCGCTCCCGGACACGGCCGCTGCGCACCCGCCTGCCGCTCCTCGTCAGCGCCACCCTCGCCGGCGTGTGTGCCGTCCTCGTCCTCACCACCGTCCTCGCCCAACGCGCCTTCCTCATGGGCGCGTTGGACGACCGCGTGAAGGCCGCCGCCCACGGCGTGACCGGCGCCGCACGCCACCGCGCACGCCCCGCCGACCTCGCCTTCCTCGGCACCGGCAGCCACCCGGACGGGCTGCTCGGTCTGCGCAGGCCGCGCCTCGGCGAGGCGGGCGAGCAGCAGCAGGTTCTCGACCAGGCCGGTCATCCGGGCCGACTCCGCGCCGATCCGGCGCCAGGCGAGGTCGGCGGCGAGGGGTCCGGGGCCGCGGTTCGCAGCGAGCCGGGCCGCGCCGAGTTCCGCATCGAACTCCCCGTCGCGCAACGGTCGTTCACGCAGAAGAAACCGTCCTCGGCACGTCTGTCCGGGCCGCTGCGCAGCCCTGCCTGACCTGCCCGGCGGTGCGCTACGGCAGTGCCTGCTCCGCCCAGATCACCTTGCCCTGAGGGCTGTAGCGCACTCCCCAGCGCTCGGTCATCTGCGACACCAGGAACAACCCGCGGCCGCCCTCGTCGGTCGTCGCGGCGTACCGCAGGTGCGGCGAGGTGTTGCTCCCGTCGGCCACCTCGCAGATCAGCGCGCGGTCGCGGATCAGCCGCAGACGGATCGGATCGGACCCGTAGCGGATGGCGTTGGTGACCAGCTCGCTCAGTACGAGTTCCGTGGCGAAGCCCAGCTCGGCGAGGCCCCACTCGGCCATCTTCCCGGTCACGGCCAGCCGCATCTCCGACACGGCGGCCGGATCGCGCGGCACGTCCCACTCGGCGATCCGCTCGGGTGCCAGCGCCCGGACGCGCGCGACGAGCAGCGCGACGTCGTCCGTGGGCCGGCCGGGCAGCAGCTCCTGCAGCACCGCCTGACAGCTGTCGTCCGGAGGCCGGCCGGGATGGCCCGCCAGCGCCTGCCGCAGCATCTCCATGCCCACGTCCAGGTCGCGGGTGCGGTCCTCGATGAGGCCGTCGGTGTACAGCACGAGCTGGGTACCCTCGGCCAGCTCCAGCTCCGCCGTCTGGAACGGCATGCCGCCGATGCCGAGCGGCGGCCCGGCCGGCAGATCGGCGAAGGTGACGCTGCCGTCCGGGTGGACCAGCGCCGGTGCCAGATGCCCCGCCCGCGCCATGGTGCAGCGGCGCGTCACCGGGTCGTAGATCGCGTACAGACAGGTGGCGCCGGTGATCTCCCCGGCCGCCTCCGCACAGGCCTCGTCCTGGTCGATCCGGCCGACGAGGTCGTCCAGATGACCCAGCAGCTCGTCGGGCGGCAGGTCGAGGGTGGAGAAGTTGTGCACCGCGGTGCGCAGCCGTCCCATGGTGGCGGCCGCGTGCAGACCGTGGCCGACCACGTCGCCGACGACCAGCGCCACCCGGCTCCCCGGCAGGGGGATCACGTCGAACCAGTCCCCGCTCACCCCCGACTGCGCGGGGATGTACCTGTACCCGACGTCGAGGGCGCTCTGCTCGGGCAGGGCGCGCGGCAGCAGGCTGCGCTGCAGGGTGACCGCCAGCGCGTGCTCACGGGTGTAGCGCCGGGCGTTGTCGATGCTGATCGCGGCGCGGGCCACCAGCTCCTCGGCCAGCGACACGTCCTCCTCGTCGAAGGGGTCCCGCTTGGCCCGGTAGAAGTTCGCCATGCCCAGCACCACACCGCGGGCCCGGATCGGGGCGACGATCAGCGACTGGATGCCGTACTCGAGGATCTCGCGGGTGCGCTCGGGATCCTGGGCCTGCCAGTCCGGTGCGGCGGAGAGGTCGGTCACCAGCTCGGAACGGCCGCTGCCGTACCCCCGGGCCTGCGGCGTGGACGGCAGGAAGTCGATCAGCCGGTCCTTCTCGTAGAGCGGATGGTCGTCCCTTATCCCCTGCATGGCGATGCGCCGCAGGTCCGTCGCGGTGGCGGCCGGCTCCTCGCCGTGCAGTACGGCGTCGGCCAGGTCCACGGTGACGAAGTCGGCGAAGCGCGGCACGGCGACCCGCGCCAGCTCGTCCGCGGTGCTCCTCACGTCGAGGGTGGTGCCGATGCCCAGACCCGCGTCGTACAGCAGCTTGAGCCGCTCACGGGCGACCTCCGCCCGGCCGGACACCGCCTGCAGCTCGGTGGTGTCACGCAGGGTCACCACGGTTCCCCCGGGGCCTCCGGCCTCGTCCGTGGGCCGCTGGTTGACCGCCAGCAGCCGTTCCCCGGCGAACAGCACCTCGTCCGTGGCCTCGCGCCGGGAGACGAGCAGCTCCGCGAAGTCCGGATCGAGGTCCGCCAGCCGGGGCGCGTGCTGCCCCTCGGCCTCGGCGGGCAGGTCCAGCAGCCGCCGCGCCTCGTCGTTGACCAGCAGCAGCCGCCCGTCGGCACCCACGATGAGCACTCCTTCCCGTACGGAGTGCAGCACCGTGTCGTGGTGCTCGTACATGCGGGTCATCTCGTCCGGGGCCAGGCTGTGGGTCTGCCGCCGCAGCCGCCTGCCCACAAGTGCCGTGCCCCCGGTCGACACCACGAGCGCCGCGGCCCCCGCCGTCAGGATGATCGGCAGCTGCCGGTCCACCGCGTTGGTGATGTTCTTGACCTTCAGCCCGGCGGAGACGAGGGCGACCACCTTGCCATGGGTGTCGTCGACCGGGACGGTCGCCTGCTCCTCGTGGCCCAGCGGGCCGTGGACGCTCTCCGTGTAGACCTTGCCGGCCAGTGACGGCCCGATCTGGCCCACGAACCGGTGCCCGATCTTGCTGGGGATCGGGTGTGTGTAGCGGATGCCGTGGGTGTCCATGACGACGATGAAGTCGACGCCCGCGGACTTGCGCGCCGCCTCGGTGAGCGGCTGGAGGATCTTGGACGGGTCGGGTGCCCGCAGCGCCTGCAGGATGCCGGGGGAGTGGGCGAAGGTCTGGGCGACGGCGATGGACCGGCGCCTGGCCTCGGTGCTGGTGTCCCGTTGCGACTGCAGGAACAGGGCGAGGACACCGCAGAGGACGAGCACCACGACCAGCGCCACCTGCAGGACCAAGACCTGCCCGGCGACGCTCCGTGGGCTCTTGCCGATCACAGAGCGCCAGGAGAGACGCCGGAAGCGGTCACTCATGTCCGACATGCGGCCTTTATACGACTCATGCGGCATTTGTAGCACTCATGTTCACCAGGTGGCTATGGCCGGTCCGTACACCGAACGCTTCTTCCGGTGTGCAGACCCCGCCGGGCGGGCCTCGCCCGGTGCGTACAACTGCGGCTTCGGCCGAGGTGAACCGCTCTGGGCGGACCCGGTGGTCGGTGCACCGGGTCCGCGAGCCGGGCGGGTGAGGGGGGTGGGTGTACCCGCCCGGGTGGTGCTGGCTTGTGGCACCGACGGGTATCCGTGGAGATCGACGGAGGCCGTCGGGGATCGGCGGAGATCGACAGGGGGCGACGGAGATCGACGGAGATCGACAGGGGGCGACGGAGATCGACGGAGATCGCGCGACAACGTTGTCTATGGCCTGCCCATGACTCTACCGGCCCAACCGGCAACGCCGTCAACCCACTTGAGGTAGCCCGACCGGGTGATCCAGGGGGTGTCCGCCGGGGCGCACGCGGCCTCCCGTGGTACGGGTGGCGCACGTTGTTGTCCCTGCGGCTTGTGCGACCGGTGGTGCGCGACCCGACCGTACGGAGGAAGGGCCGCGTCATGCGTCTGAGCCCCATGTCCCTGCTGCTGGCCGCGCTCCTTGCGACCGGCGGTCTTGCCGCCCCCGCCCTCGCGGCGGACCCGGCACCCCCGGGCCTGGTCGAGGACCCGGCGCCGTATGTCGATCCGCTGATCGGCACCAGGAACGGCGGCGATGTCTTCCCGGGCGCCGTCGTGCCCTTCGGGATGCTCTCCTGGAGCCCGGAGAACACCCGCGGCGACGCCACCAGGACCGCCGCGCCGGGCGGCTACCAGTACGACGCCACCCGCATCCGGGGCTTCAGCCTCACCCACATGTCCGGCACCGGCTGCGCCGGCGGCAGCGGCGACGTCCCCTTCTTCCCGTACGCCGGTGAGGTCACCTCCTCGCCGGCGAGCGACACCAAGGACGCCGTCTACGCCTCGGACTTCGCCCACACCGACGAGACCGCCGGACCCGGGCACTACAAGGTCGCCATGGCCTCCGGAGTCACCGCCGACCTCACCGCCACCGCACGCACCGGCTCGGCCCGCTTCACCTTCCCGGCCGGCAGGCCCGCCGCGCTGCTGGTGCGCACCGCCAGCTCCGAGGCGGGGTCCGAGGATTCGGCCGTCACGATCGACCCGAGGACCCGCACCGTCTCCGGCTCGGTCACCTCGGGCGACTTCTGCGGCTACCTCGACCCCGAGGGCCGGCGCGCCTACTACACCCTGTACTTCACCGCCCACTTCGACCGTGCCTTCAGGAGCGTGGGCACCTGGCAGGACGACAGGCTGCACCCCGGGTCCCTGACCGCGTCCGGCGGCACCGGCGGCTTCACGCACGGCGGGTGGCCCGTCGTGGGCAAGGGCGTCGGCGGCTACGTCGCGTTCGCGCCCGGCACCGGGCCGGTCGGCGTCAAGGTCGGCATCTCCTACGTCAGCCGGCGCTCCGCCGAGGCCAACCTCGCCGCCGAGAACCCACCGGGCCGCTCCTTCGCCGCGACCGAGTCCGCCGCCCGCCTGGCCTGGCGCGAACGGCTCGGCGCCGTCCGTGTCGGCGGCGGCACGGACACCGACCGCACCACCTTCTACACCGCGCTCTACCACGCGCTGCTGCATCCGAACGTGATCAGCGATGCCGACGGGAGGTACCGGGGCGGCGACGGCCGGGTGCACCGGGCCGGTCCCGGCCGCCGCGCCCAGTACGGCACCTTCTCCGGCTGGGACGTCTACCGCGACCAGGTGCAGCTGCTCACCCTCCTCGACCCGCGCACCGGATCCGACATCGCCCAGTCGCTGTACGAGCTGGCCCGGCAGAACGGCGGGGTCTGGGACCGCTGGCTGCACGGCGCGAGCGGTACGCACGTCATGAACGGTGACCCCGCGCCGACCGCGCTGGCCGGCATCCACGCCTTCGGCGGCACCGGCTTCGACCTGCGCGGCGCGCTGGACTCGCTGGTCAAGGCGGCCACCGTGCCGACCGGGCAGGACCTCTCCCCGGCGGGCAGGCCGGTGCTGTCCGCCGGCCAGCGGCCCTCGCTCGACAAGTACCTGAAGCTGCACTACATGCCGAGCGTCTCCAACGCCTGGGGCGGCGCCGCCGAGACCCTGGAGATGTCCACGGCCGACTTCTCCCTGTCCCGGCTCGCCGCGGCGGCAGGGGAGAGGGACGTACGGGCCGCCTTCGCCCGCCGCGCCCAGTGGTGGCAGAACACCTTCGACGCGGCCGCCGGACCTCCCCCGGATCCGGCTTCACCCGACCTGGGGGAGGACCGGGACGGCTACATCGCGAACCGCAGGGCCGACGGCAGCTGGGTCCCCGGCTTCACCCCCGACACCGACAACGGCTTCGTGGAGGGTACGGCCGCCCAGTACACCTGGATGGTGCCGCACGATCCCGCCGGGCTCTTCGCCGCGCTCGGCGGCCGGGAGCGGGCCCTGGCCAGGCTGGACGACTTCTTCCACACGGCCGGCGGCGGCTGGGCCTTCACCGGCGCCGGCGGCACCAAGTCCGAGCTGGCCAACGAGCCGTCGATCAACGTGCCCTACCTGTACGACTACGCGGGCGCCCCGTACCGGACACAGGAGACGGTGCGGGCCGCGATGCGGCAGCTGTGGTCGGCCGGACCCGGCGGCATCCCCGGCAACGACGACCTCGGCGCGATGTCGTCGTGGTACGTCTTCGCCGCCCTCGGCATGTACCCGCAGGTGCCCTCCCGGGCCGAACTGGTGCTGGCCTCACCGCTGTTCGAGCGGATCGAGATCCACCGTCCGCGGGGCAACGACATCTTTGTCCGCGCGGCCGGAGCCGCGGCCGGCGCGCCGTACGTCCGCTCCCTGAAGCTCAACGGCCGGGACCACGGCCGTCCTTGGCTCCCCGCATCCTTCGTGCGCGAGGGCGGCCGCCTCGACTACGTCCTGTCGTCCGCCCCCGACCGCAGCTGGGGCGCGGACAGCCCGCCGCCGTCCTTCCGCGAGGGCGAGCAGCCGTACCAGATCGGTGTCGGCCCCACCACGGCCACGCTCGCACCCGGTGGCAGCACGAGGACCGTCGTCCGCGCGCTGTCGATGACCGGCGGCACCGGGCCCGAGGTGCGTTTCACCGTGCGGGTCCCGGCCGGGATCACGGCCACGCCGGCCGGGGGCACGGTGACCGGTGGCGCCCGGGCCATCACCCTGACCGCCGCGAAGGACGCGGCGCAGGGCTTCGCCGACGTCCAGGTCGCGGTGACCTCGGGCGGTACCTCCTACCGGCAGCCGGTCGCGCTCACCGTGGCCGCCCCGGGCACCCTCCTCGCCGCCTACGACAACACCGGTGTCTGCGACGACACCGGCGAGCACGGCGAGGCCGACTATGACGGCGGCGGCCGGAGCTACTCCCGCCAGGCCCTCGCCGCGGCCGGGCTCTTTGGGGGCGCGCGGGGCACGGTCGACGGCCTGGCCTTCACCTGGCCCGACTCGCCCGTCGGCCGCCCGGACAACGCCTCGGCCACCGGCCACAGCGTCCAACTGCCCACTCCCGCACGCCGGTTGTCCTTCATCGGCAGTGCGGTGGGCGGCAGCAGGCGGTCCACGGCGACCGTCACCTACACCGATGGCACCACCGGCACGGTCGACCTGTCCTTCACCGACTGGACCGTCGGCGGCTCAGCCGGCACCGTCCGGTACGGCAACGAGGTCGTGGCGAGGACGGCGTACCGCAATGCCGCGGGCGCCGGCAGGGACCCGGTGGCGGCCTATGTCTTCGCCACCAAGCCCTACCGGGCCCCGGCGGGCAAACAGATCGAGAGCGTCAGGTTCCCCCGCGACACCGGCCTGCACGTGTTCGCCCTGGCCACGGACTGAACCGCGGCGGGGGAGAGCGGCCGTCCCCCCGCTCCGCGACCGTGTCAGGCCAGCAGCTCCACCTCCGCCAGCGTCGAGGCGCGGTCCAGCACCAGCCGGTACCTGGTGCAGGTGCCCGGCGCGGCGATGGTGAAGGCCCGGGTCTGGCGGTCCCAGGTGAACGTCTCGCCGGTGCGGTGGTCAAGGGTCTTCCAGGTGGTGCCGTCCGTGGAGCCCTCAAGGGTCCAGCCGGTCGGTGCCCGGGTGTGGTCGGCCGGGGAGGTCAGCGTGTACTGGACGGGCTTGACGGCGTGGTCGACCGGGAGGTCCACCGAGGTGACCGTGGCCTCCGTCGCCGAGGTGTTGTCGAACAGCGGCCCGTCCCCCTTCAGCACGTCCGCCCGGGGCGCGGGGACCTTGTCGTCCTGGGTGATAGAGACGGGCGCCGCGTCCTTGCCCGTTCCCCATGCCGACGGCTTGGCGCCCATGGCGAACTGCAGCACCCCGCCCCCGGACAGCAGCGAGTGGGGCAGCGAAGTGGACGTCCAGGGGCGGCCGTTGAAGGTCACGCCCTGGATGTACACGTTCTTGGCGCTGTTTCCGGGCGCCTTGACCACCAGGTCCCGGCCGTTCTCCAGATGCACGGTGACCTGCTTGAACAGCGGGGAGCCGATGGAGTAGTCGCCGCTGCCCGGCACCAGCGGGTAGAAGCCGAGAGCGGAGAAGAGGTACCAGCCCGACTGCTCACCGTTGTCCTCGTCGCCGTGGTAGCCCTGCCCGATCTCGCTGCCGGAGTAGAGCCGGGAGAGGATCTCGCGGACCGCCGCCTGGGTCTTCCACGGCCGGCCGGCCGCGTCGTACATGTACGGGATGTGGTGCGCGGGCTGGTTGGACTGGCCGAGCATGCCCATGCGGACGTCGCGCGCCTCGGTCATCTCGTGGATGACACCGCCGTAGGAGCCGACGAAGTTCGCCGAGGCCGTCTCCGGGGTGGAGAAGAACGTGTCCAGCTTGTCCGCGAGGCCCTGCCGGCCGCCGTACAGGCTGGCCAGGCCCCGGCTGTCCTGCGGGACCGTGAAGGCGTCGCCCCAGCCGTTGGTCTCCGTGTAGTCGTAGCCCCACACGCGCGGGTCGTACTGGGAGGCGTCCAGCCGCCAGTTCCCGGCCCCGTCACGGCCCTGGAAGAAGCCGACCCTGTGGTCGAACAGGTTCACATAGTCCCGGGCCCGGTTGAGGAAGTACTCGGACTCCTCCTTGTAGTGCTTCTCGCCGGTCTTCCTGTACAGCTCCTCGCCCATCCGCGCGATGCCGTAGTCGTTGACGTACCCCTCCATCGCCCACGACAGGCCCTCGGCGGTGTCGGTGCTGGTGTAGCCGAGGAACGGGGAGGTGGTCATGCCCTTGCGGCCCACGCCCGACATCGGCGGGACCACGGTCGCGTTCTTCAGGGCCGCCTGGTACGCGGCCTTCGCGTCGAACTGCACGCCCTTGACGTACGCGTCGGCGAACGCCACGTCCGAGGAGGTGCCGGTCATCAGGTCGGCGTATCCGGGGGAGGACCAGCGGGAGGTCCAGCCGCCGTCCTTGTACTGCTGCACGAACCCGTCGATCATCTCGCCCGCCTGAGACGGCGTCAGGAACGAGTACGCCGGCCAGGTGGTCCGGTAGGTGTCCCAGAAGCCGTTGTTGACGTACACCTTGCCGTCGACGATCTTCGCACCGGTGTGGGTCGGGGTGTCCTGGCTCTGCATGGGGGAGAAGGGGGAGGCGTACTGGTCCTTCCCGGCCACCTTCTCGAAGCCGGAGTTCGGGTACAGGTACAGCCGGTACATGCTGGAGTACAGCGTGGTCAGCTGGTCCTCGCTCGCGCCTTGCACCTCGACCTTGCCGAGCAGCCGGTCCCAGGCCTGCCGGGCCCGCTCCCTGACCGTGTCGAAGGACGTGCCGTCCGGGATCTCCTGGCGCAGGTTGTCCTTCGCCTGGTCGATGCTGATCAGCGAGGTCGCCAGGCGCAGGGTGACGGTGCGGTCCGCGCCCGCGTCGAACCGCAGGTAGCCCTTGACGCCGCTCGCCGATCCGTCCGTCACCGGCTTGTCGAACGTGCCGTACACGAACAGCCGCGTCGCACCCGTGGACAGCCCCGACTTCACGTCCGAGTAGCCGGTGACGGTCCCGTGCTCCTTGTCGAGGGTCAGGCCCGCCTGCTCGGTGACGTTGTCGAAGAGCACGCTCGCGTCGGCACCGGGATAGCTGAAGCGCAGCACCGCGGCGTGGTCGGTCGGGGCCATCTCCGCCGTGAGCCCGTTCTCGAACCGGACCCCGTAGTAGTACGGCCGCGCGGTCTCGTTCTCGTGCCGGAACGGCAGCGCGCGCGCCTCGCGCCCGGTGTCCGGGGTGCCGGCGGCGGCCGACGGCATCACCTGGAAGGTCTGCCGGTCGCCCATCCACGGGCTCGGCTCATGGCTCGCGCTGAACGCCTGGATCGTGGGCAGGTTGTCGTCGTTGTTCGCACGTGCGTACTCGTACAGCCAGCTCAGCGAGGACGCGTTGGTGACCGGGGTCCAGAAGTTGAAGCCGTGCGGGAGCGCGGTCGCGGGGAAGTTGTTGCCGCGCGAGAAGCTGCCGCTGGAGTTGGTGCCCCGGGTGGTCAGCGCGTAGTCCGACAGATGCGCCTTCGGTTTCCCGGGCGCCACCGGCCTGATCGCCACGTCGTCGATCCAGCCCCGGAACTTCGCCGGCCCGTCGGGGGAGTCGTACGCCACCAGGATCCGGTCGACCGTCTTGCCGGCCGCCACCGGGCCGATCCGCGAGGCCACGTTGTTCCACTGGTTGACGTACAGCGACTTCGACGCGCCCTGCCCGCGCGGCGACAGCGGGAACCCGTGCTGGTCCAGCGCGCCGAGGCCGCTCAGATAGGTGCCGTCGGTGAAGGCCAGGTCCACGGAGACGTTCGTGGCGTCGTAGTCCCGGTCGCCGTCCGCCATCTGCGGAAAGATGCGGTACGACAGCTGGGTGTCGCTGCCGACCTTCACGTGCACGTGGAAGACCTTGTTGTACGAGTACGCCCGGCCGCCGGCCGTGTGCCGTCCGGCGTAGCGCAGTGCCCTCCTTCCGGTGAACCCGGCCCGCGCCTTGGCGGTCGGTGAGCCGGCCGGGCCCCGGTCGACCAGCGTCAGCATGTCCTGCGGCACCGGCCCGCCCCCGCTGCCGGTGGAGAACTGCACATCGGCGAGTTGGAGGATGCCAAAGGCGCCGTTGTTCTTCGTGATCTCCAGCCGGAAGTGCTGGTACTCGGCCGGCTGCGCGAGGTCGTACGACTTCGTCTGGAAGCGCTCGGAGAAGCTCTCGTCCGAGCGGGTGTCGAGGGTCTTCCAGTCCTTGCCGTCGGTGGAGCCGAGCAGTCTGAAGTCCCTCGGGTCGCGCTCGGCGAAGTCGTTGGCGGAGGTGAGCGCGTACGTCACCAGCCGGACGGGCTTGTCGAGGTCGAACTCCGCCCAGCCGGTGGGCTCGAAGGTCAGCCACTTGGTGCCGGGCTGGCCGTCGACCAGGTTCTCCTTCACCTCGCCGGCGCCCGTGTTCTCGCCGCTCGCGCGGACCTCGGTGACATGGTCGGTGACATTGCCCGGGATGCCGGTGCTGTAGCCGCCGTCGACGCCCGAGGCACGCTTGGTGCCGTCGGGTGCGGTGTCCACGGTGTCGGTCCAGTCCGGCGCCGGGTCGCCCGTCTCGAACGAGGATGCGAACTCCCGGTCGGCGGCCGGAGCCTTGGCGGGAAGGGCGACCGCCGCGCCCTGCGCGCCCACGGCCATGACAAAGGCGGCCGTGAGGACGGCCGCCGGACCCCATCTGTGCCGAGTTCTCCGCTGCATCTACGGATTCCCCTCCTGCGCCGCTCCGGACAACGTTGTCAACTTCGGCGCAGGAACCAGTAGGTCGTCAAGTGGCCGGTGATGTCAAGGGTGTTGGGTGTGGCATTCAGGGACTTATGTCGCGAATTCTTCTGCCAGGCCGTCCCTGGGGGGCGCAGATTTCCTCGAGGTCTCAACTCGGAAAAGACCCATCGCGAACCGTGCATTCGATCTTGCTCAGCCGACCGAAAGTGGACTATACCTGTCGGCACTTCCAGCACGACCCTGCACCACCCAGCTTGACCCGACAGCGGTGCCGGGGAGGATCCGGTTCACCGCCTGAGTCCTGGAGAAGGCGAGGACTTGAGCATGGGATCCACCTCGAACAACAGTGCCGAAGGTGTCGGCCGTCGTGATCTGATCAAGCGGTCCGCCGCGCTCGGCCTGGTCGCGGCCCCGGGCATGGGGCTGCTGTCCGCCTGTGCGAGCAGCGGCGGGGGCGGCCAGAAGAAGGACAAGGCGGGGAAGAAGACCGCCAAGAACCCGCTCGGGGTCAACGAGACCGCCAAGATGGAATTCGTCCTCTTCGACGGCGGCTTCGGCAAGGAGTACGCCCAGGACGCGGTGAAGATCTATCAGAACGACTTTCCCAAGGCCACGGTGAAGTTCTCCGCCACCCAGAAGATCCAGTCCACCCTCCAGCCCCGCTTCAACCAGGGCAACCCGCCGGACCTCATCGACAACTCCGGTGCCGAGCAGATGGACATGGGCGTGCTCGTCGGCAAGCAGCAGCTCGCCGACCTCACCCCGCTGCTGGACGCGCCGTCGTACGACGACCCGGGCAAGAAGGTCCGCGACACCCTGCGTCCCGGCATCGTGGAGATGGGCCAGTTCGACGGCAAGCCGGTGTGGATCATGTACTACGCCTACACGGTGTACGGCGTGTGGTACTCCCAGAAGGCCCTGGACTCGCTCGACGCCCAGTACCCGAAGACCTGGGACGAGATGCTCGCGGTCTGCGAGAAGGCCAAGAAGAAGGGCATGGCGGGCTGGACGTACGCGGGCAAGTACCCGTACTACATCCCCTTCTCGCTCTATCCGATGATCGGCAAGGTGGGCGGGCGCGAGGTGCTCGACGCCATCGACAACCTGGAGCCGAGCGCCTGGAAGCACCCGGCCGTCAAGGCCTGTTTCGAGGCGTACTACGAGCTGTACAAGAAGGGCTACATCCTCAAGGGCACCCCGGGCCTCGACCACATCCAGTCCCAGACCGCCTGGGCCAAGGGCGAGGCGCTGTTCATCCCGAACGGCTCCTGGGTGGAGAACGAGTCGGCCAACGTCATCCCGAAGGACTTCAACCTCGCCGTCTCCGCGCCCTCCGGCATCGACGCGTCCGACAAGCTGCCCTTCGGCACCATCTGGGCCTCCGGCGGTGAGCCGTTCGTCGTGCCGGCCAAGGCGGCGAACCCCGAGGGCGGCATGGAGCAGCTGCGCATCATGCTCTCCGAGGCGTCCTCGAAGAACTTCACCAGCAAGGTGAAGTCGTTGACCGCCTACAACGGCGGCACCACCGGCATCACGCTCACCCCGGGGCTGAAGTCGGGTGTGGCGGCGTTGCAGCTGGCCGGATCCAACGTGGTGAATCCGCGGCTTCAGGACTGGTATGTGCAGCTGCAGAAGGAGAAGATCGGGGTGGCCGGTCTCGGTGAGATGATGGCCGGCCGGCTCTCCCCGGCCGAGGCCATCAAGAAGATCCAGGGATTCGCCGACGAAGCGGCCAAGGACACCACGATCAAGCACTACAAGCACCAGTAGACAGCACCCCTGACCACACCGGAGTGGCGATGCAGCACGGCAAGTACCGGTTCATTGTGGGGTTTCTGGCATTGCCCCTGGGACTGTACGCGCTCTTCGTGGTATGGCCGTTCATCCAGTCCATCTACTACTCGTTCACGGACTGGACCGGCCTGAGCCCCGAATTCAAGATGGTCGGCTTCGACAACTACACGAGGATGGTCCACGACGACATCTTCTGGAAGTCGCTGGAGCACAGTCTGCTGTTCGCCCTGGTGCTGCCACTGGTGACGATCAGTCTGGCGCTGTTCTTCGCCTTCATGATCAATGTGGGCGGACGCCGGAGAAGGGGCGGCCCCGCGATTTCGGGTGTGCGGGGCTCGTCCTTCTACAAGATCGTCTATTTCTTCCCGCAGGTGCTGTCCATCGCGATCGTCGCGCTGCTGTTCCAGTTCGCGTACAACCCGGACAGCGGCGCGATCAACTCGATCCTGCGCGGCATCGGCCTCGACAGCGTCCAGCCGCTGTGGCTGGGCGACCCGAGTCTCGCGCTGTGGTGCGTGATGGCTGTGCTCGTCTGGTCCACGGTCGGCTTCTTCGTGGTCCTGTTCTCGGCGGGCATGGCCTCGATCCCGGCCGAGCTGTACGAGTCGGCGCTGCTCGACGGCGCCGGCCGGGCCGCCACCTTCTTCCGGATCACCCTGCCGCTGCTGTGGGACACCGTGCAGTCCGGCTGGGTCTACATGGGCATCCTCGCGCTCGGCGCCGAGTCGTTCGCGGTCGTGCAGATCATGACGACCGGGCCGGGCGGGCCCGACTACTCGACCACCGTGCTGGTCCTGTACGTCTACCAGAAGGCGTTCCGGGACGGTCAGGCCGCCTACGCCACCACGATCGGTGTCGCCCTGCTCGTCGTCACGCTCGCGTTCGCGGCGATCGTGATGCGGCTGGGCCGTCGCGAGCGGCTGGAGTACTGAGAACCGATGAAGACGACCGAGACCCCCGCACCGCTGCCGGCCGAGTCCGGCGCGACCGTCTCCAAGACCGACGCACCGGCGCCGAGGCCCGCCCGGAGGAAGAAGGAGGGCGGTGTCCTCAACGTCTTCTCGCACGGCGTGCTGATCATCTGGGCGATCATGGTGGTCATGCCGCTGCTGTGGGCGGTGATGACGTCCTTCAAGAGCGACAGCTCCATCTTCAGCTCGCCCTGGGCGCTGCCGGACAAGCTGCACTTCGGCAACTGGTCGCGGGCCTGGACCCAGGCCAACATGAGCGACTACTTCCTCAACACCGTCCTGGTGGTCGGCGGCTCGCTCATCGGCACCCTGGTCCTCGGCTCCATGGCCGCCTATGTCCTCGCCCGCTTCGACTTCCCGGGCAACCGCTTCATCTACTACCTGTTCATCGGCGGCATGAGCTTCCCGATCATGCTCGCGCTGGTCCCGCTGTTCTACGTCGTGAACAACATGGGGCTGCTGAACACGATCCACGGCCTGATCCTGGTCTACATCGCGTACTCGCTGCCGTTCACCGTCTTCTTCCTCACCGCGTTCTTCCGCACTCTGCCCACCTCGGTGGCGGAGGCGGCCTTCGTGGACGGTGCTTCGCACACGCGCACGTTCTTCCAGATCATGCTGCCCATGGCCAAGCCGGGTCTGATCAGCGTCGGCATCTTCAACTTCCTGGGCCAGTGGAACCAGTACATGCTGCCCACGGTCCTGAACACCGACCCCGACAAGAAGGTCCTCACCCAGGGCCTGGTCCAGCTGGCGGTCAGCCAGGGCTACAAGGGCGACTGGTCCGGCCTGTTCGCGGGCCTGGTGATGGCCATGCTGCCGGTGCTCGGGGCGTACATCGTCTTCCAGCGCCAGGTCGTCCAGGGCCTGACCGCGGGGGCGCTGAAATAGCCCGCACCCTTTGCGAAGGTCACTGACCGCGACCGTCCGTGCGCACGCCGTCCCGGCTCCCGGGGCGGCGTGCGCCGCTGTGTGCGCTGCGTCTCCGAGGCCCCGGAAACGGTTCAACCTCTTGACGTAAGTCGCCCCGAACGGCTCAGCTTAGAGTTCACTAGTTGGACATACGCGGGGCCTCGCCGAAGCGGCCCCGCGCTCAGGAGGTCGTCGTGGAGACTCCAGGGTCGCAGTCGTCGCTGCACCGAGCCAACCTGGAGCGGGTTGTACGGGCCGTGCGCCTGGCCGGGTCCCTCACACAGGCGGAGATCGCGCGGACGACCGGTCTGTCCGCCGCGACCGTCTCCAACATCGTGCGGGAGCTGAAGGACGGCGGAACCGTCGAGGTCACGCCCACGTCGGCGGGCGGGCGCCGGGCCCGCAGCGTCAGCCTGAGCGGGGACGCCGGCATCGTGATCGGCGTCGACTTCGGGCACACCCACCTGCGCGTCGCGATCGGGAACCTCGCCCACCAGGTGCTGGCCGAGGAGTCCGAGCCGCTGGACGTCGACGCCTCCGCCGCACAGGGCTTCGACCGGGCCGAGCAGCTGGTCAGCCGCCTGATCGCGGCCACCGGGGTGAACCGGTCCAAGGTGGCGGGCGTGGGCCTTGGCGTGCCGGGCCCGATCGACGTCGAGTCGGGGACGCTGGGGTCGACCTCGATCCTGCCGGGCTGGGGCGGCACCAAACCCGCCGAGGAACTGCGCGAGCGCCTCGGCGTGCCCGTGCACGTGGACAACGACGCCAACCTCGGCGCCCTCGGCGAGCTGGTCTGGGGCAGCGGAAAGGGCGTGCGCGACCTCGCGTACATCAAGGTCGCGAGCGGTGTCGGCGCCGGTCTGGTGATCGACGGGAAGATCTACCGCGGTCCGGGCGGCACGGCGGGGGAAATCGGACATATTACACTCGATGAGTCCGGACCTGTCTGCCGCTGCGGCAACCGGGGCTGCCTGGAGACCTTCGCGGCCGCACGCTATGTGCTCCCGCTGCTCCAGCCCAGCCACGGCCCCGACCTCACGCTCGAGGGCGTCGTGCGGCTGGCCAGGGAGGGCGACCCGGGCTGTCGTCGGGTGATCGCCGACGTCGGCCGCCACATCGGCAGTGGAGTGGCCAATCTCTGCAATCTGCTGAACCCGAGCCGGGTGGTCCTCGGCGGTGATCTCGCCGAGGCCGGCGAGCTGGTGCTCGGGCCGATCAGGGAGTCCGTGGGGCGCTACGCCATCCCCAGCGCGGCACGCCAACTGTCCGTGCTTCCAGGGGCACTTGGAGGCCGCGCGGAGGTGCTAGGGGCGCTCGCCCTCGCCCTCAGCGAAATGGGGGATTCGACCCTTTTGGACGGCGCGCTGCCCTCGATGGCTCCTGCCTTCACTTAGAGAACGGATGGCACCGTTGCCATCTCGTTAAGGATTTACTTCTTGACGTCGCACCTGGGGCCGAGTTGACTTCCAGCCACCTCGGCCGCAACGACGCGGCCTCGTCAGGGAGGTTTCTGAAGTGAACGCACGTATGCGTCGTGCCGCCGTTGTCGTTGCCGCCGGTGCGATGGCCGTCACACTGGCCGCCTGTGGCAGCGCCAAGGAGTCGAAGGGCGGGGGCTCTTCCTCCTCGTCGTCCGCCAAGAAGGGCGACAACATCAAGGTCGGCCTTCTCCTTCCGGAGAACAAGACCGCGCGTTATGAGAAGTTCGACCGGCCGCTGATCGAGAAGAAGATCAAGGAGCTGACGAACGGCAAGGCCACCATCTCGTACAACAACGCCCACCAGGACGCGAACCTGCAGGCCCAGCAGGTCGACACCATGATCACCAACAAGGTGGACGTCCTGATCGTGGACGCGGTGGACGCCAAGGCCATCCAGAACTCCGTCCAGAAGGCCGTGGAAGCCGGGATCAAGGTCGTCGCCTACGACCGCCTCGCCGAGGGCCCGATCAGCGCCTACACCTCCTTCGACAACGAGAAGGTCGGCGAGACCCAGGGCCAGGCCCTGCTGACGGCGCTGGGCAGCAAGGCGAACAAGTCCTCCAAGATCGTCATGATCAACGGCTCCGTCACCGACCCGAACGCCGCCCAGTTCAAGGCGGGCGCGCACAAGGTCCTCAACGACAAGGTCACGGTCGCCAAGGAGTACGACACCAAGGAGTGGTCGCCGGACAACGCCAACTCCGAGATGGAGGCGGCGATCTCCGCGGTCGGCAAGAACAACATCGCGGGCGTCTACTCCGCCAACGACGGCATGGCCGGCGGTATCATCACCGCCCTCAGCGCGGCCGGCATCAAGGTCCCGGTCACCGGCCAGGACGCCGAGCTGGCCGGTGTGCAGCGCATCGTCGCCGGTACGCAGTACATGAGCGTCTACAAGCCCTACGCCCCCGAGGCCGACGCCGCCGCCGAGATGGCCGTCGCGCTCGCCCAGGGCAAGTCGCTGGACTCCGTCGCCAAGGACAAGGTCTCCAGCGGCTCGCAGAAGGACGTCCCCTCGGTGCTCGTCCCGGTCACCTCGCTGACCAAGGACAACATCAAGGACACGGTCATCAAGGACGGCATCTACACCGTCTCCGACATCTGCACCGCCGACTACAAGGCGGCCTGCGACAAGCTCGGCCTCAAGTAAGCAGCGTCAAGTCCCTTCCCGGAAGCGGGCGTTCGTCCTTGAATGCCCGTAGGGAAGCCGACTGACCGCTCCCGGCTCCTCCGGCGTCCCGCGACTCATACAGCCCCGCAAGCTCGGCGCGGGGCGCCGGACGGAACACCCCCCCTTTTTAATCTTTCTGCACAACCTCCCGCCGGGTCAGGCGGCGAAGGAGATGGTTCACGTGTCCGCTACGCCCGTGCTGGCGTTGCGCGGGGTCTCCAAGCGGTTCGGTGCCGTTCAGGCGCTCACCGACGTAGAGCTTGAGGTCCACGCCGGTGAGGTGGTCGCCCTGGTGGGCGACAACGGCGCCGGAAAGTCCACGCTGGTCAAGACGATCGCCGGCGTGCACCCGATCGACGAGGGTGTCATCGAGTGGGACGGCAAGCCCGTCACCATCAACAGGCCGCACGACGCCCAGTCCCTGGGCATCGCGACGGTCTACCAGGACCTCGCGCTGTGCGACAACATCGACGTCGTCGGCAACCTGTTCCTCGGCCGTGAGCTGAGGAAGTGGGGAGTCCTGGACGAGGTCGAGATGGAGCGCCGCTCCCGCGAGCTGCTGACCACGCTGTCGATCCGCATCCCCAGCGTCCGTATCCCGATCGCCTCGCTCTCCGGCGGTCAGCGCCAGACCGTGGCCATCGCCCGTTCCATGCTCGGCGAGCCCAAGCTGGTGATCCTCGACGAGCCCACCGCCGCCCTCGGTGTCGAGCAGACCGCCCAGGTCCTCGACCTGGTCGAGCGCCTGCGCGAGCGCGGCCACGCCGTCATCCTCATCAGCCACAACATGGCGGACGTGAAGGCGGTGGCCGACAAGGTCGCCGTACTGCGCCTCGGCCGCAACAACGGCGTCTTCGAGGTCAAGACGACCTCGCAGGAGGAGATCATCTCCGCCATCACCGGCGCCACCGACAACGCAGTGACCCGCCGTGCGGCCCGCACCTCCGGCGCGAACGGGGAGGTTTCCAAGTGAGCATCGACAAGACCTCCGCGAACGTCGACGAGACGCCCTCGCAGGACGATCCCGTCGTCGAGAACCCCGAGGCCGCCGCCGCCGCGGTCACCGCCGTCGACCCGCGCCTGCTGGTGCAGGAAGAGGGCCTGCTCGGCTACTGGCACGAGTTCAAGCGCAAGATGAAGGCCGGTGAGCTGGGCTCCCTGCCGGTCATCGTGGGCCTCGCGATCATCTGCGTCATCTTCCAGGTGCTGAACTCCGAGTTCCTCTCCGCGCAGAACATCAGCGACATCACCGTCACGATGGTCGGCACGGGCATGATCTCGGTCGGCATCGTCTTCGTGCTGCTGCTCGGCGAGATCGACCTGTCGGTCGGCTCCGTCAGCGGTGCGGCCAGCGCCCTCGCGGCCGTCCTCGCGGTCAACCAGGGCTGGCCCGAGTGGGCGGCCGTGCTCCTCGCCATCGTCGCCGGCATCGCCATCGGCGCGCTGCACGGCTTCTTCTTCGCGGTGCTCGGCGCCCCCGCCTTCGCCGTGACGCTGGCCGGCCTGCTGTTCTGGCTGGGCTTCATGCTGAAGGTGCTGGGCTCGGACGGCACGATCAACCTGGACTCGAACGGCCTGGTCGGCAAGCTGACCACGTACTTCTTCTCCGACGTGGCCGCCGCCTACGGGCTCGCCGTCGTCGTGGTCGCCGTGTTCTTCCTCACCTCCTTCCTGAGCAACCGGCGCCGCGAGGCCGCGGGCATCCCGTCCCGGCCGCTCAGCGACACGATCCTGCGGACCGTGCTGCTGGCCGTGGTCTCCTTCGCCGCGGCGTACATGTACAACCAGTACAAGGGCCTGCCGCTGGCCACGGTGATCTTCCTCGCCTTCCTGATCGGCACGGACTTCGTGCTGCGGCGCACGTCGTACGGCCGCAAGATCTTCGCGCTCGGCGGCAGCGTCGAGGCGTCCCGTCGTGCGGGCATCAACGTCACCGCGGTGCGGATCTCCGTGTTCGCCATCTCCGGTGGTTTCGCCGCCATCGGCGGTCTGTTCCTGGCGTCGAAGATCGCGTCGGCGAACCAGAGCGCCGGCACCGGTGACCTGCTGATGAACGCGATCGCCGCGGCCGTCATCGGTGGTACGTCGCTGTTCGGCGGCCGGGGCCGTACCTGGAACGCGCTGCTCGGTGTGCTGGTGATCGTCTCGATCCAGTACGGGCTGCAGCTGGAGTCCATCGCGGAGCCGGTGAAGTACATGATCACCGCCGCGGTCCTGCTGACCACGGTCGTGATCGACTCCATCACCCGGAAGACGCAGAAGACGGCAGGACGTGCGTAACACCTGGCCCTCGTAGGCCGACCAGCGCCCGGCACATCGAAACGTGCCGGGCGCTGTCGTGTCGTGCAAAGCATGAACATTAGACTCGGGCGAGCCCGGCAAAGCTCGATCAGCTCAACGCAAGGAGGCACGGGTGCCGCTGCTGACCCGCATCAGGGGACCGCGCGATCTGGACCGGCTCAGCACTGAGGAGCTGGGCAGGCTGGCGGAGGAGATCCGGACCTTCCTCGTCGACGCCGTCTCCAAGACCGGCGGCCACCTCGGCCCCAACCTGGGCGTGGTGGAGCTGACCATCGCCCTGCATCGTGTCTTCGACTCCCCGAAGGACAAGGTCCTGTGGGACACGGGCCACCAGTCGTACGTGCACAAGCTGCTCACCGGCCGGCAGGACTTCTCCAAGCTGAAGAAGAAGGGCGGCCTGTCGGGCTACCCCTCGCAGGCCGAGTCCGAGCACGACGTCATCGAGAACAGCCACGCCTCCACGGTCCTCGGCTGGGCCGACGGCATCGCCAAGGCCAACCAGCTCAGCAAGCGGGACAGCCATGTCGTGGCCGTCATCGGTGACGGTGCGCTCACCGGCGGCATGGCCTGGGAGGCGCTGAACAACATCGCCGACGCCAAGGACCGCCCCCTGGTCATCGTTGTCAACGACAACGAGCGCTCGTACGCGCCGACCATCGGAGGCCTCGCCAACCACCTGGCCACGCTGCGCACCACGGACGGCTATGAGCGGTTCCTGGCCCGCGGGAAGGACCTGCTGGAGCGGACCCCCGTCGTCGGCAGGCCGCTGTACGAGACCCTGCACGGCGCCAAGAAGGGGCTGAAGGACTTCATCGCCCCGCAGGGCATGTTCGAGGACCTGGGCCTGAAGTACGTCGGCCCGATCGACGGCCATGACATCGAGGCGCTGGAGTCGGCGCTGGCCCGCGCCAAGCGGTTCGGCGGCCCGGTGATCGTGCACTGCCTGACCGAGAAGGGCCGCGGCTACCAGCCCGCCCTGCAGGACGAGGCCGACCGCTTCCACGGCATCGGCCCCATCCACCCCGACACCGGCCTGCCGGTCAAGGCCTCCGGCGCCGACTGGACCTCCGTCTTCGGTGACGAGATGGTCGAGCTGGGCAAGGAGCGCGACGACATCGTGGCGATCACGGCGGCCATGCTCCAGCCGGTCGGCCTGAAGAAGTTCGCGGACACCTTCCCGGACCGGATCTACGACGTCGGCATCGCCGAGCAGCACGGCGCCGTCTCCGCGGCCGGCCTCGCGTACGGCGGACTGCACCCCGTCTTCGCCGTGTACGCCACCTTCCTCAACCGCGCCTTCGACCAGGTCCTCATGGACGTGGCCCTGCACAAGTGCGGTGTGACCTTCGTGCTCGACCGGGCCGGCGTCACCGGAACGGACGGCGCCTCCCACAACGGCATGTGGGACATGTCGATCCTCCAGGTCGTGCCGGGCCTCAGGCTGGCCGCCCCGCGCGACGCCGAACAGGTGCGCGCCCAGCTCAGGGAGGCCGTCGCCGTCGACGACGCGCCGACCGTGGTGCGCTTCTCCAAGGGCGCCGTCGGGCCCGCCGTACCCGCCGTGGGCCGCATCGGCGGCATGGACGTGCTGCGCGAGCCCGGCACCGACCGGCCGGACGTGCTGCTGGTCTCGGTCGGCGCCCTCGCCCGGATGTGCCTGGAGATCGCCGGCCTGCTCGACAAGCAGGGCATCTCCACCACCGTCGTCGACCCGCGCTGGGTCAAGCCCGTCGACGAGGCCATGGCCCCGCTGGCCGAGCGGCACCGGGTCGTCGTCACCGTCGAGGACAACAGCCGCGTCGGCGGTGTCGGCTCCGCGATCGCCCAGGCACTGCGCGACGCGGGCGTCGATGTGCCGCTGCGCGACTTCGGCATCCCGCCCCGTTTCCTCGACCATGCCTCCCGCGGCGAGGTGCTCACCGAGATCGGCCTGACCGCCCCGGACATCGCCCGCCAGGTCACCGGACTGGTCTCCAAGCTGGACGGCCGGTTCGACCGTACGGCCGCCGAGGTGGACTCGGTGGAGCCCGCCCGCGACTGACGCCGGACGCGCCCCCGCGGGCCGGTTCCGCCACTGTCTGCGGTGGCGGAACCGGCCCGTTTGCGTGAACCTGCCCGTACCGGGGCATACGCTCCCCGGCACCCACAAGCGTGGGAGGTGGGCACGTGAGCAGCGCGCTGTTCAGGACGAAGAACGTCGAGCAGTCCATCCAGGACACCGAGGAGCCGGAGCACTCGCTCAAGAAGTCGCTCTCCGCGCTCGACCTGACCGTCTTCGGCGTCGGGGTCATCATCGGCACGGGCATCTTCGTCCTCACCGGGCAGGTCGCCAAGAACAACGCCGGGCCGGCGGTGTCCCTGGCCTTCGTGGTGGCCGGCGTGGTGTGCGCGCTCGCCGCTCTGTGCTACGCCGAGTTCGCGTCCACGGTGCCCGTGGCGGGCTCGGCGTACACGTTCAGCTACTCCTCCCTGGGCGAGCTGCCCGCGTGGATCATCGGCTGGGACCTGGTCCTGGAGTTCGCCCTCGGCACGGCGGTGGTGGCGGTCGGCTGGTCCGGCTACATCCGCTCGCTGCTGGACAACGTGGGCTGGCATCTGCCGGGCTACCTGTCCGGCCGGGACAACGCCTCCGGCTTCGGCTTCGACATCCTCGCCGCCGCCCTGGTGCTGGTGCTCACCTGCATCCTCGTCCTCGGCATGAAACTGTCGGCCCGGATCACCTCGCTCGTCGTCGCCATCAAGGTGGCCGTCGTACTCATCGTGATCATCGCCGGTTCCTTCTTCATCACGGGCGCCAACTACAAGCCGTTCATCCCGCCGTCCCAGCCGGTGCCGGCCGGCGGCGACCTCAAGGCCCCGCTCATCCAGCTGATGTTCGGCTGGGCGCCGTCCAACTTCGGGGTGATGGGCATCTTCACCGCCGCCTCCGTGGTGTTCTTCGCCTTCATCGGCTTCGACATCGTGGCCACGGCGGCCGAGGAGACCCGCCATCCGCAACGGGACATGCCACGCGGCATCCTGGGCTCACTCCTGATCTGCACGGTGCTCTACGTGGCCGTGTCCATCGTCGTCACTGGCATGGAGAAGTACTCCAACCTGTCCGTGGACGCCCCGCTCGCCGACGCCTTCAAGTCCATCGGGCACCCCTGGTACGCGGGCGTGATCAGCTTCGGCGCGGCCATCGGCCTGACGACGGTGTGCATGATCCTTCTCCTCGGCCAGACCCGGGTGTTCTTCGCGATGAGCCGCGACGGGCTGCTGCCGCGCTTCTTCTCCCGGGTCCACCCGCGCTTCAGGACCCCGCACCGGCCGACCATCCTGCTCGGCGTGGTCATCGCGGTCGTCGCCGGATTCACCAGCCTGAGCGAGCTGGCCGAGCTGGTGAACATCGGCACGCTCTTCGCGTTCGTGGTCGTCGCCGTCAGCGTGGTGATCCTGCGCCGCACCCGCCCGGACCTGCCCCGCGCCTTCCGCACCCCATGGGTCCCGGCCATCCCGGTCCTGTCCGTGTGCGCCTCGCTGTGGCTGATGCTCAACCTGCCCGCCGAGACCTGGCTGCGCTTCGCCATCTGGATGGTCATCGGCTTCGTCGTCTACTTCCTCTACGGCCGCACGCACAGCCGGCTGGCCCTGCGCGAGCAGGCCGCCGCCGACAAGGCCCCGCACGGGCCGCCGTAGCCACCGGGTCCGTCACCCGGACGGCGTAGCGGGGCCGCGCGGACACGGCCGTGAGGTCAGTTCCGTACGGCGCGGGGGCCGGCGACCCGGGCGCCCAGTTCCCCGACCCGGCGGCGCAGTTCGCGGTCGGCCGTGACCACCAGGCAG
Organism: Streptomyces sp. FXJ1.172; assembly: GCF_001636945.3. Classification (NCBI taxonomy): domain Bacteria; kingdom Bacillati; phylum Actinomycetota; class Actinomycetes; order Kitasatosporales; family Streptomycetaceae; genus Streptomyces; species Streptomyces sp. FXJ1.172. Next base: position 2,623,987 of record NZ_CP119133.2, on the reverse strand, counting down.
GGGCGTTCGCCGGCCGTGGCCGCCAGCTCCACGATGCGGTCGTCGCCGCTGCCGGACGCCTCCTCGACACGCACCCCGGGCACGGAGGCCACACCGCGGGCCCCGCCCTCCACCACCAGGACCAGCTCCAGCGGTCCGGCCATGCCGCCCACGCCTGACCCGGCGAGGGGCACGAGCCGGTCGCGCAGCCGCTCGGCGGCGCCACGGCGGTCCCGCCACCAGCCGTCGGGCACCGATCCGACGACGTTCGCGCCGTCGACGATGACCAGCGCGGAGGCCGGGTCCGCGGTGTCCGTCATGGGGTGATCAGCCTCTGTCCGCCGTGCTCGTGACGCACACAGTCTGACACGGGGCCGGCGCCCGGTGGCGCTGTCACCGGGACTTGGCCCAGGCCCGGCACACCCGGCGGCCGGTCCAGGTCTGAGCATGTGAAAGGCCCCCGCCGCCGCGGGGGCCCTTCACATGGCTGCCGGTGTTACGCGGGGACGCTCGCCACGCCCGGGGCCAGGAACTTCTTGCCGTTCACGCGCTCCGAGACACCCTCGCGGTCCAGGTACGGCGTGATGCCGCCCAGGTGGAAGGGCCAGCCGGCACCGGTGATCAGGCACAGGTCGATGTCCTGGGCCTCGGCGACGACGCCCTCGTCGAGCATGAGCCCGATCTCCTGGGCGACGGCGTCCAGGACGCGCTCGCGGACCTGCTCCTCGGTCAGGACGCTGTCGCCCTGCTTGAGCAGCGCGGCGACCTCCGGGTCCAGCTCCGGCTTGCCGCTGTCGTAGACGTAGAAGCCGCGCTTGCCCGCCTTGACGACGGCGGCGAGGTTCGGGGAGACCGTGAAGCGCTCCGGGAACGCGCGGTGCAGCGTCTCGGAGACGTGCAGGCCGATCGCCGGGCCGACCAGCTCCAGCAGCACCAGCGGGGACATCGGCAGACCGAGCGGCTCGACGGCCTTCTCGGCGACCTCGACCGGGGTGCCCTCGTCGATGACGTTCTGGATCTCGCCCATGAAGCGGGTCAGGATGCGGTTCACGACGAACGCCGGGGCGTCCTTGACCAGAACCGCGGTCTTCTTCAGCTTCTTGGCGACGGCGAACGCGGTCGCGAGCGAGGCGTCGTCCGTCTTCTCGCCGCGGACGATCTCCAGCAGCGGCAGCACGGCGACCGGGTTGAAGAAGTGGAAGCCGACGACCCGCTCGGGGTGCTTGAGCTTCGACGCCATCTCCGTCACCGACAGCGAGGAGGTGTTGGTCGCGAGGATCGCGTGCGCCGGGGCGACCGCCTCGACCTCCGCGAACACCTGCTGCTTGACGCCGATCTCCTCGAAGACGGCCTCGATGATGAAGTCCGCGTCCGCGAAGCCCTCGGCCTTGTCCAGGACACCGGTCACCAGCGCCTTGAGGCGGTTGGCCTTGTCCTGGTTGACACGGCCCTTGCCGAGCAGCTTGTCGATCTCGGCGTGGACGTAACCCACACCCTTGTCGACGCGCTCCTGGTCGATGTCGGTCAGCACGACCGGCACCTCCAGGCGGCGCAGGAAGAGCAGCGCGAGCTGCGAGGCCATCAGGCCCGCGCCGACCACGCCCACCTTGGTCACGGGACGCGCGAGGTTCTTGTCGGGCGCCCCGGCAGGCCGCTTGCCGCGCTTCTGGACGAGGTTGAACGAGTAGATGCCGGCGCGCAGTTCGCCACCCATGATCAGGTCCGCGAGGGCCTGGTCCTCGGCGTCGTAACCGGCCTGCAGGTCACCGTTCTTCGCGGCGGCGATGATGTCGAGGGCGCGGTAGGCGGCCGGGGCCGCGCCGTGCACCTTGGAGTCCGCGATGAAGCGGCCCTTGGCGACGGCCTGGTCCCAGGCCTCGCCGCGGTCGATCACCGGGCGCTCGACCTCGATGTCGCCCTTGAGGACCTGGGCGGTCCACAGCAGCGACTGCTCCAGGAAGTCGGCGCCCTCGAAGATCGCGTCCGCGATGCCGAGGTCGAAGACCTGCTGGCCCTTGAGCTGCTTGTTCTGGTTGAGGCTGTTCTCGATGATGACCGAGACGGCCTTGTCGGCGCCGATCAGGTTCGGCAGCAGCGCGCAGCCGCCCCAGCCGGGGACCAGGCCGAGGAAGACCTCGGGCAGCGAGAACGCCGGGATCGCCTTGGAGACGGTCCGGTAGGTGCAGTGCAGACCGACCTCGACGCCGCCGCCCATCGCCGCGCCGTTGTAGTACGCGAACGTCGGGACGGCGAGGGCCGCAAGGCGCTTGAAGACCTCGTGGCCGCCCTTGCCGATGGCGAGGGCGTGCTCGTGCTCCTTGAGGATCTCCACGCCCTTGAGGTCGGCGCCGACCGCGAAGATGAACGGCTTGCCGGTGATACCGACACCGACGACGGTGCCCTCGGCCGCCTCCTTCTCGACCTGGTCGATCGCGGCGTCGAGGTTCGCCAGCGAGCCCGGTCCGAAGGTGGTCGGCTTGGTGTGGTCCAGGCCGTTGTCCAGCGTGATCAGCGCGAAGCGGCCGGCGCCGAACGGCAGGTCGAAGTGGCGTACGTGCGCACTGGTGACGACCTCGTCGGGGAACTGCTGCGAGGCCTGCTTCAAAAGCTCGGCGGTGGTGCTCACTTGTCCCCCTCGAAGTGCGGGTTCTCCCAGATGACCGTCGCGCCCATGCCGAAGCCGACGCACATGGTGGTCAGGCCGTAGCGGACGTGCGGCTGCTCCTCGAACTGGCGGGCCAGCTGCGTCATCAGGCGGACGCCGGAGGAGGCCAGCGGGTGACCGAAGGCGATGGCGCCGCCGTACTGGTTGACGCGCGCGTCGTCGTCCGCGATGCCGTAGTGCTCGAGGAAGGCGAGGACCTGGACGGCGAAGGCCTCGTTGATCTCGAACAGGCCGATGTCGGAGATGGTGAGGCCCGCCTTGGCGAGGGCCTTCTCCGTGGCCGGGATCGGGCCGTAGCCCATGACCTCCGGCTCGACGCCCGCGAAGGCGTACGAGACGAGGCGCATCTTGACCGGCAGGCCGTTCTCGCGGGCGAAGTCCTCGCTCGCGATGATCGACGCGGTGGCACCGTCGTTCAGACCGGCCGCGTTGCCGGCGGTGACCCGGCCGTGCACACGGAACGGCGTCTTGAGACCCGTCAGGTTCTCCAGGGTGGTGCCCGGACGCATCGGCTCGTCGGCGGTGACCAGGCCCCAGCCCGTCTCACCGGCGTCGGCGTTGGTGCGGCGCACCGAGATCGGCACCAGGTCCTGCTGGATCTTGCCGTTGGCGTACGCCTTGGCGGCCTTCTCCTGCGAACGCACCGCGTACTCGTCGGCACGCAGCTTGGTGATCGTCGGGTACCGGTCGTGCAGGTTCTCCGCGGTCATGCCCATGAACAGGGCCGACTCGTCGACGAGCTTCTCGCTGACGAACCGCGGGTTCGGGTCCACGCCCTCGCCCATCGGGTGGCGGCCCATGTGCTCGACGCCACCGGCGATGACGGCGTCGTAGGCGCCGAACGCGATCGAACCGGCGGTGGTGGTGACGGCCGTCAGCGCACCGGCGCACATCCGGTCGATCGAGTAGCCCGGCACGGACTGCGGCAGGCCCGCGAGGATGCCGGCCGTACGGCCGAGCGTGAGCCCCTGGTCACCGATCTGCGTGGTCGCGGCGATGGCGACCTCGTCGATCTTCTTCGGGTCCAGGCCGGGGTTGCGGCGCAGCAGCTCCCGGATCGCCTTCACGACGAGGTCGTCGGCGCGGGTCTCGTGGTAGATGCCCTTCGGGCCCGCCTTGCCGAACGGGGTGCGGACGCCGTCGACGAAGACGACGTCCCTGACGGTACGAGGCACGATGGCTCTCCTCCAGGGTGCGGGACGCTGAGCGCTTGCTCAACAGCATGCTACTTGTGAGTAATGTAGCTGCCCAGTCCCCCCGGTCGGAGCGGCGAACGTCACACACTTTGAGGTGCCGTCGGCCTTCTCGGCAGGGGAACACGTCGTCCGGGATCCAGTTCGCCGTCCCAGGATCTTGGCGTGATCTCGACGTCCCTGTTCCGCTTCCGCGGCCCCTGCGGCGCCCACTGGGAGATCATCTCGGCCGCAACGGTCCTGGCCGTCCTGCCGACGCCGATCGTCGTGCGGGGAGCGACAGGTGAGGCTAGGCCCCCTTCGCCGACAGCGCCTTCACCAGCACCGGCGTCACCAGCCGCACCTGCCACGGCCGCGCGCCGTATCCCGCCAGCGCGGCCTCCACGGAGTCGGCGTCGACAGCCTTCGGCGGCTCCCAGCAGATACGCCGCACGGTGTCCGGGGACACCAGGTTCTCCTGCGGCAGGCTGAGCTGCTCGGCGAGAGCGCTCACCCCGGCGCGGGCGGCGGAGAGCCGGGCCGCGGCGGCCGGGTCCTTGTCGGCCCACGCCCGCGGCGGCGGAGGCCCGGTCACCGGCTGCCCGGGCTGCGGCAGCGCACTGTCCGGGAGCGCCCTGGCCCGGTCCACGGCGGCCTGCCACTGCTCCAGCTGCCGCCGCCCCATCCGGTGCCCGAACCCGTTCAGCGCGCCCAGCGCGTGCACATTGCCCGGCAGGGACAGCGCGGCCTCCACGATGGCCGCGTCGCTGAGCACCTTGCCCGGCGACACGTCCCGCCGCTGCGCGATCCGGTCCCGGGTCTCCCACAGCTCCCGTACGACCCCCAGCTGCCTGCGCCGCCGTACCTTGTGCATCCCCGACGTACGCCGCCAGGGGTCCTTCCTCGGCTCGGCGGGCGGCGCCGTCGCGATCGCGTCGAACTCCTGCCTGGCCCACTCGAGCTTGCCCTGCCGGTCCAGCTCCTTCTCCAGGGCGTCGCGCAGGTCGACGAGGAGTTCCACGTCCAGGGCGGCGTACCGCAGCCAGGGCTCGGGCAGCGGGCGGGTCGACCAGTCGACGGCGGAGTGGCCCTTCTCGAGGACGAAGCCGAGGACGTTCTCGACCATGGCCCCGAGGCCCACCCGGGGGAACCCGGCGAGCCGGCCGGCCAGCTCGGTGTCGAAGAGCCGGGACGGGATCATGTGTATCTCGCGCAGACACGGCAGGTCCTGGGTGGCGGCGTGCAGCACCCACTCGGCGCCGGTGAGCGCCTCGCCGAGTGCGGACAGGCCGCCGCCGACGGCCACCGGGTCGATCAGCGCGGTCCCCGCACCCTCGCGGCGCAGCTGCACCAGGTAGGCGCGCTGGCCGTAGCGGTAGCCGGAGGCGCGCTCGGCGTCGACGGCGACGGGGCCGGAACCGCCGGCGAAGGCGGAGATCACCTCGGCGAGGGCGGCCTCGTCGGCGATGACGGGCGGAATGCCCTCGCGGGGTTCGAGCAGCGGTGTCGGCGCCCCCGTCACAGAAGATCCGGCGTCGTCCGGAGGAGTGCCTCCGGTGATGCGCAGGGAGCTGTCTGCTGCGGTGTCTTGGGCGTCGGTCACCTGTCAAGGGTATCCGTGTGTGGACGGCGCCCGTCGACGGAACGTTCCGTCGACGGGCGCCGGAGGGTCGTAAACCAGTCAGCTCGGGGACACGTGCAAGCCGGGCGGGTGAACCGGGGGCTGCTCCGGACGGCTCAGTGGATGATGCCGGTGCGCAGGGCCACGGCCACCATGCCGGCCCGGTCGCCCGTGCCCAGCTTGCGGGCGATGCGGGCGAGGTGGCTCTTGACGGTCAGGGCGGACAGGCCCATGGAGACGCCGATCGCCTTGTTGGACTGCCCCTCCGCGACCAGGCGCAGCACCTCGACCTCGCGGCCGGACAGCTCGCGGTAGCCACCCGGGTGGCTCGGGGCACCCGGGGGGCGGCGGTGCATCCGGGCGGCGCCGAGGGGAGCGGCGCCGGGCCGGGTGGGCAGGCCGATGTTGGTACGGGTGCCGGTGACCACGTAGCCCTTGACCCCGCCGGCCAGGGCGTTGCGGACCGCGCCGATGTCGTCGGCGGCCGAGAGCGCCAGCCCGTTGGGCCAGCCCGCGGCACGGGTCTCGGACAGCAGCGTCAGGCCGGAGCCGTCGGGCAGGTGGACGTCGGCGACGCAGATGTCGCGGGGGTTGCCGATGCGGGGACGAGCCTCCGCGATGGACGAGGCCTCGATGACATCGCGCACGCCGAGCGCCCACAGGTGGCGGGTGACGGTGGAACGGACGCGGGGGTCGGCCACGACCACCATGGCGGTCGGCTTGTTCGGGCGGTAGGCGACCAGGCTTGCGGGCTGCTCGAGGAGAACGGACACCAGGCCTCCTGGGGTGGGGGGACGGGGCCGGCTTGTGGGGATTTAGCCGGGACGAACTGTGCTTTCAAGGTCACAGTCGTCTTCGGCAGCAAACTCGTCCGCCTTTAGAGAATGATCACGATCTAGTGAGTAACAATCTGTGCAATTCGGACACGCGATCGATCATCCGAAGATCGAGTCGGTTCAAGCGGATGCGATTCGAGGTCCGAAAGTGGCCGTATCGACAAAGAGATGGTCAATGAGGCGGCCAAGAGAGGGACCCCCGGGAACCTTGCGATCATCTCACCGGGACTGCGGACCCCTGCGCTGTGGCAGCGTGACCACCGAGGCGTCGCCCGGACCGGCCGGCGGCAGCCCCGCGACCTGGGCCAGCAGATCGCACCAGGAGGTCAGGTGGGAGGCCGTGTCCGGGACCCCGCCCAGGCCCTCGCGCGGCGTCCAGGAGGCCCGGATCTCGATCTGCGAGGCGGCCGGCCGCTCCGCCAGCCCCCCGAAGTAGTGCGAGCTGGCGCGCGTGATCGTGCCGCTCGGCTCGCCGTAACCCAGCCCGCGCGCCTGCAGCGCCCCGGTCAGCCACGACCAGCACACCTCCGGCAGCAGCGGATCGGCCGCCATCTCCGGCTCCAGCTCCGCGCGCACGAGCGTCACCAGCCGGAACGTACCGCGCCAGGCCTCGTGCCCGGCCGGGTCGTGCAGCAGCACCAGCCGCCCGTCGGCCAGTTCCTGCTCGCCGTCGACCACCACGGCCTCCAGCGCGTACGCGTACGGCGCGAGCCGCTGCGGCGCGGGCGTCGGCTCCACCTCGACCTGCGGGCGCAGCCGGCTGGCGCGCAGAGCGTCGACCGCGGCCTGGAAGGCCGGCGGACCCGCGGTACCGGAATGCCGGTCCGCCCCCTCGGTGTCCTTCACGTCGTCCATTCCGTCAGCGCTGTCCGACATTTGTCCGTGAGCCGCAGCCATGCGGGGAAGAGTAAGGGGAAGCGCGGTCTTGTGCAGGGCAAGACACAGTACGGAGCCGCAGGCGGCCTCCGCTCAAGTCCCGATCCGACGGCATGCGAAACTTGCCCCGTGACCGCCAACGACAGCATGCAGCCGACAGCGACGTACGACAGCGCCTTCCTCAAGGCGTGCAGGCGCGAACCCGTGCCGCACACCCCTGTGTGGTTCATGCGCCAGGCCGGCCGCTCCCTGCCCGAGTACCACAAGGTGCGCGAGGGCGTTTCGATCCTCGAGTCCTGCACGCGGCCCGAGCTGGTCACCGAGATCACGCTCCAGCCGGTGCGCCGGCACGACGTCGACGCGGCGATCTACTTCAGCGACATCGTCGTCCCGCTCAAGGCCATCGGTCTCGACCTCGACATCAAGCCCGGCGTCGGCCCGGTCGTCGAGCAGCCGATCCGCACCCGCGCCGATCTCGCCCGGCTGCGCGACCTCACGCCCGAGGACGTCCCCTATGTCACCGAGGCGGTCGGCATGCTCACCCGCGAGCTGGGCGCCACCCCGCTGATCGGTTTCGCGGGCGCGCCCTTCACCCTCGCGAGCTACCTGGTCGAGGGCGGCCCCTCGCGCACGTTCGAGAACGCCAAGGCGATGATGTACGGCGACCCCGAGCTGTGGGCCGATCTGCTCGACCGGCTCGCCGACATCACGACCACCTTCCTGAAGGTCCAGATCGAGGCCGGCGCGAGCGCGGTCCAGCTCTTCGACTCCTGGGCCGGCGCGCTCGCCCCCGCCGACTACCGGGGCTCGGCCATGCCCGCCTCGGCGAAGATCTTCGACGCCGTCGCCGGGTACGGCGTCCCGCGCATCCACTTCGGCGTCGGCACCGGCGAACTGCTGAAGCTGATGGGCGAGGCCGGTGCGGACGTCGTGGGCGTCGACTGGCGCGTCCCGCTGGACGAGGCCGCCCGCCGCGTCGGCCCCGGCAAGGCGCTGCAGGGCAACCTCGACCCGACCGTCCTGTTCACGGACAAGAACACCGTCGAGGCCAAGGCCCAGGAGGTGCTCGACGCCGCCGCCGGCCTGGAGGGGCACGTCTTCAACCTCGGCCACGGCGTCATGCCGAACACCGACCCGGACGCGCTGACCCGGCTCGTGGAGTACGTCCACACGCGCACCGCGCGCTGACTCACCAGGTGTGGCGGGGCCGCGCACGTCTGCCGAACAGCAGGCCGCGCGGCTCCGGCGGGGGCGGAGTGCCGGGCTTGAGCGGCCAGGCGAGCAGCATGCCCGCCACGAATCCGACCACGTGTGCCGCGTAGGCCACCGTGCCGGCGCCGGAGACACCGTGCCCGGACGAGTACACCGCCTGCAGCACGAACCAGAAGCCCAGCACCAGCCAGGCCGGCAGCCTGAGCGGCAGGAAGACCAGGAACGGCACGAGGACCCACACCCGCGCGGCCGGCCACAGCACGATGTAGGCGCCGAGGACCCCGGCGATCGCTCCGGAGGCGCCGATCAGCGGTTCACCCGAGGCGGTGTTGAGCAGCGCGAAGCCGTATCCCGCCGCGTAACCGCAGACGACGTAGAAGAAGAAGTACCGGACGTGGCCCATCCGGTCCTCGACGTTGTTGCCGAAGATCAGCAGGAAGAGCATGTTCCCCAGCAGGTGCAGCCAGCTGCCGTGCAGGAACATCGCCGTGAAGACCGACAGGGGCGGCGACTTGTCGTAGGACGGCGGTCCCACGACACAGCCCGGCCCCTGCGGGCCCACGCCCACCTCGCCGGTCGGCACCACCCGGGGCATCCGATGGTGGATCAGCTCTCTGGGCACCGCCGCGTAGTGGTCCATGAAGGCCTGGAGATGGCACAGTTGCGCAAGATCGCTGCCGCCGGCCACGGAACCCGCTATGCCGGGCGTGGAGAGGAACACGAGGACGTTGGCCGCGATGAGCGCGTACGTCACCCATGGGGTGCGGCGCACCGGGTTCACGTCATGGACGGGTATGACCACACAGGAGTACTGCCCGGGACGGGGCGGGTGAACCGGTGAACGGTGGCGGGCGGGTGTGCGTATCTCTCCTCAACCGACGTGAGGACAGGCGATGAGCGAACGAGTTTCTCCTCCGATGCATGCTCTGCCCGACGGTGAGGCGGAGCTCTCCCTGGTGGTGCGGCTGCCCTGGGAGGACGTGGCGCGGCTCGGCCAGGAGGCGGGACGGCTGGCCGCGCAGACGGGGCGGCCGGTGACGCTGGACGAGGCGGTCAGCCACCGCCTGCGGTCCGCCCGGCCCGCGGCCACCCACGCGAGGCCCGCGGGCGAGCAGCCGGCCGCGGTGTCGTCCAGCGCGTCCGTGGCCTCACTGCCGCGGATCAGCGGAACCGCCATCAGCGGGTCGGCCTAGGCCGGTCAGGAGGCCCGCAGCTTCGCCGTCGCCTTTCTCGCCGCCACCAGCACCGGGTCCCACACCGGGGAGAAGGGCGGGGCGTAGCCCAGGTCCAGGGCCGTCATCTCCTCCACCGTCATCCGCGCGGTCAGCGCCACCGCCGCGACGTCCACGCGCTTCGCCGCGCCCTCCCTGCCGACGATCTGTACGCCCAGCAGCCGGCCCGTGCGGCGTTCGGCGAGCATCTTGACCGTCATGGGGGAGGCGCCGGGGTAGTAGCCGGCCCGGCTGGTGGACTCGATCGTGACCGTCTCGTAGCGCAGCCCGACCCGGCGCGCGTCCTTCTCGCGCAGTCCGGTGCGGGCGATCTCCAGGTCGCAGACCTTGCTGACCGCCGTGCCGACCACACCCGGGAAGGTGGCGTAGCCGCCGCCGGCGTTGGTGCCGATGACCTGGCCCTGCTTGTTGGCGTGGGTGCCGAGCGGCACGTACTGCTCCTGACCGGAGACCAGGTTCAGCACCTCCACGCAGTCGCCGCCCGCCCAGATGTTCTCGTGGCCGCGCACCCGCATCGCGAGGTCGGTGAGCAGGCCGCCGTGGCCGCCCAGCGGGAGGCCCGCGGCCCGGGCCAGAGCGGTCTGCGGGCGGACGCCGATGCCGAGGACCACCACGTCCGCGGGGTACTCGGCGTCCGCCGTGGCCACCGCGCGGACCGTGCCGTCGGCCGCGGTGAGGATCTTGGTGACCTCGGCGTCGTTCACCATGGTGATGCCGAGGCCCTCCATGGCCCGGTGCACCAGCCGGCCCATGTCCGGATCGAGCGTCGACATGGGCTCCTTGCCGCGGTTGACGACCGTCACCTCGAAGCCGCGGTTGATCAGCGCCTCGGCCATCTCCACGCCGATGTAGCCGGCGCCCACGACCACGGCCCGGCGGCCACGCGCGCGTGCCAGTGTTTCCAGCAGTGCCTGACCGTCCTCCAGGGTCTGCACCCCGTGTACCCCGGGGGCGTCGGCACCGGCCAGGTCCGGGCGGACCGGGCGGGCTCCGGTGGCGATGACGAGCTTGTCGTACGACGTCCAGGACTCGGCACCGGAATCGACGTCACGCGCGCGTACCCGCTGTCCGGCCACGTCGATCCCGGTGACCTCCGTGCGCAGCCTGAGATCGATGTTCCGCGCGCGGTGCTCCTCGGGCGTGCGGGCGATCAGGTCGTCCCGTCCGGGGACGTCGCCGCCCACCCAGTACGGGATGCCGCACGCCGAGAACGAGGTGAAGCGGCCCCGCTCGAACGCGACGATCTCCAGGTCCCCCGGGCCCTTCATCCGGCGTGCCTGCGACGCCGCGGACATGCCCGCGGCGTCACCGCCGATCACGACCAGCCGTTCCGTTCCGCCGCGCCCACCGCTCATGGTCATGGGAACACGCTACGGGGCCACGGCATTTCAGACCCGGCCGGACTCGGGCGCGTCCGGGTCCGGCGCCGGACGCGCCGACGGCAGCGGCCCCAGCGCGCTCATCGCGGGCGCGGGCTCCCGGTGCGGTCACGGTCCGGACTCGTCGCGAGCACCGGGCCGCGGCGGGAGTGTCAGTGGGGTCTGAGAGAGTGGAGGACATGAGCGCAACGGTTACGCGTACGGGGCATGTCGTCGTCATCGGAGCCGGGATCGCCGGGCTGGCCGCCGCCCACCGGCTGCTCGGGCGTGGCGCGCGCGTGACCGTGCTGGAGGCCGCGGACCGGGTCGGCGGCAAGCTGCTGCCCGGCGAGATCGCGGGCGTGCGCGTCGACCTGGGCGCCGAGTCGATGCTCGCCCGCCGCCCCGAAGCGGTGGCCCTCGCGCGCGAGGCCGGCCTCGGCGGACGGCTGCAGCCGCCGGCCACCGCGACCGCCTCGATCTGGACCCGCGGCGCCCTGCGGCCCATGCCCAAGGGCCATGTGATGGGCGTGCCCGGCACCGCCGCCGCGCTCTCGGGCGTCCTGTCCGACGAGGGCCTCGCCCGCATCGAGCGCGACGCCGGCCTGCCCCGAACCGAGGTCGGCGACGACGTGGCCGTGGGGGAGTACGTGGCCGCCCGGCTCGGCCGCGAGGTCGTCGACCGCCTGGTCGAGCCCCTGCTCGGCGGGGTCTACGCGGGCGACGCGTACCGCATCTCGATGCGCTCGGCCGTCCCCCAGCTCTTCCGGGCCGCCCGCACCCACGCCTCCCTCACCGAGGGCGTCCGCGAGATCCAGGCCAGGGCGGCGGCCGGCGGGCAGACCGGCCCGGTCTTCATGGGCATCGAGGGCGGCGTGGGCACACTGCCGCTCGCGGTCGCCGATTCCATCCGCGCGCGGGGCGGCGAGATCCTCACCGAGGCGCCCGTGAGCGAGCTGCGGCGCGAGGCCGACGGCGGCTGGCGGGTGGTCGCCGGGGAGCGGGTGCTCGGCGCCGACGCGGTGATCGTCGCCGTACCGGCCCCGGCCGCAGCCGGGCTGCTGCGCGCCGAGGCCCCGGAGGCCGCCGCCGAACTGCGGGCGGTCGAGTACGCCTCGATGGCCCTGGTCACCCTCGCCTACCGCCGCGCGGACGCGGCGCTGCCCGAGGGCAGCGGCTTCCTGGTCCCGCCGGTCGACGGCCGCACGATCAAGGCGTCCACGTTCGCCTCCCGCAAGTGGGGCTGGATCGCCGAGGAGGACCCGGACGTGGTCGTGCTGCGCACCTCCGTCGGCCGGCACGGCGAGACGGAGATCCTCCAGCGCGACGACGCCGCCCTGGTCGAGGTCTCCCGGCACGACCTGCGCGAGGCCACCGGCCTGGACGCCGCCCCCCTGCGGACGCGGGTCACCCGCTGGACCGACGGCCTGCCGCAGTACCCGGTCGGGCACCACGCGCGCGTGGCCCGCATCCGCGAGCACGTCGCCAAGCTGCCGGGCCTCGCGGTGTGCGGGGCCCAGTACGACGGCGTCGGCATCCCGGCGTGCATCGCGAGCGCCTACGCGGCCGCCGACCAGCTCGACGGCGACCTGAGCGGAATCCGGGAGCTGACGGCCAACCCGGTGCAAAGCCTCCACGGCGGAGCGGGAGAATAGGAACCATGAGCGACGACGCCCCCACCACCGAGCCCGGCAGGATCCCGAACAAGGGCAAGCTGGCCAAGGACCTCAACGAGGTCATCCGTTACACCCTGTGGTCGGTCTTCAAGCTGAAGGACGTGCTGCCCGAGGACCGCGCGGGTTACGCCGACGAGGTCCAGGAGCTGTTCGACCAGCTCGCCGCCAAGGACGTGACGATCCGCGGCACGTACGACGTCTCCGGCCTGCGCGCCGACGCCGACCTCATGATCTGGTGGCACGCCGAGACCAGCGACCAGCTCCAGGAGGCGTACAACCTCTTCCGGCGCACGAAGCTCGGCCGCGCGCTGGAGCCCGTGTGGTCCAACATGGCGCTGCACCGCCCGGCGGAGTTCAACCGCTCGCACATCCCGGCGTTCCTCGCCGACGAGACGCCCCGCAACTACGTGAGCGTCTACCCCTTCGTGCGCTCCTACGACTGGTACCTGCTGCCCGACGAGGACCGCCGCCGCATGCTCGCCGACCACGGCAAGATGGCCCGCGGCTACCCCGACGTGCGCGCCAACACGGTCGCCTCGTTCTCCCTCGGCGACTACGAGTGGGTCCTCGCCTTCGAGGCCGACGAGCTGCACCGCATCGTCGACCTCATGCGCCACCTGCGCGGCTCCGAGGCCCGCCGGCACGTCCGCGAGGAGATCCCGTTCTACACGGGCCGCAGGAAGGACATCGCGGACCTGGTGGCGGGCCTGGCCTGACAGTGGGCCCGGGGGGCAGCGGCCCGAAGGCGGAAAGCGGCGCCCCGTGGCGCAGCGCTCACCGGCCCTCGGCCCTGCCCTTGACCGAGCCCCGCTGCGACTTCTTGACCGGCGGGGCCGCCGCGGGCAACGGGTGCGGCGCGCACGACGCGCGCCGCCCAGGCACCCGGCCCTCCAGCAGGTACGCGTCGAGGTGGCCGTTGACGCAGTTGTTCGGGCCGCCCCCGATGCCGTGCGTGCCCGCGTCCCGCTCGGTCACGAGCGCCGAGCCGGCCAGCCGCCGGTTCATCTCCAGCGCGCCCGCGTACGGCGCCGCCGCGTCCCGCTCTGCCGCCAGGATCAGCACCGGCGGCAGCTCACCCGGACCGGTCCGCACGTCCAGCGGCTGCTGCCGGGGTGCCGGCCAGTAGGCGCACGGCAGGTTCATCCACGCGTTGTCCCAGGTCTCGAAGGGCGCGCTCCGGGCGAGCCGGGTGTTGTCCCGGTCCCAGGTCTTCCAGTCCGTCGGCCAGGGCGCGTCGTTGCACTCCACGGCCGTGTACACCGCATCGCCGTTCTCCGCCTGCGCGGCCGTGCCCGTGACCGGCGAGGCCAGCCGGACCAGCGGTTTCGGATCGCCCTTCAGATAGGCCGAGAGCGCGGCGGCCCGGCCCGGCCAGAAGTCGTCGTAGTACCCGGCCGTCAGGAACGCGTTCTGCAGCTGGCCGGGGCCGATCTTCCCGCCGGCCGCCTTCCCGGCCAGCCGCTTGCGCGCGGTGTCGTAGCTGCGCTGCACCTTCGCGGGGGTGTTCCCGAGCTTGTAGACGTCGTCGTGGCGGGCGATCCAGTCCTTGAAGTCCGCCCAGCGCTCCTCGAACGCGGCCGACTGCTCCAGATTGGACCGGTACCAGATCTTCTCCGGGGCCGGGTTCACCGCCGAGTCCAGCACCATGCGCCGTACGTGCGTGGGGAACATCGAGGCGTACAGCGCCCCGAAGTAGGTGCCGTAGGACGCGCCCACGAACGTCAGCCGGTTCTCGCCCAGCGCGGCCCGCAGGACGTCCAGGTCACGGGCGTTGTTCAGGGAGGTGTAGAACCGCAGCCTGCTCCCGGAGCGCTGGGCGCAGCCGCGCGCGTACGCCTTCGCCTGCGCGATCCGCTGCCGCTTGTACGCCTCCGACGGGTGCTCCGGTGCCGCGGTGGGCCCCGTGCCGAAGCGCTTCGGGTCCTCGCAGGACAGCGGCGCCGAGCGGCCCACCCCGCGCGGGGCGTAGCCGACGAGGTCGTAGGCGGCGGCGATCCGCTTCCACTGCGGGACCTTGCCGATGAGGGGGAAGGCCATGCCGGAGCCGCCGGGGCCGCCCGGGTTGTAGACGAGGGCGCCCTGCCGGGGCACCCGCTGCTTGCCGCCCCGCGGATCCTTCCGGGTCGCCCGGGTCCGGCTCACGGTCAGCTTGATCTGCGTGCCGTTCGGGTGGGCGTAGTCCAGCGGGACGCTCACCGTGCCGCACCGCAGGCTGCTCGGCGCCCGCGGGACGTCGGCGGGGGAGCACGCGCCGAAGCCGATGCCGGCCGCCCGGGCCCGGGCCGCGGCCACCGCGGTGCCGCGCAGCTCGGCGAAGCCCGGCGCACCGGGCACAGCGGGCGCGGCGCCGGCGCTTCCTGCCGGGGCGGCGGCCAGGGTGGTCAGGAGCAAGGACCCGGCGGCCGAGTACAGGGCGGCAGCTCTCATCGCGTATCCCTTCGGTGCGGCGGCGGCGCTGGCACGGCTGCCATGCCCCGGCGGCAACAAAAGGGATATTTCGTTCAGCGGTCAGGGAAGGCAAGCACCATCCGGCCGGTGTCGGCGGCAATGCCCCTGATGCGCGCCTCGGGCCACCCTCACTCCCGCCAGGGCTGGTCGCGGTGCGTGAACGCCGCGCGCAGCTCCGGCTCGCCGATCGCGCGGATCCCGCGGACGGCGACGGAGGTGAGGAACGACCGCTCGTCCCCGGCCGGCCTGCGGGTGAGTGTGCCGAGCAGCCGCAGCCCGGCCGGGGAGGCCCACCGGGAGTACGGATGCACCTCGAACCGGGCGATGACCAGGCAGCTCAGGGACAGCGTGAGGGGCAGGGCGAACCACAGGCCGATCAGCAGCCGGGGGGTGCCGGTCTGGAGGGGCAGCAGCAGCGCGGTCGCCCCGAGCGCGGCCACGGCCAGTGCGGCGGCACGTACCTGGCGGACGGCCGCCGCCACGGTCGTACCGGCACCGTCGGGGACGGCGAGGCCGGCGCGCTCCAGCCGGTCGGCGAGCCGCCGTACGGCTTCGGTCCCGGCCGCACGGGCCCGCACGGGCTGGATCCGCGACTGGCCCTGTGGCCCTATGGCCCTTATGACGGACTGCTCCATCTCGTCGCGTCCCCGCGGGTCCACCACCGTGGCCCAGCCGGTGTGTGCGAGCAGCAGGCGGCGCTGGCGGGCCATCGAGACCATCGTCACATCGGCGACCCGGGAGGGGCCGCCGGAGAGGAAGGCCGCCTCGTACAGCGTCAGACGGTGCTCCCGGTCCGCCGCCGGAACAGCCGCCTCGGCCGTCACAGCCGTGTCATCCGTGTCCGACGCTGCCGCGCGGACGGCGGCCAGGCACAGCCGGGTGCACGCCGTACCGGCGAAAGCCCAGGCCAGGAGCAGGAGGAGGACCCAGAACATGACGCGTTTCTATGCCAGAGGCCCGGGTGGACGCCATGTCTTTTCAGCATTCGGACGGAGTGTGGCCGGTATGTGACGTTCCGTTTCCTGATCTGATCGCTGAGTCCGCCGAGTCCGCCGGCGTCAGGGGCTGCTCGGCTGCGGGCTCGCGGCGGCGGGCGGCAGGGAGTACGACTCGCCGGGCGACGGTGTCACCGGGACGACCGCGCTCGGGGCGACGGCCGGCGGGGTCGGCACGGGGGTGGGCGAGGCGGCCAGTTCCTTCGCGAGCGCGGTGAAGTCCACGTACCCCGTCGCCTCCATGACCTTGATGTGATCCAGGACGGTCGCGTTGGCGTCGTCGGCGAGGTCGCGGACGAGGGAGTTCTGGGTGTCGGACCGGACCTGGGCGACCAGCGTGAACACCCGGCCGTGCGCGAGGCGCAGGATGGCGGCGAACTTGCGGTCGAAGTCCTCTCCCTGTGCCGCCTCAAGGGTGGTGAGCCACTGCTTCTGCTGGGTGTTCGGCTCGTTGGGCAGCGGTACGCCGAGCTGGGTGGCGACGGTGCGCACGTGCGCGTCCAGCGAGGTGTGCCCGTCGACGAGGTGCTGGCCCGCGGTGCGTACGGCGGCCGTGGTCCCCTTGCGCTCCGCCAGCTGGCCGGCGGGCAGCTCCCAGAGCCCCGCGAGCCGGACCTTGGTGATGAAGTCCTGGTCCTGCGCCGACAGCGGACCGTAGGGCGTCGTGACGGTCCGTGCGCTCAGCACGTCGGCGCCGGCCCCGGCCGTCTCCTGCCGGTCGGCGTACGACCACAGCGGGTACAGCAGTGCCGCCGCGGTCGTCGCGAGGGCCGCGATGACGAGTCCGGTGCCGTTGAATATGCCTCGGCCCTTGATCGGGGGGCGGGGTCGCATGGCGCCTCCTGTAGCGCACCGCACGCGAGTGTGCATGGGGGTGCGTGCGACTTGGCATATTACTGGCGCCGCGACCGCCCGCGGGCGGGGCGAGGGGCCGAGGGCCGCCGTCCCGATGCGGTGCGTCGGCGCCGGCGGCCGGGCATCGTGCCTGGCAGCGCCCACGGCGGCGGCGGAGCCGCATGCCGATACGGCCCCGCACCCTCCGGGGCGCTTGCACCCGGCGGCGCCGGTGCGTGGCCCCTTGCCCGGTTCAGCCCCGGTGCCGCAGCAGTACCCTCCGGGCCGTACGGGCCAGCCGCCCGCCGGACGGCCTCGGTGCCGCTCCTGCCCGGTCCAGCCACCACTCCCGCAGCTCCCGCCGGGCCCCCGCCTCCTCGGGCCGCCCGGCGCGCAGCAGATGCCCGGCGAAATCCAGCGCGTCCCGCCGGTACCCCCCGCTCATCGGCCGCTCCCGTGCGTACTCGAGGAACAGCGCCCGGTACCCGGTGCCGAGGATCACCGGCAGCTCCGGTGCCACCTTCGCCACCACGTCCGCCCGCTTCGCCGCGAGCGCCCGCGCCTGCACCCGCATCCGCGCCCGGTCGAATCCCTCGGGCACCGGCGTCCCGGCCACCAGCGAGGACAGCACGGCGGCCTGGGCGACACCGACCCGCTCCCGCGCGCCGGCCACCGGCCGAGCGAGCAGACCGACACCGCCGCCGACCGAGCGGGCCCTCCCGACCGCCGAGCCGGCACCCCCGCCCGCCGAGCCGGTGCCGCAGGGTGTCGCCGCCTCTCGGATCAGGGTCAACTCCCGTTCCAGTTCGGCCGGTTCGGGGAAGTTGTCGTCCCGTTCCAGCAGGACACCGGGCGGGGCGGTCCGGGAGGCGAGGTCGGTCAGGATGTCGAGGACGGGGCGCGGTACGGGGTGGGCGTGGCTGTCGTGCCAGACGCCGTCCCGTTCGAAGCCGCCCGCCACATGGACGTAGGCGATCGCCTCCAGCGGCAGCGCGGCCAGTGCCTCGGCGGGGTCCTCGCCCCGGTTGACGTGGTTGGTGTGCAGGTTGGCCACGTCGATCAGCAGCCGTACGCCGGTGCGTTCGACCAGCTCGGACAGGAACTGCCCCTCGGTCAGCTCCTCGCCCGGCCAGGAGAGCAGCGCGGCGATGTTCTCCAGGGCCAGCGGCACGGGCAGGGCGTCCTGGGCGATGCGGACGTTCTCGCAGAGCACGTCCAGGGCGTCCCGGGTGCGCGGCACCGGCAGCAGGTGCCCGGCCTCCAGCGGCGGGGAGACGGTGAGCGCGCCGCCCGCGCGGACGAACGCGATGTGCTCGGTGACCAGGGGCGAACCGAGGGCCTCCGCGCGCTCCGCCAGCGCCGTCAGGCGGCCCTCGTCCGGGCGGTCGGCGCCGCCGAGGCCGAGGGAGACCCCGTGCGGGATCACGGTCACGCCGCGCTCACGCAGCCGCAGCAGCGACTCCGGGAGGTGACCCGGGCAGACGTTCTCCGCCACGACCTCCACCCAGCCGATCCCCGGCATGCGTTCCACGGCGTCCGCGATCTCCGGCCGCCACCCGATCCCCGTGCCCAGTCGCCGCATGGCCCCTCCCCTCGTACGAATGACGGAGGTATGGCCCCGGCGGGCGGACCCGAATCCCCTTCTTGTCGCGTTCAGAGCAACATTTGAGGTTCAGCCCAGCCTTGAGCGGGCCGGAGCATCTAGCGCAGCGCCGGGTGGTCGGCGACGACCGTGCAGCTGCCCGGTGCGATCTCCGTGAAACCGGCATCCCGGACGAGCGGCAGCCCGCTGCCGGTCAGCCGGGCCCAGTCGGCGGGGTCGGCCGTGCGGACGCAGAGCGCGAAGCCCGTGTCCCGCCAGGCCGTGCGCTCCGCCGCGGACAGCGCCCACCAGGCCAGCTGGGCGCCGTGCCCCGCCTGGGCCATGGCCTTCCCGGCCGACATCTCCAGCTCCGGATTCAGCCACAGCACCGGCTGCGCCGGATCCGCCGCGACGGGCGGCTCCGGGTCGTCCAGCTCGGTGCCGGACACCTGGAGCTTCGCCAGGTCCTTGGGCCAGCCGTCCAGCGGGATCGGCGGGAAGACCCGTACCTGCGCGGCCTTGCCGGTCACCGTGATCCCGGGCAGCGTCTCGGCCCGCCGCCACTCGGCGCCCCGGGCTCGCCGCACAACCTTGCGGATCCGTGCGTCCTCCCAGTTCCGCACCGCATCGGCCCACTCGCCGTCACCGTTCGCGCGCGCGTCCCCGAGCAGTACGAGCACGGCCCGGGCGGCCGTCTCCAGCGCGTCGGTACGGGCCGGCGGGGCGGTGCGCTCGATCCGCACGACGAGGGGGAGGACGAACTGGGGTGCTTCGTCCCGGCGGTCGCTCGGGGGCATGGAATCAGGGCTCACGTCAGCCAACCCTAAGGGGCGCGGCGAAGTGCCCGACCGGCCGAAGACGTCTCGTGGACCGGACCCTTGACCGGCCGCCGCGGCGGGATCGGACAAAATCACCTCATGCAACGTGACCTACGACTGATCGGCGTAGGCCGCCGCTACGGCATCCGCGGCCCCTGGGTGTTACGAGGCATCGACCTCACCGTCGCACCCGCAACCCTCACCCGCATAGAAGGAGCGAACGGCACCGGAAAGTCCACCCTGCTCCGTCTCCTCGCGCGCCTGGACGCGCCGACGGAGGGCCGTGTCACCGGCCGCCCCCGCACGGCATACGTCCCCGAACGCTTCCCCTCGGCGCTGCCCTTCACCGCCCTCGGCTACCTCACCCGCCTCGCCGCGGTGCACGGCCTGAGCCGCGGGACCGCGCAGCGCGCCGCCGGCACCTGGCTGGAGCGGTTCGGCGCGAGTGCCCACGCGGGCACCCCGATGGCGCGGCTGTCCAAGGGCAGCAGCCAGAAGGTCGCCGTCGCCCAGGCCCTGCTCGGCGAGCCGGAGCTGCTGGTGCTGGACGAGGCCTGGACCGGCCTGGACGCGGCCGCACGGGCCGAGCTGGAACGCGCGGTGGCCGAGCGGACCGCCGCCGGGGGCGCCGTGGTGTTCGTCGACCACGACCCGCGCCGGCTGGCCGGAGCGCCGGACACGACGTACACCGTGCGCGACGGCGGGCTCGAACGCCGTACCGGTGGCGGGAGTTCACCGGCCGGGCCGCTCGCCCTGGTCACCGCACAGGGTCCGGCCGGCGGGATCCTGCCGCCCGACGCGGCCCGTACCGTCACCACCGCCGACGAGAGGGCCCCCGGCAGCTACCGCCTCGCCGTCCCCGCCTCCCACTCGGACGTCCTGCTGCGCGCCCTGCTCACGGCCCGCCCGCCCTGGCACGTCGTGAGCGTCACCCCGCCCCCCGACGACGACCCGCCGTCTCCCGACCCCGGAAGCCGCCCATGACCGCACTCCTGCGCTACCAGGCCGACCTGCTGGTGCGTTCCCAGCGCTGGCTGCCGCCGGTGATCCTGTACGCCGCGTTCCTGGTGATCGGCGTGCAGAGCGGCCAGCCCGTTCTCAACTCGCTCGGCTACACGGCCGCAGGACTCCTCCCGGTGGCCGCCTGGCTGGTGCGGATCTGCGTCACCGGTGAGCCGGACGCGGCCCGCGCCTGTGTCGCCGCCGCGCGCGGCCCCGCCCGGGCACACCTCGCCTGCCTGCTGACCGCGCTGTCCGCGGCGGTGGCCCTCGGAGTGGTCGCGACCGCGGTGGTGGCGCTGATCAGCGCCCCCGCGAGCGACGACCACCAGATCCACGTACCCACGCTGAAGGCCGGCGCGGCCGGGCTGCCCGCCACGCTCGCCTGCGCGCTGCTCGGCGCGGCCGTCGGAGCGCTCACCAACCGGCCGGTGCTGCGCTCCACCGGCCGGGCGGTGCCCGCGATGCTGCTGGGCGCGCTGCTCGCGGTGGTGCTCACGGGCTCCCCGGCGCAGGCCGCGGTCAGCGGACTGGTCTCCGGTTCGCAGACCGGCCGGGTGCCGGTGCCGCTGCTGCCGCTGGCCGGGGCGGCCCTGCTCACGGCCGCCGCCTTCGCCGCGGCGGGCGGCCTCGCCGCCCGCCGGTCACCCTGAGGGGACGAGGACGCTCAGCGTCGCCCGCCGCTCTGCCCGATCAGCTCGGAGACCTTGACGAACCGGTAGCCGCGCCCGCGCAGTTGCGGTACGAGGCTTTGGACGACCCGCTCGGTGCCCGGGGCGGCGCTGCGGCTGCAGTGCATGACGACCACCGAGCCGGGCCGCACCCGCGTCAGCACCTGCCGGGTGACCGCGCCGGCGTCCGTGGCGAACGCGTCGCCGCCCACCACGTCCCACTGCACCGCGGTGACCCCGACCCCGTTCAGCGCGCGCAGCGCCTGCCGGTCGTAACAGCCGCCGGGGAAACGGAAGTACGGCATCGGGTGCGGCACTCCCGCCCTGCGCAGGGAGGCGTACGCCCGTGTCACCTCCGAGCGCATCTCGGCGGCGGGCACGGCCGGCAGACCGTGGCAGTCGTCGGTGAACGCGTGGTGGCTGTAGGAGTGGTTGGCGACCTCGAACTGCGGGTCGCGGCCGAGGCTTTGGGCCTCGGTCGGGTACTCGTCCGCCCAGCGGCCCGTCATGAAGACCGTCGCCGGCACCTTCAGCGCGCGCAGGGTGGCGATGAGGTCCGGGTTGTCGAAGTGCTCGCCGGCCGCCGCGCGGGGGCCCTCGTCGGCGGTCATGTCGGCGTCGAAGGTCAGCGCGACGCTCTTGCCCAGGGTGCGCGGGCCGTGCTCGAAGACCGGGGTCAGACCGCCTGGACCCGGCGCGAGCACGGGCGGGCGCGGGGCGGGCGGCAGGACGGAAACGGCGGTGGCCTCGGCCCGGACCTGCCGGGCACCGTCCGCACTTCCGCAGGCGGCGAGCGCCACGCCCAGGACACAGATGGCGGTGATACGGCGTGCTGGTGGGATCACCGGACGAACGTAAGGCTGCTTGTTGGTTTGTATGCCGGTATACGGCACAGCGCGACGGCGTGGTCACCCGGCTAGCGGCCGTATCGGCCGGTCAGCGTTCCCGTGGCCAGAGTGTGCCCCGACAAGGCCCGAAGCAGGTCGCCCGGGCTCGCGTGCGCCGGGAGCGAGAGGCGGCCGTCCGCGGCGTACACCGTGAGGACGTAGTGATGCGGACGGTCCCCGCGGGGTGGGCAGGGGCCGCTGTAGCCCGGCTTCCCGAAGTCGTCGGTGCCTTCCGTCGCGCCGTGCGGGTGTTCGCCCGCCGAGAGGTGTGCGGTGTGTGCGTCGACGTCCCATGCCAGCCAGTGCGTGAACGCGCCGTGCGGGGCGTCGGTGTCCTGGAGGAGCAGGGCCAGGGAGGCGGTGTGCGCGGGTACGCCGGAGAAGGCGAGCGGGGGTGAGACGTTCTCGCCGTCGCAGGTGAAGCGGCGCGGGATCGTGCCTCCCCCGGCGTACGCGGTGCTCGTGACCGTCATACGCGCCGCGGTCGTGGGGGAGGGGGCACTGTCGCCCTCGCCCCCTCCGCCTGCGCATCCGGATACGCAGGCCAGCGCGGCCACCAGGGCCGCCACGCTCTTACGCATGCCGGCACGCTAGCCGGAACGTGCCTCTCCGTCACCGTCCGGCGCGGGCTGCTGAGCACCCCGTTCCAGGAAGTGCAGCAGCTCCACCGGGATGGGCAGGACCAGCGTGGAGTTCTTCTCGGCCGACACCGCCATCACCGTCTGCAGCAGCCGCAGCTGGAGGGCGGCCGGCGTGTCGGCCATCTGCTGGGCGGCCTCGGCGAGCTTCTTGGAGGCCTGCAGTTCGGCGTCGGCGTTGATGATCCGGGCCCGGCGCTCCCGGTCGGCCTCGGCCTGGCGGGCCATGGACCGCTTCATCGTGTCCGGCAGCGAGACGTCCTTGATCTCGACGCGGTCGACCTGGATGCCCCAGCCGACGGCCGGGCTGTCGATCATCAGCTCCAGGCCCTGATTGAGTTTCTCGCGGTTGGACAGCAGGTCGTCCAGGTCGCTCTTGCCGATGATCGACCTGAGGGACGTCTGGGCCATCTGCGACACCGCGAACTTGTAGTCCTCGACCTTCACCAGGGCGCTCGCCGCGTCGACCACCCGGAAGTAGACGACCGCGTCGACCCGGACGGTGACGTTGTCGCGGGTGATGCCCTCCTGGGCCGGGATCGGCATCGTGACGATCTGCATGTTGACCTTGTGCAGCCGGTCCACGAACGGGATCACCAGGGTCAGGCCGGGTGTGCGTTCGCTCCCGGCGACCCGGCCGAGCCGGAAGAGCACGCCGCGTTCGTACTGCTTGACCACTCGTGCGGCCATCGCCAGATAGATCACACCGGCGGAACCCGCCGCCGCGATGGCGCCCAGCAGCTCCTGGAGCATGGTGACCTCCTCACGGAGAGGTCCGCTTTTGTCCGCTGCTGTAACCATATGCCGATTGGGCCGGTCTGCCGAGGGGTCCCGGCGGACCGGGCCGGGATGCCGAGGGGCGTCGGCACCCCGGCCCGGGGACCGTGGCCGTCGGACGGCGTGTGCGGCGGCGTCAGGCGGCCTGCGCCGCCGTGACCTCCACCGGTTCCGTGCCGGCCGCGCTGTGGCGTGCGGCCCAGTTCTCCAGGGCCGTGCGGCAGGCGTGGTCCAGGTGGTGGAGGCCGGACAGGTCGAGGCGGACCGGGCGGTCCTGGGGGAGGGACTCCAGGCTGTCGAGGATCTTCGGCAGCCGCAGGAAGGTCGCGTTGCCCGACAGATACGCGTCCACCGGGCCCGCACCCTTGTCGATGACCTCCAGCTTGACGTGCGAGGCCTCCCAGGCGGTCTTGACCACCGCCAGCGCCAGGCCTGTCAGTACGCCCTCGAACATGCTGACCGCCACGATCGAGACCGCCGTCACGGCCAGGATCAGTGCCTCGCCGCGCTGCTCGCGCCACAGCGCCGCCAGCGCCCGGACCGGCACCAGCTTGGCGCCGGAGTGGATCAGGATGCCCGCGAGCGCCGGGACCGGGATGTGGGCGAGCACGTCGGGCAGCAGCGCCGCGAACAGGAGCAGCCATATGCCGTGCAGGACCCGGGAGGCCTTCGTGCGGGCGCCCGCCTGGACGTTGGCCGCGCTGCGCACGATCACCGCGGTCATCGGCAGCGCGCCGAGCAGCCCGCACACCGCGTTGCCGGTGCCCTGGGCGATCAGCTCCTTGTCGTACGCGGTGCGCGGCCCCGAGTGCAGCCGGTCCACGGCCGCCGCGCTGAACAGCGACTCGGCGGACGCGATCAGGGTGAAGGCGACGACCGTGCCGAGCACCCCGACGCCCGCCAGCTCGCCGAAGGCGCTCGGCGGCGGCGGCTGGATCGAGCCCAGCAGGCCCTGCACCTCGACCGTGGCCACCGGCAGGTCCAGCGCGAACGCCGCGAGCGTGGCCAGTGCGACCGCGGCCAGCGGGCCGGGCAGCGTGCGCACCTTCGCCGGAGCGTGCTTCCACAGGAGGAGCACCGCGATCGTGCCCACGGCCACGGCGAGCGAGGACAGGGCCGGGCCCTCGCCGAGGGCGTCCCGGAAGGCCCCCGGCAGCCCGGCCACTTTGCCCAGGCCGGAGTCGGGGGCCTTGGCCGCCAGCGCCGGATACAGCTGCCCGGCGATGAGGACCAGACCGATTCCGGCCAGCATGCCCTCGACCACGGAGACCGAGATGGCGCGGAAGTAGCGCCCCAGCTTCAGCAGGCCCATGCCCACCTGGATCGCTCCGGCGGCGAGCACGATCACGCCGAGCACCGGCAGGCCGAACTCCTTGACCGCCTCGAAGACGAGCACGGTCATGCCGGCGGCCGGCCCCGACACCTGCAGGCTGCTGCCGCGCATCAGCCCGGTGACGAGACCGCCCACGATGCCGGTGACCAGGCCGAGTTCGGCCGGGACGCCGGAGGCGACGGCCACGCCGACGCACAGCGGCAGCGCGACCAGGAAGACGACGAGGGAGGCGGCGAAGTCCTGCCGCACGTACGGGAATCGGGATATGAGGGTGTTCTTGCCGGTCATGGGCGTGCTCACAGGGACTCGAAGGTGTCGGTGTGCGGGCGGTGCGCCCGAACGGCGCCGGTGTGCACCTCGTAGTACCAGGCGTGCAGGCCCAGCCGGCCCTCCGCCAGCTTCCGCTCGACGCACGGGTACGAGCGCAGCCGCAGCAGCTGGGTGAGGACATGGGCCTGCACGCCCTGGGCGACCTCCGGGTCCTCGGCCGCGCCGGCCGGGCGCGGGGTGGCGTGTGCGAGCCAGTCGCGCACGGCCGGTACGGCGGTCAGGTCGTCGCCGCGCACGAGCGCGCCGACGGCGCCGCAGTGCGAGTGGCCGCAGACGACGATGTCGCGCACACCGAGCACCTCCACGGCGTACTCGATGGTGGCGGCCTCGCTGGTCGGCTGCTGCGAGGTGTGCGGCGGGACGATGTTGCCCGCGGTGCGCAGCTCGAACAGCTCGCCGGGGCGGGCGCCCGTGATCAGGGCGGGCACGACCCGGGAATCGGAGCAGGTGATGAAGAGCACCTGCGGGGACTGGCCTTCGGCGAGCTTGGCGAACTCCTCAGGGCGCTGTCCGAAGGTACGGGCGTTGTCGATGAGGGGCTGCATGTGTGTGGGTTCCTCCTGGCGCGCCTGCACGGGCGCGTCGGACTTGAACGACGGTGTGGGGGATGGGGAATGGGGGGAGGGGGGATGGTGAGGGACGAAGTCCCGGTGACCGGGCCGGTTCTGACGGGCTGTCAGCAGCGGAAGACCTGTAGCGCCGCCGGGGTGTGGGCTCTGCAGGGTCTCGGGGCGCGCCGGTCGACGGCGGCGGGGGTGCCCGGCGTGCCGGCACCGGTGGCCCGGCCGGCTATGAGCGGGTGCTCCTGCGCGCAGCGCGAGCCGGAGGCGCGGGTCATGCCCGCCTCGTCGCTGACCGGCTGTTCGGAAGATGCGGTTCCGGTCTCGGCTTTGGCCGTTGCTTCGCTGAGAGTGTGCGCGGGTGTGAAGGTTCCCGAGGGTGCGAAGAAGAGCAGGGCCAGCAGAGCGGCGGCAAAGGCGGTGAGCACGCTCCGGGCCGTCGTACCTCGGAACATGTGCCTCCTTCCGCCGCTTCGCGTCTCTTGCGCACACCAAACATGGGTCAATGGATGGTCAAGAAACAGATTAACCCTGCAAAGTCCTTTGCAGGGTTAACTGCGCGTTACGAGCGCAAGAGAGCGTGAAAAGCGTCGGTGGCGTGGCGTGATCTGGCTCTTGACTACGAGCCGACGAGCCCCTTGGCGTCGCGGGCCAGGGCGGTGAGCCGGGAGATCGCGCGGAAGTACTTCTTGCGGTAGCCGCCGTTCAGCATCTCCTCGCTGAACAGCTTGTCGAAGGGAAGCCCCGAGGCCAGCACGGGGACCTCGCGGTCGTAGAGCCGGTCCGCGAGCACCACGAGCCTGAGCGCGGTCGACTGGTCGGGCACCGGCTCCACGCCGGTCAGGCACACGGCCCCGAGCCCGTCGGTCAGTGCGCCGTACCGGCTCGGGTGGACCTTGGCCAGGTGCTCCAGCAGATGCGGGAAGTCGTCCAGCGAGGCGCCCCCGGTGGCGTACGCCGCCTTCGTCACCTGTTCGTCGGTGAACGGCGCCGGTGCCTCGGGCAGGCCGCGGTGCCGGTAGTCCTCGCCGTCGATGCGCAGGGTGCGGAAGTGGGCCGACAGGCCCTGTATCTCACGCAGGAAGTCGGCGGCGGCGAACCGGCCCTCGCCCAGCTTGCCCGGCAGTGTGTTGGAGGTGGCGGCGAGCGCGACGCCCGCCTCGACCAGCTTGCCGAGCAGGGTCGACACCAGGACCGTGTCGCCCGGGTCGTCCAGCTCGAACTCGTCGATGCACAGCAGGCTGTGGCCGGAGAGGGTGCGCACCGTCTGCTGGAAGCCGAGGGCGCCGACCAGGTTCGTCAGCTCCACGAAGGTGCCGAACGCCTTGCGGGCGGGCTCGGCTGGCGTGGCGTGCCACAGGGAGGCGAGCAGGTGGGTCTTGCCGACGCCGTAGCCGCCGTCCAGGTAGACCCCGCGCGGGCCGGCCGGGGTCTTGGGCGCCCTGGCCCTGCCGAAGCCGAAGAAGCCGCGCTTGCCGGCGCCGGAGGCGTGCGCCCCGCCGAGTCCGGCCGCGAAGCCCTCCAGCACCTTCACCGCCTCGGTCTGGCTGGGCTGGTTCGGGTCCGGTATGTACGTCGAGAAGCGGACCGAGTCGAAACGTGGCGGCGGCACCATCTCGGCGACCAGCCGGTCCGCGGGGACGTGCGGCTCACGGGCGCACAGGGAGAGGGGGCCCGCGTGGGTCAGGGGGCTGGAACCGGGGGCTGTGGTGGAGGACGACACGGTTATCCATGCTAAGCGCCGTGTCACACTGCACGACATGCGACGCCTGTTCCCTGTGACCGACGAAACAGCAGCCCAGGCCTCCGGGGCCCGCGACGGAGGCACGGGGGGTGGGGGCGACGCCGGGGCGGGCGGTGCTCCTGCTGCCGCCGGGGCCGCGGGAGCTGCCGGAGCCGGGGCCGCGGGAGCTGCCGGAGCCGGCGGGACCGGAGCCGGTGCGTTCGCCGACCGCGAGTGGAGTCTCGCCGAGCTGGCCGCCGCCTACGCCTACCCCGAGCCCGGCCCGGGGGAGCCGCAGCCGTGGCTGCGCGGCAACATGGTCTCCACCCTGGACGGCGCCGCCCAGCACGGCGGTCGCTCGCAGCCCATCTCCTGCGCCGCCGACATGCGCATCTTCGGCACCCTGCGGGCGCTCGCGGACGTCGTCGTGGTGGGTGCGGAAACGGTACGGCAGGAGGGCTACCGCCCGGCACGCGCGCGTGCCGAGTTCGCCGCCGCGCGTGCGGCGGCCGGGCAGGGTCCGGCACCGGCGGTCGCGGTCGTCACCGCGAGCCTGGACCTGGACTTCTCGCTCCCGCTGTTCACCTCGCCCCTGGTGCCCACGCTGATCCTGACCGGCGCCGCGGCCGCCCCGGACCGTGTCGCCGCCGCCGAGAAGGCCGGCGCCACCGTGGTGGTCGCCGGTGAGGGCATGGGCATCGACCCCGCGCGCGCGGTGCACGCCCTCGCCGGCCTCGGCCACACCCGGTTGCTCACCGAGGGCGGGCCCCGGCTGCTCGGTCAGCTGATCGCCGCCGAGGTGCTGGACGAGCTGTGCCTGACCCTCTCGCCGATGCTCACCGCGGGGGGCGCGCAGCGCATCGCCGGGGGCCCGCAGGTCACCGTGCCGCGCCGGTTCGAACTCGTGTCCCTCCTTGAGGAGGCCGGTTTTCTGTTCGGTCGTTACCGTCGATCCTGAGAAGAGCGGAAAGAGCGGAAAGATCGGAATGTGTCGTTCCGCTTGGCTTCCGGAGGGCAGACTTAGTCCGGCAGAACCCGTGCGTTCGCGGGGCAGGATGGTTTCCGCAGCGGTCTGGTGAGGGCCCCGGAGGAGAAGAGGCGTTCGGTGTTCACAAGCGTTCTGATGATCGAGAAGGCCTTGACGTCCGCCGACGTGGAGTTCGTCACCACCTTGCACGGGGACGAGCCGGTCACCTTTCACGTGCTCCTCCAGCCGCGCGGCGACCAGGCGGACCGCCTGCTGCGGGCCATCGACGACATCGCGCTCGGCGAACTCGACGAGGCGGTGCGCGAGCACGAGACCCCGGAGGGCGAGGAGGCGCGGGGGATCGGGCAGCAGGCGCTGGACGTCTCGTTGCAGGCGCTGCGGGCCGCCGGCAGCCCGGCCGAGGGCCGGATGGTCGAGGACCATCCGCTGGACGCGCTGAAGTCCCTTGTCGCGGAGGTGTCCGCCGACGAGGTCATCGTGCTGACGGATCCGCACTACGTGGAGGAGTTCTTCCACCGGGACTGGGCGTCCCGGGCCCGGCACAAGGTGGGTGTGCCTGTGCTGAAGCTGTTCTCGCACAGCAAGACCTGATCGCCGCGGGGGTGGACGGGCGCCGGCGGGTGCGCGTCGCGGTTGCCGCTCGAGCCGTTCCCCGCGCCCCTTCGGGTCGGCATAGGCTAGGCCTGCTCCAGCCCGCACCGTACTTGGGAGAAGAACGCATGGCACCCGGCCTTCCTACCGCCATGGACCGACCGCACTTCATCGGCATCGGCGGCGCCGGGATGTCGGGGATCGCCAAGATCCTCGCCCAGCGCGGGGCCGCGGTGGCCGGCAGTGACGCCAAGGAGTCGGCGACCGCCGAGGCGCTCAGGGCGCTCGGTGCCACCGTGCACATCGGGCACGCTGCGGAGCACCTCGCCGACGACGCGAGCTGTGTCGTCGTGTCCTCGGCGATCCGCAAGGACAACCCCGAGCTGGCCCGCGCGGCCGAGCTGGGCATCCCGGTGGTGCACCGCTCCGACGCGCTCGCCGCGCTCATGGAGGGGCTGCGCCCGATCGCCGTGGCCGGTACCCACGGCAAGACCACGACCACCTCGATGCTGGCCGTCTCGCTCACCGAACTGGGCCTGAAGCCGTCGTACGCCATCGGCGGCGACCTGGACGCCCCCGGCTCCAACGCGCTGCACGGCACGGGCGACGTCTTCGTCGCCGAGGCGGACGAGTCGGACCGCAGCTTCCACAAGTACGCGCCCGAGGTCGCCATCGTCCTCAACGTCGAGCTGGACCACCACGCCAACTACGCCTCGATGGACGAGATCTACGAGTCCTTCGAGACCTTCGCCGGGAGGATCGTGCCCGGCGGGACGCTGGTGATCTCCGCCGACCAGGACGGCGCGCGCGAGCTGACCCGGCGGCTCGCGGGCTCGGTGAGGACCGTGACGTACGGCGAGGCCGAGGACGCCGACGTGCGGGTGACGGCCGTCGTACCGCAGGGCCTGAAGAGCCGGGTCACCGTCCTGCTCGACGGGCAGGAGCTGACCTTCGCCGTCTCCGTCCCCGGCCGGCACTACGCCCTCAACGCCGTCGCCGCGCTCACCGCCGGTGCCGCGCTCGGCATCCCGGCCGCGGAGCTGGCGCCCGCGCTCGCCGCCTACACCGGGGTCAAGCGGCGCCTGCAGCTCAAGGGCGAGGCAGCCGGCGTGCAGGTGATCGACTCCTACGCCCACCACCCGACCGAGATGACCGCCGACCTGGAGGCCATGCGCGCCGCCGCCGGCGACTCCCGCATCCTCGTCGTCTTCCAGCCGCACCTGTTCTCGCGCACCCAGGAGCTGGGCAAGGAGATGGGCCAGGCGCTCGCCCTCGCCGACGCCTCCGTGGTCCTCGACATCTACCCGGCCCGCGAGGACCCGGTCCCGGGCGTGACCAGCGAGCTGATCATCGAGGCCGCGCGGGCCGCGGGCGCCGACGTCACCGCCGTGCACGACAAGGCCGGGATCCCGTCCGTGATCGCGGGAATGGCGAAGCCCGGTGATCTGGTTCTCACCATGGGCGCGGGCGACGTGACGGACCTGGGCCCGCTGATCCTGGACCGCCTGTCGCAGCAGTAAAGGGGCTGAGGCTCATGTCGTACGACGTCGAGAAGCCGGACGAGCAGTGGCGCGAGGAGCTGACGCCGGCCGAGTACGCCGTGCTGCGCCAGGCCGCCACCGAGCCGGCCTTCACCGGTGAGTACACGGACACCAAGACCAAGGGCGTCTACTCCTGCCGGGCCTGCGGCGCGGACCTGTTCACCTCGGACACCAAGTTCGAGTCGCACTGCGGCTGGCCGTCCTTCTTCGACCCGAAGGACACCGACGCGGTGGAGTTGATCGAGGACCGGTCCCACGGCATGGTCCGCACCGAGGTGCGCTGCGCCCGGTGCGGCTCGCACCTCGGGCACGTCTTCGCGGGCGAGGGCTACCCGACCCCGACCGACCAGCGGTACTGCATCAACTCCATCTCGCTGCGCCTGGCGCCCGCCGAGGACTGAGAGCGCGGGGCTCCCCCCGGGCGCCCCGGCGACGGTGGCGCCCGGTGCACGGCGTTCCCGTGGAGCCATGGCATGAAGCGGATCAACGAACATGCCGAATCTTGCAAAAGGCGTGTCCGAAAGGCTTCGGTCGGTCGAAGATGAGCAATGCCGGACACGAGAGCGGGAGTAGGAGCGGGAGGGACGACGCCCGCTCACGCCTCGGGGCGGGCGCGGGACGGGGCGGACGGGTCGCCGCCGCGCTCCTCCCGCTGTCGAGCCCCGCGCGCGGACCGGTCCTTGTCCTCGGCACCCTGGCGAGCGGCGACCTGCTCGACCGCACCATGCCGGCCGGCGGCCCGGACCTGCGGCGCCTGGGCCAAGACGCGGGGCGAACGGCCCGTGCGGGAGGCTGCCGGGGCCGGCGAGTCCGACGGGGCGGGTGTGGCGGATGGGGTTAATGCCCTATTCGCCCCGGTTTGAGATTCTGTGAGGGTGTTGGGTGTGGCGCGCTGGATCCGGTCTCGTCGCAGGTCGCTGCCTGCCGGCGGGGGCCATCGCCGCACCGGCAGCGGAGACGAGGAGGCCCTGACGTCCACGAAGACCCAGGGAGCCGCGGCGGCGGCGAAGGCCGAAGCCCTGACGGCCGGTGCGCGGTTCGCCGCGCTGCGCGAGGCGCTGGCCAGGATCGGCACCACCCTCGAGGAGTCCACGACCTGTGCCGAGCTGACCGGGGCCGCCGTAGGACTGGCCGGCGGAACCGCCGCCGTGCTGCGCCGGACCGAGCAGACCATCTCCGGCTACGAGCAGATCACCGGGGACGCCGATCTGCTGCCCGACGCGCGCTGGGCCACCGCGGTGGCCCGCGCGGGGGGTGCACCGGCGCTCGGTGAACCGCCCGAGCGCTGGCTGGAGTACGCGGGCGCCCCCCGCACCCGGGCCGCGCTGTGCGCGCCGCTGAAGAGCGGGGACGACACCTACGGCGTCCTGGTGTGGGCGCGCTCCGGTGAGCCGCTGCATCCCGGGGAGGCCGAATTGCTCAGCCTGCTCGCCGAGCGGGCCGCCTCCCACATCCGGCACGCCCGCGCCTACGAAAGCGTCAACCGCACCGCCGGCGATCTGCAGCGTGCCCTGCTGTCCGAGCCCGGCCGCCCGCACCCCAACCTCGACATCGCCATCCGCTACCTTCCGTCCGGCGGCGGTGTCCTGGTCGGCGGCGACTGGTGCGAGACCGTACGGCTGCATTTCGGGCGCACCCTGCTGGTCGTCGGCGACGTCATGGGGCACGGCCTCGAGGCCGCCGTCGACATGAACGCCTACCGCTCCTCGCTGCGCTACATCGCCTCCGCCGACCTGCCCCCGCACCGGGTGCTGCGGCAGATGGACGAGATCTCCTCCCGGGAGGCCGACCGCCGGCCCGCGACCTGCCTGCTGGCCGGCGTCGACCCCGGCCGGGGCCAGGTGACGCTGGCCAGCGCCGGCCATCTGCCGCCGGTGCTCATCGCCGACGACGGCGAGGCCACGCTGCTGTCCGTTCCCGTGGGGCCGCCGCTGGGCACCGGGCTCGGCGGCTACGAGTCGGCCACGCACAAACTGGCGCCCGGGCAGACCCTCGTGCTGTTCACCGACGGGCTGGTGGAGCGCCGTGGCGAGGACATCGACGCCTCCCTGGCCCGGCTGTCCGCCGTCCGCTTCCCCGCGGGGGACGGGCTGGACGAGGTCCTGGACACCATCCTCGAGCGGCTGGACGCACGGCATGCGGAGGACGACGTCGCCGCGCTGGCTGCGCGGCCGTACAGCCGGCACGCCGGCTCGCCATAGGGGCTTGTGTCCGCCTCCCAGCCCTCGTACCGGGTGACCGTGGCCACGAGGCCGGCGATCGGCGGGTCGGCGTCCACGACCAGCAGGCGTACTTTCTCCGCCCGCCCATCCCGCGCCACCCGTTCGGCCCCGTCCGGGCTGCCCGCCCCGCCGGCCCTATCGATACTCAAGTGACAGTCGTCCGACAGGAGATCGACAGCATCCGCGGGCGAAGCTCATCGCCCAGGACCCGATCAAGGAGCTGCCGCCCGTGACGACCCTCCAGACCCGTCCCGCACCCGCCACGGCGATCCGCCCCCGGGTCGTGGCCCGTGCCGGCCTGTACACCCTGCTGGCCGCCAACGCGGCGGTGGTCGCCCGGTTCTTCGTCCAGGCCGGCTTCGCCTCGAACCCGTTGATCGTGCTGGGCCGGCTCTGCGGCCTGTACGGCGCCCTGCTCATGGCGTTCCAGCTGCTGCTGGTGGCCCGGCTGCCCTGGCTGGACCGCCGGATCGGCATGGACCGGCTGACCTCCTGGCACCGCTGGACCGGCTTCGGCGTGCTGTGGACCCTGCTCACACACGCCGTGTTCATCACCTTCGGCTACGCCCAGGCGTCCTCGATGGACCCGGTGAACCAGCTCGTGAACCTCGCCGAGACCACCGAGGGCGTGCTGCGCGCCATCGTCGCGCTCACGCTGATCGCCGTGGTCGGCGCCGTCTCGGCCCGCTGGGCCCGGCGCCGACTCGCCTACGAGACCTGGCACTTCATCCACCTGTACACCTACGTCGCCGTGGTCCTCGCCTTCACCCACCAGGTCGCGGCCGGTACGACCTTCACCTCGTCGCCGGCCGCGACGACGTACTGGTACACGGTGTGGGGCGCGGCCCTCGGCGCGGTGGTGCTGGGCCGGATGGTGCTGCCGCTGTGGCGCAACCTGCGACACCGGTTGCGTGTGTCGGCGGTCGTCCCCGAGTCCGACGACGTCGTCTCCGTCTACGTCACCGGCCGCGGCCTGGACCGGCTGCCCGCCCAGGCCGGTCAGTTCTTCCTGTGGCGGTTCCTCACCAAGGACCGCTGGTGGCAGGCCAACCCGTTCTCCCTGTCGGCCGCCCCCGACGGCCGCTGCCTGCGCCTGACCGCCAAGGCGGCAGGCACAGGCAGCGCCGGCCTGCGGCACATCAAGCCGGGCACCCGCGTCTTCGCCGAGGGCCCCTACGGTGCCTTCACCACGCTGCACCGCACCCGCCCGGAGTCCGTGCTGATCGCCGGCGGCGTCGGCGTCACGCCGATCCGGGCGCTGCTGGAGGACCTCGCGGGGCACGCGGTGGTCATCTACCGGGTGACCGCCGACCGGGACGCCGTCCTCTACGACGAGCTGCGCGACCTCGCCCTCGCCAAGGGCGCCGAACTGCACCTGGTGACCGGGCCCGTCGTACCCGACCGGCTCGCCCCGCGCGAACTGGCCCGGCTGGTCCCGGACATCGGCGACCGGGACGTCTTCCTGTGCGGGCCGCCCGGGATGATGACCGCCGTGCTGCGCAGCCTGGGCGCCCTGGGCGTGCCCAAACGGCAGATCCACTTCGAGCGCTTCAGCCTCGCGGGCTGAGAGAGGCGTCCCACCGTGAAGCGAGCCATTCCCGTCTGCCTCCTGACCGTCGCGGGTCTGATCCCGGTCTGGCGCTACCAGCCGTCGACCGGGACCGGCGACATCGCCCAGCCCGCGACGACGCCGGCTTCCGTGCCGTCCTCCTCCACGTCGTCCTCGTCGTCCTCGTCGTCTTCGTCGTCGTCCTCTTCGCCCTCTTCGCCCTCGAAGGTCGTCCCGGGCGTCCCCGTGGACACCGTGAAGGGTGTCTTCCAGGTGGAGGTGACCTTCCGGGGCGACCGGATCGCCGCCGTACGGATGCTGAAGGCGCCGCACCACCCGCAGACCAAGTGGGCCGTACCGGTGCTGATCACGGAGACGCTGAAGGCGCAGAGCGCCCACATCGACTCGGTGTCCGGGGCCACGATCACGAGCCAGGGATACAAGGCGTCCCTTCAGGCCGCGATCGACGCCAAGGCCTCCTGACGTGCGGCGTGTCGAACACGTCATGGGCTTTCCCGTCTCGCTGCGCATCGACGACGAGGGCGACTTCTCCGCGGCGGCGGACGCCGTGTTCGCCTGGCTGCGCGAAGCCGACGCCCGGTTCAGCCCGTTCGTGCCGGCGAGCGAGGTGTCCCGTTACGGGCGCGGGGAGTTGGCGGACGGCGAGGTGAGCGTGGACCTGACGGAGGTCCTCGGCCTGTGCGAGGAGTACCGGGTCGCGACCGGCGGCGCCTTCGACGTACGGCTGCCCGGCCGGGGGTTCGACCCCTGCGCGGTGGTCAAGGGCTGGTCGGCGCAGCGGGCGGCCGGGCTGCTGACGGCGGCCGGCGCGCGGCGGTTCTGCCTCAACGCCGGCGGTGACGTGGTCGTCTCCGGCGGGCCGTGGCGGGTCGGGGTACGGCATCCGGAGGCGGCCGGCCAGGTCTGTGCCGTCCTCGAGGTCACCGACGCGGCGATGGCGACCTCCGGGCGGTACGAGCGCGGCGACCACATCCTCGACGGCCGCACCGGACGCCCGGCGACCGGGTTGCTCAGCCTCACCGTGCTGGCCCCGACGCTGACCGAGGCGGACGCGACCGCCACGGCCGCCTTCGCGCTGGGCGCCGACGGCCCGGCCTGGGCCGCCGCCCGCCCCGGCTGCGAGGTGTTCGCGGTCGACGCCGACCGCAACGTCGTCCGTACGCCGGGGTTCGCCACGACCTAGCCATTCGCCTGCCGGAACGCCGAAACACTCGCGGTCTAGACTCTCCCCGCAACGGCCTGCGCACCGACGACCTTGGCCGAAAGCGGGCGGAAATCTGCCAAACCCGAAGGGCATTCGGCGTTTTGATACAGATAGAGTCAGTCACGAAGCGGTACCCGGACGGCACGGTCGCGGTCGACCGGCTGTCACTGGAGATACCCAACCGCGCGATCACCGTCCTCGTCGGGCCCTCCGGCTGCGGCAAGACGACGACCCTGCGGATGATCAACCGGATGGTGGAGCCCACCGAGGGCAGCATCCTCCTCGACGGCACGGACATCCGGCAACAGCCGGTCAACACCCTGCGCCGCTCGATGGGTTACGTCATCCAGAACGCCGGACTCTTCCCGCACCGCACCATCCTCGACAACATCGCCACCGTGCCCCGCCTGCTCGGCACGCCCAAGCAGCAGGCCCGGGTCCGGGCCGCCGAGCTGATGGAACGGGTGGGCCTCGACGCCGCGCTGGCCAAGCGGTATCCGTACCAGCTCTCCGGCGGCCAGCAGCAGCGCGTCGGTGTGGCCCGGGCGCTCGCCGCCGATCCGCCGGTGCTGCTGATGGACGAGCCGTTCTCCGCCGTGGACCCGGTGGTGCGCAAGGGACTCCAGGACGAACTGCTGCGCATCCAGGACGAACTGGGCAAGACCATCGTCTTCGTCACGCACGACATCGACGAGGCGATCAAACTGGGCACGATGGTCGCCGTGCTGCGCACCGGCGGCCGGCTCGCGCAGTTCGCCCCGCCCGCCGAGCTGCTGAGCGCGCCCGCCGACTCCTTCGTCGAGGACTTCCTCGGCGCCGACCGCGGCATCCGCCGGCTGTCCTTCTTCCCGTCCACGGAGCTGGAGCTGGACCCCGCGCCGATCGTGGGCGTCGACGCCGCCGCGGAGCAGCTCGCCGCCCGGGCCGACGCCCCCTACCTCCTCGTCACGGACGCCGACGGCAGGCCGCTCGGCTGGAGCGAGCCGGACCGGCTCACGCCCGGGGCGCTCGACACCGCCCGACTCCTCGACTGCGGGCGCCCGTTCGTGCCCGGCACCGACTCGCTGCGCACCGCGCTCGACGGCGCCGTGCTCTCGCCCACCGGCCGGGCCGTCGCGGTGGACGGCGAGGGACGCGCCGTCGGCGTGGTCTCCCAGCAGGTCATCGGCGAGGCCATCCGCGCCGCCCACCGCCGGGCCGCCGACGGCGCGGCGGAGGCGACCGGCGCGGCGGACGCGCCCGGCGCTGCCGACGCCAAGGCCGCGCGATGACCGGCTTCTTCGACCTCCCGAGCGACCTCGAGCACAGCTACCTCGGCCTCGTCGGCCTGCATGTGCGCGAGGGGCTGCTGCCGGTGCTGGCCGGGCTGCTCCTCGCGCTGCCGGTGGCCCAGCTGTGCATCCGTTTCCGCTGGGCCTATCCGCCCGTCCTCGGCATCACCACCGTGCTCTACTCCATCCCGTCGCTGGCCTTCTTCGTCGTCCTCATCGACTACTTCGGCCAGAGCGAGACCACGGTGATGATCCCGCTCGCGATCTACAGTCTGGTGGTGCTCGTCCCGGCGATCGTGGACGGTGTCCGCTCGGTGCCGCCGGAGACCCTCGCGGCGGCCCAGGCCATGGGCCTCGGCCCGGTGCGCCGCTACGTCCAGGTCCAACTGCCCATCGCCGTACCGGCGATCATCGCGGGCCTGCGCGTGGCGACCGTCTCCAGTCTCTCCCTGGTCAGCGTCGGCATGCTCATCGGCAACCAGGGAGCCCTCGGCAACATGCTCTACGCCGCCACCACCTACCACCGCCCCGCCCTCGCCGTGAACTCGGTGCTGACGACGGCGGTGCTGGGCGTCCTCGCCGACGCGCTGCTGGTGCTCGTCCGCCGCCTGCTGACTCCCTGGATGCCGACGAAGGGTGCCGCCCGGTGAACGTCCTGAACTTCGCGCACGCCTTCTTCAGCGACGGCGCGCACTGGCACGGCTACGACGGCATCCCCACCCGGCTCGCCGAACACGTCAAGTACTCCCTGGAAGCACTGCTGTACGCCGCCGTCATCGGGCTGCCCGTCGGCCTGGTCACCGGCCACTACGGCCGCGGCGGCAACGCCCTCGCGCTGATCGCCACCGCCGGCCGGGCCCTGCCCAGCTTCGGTCTGCTGGTGCTGATGTTCATCTGGATCGGGTTCGGACTGCTGCCGGTGATGATCCCGCTGGTCGTGCTCGCCGTACCGCCGATCCTGGTCACCACCTACGAGGCGATCCGCTCCGTGGACCCCTCGCCCGTGGACGCCGCCCGGGGCATGGGCATGCCCGAGGCACGGGTGCTGTTCCAGGTGGAGTTGCCGGTCGCGCTCCCGCTGATCCTGAGCGGCCTGCGCACGGCGGCCATCCAGATCGTCTCCACCGCCACCATCGCCGCCTACGTCAGCCTCGGCGGTCTCGGCCGCTACATCATCGACGGCCTCTACCAGAAGGACTACGAGAAGGTCGTCGGCGGCGCCACCCTGGTCGCCGGGCTCGCCCTCACCACCCTCGTGGTGTTCTGGGCGCTGTCCCGGATCACGGTGTCGGCGGGGGTGCGGCGCGGCCACTGAGGGCGGCGTGCCGCAGGGGTCCGCATGCGCAACTGACCGCAGATCGAGGCCAATCGGTGATCTGCTGCCCTTGACTCAACGAGAACCGGCTGGATTGGATCGGTGGGTGACTTCCACCAACCGCATCAGCAGGTCCATCCGGAGGAACCGAGGCGCGGCGGCCGTCGCCCTCGTGGCGGCGACGGCTCTGCTGGCGGGCTGTTCCTCCAGCGATGACAAGTCGGGCAATCCCCTGACGGACAGCAAGTCGAGCGGCGACGGCATCGTCGTCGGATCCAACAACTTCCCCGAGAGCACCCTGCTCGCCGACATCTACGGCGAGGCGCTCAAGGCCAAGGGCATCAAGGTCTCGTACAAGCCGAACATCGGCAGCCGCGAGACCACTTACGGTCTGCTCAAGAACGGCTCCCTCAAGGTGCTGCCCGAGTACAACGGCGCGCTGCTGGCCTACCTCGACCCGAAGGCGAAGCCCAAGACGGTCGAGGCCACCACGGCCGCCATCGAGGCCAAGCTGGACTCCAAGCTGACCCTGCTGCAGCCGGCCGCGGCGCAGTCCAAGGACTCGGTCACGCTCAACGCGGCCACCGCGCAGAAGTACCACCTGACCTCGAAGTCCACCATCGCCGACCTGAAGGGCATCGACAAGGACCTGGTCATGGGCGCCTCGCCGGAGTTCCAGACCCGGCAGCAGGGCCTGGTGGGCCTCAAGGACGTCTACGGCCTCCAGTTCAAGTCCTTCCGGGCGCTGGACGCCGGCGGCCCGCTCACCCAGGCGGCACTGCAGAAGAACGCGGTGCAGGTCGCGGACATCTTCACCACGGACGCGACCATCTCCAAGGAGAAGTTCGTCGTCCTGCAGGACCCGCAGAACCTGTTCGGCTTCGAGAACGTCCAGCCGCTCGTGCAGAAGAAGGCCCTGCCGCAAAAGGGCGCCGACGCGCTCAACGCGGTCTCGGCCAAGCTCGACACCGCGACCCTGCTGGATCTGGACACCCAGGTGCAGGTCCAGGGCAAGGACCCGCTGGACGTCGCCAAGGCCTGGCTGAAGTCGGCCGGCCTCGGCTGACGCCTGCCGTGCCGCGACACGCGGGTGCCCCCCTGACACGGGGGCACCCCCGCCCTGCACGCGGGTGCCCCGGTCCGTCCGCCCCGCCCTGCCCCGGGCCGGGCCGGCCGGTACGGACGCCGAGGCTCAGAGGTCGAACTCGTGCGGCGGCAGGTCCAGCGTGAAGCACGCCTCGCGCACCACGGCCTGCTCGGTCTTGTCGAAGTCGCCGTCCGCGCCGCCGATCACGATGCCGATCTGGATGACGGCCCGCGCCTCGGCCGGCTTCTTCTTGGCCTTGGCGATCTCCTGAAGCACGCTCACCTTGCCGAAGGCGAAGTCGGCCGTCAGCTTGTTCAGGTTCTCCTCGAAGCGGCGCCTGAGGTCGTCCGCCGGGAAGTTCTGCAACACCTCGTTCGTCGCGATGAGCTGGGCCACCCGCTGCCGCT
The DNA here is from genome assembly GCF_001636945.3 of Streptomyces sp. FXJ1.172. Taxonomy (NCBI): domain Bacteria; kingdom Bacillati; phylum Actinomycetota; class Actinomycetes; order Kitasatosporales; family Streptomycetaceae; genus Streptomyces; species Streptomyces sp. FXJ1.172. The sequence continues at coordinate 2,584,569 of NZ_CP119133.2, read as the reverse complement.
CCGACGGGTCGACGCTCCCGTCGGCGGCGGCCACGAGCGCGCACATGGCCATGCTCGCGTCCCTGAACGCCCCGCTCTTCAGGTCGTTCTTCTTCGCCACCAGCTGGGTCTGCATCTGCGACGCCGACTCCTTGACGCGGTCCCACAGGGCCATGCGCACTCCTCATGTCAACGGCCGGGCGCTCCCACGGCACACCGGCGGCAACTTCTACAACACCGTAGAAACTCATGGGACGGCCGGGAAGTTCCGCCGGAGCTGAACTGATTCCCCGTACGGGGGCCGAAGGAGAAGTGCGCGCGCGCCGGAGGGCCGGCCGTGTCCGGCCGGCCCCGGGGCCGTCAGGCCGTCGTCCCCTGCGCGCCTTCCGGAAGCGCGTGTGCCGCGGCCCGGGCCTGCTTGCGGCGCTTGCGGCGGCTGACGCGCGGCTCCTGGTCGGGCAGCCAGCCGAAGGCGAGGCAGCTGCCCGTGGCGCCGAGGAGGAGACCGATGAAGAAGCCGCCCAGGTTGGAGGTGAGCCAGGTGCCCAGGGACAGCAGGATGCCGGTGATGGAGTAGAAGAGCCGCTGGGAGGGGTTGAAGAGGATCAGCAGGCCCAGGATCGCCATCAGCGTCGGCAGCAGATAGCCGGCCAGGCCCTGCATGCCGATGTGCATCACGACCTTCAGCGAGGCCTTCTCGGTGAACAGGATCTCGCCGCCGCCCAGGGCGAGCAGCAGCCCGCCCCAGAACGGCCGGCGGGCACGCCAGCCGCGGAATGTCGCCCTCGGCCCCTGATGCGGACGCTCCGGCACGGCGATCAGCAACCCGAGCCGCTGAAGCGGAGCTTGAGGCCCGGCAGCTTGAACACACCCGCTGTGGTGGCGTAGTTGGTCTGCCGCAGGTGGCCGATGTGCACGGTGTCGGCCTGCTGGCTGAAGACGCCCTTCGGGCCCTTGGCGTTCGCCTTGGACAGTGTGCTCGCGTCGTTGCCGATCTCGATGTTGTTGAACGCCGCGTCGCCCGACAGCTGGGTCGAGTCGGTGGTCAGGTCGCTCGCGGTCACCGGGGTGTCGCCACCGCCCGCCGTGATGAGCAGGTTGGTGCCGCCGAGGTCCACGCTCTGGCACAGCTTGGTGAGCGTGGCGTTCTTGATCGCGGAGGTGACGACGAGCACCTGTCCGCCGGAGTCGCCGGCGTTCGGACTGCCGTCCGCCATGTTGTCGAGCCCGCCGAACTGCTCGAATCCGGTGCCGTCGAGGTTGGTCGCGGTGACCGTGAACGGCATGCCGGAGATGGCGAACTGCACACCGAGCGCGCCCTGCGCGGTGAGGACGGCGAGACCGGCGGCGACGAGGGTGGCGGGTACCGCCATCACCGCGGCCCGGCGTGCACGGACCCGCCCTCGTCTCTCGCCGCCGCCGGCGGTCCCGGCTGCCTGTGGTGTGCCGGACGGTGAACCGCTTCCCGGGTTCTCGGGGGTGATGCCGTCGGACGGAATGTCCGGGGACGTGGCCATGTCTGCTCCCATGGGCATGGATCAACGCGGGTCGGGCTTCAGGTGGCGCGGTGTCCTGGCGCGGACAGCGACCGCCGCGCACGCCTCCTCGCGCTCCCGGCGGAGCAAGGGCTTTCTCGTTACGCGGCAGTAGCCTCCGAGGAAGTTACTGCCGGTTACTTTGAAGGGTCAAGGGAGATGTGAAAAAACGGTGACGGATCTGTCCGCACCTTGATCACCGTCTACAACTGCCTTGGAACGCCTTGACGTTGACGGTTGATCAGGTCTACAACTTGGCCTGCTTCACGGATCCGTGGCGCCGGATCCGCCGAGTGGCACCGGCCGTGTTTCCCGGCCTTTCCCGGCGGCCGCTCATGCCGGCTCACGGCAACCGCTCACACCGGCGCGGCGCACGGTCCCTTCCCCCCAGGCCGTGTGCCCGGCCGCCCCGTCCGGCCCGGCCGGAGGCCCACCCCCGAGGCCTCCGGCCGGTGTCCGGTCCGCCGCCGTCGCCGGTCCGTCGCGCAGGGAGAAGGCGCGACGGACCGCGTCGGCGGCACCGCGCACCACCCGCGTCACGCACCCTTCGCGTCGCCGCCACCGGCGCCCCGCGCCACCCGCGTGACGCATCACCCGCCCAGCCCGTCACCCCCCACCTCACCTCGACCGATCCCCACTCAGGAAAGAGGCACCCGCATGCGTACGCGATCCGTCCTCGCCCTCGCAGGTACCGCCACCTCGCTCGCCCTCGCCCTCGCGGTGGCGACCCCCGCCTCCGCCGACGGCTCCGTCCTGACCACCGGCGGCGCCGGCGGCACCGCCGTGGCCGTCGGTGACACCCTCACCGCGCCGCTCGCCTCCGGCACCTCTGCCACGCTCTACTCCAGCGCGACCGGCACCAGCGGCGTCACGTGCACGTCCTCCCAGTTCACCGCGAGCGTGACGGCCAACCCCTCCGCGCCCGGCACGGCCACCGAGTCCGTCACCGGCCAGACCTTCAATCCCAGCTCGTGCAGCAGCAACGTCGTGGGTGTCACCGGTGTCAGCAGCATCACCGTCGACAACCTGCCCTACACGGCGTCGGTCGCCTCCGACGGCACCCTCACCGTCACCCCGGCGAGCGGCTCCACCATCCAGACCACGGTCAAGCTGAAGACCCTGCTGGGCAGCATCACCTGCGTCTACCAGGCGTCCAGCCTGACCGGGAAGACCGACAACAGCGACGGCAGCATCAGCTTCACCAGCCAGCAGTTCACCAAGTCCTCCGGTTCGTCGCTGTGCTTCGCCAACGGGTACTTCACGGCCAAGTACGCACCCGTGACGGACGGCGGCGCCCAGGTCTACGTCAACTGAGCGGATGACCAAGTGAGTTCGGCGCTGCGCTAGACGTGGCGCGAGGCGGCGCCCCCCCGGTGAGCACCAGCACCGTGGTGGCGCCGCCCGTCATCAGCGGCACCGAGGGGTCCGAGCACGAGCGGCTCGGACCCTCGGTGCCGCTGTCCGCGTTCACCCCTGCCATCGACAGGTCGTCCCTGCCGCCCGGGGCGTCCGAAGCGCGGGACGCGGGTACGGGGTCTGCGGTGTGCGGTGCGACGGACACCCCCCGTGCGTCCGGCCTGACCGGCGCACTCGTGATCGGGGGCGCAAAGCACAGACCGGATCGGCTGTTTCGCGCCTGCTACGAGCCCCCGTTGAGGAGCCGGTCGTCGGCCTCGTATCGTGGCGATCATGGGTGCGGCGTCCGTCGCCCCGCGGCTGCCGGCGGCGCTCGGGCCAGGAAGGGGGGATCTGCCCTGATCTCGCCTGATCACGGGTCAATGCAGGGTTGTCCGGTGCCGGAGCCGTGGGTGACACGTGTCGTCGCGTCAGGCCTGCACGCCCGGCTCTCGATGCCGTTCGGTGAGTTATCGTGTGCAGGGTGTTAGAAACAAACCGCATGTCCCGTTCGTTAAGTGCGAGGAGAGTTTCCACCATGGCGAGGCAGTTACGCGCCGAGCAGACCCGGGCGACGATCATCACGGCCGCCGCCGACCTGTTCGACCGGCATGGCTACGAGTCCACCAGCCTGAGCGACATCGTCGCACATGCGAAGGTCACCAAAGGTGCGCTGTACTTCCACTTCGCCGCCAAGGAGGACCTGGCCCAGGCCATCCTGGAACTCAACGCCAGGGCCGCGCAGAAGCTCGTCGCCGACGTCGAGTGCCGCGGCTACTCGTCGCTGGAGGCGCTGATGCGCACCACGTTCGGGATCGCCCGGCTCGCCGTGCAGGACCCGGTGCCGCGCGCCGCGCTCCGCCTGGCCACCGCCGACGTCTCCGTCCGGGCACCGCTGAGGCACCCGTTCACCGAGTGGCTGGAATTCGCGACCCGGAAGTTCCACGGGGCCGTCAGGGAGGCCGATGTGCACAGCGAACTCGACGTCGGCGTCGTAGCGCACTCCCTCGTCTCCTTCTACGTCGGCATCAGAGTCGCCGGCCGCTCGCTCGAACCGGTGGCCCGGCTGCCGCGCCGGGTCGCCGAGATGTGGCACCTGATGATCCGGGGCGTGGTCCCGGTGCACCGCCGCCCCCGCTACGTCACCCTCGCCACGCAGCTGGAGCGGGAGATCAGAACCGCCTGACCCGCGCGGTACCGTGACGGACATGCCCGACACCCCGTTCGCACCCGTGATCCTCGGCAACGAACCCGGCTCGTTCCCGCACAGCGTGCTCGCCGAACGGCACCCCGCGATCGTCCGCCAGGTGCAAGGCGCCCTCCCGTACGGCCCCGAGCAGCACCGGGCCCTGGACGAGCTGCTGAAGAACTGCACCGAGGGGACGCTCGAGCCGCTTCCCGCCGACGCCCCGGACCGGGACCTGTGGCAGGCCTGGGGGATGACCGCCTATGCCGGGCGGTCCTGGTACGACGTGCCCTGGCTGTGGTCCGAGAGCTGGTTCTACCGCCGACTGCTCGATGCCGTCGGCTGGTTCGGCCCCGGCGCCTGGCAGGGCATCGACCCCTTCCGCCCGTTCAAGCGCGCCGAACTGGACGCCCCGCAGACCGGCGAGGAACTGGCCGCGCTGGACGAACTGCGCGACCTGCCCGAGCACGAACGGGCACGCGCCCTGTTGCACGGCTCGCTGTGGGGCAACCGAGCCGACCTGGGCTTCCAGCTCTCCGCCGAAGGGGCCGAACCGCGCGACCCGGCCCCCGCGCTGGTCGCCGACGACAGCGAGGCCCTGTGGTCGCTGCTGCCGACCGCCGGGACCGGCACGCTGGTCCTGGTCGCCGACAACGCGGGCCGCGAACTCGTCCCGGATCTCCTGCTGATCGCCCACCTCCTCGCCGAGGGCCGGGCCGCGCGGGCGGTGCTGCACGTCAAGCCGCACCCGTACTACGTCTCCGACGCCACGACCGCCGACGTCGTCGACGCGCTGCACCGGCTGCGCGCCGCCTCCGGCGCGGCCGCCGGGTACGGGCGCGTGCTCTGGTCGGCCCTGGCCGACGGCCGCCTCACCCTGCGCGCCCACCCCTTCTCGTGCGCCCCGCTGCCGTACGCGGACATGCCGCCGGATCTGCGCGCCGAGTTCGCCGAGGCCACGCTGACCGTCTTCAAGGGAGACCTCAACTACCGTCGCCTGGTGGGCGACCGGCTGTGGCCGCCGACCACCCCCTTCGCGGAGGCCACCGGGTACTTCCCCGGCCTGGTCGCCGCCCTGCGCACCCTGAAGTCCGACGTCGTCACCGGCCTGTCCGCGGCGACCGAGTCCGCGCTCGTCGCCGCGGAGGGGCAACGCTGGCGCACCAGCGGCACGCACGCGCTGATCCAGGTCTCAAGTGACGTGCACTCGAAGTGACTTGATCCCGTTGATGAAGTTCGACACGAGGCGTTCGGGTGGCGCGGCGATCCGCAGCACGGGGAGCGTGCGCAGCACCTCGTCGTGGAGGAGCCGTAGCTGCAGCCGCGCGAAGTGCGCGCCCAGGCAGACGTGCGGGCCGTCCCCGAAGGACACGTGCGGGTTGGGGGAGCGGGCGAGATCGAGCCGGCCCGGGGCGGGGAAGGCGCGCTCGTCCCGGTTGGCCGAGGCGTGGAAGACGACGACCTTGTCGCCGGCCCGGACGCGTCGGCCCGCCAGCTCGGTGTCCCGTGCGGCGGTCCGGCGGAACGTCAGCACGGGCGGATGCCAGCGCAGCAACTCCTCCACCGCCAAGTCCAGTCCGGCCTTCCTCGCGCGCAACGTCTCGTAGGCGTCCGGGTGTTCGGCCAGCGTCAGCAGTCCGCCCGGGGCCGCGCTGCGCACGGTGTCGTTGCCCGCGATCGTGAGCAGGAAGAAGAACATCTCCAGCTCCCCCGGGGCCAGTTCGGCCTCACACGCAAGCGTGGTCAGCACGTCGTCGGCCGGGTGTCGCCGTTTGTGCGCCGCGAGGCGGTGCGCGTAGTCGAACATGTCCTTCAGCATCGCCGGGGAGCGCGGATCGACCGGCTTGCCCTCCTCGTCCAGCACCGCGGCACCGGCCTCGTCCGGGTCCTGGTAGCCGATGACGCGCTGCGTCCAGTGCAGCAGCAGGCCGCGGTCGCCCTCCGGCACGCCCAGCAGGTCCGCCAGGTTCAGCAGCGCGTACTCGTCGGTCACGGCGGTCACCAGATCGACCGTGCCGTCTCCCTCCCGCGCCGTCCGCAGTGCCCCGGCGAGCAGCGTGCGCGCCCGCTCCCGGGCGACCGCCGCGAACCGCTCGATCCGGCCGGGCGTGAACGCGCGGCTCACGATCCGGCGCAACCGCCCGTGTTCCGGCGGATCCTGATTGAGCATCATCCGGCGGATGAACGGCAGATCCGCCGGATCGGGATCCCGGATCTGGGTCGCTCCGAGGCATGAGGAGTACGCCCGCCCGTCCTTGAGCACGCGTACGACGTCCGCGTGCCGCGTCACCGCCCAGAACCCGGGCCCGGCCGGCCAGCCCAGCACCCCCGGCTCCTCCTGCCAGGCGACCGGGTGGTGGTCGCGCAGCACGCGGTAGTCGTCGTGGGGCACCCCGACGGCGTACCGGCGCGGGTCGAACACATCGGGCACCGGCGGCAGATCACCGACGCTCACACCAACTCTCATGCGCCTACCGTGACCCGCGCACGAGGCCGCGGCAAGGGTGCGGACCGGGGCGTACAGGCGGGACGTGATGGTGCCGCCGCATCATGGTTTCGGGGGCGGTTCACGCGATGGTGTGATCATCTGCGGCACGGCGGATGGGCGCCCGCGGCCCCGGGTAGAGCCCCGGCCATGACGCAGCCGTTCGAACTCCCGCACTTCTACATGCCGTATCCCGCGCGGCTCAACCCGCACCTCGAGGAGGCGCGGGCCCACTCGGCCGCGTGGGCCCGCGAGATGGGCATGCTGGAAGGCTCCGGGATCTGGGACCGGGCCGACCTGGAGGCGCACGACTACGGGCTCCTGTGCTCCTACACCCACCCCGACTGCGACGGCCCCGCGCTCTCACTGATCACCGACTGGTACGTGTGGGTCTTCTTCTTCGACGACCACTTCCTGGACATGTACAAGCGCACCCAGGACCGCGCCGCGGCCAAGGCCCACCTGGACCGCCTGCCGCTGTTCATGCCGCTCGACCTTGCCACCTCGGTACCGGAGCCGCGGAACCCGGTCGAGGCCGGGCTGAAGGACCTGTGGGCGCGCACGGTGCCGTCGATGTCCGTGGACTGGCGCCGCCGGTTCGCCCTCGCCACCGAGCACCTGCTCAACGAGTCGATGTGGGAGCTGTCGAACATCAACGAGGGGCGGATCGCCAACCCCGTCGAGTACATCGAGATGCGCCGCAAGGTCGGCGGTGCCCCCTGGTCGGCCGGGCTCGTGGAGTACGCGAACGCCGAGGTGCCCGCCGCCGTCGCCGGCACCCGGCCGCTGCGGGTCCTCATGGAGACCTTCGCCGACGCTGTCCACCTGCGCAACGACCTGTTCTCGTACCAGCGCGAGGTCGAGGACGAGGGTGAGAACAGCAACGGCGTGCTCGTGCTGGAGACGTTCTTCGGCTGTACGACCCAGCAGGCCGCCGAGACCGTCAACGACATCCTCACCTCACGCCTGCACCAGTTCGAGCACACCGCGCTCACCGAGGTCCCCGCCCTCGCCCTGGACAGGGGCCTCACCCCGGACCAGGTGGCCGCGGTCGCCGCCTACACCAAGGGACTTCAGGACTGGCAGTCCGGCGGCCATGAATGGCACCTGCGCTCCAGCCGCTACATGAACAAGGGCGCGCGCAGCAGCTCGCCCTGGCAGCTCCCGAGCGGCCCCGGCACCTCGGCGGCAGATGTCGGCGCCCTGCTCGCCTCGGCCGCCCAGGAGCGCCTGCGCGCCTACACACACGTGCCGTACCAGAAGGTCGGCCCGTCCGTGCTGCCCGACTTCCACATGCCGTACGACCTGAGCCTGAACCCCTGTCTGGACGGCGCCCGGAGCAATCTCCTCGCCTGGTCGCACCGCATGGGCATCCTCGAGGAGGGCGTCTGGGACGAGGACAGGCTCGCCGCCTGCGACCTCGCGCTCTGCGCGGCCGGCCTGGCCCCGGACGCCACCCCCGGGCAACTCGACCGCACTGCCCAGTGGCTCGCCTGGGGGACGTACGCCGACGACTACTACCCCCTGCTCCACGGCCACCGCCGCGACCTGGCCGGCGCGCGGCTGAGCACGGCCCGGCTGTCGCAGTGCATGCCCCTCGAGGGTGAGCCCGCCATCGTCCCGGGCAACGCCATGGAGCGCGGGCTGAGCGACCTGTGGGAGCGCACCACCGCGCAGATGGACGCCGAGCAGCGGCGGACCCTCAAGGCCAGCGTGGACGTGATGACCGGGAGCTGGCTGTGGGAGCTGTCCAACCAGCTCCAGAACCGCATCCCCGACCCGGTCGACTACCTGGAGATGCGGCGCGCCACCTTCGGCTGCGACCTCACCCTGAACCTGTGCCGCGGCAGGCACGCCCCCGCGGTCCCGCCCGAGGTGTACCGCAGCGGCCCGGTCAGGGCCCTCGAGAACGCCGCCATGGACTACGCCTGCCTCCTCAACGACATCTTCTCGTACCAGAAGGAGATCGAGTACCAGGGCGAGATCCACAACGCCGTCCTGGTCGTGCAGAACTTCTTCGGCGTGGACTACCCGGCCGCGCTCGGCGTCGTACACGACCTGACGACCCAGCGGATGCGGCAGTTCGAGCACATCATCGCAAGCGAACTGCCGGTGCTGTACGACGACTTCGAGTTGCCGGCCGAAGCCCGCGCCGCCATGGACGCCTACGTCCTCGACCTGAAGAACTGGCTGGCCGGCATCCTGAACTGGCACCACAGCGCCGACCGCTACAAGGCCGAGTTCCTGGCCCGCCGCTCCCACGGCTTCCTGCCCGGCCGCCCGCCCGCCGCACCGACGCTGCCGGCGCCGCCGACGGCCATGCCGGCCGCGGCCTGGGCGTTCGGCTGACGGTCGCGGAATCTTCGCGTACGGAACAGGGCATTCAGGGAACTTTTGCGCGCTCTGTGGAGTCTTGGGAGGTAAGGGGAACAACACGAGTCAAGGACACACGGGGGTGTTCGAACTTGACCGAGATCATCGAGGCGTTGGAGAAGCTCGCCGGGGGGACCATGCGGCAGCAGGCTCCGGAGCCGGGTGAACTGACGCCGTACGTCGCGCCGTTGACCGTTCCGCCGGTCCTGCGGCCCGCCGCGGACGACGTCCTGCGCGAGACCGAGATCGCCGTGCGCCCGGCCTGGGTGCGCCTCCACCCGCAGCTGCCGCCGACCCTGATGTGGGGCTACGACGGACATGTGCCGGGCCCGACCATCGAGGTGCGGCGCGCCGAGCGCGTCCGCATCGCCTGGACCAACCGCATACCGAAGGACAGCGAGTACCCGGTCATCTCCGTCGAGGTGCCCGCCGGCCCGCCCGGCACCCCGCCGCCCAGCACCGTGCCGGGCCGCGAGGGCGTCGAGCCCGACAAGGACGTCGCCGCCCTGCCCGCCTGGACGGTGACCCATCTGCACGGCGCCCAGACCGGCGGCGGCAACGACGGCTGGGCGGACAACGCCGTCGGCCACGGCGACGCCCAGCTGTCGGAGTACCCCAACGACCACCAGGCGGTGCAGTGGTGGTACCACGACCACGCCATGAACATCACCCGGTGGAACGTGATGACGGGCCTGTACGGCACCTACCTCCTGCGGGACGACGAGGAGGACGCCCTCCACCTGCCGTCCGGAAAGCGGGAGGTACCCCTGCTGCTCGCCGACCGCAACCTCGACACGGACGAGGACGGCCGCGTCAACGGCCGGCTGCTGCACAAGACGGTGATCGTCCAGCAGAGCAACCCGGAGACCGGAAAGCCGGTCTCCGTTCCCTTCACCGGCCCGTACACCACGGTCAACGGCCGCATCTGGCCGTACGCCGAGGTGGACCCCGCCTGGTACCGCTTCCGGCTGGTCAACGCCTCCAACGCGCGCATCTTCGAGCTGGTCCTGATCGACGAGCACGGCAAGCCGGTGCCGGGCGTCGTCCACCAGATCGGCAGCGACGGCGGGCTGCTGCCCCGCCCGGTGCCGATCGACTTCGAGGGGGGCCTGCCGACGCTGACCGCCGCGCCGGCCGAGCGCTTCGACCTGCTGGTCGACTTCCGCACCCTGGCCGGCCGTACCCTGCGGCTGGTGAACAGGGGCCCGAACCAGCCGGCGGGCGTGCCCGACCCGGTCGGCAACGTGCGCTACCCGGCGGTGATGGAGTTCCGGATCGGCGAGTCGTGCGAGGAGGAGGACACCTTCGAACTGCCCGAGGTGCTCTCGGGCTCCTTCCGCCGCCTGACCCACGACCTCCCGCACGGCCACCGCCTGGTCCTGCTCACCCCGCCCGCCACCAAGGGCGCGGGCGGCCACCCGGAGATCTGGGAGCTGACCGAGGTCGAGGACACGAGCGGGCTCCAGCTCCCGGCCGACGGCATCGTGCAGGTCACCGGGCCGGACGGCAGCACGAAGACGTACCGGCGCACCTCTCGGACGTTCAACGACGCACTCGGCTTCACCATCGCCGAGGGCGGCTACGAGCAGTGGAGCTTCCTCAACCTCGCGCCCATCGTCCACCCCATGCACATCCACCTGGCCGACTTCCAGCTGCTCGGCCGGGACGCCTACGACGTCTCGGGCTTCGACCCGGCCATCGGCGGCACCCGTACACCGCTGCGCCACGACGCCGGCCGGACGATCCCGCTCGCACCCAACGAGCAGGGCAACAAGGACGTCTTCCGGGTTCCGGGCAGCCAGATGCTGCGGGTCATGGGCCGCTTCGACGGGGCGTACGGCCGCTTCATGTACCACTGCCACCTGCTGGAGCACGAGGACATGGGCATGATGCGGCCCTTCGTGGTCATGCCGGCCGAGGCCATGAAGTTCGACCACGGCGCCGGACACGGCGGCCACGAGGGACACATGGGCTGAGCCAGGGTGCGGGGGTGCGGGGGTGCGTGGGCTGAGAGGGCTGCGACGCATGGCTACCCCGTGCCGGCCTCCGGCCAGTCTCACTCGTTCGTGTCTCGTCGCGGCCCGGTGCCCCGGGTAGAGCACCAGCCGGAGGCGAGCGAACCATGGAACAGACTGCGTTGCGTCCCAAGCCCATGCCCGGACAGGACCCGCGGGAGGGCGCCGGCCCGGGCCCCGGCCCCGCCCGCCGCCCGCATGCCGCGCGCCGGCGCGGACGCGGGCTGCGGACCCTGCTGTTCTGCCTGTGCACCGGCACCCTGCTGGTGCTGTCCGGCGTTGGTGTCGGCACGGTCGGCGCCACGGTGATCGGCATGAGCAAGCTCGCCGAACTACGGCACCAGGTCCCGTCCTCGGCCCCTTCGCCCAGGGGCGCCCCCGTCGCCACCCCGAGCCCGGTTCCGGCACCGCCCGGGGCGACCCTGGGCGTGGAGGCCGTGGACTCCGAGAAGGTGGGTGCGCTGGTCGTGGGCGTGCACGTGCCCGGACCCGGTTACGCGGCCGGACTCGTCCGCGGGGACGTCCTGCTCCAGTTCGGCTCCGCGCGCGTCGACACGGCCGCCGAACTCGCCCGGGCCGTCGCCCGAGCCCGGCCGGGCCAGGCGGTGCTCCTCACCGTGCGTCACCGCAGCGGGGGCTTCCAGCAGTTGACGGTGGTACCGGGAGTGGTGACCTGACCGGCACCCGGGGCAAGCCCGCACCACTCGACCACGCCGGGCCGCCCGCCTCGGACACCCGGGCAACCCATCACGGCCACCGCCGGCTCGCCCACCCCGGGAAACCCACTGGTCGCCGCCCGAACCGCGCGCCATGATGGCCCCATGCCGAGCCCCGTCCGCCGCGACCGCGCCCCGCGGGGAGCACCGGCGACCGGCTCGCGCGGCCCTGGCCGGCCGGGCAGGATGCTGCAGAAGAAGCCATCGCCCCATCCCTCACCCGCGCTCGGAGGACCGGATGACCGGTAGTACGCCCCCGCTCTTCACCGCCGCCGACTACCGGGCCCGTATGGAGCGCGCCGCGCGCTCCGCGGCCGACGCCGGTCTCGCGGGGCTTCTCGTGGCGCCGGGACCGGACATGGTCTGGCTCACCGGCTACACCCCCACCGCCGTCACCGAACGGCTCACCGTACTGGTCCTCACCCCGGGGCACGGCCCCGTGCTCGTCGTACCGACCCTGGAGGCACCGGACGCCGAGCACGCGGCCGGCGCGGCCACGCTCACCCTGCGCGACTGGACCGACGGCAAGGACCCCTACGCCATCACCGCCGCCCTCCTCGACGGCCGCGGCCGGTTCGGCATCAGCGACAACACCTGGGCGATGCACCTGCTGGGCCTTCAGCGGGCCCTGCCCGACACCTCCTACGCCTCTCTCACCGATGCCCTCCCCATGCTGCGCGCCGTCAAGGACGCGGCGGAACTGGAACTCCTCGCGGCGGCCGGAGCCGCTGCAGACGCAACGTTCGAGGAGATCCGGAAGGTTCCCTTCGCCGGCCGCCGCGAGTCCGACGTCGGCCACGACCTCGCCGGCCTGCTGCGCCGCTTCGGCCACTCTCAGGTCGACTTCACGATCGTCGGCTCCGGCCCCAACGGCGCCAACCCGCACCACGAGGTCGGCGACCGCGTCATCCAGGTCGGCGACATGGTCGTCCTCGACTTCGGCGGCCTGAAGGACGGCTACGGCTCCGACACCACCCGCACGGTGCACGTGGGCGAGCCCACCGAGGAGGAGCGCCGCGTCCACGACATCGTGCGCGCCGCCCAGGAAGCCGGTTTCGCCGCCGTACGGCCGGGCGTCGCCTGCCAGGAGGTCGACCGCGCCGCCCGCGCGGTGATCAGCGATGCCGGGTACGGCGCGCACTTCATCCACCGCACCGGGCACGGCATCGGGGTCACCACGCACGAGCCGCCGTACATGATCGAGGGCGAGGAGCAGCCCCTCGTGCCGGGGATGTGCTTCTCGGTGGAGCCCGGCATCTATCTGCCCGGCCGCTTCGGGGTGCGCATCGAGGACATCGTCACGGTGACCGAGGAGGGCGGCCGTCGTTTCAACAACACGACCCGCGAGATGGTCGTCGTGGGCTGATCCGGCCCCGGGAGATCCTCCTCGCCCCCGTCCCCTCCCCGAACGGCTACGGCGCGATCCATGACCCAGGCACCGACACCCACCGCGGACACCGTCCGCCGACTGGTCCGCTCGCTGCTCAAAGAGAGTGCGGCCGGCGGCGCGGGACCCGACGTCCGGCCCGTCACGGAGGGCGGGAGGCACTTCACCTGGTGGGTCGGCACCCGCCATGTGCTGCGGCTCGCCCCCGACCGTGACTCCTCCGTGCGCCAGCGCCGCGAACTGCGTCTGCGCGACCTGGTACGGCCGCACGTCCCGGTCGCCGTCCCAGTCAGTGTCGCGCACGGCGAGTGGGCACCGGGCCTCAGCTGCACGCTCGACACCCTGATCCCCGGCGGCACCGCAGAGCAGCACGACGTCTCGGCCGTCGGCGAGGCCGACCTGGCCGGGCTGCTCACCGGGCTGCGCGCGGTGCCGGTGCGGCAGACCGAGACGCTCGGGGTGCCGCGCAGCGCCCCGCGCTCCCTGGAGGCGCTGCGCCGCATGGCCGTGCACGCGGCCGAACGCCTCGCCGCCGTCGACGAGTTCGACGCCACGCGCCTTTACCAGCTCACCCCGCCCGGCGCGGCCCAACTCGCCGCTCAGGCCGGCACCGCTGTGCTGGTCCACCACGACCTCAGGGGCGAACATCTGGTGGTCAGCGCCGACGGCAGGGTGCGCGGCGTCCTCGACTGGACGGACGCGGCGGTGGGCGACCCCGCCGAGGACATCGCCGGGCTCGTCACCGCGGTCGGCTCCGGCGCCGCGGTCCGCGCGGCCACGCTGGCCGGCTACGGCGCCCGCCCCTGCCTGCGCGGCCTGTGGCTGGCCCGCTGTGACACCGTCATCCGCCTCACCGACCGCCTGGACGGCCGCGGCGACAGTCCCCTGCCCCTCCTGCGCACCCAGCTGCGCCGCGCCTGGGAGCCGATCCTGCTGGAACGGGTGACGGACCTCAAGGAGGACGACTCGGAGCTGTAGAGGGTGCGTCCTGATCCGGACCCCGCCCGCTTCGCCCGCTCAGGGCTGGACCAGTACCACGCAGGATTCGCCGGGCAGGTGAAGCAGGCCGTTCGGGCCCGGGCTCTCGACCGGTTCCCAGGCCGCGAGGACCTCGACCCGGCCGGTGCCGAGGGGGATCGCCGCGGGGGCCTTGCCCAGGTTCAGCGCCACCCGTACGTCGCCGCGCCGGAAGGCGAGCCAGCGGGCCTCCTCGTCGTACGCCACCTTCGTGTCGGCGAGGTCGGGGTCGGTGAGGTCCGGCTGCTCGCGGCGCAGCGCGATCAGCCGCCGGTACCAGGCCAGCACGCGCGCGTGAGGCTCGCGCTCCGGCTCCGACCAGTCCAGTACGGAGCGGTCCCGCGTCGCCGGGTCCTGCGGGTCCGGTACGTCCTCCTCGGCCCAGCCGTGCGCCGCGAACTCCCGGCGCCTGCCCCGCCGTACCGCCTCGGCCAGCTCCGGATCGGTGTGGTCGGTGAAGAACTGCCAGGGCGTGCCCGCCGCCCACTCCTCGCCCATGAACAGCATCGGCGTGAACGGAGAGGCCAGCGTGAGCGCCGCGGCGCAGGCCAGCAGACCGGGGGAGAGGCGGGCGCAGAGCCGGTCGCCCTGGGCGCGGTTGCCGACCTGGTCATGGGTCTGGCTGTAGCCGAGCAGGCGGTGCGCGGCCACGCGCGCGCGGTCCAGCGGGCGGCCGTGGTGCCGGCCGCGGAAACTCGAGTACGTCCCGTCGTGGAAGTAGCCGCCGGTCAGCGTCTTGGCGAGCGCCGCGAACGGGGCGCGCGCGAAGTCCGCGTAGTAGCCCTGCGTCTCACCGGTCAGCGTGGTGTGCAGGGCATGGTGGAAGTCGTCGTTCCACTGCGCGTGCAGCCCGAGGCCGTGCTCCGCGCGCGCGGTGATGTACCGCGGGTCGTTCAGGTCGGACTCGGCGATCAGCGCCAGCGGCCGGCCCAGCTCCTCGGCGAGCGCGTCCACGGCCGCCGACAGCTCCTCCAGGAACGGGTACGCGCGCGTGTCGTGCAGCGCGTGCACCGCGTCCAGGCGCAGCCCGTCGATCCGGTAATCCCGCAGCCACGCCAGCGCGCTGCCGACGAGGAACGCGCGCACCTCGTCCGAGCCCGGCGCGTCCAGGTTCACCGCCGATCCCCACGGCGTGTGGTGCGCGTCGGTGAAGTACGGCCCGAACGCGGGCAGGTGATTGCCGGACGGGCCCAAGTGGTTGTGCACGACGTCCAGGACGACTGCGAGACCGAGTTCGTGCGACCGGTCGACAAAGCGCTTCAGCGCCTCGGGGCCGCCGTACGGCTCGTGCACCGCCCACAGCGACACCCCCTCGTACCCCCAGCCGTGCCGTCCCGGGAAGGGGCACAGCGGCATCAACTCCACGTGGGTGACGCCCAGTTCGACCAGGTGCTCCAGACGTGCGGCGGCCGCGTCCAAAGTGCCCTCGGGGGTGTACGTCCCCACGTGCAGCTCGTAGAGCACGGCGCCCGGCAGCCCGCGTCCCTGCCAACGCGCCCGCCACGCGTACCGCCCGTGGTCCACGACCGCGCTCGGTCCGTCCGGTCCGTCCGGCTGGCGGCGCGATCGGGGGTCGGGCAGTACGGGACCGTCGTCCAGCGCGAACCCGTACCGGGCGCCGTCGGCCGCCTCCGCCTCCCCCGTCCACCATCCCGCGCGGTCGGGATCGCGCGCCAACGCGCGCGTGGCCCCCTCGCAATGGAGTGTCACTCGGTCTGCCTGCGGTGCCCACACCTCGAACTGCACGGACGGTTCCCCTTCGTCTGCTCACCGTGATGATGTCCCGCGGCCCCCCATCGTGCCGTCCGGACGATCAATACGCTCTCGAATTCGGCCTTCCCCGGCGGGTGTCGCGGAACCCACGCGCGCGTGAGCGGCGATGTCCCGTTTTCTGGACACCCGGGGTTCACTGACCGACAATCACCTGCGTGACGTCGTCCTTCGAGTTCTCCACGTACCCCGCGCGGCTGTCCGACGCGGAGCGCGACCAGGCGCTTCAGGTGCTCCGCGACGGCGTCGCCAAGGGCCGGCTGTCGCACGACACCTTCGTGCGCCGTATGGAGCTGGCGCTCGCCGCCCGCCACGCCGACGAACTGGCCGCCCTCGTCGCCGACCTGCCCCGCGACAGGCGCCTGTCCCGCGCGGTCCTCGGCACCGTCGAGGCCGTCTCCGGGTTCACCGTACGGCTGCGCCGTGCCTGGCAGGCCGAGCGGCTGCCCAAGCTGCTGCTGCCGCATCCGGGGCAGACCCACCCGCTGCGCATAGGCCGCGACCCCGCGAACGGGCTGCGCCTGAACCACGAGACCGTCTCGCGTGTGCACGCCGAGCTGTCCCGCCAGGGCGGCATGTGGATCCTCAGGGACCTCGGCTCCACCAACGGCACCACTGTCAACGGCCGCCGGGTGACGGGCGCGGTCGTCGTCCGCGAGGGTGATTCGGTCGCGTTCGGCCGCATGGGGTTCCGGCTCGCCGTGAGCTGAGACGGCGCACGGGGGCGGCGGGGCGGCCGGCGGTGTTCGAACAGGCGCTCTGCCGCGCGCGCGTGCTGTCCCGTTCGGGTGAGCCGGACGCGCCGGACTGCAAAGCGCGGGCCGGTGTGCCGATGCTGGGGGCATGACGTACCTCACCAGAGCGACAGCGGTGGCCGGAGCCGTGCTGGCGGCCGCCGGGCTCCTCGCCGCGGGCCCGGCCCACGCGGCACCCCGCGACCGCCATTTGGGCAACTGGCTCCACCTGACCCTCACCAAGGGCGATGCCGGGCCCGGTGCCGCGCGGGGCACCGTGCTGCTGTGCGACCCGCCGCAGGGCCACGCACGGGCGGCCGAGGCCTGTGCCGAACTCGACGCCGCCGACGGGGACATCTCCCGCATCCCGCCCAAGAGCATCTTCTGCCCCGCCCTCTACGCCCCGGTGACCGCCCACGCGCGCGGGCGGTGGAACGGCCGGCCGGTCGACTTCCGCCAGACCTACACCAACACCTGCGTCATGAACGCGCGCACGGGAGCGGTGTTCGCCCTGGACACCTGACCCACCTGACCGGGGCGGCCACCGGAGGGCGGCGGCGCGGCCCGGCGCGCTCCGGCGCGGACCCGTGCGGCTCACCGGGCCCGCTCCCGGGCCTGCTGCGCCGCCACCAGCACCGTCCGGGACTGATGCTCCACCTGGTGCTCCAACGGCACCCAGCGGGCCCGGAAGCGCACCGCGAAGGCGTCGCACCAGTCGGCGACGAGCTGTTCCAGCCGCGGCGCCGCCCGGTCGTCGGTCTCCCGCAGCACCCGCAGCAGCATCGCCGCCGCGCGCAGCGGCAGCCGCCGCCCGAAGGCGTCCACGCTGCCGACGTACGCCATCGTCGTGCCGGCCGGCGGGGTGTGGATCCAGTCGTCGGCCAGCCCCGGGATCAGCCCCAGCACCCAGCGCGCGGCCCGCAGCAGCGGTCCGTCGACGCCGTCCAGCCGGGGCTGCGCCTCGGCCAGTATCCGCTCCACCTCCCGCGCGTCCCCGGTCAGCCGCCGCGCAAGGCGCCGCATCGCCGCCGCCGGCGCCGGGTGCTGCGCCCGGTCGTCCACCAGGTCACTGGCCCACATCGGCACCTCCACGACGGCCGTCAGACCGCCGTACCGGTGCACGTGGTACCACGTGCTGTGCCGGGCGTCGTCCGGCATGCTCGGGTAGGCGACGCCCGTCTCCGGACCGGGCATGACATGCACCCCGGGGCCGGCGGCCGGCCAGCCGGCGGCGTCCGAGGCGCCCGTCTCCACCGGGATGTGCAGTTGTGCCGCGGACTTGGCGAACGGCTCGGCGAGCCCCGGCACGTCCCTGGTCAACTGCACCCAGCTGCCGCCCAGATCGGTACCGTGCAGCGTCACCTGCAGGTACGGGCGCAGCTCGTCGATCACCCCGGTCAGCGCCCGTGTCTCGGGCGGCAGCCGGTCCGGCGGCAGCACCGACGGTGACCACTCCGGCTGCTCCGCGCCCGTCGGCCGGTAGAAGCCGAGGTGGTAGTCGAGCAGGCTGCGCGGCGCGGGGGTCACATGCAGACTCGCGCCGTCCGGATCGGCGCACAGCAGGAAGTGCCAGGACGTGTCCGCCCGAAGCTCCCGCTCGGCCAGGACGCGTTCGGCCAGCATCCGCAGGGTGGAGCCCCCCGTCGGTTCGTTGGCGTGCGCGCCGGCCACGACCAGCACCGCCCGCCGGGCGTGCCCCACCGACAGCAGATGCAGGGGTCTTCCCGCGCGCGAGACGCCCACCTGCCTGAGCGCGCACAGACCAGGTTCCTGAGCGGCCAACGCCTGTGCGGAGGCGACCAGTTCGGGAACGCTGGGATAGCGCAGCTCCGGCAGGAAACTCACCCCCGACTCGTCCGCCCGGCTTCGCCCTCCCAGTCCCGCACGGGATGGGTGAACTGTCAAGCATGCGGCGGGGGAGGCTCCCGGGGGCGCCCGGACGCAGTCGCCGGGACGCGGGCCGGGCACTGTGTGCCGTGGGCTCACTGCTGGTGCAGGCCGCGTCCCGCGAGCGTCAGGAACACCTCGCCCACCGCCTCCGACAGCGTCGGATGCGCGTGCACATGCCGGGCCACGTCCGCGGGCCCGGCGTCCCAGCCGACGATCAGCCGGCTCTCGGCGATCATCTCCGACACGTGCGGGCCGACCAGATGCACGCCGAGCACCGGCGAACCCGTCGTGCACGGCGAGTGCTTCCTCGGAAACGCCCGCTGGCCGTCTACGCGCGCGTGCCGCCCACCGGTGCCGCCGAGGCCTTCGTGGACCTCCTGCGCACCACCTGGCCGGCCCCGGGCCCCGCGCACCCCGCCCCACACCCCCGCTGAGCCGCACGGGTGCCTCTCACTCCTCGCCCAGCCGCTCCAGCAACGCCACCGGCAGCCGCTCGAAAAGGTCCGCCACGCGCGCGTGGCCGGTGAACTCCCGTCCCGGTGTGAGCACATCGACCCACCTGCCGGGCGGCAGCGCCAGCCGGGTCTCGCGCCAGCCACCCGCCTCCGCGAGGCGCAGGGAGAGCCGGGTCACCACCGTGACCACCTCGCCCGAGCGGGCGAAGGCCACGCAGTGCCCGGCCGCCGGACCGTCGGCGGGCAGCGGGGTGTACGTCGCCGTCGTACCGAAGGCGGCGGGCCGCCGGGCGCGCAGCCGCAGCGCCGCCGCCGTCAGAGCGTCCTTCTCGCCGGGCGCCTCGGGCGGGAACGCCACCGGCCGCCGGTTGTCCGGGTCCACCAGTGCCCGGTACTCGCCCTCCGTGCCCTGGTACACGTCCGGTACCCCGGGCATCGTCAGATGGACCAGTGCCGTGCCGAGGACGTTGGCCCGGACGTGCGGCTCCAGCGCCTTGCGGAACGCCGCCACACGCCCGCCGGACGGCCCGCACGGCCCGGCGGCGACGAACGCGGCCACCGCCTCCTCGTACGGCGGCTCCTGCTCCGTCCAGCTGGTGTACAGGCCCGCCTCGCGCACATGCTTCAGCAGCGCCTCCTGGACCCGCTCCTCGCCGACGGGCCCCAGCCCGAACACCGTCTGCCAGGCCGCCCACGCCAGCTGCCCGTCCGGCACGCCCTCCTCCGGCAGCGTCACCTCGGCGAGCAGCCTCGTCCACCGCGCGGGGCATTCGGTCAGCACGGCCAGCGCCGCGCGGACGTCGGCGCTGCGCTTGGTGTCGTGCGTGGAGACGACCGTGCCGGTGGCCGGCCAGTCGCGCTGCACGCGCGCGCAGTACGCGTGGAAGTCCTGCGGGGACACTCCCGGCCGCCCGGGATCGCCGCCCACCTCGGCCGCCGACAGCAAGGGCACATAGCGGTAGAACGCCGTGTCCTCCACCGACTTGGCGCGCAGCGCCGACGCGGTCTGCGCGAACCGGGCGCGCAACTCCCCGGCCGCCGGGCCGGACGCCGCCGCGGGCGTCTCCACCAGCAGCCGCCGTACGACGTCCACCGCCCCGGCCTCCTCGGGCACGAGGAAGGCGTGCCGGGCCTCCCGCGCGGCCTCCTCGGTGACGACGGCAGCGGCGTCGCCGGAGGCGTACGGCCGGTACACCCGCATCCGCACCAGCAGCTCCACCAGGGCGGTGCGCAGCGCCCAGGGTGCCCGGTCCCGCAGCCCGAGGTCCGGCGATGACGCGCACAGCCCGGTGGCCACCCGGGTGAGCCGGTCCGTCTCGGCGGCCAGCTCGTGCGTGAGCACCTTGTAGGCGGCCCGGCGCACCGTGGCCGTCCAGTCCCCGCCCCGGTCGGTCTGCGGGGCCGCGAACCGCCGGTAGGCCGCGAGGAGTTCACCGGCACCGGCCCCGTCCGTGAACAGGCCGTCGACCTGGCGCAGGGCGTCGTACCCGGTGGTGCCCGCGACGGGCCAGGACGGCGGCAGGCGCTCGCCGTCGGCGAGGATCTTCTCCACCACCGTCCAGCGCCCGCCGCTCGCCTCGTGCAGCCGCGCGAGATAGCCGTCGGGGTCGGCGAGCCCGTCGGGATGGTCGACCCGCAGCCCGTCCAGCACGCCCTCCGCCAGCAGCTGGAGGATCTTGGCATGGGTGGCGTCGAACACCGCCGGATCCTCCACGCGCACCCCGATCAGCTCCGAGATGCTGAAGAAACGCCGGTAGTTCAGCTCGGTGCGGGCCAGCCGCCACCACACCAGGCGGTACCACTGGGCGTCCAGCAGCTCCGGCAGCGGCAGCTGCCCGGTGCCCGCGCGGAGCGGGAACGCGTGCTCGTGGTAGCGCAGCACGTCGCCGTCGGCCACCAGCTGCTCGCGCTGCGCGCCGACCGGTCCGCCGAGCACCGGCAGCAGCACCCGCCCGCCCTGCGCCTCCCAGTCGATGTCGAACCAGCGCGCGTACGGCGAGGCGGGCCCCTCGCGCAGCACCTCCCACAGGGCGTGGTTGTGCCGGGGCGCCATCGCCATGTGGTTCGGCACGATGTCCGCCACCAGGCCCAGACCGTGCTCCCGCGCGGTGCGCGCCAGCGCCCGCAGTCCCTCCTCGCCGCCCAGTTCCTCGCGCACGCGCGCGTGGTCCACGACGTCGTAGCCGTGTGTGGAACCGGGCACGGCCTCGAGGACGGGGGACAGATGCACGTGCGAGACGCCGAGCGACGCCAGGTACGGCACCGCCGCCGCGGCGGCGGCGAACGGGAACGCGGGCTGGAGCTGCAGCCGGTAGGTGGCCGTGGGCACCCCCGGTCCGGGTCGCGCAGACGTCATGGAATCCTACGTACCCAGCCCGCCCGGTTTCGTGTCATCGGTCCCTGCACGCACTCACGCGCGCGTACCTACGTTCGGGCGATGGGGACAACGGGGAAGCCGGACCGGCACCGCACGCGGGACACCTACCGCCAGGTGATCGCGCTCACCGGGCCGCTGCTGCCGTGCGTGTCGTTCCTGGGGCGGCTGCCGACGGCGACCGTCCAGTTCGGCAGCGTGCTGCTCGTCGCCCGGACGAGCGACTCGCTGTCCGCCGCGGGACCGCCTACGCGCCGCACCTGATCACGGTGTTCGGGCTCACCGAACGCGCGGTGCCGCCCACCAGGCTCGCCGAGGCGATGGCGGTCGCCACCAGCGCCCTGGTCGGCGGCCAGGCCCTCTCGGTCGCCGTGACCGGCCGCCTCACCGAGTCCTACGGCCCCCGCGCCGCCTTCGCGGTGGTGAGCACGGCAGCCGCGCTCACCTTCGTCATCGCCCTGACGGCCCGCACGACGACGCACGCCGCACGGGCCGGACACGCCCCGCACGCGCGCGTGCCGGACGATCCGGCCCGAACGGCGTCCCGGGGCGACAGAGGCTAGTGCCCCAACAGGCAACGTTCGCCCCGTCGCGACGCCCGGCACGCTCCCCCAGCCTTCGGCCGGGAGGTGCCCCCAATCGCCGCATCGCCCCGGAAGCCCAAGTACGTCCAGTACGAGGGCATCCGGCCGGCACACCGAGAGCACGCACCGGACGCCGCTCCTTGACGGGCAAACGTTGCCTGCCGGGGCACTAGGCCGGCCGCTGGAGCACCGTCAGGCTGCGGTCCGGCAGGGTGATCCGGTCGCCCGCGCCGACCTTCGCCCCGCCTCCCGGCGGCACCCCGTCCGCGTGGGCCGTGTCGACCACGACCTGCCACTGCCGGCCGTGGTCGACCGGCACCAGGAACTCCAGCGGCCCGGGGGAGGCGTTGAACATCAGCAGGAACGAGTCGTCCGTGACGCGTTCCCCGCGCGGGCCGGGCTCGGAGATGGCGTTGCCGTTGAGGAACACCGTCAGCGCGGACGCCCGCGCGGAGTCCCAGTCCCGCTGGGTCATCTCGCCGCCCTCCGGGGTGAACCAGGCGATGTCGGACAGCGCGTCGTGCGTGCCCTCCACCGGCCGCCCGTGGAAGAAGCGCCGCCGCCGCAGCACCGGGTGGTCCCGCCGCAGCCACACCATCGCGCGCGTGAACTCCAGCAGCTCGCCGCCCGCCTCGCTCGCGGCGTCGGGCCACTGCACCCACGCCAGCTCGTTGTCCTGGCAGTAGGCGTTGTTGTTGCCGCGCTGGGTGCGGGCGAACTCGTCGCCGTGGCTGATCATCGGCACCCCCTGCGACAGCATCAGCGTGGCGACGAAGTTGCGCATCTGCCGGCCGCGCAGCGCGAGCACGTCCGGGTCGTCGCTCTCGCCCTCCGCCCCGCAGTTCCACGACCGGTTGTGGCTCTCGCCGTCCCGGTTGTTCTCGCCGTTGGCCTGGTTGTGCTTGTGGTCGTACGAGACGAGGTCGTGCAGGGTGAAGCCGTCGTGGCAGGTGACGAAGTTGATCGAGGCGAGCGGGCGGCGGCCGTCGTCCTGGTACAGGTCGGAGGAGCCGGTCAGCCGGGAGGCGAACTCCGCGAGCGTGCGCGGCTCGCCCCGCCACAGGTCCCGTACCGTGTCGCGGTACTTGCCGTTCCACTCCGTCCACAACGGCGGGAAGTTGCCCACCTGGTAGCCGCCCTCGCCCACGTCCCACGGCTCGGCGATCAGCTTGACCTGCGAGACCACCGGGTCCTGCTGCACCAGGTCGAAGAACGACGACAGCCGGTCCACCTCGTGGAACTGCCGGGCCAGGGTGGCCGCGAGATCGAAGCGGAAACCGTCGACGTGCATCTCGGTGACCCAGTACCGCAGCGAGTCCATGATCAGCTGGAGCACGTGCGGGGACCGCATGAGCAGCGAGTTCCCGGTGCCCGTCGTGTCCGTGTAGTAGCGCGGATCATCGGCGAGCCGGTAGTACGACGGGTTGTCGATGCCCTTGAAGGACAGCGTCGGACCCAGATGGTTGCCCTCGGCCGTGTGGTTGTAGACGACGTCCAGGATGACCTCGATCCCGGCCTCGTGCAGCGCCCGGACCGCCGACTTGAACTCCAGGACCTGCTGGCCGCGGTCGCCCCAGGAGGCGTACGCGTTGTGCGGGGCGAAGAAGCCGATGGTGTTGTAGCCCCAGTAGTTGTTCAGGCCCAGGTCGACCAGCCGGTGGTCGTTGACGAACTGGTGGACGGGCATCAGCTCCAGGGCCGTGACGCCCAGCTCGGTCAGGTGCTCGATGATGACGGGGTGCGCGAGCGCCGCGTACGTGCCGCGCAGCTCCTCCGGCAGCTCCGGGTGACGCATGGTGAGACCCTTGACGTGGGCCTCGTAGATGACCGTGTGGTGGTACTCGGTGCGCGGCGGCCGGTCGTCGGCCCAGTCGAAGTACGGGTTGATCACCACCGACGTCATGGTGTGCGGCG
This sequence comes from Streptomyces sp. FXJ1.172, assembly GCF_001636945.3. NCBI lineage: Bacteria > Bacillati > Actinomycetota > Actinomycetes > Kitasatosporales > Streptomycetaceae > Streptomyces > Streptomyces sp. FXJ1.172. The sequence continues at coordinate 2,560,760 of NZ_CP119133.2, read as the reverse complement.
CCGAGTCCAGGTCGTTGCGCCGTTCCGGGGCGCCGAAGTGGTAGCCGTACACCTCCTCGCCCCACCGGACCGAGCCGCTGACCGCCTTCGCGTACGGGTCGAGCAGCAGCTTCGCGGAGTTGCAGCGCAGTCCGCGCGCGGGGTCGTACGGACCGTGCACCCGGAATCCGTAGCGCTGCCCCGGCATCACGCCCGGCACGTACGCGTGCCGCACGAACGCGTCGCTCTCGCGCAGTTCCACCGCCGTCTCCGAGCCGTCGTCGTGCAGCAGACACAGCTCTACTCGGTCCGCGGCCTCCGTGAAGACCGCGAAGTTGGTTCCGGCGCCGTCGTAGGTGGCGCCGAGCGGATACGCCTCTCCAGGCCAGACCTGCATGGAGACGACTCTGACAGGTGCGCCGCCCGCCCGGGGCCGCCTCGGCCACCGAGTCTCCCGAAAGTGACGAAACCTCCCCGGCCCCGGGAGCGGTCCCCGCCTCCAGCCGGCACCTGCCGAGGCGCCGCTCACCAGCCCTGACGGACCGTCGGCGGGAACCGGCCGGCACCCCATGGACCGCGGGCGCTATGAATCCGCTCACTCCGCGTGATCCGGCCACGCGAAACCGCCGCGGACACGGGCCGAGTTGAGGAAAACAGTTGGACAACCGACCTGTCCATCCTGCTGCACCGCCGACCGCTCCCGGAGTACCCTTCCTTGATCGTTGAGACAGTGAAGGCCCCGGGGGCGGAAGGCGGTGCACGGGTGGGCTCGGGAGGGCTGGAGCTGCCCCCTGGTGACGAGGGTCACGAGGGGAACTCCACAGACGTCCCGCCCGGCGCGGTGTCCCTGGCCCGGCCGATGGACGCGGGGTCCATCGGGCCGGAGCTGGACTGGGACGCCGACGCCTGGCGCGAGGTGCGCACCCGCGCCCAGCGGGCCGGCCGGGCCTACATCTGGCTGAACCTCGTCGAGCAGCGGCTGCGCACGGTCGTGGCCGCCGTCCTGCGCCCCATCTACGAACCCGTCCACGGGGACGACTGGGTGGTCGCCGCGGCCGGCCCGGCCGGGCAGGAGTGGGTGCAGCGCGCGGTCGCCGTACGCGAAGTGAGCCGCCGCAAGGGCTACTTGCTCGACCCGGCCGACGACAACGTGCTCAGCTTCCTGACACTGCCCCAGCTGCGCGAGCTGATGGTGCAGCACTGGCCGTGCTTCGAACCGTACTTCGACGAGCGACGCGATCTCGAGCTGGCCCTGGACGAGCTGGAGGTGACCCGCAACGTCGTCTCCCGCAACCGCGCCCTGTCCGAGGCGGTCCTCAGCCAGGCCGAGCGGGCCTCGGCGCGACTCCTGGAGATGCTCGGCGCGGGCGGTGACGTCCCCTCCGCGCGCCGGCTGCCCGTCGACGCGGTCGAGGACCTGGTCGGCGACCGGTACGCCGACGTGGTCGCCGTCCACCCCGACCGGGTGCGGCTCATGCGCCAGTTCCCGGCCGAGGACCTCTTCGCCGGTGCCCGGCGCCTCGACGCCATCGGCATCGGCCTCAACCTGCTGGTGCAGAACTTCTCCGGCCGCCGCCTGATGCGCCTGGCCGAGTCCGGCTGCCGGGTACGGCTGCTGTTCCTCAACCCGGCCTCCAGCGCGGTCAAGCGCCGTGAGCGGGAACTGGGCATGAAACGGGGCGAGCTGAGCCGCTCGGTCGAGATGAACATCCTGCACATGCGCCGGGTGCGCTCCCGGCTGCGCGACCCGGGAGCCTTCGAGATCCAGGTGTACGACGAGACGCCCCGCTTCACCGCCTACCTGGTGGACGGCGACGGCGCCGACGGCATCGCCGTGGTCCAGTCCTATCTGCGTGGTGCGCGGGGGATGGAATCGCCGGTGCTGGTGCTGCGCAACGGCAACAAGCTGGTCAAGTCGCACGATGCGAGCGAAGTCGGGCTTTTCCCGACATATCGTGAGGAATTCGAGCTGACTTGGGCCGATTCGCGCCCCGTGTCCTGAACTGTCCCTCCAGGCAAGCGGAATGCCGTCCTCGGATTGTCAGTGCCGCGTGCGAGGGTGGAGGCCACTGGGGGACAGCACCACCGAGAAGGGGGGCCGCCATGGGCTGGCACCGTGAGCTGCTGATCGGCTTCGACCTGGAGACGACCGGCACGGATCCGCACGAGGCGCGTATCGTCACCGGCGCGGTGATAGAGGTCAGGGCCGCCGAGCCCGTGGGGCGCAGGGAATGGCTGGCCGACCCGGGCGTGGAGATCCCGGCGGACGCGGTCGCGGTGCACGGCATCAGCACCGAACGCGCGACGGCCGAGGGCCGGCCCGCCGACCAGGTGGCCGACGCCCTGGCCGAGACCCTCACCGGGTACTGGAAGGCGGGCGTCCCGGTCGTCGCCTACAACGCGGCCTTCGACCTCACCCTGCTCTCCGCCGAGCTGCGCCGGCACGGCCTGCCGTCCCTCTCCGACCGGCTGGGCGGCGCCCCGCCCGCCCCGGTCGTCGACCCGTACACGATCGACCGCTGGGCCGAGCGCTACCGCCGCGGCAAGCGGAACCTGGAAGCGGTCTGCGCCGAGTACGGCGTGGTCCTCGAGACGGCCCACGACGCCGCGTCGGACGCCCTTGCCGCGGCGCGCCTGGCCGGCGCGATAGCCGACCGCCACCCGAAGATCGCGTCCCTGAGCCCGGCGGAGCTGCACCACCGCCAGATCCAGTGGTACGCGGACTGGGCGGCGGACTTCCAGGCGTTCCTGCGCCGCAAGGGGGACACGGGGGCGGTGGTCGACGGCACGTGGCCCATGCGGGAGCCGGCGGGGGACGGGTCCGCGCAGACCGCGGGCGCCAGATCCGCATAGCCGCGGGCGGTCGTACCGCCGGGGCGGCGGGGCCAAGCACAGAACAAGCCGGTGGAGCCCCTCAGAAGGGATACCACCGCACCGTCTCGTCCCCGTCCCGCAACGACGCCACCCGGCGCCGGAACTCGGCCAGGGCCTTCGGATTGCTCGGCGCATGCTGGGCCACCCAGGCGCAGCTGGCCGTCTCCCGCGCGCCGCGCAGCACCGCACAGCCCGCCCACTCGCGCACGTCCCACCCGTAGGCCTCGGTGAAGGAGTCGTACGCCTCGGCGGGCAGACCGTACCGGTCGCGGGAGAGGGCCATCACCACCAGGTCGTGCTCGCGCAGATCCGCCGAGAAGGTCTCGAGGTCGACGAGGACCGGCCCGTCCGGCCCAATGTGCACATTGCGGGGCAGCGCGTCGCCATGGATGGGCCCCGGCTGCAGATGGGGCGTCAGCGCGGCCGCGGCCGCCGCGAAACCGTCCCGGCGCTCACGGAGGCAGGCCGCGTCCTCGGGGTCGATCGCGTCGCCCGCGAGCCGCAGCCAGCGCTCGACGCCACCCAGCAGCTCGCGGGGCGGCAATGTGAAAGGAGGGGAGGGCAGTGCGTGCACCAGCCGCAGCAGCTCCGCCAGATCGCGCGGCTCGGCGGGCCGTACCGGCTCCGGCAGCCGGTGCCACACGGTCACCGGGTGCCCTTCGACCAGCCGCGGTCTCGGCTCGGCCGCCCGTACCGCCGGCACGCCCGCTCCGGCCAGCCAGCCGGCGATGTCCAGCTCGCGCCGGGCCCGCTCCAGCAGTTCGGCGTCGCGCCCCACCTTCACCACCAGGTCACCGGCGGCGAACACCGCGTTCTCGCCGAGGGCGAGGAGCCGGGCGTTGCCGGCCGGTCCCGGCAGCACTCCCGCCGCGGCCAGTACGTCCCGTGCCCGTGCCTCGTCCATCGTGCCTCCGTGCCTCCGTGCGCTCGGATCTGCCCGCCGCCAGTCTCGCATTCGCACAGGTCGGGCGGTGTGCGAGGGTCCGTGACGAGGCATGGACCTCAACCGGTTCCTCGCCCTGCCGGCCCTGATCCCCGTCCTGCTGTTCAGCGTGGGTCCGCCGCTGGGCGCTGCGGAATATCACTTTGAACGAGACGTCTCGTCTCGTCTACGGTGGACGCCATGACCACTCGCTCCCACATCGCCATGTTCTCCATCGCCGCGCACGGCCATGTGAACCCCAGCCTGGAGGTGATCCGCGAACTCGTCGCCCGGGGTCACCGGGTCACGTACGCCATTCCGCCGGTGTTCGCCGACAAGGTGGCGGCCACGGGTGCCCGGCCCGTGCCGTACACCTCCACGCTGCCCGGACCCGACGCGGACCCGGAGGCGTGGGGGAGCACGCTGCTGGACAACGTGGAGCCGTTCCTGGCCGACGCGATCCAGGCGCTGCCGCAGCTCATCGAGGCGTACACCGGCGACGAGCCCGACCTCGTCCTGCACGACATCGCCTCCTACCCGGCCCGTGTGCTGGCCCACCGCTGGGGAGTCCCGGCGGTCTCCCTCTCGCCGAACCTCGTCGCCTGGGAGGGGTACGAGGAGGAGGTGTTCGAGCCGATGTGGGCCGAGCCGAGGAAGACCGAACGCGGGCAGGCCTACGAGGCACGGTTCGCGTCCTGGCTGGCCGAGAACGGGATCACCGGACGATGGGACTCCTTCATCGGCCCGACCCGCTCGATCGTGCTCATTCCCAAGGCCCTCCAGCCGCACGCCGACCGGGTCGACGAGAGCGTCCACACCTTTGTCGGTGCCTGTCAGGGCGACCGTGCCGATCAGGGCGGCTGGCAGCGGCCGGCCGGTGCCGACAAGGTCGCGCTGGTGTCCCTGGGTTCGGCCTTCACCAAGCAGCCCGGGTTCTACCGCGAGTGTGTCCGCGCCTTCGGGGACCTGCCCGGATGGCATCTGGTCCTCCAGGTCGGCCGCCATGTGTCCGCCGCCGAGTTGGGCGACGTACCCGGCAACGTCGAAGTTCACAGCTGGGTGCCGCAGTTGGCGATCCTGCAGCAGGCCGACCTGTTCGTCACCCACGCGGGCGCGGGTGGCAGCCAGGAGGGCCTCGCCACCGCCACACCGATGATCGCCGTACCGCAGGCCGTCGACCAGTTCGGCAACGCCGACATGCTCGAGGGCCTCGGCGTCGCCCGCCGGCTGGACACCGAGGAGGCCACCGCCGACCGTCTCCGCGAGACCGCCCTCGCCCTGGTGGACGACCCCGAGGTGGCCCGCCGCCTGAAGACGATCCGGACCGGTATGGCCGAGGAGGGCGGCACCCGCCGGGCGGCGGACCTCATCGAGGCGGAGCTGCCCCGGCACGGCCGCGAGTGAGAAGAGCCGACAGAGGGCCCGCCGACACCCCGGTGCCGACGGACCCCCTTGACTGAAACGAGATCGGGCGGTCCCCCGTCGGCGGACCGGTATCAGGCGAACGTCCCTCAATGGACCGGCATCTGACGGCCCGCCGACGGGATCCGGTATCAGGCGAACCCCCGTCGGCGGGCCGGTATCAGGCCGGCCCGCGTCGGTGGTGCGGGATCAGACCGGCAGGCGCTCGTCCTGCTCGCGTGCGGGGTGCGTGGCGGGCGGCTGCTGCGGCTCGTCGTGGGTGAGGTCGGGCAGCCGGTGCAGCCACTTCGGCAGGTACCAGTTGCGCTCGCCGAGCAGCGCCATCACGGCCGGCAGCAGTACCCCGCGGATGACGGTGGCGTCGATGAGGACCGCCGCGGCCAGGCCCACGCCCATCTGCTTCATGGACTGCATCGACAGCGTGCCGAAGATCGCGAACACGGCGACCATGATGACCGCGGCACTGGTGACGACGCCGGCCGTGGTGACCACGCCGTGCCGGATCGCGTCCCGCGTGTCCAGGCCGCGCGTGCGGGCCTCGCGGATGCGGGAGACGACGAACACGTGGTAGTCCATCGACAGCCCGAACAGGATCACGAACAGGAACAACGGCAGCCAGGTCACGATCGCGCCGACGCCCTGCGCGCCGACCAGCGAGGCACCCCAGCCGTGCTGGAAGACCGCGACGAGGATGCCGTAGGCCGCGCCCACCGACAGCAGGTTGAGCACGATCGAGGTGATCGCGACGGTCAGTGAGCGGAACGACAGCAGCATCAGCAGGAAGGCGAAGGCGACCACGAACGCGAAGACCGGGGCGACGGAACCGAGCAGCTGGTCGTTGAAGTCGTGGTTGCCGGCGACCTGTCCGGTGACCGGCGCCTGCAGGCCGTCGACCTTGCCGAGCGTCGCGGGCCGTACCTCGTCGCGCAGGATGCCGAGGCTCGCGACCGCCTTGTCCATGTCGGAGCCGCCGACCAGCGGTACGGAGACCAGGGCCACGTTCCGCGTGCCGTACACCCGGATGTCGACCGGGCCGCGTGAGGCACCCGAGGTGATCGCCCGCTGCTTGAAGTCGGCCAGCGCCTGCCGTACTTCGGGGGCGCCGATGTCCTTGGCCTTGACGACGACCTGGGCCGGCTCGCTGCCGCCGGGGAAGGCGTCGTTGACGCGGTCGTAGGTCTGCACGATGGGCAGCGACTTGCCGAACTCCTGGTCCAGGGTGAGCTGCTGGGTCTTCATGCCGAGCGCGGGCGCTGCGATCGCCAGCAGTGTGCCGGCCGCCACGGCGACCGAGACCAGCGGCCTGGCCAGTACGGCGCGCAGGACGGCCGACCAGAACCGGCTGCCCTCGCCCGCGCCGTGCCGGCGGCGCCGACGGGCGAGGAACGGGATCCGGCCCTTCTCCACGCGCTCGCCGAGCAGCGAAAGGAGCGCGGGCAGTACGGTGACCGACCCGACCATGGCGACCGCGACCACCATCAGCGAGGCCAGGCCCATGGCCTCGAACTCGGCGAGCCCGGTGAACAGCATGCCCGCCATCGCCACGCACACCGTGACCCCGGAGACGATGACCGCCCGGCCGCTGGTGGCGGCGGCGATCCTGAGCGCGGTGGCCGCGTCGCGCCCGGCGGCCCGCTCCTCGCGCTCACGGCGCAGGTAGAACAGGCAGTAGTCGACGCCGACGGCCATACCGACCAGCAGCATCACGGAGTTGGCGGTGTCGCTCATCGGCTGCAGATGACTGACCACGCCCATCAGGCCCATCGTCGCCATGATGGCGGTGACCGCGAGCCCGACCGGCAGCAGCGCGGCCACCAGCGCGCCGAACGCGATCAGCAGGATGCCGAGGGCCACCGGCACCGCCGAGTACTCCGCCTGCTTGAAATCGTCGCCGAACGCGTCCTTGTACTGCTTCTGCATGCTGGCGGCGCCGATCTCCTCGATCCGCAGACCGCTGTGCCGCTTCTGCACCCCGGCGACGGCGTCCAGCACCGGCTCGACCCGGTCGACGGCCGTCTTGGCGTCGCCCCGCATGTCGAACTGCACCAGCGCGCTGCGGCCGTCCCGGGAGATGGTGTGCGTGGTGTACGGGGAGGTCACGCCGGTGACCTTGCCGGTTGCTCCGACGGCCCTCACCACCTCGGTGACGGCCGCCCGGAAGTCGCCGCCGGTCGCCGTCTGGCCACTGTCCTTCGACTGGATCAGGACGGTCTCGCCGGCCGGCTGCTTGATGCCCGCGTCGTCGATGATCCGCGCGGCGGTGTGCGTCTCGCCCTTGAGCTGGTCGCCCTCGTTCACGTCGACCCGGCCCGCCGCCGAGCCGAGTCCCAGTGCCAGAACGACGAACAGCACCCATATGCCGACGGCCGCCCAGCGGTGCCGGGCGCTCCAGCCGCCCGCGCGGGCGGCCAGCCCCCGCACCCGCACCTGTGTGTTCCCCATGACGGGTCTGCCCCCTCGTGTGCGGTGGCGGCCCCCTGCCGCCACCTGTGCCCTTGCTCCGTATCGACTGTATGGGCCGGGTAAAGACGTCTCGTCGTACTGCCCGGTGAAGTGCGCGTCCCGCCTCTCCGCACTGGGGAGGACGACGGCCCCTTACACCTATCGGGGCATCTCGGGGACACGCCTCGGGGTGGCCGCGAGGCCACGGTCTACGGTCGGGGCCTTCCGCCGGGACGAGGGATGTCCGTTCCGCCGCCAGCGCGCCAGTTTGTGATTACAAAAGCTTGTTGAACAAGTCACAGCTGCGTGGAGAGGTTGATCCGGCCCCCGCCCATCGGACAGAGTTTCGCGCAGCCCGCCCTGCGCGGGCCCGGCCGTCGTGCCCGCCCCCACGGGGCACGACGGCCCTTCTAGGCTGGCGGGATGACGACCTACGCGGCGCTGTTGCGCGGAATCAATGTCGGCGGCGCCAAGAAGGTGCCCATGGCCGAGCTGCGGACCCTGCTGACCGGCCTCGGTCACACCGGCGTACGGACCTATCTGCAAAGCGGCCAGGCCGTCTTCAGCACCGGCCGAGGGGACGAGGAGTCGCTGGCGGCGGAGCTGAGCCGGGCGATCGAGGAGCGCTTCGGCTTCCCGGTCGACGTGCTCGTGCGCGACCACGCGTATCTGCGGGCCGTGGCCGAGGCCTGCCCGTTCCCGGCCGCCGACCTGCAGGCCAGGCAACTGCACGTCACGTACTTCTCCGCACCCGTCACCCCGGACCGTTATGCCGGCATCGACCGATCCGCCCACCTGCCCGAGGAGTTCCGCCTCGGCGACCGCTGCCTGTACCTCTACGCCCCGGACGGCGTCGGCCGCTCCAAGCTCGCCGAGACACTGGGCCGGCAGCCGGCCAAGGGACTGATCGCCACGAGCCGGAACTGGAACACGGTGCTCAAACTGGTGGAGTTGACGGCTGAGGAGCAGTGACGGGGCGCGGGCACGCGTGTGCGAAGCTCGACCCATGCGCTACGTCATCATCGGGGCGGGAGCGGTCGGCGGGACCGTCGGCGGACGTCTCGCCCAGGCCGGACGTGAGGTCGTTCTCGTGGCCCGCGGCAAGCACTTGGCGGCTCTGGCCGGACACGGTCTGCGACTGCGGGTTCCGGAAGGGGAGTTGACGTACCGGCTGCCCGCCGTCGACGGGCCCGGTCCGCTCGGCGAGCTGCGCGCCGACGACGTCCTCGTCCTCGCCGTGAAGACCCAGGACACCGTGTCCGCGCTGCAGACCTGGGCGGAGCTGCCCGTGACGGGCGGCGGTACGGCGGCGGAGCGGCTGCCGCTCGTCTGCCTGCAGAACGGCGTGGAGAGCGGACGGCTGGCACTGCGCCGCTTCCGGCGCGTGTACGGCGTCTGCGTCTGGCTGCCCTCGACCTTCGTGGAGCCCGGCGTCGTCTCCGCCGCGGGCAGCCCGCTCACCGGCATCCTGCACCTCGGCCGGCTGCCGCACGGCACCGACGACACCGCCCGCCGGATCGCCGCCGACCTGGCCGGCGCCCGCTTCGAGGCACCGGTCGTGCCGGACGTGGCCCGCTGGCAGTACGCCAAGCTGCTCTGGAACCTCGGCACCGCCTTCGAGGCGCTGTGCGGACCCGCCGCCGACGACGCCGCGCACGCCCTGCTCGCGCGCGTACGCGCCGAGGGCGAGGCCGTGCTCGACGCCGCCGGTATCGCGCACGCGGACGCCGGGGAGCAGCGCGCGGCACGCGGCGACAAGGTGACCCTGGTGCCGCTGGACGGTGCCCCGCGCGGCGGCGGCTCCTCCTGGCAGTCCCTGGCCCGCGGCACCGGCACCATCGAGGCGGACTACCTCAACGGCGAGATCGCCCTGCTCGGCCGGCTGCACGGCGTGGCCACCCCGCTGAACGAACTCCTCCAGTCGCTCGCGAACCGGTTCGCCCGCGAGGGCCGGGCCGCCGGGTCGATGCCGGTCGGGGAACTGGTGCGCAGGGCCGACGCGGTGGCGCGGCGGACCGGCTGAGTGTCCCGTGGACCGGCCCGGAAGCCCAGCCGATTGGCCCAGAAAAAGAGGAAGCAAGTGGGCCGGGATCCTGTACCGGTGTCCGACTAGCGTCATCGCCATGACGCACAGTTCCTCTGCCGCTGCCCCTGCCACCGCCACCTCTGCTTCCGTTTCTGCTTCCACCGATCCCTCCGCGTCCGCCTCCGCCTTCGTGGAAGCCGGCCGTACCCGGGTCGACTTCTTCTTCGACCCGGCCTGCCCCTTCGCCTGGATCACCTCCCGCTGGCTGCTGGAGGTCGAGCGGCTGCGCCCGCTCGACCTCCGGTTCCGGGCGATGAGCCTGTACCTGCACAACATCGGCAACGAACTCCCGGACTGGTACCGGGACTTGGTGGACCGTTCGATCGGCCCGGTACGGGTCGCCGTGGCCGCGGCGGAACAGCACGGCGAGGGCGTGCTGCGCGACCTCTACACCGCGCTCGGCACTCGGATCCACGAACGCGGCGTCAAGGACTTCGACGAGGTGATCGCCGAGTCGCTGGCCGAACTGGGGCTCCCCGCAGGGCTGGCGGCCGCCGCCCACGACCCGGCGTACGACGACGCCGTACGCCGCAGCCACACGGCCGGGGCCGAACCGGAGACGGGCGGCTATGTCGGCACCCCCACCCTCCACGTCGACGGCACGGTGTGGTTCGGGCCGGTCCTGCGCGCCGTGCCGCGCGGTGCCGAGGCGGCCGAACTCTTCGACAGCTTCCGGGTGTTGGCCCGTCATCCCGACTTCTTCGAACTCAAGCGCACCCGCACCGGCGCCCTCCGCTTCGACTGACCGGCGGCCGGATTGGCTGATAAGCGCCCCTGTGGCGCCGGGAGTTCGTTCTCCCAGTGACACACCGGCCGCGCCCGGCGCAGAACGAAGAGCCACCGGGTCCGACGTCACAGGGGAGCGCCGGACCCGGTGGCCTTGTACCACGCCGCCGCCCTCCGGCGGCCCGGCTCGCCGAACCTCGCGACAAAGTCCTCCGCTTGTCCCTAGGGTCGACAGCACGGACGGGCCGTACAGGGGGACGAGGGGGACGCATGAGCGGGACAGGCAGGGCGCGGGCGGGGCTGAGGCCCCACCGCGCGGGCACGGTGCCCCGGCGCCTGGCCGGCCGCCCCGCGCCCGAGCCCTGGCACCCGCCCGCGTGCGCGCGCCCGCGCCGTACGCCTGCGCGCCGTACGCCCGCGTGGCTCGCGCCCGCGGGGCCTGGTCAACGGATGCCGATCACCCGCATGGGTGGCGATTTTCGGCCCACTCCGCGCCATCGCGACCGCCCGGGCCCCCAACCGCCCCACAGCGACCCGCAGCCGCTCCGCACGGCCGCACCCGCGCCCCCGCGAGGTCGGTAACGTCAGCGGTCCCGCACCCCACCCCCCAGCCCCCATGGCTCCTTTCGAGCCAGAAGCGAGGACAGGACATGAGCACGTACTTCGGTGACCACGGCCGCATGGGCATCGACAGCGGCCCGCCGGACCTGGAGACCCTCATGGCCGTCGCGGACCGGCTCATCGAGGCGCTGGGGGCCGAGTACCCGGCGCTCGTCGTGCACGGCGAGACCGTCCACCGCCAGCTGGAGGAGTCCACCGAGGACGGGCTGCCGCCCAACCGGGGCAAGATCCGCACCGCGCTGGAGGAGGTCGCCATCGTGGCGGGCGCCGGCACCGGCAGCCTCACCTTCACCCGGCAGCTCCTGCACGCCCTCGACCTGTGACCGGCCGGAGCGTCACCGTCGGCAGGCCCCGGACACCCTCCGCGGCGCACCGGTGCGCTCAGGCGCCCAGCGCCGCCAGCGCCGGCCGGCGGGCCGCGTCGTAGCGCTCCAGCAGTACCCGCGCCACCTCGGGCGCAGGTCCCAGCACGTCCGCCCGTACGTCCGCCCCGGCCGCGCCCCGCGTGATGCGGTCCGGCAGAAAGCCGGGGGCCAGGACGTACGGCGCGACGGCGACCCGCGCGCAGCCGAGCGCGCGCAGCTCGGCCACGGCGTCCTCGGTGCGCGGCAGGGATGCGGAGGCGAACGCAGGCCGCACGGCGCACCAACCGGTGTGCCACCACTCCCGCGCGATTCTTGCGATCACTGCGATCGCCTCCGGGTCGGAGGACCCCGCCGAGGCCAGCACGACCCCGGTCGAGGGCTTGTCGGCGGGGGCCAGCCCCGCCTCGTACAGCCGCCGCTCCAGCGCGGACAGCAGCAGCGGGGACGGACCGAGCACCTCCGCCTGCCGGATCCGCAGCCGCGCCGGCGCCTCCCGCAGCACGGCGGGGATGTCCGCCTTGGCATGGAAGGCGCGGGTCAGCAGCAGCGGCAGGGCGACGACGTCCCGCACGCCCTCAGCCGCGAGTGACTCCAGCACCCCGTGCACGGACGGGACGTTGAAGTCCAGGAACCCGGTCTCCACGCGCAGCCCGGGCCGCAGCGACCGCACCCGCTCCACGAGGGCGTGCACGGTCGCCGCGTGCCGCGGATCGCGGCTGCCGTGGGCGATGACGACAAGGACCGGGGCGCGCATGTCAGCCCTTCACCAGCAGGCCGCGGCTGCGCAGCACCCACCGCTCCAGCGGGCTGAAGATGAGCAGGTCGATGGCGATGCCGACGAACAGGATGAGCAGGATCGCCTCGAAGACCATGGCCATGTCGCTGGCGGTGCGGGCGTTCTCCAGCAGCTGGCCGAGGCCGGTGCCGAGGTCGGGGAAGTTGGCGATGATCTCCGCGGCCATCAGGGAGCGCCAGGAGAACGCCCAGCCCTGCTTCATGCCCGCCACATAGCCGGGCAGGGCGGCGGGCAGGGTGACGTGCCAGGTGCCCTTCAGGCCGGTGGCGCCCAGCGTGCGGCCCGCCCGCAGGAACAGCGGCGGCACCTGGTCGACGCCGGACACCAGGCCGTTGGCGATGGACGGAACCGCACCGAGCAGGATCACCGCGTACATCATCGAGTTGTTCAGGCCCAGCCAGATCACGGCCGGCGGCACCCACGCCACGGAGGGCAGCGACTGCAGTCCGGACAGGATCGGGCCGATGGCCGCGCGCACGAACTTCACCCGCGCCACCAGCAGACCCAGCGGGGTGCCGATGACCAGCGCGAAGCAGAAGCCGAGCAGACCGCGCGAGACGGACGTCCAGATGTAGCCGAGCAGTTTGCCCTGCAGCCAGTCGTTGCGGAAGGCGTGCCAGACCGCGCCCGGCGTGGGCAGCTTGGTCGGATCGTCGACGATCTTCAGGGTTATCAGGCCCTGCCAGATCACCAGCACCACGACGATCGCGGTGATCGGCGGCACGATCTTGTCGACGAAGGTCTTGCGGAACGGCGTACGGCCCTGCTGCGCGGTCTCCAGGGCGTCGAGGCCCGCCTCCACGCTCCCCGTCCCGGGAGCGCTCGTCGTCTCAGTGCTGGCCATGGCGGCGGATCTCCCCACGCAGTACTTCGGTGATCTCGAGGGACAGTTCCGCCACGGGCGCGTCCTCGATGCGCCGCGGCTGCGCAATGCCGACCTCCCACGTCCGGGCCACCCGGCCCGGACGGGAGGACAGCAGCACGACCCGCTGCGCGAGCCGCACCGCCTCGCGCACGTTGTGCGTCA